>NZ_JACIJP010000034.1 GCF_014199435.1 Sphingobium subterraneum | reverse complement strand
TGAGAACGGCGGAGCAATATTCGACCACGGTAGCGGCGGGATAGTCCTGCTGCGGGCGGCGTAAAAGTCGTCCACCTTGAAGCCTTTCTGCCGAGTCAGGGAGGTGTGGGGATCTACAGCGTGGAACTTTATCTTCAGGTCCGTCTGGCTTGCGCGGATGGCATGAGCCAACGGGCGGCGGCGAAGCGTTTCAATGTGTCGCGCGAAACGGTACGCAAGATGCTGTCGTTTTCATCGCCGCCGGGTTACCGGCGCCAGTCCGTACCGCAGCGCCCGAAGCTGGACGGGTTTGTGGCGATCATTGATGGATGGCTTGAGGGTGACCGCAGTGTCCCGCGCAAGCAACGCCATACGGCGAAGCGGGTATTCGACCGTTTGCGCACCGAGCATGGTTTCACCGGCGGCTATACGATCATCAAGGATTACATCCGGGAGCGCGAACAGCGCAGCCGGGAGATGTTCGTGCCGCTGGCGCACCCTGCGGGAGATGCGCAGGCCGATTTCGGGGAAGCGCTGGTGGAGATCGGCGGGGTGGAGCAGAAGGCCTACTTCTTCGCGCTCGATCTGCCGCACAGTGATGCCTGCTATGTGCGGGCCTATCCGGCGGCGGTGGCGGAGGCCTGGGTGGACGGACACGTGCATGCCTTCGCGTTTTTCGGCGCGGTACCGCGCTCGATCGTCTATGACAACGATCGCTGCCTTGTGACGAAGATCCTGCCCGACGGCACGCGGCAGCGTGCCACGCTGTTCAGCGCTTTCCTGTCACATTACGTGATCCGCGACCGCTATGCTCGCCCGGGCAAGGGGAACGAGAAAGGCAATGTGGAGGGGCTGGTAGGCTATTGCCGGCGCAACTTCATGGTGCCGATCCCGAAGTTCCCGACCTGGGAGGCGTTCAACCTGTGGCTGGAGGAGCAATGCCGCAAGCGCCAGCAGGACAAGGTGCGCGGGCAGAGCGAGACGATCGGTGAGCGGCTGCAGCGCGATCTCGCGGCCATGCAGCCTCTGCCCGCTACACCCTTCGAGGCCTGCGATCAGAAAGGCGGG
>NZ_JACIJP010000033.1 GCF_014199435.1 Sphingobium subterraneum | reverse complement strand
CAGGCTGCGGAAATAGTCTGCCTACGGTCCGACGCCTTGGCTGATTTTCGGGATGTTGATCGTTTGGGAGGCGATTTGGCGTCGTTTTTCGGGACAATTCCGACCTCTTGGGGCATTTCTGGTCGGATTCCGGGCATGCTCACGCCGCCGCCAGGAGCTTGGGCAGCCGAACCAGGTTGCATGCGGCAGCGGTCAACGTGAAGGTCCAGGCAACCCGCGGATTGCCCACGTGACGGGTTTTGCGCATGCCCCCGTAAGTCTTCATCCAGCCAAAGCCTTCCTCGATGCGTTTGCGAATGCGCTGGCTTACCACATAGCCCGGATGGCGGGTGGTGCGGCCGTCAATGGCCGAACGCCGGTTGGTGTTGTTCTGTGCCACGTGCGGGGTAACGTTCAGAGCCCGCAACTTTGCAATGAAGTCGGCCACGTCATAGGCCTTATCCGCTGCCAGCGTGATCCGGTGGCGCCCATTCATGCGCTCCAGCATGACAAGCGCCGCCTCGCGCTCGGCAGTGCCGGTGGCATGGGTGAGCATCGTATCGACGATCAAGCCGTGGCGGTTCTCCATCAGCATATGCCCCATGTGGCAGAGCCTGGCCGCCTGGCCCCGGGCCTTCTTGAACAGCCTGGCATCGGGGTCAGTGCTGGAAGCATGGGTATCGTTGCTGCGCTTCTCGCCATGAAAATCGCGCTCGGCATTGCGGCCATTGCGCTTTGGCGCGCTGGCCGATGCCGGGCCGGCGCCATCGTCGGGGCCGCCCCCATCCTGGCCGTCCCCTTCAGCGCCACCCTTCGGCTTGAAGCTCTTCATGCTGGCCCAGGCTTCGATCAGTGTGCCATCTACCGAGAAATGATCCTCCGACAGCAGCGCCTTGACCCGAGGTTGCCCCAGGACCGCCGCCATGAACCTGGCGGCCACATCGCCCTCGAGCAGGCGGTCGCGGTTCTTGGTGAACACCGTCACATCCCAGATCGGCGCATCCATCGACAGCCCGACAAACCAGCGGAACATCAGGTTGTAATCCAGCTGCTCCATCAACTGCCGCTCGGAACGCACCGAATAGAACGCCTGCACCAGCAACGCCCGCAGCAGCTTCTCCGGCGGGATCGACGGGCGGCCAATCTGCGAATAGAGCTTGGAAAACTCTGGCGACAGCACTTCAAGTGCCTCGTCCACGATCGCTCGGATCGGCCGTAGCGGATGACCATCGGGCACCCGCGCCTCGCAACTCACGTACGAAAACAAGCCTTCCGTCCGAACATCTGAACCGCGCATCGCCATCCCCAGCACCAATCCCGCTGGAAAATCTGAATCACCTATCGACCAAAAACGGAAGCCTTTTTCCGCAGCCTGTTA
>NZ_JACIJP010000032.1 GCF_014199435.1 Sphingobium subterraneum | reverse complement strand
CTCAGACCGCTACGCCAACCTAATTCCGAATGGGACTTTTGAAAGGAAATAATGCCCCTTACGACACTTTCCTGTTCCGCTCAGCCGCACGACCCTAAGTAAGGGTCATCTGGTCTTCCTGAGGCGTTAGCGGAACGAGCCCCGCCAGTTCGCTCATAACCAGCAGCGCGCGTGCATTGTCGTCCAGACAATAGCCATGCCGGCGATCTGGAACTGCAAATTTGGTGTGTTGTACAAGTCCGACGCCATCGGTGAGCGAGGCGAGGTGAGTGGTCGAAACAGGCGGCAGGCGATCATGCTCTCCAACACTTGCAGGAAAGGGAATTACCATCGCGCCCGCTGAACGCCGCTCGAACCTCACTTTGGAAAAGACGTCGAGATATTGTTCCGCTACACTTGGCCAGACCATTTCCCGACCGCGGGCATAAGCGCGTGTCCGCATTGCGCTGCGCAGACTGTCATCTTCAATCAATTGCGCAACTGCGGTGGATAACGCGTCCGCTTCGCCGAATGAAAACAGCATCCCGCAACCATCCGAAAGCAGTTCCTGCGCATGCCAGAATGGTGTTGAAACCACAGCTTTTCCGAGTGCGACGGCATAGGCGAGGGTGCCAGAAGTGATTTGTGCCGCGTTCGGATAGGGCGAGACGTAGATGTCGCAAGCCGTCAGATATTTCAGCAAATCCTCGATTGAGAGGTACTCGTCAACGAACAGGACATGGTCGCTGACCCCCAGATCTGCAGCGAGAGCGACGAGACTGTCCCGATAGCGCTCACCCTCATGCCGGACGAGATTGGGATGGGTTGCGCCGACAACCATGTAAATGAGCTTTGGATGGTTTCGGACCAGTGCCGGAAGCGCATGAATGGCCGTCTCGATCCCCTTTCCGGGGCCAAGAAGGCCGAAAGTCATAAGCAGCGTCCGGTCGGCCAGACCCAGGTCGTGTTTCGCCATGGCGGGATCGAGGAAGGGCCGGTCCGGCACGCCGTGCGGTATGACCGCGATCTGCTCGTTGGGAACCTCATATACGGTCTGCAGAATCTGGCGTCCTTTTTCAGCCATCACGACAAGGCGGGCCGAACTCCTTATCAGGGCGTTCATTACCCGGCGCTGGGCTTCATCGGGGGCTGCCAACACTGTGTGCAAGGTCGTTACCAGCGGTGTCCTGAGCCGCTGAACCAGCTCAAGGATATGGTCTCCTGCATTCCCCCCGAAAATACCGAACTCATGCTGCAGCG
Organism: Sphingobium subterraneum; assembly: GCF_014199435.1. GTDB lineage: Bacteria > Pseudomonadota > Alphaproteobacteria > Sphingomonadales > Sphingomonadaceae > Sphingobium > Sphingobium subterraneum. The sequence goes on along the minus strand of NZ_JACIJP010000032.1, from coordinate 188 downwards.
AGACCACTTCAACGTCTGCGACGTTGAGAAAGTCTGCAGCTACAGCGTAAGATTGTGGATCGGACTGATGAATTTCAATCGGCACATGGGGAGTGTGGATCGGCGTGCAAAAAGGACCCCGTTAGCGGGGTGATCGGCGTCTAAAAGGGACCCCTCATTTCGATGGTTTAAGCAGCCGGCTGGATTTT
>NZ_JACIJP010000031.1 GCF_014199435.1 Sphingobium subterraneum | reverse complement strand
ATATCCTGACAGTCCAGCCCCAATCCGGGGTTCGAGGAAGAAAACCATCGGCTGCCTCCAGCACTGCCCAAAAACCGCATCGGCCTCCCCCGAGGCGGGGGTGGGCGGCGAGAGCGACCGAAGAGGCCCGTTCGAGCGGCGGGCTGCACCCGCAGGGGCGAAATGAAATGGAGCAGCCCGGCGAAGCCGGGGCTTGCAGCCCGCCGTGGCGGGCCTAGCAGGGAGCGCCGACCACCTCCGCGTCGGAAGGGAGGCCCAAAAAGTAGCGCCGCCGCGTCAGCGGCGTCCGCAGATCAGGCGGGCGACAGCCCGCTATCGTCTTTCGCGACAGGCTGCCGCCCGCCCGCGGGCGAGCACTGGTGACGGATCGTGCGCGGCGTCGCCTAGAGCATGTAGCCGATATCCGAGGCGCCGGTCGGATAGGCAAACATGGTGGAGCGTAGATCGGCCGCGGTGAGGCCGTGGCGGATGGCCAGGCCGAAAAGGTTGATCACCTCGTCGGCGTTCGGCCCGACGAGATGCGCGCCGAGGACGAGGTCCGTCCGCTCGTCGATCAGAACTTTGTGGCCATAGACCGGCTCGGCGAGCCGGCGGGCGGTGAACCAGTCCGGCGTCGAGGCCGCGTTAACCCGGAACTTGAGGCCGCTGCGGCGCGCCGCCTCTTCCGAAAGCCCGACGGCGGCGATCGGCGGCACGGTGAAGGCGACGCTCGGAACACCGCGATAGTCGGGCTCGCGCGATGGACCTTGCAGGAGGTTCGCGGCGACGATCTTCGCGTCGTGGCTCGACACCGGGGTCAGGGGCGGCCCGACGCCGGCGGCGTCACCGGCGGCATAGACCCGCGGGTTGGAAATGCTGCGCAGATGCGCATCGAGCTGCAGTCGTCCGTCTTGCACCGCGACCTGCCCGGTGGACAGGTCGAGGCTGCCGAGATCGGGACGACGCCCGGCAGCATGAATGACGAGATCGCAGGCGACCTCCAGGTCCGGCGCTCCCTGGCGAGAGGCACGCACCTGCAGGCCGTCCCCGTTCCGCTCGACCCGTGTGACCGCGGTGCCGGTCTCGATGCGAATGCCGAGCGCCGTGAACCGCGGTGTGAGCCAGCCCACCAGGTCGGGATCGAAATGCGGCAGCAGCCGGCTAGCGCGCTGCAGGATCGTGACTTCGGCGCCGGCACGTGCGGCCAGATGCGAGAACTCCGCGGCGACATAGCCGCCGCCGATCAGCACGATCCGGCGCGGCAGCGTCTCCAGCTCGAGGAAAGCGTCGCTCGTGCTGACCAGCTCCTCGCCTGGAATGCCGAGCGGGATCGGCCCCGCGCCGGTTGCGATCAGGATATGCTGGGCCTGCAACGTCCGACCGTCGACCGCGACCGCGTCCGGGCTTGCGAAGCGCGCTAGCCCGTGGAAGGCGTCGACGCCCAGCTTGGCGTAGCGGCGTTCCTGCTTGGCGGGGACCGGATCGGTAA
>NZ_JACIJP010000030.1 GCF_014199435.1 Sphingobium subterraneum | reverse complement strand
GGTCGGTGGTCAGCAACGGTCCTGGTAGAATCAATCAAGCGTTCAGTGTTCGTTCTTCAACCTGGCCAAAATCGCAGCTTCGGGCCGACTGGGCCCAATTGTCTAAACGCAAGGTAATGATGCTTCGCGCTTTCCCGCTCCCCACCCTCGCGCGCACGGCGCTGTTCGCCGTGTTGGCATTGATGCTGGTCTTGCGGGTCGGGCCGCTCTGCGAGGCCGTTGCCGTCGCGGCCGTTCCGAGCGCGGCGACGATGGTCGATTGCGAGGGCAAGAGTCATCGCGCACCAGACAACAAAGCACCCGCGCCAGCCTGCTCGATGCCCTGCGCCAGTGCCTTTCAGGGCGAGCCGATCGCTCACGTAGCGCCGCTCCCCTTCGCCGCTATCGTTCCCTGGCCCGGGCGCCAGGCCAATCTGGCCGGGCTGGCCCGCGCGCCGGCGACGCCCCCTCCGCGAGCTGCGTGACACCGACCAACGCACTCAATCAATTTCGGAGATATTAATGACCACGATCAAGATCATCGGCGCGGCCATCGCGCTGACTCTCTCGACCACCGCGATGGCCGCTACGGCCACTTGTTGCGCCGATATGGCGTGCTGTAAGGAGGGCGCGGACTGCTGCAAGGATGCCAAGAAGGCCGGCGATCATGCCGACCATTCGGGCGAAGCGCAGCACCGCTAAGGATATGGGGATGGGGGCGGGCGACCGCCCCCATCCTTCTCCCGCTAATCCTTGCAGGCCGAGGAGTGAAGCGCCCCGGGTTTTCCGGAGGCTCCGATTTATGAGAAGGAGCTTTCGTTATGAGTAGAACCCGGAACAAGTTTTCACCTGAGATCCGCGATCGTGCAGTGCGTATGGTTGGCGAACATCGCGCCGATTACGGTTCGGAGTGGGAGGCGATGTCTTCGATTGCCGCCAAGATTGGCTGTACGGCCGAGACGCTGCGCCGCTGGTGCCGCGAGGAGGCGAGCCGACGAGCGGGGCCAGCGGCGCTTGCCGCTGATGAGAAGGCCAGGATCAAGCTGCTCGAGCGCGAGGTAAAGGAGCTGCGGCGCGCGAACGAGATCCTGCGCAAGGCATCGGCGTATTTTGCGCTGGCGGAGCTCGACCGCCGCGAGAGGTGATGATGTCGTTCATCGACGCGCATCGCGAGGACTTGGGTATCGAGCCGATCTGCCGCGAACTGGCGATCGCCCCGTCCTCCTATCGTGAACATGCTGCCCGTCTGGCCGACCCCGCCAGGCGTTCAGCACGTGCCCGGCGCGATGACGACATGCGCGAGCATATCAAGCGCGTGCACGAGAACAGCTTTGGCCTCTACGGCGCGCGCAAGGTCTGGCATCAACTGCGCCGCGAGGGTATTTCGATTGCCAAGTGCACGGTGGTGAGAACGGCGGAGCAATATTCGACCACGGTAGCGGCGGGATAGTCCTGCTGCGGGCGGCGTAAAAGTCGTCCACCTTGAAGCCTTTCTGCCGAG
>NZ_JACIJP010000029.1 GCF_014199435.1 Sphingobium subterraneum | reverse complement strand
GCCCCCTCACATGGGGATTATCGAGTCAAGCGCCTGTGCGGAACCATTGCACGGGCGCTTTGCTTGCCAAGCTTGGCTGTGGAGAGATCGGCTGAAAGCCCTGTGTCGTTCATTCCATTGGTTGTCTCCGTACAGCGCGATCCATGGTCTGAGCCTGTTGCAACAAGCGTCCCGTTGACCGGTCCGCTCTAACCTCACATCCGGTCGCCGCTCGTGCGCGGCCGCACCACAATCCCGCTTGCGTCGGGTCTGGCTCAGGAGACGGGACCAACCTTTTTGTCGGCGGGTAAAGCCAAGAGGGGCCGACGGTCCGTCCACCTGGATCCGGCAGGGACGATGCCCTGCGGGAACTCGTATCGGGTAGCTTGCTCAGGCCGCCTTCAGTAGCGCGCCCTTCGGCACGACGCCGGCCGAACTGAACTGCCACAGCGCGATCAGCAGCTTGCGGGCGAGCGCCACGATCATCACGCGCCTCACCCGTCCACCGTTCGCCTGCACCCGGTCCGCATACCAGCGCGCCAGCTCCGAATCCGGCTGATGCCGCAGCCATAGCCAAGCGACCTGGATCATGGTGGTGCGCAACCGCTTGTTGCCGGCCTTTGACACGCCCTGCTCGCGGTCCATGTTGCCGCTTTGCCATGGGGATGGCGCGAGACCCGCATAGCAGGCGACCTGCCGCCGGTTGCTGAAGCTGCGGAAGAATGCCTCAGCGTATAGCACGCCGGCGAATTCTGGGCCAATGCCGCGCAGTTGGAGAAGCCGCGCGCTCGCCGGCTCAGCGGCTTCGTCCGTCGCCATCTCCAGCATCGCGTCTCGCTCGCGCTCGACTTCCCTGATCTGGCGCATGACCAGTTCCAGCCGGTCCAGTTCGCGCTCGATCTCCCGCTTCACATGGCACGGCAGCGACCGACCGTCGCCGGTGACCAGTTCCTCCAGCCGCGCACGCCGGTTGGTGCGCAGCGGTTCATAGTCGCCGACGCCCTGCGCGAACAGCAATCCCTTGATCCGGTTGATGTGCCGGATGCGTTCGACCACGAGCGAGCGCCGCTCACGACAGATGCGTCGGCGGTCCTCGTCGTCAGCGCTCGGTACCGTCACCATTGCGCAGACCCGCGGCTCTCCGCGCTTGTAGGCGAGCAGCGTGCGGACCAGCGCCTCGCCGTCCAGCTTGTCCGTCTTCGCGCGCCGGCTACGCCGTGAGGCCGCGATCGACGCGGCATCGACGACGTGGCTCTCGATGCCCTCGCGCACGAGGCAACGGTGTATCCAGAAGCCGTCCAGCCCCGCCTCCTGGATAACGACCAGCCGGTACTGCTCGCCCGTCCGCTCTCGCGCCTTCACCTGCAACTGCGCGAACCGCTCCAGCAGCGCCGGCACGTCGCCTCCCTTCACCTGGTGTCGCGAGATGCGCTCGCCGCGACCTGGTGACAACGACGTCACCAACCAGGTGGAACGGCTCAGCTCCAGCGACACGAAGATGGCGTTCAACTGCGTGCTGACGGCGGCATGGGACGAGATGGACACGGGCAACCTCCTTCACGACAAAGCGGGAAGGTCAGTCTGCCTCAATCAGCGCCAGCCCGCGCCCATGGGATCTTTT
>NZ_JACIJP010000028.1 GCF_014199435.1 Sphingobium subterraneum | reverse complement strand
TGCGTCTATTCCCAGCTCAAGCGCTGCTCTTCCTCCGAGGTCGCCTCCATGATCGAGGGCGTGCTGCGCCATTGCACCGACATGGAAATCCAGCGCCAGTACGTCGATAGCCACGGCCAGAGCGCAGTCGGCTTTGCGTTCTGCCGACTCCTTGGATTTGAGCTTGCCCCGCGGCTGAAAGCAGTGGCACGCCAGAAACTGGCCCTTCCCCAAGCCGGCATGCGCACGCGGCTTTCCAATTTACTGCCGATCCTCTCCAGCCCGATCGACTGGGACGAGATCGAGCAACAATATGACGAAATGGTCAAATATGCCGCTGCCATGCAATCGCGCACCGCCGATCCGGAAGCGATCCTGCTCCGGTTTGCCAGAGCCGAAGTGATGCACCCGACCTACAAGGCGCTGAGTGAACTCGGCCGCGCGGTCAAAACAATCTTCCTATGCCGGTATTTGCGTCAGGAGGCATTCCGCCGCGAGATCCACGAAGGGCTGAATGTGGTTGAGAACTGGAACGGCGCTAATGGTTTCGTGTTCTTCGGCAAGGGCGGCGAGATCGCCACCAACCGCATCCATGAGCAGGAAATCTCCGTTCTGGCGCTACACCTCCTGCAAGCGTCGCTGGTGTATGTGAACACCCGCATGCTTCAGACCGTACTGGTTGAGCCGAAGTGGGCGGGGCGGATGACGCCGGAAGATTATCGTGGTCTCACGCCGTTGATCTACAGTCATGTGAACCCTTATGGCCGCTTCGACCTCGACCTGAACGACCGGATTGATTTTGGACGGCTTGCAGCGTGAGGCGGCTGATCGGCCTATAACATTTGGGTACACCCAGAGTGATAGGGCCGAGTGACACCATTCGTCTGTCACAAAAGGGTGGGTTTGCGCTCAATGTGACGATACACTGCAAGAGCCACCCTAATGTGACGGATTTTGCACTTGGCTCGTATCGGATATGCCCGCGTCAGCACCACGGACCAGGATCTGGATATCCAGATTGGCCGCCTCAAGAATGCAGGTTGCGAAATTATCCGTTCCGAGACCGGATCGGGGGCCTCGCGGAGCGGGCGCACGGAACTGGAAACGATCATGCAGTTTATGCACACCGGCGACGAGCTGGTCGTGCTGCGGCTCGACCGGCTCGGCCGCTCCACGCGCGATGTCCTGAACCTGGTGCATGAGCTTGATGAAAAGGGAGCTTCGCTGCGCATCCTTGAGCCAGAGGTGACGACGGCGGGCGACATGGGGCGAATGGTCATCACCATACTCGGCATGGTCGCCGATATGGAGCTGAAGTTCATCAAGGATCGTCAGCGCGCCGGGATCGAAGCGGCGCGCGCCGAAGGCGTTTACAAAGGCCGGAAGAAGAACGTCGATGACGATGAAATCCGCCGTCGCCTTGCCGCCGGCGCCAGCAAGGCCCGCGTTGCCCGCGACCTGAAGGTCTCACGAATGACCGTCTATCGGGCGCTCGACATTATTCCGTCACAGACCAAACTGCCGGAAAAGCCGCCCACTGCCAGCATCGCCCTGCATCTGATTATCGAGAACTTCAACAAGCGTGGAAGAGGTAGAAAACCCGCTCGGGAGCGGATTGAGGCGATGCTGGAACGCGACTACGCCATGGTAAAAAACGGCAATTGTGATTACAAACTGACCGTCGCCTATGACCCCGATCCGGATGGCATTTCCCTTGATGAGGAAATCCAAAGCCTCCTCTCCGAGATGTTCAACATCGCAGAGAGCTACAATTGCTCCATGGAAGCCGATATCTACGAGGTCGGTGGTCAGCAACGGTCCTGGTAGAATCAATCAAGCGTTCAGTGTTCGTTCTTCAACCTGGCCAAAATCGCAGCTTCGGGCCGACTGGGCC
>NZ_JACIJP010000027.1 GCF_014199435.1 Sphingobium subterraneum | reverse complement strand
TGTGGATCGGCGTGCAAAAAGGACCCCGTTAGCGGGGTGATCGGCGTCTAAAAGGGACCCCTCATTTCGATGGTTTAAGCAGCCGGCTGGATTTTCAGGCGGCGAGATCGGGATGTTGATTTTGGAGACAGTGGTTCGGATTCGGCGCGAGTATGCCGGCGGCAAGGCGATCAAGGCGATCGCGCGGGATTTGCATGTGTCGCGGAAGGTGATCCGCAAGGCGATCCGGGCGCCGGAAGGCGCATTCGACTATCAGCGCAAGGTTCAGCCACTGCCTAGGATCGGGCCGTTTCAGGATCGCCTGAACACACTGCTGGAAGAGAACGAGGTGCGCGGCAGGCGCGAGCGACTGCGGATGACGCGGATACATGATCTGCTGGAGCGCGAAGGTTTTGAGGGTTCCTACGATGCCGTTCGGCGCTACGCGGCGCGCTGGAAGGCCGACCGGCGCAAGGATGCCGGCGATGGTGTCACCGCCTTCATCCCGCTGATGTTCAAGCCGGGCGAGGCCTACCAGTTCGACTGGAGCCATGAGGATGTGGAGATCGCCGGCAAGCCGATGCGCGTGAAGGTTGCGCATATGCGGCTGTGTGCATCGCGGGCGGTCTATGTCCGGGCCTATCCGCGCGAGAGTCAGGAGATGCTGTTCGACGCGCATGCGCGCGGCTTTGCTTTCTTCGGCGGCGTGCCGGGCCGCGGCATCTACGATAATATGAAGACGGCGGTGACGAGCGTGTTCACGGGGAAGGAGCGGGTCTTCAACCGGCGGTTCCTGATCATGACCGACCATTATATGGTCGAGCCCACCGCCTGCTCGCCGGCGGCGGGATGGGAGAAGGGCCAGGTCGAGAACCAGGTGCAGACGATCCGGGGCCGCTTCTTCCAACCCCGGTTGCGGTTCGCCAGCCTCGACGAGCTCAATGGCTGGCTGGAGGCCGAGTGCCAGCGCTGGGCGGAACGACAGGCACACCCGGAACAGGGCGAGCTGACCGTGGCGCAGGCGCTGGAGATCGAGCGATCGGCACTGCAGCCGATGCTGGGACCGTTCGACGGCTTTAACGAGAGCGAGCATGCGGTGACGGGCACCTGCCTGATCAGCTTCGATCGCAACCGCTACTCGGTTCTCTCGACGGTGGCGCGGCGGACGGTGCAGGTCCGGGCCTATGCCGACCGCATTGTCGTGCGCTGCGGCGAGGAGGTTGTCGCCGAGCATCCCCGCTACTTCGGGCGCAACCGCACGATCTATGACCCCTGGCATTATCTGCCGGTACTGGCCCGCAAGCCCGGAGCGCTGCGGAACGGCGCGCCCTTCCAGGACTGGGATCTGCCGCCGGCGCTGGCGCGCCTGCGCCGCAAGCTTGGCAATGGCGACGATGCCGACCGCCGGTTCGTCCGTGTGCTGTCGGCCGTGCTGACCGATGGTCTGGAGCCGGTCGAAGCGGCCGTCCGCGAGGCATTGGCGACCGGCACGGCGAGCGACGACCTGATCCTCAACATCCTGGCGCGGCGCCGCGAACCGCCGCGACCGCTCACCATCATCACCTCCGAAGACAGCGCCTTGCGCCATCCGCCGATCGCCGACTGCGCCCGTTACGACCAGCTGAGGACCTTCGATGCAGCGGCATGACATGATCGAGGCGATGCGCGGGCTTGGGCTCAAGGGCATGGCGGGCGCGTTCGACGATGCGGTCACCACCGGCCTTCAGCGCCAGCGCACCACGATGGAGATACTGACCGACCTTCTGCGCGCGGAAGCAACACATCGCCATGCTGCCTCGATCCGATACCGGATGGCGGCCGCCCGGCTGCCGGTCGTGAAGGATATCGATGCGTTCCGGTTCGAGGGCACGCCGATCAACGAGGGGCTGGTGCGTTCGCTGCACAGTGGCGCGTTCCTGCCCGCTCGGCGCAACATCGTCCTGGTCGGCGGCACGGGCACCGGCAAAACCCACCTGGCCATCGCCATCGCCGCCAATGTCGTTCGCTCGGGTGCGCGAGGCCGCTACTTCAACACCGTCGATCTGGTGACCCGCCTCGAAGAGGAGGCCAGGATCGGCAAGAGCGGCGCTCTCGCCGCCCAGCTATCCCG
>NZ_JACIJP010000026.1 GCF_014199435.1 Sphingobium subterraneum | reverse complement strand
GGCCCAGTCGGCCCGAAGCTGCGATTTTGGTCATCTTGGAGAACACGTCGGGAACGGGCTGGTTGTTGTTGACGATCGCCCATGCGAGGAACGACGTTCCGCTCCGATAAGGGAGCGGCGTTATGAGCCTTGGCGTTTCGAGTGGGGATCTGATCGGCTCCTGGAGCCTGAGTTTTTCGGACATCGCGTTCGTGACCGGCAAAGCGGAGACGGCACGACTGGGATTGGCGGTTCAGCTTAGATTTTTCGCCGGGCATGGCTTCTTTGTGCCGGATCATGCGTCGATACCCTCCGACGGTGTCTTGTATCTGGCGGAGCAACTTGGTCTCGATGCCAAATCCGTGAACCACTATGATTTTTCCGGGCGCACCGCCCGCCGGCATTGCGCGGAGATTTTGCGGCATCTCGGGTTCCGCCGTATGACGCAGACGGATCGCAGGGCGTTGTCGAGGTGGATTTCCGACGATCTTTGTGCGGGCGGGCAGCCGATCAATGCCATGCTCGAGCATGTTTTCCTGTGGTGCCGCGACCGCCGTATCTATGGGCCGTCGCGCAAGGAGCTGGAACGCCTCGTCCGTTCGCAACGACACCTCTATCTGGAGGCCCTGTTGGCCCGAGTCCGCGATCGGCTTGCGCCGGATGCGGTCGCCTTGCTGGAAGCCTCGCTCGCCGATCCCGATGGCCCGACCGGCTTCAACACGATGAAGGGGGATGCAGGTCAGGCGACGCTCGAAAACATTCTTGGCGTGACCGCCAAACTCGCCTTTATCCAACGGCTTGCTCTTCCCCGAGATTTCCTATCGGTCACGGGCAAGGCATGGGTCGATCAGATCGTTCGCCGGGTTGCCGGCGAGAAAGCCTCGGAGATGCGCCGGCATGTACCGGCGCGCCAGCTCGGGCTCTATGCCGTTTATCTGATGGCGCGGGAAGCTCAGCTTACGGATGCGATGGTCGACCTGCTGATCGAGACGGTCCATAAGATCGGATCGCGCTCGAAACGCAAGGTGGTGGGCGATATCGCGAAAGACATCGAGCGGGTCTATGGCAAGGAGCGACTCCTGGTCGAGATTGCCAGCGCTTCGATCGACGATCCATCCGGGCGCATCTGCGATGTCATTTTCCCAATCGCCGGCAAGGACAAACTGGCGGCGATCATCAAGGAAAGCCAGGCAAAGGGCGCCTTGGATCGGCGGATCTACAAGGTGATGCGGAGGTCATGGGCCAATCATTATCGCCGTATGCTGCCAAGCCTGCTTTCGGCACTGGAGTTCCGGTCGAACAACGCCGTGTGGCGTCCGGTGCTGGCGGCCCTGGACTGGATCAGAAGCAAAGTGGATGATGGATGCCGCTACGTGCCGCCGCACGCAGTGCCGGTCGACGAGGTCATTCCGGCGAGATGGCGCAGTTCCGTCATTGATGAAGAGGGGCGCGTAAACCGGATCAGTTATGAGCTTTGTGTCCTCGCGCAACTGCGCGATCGCATCCGTTCTAAGGAAATCTGGGTTGTCGGGGCGGACCGATACCGCAATCCCGATGACGATCTTCCCAAGGACTTCGATGCGCGGCGAGAAGCATATTACACAGGATTGAACCTGACGGCGGATGCGCGTGCATTTTCAAGCGCCATCCGGGAAGAGCTTGCTCAGGAACTGTTGCTCCTCAATGCCAATATTCCCCGGAACGACAAGGTTCGGCTGCTGTGGCGCGGCGAGAACCGTATATCTCTCACCCCGTTCAAACCCTTGCCCGAACCCAGGGGTCTCGCCTCGATCAAGACCGAGATCGGCCAACGCTGGCCGATGACCGGGCTGCTCGACGTACTGAAGGAGGCTGCCCTTGATACGGGACTTCTCGAAGCGTTCGAAACATCGGCCTCGCGTGTTGCACTGCCGAAAACCGCGCTGGATCAACGTCTCCTGCTATGCCTCTACGGCCTGGGAACGAATGCCGGGCTCAAGCGGATCGCCGGCGCCACCCCCGATGTCAGCTATGAAGAGCTGCTGCATGTCCATCGCCGCTTCGTTCATGCCGCGGCGCTCAAGGAGGCGTGTGCCAGGGTTGCGAATGCGACCCTGGCAATCCGCAATGCTGCAGTCTGGGGGGACGCCGGCACGGCCTGTGCGTCAGATTCCACAAAGTTCGGAGCCTGGGATCGCAACCTGATGACGGAATGGCATGCGCGTTATGGTGGACGGGGCGTCATGATCTA
>NZ_JACIJP010000025.1 GCF_014199435.1 Sphingobium subterraneum | reverse complement strand
TCAGTCGGGTAGGATTGGTGCTGCTCATGGAGTCAGCCCTGATCCCCCCGCCGAACCGCACGTGCAGCTTTCACCGCATGCGGCTCTCCACTGTGACGAACCATCACTTTGCCGTAGATCGGGCAGGCGGCCTCTGTGAGTATCCCAGTGGCATTGCTCGCACAGGACCACCGTCCTGCGGGCGCGTGCCACCTTCATTCTCACGACAAAACCGCGGTGCGAAACATCGGCCATCCCCCGGATATGGTGCACCTGACACGGAACATCGGATCGACCGCAAGCCTCGCATTGCTTGGCATTCTGACGATCAACCCAGTCCGTACGTGAGTGGGTGAACACCTGCGTCCAAGGCTGGATATCAATCCTGGACGAGGTGGCCGGATCACGTTTCAGATGAGCCAGTTTCCAGACTTTGACCGATCGGGGCTGGCCATCGACGTCGTAGCCGATGGTGAATTCCTGCCCCGTCCTCATGCGGGCCACGACCGCTCGCACATTGGTTTTGTGCTTGCTGGCCAAGGTCTTGAACAAGCTCCACCGCTGGAGAAACTCAAGCCTGTTCAGCTTGAAGCTCACATCCTTGGCGAGAGCATAGTAGTTCGCAAAACCCCGCAATTCGGCGTTGTAAGCTAGGACGATCTCAACGTCGCTGCAGCTGAGCAGCAGGCTACGATGACGCGGCTTCAACACCGACAGATCACCATAACCTTTTGCAGAAGCGAACGCGTGGACCTTCTCCCAAGGGACATGCAGCTGCATCACTTCCGACGGCGGCCTACGAAGGAAGCTGACGGAACCTTGTCGGCTCCGGACAACCCGTTGGCGTGTCGTATATGTGCGGACCTCATATCCAAGGAAGGCGGCTCCATCGCTCGCCTTGCGGATACCGCTTTTCTCCTCGGACACCGTGAGCGCCAGCGCCTCGGTCAGGAATGCCCTGACTTCGGCGAACACGCTTCGTGCATCCTCCTTGCTACCGATAACCCCAATCATGAAGTCGTCCGCGTAGCGACAGTAACGAAGTCGGCGATAACCGGGGTCCATCGCGTCTCTCGACGGGATGGACCGCTTTTGCGGCAGTAAGGTTTGGATTTTGGCCAAGGAGGCCGCAACCTTCACCTCGTCGACATTGTCTTTGGCCCGCAGCATGGTGACGCGCTTCCGTTGTTTCTGGATGCGCCCAGCCAGTCGCCCATATTCCGGGTTCGTGGCACGGACCTTCCCCCTCTCGAAAGCCGCGATCCGTTCCGCCATGAACATATCGAGTTCATGGAGGTAGATGTTGGCCAAGATTGGAGAGACGATACCGCCCTGCGGAGTGCCGCTGTAGGTCCGGGTGTGAACCCGGTCTTCCATAACACCCGCCTTAAGCATGCTGCCGATCAAGCCGATGAATTTCTCGTCATCGATCCTTTTCCGCAACAGCCGCAGGAGGATGTCGTGGTCGATGTTCTCGAAGAACCCCGCGACATCCACATCTACGAGCCATTTCACCCCCGTCCATACGGCTTTGACGTGTTCAAGCGCCGTATGACACGACCGGCCCGGCCGGAATCCATGGGAGGCGTTCGAGAACACCGGTTCATAGATCCGTTCGAGCAGTTGCCGCGCCACTTCCTGAACGAGGCGGTCGTCGCGCGTGGGAATGCCCAGCGGACGCCGTTTGCCCTTGCCTTTCGGGATAAACACCCGACGCACTGGTTTGGGATCATAGGTCCCTGCCGTCACGCTGGCGATAATCGGGTCGAGGTCTTCCGGTCCGAAGTCCGCGAAGGTCTCGCCGTCAATACCCGGCGTCATCGCACCCTTGTTGGATCCGATCTTCTGGAGCCCCTCCTCCCAAAGGAGGCGAGACCCCATCAGACGATAGAGTCCATTCACCCTTTTGCCCGACGCAACGAGCGCCGGAATGGCCTCCAACCGGCCTTTCACAGTTTCTGGCAGCATCAGCACACCCCATGATCGGTGGTTGAAGAATCACAGCTGCCGCCCTTCCCCCGGTCTTCCCCGCTTTCGGCCCGATCGCTCGAGACCTTATACAGTTGCACCGCCGCCTCCGAAGAGGTCGATGTCCCGGGCATTACCCCGGGCATTTGAGTAATATGGCGGCTCCGTACCCATGCAGGCCGGCAGAAGCCGCCTGTTTAGGGCATCCCGTAGTTACGCTGAATGGAGATGCGGCGCGGTTAGGTGTCCCGTTCGTCCACTAAACCCCTCGACGAGAGGCGCACCGGATGGGCTGAGAAACAGGCGGCCAAGACATGAGACCGCTGTCATCATCCGGACCTGGCGTGACAGTCGCTTTCGCCAGTATCGCTATATAGATTGCTGCAGACTGGGATTTAAGCAGTGTAGCCTTCACCATACGCACCTTGCCCTGACCGTCATCGCCTCCATTTGCGACTAAGACGCATCTGGCCTTTTCCGAACATGCTATTGTTCCCCGTCCCTTTCGGGATTTCAGACCTTGTGAGGCCCGAGGTTAGTCCGGCGAGCAGAGGCATTCTCAACTTACCTCATCATCACTGATACTCCATTTCAGCGCCGCAACGGCGCACTATCCTTGTA
>NZ_JACIJP010000024.1 GCF_014199435.1 Sphingobium subterraneum | reverse complement strand
CTATATTGGCGCCGTATCGAAAGCTCCATTCGGCCTCGCGCTGACGAGCGTCGTCGTGGAAGCGCTTCGGTCAGTCGGGAACCATGCGGAGCTGGACGTGGCGCCGTCGCCCCAGACCCGCGAAAATGGCAGGCGGTGGTGCGCGTTGATGAGGACGGCCAGCGCCGCTCGGTAGCTGTCATCGCGGATATAGGCGTCATGGGTCCACAGGAGCTGATCGCGCGTGACGCCCTGGCTCGCGGCCGCCATGCGCGACAGGCCGAGATTGGTTGCGTCGGCGAGGATCGTGGCGAGCAGCGCGTTTTCATTGGGGCACGCCTCGCCGGTGCGCAGGTTGGTGAACGCTGCGAGAAAGCCGGTTTCCTGCGCCACCTCATGCAGCAGCTCGGTGATGCGGATGCGTGGCATCATGGCATCGAGCCGGTCAGCCAGTACTTCGGCATCGGGTGTCGCGATCGTGCGTATCGGCGATATCTGGAGGCGGCCGTCGCGGAACCGCACACCTTCCAGAGCGTCGCGCTTCAGGCGCTGGGCGAATTTCTTCAGCCGCCAGTCCAGTTCGCGGCCCCGCTGTTCGAGCCATTCGCTGGCTGTGGGTGGCAGGCCAAGAGCCGATACGATCGGCTTGGCCTTCGGATCGCTGAGCAGGTAGCTGTCGAACCGGCGGTATCCCGCCGATCGCTCCACCCAGACATCCCCGGACCGCAATTTGTTGCGCAGATGCGCGATCGTTGCGATCTCCCAAAGCCTCCGGTTGATCTTGCCGTCATCGCCAACAACGATTTTCCGCCATTCCTTGCGGAAGGGCATCGGAGCGTCGGGAGGCAGATCGCGTTTGCCCGACCTGTTGAGGTCGCGCAGCATCTCGACAGCGGCGATCGTCTTCGCGCTGCCCTTTCCCGCCCTGAACTGGAGCGCTTCAAGCAGATCAGGGGCGAACTTACGCAACGTCGCATAGCGATCGGCCGCGACCGTCAACGGGTCGAGGCTCGCGGTTTCCGCGATCGTCGCTACTTCTGGTCTGGCCTTCAGGAGGGTGTTCTACCCGACCGAAGCGTCCAGGGCCTCTATCGGATCTTCGCCGGTATCGACTGCATCGGTGAGTGCGTCGATCGTCCTGCGAAAGATCAGCATCAGCCGCGCGACGTTCTTCGACGTGGTGGCATAGCTGCGCGCCTGGGCGTTCTTCGCGCGGGTGAAGATGCTGCCGATCAGCTTGTCCGCCATCTCCAGAGCGCTGTCAGTCAGCCGTTCTTCGAGGTCGAGCAGGAAAGCAACAAGCGTGGCGCGCCGGCGGGAGGGGATATATCGCTCGATCATATAGGCAGGCGAAGCGCGGCCTTCCCTGACATATTGCCGAAATCGGTCCCCATGGATGCGGCCAGCTACGTCGGGAGAAATGCCGATCTTCCGCACTTGCCACAGGCGGTCGAGAATCTGGCGGATGTGATCGGGTTTGGCCGCGACGGGAATGGTCTTGAGCAAAGCAAGCTGGCTCATGCCGTCGGCGTCGTCAAAGAGCTGGTCGAGGGCGTGGACCTGTTCGGCGCTGAGATCGGCGATCAGGGCATAGGCGGCCTGCTTACGGGCACGCGCACGTCCCGCGCTGCTGGCGCGTTCGATGGTGGAGATGGACGGCAACAGAATCCGGACCTCGCGAAGGGCGGTGGCGACGCCGGTCGCGATCGTCATCCCCTTGTCGGTCGCCCATGCCGTTTTCGCGGCCGCTTCGATCATGAAGGGAATATCGGCGCGGGTCGCCCCCCGAAGTCCCAAGCGCACCGCCAACACACGGGCATGATCCGTCATTGTCTGATCTCGCGCCGCATAGTTGGCCAGGTCGGTTACGTGCAGTCCAAGTTGCTCCGCGACGAAGGCGGCGAGATCATGGGGTATCGCTCCCCTGTCCTGTATCAACTGCGCAAGCGTGATGCCCGGGTGCCGCAAGAGCGCGAGTTGCAGCGCGACGCCCAACTGGTTCCGTTGCTCCCGTCGCGCGCCGATGATCTCGATATCCGAAGGCTCGAAGGTGTAGAGCCGTGCCAAGTGGTCGCGATCAGTCGGGATGGCGAGGATCTGGTCGCGCTCGCTCTCGGTCAGGAGTTGATGCTTGCGCTTCGTCATGCCGATTCCCGTCCACAAAAGGTCATCTGTGCCTATGGACAGCCATGAGTAAAGAGACATAGTATGTGGACGGACATGGATTGGGCAAAGCGGTCGCCCTTCATAGCGTCCAGAGAACGACCGTTTGGGAGACGCACGGCATGGGCGATATTCTGGGCTATGCCCGCGTCAGCACCGGCGATCAGGATGTGGCGGGACAGACCATGCGTCTGGAGAAGGCCGGGGCCATCAAAGTGTTCGCCGACGTCATGTCGGGCAAGAGCATGGAGCGGCCCGGTCTGGCCGAGCTGATCGCCTATGCCCGCAGGGGCGACACGCTGGCGGTGGTCCGCCTCGATCGGCTCGGGCGCTCGCTCGCCGAATTGCTTGCCACGGTCGAGACGCTGCGCGGCCAGGGCATCGCGCTCCTGAGCCTCGAGGAAAAGATCGACACATCGTCGGCCGCCGGCGAACTCATCTTCCATGTGTTCGGAGCCATCGCCCATTTTGAGCGGAGGCTGATCTCCGAGCGGACCAGAGATGGCATCGCGGCCGCCCGCGCCAAGGGCAGGCTGCCGGGGCGGCAGCCGCTCGATATGGGCAAGGTTCATGCCGCCATCAAACTGGTCGAGGCCAGCATCTCGCCAACAGAAGCGGCACGACAACTCGGCATCGGTCGATCGACCATCTATCGCGAAATGCGCCGCCTCGGCGTGGAAAGGCCCGCCTGAATGTCCAGACCGAAATCCGCTCACGATCTCTCCGGACTGATGAAGTATATGAGGCGTGCGCCCTGGGACGAGATGATGGACGAGATGCTGGTCGCGCACCTTGGCCCGGCATGCGAGGCAACTGATCTTGAGCCTGATGATATATTCGACATCATCGGCGACCATTGGGAAGGCCAGCTATGGGGCTGTGCCTTTGAGGATTTGCTCACACAGGAACTGGAAC
The DNA here is from genome assembly GCF_014199435.1 of Sphingobium subterraneum. Lineage (GTDB taxonomy): Bacteria > Pseudomonadota > Alphaproteobacteria > Sphingomonadales > Sphingomonadaceae > Sphingobium > Sphingobium subterraneum. Next base: position 526 of record NZ_JACIJP010000024.1, on the reverse strand, counting down.
CTGACAGCCTTAACCTCGTCGATGAGTATCTCAAGCGCCGGGGCTGGAACGAGAAGGTGCCGAACAAGGCCTATATGCGCGCGCTGCGCGATACGGTCATGTCGCTCTATGAAGTCAGCGAGGTCGTTCCCGGCCAGTCGATGACTTTGCGGGATCTTCTGCGTGATACCGTGCCGGTCACGGTGCGCGAGCACAGCGCTACCCAAACCCTTGTGAACTGGGACAAGATCGCTGCACGGATAGTCGATGTGAACGGGCGCTATGGCATCTCCGGCGCATTGCTGCCGTTCAGCGCGGATGGCGCCGAACGGGTGATCGAGGCCTTTTCCCAACTTGAAGCCAATGGGCCAGATACTGGCAGACTGTCCCCTCCCGAAAGGGAAGACCTTCTGAAAGCGTCAGGTCCGATTTTCACCAATATCTGGCTGCTCGGCTCTGTTGCAAAGATTGGCGGCAGTCAGAGGTAGGCTGTCGCTCTGCGCCGATCAGGCGGCTGCTGCGAAATGGTGGTTGAGCATGCCCATGG
>NZ_JACIJP010000023.1 GCF_014199435.1 Sphingobium subterraneum | reverse complement strand
GGGTCGTGCGGCTGAGCGGAACAGGAAAGTGTCGTAAGGGGCATTATTTCCTTTCAAAAGTCCCATTCGGAATTAGGTTGGCGTAGCGGTCTGAGGCCGCCGTTTGCGACGGCGTCAGGCACGGAGAAGTCGTAGCGGCCGAGGAAATTGATGTGACGCCAAGATATCGGCGAGAGCCGAGCGATATCGGCGGGCAGCGGCGGCGTCCCGGCCTCGCTGAGTTGGCGCACGGTTTCCTGCATGTAGACAGCGTTCCAGTGGACGATGGAGTTGAGGGCCAGACCGAGGACCCCAAGCTGCTCCTCTTGGCCCTGACGCAGAGGGCTTCTGATTTCGCCCCGATCGCCGTGATGGACGCGCCGACCGAGCTTGTGGCGCAATTCCTGCCGGTTGAGCTGAAACAATATTCGTCGCCGGAACGGCCGGTCATCGATGTATCGCAGGATATGCAGCGTCTTGATGATGCGGCCGAGTTCAGACAGGGCCTTGGCCAGCGTTGTTGGGCGGTCTTTGACCTGCAGCATTCGCATGACGCCTGCGGCCTTGAGGTGGCCGAGCTTGAGCGATCCGGCCAAGCGGATAAGGTCGGACCAGTTTTCCCGGATCAGATTGATTTTAACCCTGCCCCAGGCGGTCTGATCGAACGGCCCATAGCTCGCCTGGCGGTCGATACGCCAGAGTTTGGCGTCGCCGATGTCCGCCAGACGGGGGCTGAACCGGTAGCCCAAGAGCCAGAACAGACCGAAAATGGCGTCGGAATAGGCGGCGGTGTCGGTCATGATCTCCAGAGGATCGAGCTCGGTTTCCTGCTCCAGCAGGAGAGCCAGGACGACCAGGCTGTCGCGCAACGTGCCGGGGATGACCGCTCCGGTCAGACCGCTGAACTGATTGGAAATCATGTTGTACCAAGTGACGCCGCGCTCCTGGCCGTAATATTTGGGGTTGGGCCCGGCGTGTATGGCGCTCGACGGAGCGACAAAACGCATGCCGTCGGCGCTGGCCACCTCGCCTGCGCCCCAATGTTGGACGATATCCAGACGACTGTGAGCGGAAACGATCGCGGCGTTGGCCGCGGCGATGGTCTCGGGCCGAATGAAATTCTGACCGACCCAAGAAAGACGGTCGCGACGCAGAGCCGCAAATTCCGGGCGCACGATCGGCTCAAGACCGATGTTGCAGGCGCCGCCGACCAGGGTCGCGCACAGGCTTATCTCGAAGTGCTCGACGGTGGCCTGACGCTCGCTCAGATGCGTAAAGGACTTGGCAAATCCGGTTCGCGCCATGACTTCAAGAAAGATGTCGGGCATTCCGGCCTTCGGCATGCGCGTTTGGACGGCGGCGCGAAGTGCTCGAAGGCTCTCGGGTTCATCAAGCTTGTCGAGGGGCGTGACCACAATCCCCATCTTGTCGGCGACCGTCTCAAAACGCAGGTCCGGATTGTCGCCGGCGCGCGCAACGACATGTCGATATGCCTCGTCGAGAAGGCGGGAGAGACCGTCAATCTCAATGTCGGCTTCCAGAGATCGGCCCAGGGCGCGTGCTACCATCAACCTGGAATTGTGCCAGGACTCGCCCTCGAGCATCCCGCGCCGGGGATCCCCGTATCGGATGCCGGGCTTGGCGAACACATCGCGACGCTTGATCGCCAGACGCCACGCATCGATGATCGCGAAGACATAGGCCTTCGGGTCGCGCATCCTGCCATCGTCATCCAGGACATGTTGCCTCCACGCCTTCGAGACCGCAGCGATCGGTGCGCCGCGCATCTTGACGAGAGAGGACCAGTCGTCCACGCCCTTGAGGTAGCTGATCGCGGCCTTGACGTTTTTGCCACCTGGGGCAGCGTCGGTCTCGATGCGGGTAGCGATTTCAAAGAACAATCGCCGGGCGCTCCGCCATTTTGTTCGCAGTTGATCATAGGGCTTGGTCTCCGCGGGCTTGGCGATCGCCTCCACCTTGGACATGGCGGCCTCGATGTCGGGACGGGGCAACCGCTCGAAGAGCACATCTCGCCATTCATTGAGGGGCAGGGCGTCGTCGGTCAAAACCAACAGACCCATTGCGTGGAGCAGCATCGCGGCGCCATCGAGATCGCGCAGACTGCGCAGGCGGGCCTGTTTGTCGGCGGCTTCAGCCCCTTTCACCAAGTCGGCGAGCAGAGCCTCGGCCAGCTCGGCGGCGTCGTCCTGGGCCGCCGCTTCGAGCGTATGGAAGAGCGCGGCTACGGTCGCGGTTCGACGAGGCTCCTGAAGGGCGGCGATGGCCGAGGGCTTGCCGACGCGCGCTACCCGCGCGAGCCGCTCAAGGGTTGTGGCGGGAACGCCCCGCGGTGGCGCCGGCCGCAGATTGAACGCCCGGACCGCATCGAGCCGATCAAGGTGTCGGAAGAGTTCGGTCGGCATGCGCTTGGAGGGAACGGTCCGGAGCGCGTCCAGGGCGGCGAACGTGGATGTGTCGCCATCGTCAAACAGCGCGGCGATGCGCACGCGCTGGTCATCGCTCAAGCTGGCGACCAGATGGCGCCAAAGCCTGGTCCGCGCACGATCGCGGATCCTGCCAACCAGGCGCTCGACGACCGTGACGCCCGGCAGCAGCACCTTGTTGGCGATCAGCCAGGCCGCAGCTCGATCAATCAGGGGGCCGGGCCGATCGTCGCCGCTCCAGCAAAGGGCGTAGAGCCATCGGGTCAGCCGGAAACGTGCCACCGCGTTGTCGCCAAAGTCCGTGAAGCCGCAGTGCGTCCGGATGAGCGCGAGGTGCCGGATGCGTCGGCTTCCCGCAAAATAGGCGTCCACGTCCGTGCCGGGTTCAAGAGCGAGTTGTTCGATCACGGCCGCCAGGACCGACGCTGGGATCTCGGCGGGCGAGACTGGAAATGCGCCCAGAAACCGGGCGCTCGTCAGCATCACGGCAAAGCCGAGCCGATTGTGGTCGCCGCGCAGAGTTCCAATGAGGTCGCGATCAGTTTGGTCCAGATGGAAATATCGCGCGAGTTGATCGGCCGACGGTTCGCCATCAAAGCGGGCAAAGCCCTGACGCTGGGCGTCAGTGAGGTGACGGGTGGGCATACCGTGCGAAACTTTCAACTTTTGCGAAGGGGACGGCCCATGCCGATAAACAAGGCGAATTTCTTCGCAAAACATATGTGCGAAACAAAATTGTTTTGCAGTAACTTTCGCACAATATCTGGAGCAGTCGCATGAAGCTCGGCTACGCGCGCGTTTCCACCGAGGATCAGAACTTGGAAATCCAGCGCGGTCGGCTCTCGGAGGCGGGCTGTGAAATGATGTTCGAAGAGAAAATATCGGGGGCCGCTCGTGGCCGGCCCGAGCTTGAAAAGCTGATGGGTCACCTGCGCAAAGACGATGTTCTCGTCGTCGCCCGCCTCGATCGTTTGGCGCGATCCACCATCGAACTCCTGCACATCGCGGAACGCATCAAGGAAAAGCAGGCAGGATTACAATCGCTTGATGAACCTTGGGCCGATACCACGTCCCCGTCTGGCGTGATGATCATGACCGTATTCGCTGGGATCGCCCAGTTCGAGCGGACTCTCATATTGAGCCGAACCGAGGAGGGGCGAAAGGCGGCGATGGCGCGCGGTGTGAGCTTCGGACGCCCAAAGAAAATGCGCCCAGATCAGGCGGAGCTCGCTCGCCAACTCGTTCTCGAGGGTAAGTCCATTAGCGCCGTCGCAAGGACCTTCAACGTTCACCCGGCCACCATCTATCGCTGTATCGAGCCAAACAGTGCCTTATGACACTTTCCTGTTCCGCTCAGCCGCACGACCCT
>NZ_JACIJP010000022.1 GCF_014199435.1 Sphingobium subterraneum | reverse complement strand
AGGCGATCGATGCCGCCGCTCGCATGGCCGGACATGGTGTCGGCGGCGACCTGGCGATCGATTGGCCGAGCCTGATGGCGTTCAAGCGCAGCTTTGCCTGCGCCGTCGTCATTTGCTGCCGGGGTGCCATCGCCCGCTGCGGAAGTCGGGTGCGGCGACGATGCGGAGAACACATTGTCTTCACCCGCTGCCTGCTGCTCGGGCCTCGGTTCGGGAGCACGCGTGATGAAACCCTCGGCCATCCGTGGCCATCGGCGTGGCACCAAAGTGACTGGAGCCGCAGGAAATCCGTCAGGGAACTTGAGGTAACCGGAGAGCCGCGGCAGGTTCATGAACTGGTCGGGAAGAAGCAGCGGTTCGATCTGTCGGCGGGGCGTCAGGCTGACCGCGTCGCGGGCGTTGTTATAGCCGTAGCTGTACCCTTCCTCCATATCCCGCACCTGGCGATGGCCTATGAAATCGGAACACCAGGTTGCCGTCTCCCGGTCCGCGGTTGCGAGGATAAGCTTGCTTCGTGCGAGCGATGACAGGGTCATCGCCATGTTCTCGCCGTATACCTCCTTGAGCTTGGCGAAAGCATGGACGCCGGTGACGATCGCGCCGCCGAAATTGCGAGCTGTCTGCAATCCTTTTTCCAGCGCGGGCAGCCGGTGCAATGCTCCGAGCTCGTCGACCAGGAACCAGATCCTGAGATCCGGAGTGCGCTCCATGGTCATCAGCGTGTTCATCGCGGTGTCGAGCCACAAGGTGAGCAGCTGCGAACAAATCGACATGTCGACGTAGCGCGCGGACAGGAACAGGATCGATCCCGGTTCAGAGATGCCGCGGGTCCAGTCGCGTACCGAGAAGCGTGGACCTTTGGCGGGCAGCAGCTTCAGGGCCTTGGCATTGGCGTTGAACACGGCCCGAATCGATTCTGCCATGCGCGCGGCTTCTGGCGCTGTCAGCGGATCGGCCATAGTGCCGCGCATAAGCTTGTGCACCTGTGCGAGGTCGGCGGTCATCAGTCGGGTGGCGAGTGCGTGGTTGCTGGCCTGGCCGGCTCGCTGGAGGTGGAGGCACATCTCCACGAAAAGCATGCGGGCCGCGAGCACCCAGAATTGCTCGGACCCACCGCCATCGTGCGGAACCAGCGCTTCGGCAGCGGCATGGAATTCGCCTTCGCTGGTGCAATCGTGAAAGACGCTCCAGTTCGGGCAACGGGCATCAAGCGGGTTCAGAATGATGTCGCGTTCCGGATCGTAGAACGTCTCGATGAAGGCTCCGGTGAGATCGAAAACGACGGCGCGTTGTCCCCGCGCCCGTGCTTCGGCGAGAAGCTGGCTAAGGGCCACGGTCTTGCCGGTGCCGGTCGTGCCGATCAGCATCGTATGGCTCTGCTCAAGCCGCCACGGCCAGGGTACCCCGGCAAGATGAGCCGGGCTGTAAAAGCCTGCTTCTTCGGTCGCTGCGGCACCGGCCAGGCGCCATTTCCAACCCAGCGCGGCCTGCAGCTCGCGAGCTCGCTCAGAGCGATTGTGCCGGTCGATTTCCGCCTCGAGTTCGTCGAGCGTGACGAGCATCGCCCCGCGCTCGTGCTTGCGCTCCTTGGACTTGCCGCCGAACCGTTCAGCGAACCACCAAAAGGCGGCAAAGGCAGGGATCAGGACGAGCGCCGAAAGACCAATCCCGCGCCGGAGGGAACCACCGAGCGCAGTCACCGCCTCCCGCATGGGCGGGAACTCACGCACGAGATTGAACGGGATGCGAACTGTCCCTCCACCGGCCAGCTTGAGCTCAACCAGCTTGCCGGGATCAAACTCCATGAAAGCGTATCCCGAGGCATAGAGGTGCATCCAGGCGAGATACATCTGGTGATCGGTGAGCGCGGAGGTGACCTCGAGATAGCAAAGCCAGGCGCTGACTAGGAAGGTCACCAGCAGCGGGCCCTTGAGCCCCGCCGCGAACATGAAACCGAAGTGTCCAAGGAGCTGGCTGCCGCGGGTGAAATTGAGGAGATTACGCTTCATCGTTGCCTCCTTCGGGTGCGGAGGCGCTGAGCCCGAGACGGGCGAGACGACGGTTGTAGGCCTCGTGCGTGCGCTGCCTCAAGGAACCATCGGCATGGCTGGCGAGAAGGGCATCAAGGGCAACCGTGATGAAGATGTTCTGTCGGACCGGGTCGAGGGCTGCAGGCCGCTTTCGCGCTTCATTTTCACGCTGCCATGCCTCGACCAACTGGTCGCGAATGACGATGCTGACGGAGACCTGCTGGTCCCGGGCCTTGCCCTTGATCCAGTCAGCAAGTGGGCGGGGAACGTAGGTCTGAAGACTGAGATGCCGATCCATGTTCGGGGGTCCTGTTGACCCTTGCGAACCTGGTTCGATCTTGCGGAAGGCAGGAGTGAGAATAAATCAGGAACATTCAGCCGTCAAACTCATAATTATGACGGCAATTCAGTATTTTAGGTCTCCATGATTTGTTGCCAAATTGCAAATTCAAAGCATGCCGCACTCTCAAATTGCTTTGACACCAGCCTGAAATTTTAACCTATCTCCATGAAAATGCGAGATTAAATCCAGCAGTATCACTGCGTACGGTGTGCTCAGTTTACCAAGCTGCGAGTGGCTGATCCGGTCACTTCGCCGGACATGCTGGAGGGATTGAAGGGCCTCGATAGCGCGGAACCAAAGCGCGTGCGGGCGCCGATGCCCGCACTCCGCTCATCACAATTGATCTCGAGCGGAAACGAGCCGGCAGCGAGCAAAATAAAAGGGCAGGAACCGTCCCCGGCTCCCACCCTTTTCCGGCGTCAGAATTCATCCAGCATCGATCCGTGAATGGTGTGGACGACACGCGCCGCCAGGTGTGCCGGCAGGGCGCAGTAGTCGCCTTCATCGAGCGCGATATATCCGAGCTCATCGTCTTCCACGATGTGCTGATCGAAGTAGCTGTGCAGTGCCCTGCGCTCGGCGAGTTCCAGCGCCTCGAAGTAGCTGCGGGATGAAGCGGTGCAAGGTGCAGAATAAGCCATGATGATCCTCCTGAGGTTGTCTCGAACGACAGGAGAAAGTGCGATGTTCGTGCGCATGACGGGTCAGGGACGACGCCAGCGCCGATCCGGCGCTGGCGCGAAGACAGACAGGGTCTCAGTCGGTCCTGACCGAAGTGTTCTTAGGATTGGTGCCGAGGGCGCCGCGGCGATCGACCACGGTGATCCGCCGAGCCTTGGCGTCGATCACCAGGCGTTCGAGTACGCCATTACCCGGGAACGCGATGACGTAGCGCGGATCGAGGGAGAGCATCCGCTCGTTGCGCTTGAAGCCGGCACGGGCGCCCAGCCGCATATCGAGCGAGAACGTCACCTGCGGAATGCCTCGACGTTCAGCCCAGCTCGATGCCAGACGGTCGACGCCCTTGGTGTCGCCGCCGTGGATGAGCACCATGTCCGGCACGCGGTCGCGGACCTTGTCAAGCGTGGCCCAGACATTGTTGCCGAAGGTCAGCGCATCGTCTTCGGTAGCATGACGGGTGCGCCCGCCAGCGAATACGACCGGGGTTCCTTCGGGCATGGCTGCACGGCGCTTGGCCTCGGCGCGGGCGCGCAGGAAATCCCGGCCTTCGACGAGCGCGGACGTCAGCATTGCACTGTGGTTGAAGCGCGAACTGGAGACTGGCTTCCAGGAGGAACCGAACTCGTTGAGGTATAGGCCTGCTGCGACTTCGCGCATCTCTTCGAGCGCCAGCATGGCGCTTTCGGCGCACTGCGCCCGCTCGACCTGGGTCTCGAGTTCATGGGTGTGGACCTCGGATCCATCGGCCGTAGCAATCAGCGCGCGTACCTCGTCGGTCGCCCGGTCAAGGGCTGTCGATTTGCGCTCGGCGGAGCGGTGAAAGATATTGACGAAGGCCCAGCCGAGATCCTCGGCGTCGGCTTCAAGAGCGGTCCCGGACACCATGGCGAAGAGATCGGACCAGACCGCTTCGAGGGTTTGGACGACAGCCTCCCGGACCGGGAAATCGCTGGTCGATACGGGAGCAGGTCCAATCGAGAAACCGGCTAGATCGAGCCCGGCGAGTTGGTCGGCGAATGACGTATGCATGGGATTGTCCTCCTGACTGGCGTGAGGCCGACGCACCCGTTCATGGCTGCGCCAGCGAGAGCCCGTCAGGGCCAGCATCCAGGCAGGTTTGCGCACCCGTCAGGGGAAACCCGCGCGGGCGGGCTGGCGCGGGCAGGCCTAGAGCCCAAAGGGCGAAGGCCAACACGGGCCCGCCCACGCCGGGTTGCGCAAGATTGGCGGCTGGCCCAGGGCCTCTCTCGCATGGCGCCAGACCATGGGCGGTCGGAACTGACATTGGCAGGGGCACGCTCTATGCCTCCTGCATGCACCGACCCGGCTCGGCTCAAGCCGCTCGCTTGGCGTAGACACCCTCTCCGTTCGACATATGCCCGAGACAGTCATAGTCGCCGAACACGGCATCGAAGCGGGATGCGATCTGGGACAGCCAGCGCTGTGCCCGCGGTGAGCGGGCCGTGCGCCAATCGGCGTCCCAATAGGCCCCGTCATCGCGTTCGACGATCCAGACGGCCACAAGCCCGCCGTAGACAGATACGCCGAAATCCGCATAGGCATTGCGCATGAGGATCCGGTCTTCCCGACCGCGCCAGCCGTCATGCGGGATCAGCGACGGGAAGGCTCGGCCGGCCCGCTCGCGCAGGTCTTCACGCAGCCACTCGTATTCGAATTCCCAGTCGTCCTCGCCTTCGACCTCGAGCACTGTGAAGGCGACGATTGCGCCGCTGGGATAGCTGACTGATCGGCCCATGGCATCCTCCCTCAGGCCGCAAGCGCAGCGTCGTCTGACGCGTCGTCAAACTGTTCGGGCATGACCCTTCCGCCAAGCTTCAGCAGCAGGGTCGACGCCTCCTCAGCCTTGGCGGCAGCGGTCAGAATGGCGCGGTCGTCATCCTTCAGAAGCTTGAGCCAATGCTCGATATAGCTCGCATGGCTGTCGAGATGCGTGACCGGCAGGCCCAGCTCTGCGCCTAGCATGGCGCTGGAGAGTTCGGCAATATATCCTGACAGTCCAGCCCCAATCCGGGGTTCGAGGAAGAAAACCATCGGCTGCCTCCAGCACTGCCCAAAAACCGCATCGGCCTCCCCCGAGG
>NZ_JACIJP010000021.1 GCF_014199435.1 Sphingobium subterraneum | reverse complement strand
CTCGGCAGAAAGGCTTCAAGGTGGACGACTTTTACGCCGCCCGCAGCAGGACTATCCCGCCGCTACCGTGGTCGAATATTGCTCCGCCGTTCTCAGCTCCGCCTTGAGCTTCGCCACTTCCTTGCGCAAACGCGCTATCTCCAGCTGCTCCGGCTTCATCTGGCCATGCCCCGGAAATGCCGATGCCGGATCGCTGCCAAAATCGCGCACCCAGTTGCGCAGCACCGTCTGGTGCACAGCAAGATCCCGCGATGCCTGTGAAACGCTGACACCGCGCTCCTTGATCAACCTCACTGCCTCGAGCTTAAACTCGCGCGTAAACTTCCTTCGTTCCATGTTGGTCCTCCAGTTCGATAAAACACCTTTTCTCGGTGTCCATCAAACCGGCAGCAGGCCAGATTTTGTCAGCGGAGTGACATCCTGGAACTGGACCGTCCCTCCCGAAAGCGTGGCAGGGGCCGCCGTTCCTTCCAGCGTGAGCTCCTGGCTCAGCTTCTCACGCAGGAAATAGGCACCGGTGATCCAGTCGAGCGCTCCATCAAAGGACGATCCATTGAGCTGCAGTTCCTGACTGAACTGGTTCTGCCAGACCTTCTGCCCATAATTGGCGATCGCCTTGTCGGTCGCGTCAAAGTCCAAACCGGCCGATTGCTTCAGTGTGCGATAAGCGGTGATCGATTTCAAGGTTGCACCGCCCAAATCCAGTTCGCCAGTCAGCGAGATACCGCGCAGACTGAGGTCGTTCGGCGGCCGATAATCCGAATAGAAACGGTCAAACTTGCCGATATCGGCACGTTGCTCCTCTGACACCAAATTACTGGTCGTCGTGCCCGGGGTGGCAGCGAGCAAGACCACCGCTGGCCCCGCGCCGTTCTGTTCCGTCATGTCTCCGCGGACTGTGAACTTTAGCGCGTCGGAAGGGCGGAAGAGCAACGACAAGCGTCCACTTACCGATTGCCGCTTGTTGAAGTTGCCTTTTCCCAAGCCTAGCTTGGACGTATTCGTTGGCGCTACGAGCACGTCGCCCCAGCCATCCTGCGTCAGCCCAACGACCGAACCGCCAATATAGAGCGTGTCGTTATCCGACAATTCGCGGTTGAATGAAAACTGTCCGCGCAACCCGTTGCGCGATGAGACTTCCATCATAGCCTGCATGCGCTCGGGAGCATCTGGCGAGCGCGTGATGTAACTGATAAGACCGCCAGTGGCGTTCTTGCCATAGAGCGTGCCCTGCGGCCCTCGAAGAACCTCGACACGTTCGACATCGACCAGGTCGAGATTGGCGCCTTGCGTGCGTGGATAATAAACGCCGTCAATATAGATGGCCACGCCCGGATCCATGTTGACAGTGAAGTCGCCCTGGCCAACACCGCGAAGAAAGAATTGGCCGGCTGAACCGCCATTGCCGGAGCCTGCGCTCAGCATGTTGGGAACTGATTGCGTGACCTCGGACAAATTCGTCACCGAGCGGTCCGCAAGCGCTGAGCCGGAAAGAGCGGTCACGGCAACCGGGACATTTTGCAGGCTTTCGGATGTGCGCCGCGCCGTCACGACAATGTCTTCATAGCCTTGTGTCTCACTGGACGGCTTTTGCGTCGGAGCCGTATCCTCGCTCTGCGCCGACGCGTTGACCGGAAAAGTCAGCGCGACCATCGCGACGCTCAGGGACGTCACGGTAAAAACCTTATCGAACTTCATACTTACCTCCCCTTATTCCTATCTAATCGTTCTGAATTTCATCAAAATCCGACGTCCCTGCCGACCTCTCAAACGGGAAGGCTCATGGGTTTCGCCGCTCCTATTCCAGCAGAAGAGCTTGCCGCGCCGAATACGCCGGTGCGTTCAAGTAAATTTGGCCAGCAGCATGCTGCTGCGAAATCAAAAATAGCTGAATGTCCCGAAGGGCGCTGGCGCAGGCACGCGTAAGAGCCGGCGAGTGCTGTGCTGACATCTAGTGTCATGTCCTCTTCCCAATGGGCCTCTTTGGTCTTGGCAGCCGCAAGGCATGCAGGGCGCTGAAACGCCTTGGGCATAGCTAGCTAGATTTCCGTATAATGCAATGCTTTTTACATCGGGTAAAATTGCGGCCGGGTTTTTTGCAGAGAATCCGCAATAGAATCCTGAACTTCAAGCTTCTTCCGACCGACGGAATCGGAAGAAAACCGTCGGTCCGTCGATCGAACGAGCAACGATTCGTCCATCCTCGTTGATCTCGCCAACAGTTCGCGAATTGGACAGCCGCGGCACACGTCGCTCTTGCGCCAGCGATCGCCGCTCAACCCGGGAGCCGCACGGCGAGGCAACTTCTAAACCCCAAACTTCCGTTCGGCTGTCGCGATAAGGGGCGGCACGCAATGGGAACCGCACACCCCCCGTCATGCGCCAATCTGGATTGTCGGCATTGGCCGGCGGTCATCAGCGCGCCTTCAAACGGCCGATCTGGCCAAGCGCCAACTCCTACGGGAGGGAATATGCAGTTGAATCACCCATCGTGGCCTGCGGCCTGCGGCAGCATTCAATGACTCATTGAATAAAGCTCATTGAGTCGCCGCGCCCGACGCCATGATTTGGCAATCGCGCGAGAATATTCGACGCGCTTCCAGACTTTCAGTCGGTATGGCTCTCTTTGGCACCGCCGCGCCGCCGCGAAGGCGACCCCGAAGCGGATTCAAGTGGCCACTTTCCGCCAAGCGCCTCCGTTAACTGCTTGCAGGACGCAAGCAGTTGTGGAGCAATTGCGTTGTCATCCGGTGCTAGCATTCCTTCATAGGCCAGGGCCGAGGCAACTAATACCAAACGTCCCTGGAGATCGAATACCGGCGCCGCGACAGCGCGAAGACCCGGGATGAGATCGCCCTTCACCATAGCAAGTCCAGATGCTCGAACGTCGTCCAGAATTGCATTCGCATCCCCGATCGCGCGCTTTTCTGCGCGCATAACGGTCTTCCCAATCCGTTCAATAAGGGCTGGATCGCCGAAGGCACAAAAAACGCGTCCCGTTGCCGAGCGGAGCGGAGGGAGCACGGATCCGATCGCCAGTGAGGTGATTACAGGAGGCGTACCATCGAACCAGCGGATAATTGTCGGTCCGGCGTCGCCCCAAATGGCCACGAGGCAGGTGCGTCCGGAATCCTTCGCGAACTGTGCGAAGACGTCATCGGCCATCGCGAAAATATCTATTCGAGACAAAGCCGCCAGACCAAGCCGTATAGCTCCGGCGTCTAAATCGTACAGGCCGGAGCGCTGTTCCTGTTTGACCATCTCAGCTTCCATGAGGCTGCTGAGATAGCGATGCGTCTGGCTCGCCGAAAGCGCTGCCGCTTGGGCGATTGACGATAGATTGGCGGCTCCCTTTTGTGACGCGAGCGCGGACAGGACACGCAACCCTACCCCAACGGATTGGATCCCGCGACGTTTGACACTCTTTTCATTGGAAACCACTTGGCCGATCCCTTGCTGTTTAGGACCGGGTAGCATGGACCTTGGCAACCCACCATACCATGTCGTGAGCCGCCGAACGAACGGAAAGCCGGTGCGGGAACCAGTCCCGCACCGGTGGGAGAGCCTGCCTCCGCCAGCTTGCGCGGGCGGAGGCAAGCTGGTCAGAAGCGTGCGCCCACTTGCACGCCGATGCTTCTCCCGCGGCTCATATAGATGCTGTAGCCACCTGGGATCAGTGCCGTGGCGACACCATATTCCTTGTAGGCCTTGTCGGTGAGATTGCGCACGAATACCGATGCTTTCCACCAGGAATCGACCGGAGTCACGGCGAGGTTCAGGTCAACCAATGCCAGGCCCTTTTGATAGCCGAGCGGATCGTCGTTCGTGCCGACATAATATCCAGATTTGGCCATAACCGAGACGCCCGGCGTGACGCGCAGATCGCCAGCCTCGATATCATAGGAGACGTTCAGGGTCCCGCTATACTTCGACTGGAACGGTGTGGGTCTCCCGGACAAGTCCTGCATGCAGACCGTTCCCGGGGGCGCTGCCTCGATTTGTTCCACCGTGCACACACCATTGGGAAAATCCCTGAACGTTGCGTCGAGATAGTTCGCAGTCGCATTGATGCGCAGACCGGTCACCGGCACGAATGTGACTTCGGCTTCGACGCCCTGGGTCCGGGCCTTGCCTACGTTGGTCGTAAATTGCGATGTCCCGAGGAAGGCCGAGAGTTGCAGATCCTCAAACGTGGTTCGGAAGACACCGAGAGAATATTCGAGCATGCGGTCGCCCGTGATCCCTTTCACGCCGACTTCGAACGACGTTGCAGTCTCAGGCGCAAACATAGCCTCTTCGCGGCTGACACCGTTCGCCGGAGTGCCGCCATACGCAATATCCACCCCGCCCTGCTTGGCGCCCTTCACGAATTTGCCGTAGAACATGATGTCGCTGTTCGGCTTGTACTGGATCACGACCTGCGGCTGGAAATGATATTCCTTGCGCTTGAGATCCTTGAACTCATGGCAAACCGCGGCAAACCCGGCCTGCACGAGCGCACATAGCGCTGGATCAGTTTGTGCCAGCACATCAGCCTGGGACGTGTCGAAAGTGACATTGGTGACCAATGGCGCTGCCAAGGACGATTGGTCCGTATTCTGGTGGAGGATGGCGTAGCGTGCACCGGCAGTTACACTGAACTCGTCCGTCAAATGCGCAGTAAGGTTTGCAAAAACGGAGTAATTTTTGTTGCGCTGGTCGATGTCCACGTAGCGCCCCAAAGCTGGCAGGGGAACGGCGATGGCCGGAAAGTTCGCATCGAGCACGGATGCGGCTTTATATTTATTGTCTTCGAAATAACCACCAAAGGTGTAATCAATGCTTCCCGTGTTCACAGTGAAGCGCAATTCTTGGCTAAACTGCTGATAGTGCGTGAACAGGAAGTTGAGATAGTCGGGCAGATCGGACGTGTTGCTCTGCGACCCGCCGGCTCGCGTGTTCAGATACGCAGTGGTAGAACTGATCGTCCCGACGCCTGCATCATAGCTGATATCGGCCTGATATGTCTCGTGCCGCACCTCCACAAATTCGGGCGAGAAGAACGGGGCGCCGGAGGCCGTCGACGTCCTGTAATCGTCGAGCGTGATGTCCGTCTGCTGTCGGTTCGGATTAGTCGACTGTCTGATCTGCTGCCCGGTGCCGCCATTGTCGCGCACGCGGTCATATTCGGCCTTGAGCGAGATCGTCAGGTCGTTGGTTGGCGTCAGGCGAAGAGTACCGCGGACCGCCCGGTTGCGGAATGTTGGTTCGTCACGGCCGGTGAAATTGTTACGGAGCCAGCCCTTGTCGAGGTTTTGAAAGAAGCCCGCGACGCGAAAGCTTGCCCAGTCGCTGAGCGGCACCGTGACGCCGCCCTGGACGATCGTTTCGTCGTGGTTGAATTCATAAGATGCCGATGCATCAGCCTCGAACTCCGACCCAGGCTGCTTTGTCGTAATGTTCAACGCGCCAGCGGTCGTGCTGTTGCCGTATAGGAGAACCTGCGGTCCCTTGAGAACTTCGACCCGTTCAATGTCGAAAAGCGGAAGGCGCGCATGAAGATCGCGGCTGTAGGACACGTTGTCGGTGAATTTGCCGACCGATTGTGCGAATTGCGTTCCATAGGTACCGAACCCGCGCAGGTTTGTGGTCGGAGCGTTACCGGCCAGCGACAGGGTGAAGTTTGGAACGATAGTGACCAGATCGGTCAATCGCGCGATGTTGGCATCCTGCAACTTCTCGCCGGAGACGGCGAGTATCGAAACGGGGACGTCACGCAGTCTCTCTTCACGTTTTTGCGCCGTGACGACAATATCCTGGATGCCGGCGCTCGTAACATCTTCCGCCGTATCGGCAGCGGTGGCCGATGCCGTGGACTGCGCGAAGGCATTGCTTGACATCATGCCAAGGGTGATTGCCGTTCCGGCAAATAATGCTTTACGAATACGCGTATTTTTATGGGTAACCAACATAGTTCCTCCCCTGATTGTCATTTTATTATCTGACCTCTTGAACCTTAGTGAATATGCATTCTTGTGTCAACGGCGGAGCAAAAGTCGGCCATTCGGCGGCGTAAAACCAGGCCATCGTGTTACATGCCGGGGGGAGTGGCGTGAGGGCGTAGCCCGAGG
>NZ_JACIJP010000020.1 GCF_014199435.1 Sphingobium subterraneum | reverse complement strand
TGTCACGGGACAAAGAAGTAAACAATCAACGTAACCTATTGATATAAAATCATAGAGTGACGAAATCAGTGCATGAAATCCTGGCACTGAAGTATTTTGGCTTCTCAATTACGTCAAAATAGACGACGCTGAAGCGGTCCATAGATCGGTCGGAGTATTCCGGTGATCGAACGAAAACCACCCCGAGCCGCCAAGCCTTCCGCAGCGGCGCTGAAAACCGGTGCATATCTGTACGCGGTGTTCCGGCGTCATGTTTCGCTGGAGGGTCCGCTGGCAGCAGCGTCGGTGGCCGCAATCAGCGAAGAAACGGATCTCGGCGAGCGACGGATTCGCGAACTTGCCCGCCGGTTCCGGGAGCATCCTATCGCGGAGAGTCTCGCGCCTCGGCCAAAGGGGCCGAAGCCCGGAACAAGGCATGCGCCGCCCGTAATCTTCACGGCGATCGACCAGGAGATCGAGGAGATTTTCCTTCATCGTCCGCGCCCCAGCGTGCGGGAGGCTGCCAACCAGATCCGCAGCCTGCTCATCGCGGACAACGGCGATTACCGGTTCAAGCGTGGAGATGTCCCGAGCGTTCGGACCATCGAGCGGCTGATCGGCGATATCAGCTCACCGCAGCTTGCGCGCTCGACCATGGGGTCGAAGCGGCGGACGGCATACGAACCGCATCCCGGCCAGTACCAAAGCAACGGGTTCCTAGACCTCGTGCAAATGGACCACTCGCCGGCCAACGTCATGCTCGTCGATAGCGTGCGCCGAGAGGCCTTGGGGCGACCGTGGGTTACACTGCTGATCGAGGTCTGGAGCCGCTGCATTCTGGGGTTCTATGTGAGTTTTGGGGATCCCTCGATCTTCCGCTGCGGTCGGGCGGTAGCCAACGCGCTGCTCCCCAAGCAGCCGTTGCTGGCGGGTCTCGGCATGAATGAAGACTACCCGATTCACGGGTTCTTCAAGCGGCTGCATGCCGACCATGCAGGCTCTCACCGGGCAGAAGTCTTCCGAAGCGCCTGTCACGCCTACGGGATCGATCCGGACATCCGACCGCGTGGCCCGGCCCATTTCGGGGGCCACATCGAGCGACTGATCGGCACCATGTGCGAAAAGATGCTGCTGTTACCGGGCGCAACCGGGGGCGACGTCACGAAGCGCGATGGCCACGACGTCGAAGCGGCCGCCACCATGACGCTGGAGGAGTTTGAGCGCTGGTTCGTCCGGGAAATCTGCCGCTACCATCACACCCCGCATGACGGGTTGGGGCGGATCGCGCCCGCGCAGAGGTGGCAGGATGGGGCGGCGGAACATGGCGCTCTCGTTCCTCTCGGGATCGACGTCGCGCAGTTGACCCGCCGGTTTCTGCCGTGGGTCGAACGCACCATAACCGCTGGCGGGGTCCGGATTGATCACCGCCGATACTGGCACGAGAGCTTTGCGACCCGGCTTGGGCTCAAGATCATGATCCATGTCGATGAACGCACGATCCAGGAGGTCTATCCGCAGATCGATGATGCCCTTGTCGCGGCGTGTGTCGTCGGTTCGTACCCGCACGTCACCAAGGTGGAGTGGGATGCCGCTGCCGCCGCGCATCGCCGCCGCGGGGCGGCCTATCATCAAGGCAGCGGCGAGGCTGAGATTGCAAGGCTCGTCTACGCCAATCGCCAGGAAGTGCGGGCCTCGAAGATCCGGACCCGGCAGCACCGCCAGGGGCGCAAGCGGCTCGAGCGCGAAGGTGTTTCGCACGCACCGCCGCCGCCAGCAGGCACTTCTGCAACCGGTGCGAGATGGCTTCCACTGGAGGAACTGGGAGAATTGGAATGGCTCAAGCCGATAAGCGAGGCTTAGCGTCGGCAGGCGCACTGCGGCAGGCCTTCTGGATCGATTTCGACGAGGCACGTGTGCATGTGAATACGCTGGTGGGGCTGGCCGGCGAGGATCCGGATGACCGGCCGACCTGCGTTGTCCTGGTCGGCCAGTCGGGGATGGGCAAGACATCGATCCTGAAGGAAGTGGGTCGGCGGATTGAGTTGGCCTATCCGGAACCAGCGGACTGGGGCGATGCGCGCTACATTCCGATGCTGCGTGCGGTCGTGCCCTCGCACCCGACATCGCTGCGGATTAACCTTGCGTTGTTGTGGAAGCAGGGCTGGCCGCTCACCCGCCGCACGCACCAGATTGCTGACCTCAAGGTAGCCGAACTGCTGGGTGAGCAGGCGACCAGGCTGGTTGCCATAGACAATGTCCATGCGGTGCTGACGGCCAGCGGACGGGCGCGGCGCGATGCGCTGGATTCGTTCAGGTTTCTGATGAGCGAGGGCAATGTCCACATGGTAGTTGCCGGGCTCGACATCGCCGCCGACATCTTCAGCGACGATGCCGAACTGGCGTATCGCTCGATCATCCTGCGCCTGACGCCCTGGGCACCGGGGGAGCCTTCGCAGCAGCTGATCCGGGTCCTGGCGCGCGGCATTGGCCTGAGTGAGCCGGACCGCTTCGCCGAACCGGAAATGGCCGAATTCATCTGGCGCACCAGCCACGGTGTGACAGGCAATTTCAAGCGCCTGCTGCACTGGAGCCAGCGGGTTGCGAGGGACATGCATGGGCGGGAGTACGTCGAATTCTCCGACGTCTACGAGGCGGCCCGACTGTTTCCCTGCTATATCGACCGGTGAGGCGGGAGGAATGGAAGAGGGATCCGGCTCCGCTGGCCTACCGGGTTCTGCCGCAGCCCGAGGAATTCTTCGATTCGTGGCTCGACCGGCTTGTCTCACGCCACGATACGACGCGCATCGGCTTGTTCGAATTTCTTGGCTTGGAGCCGGGGCTTGCCCGCCTCGATCTTGGCGGCGGACAGGTAGCCCGCACGCGCGCGGACGCGGGTGCGGCAATCGAACGGATTGCCTGGGCGGTGCAGTGCGAGGTGTCCGTCGTGCAGGCCACCCTCGTTCCGGCTAGCGGTGAGTATCTGTTGCCGCCGCGCGGGCGCCATTATGGCTGTCTGAAATGCTGGCTCGAATTCCACCTGGCAGG
This sequence comes from Sphingobium subterraneum, assembly GCF_014199435.1. GTDB lineage: Bacteria > Pseudomonadota > Alphaproteobacteria > Sphingomonadales > Sphingomonadaceae > Sphingobium > Sphingobium subterraneum. The sequence goes on along the minus strand of NZ_JACIJP010000020.1, from coordinate 5,019 downwards.
CAAGCCGCTGGTGATCCTGCGCGAATGGACGCTTCGGCAAAGCTGGCTCTGCCGCAAGCATCAGGCCTTGCTGGTCGATCTGCGCGATGTGCCGCGCCGCGCCGTCGGGGTGATCGATCTTGCTTCACTGCGCCGCCTTGCTGCGGTGTCAGTGCGTGCACTTGAGCTGCTCGGCTTCGCCGAACCCCGTCTGCTCGGCAACCGTCATGCCGCACTGAAGCTGCTGGGGCAGGGCGCTGCCGAGCGTCCGCCGCCCGGGCTCGATGCCTACATGCGCGAGTTCAGCGCGAACCGTCTCCATGTCGTGCCTGCGCGCACGCTGCTGCTGGCCCACGCTCATTGCCACGACCGCGAGTTGCCGCGCCGCTTTGCCGCGACCTTCGCTGTGCCCGGGTGCCCTGGGGCCGAGCTGCCCCGCATGCCGCTCCCCAAGTCGGCGATGTCGAGGGCGATGCTCACAGTAGCGCTTCGCCGGGTTCATCGTCATCGTCTACGCAGACGGTATCGTCGCCTTGAGGCGGCAGCGCAGAGGCTGAGCGCGTTCAGCTATCTGGCGCGGGTCGACCGTGACGGACCTGACTGGCGCCAGCGCGCCCTGCATGCCCTGGGCGCGGAGAGCCGACAGCGGCAAAGCCGTGCAGAAGCGCTCGCCAGTCTCCAGCTCGCGAGGGATTTTGCGATACAGGCGGAACTGCGGCGACGGCCGCGCTGGGACAGCGAACCATTTGATCCGGCCTGCTGGGGATTTGCTCTTCCGACAGCCCGCGCACTCGAATTGGCCGTCGCCAGGCTCGAAGCGAAGGGTGAAAGGTCGCCCGCAGTGCCAAATCATCAAATTTCGCCTTGAGGGGCCCGTAGAGCGCGTTCGGCGCGCCGCTGCACCCTTCCCCTATCCGGGGCCTATTTTGGCGCTGTACGGCACATTTCCGGGGAGGTCATATTTTATAAGTAATGTCAGAAAGTTAGTTGAATTTCTGCTGTTTTGACGAGTTTTGCCCATCACACGGCGATGACATAGCGGCGGAAGGCGTTGCCTTGGGTGATCTCGCGCAGGAGGTGCGCCTTGCACGCCTCGGCGATGAGCCGAGTGGTCGCCTGCCGAGATAGCCCCAACGCTTTCGCCGCGCGCGCGACGGTGAGCGAAGGACCCGCTCCGGCGAGCAGGGCGAGAGGGCGCAGGTGCGACGACTTGCGCCGCGATGCACAGGCGGTGTCGAGCCGGGCCAGCCACAGGCGCAGCCGTTGATCGAGGCGGACCACCGCTGTGCCGCCCGCGCCAAGCGCTTCGAGCCAGGCGAGCCGGCAGCGTTCGTCGCGGGCGTGGGTTGTCAGTTCGTCGAGGTCGTCGTCGGTCACGCCGGTCAGCAGCGCCCGCCAGGGGGCGCGGTTTTGGTTGAGGCCGATCGCGGCAATGCCGCCGGCGGAGAGCTTGCCCTTCGCCATCGCATGCCGGTCGGCCAGCATTGCCCCGATCACGATGCTGCCATGGGGCAGAGGGGCGGCGCGAGCGAAGGAGGCGGCGAGGTCGGCGCTGGCGATCAGGCGGGGGAGCGCCGACAGCCGCGCGGCCTGGCGTGCCCAGCCCTCGAGGCGGGTGTCGGCGATGGCGAGCGGGGCAGGGGAGGGCCAACCTTCGATCGCCGGGTCGTCGGTCTTGAGCCACGCCCGGATGGCATCGGCAGTAGGAATGGCGCTCCAGGGGGGCTTGCGCTCGAAAGCCTGGACAAAGGCGAAGGGCCAGCGCCGCCACGCGCGCGGAGAATAGCCGTAGTTCATGGCGAGCTGTTCTGGTATGAAGCTTTCGCCTTCGAGCCAGCCCAGCGCCTCCTGCTCGGCGCTGCGAATATGGGCGATCAGGATCGCCGGTTCGGGAAACAGGGCGAGCCTTTCCTCGGCCCGGGCCAGCCCTTCGCGGGCGGCCCCGTAGGCGTTCAGGACGACACTCGAAAAATGTCCGGACATGCACGGAATAACAGCAAATTGAACCTCAATTGTCAATTTAATACGTAGCTAAAGTGCGTATGGCGGAGGCCCTTCCATATCCGGTATTTCCATAATCGGATGTTATGGTAAATTCGAACTTGCCGAAGTGGCCGGATTTGGCCCAAGAAGCCCCCGTGAAACGCGCACGAAACGATCGCCCCGCATGACTACCGATCGCCCGTTCCCGTCCTCGGTGGAACTGGTGCTGGGTGGCCACGCTATGCTGGTCGATACCCGCGCCGCCAGCCCACTGGCGCTCGAGGCTGCGGTCGCGGCGATGGCACCCGCGACCAAGGCCGCGATCACCGCCGACCTCAAATGCTTCCTCGCCTGGTGCAAGGCGCGGCGACCGGTCGCGACCGCCGTCCCCGCCGAGCCCGAAACCCTGGTCCACTATCTGCATTGGCTGGCCAAGGGATCAGACATCCGTGCCGGTGCAAAGCCTGCCACCCTCGCACGCCGGATCGCCTCAATCGCGCGGATCCACCGCATCCTCGGTTTTGGCGGACGTGAACCGTTGCCGACCCAGGCCGGGATGGTTCGCGACACGCTGAAAGGTATCCGGCGCAAGAAGCGCGAACGGCAAAGGCAGGCCGCGCCGCTCCGGTTGGGCGAGGCGATGCAGGAGGGTCAGGCGCCGCCCGAGGGGGTAACGGTCAACGCGCTGTTGGCTTCGTGCGGCAGCGATATCATCGGTCTGCGTGACGCGGCGCTGATCAGTCTCGCCTATGATGCGGGTTTGCGCGTGTCCGAACTGGTTGGGGCGACGGTGGTCGATCTTTCCCAGTTTGGCGATGGCAGCGGGCGGCTCGAAATCACGCATTCCAAGACTGACCAGTTGGGGGAGGGGGCTCTGGCCTGGCTGTCGGCCGATACCATGGTGCGTCTGTCGGCCTGGTTGCTCGCGAGCGGGATTGCGCATGGCCCTGTGTTCCGGCGCATCAATGTGCTGACCAGTCCGCCAGACGCTGCCGGGCAGCGACTTGTGCGGCACTACATCGGTTCAAAACCGCTCACCAGGCAGGGTGTGGTCGCGATCCTGCGCCGCCGGGTGCTGGAGGCGGTCGATCTGGGCCTGGTCGAGCTTGAGCCCGGGATGGAGGGCGACACCGTTCGCGGCCTGAGCGCGCACTCGTTCAGGGTCGGGCTCACGCAGGATCTGTTCGCGGCCGGTGAGGACGGCGCGGGAATTGCGCTTGCGCTGCGGTGGTCGTCGCCGACGACAGCTTTACGCTATGCGCGCGAACTGGCCGTGGGCAACAATGCGGCGGCGCGGGTACTGGGGCGCTTGCGCGGCGGTGGCAGCCAGACGCCTGCGTAGCCCGCCCGCCAACCAGGATATATTATGAGGTTATGTCCCGGCGGTCATGTAGAATTGCGGGTGCATCTCGCGCCGCAGCTTCTCGGCATGCGCAAGCTCGTCAAGCTGCGCCGAACTGGAAAGACCGGGGTCTTTCCGCAGATGTGCCGCGAGCTGGAGCACGGCGCGCTGGAAGGATGTGTTGCTGCTGGCACGCTGCCGAATGCCAAGATTGTAAAGTTCGGCAAGATCGAGCGCGAGCAAGGCTACCGCTTCGGGAATATCGGAGAGGGCAATGTCGCGAATGGTGGCGACATACTCGTACTCGCCATGCCCGAACAGATTAAGCTCGACCAGCCCATTGGCCATCACATGGCCGATCGGCTCCCCGGCGAATTGGACCCGACCCTCGGCGGCGACCAGTCCTTGGGTCAGATTCCAGTTCAGTTTACTGCGAGCGCGCTCAAGCCAGCGCGAGAGCAGCAGAAATTTGCGGCGAAAGGCCTGCTCGAAGGGATGGCTATGTGCGGGCCAGACTTCGAAGGCCGCGGGGATCCGCTCGAGTTGCTCGGTAAGGTGTGGGCCGTTGAAGAACGACTCCGCGCTGAAATGACGCAGCTCGACATAGCCCTTGAGCAGCTTGGCGAAGTTTGCCGCGTATCCCTTGTCGCGCCCAGCGCGGTCATCGAGCAGGTTGCCGAGGGCGGATCCGAGCAGGAATTTGCCGGTCGGATCATGCGCCAGATGCCGCAGCAAGGGCACGCCGACGGCATGGCGCTGCAAGGCCGTGTAGCGGCTGAACAGCCGATCGTTGTTCGCCAGCAGCAGTAGTTCATCCACGCCGAGGATGAAGCGCTCCGGATCGAGCCGGTAGCCATCGCCGCCATCGATGTTGATGTGCCAACCGCAACTGGCGGTATGGTCACTGGCGAAGAAGTTGAAATCGCCGTCGATCTCGTAGATCGCCTCGGAAAGCTCGGTTCGGACCATCTCGGCCTCGTCGAGGGGCAGGGGAGGGGTTAGCAGTTCCACGCCCGCTAGGCGGTCGTCCGGCCAATTGAGTGGGTCCAGCCCATATTCCGGGACGACATAAAAGCCGGGGCGCTGCGGTGGCCGAGAAGGGGCGGACCACGCCCGACCTGTCCGCTCACGCAATTTCGATGCGAAGGCTCGGCAGAAGCCCGGCGATGCCTCGTCCATTGCCTCTCCATCGCGCAGCTCTCGCTCGAAACGGGGCTTACCAAGGTCGCCAAGGATGACTTCCAACTCGAAGCCGGCACGCCAGGAAGGGATCGCGGACATGGCCGGGAAGGTAATTCAATCGAGCGTCATGTAAACGGAGACAGCGCGTTGCCATGAATTTTGTCACAGTTGCTGGTCAACGAGTTGGCCCAATGACGTCAATTATGGCGCGTCACAGCTACGCTCGTTGATCAACTGCGGGCCGAAGAGATCGACTTTCTCGAGGGCGGGACCGAGGTCCATGAGTTTGCGGGGGCAACATTCGACCGCCCTGCCCCGCGTGGTGCCGCCTGGGCGGCCTCGCTCGCGGTGGCCATGCGACCGCAGCTGTTTGGACTCGGCGCTGCGCCGCTGTCGCTGGCCGGGCTGATGCCGCGCTCGGTGTTCCGGTCCGAACCCGAAGATCCGATTGCGGCGCTGCTGGGTGCCGCGGCGAGCTCTGCGGGTCGCTGGGTGCAGCAAGACCTCAATGTGCTCCACAAGGGTCTGGAACA
>NZ_JACIJP010000019.1 GCF_014199435.1 Sphingobium subterraneum | reverse complement strand
AAAGCTGCGCTTGAACGCCATCAGGCTCGGCCAATCGATCGCCAGGTCGCCGCCGACACCATGTCCGGCCATGCGAGCGGCGGCATCGATCGCCTCTTCGCCGCTGACCAGCATCTTCTTGGGATCGCAGCCCCGTAGCGCACAGGTGCCGCCGAACGGGCGGTGGTCGATGACGGCGACGGACCATCCGGCGGCGCGGACCTGGCCGATCGCGACCTGGGCGGCTGTTCCGCTGCCGATGACGATCAGGTCGTAATGGGCCATGGCAATATCCCTCCGAGCATCGGTGCAAAGATCGCGCGGCCGACCTGGAGGGCCTCGCGCAGGGTCAGGCGAATGCCGTCGCGGGCGGTCACGGAACCGTCCATACGCCAGGCTTCAAGATGATCGGCATGGCAGAAGAAAGCCTGCTGAGTGCAGAGCGAAGACGCTGCACAGCCGCCGGTGTAGCGATGACCGGACCAGACGAGAATCCCCTCGGGCACGACGTCGCCCAAGGTGCAGCCCCGGTCGTGGACATGGATCGCAAGCGAGCGCCGGCATTGGCGGCATGACGAGCGGATGAGGCTGGCGTGCGGTGCGATCGTGCAGATCCCCAGCGCGTCGAGGGCGCACATGGCTCCCATCGTGATACCCGCGGCCTCCACCTGATGCTCACTGGGAGCATCGGTGAAAGGATAGGCGCCGCTCACTCGGCCGTCGCCGTCGAGGACCACGAGATCGCGTCCGGCGAGCCGGTGGAGCGCTGCGGCCACGTCGCCGGGCGGGAGCGCAACCGCGGCAGCGATCTCCACCGGCGCCGGCGCGTGGCCCTGGGTGACATAGGCCCGGAGGATGGCACGCCGCACCTCGTCCTCGGTGCTGTCGATGCCATGCCACCTGCGGCCGATAAATGCCGCGAACAGCGCTGTCAGGGCCGAATGGGCGCTTGGCGCGGTGACCGCAGTCCAGTCCGGGACGACGGTGCCGTCGGGGAATGCAACCGTCGGTTCAGGGGCAGCGTCAGCGGGGGTGGCAAGCGTCACGGCTTGTCTTCAGCCGCAGCAGGACGCGCCCTTGCCCTCGATCTGGATCGGCGGACACGGAACGTCGCCATAGGAACAAAAGACGCAGCAATCGCCCTGCTTGGGCTTGAGGACCGCGCCGCAGCCCCGGCAGTCATAGAAAAACTGGCATGCGTTGGTCGGCATCGTCTCGGTCGCCTGATGTCCGCAGTGCGGACAGGTCAGGGTCGAGTGCAGCTCCGGAACGACGTCAGACATAGCTATAACCCGCCCAGAGCAGTGCCGCGCCGACCAATAGGCCGGCGAGAGTGAGGATGCGCGTCCAGCGCGGCGTGCACACGCCGTCCGGGCCGCAGCGCATGGCGGCGAGTTGCTGGCGCAATAGCAGCGCGGCGCCGGCGACGAGGCATAATGCGCCGATCACGAGGAGCGGCGTGCGATAGGGCGCGGAGACGAAGGCCACGCCGCTGAGCCAGGCCGCGCCGATGCCGGCGGATGCCAAGAGGATCGGCAGTGCGCAGCAGGCAGCGACGCCGAACGCGGCGGCGATCCCCGCCAGGGTAAGCGCGGCGGTACTTATCCCCTTGGGCGGGCTTGGTGTCTGGGTCACGGGCGACTCCTTGTGGCGGGCATGCAGCTATCCTACCATCTGTAGCGACTACAGACTCAAGAGGTATTTTGAAGATGGCCGCAACCGCCGCGATCCAGATCGGCGAACTCTCGCGCCGTACCAGCTGCAACATCGAGACGATCCGCTATTACGAGCGGATCGGGCTGCTGCCCGTTCCGCCGCGGCGGGGCCGTTACCGCAGCTACGGTCGGGAGGACGTGGCTCGCCTGGGCTTCGTGCGCCGTGCGAGGGAGCTGGGCTTCACCCTTGACGAGGTGCGCGCCTTGCTCGGACTCGCGGCCGGCGGCCAGGCCTCCTGCACCGAAGTCCGCGAGCTCGCGGCGTCGCATCTGCAGGATGTGCGCGCGCGGATCGCGGACCTCAGGCGGATGGAACGGGTTCTGGCAGACTCGGTGCGAGCCTGCGATGCCGGTCAGGATCCGGGCTGTCCGCTGCTTGATGCGCTCGGCGCCGAGGTGCGGGCCGCGTGAGCGTCACGGCTGCTGGGCGTGCATCCAATCGGCCGCCGCCTGCGCCTTGCTGGCCGCAGTGAAGATCGCGCGGCTGTCGTTCTTCAGCACCTCAAGCCAGGAGGCGATATAGGCGGCATGATCGGGACGCGGATCGTGCGCGATGCCGAGGTCGGCAAGCAGGAACGAGGCGGTCAGCTCGGCGGTCGCTTCCTCCATCGCGAGCGCGTCCTTGGTCCACCTGGCGCTGAAATCCCGGTCGAGCCGATGCGCCGCGCCGCTGGCATGGGCACACTCGTGGATATGGGTGCCGTAGAATCCATGCGCGCTACGGAAGGTTGCGAAGTGCGGCATGTAGATGCGGTCTTCGCCGAGATGGTAATAGGCGCTGCTCGACCCGTAGACCGTGTCGATACCGAGCGCGGCGATGAAGGCCTCGGCGGCCGCAAGGCGCTCGCTCTCGGGCAGGACCGGCCCGGGCTCGGGCGCGTAGCCGTCGACCTGATCGGCGTTGAACAGGCTGAACGCCCGGGCGAAGAGCCGCCGTCCCTTGCCGCCATCTTCGTCATCCTGCTCGTCGTCGCGCCGGCTGATCTCCTTCCAGAGGACGCCGAGGCTGGCCTGCTCGCCCTTGCGGACCTGGGCGCCGCGGTCCTGCCACTGACGATAAGTGCCCCAGACCCCGCTCGCATAGCCGCCGCCATAGGCCGCCGCCCAGAGCGACACCGTGTTGATGCCGCGATAGGGCTTGCCGCTGGCGATGTTGGTCGGCCGGGTGACATCGGCGCCGCTGTGATGCCATGGCATGCGCCAGTTGCCCGTACCGGCTTCGATCGCTGCAAGGATCGCCTCGGTGACCCGAGTATAGACGTCGGCTCGTACCTGAGTTGGCATGATCTGAACTCCGCTTGCCCGTCGGGGGCCATCCCCGGCGGCGGAGCTCGACTAGCGCCGGGCACAAGCGCGGTTGCGCACCCGTAGGGCCGCAGCGAAGCGGAGGACGGCAACGCCGTTGCGCCAGCGCGCCGACCGGCGCAGAGCTTCCGCCGTCAGCCGGGGTTGGCCTCCGGCGGCGCGGGGCCGATGGCGTCGATCACGGTAGTGAGCCGGTTGATCTCGGTGGCGAGTGCATGGCGTTGAAGATCCGACAGACGTCGTTCGCGCAGCAATGCCCTGGCATCATCGGCCGCGCGTTCCCAAGCTGGCCTGTGACGGGCGGTGATGCAGGCGTTGGGACAGCGGGTCGGCTCGCACAGCGCCGTGAGCGGCTGCTTGGGATCGGGGGTGGTCACGCGCTTGAGGCAGAGCGCGGTGGCGGGATCGAAGAAGCAATCCGCGAGGAGGCCGACATGGAGGGTTCGCGCGACGCTGGCGAGCATGACACGTAGCCGGGAGCGGTCGGCGATCATGGCGGGCAAGGGCCCGAGCTGCACGGCCGCATCGTCGAGCGTCCGCGCGATGCGTGGTCCCGCCGGCCCCGCGAGTGAGGCACCGCCCTGCCGCCGGTCGAAATAGTCCAGCAGGTCGCCCTGCTGACCGAGCCGGCGCTGCGCCTCGACCTCGGCGCGAAACCCCGATGCGCTGGTTCCGGCATAGCCCTCGAAAGCGGCGACCGAGGCGTGCTTATACTGGATCATGCCGGCGATGGTGCCGAACGGACGGTTGGCGATGTGCCATGCGATGGTGCGGCGGAACTGCCGCGTCGTTATGCGCCACGGCTTGCCACCGGGTCCGGACGGGATGACCGGCACATCAGGGCTGCCGAAGGCAGCGTTGAGGTGGTCGCGGAAGGCGTTGAGTTGGCGGACCACCTCGCTCGACAGATGCGTCTTGGTGGCGGCGCCGGGGCGTAGCACCGGCCAGAGCGTATCGCTGCCGCTGGCGCGCGTCGGTCTTGCCGACAGGCGTTCAAGCACCGCTATCGCGTCTGCGACCGGCTCGATCGTCACCCAGCTCGCCGCCTCGCCCATGGTCGACCGACGCTTGTAGATGGTCGATCGAATGCGATGCCGCTCGACCAGGCCATCCTCGCTGCGCGCGATCGAGAGGCACCCCCGCCGCATCGCCTGCACCTCGCAGTCGCGCATGCCGGTGAGGTAAGCGCACACTATATAGGCGGCCGCCTGAAGCATCCGTTCCTCTTGTGCGAGCGTCTTCGCATCGAAGCGTGCGCGCCATGGCCGACCGCTATCGGGATCAATCGAGATCGGCGTGTCCATGCCGCCCACTTCGACGCCCAGGTCGGCGGCAGCGGCTTCGATCAGGGCGGAGACGCCCTTGGCGAGTCCGAAATGCATGGCCGGTTCCGCCTCAGCATCGACACCGGCATGAAGATGGAGAAGATGGACGTTGATCGGCGGCGTCGCTTCTCCGGTGCGGGGATCGGTGCGCGTGACGCCGTTATGCGCGGTCGTCCAGATCGGCACGCCGCGGCCTTGCCGGGCTCGACGCGCGATATGGCGCTCGAGGCGCGCGCGCTGCCGCAGGCGGCGCTCTGCGCCAGGCAGTCCGCGCTCGGCGGCAAGCAGCCGGGCGCGGCGCGCCTCGAGCCGATCCAGCGCGGCCCGAGCCGATAGAATATCGTGCGCGAAGACGGTGACGTAGCGCAATGACCAGGCGAGCAGTGCGGCGATGACATCTTCCGGAAACCGCGGGGTACGGTTCTCAACGACGTGCCGATAGCCTGCGACGCGGGCGGGTGCCTGTCCGGCCCAGGGCTCAAACGCGAGGCCTCCGCCAGCGAGGCGGTCACGATAGTGATAGAGATCGGAGACCACTTCGAGGAGGTGGCCGACTATGACGGGTCGCCGGGCAGAATCGTGGCGAAGATGCCTGGCATAGGCATCGGCCAGCGCCTGATCGATGCGGCCAAGGTCGAGCCCTCCAAGCGTCAGGCGCGCGAAGGCGAAGAACCGGCGTGCGCGGTTGAATGCCTGGCGGATGCTCGCCGGCGGCAGCTTCGGGCGGTAGCCGGGAAGATCGACGTTGAGGCGGGCGTAGAGATAGGCACGCATCGCCGCCTGCACATCGGCATGTTCGAGCACGTCGAAATGCACGGTGACATGGCAGCGCCGCGCGTTCTCGCGGAACACGGCGGGACCGAGATCCCAGCTTGAGTCGCCGACCCGCGACAGCTCTTCGCGGGCGTGGCCCGCCTTGAGCGGCGCAGTGGCCAGCACGGGCCGATCGTCGAACGCGGGTGCGCGGGCATGGGCGGGCGTGATCATGCGCGTGCTTCCGGCGGCAGATAGAGCCGCTCGCTCTCCATCTGCCGGCGCGCATCGGCGATAACGGCATCGGAGAAGACCGGCAGGACCTGGGTCGTGATGCGGGAATGGACGCGGCCGAACTTGGCCGCCCAGTCGCTCGCCGGGAGGCTCGGTCGCTGCTCTTCGACGAACGCGAGGAAGGCGAGGATCGCGGGAAGCTTGCGCGCGGTGATGACGGCGTTGGGGCAATCGAGGCAGCCCCAGAAGGGCTGCGCGCAGGGTGAGCCGGCCTCGGAGAAGGGGCTGCTATGGAAGCCCGAGCAGGCGGCGAGCCAGACATCCTGTTCGCCGTCGAGCAACGGCCCCACCGTATCGGCCGACATCAACGGCGCCGCCTGCTCGGGCGCTTCGCGCAGCGCCTGCTCGGCCGTGGGCGCGAGGACGGTCGGCATCGCGGCGGCGACCGCCTCGCGAAAGGCATCGGCGACGGCCGCCTCGTGCAGGGGCCGGAGCGACGGCAGGTCGGCATAATGGCGCGCCGCGACCTCGCGCGTGTGACCGACCGCGAAGCGGGCCATGTGCCCCTCGGTCTTGGTGTACCACAGCGCCTTGTGGGTCTTGCGCAGCCGGGAAAGCAGCAGATGCAGCGGCTTGCCGTTATCGTCGACAATGCCACAGCGGCGAGCCCAGGCGGGGAGCGGATACTTGAGGTCGACTATGCCGGCGCGAAGGCCGCCGACGTTGTGATAGGCCCACAGGCAATCGCCGGGCAGGTGCTCGCGGGCAGCCGCCGTGGCGTCGATCAGGCGGCGGATCAGCCCGCCCGGCGTGCCGCCACCGCCGTCGCGGATGCGCATGCTCTTGTGCTCGGCGCCGCGAGCCCGGCGCTTCAGATAGCGCAGCTCCACCGTGCCGGCATGGGCATTGGCGAGACAGTCCACGGTCAGCGTCTTCAGGCACTCGGGCTCAAGGCCCGTCTCAAGCGTGAGCAGCACGAGCAGCGCCGGCAGGTCGCGCGCGAGCAGATGATGCCGGCCATGCAGGTCGTCGATGAGCGTCGCGGTTGGCAGGTTGCGGCGCATGCGCATGAAATAAAGGCTCTTCAGCTCGGGCTGGTCTGCGACGATAAAGCCCTGCCGCGCGATGATCGCTTCGACATCGGCGCGGGCGGCGGTGATGGCCGGATCACCCTCGTCGGTCCGATCGTCGGCGCCGAGACGGCGGAACATCGCTTCGACATCGGCTCGCGCCGCGTCGCGCAGCGCGCGGGCGACGAAGGGGCTGTAGGCATCGCGCGGGGTCGAGCGGCCCGCCGAAGTGGCCAGCGTGTAGCGCAGCCGCTCATGCAGCTCGGGTGCGATCCGATCGGGCCGGTCTGCTTCGATCGCGCGCAGTGTGTTGATGATCTTGCTGACCGTCATGTGACGGTGGATCGCGCCCATCCCACGCCGTTCGAGCGCGGATGCGAAACCATCGATATGGACCGCGCGCAGGTCGCTGACGCCAACCACCTTCAGTCCTTCGTCGGCAAGCCAGGCGAAGAAGTGACGATAGACCTGGACATACTGCTTGATGACGCTGGCCGCACCGATCGGTCCCCCGAGCGCGGCCGACCGACGCAGCGCACCGGCAAAGGCGATGGCGAGCGGGCGAGGATCGAGCGCGGTCATATCGACCAGGACCGTCCCGCCATGCCGCGCCTCGATGGTGAACTTGAGGCCGAACACCGGATCGGGCTGCGGTCGCTCCGGCGTGATGGGCGCGAAGGCGACAGGCCGGCCCTTGCGGGGACGCTCGCTCATGCGCCCTGCGGTCCCGGCAACAGCGCCAGCAGCTCCTCGACGGCCGCATCCACCGTATCGGCGCGGGTCGCGATATGGTCGAGATAGACATAGGTGGTGGCGAGGCTCGCGTGGCCGAGCAGGCGTTGCACCTGTTGCAGCGGGTCGCCCAGGATCAGCCGATAGCTCTCCACCGGCCCCACCGGCAGTGCGGCCTCGCGCAGTCGCTGCTGGATCAGCAGAGCGAGCATATGGACTGCGAAGGTGTGGCGAAGCTGGTGCGGGCTGATCGACAGCGGGAAGCCGTTCTCCTCGCACCGCTTGCAGGCCCGGGTGAAGATCACCTCCCACGAGTTGGGGCGGACAGGCTGCCCGACCTCGGTCAGCCATAGCGCCACCGGCTCGCGGGGCGTTCCATCCTCGTCGCACAGGATCAGGCGGCATCGTTCCTCCGGGGTGCAGACATCGCGCATGCGGTCGAGACCGGCGCGGGTGACGTGGATCGGTCGCTCGAACCTGGCCGCACCGTCGCGCGCGGCGAACTTGGTCACGCCCGCGGCGCGCTCGACGGCGACATAGGCGGTGATCTGACGAAGGAGCCGGCGCGGGACCAGGACGCTGCGTCCGCGGTCGCCCTTGGTGAGCGGCGGCGGCAGGCGCAGCCAAAGCTGCTGAGCCTGATCGTGGTCGTGATCGATGGCCGCAAGCTCATCGGCGAGCAGGCCCGACGCCTCTTCGAGACGCAGGCCGGTTGTGACGAGAAGATCGGCGAACAGCGCGTTGCGCAGCCCGTTGCGATCGCGAGCGCCGGGGCGTTCCGTACCGTCAAGGGCGAGGCCGCGCAGACCGACGTCGCGGAAAATGCGGTAGTCGTCCATCGTGACGAACCGCACATCCGATCGCTTGGCAGTGCGTTCATAGGCGTCGTTGCGCGCGGCGATCATGCCCCGACGCCCCCCATGCGCCGGTCGCCATATAGCGCGCCGACTGAACGGCGCTTCGGCAATCAGCCCTTGGCTCTTACCCCAGCGGTAGAGGCGATCGAGGCTGGCGACTGCCCGGTTCCAGCTTGCCGCGCTGATCCGCTGGGCGGCGTCGCCGCGCCGCCGCGCGCGGTGATAGGCGGTCACATCGTCGCGGGCCGCGTCCCATATCGTCGTGCCGCAGGCATCGAGGAAGCGAAGCCACACCGCAACGTCATAGGCGTAGGCGCGCAGCGAATGGCGCGAGCGGATCCCCGCTAGCGGCAGGTCGACAAAGAAGCGGTCGAGATCGGGATCATAGAGAGCGTCTCCCCGCAGGATCAGCGGCACATGCGCGTCGAGCCCCCTGGCGTCGCGGCGCTCGCAAACGGTAATGATCGACACCGGCACGAAACCCTCCCCCCCGGACCCCCCACCCGGAAGCTGACCTCACACCGATGCGCCCTATGGCCCGGCAGTTATCAGGCTGGCCTCCGCCAGCTCTTGGGTCAGCGCTACGGCCAGCCTGATAACTGCCTACCGTGGGCGTCCATCGCCGACCTTACTGCAATGTTGCGGGCGGCGCAGACTGTCCAGATAA
>NZ_JACIJP010000018.1 GCF_014199435.1 Sphingobium subterraneum | reverse complement strand
GGTCGGTGGTCAGCAACGGTCCTGGTAGAATCAATCAAGCGTTCAGTGTTCGTTCTTCAACCTGGCCAAAATCGCAGCTTCGGGCCGACTGGGCCTATCAGGGCCAGTCGGCGGGCTATTATTCGGGCGGCGCCATGTGGTCGCGCTTTCCGCAGAAGAACATCCAGCCCTTCAACATCCAGCTGCCGCACGCACGCGCCGGCTGCGGCGGCATCGACCTGTTTGCCGGCTCGTTCTCGTTCATCAACACCGCCGAGTTGGTCGCGATGCTCAAAGCCACGGCCAACAATGCGCTCGGCTTCGCCTTCAAGCTCGCGATCGACACGATCTCGCCCGAGATCGGCAAGGTCATGGATGAGCTTGCCCAGAAGGTGCAGCAGATGAACCAGATGAACATTTCGAGCTGCGAGACCGCGCAGGCGCTGGTCGGCGGGCTCTGGCCGACCTCGGACACCGCCTCGTCGGTCATCTGCGAGGCAATCGCCAACAGCCAGGGTGCGGTCGCCGACTGGGCGCGGGCGCGCCAGCAGTGCAACAATGGCGGGCAGCGCGAGGCCCTGAAGAGCGCGAATTCCGATCCCGACATGAAGGAACAGGCCGGGATGCCCAACAATTACACCTGGGAAGCGCTCGGCAAGAAGTACGGCGGTTTCGACACCCAGTTCCGCGAGTTCCTGATGACGCTGGTCGGGACCGTGATCTACGATCCCAACGGCAGTGGCGGCAAACCGCGGGTCCAGTTCATCGGCCCGGCGGACTCCGCGCTGATCAGCGCCATGCTCGACGGCACTTCGGCCGCGCCGCACAAGGTCTGGTCCTGCGGATCGGACACGGCCAAGTGCATGGCTCCCACCGAGACCTCGCTGGTGATCGGACCCAATGTGGCTTTGAAGGCCAAGGTCCGCGCGCTGATCGAAAGCATGGCCCTCAAGGTCCGCGATCCCGGCGCTTCACTCACCCCGGCCGAAGTCCAGCTGCTCGGCATGGCAAGCGTTCCCGTCTACAAAATCATCACCGTGAGCGCGGCGGCCGAGTTCGGCATCTCCGTCCAGGAGATCAACGACCTTTCCGAAATCGTCGCAGTCGACCTCGTCACCACCATGACCATGCGCTTCATCGACATGGCGGTGAACGCGCGCTCGGACTTCAACGGGGCGGACGCCGATAGTTTGCGCGAATGGCGCGAGGGACTTTACGAGACCCGGCGCAACTTCCTCGGCCTCGCGGCGCGCACCTCGGCACGCTTCGACCAGACCTTCGCGCTGATCCAGCGCACGCAGATGCTCGAAAAGACGCTGCGCAGCCAGCTTTCCCCGCAGATGTCGGCGGCGCTGCGCTTCTCGCGCACTCTGAGCAGCCAAGTCCAGTAGGGGCGGTAACCGCACGATGCTCGAGGTCTTCACAGTCGGCGGCGGCGAGTACCTCGTCAATACCTTCAACGCCATCGCTGCCTGGACCGGTTCGGGCGGGTTCAAGTCGGTGATCCGCGTCGTGATGGTGATGGGGTTGATCTACGCGCTCCTCGTCACCGCCATGGACCTCGACTGGCGCGCCTGGTTTCGCTGGTTCATTCAGTCTACGCTGATCTACCTCGTGCTCATGGTGCCGACGGTCACCGTCAAGGTCACCGACCGCGTCAATCCGGGGCTTGCCCCCGCCACGGTGGCCAATGTGCCGATCGGGCTCGGCGTCATGGCCTCATTCACCAGCCAGGTGAGCGACTATTTTACCCGCACGGCCGAGACGGTCTTCGTCATGCCCGCCGCTCTCAATTACTCGAATGGCGGCTTCGTCTACGGCGCGCGGATGTGGGACAAGGTGCGCGGCTTCGAGATCCGCAATCCCGTCTTCAAGGCGAACCTCGACGGTTACCTCAAGCAATGCGCCTATTACGACATCCTCTTGGGCACAAAGAGTCTGAAGCTGCTCAGCGAATCTACCGATCTCTGGGCCGACCTTGGGGCCAATGCCGCGA
This sequence comes from Sphingobium subterraneum, assembly GCF_014199435.1. Taxonomy (GTDB): domain Bacteria; phylum Pseudomonadota; class Alphaproteobacteria; order Sphingomonadales; family Sphingomonadaceae; genus Sphingobium; species Sphingobium subterraneum. The sequence continues at coordinate 8,524 of NZ_JACIJP010000018.1, read as the reverse complement.
CCAACCGCGGCATGAAGTACCTGACCGATACCGGCGCCGGCTCGGTAGACATCGAGGGCAAGACCTGTGCCGAGGCCTGGACGCTGATCGACGGGCAGTGGGAAGCCGAGATCAATGCCTATGCGCTGCCCTTTGCCCACACCATGTACCCCAAGCTCAGCCAGGCCGCCGCCGGGGCCAAGCTTGCCACCGACGTGCCGGTGATTTCGCAGCTGCTCACCGGCGCCGCCATGCCGCGCAACCAGTTCCTCAAGCAGAAGAGCGTGGTCGATGCCTTCGAGGCCGCCCAGCTCGACTTCGGCAATGCCGACAGCGATTCCTTCGCGCTCCAGCGCGCCGATGCCCAGACCCGCAACGCTATGACCACCACGGCCGAGCAGGGGCTGATCTGGATTCCGGTGCTGAACGTCGTGCTGACGGTCGTGTTCTACGCGCTCTTCCCGATCATCTTCCCACTGCTGCTGTTCCCGAAAAGCGGCATCGCGACGCTCAAGGGCTACTTCGCCGGCTTCTTCTACCTCGCCGCCTGGGGACCGATCTACGTCCTCATCCACATGTTCATCATGGACCGGCTGACCGCACAGACCAATGCGGCGGCGGCGGGCGGGATTGCGCTCGCCAACTGGGCGGGAATCGACGCGGTCAACCAGGACATCGCGACGATGGCCGGGTTCCTGATGATGTCGGTCCCGGTGCTCGCGCTCATGGTCATGCGCGGCACCATGTCGGTCGCCTCGAACATGGGCTCGATGCTCAGCGCGCCGCAAGGGGCAGCCGATGCTGCCGCGCTCGAGCGGACTACCGGCAACTACACATTCGGCGATGTCAGCCATGGTAACTTCAACGCCAACAACCGCCAGATGGCGCAGTGGAACCAGGCCCCCAATCTGGCCTTGGGTGCAAGCCACATGGGCCTCAGAAGCGACGATGGCGCCATGACCCATGCCTATGGCAGCGGCGCGCGGGTGTTCGACACCAGTGGAGCAATCTCGCAGTTGCCGTTCAAGGCTTCGATGACGCGCGGCTATGCCAGCGATTTGCGAAATCAGGGCCAGTGGTACCTCAATGAGGCCGACCGGATCGAGAACGGCACCTCGGCGAGTTGGAGCAGCACACGCGGAACCTTTGGAAGCGCGGTCAGCGCCAGCAGCCAGGTGACCGGAAGCCGCAGCGAACGCGGGTCACGCGCGTCCGACACCCACAATGTCGGCGGCAATGTCATGGTCGAAGGCTCGGCCGGCAAGTCGACGCGCGAGGTGACCAACGACGATCTGATCCTGCGGCAGGGGAACAGCCGTTCGAGCGGGAATTTCGATCAAAGGGCGTTTGGCGGCTCACTCACAGGTTCGGCTAACGGAACCGTCGGGACTCCAGGCAAGGATCTGGCAGGCAGCGGCGTTTCCGCAGGGCTTGGCACCTCGATCTACGGTAGAAGGGAATGGGGGGACGACGCCAGAACGAGTTCGGAACGATCAGCAACGAAGCAGGTCACCCGCGGCACTGACAAGTCCGAGGATGTCAGCAGCCGCGTCGTCGTCAGCGGCAACAGCGGCGACGTGCAATCTTCGGGCACGTTCAGCCAGAGCTCCGACTACACCGATGCCAGCCAGAGCCGGACCAACAGCGAGGGCTCCGACTGGCGGGTCTCCGAAGCCCAGGAGCGCCGCGCCGCCGCCGCGCGCTACCGCGAGATCGGCAGCCGGATGATGAGCGAAGCGAGCTATGCCCAAAGCCACGGGTTCCAGATCTCGAGCGACATGTCGAACCTGATCCAGGATCGTTACGAGGCGCTGCAACGCGAGCACCCCGAGTGGCACCTGCCCGACATTGCCAATCCCCGCCTCGATTACCGCGACATGGCAAGGCGCGACCAGGCAATCAGCTACATCATGGATGACCTGCTGAGCGACCTCAGGAACCGCCGGATCGACGAACTGGGCGACGTCGTTGCAATCGCCGGGCAGGGCAAGCTTGGCAGCCATGCCGATCTCGGCATGCCGCAAGACGCAGCGCTTCCGCCTGCCGATCGCTCGCCGCCGCTCGTGGCCTCGTCCCTCGAAGGTGGAACGCTGCTTGCCGCCCCCGATGGCCCCGTCGATGGCGCCAAGCTGGCGAGGGAACTGGGCATGGGCGTCAAGGGTGGCGCGCGTCTCGGCCGGATAGACGGTGATCTCGTCCCGGCCATGGGCGTGGTGGCGGAGGAAGCAAGGGCGCTCGGGCTGCCGCGCCCGGTGGTAACTTCCGGGAATGACAGCAACCAGCATGCATCCGGCTCGGCGCACTACGACAACCGGGCTCTCGACTTCCGCGGGAACAACATCTCCGACCAGCAGGGGGAACAATGGGCGGAACGCGTGCGTGAACGCTTAGGCCCGAATTATGCGGTCGACTTCGAGAGGTTCCCCGACAACCCGGCGCGGGATCACCTGCACGTGGCCAGGCGGCGCGGATAGGGTCAGCCCAAGATACCGGACTGCACCGCGAACACGATCAGGAAGATTGCCATACCTCCGAGCACCGTAGGCAAAACGTATGGGTTGCCGATCTGGTCTGAGGCACCTGCCTGCGGAATCCTCGGCAACGGTAGACCAGTGACAGGGTCAGTGTTCGCTTGGCGGCAGGCTAGCGGCAAGCCATCCAGTCCGTAACGATTGTGGTCCATGGCGGGGCTCCTTGCGCTGGCAAGATCATATCCGGTTCTCGCCGGATTTTCAATGATCTGCCAGGAAAAGGGTATGCCCCCCGCACCCATACCGAACCTCGGCGCGAAGCGCCGATCGCCTCACCCCCATCGGCGGAGATGCGGACATTCGAACGGCTATTCTCCGCATGATGTGCGGCGAATAAAATACACTGATTTCTGTCGATCCAAGAGTGGGAACCTTGACAATGTAAGAATTATTCCTTACCCCAATCCCCGGTATGGAGAGCATCATGGCGATCTCACTCGAAGAAATCAGCACCATCACCGCCAAGGGTCAAACGACGATCCCCAAGGCTGTGCGTCAGGCGCTTGGCGTCGACTATGGCGGCCGCATTGCCTTTCGCGTGAGCGATGGGGGGGTTACCGTCTGCCGGGCCGACGACAACGAAGATCCGGCAATCGACAGCTTCCTGAACTTTCTGGCGGCCGATCTGAAGCGTCATCCCGAGGCCGTGAAGGCGCTTGGCCCCGAATTGGCAGCGCGCATCACGGCGCTCACCGCCGATGTTCCGGTCGATCTCGATGACGCGATCGATGGCGACGTCGCCCTTTGAAGAAGAAACCCATTCCTGAAGGGCTGACGGTCAACGGTTGGACGCTTTACGCTCATCCGCTTTTTCTCGAACAGCTTGAGAAGTTGACGCTCGCGGTTGAACGCGCCCGCGAGAAGGATCCGGGTGGATACGCGTCGACTGCCAATGCCAAACTTCTGACAGCACTCCGCAAACTGATGTTCGAGGTGATCTCCATCGATCCCGCTCGCCCCGAATTCCGCCAGGGCGGGACGCTGGGTCCGGCGCGCAAGCACTGGTTTCGGGCAAAGTTCGGAAATGGCCGCTTCCGCCTGTTCTTCCGCTATTCGACAGCCGCTAAGATCATCATCTTCGCTTGGGTCAACGACAGCGACACGCTGCGCACCTATGGCGCGAAGACCGATGCCTATGCCGTGTTCAAGTCCATGCTCGAGAAGGGCAACCCGCCCGAGGATTGGGAGGCTCTGCTGTGGGCAAGCCGGACACTTACGGAAAGCTGATCTGAGTGCCTCAGGCGCCGTCCTGTATCTCGACGTATTCGACCTCGATCCGGTCGACCTCGACGATGCGCCCGCGCACGCGGACGCGCCCCTTCAGCCCATTGGCAGTGGTTTCATCGACAAAATCCGAGCCGCCAGCACATCCCGTCATCGTCGCGCAGGATCGGTCCGCGCGCACCCGGTTCGATAGTGCCGTCGTGGAACCTGGAGGCGTGGGAGCGAGATGACATCATGGGCCTTGGCGCGTGCAGTCTTGCTGGAGGATACCGCCCGGAACACGGTCGGCGCCTGCGCTGATAGCCGATCGAGCAAACATTGCCCAGTGCCGGCTTGCGTGAATGATGGGCGCGGCCCGGTGGGAGGCGGCCCGGACCGCGCCTTCTGGTCAGGCCAGGATCGCTTCCTCGACGCAGTCGATGCAGTCGTGGTTGCGCTCCTGGCTGGCAGAACTGGGGCGAGGCGCTGCGGCCTTTTCAGGACAATCCTCGCAAGGCGGCGGCGCATCGGACGGGGCAGGGCGCTTCATCGCCTTGACCCGCGCCTTCAGCACTTCCACCGGTTCGCGCGTGGTCGCGCCAGCCTTCGTGCCCATTTCGGCCGACAGGGCATCAGCGACGCGCTGCAGTTCTTGCCTGCGCGCATCACCGAGCGAACCGGCGGGCTCGATCGCGGCCGTGTCATTGCTGGCCATTTGCGACGAAGCGAGGGCAGGCTGAGCACCAAGGGCAAGCAGCGACAGCGACAGGTAAATCTTCATGGGTGATCTCCTCTTTGGTTAGAAAAAGCCGGTCCGGCGGCCGTAGGAGAGGTCGCTGGTTGCAGAATCGCCGAGCGCCGACCGGCGCACGCTCAGGGTCACGCCGCGCCCGCGCACCGCGCGCAGATGCAGGTCGCGAACATCGATGCCGTTGCGCTCGGCCCAGTCCTGAGCGTCGCGTTCGTTGGCAAAGTCGCCGATTTCCTGATGGTCATAGGACATGGTTCTCGTCCTCCCTGGTTGTGGTTGATGCAGCTCGCGGTTGCGGGGCTGGGGCCGCGGGGCAAAGCGCAACGAAGGCTGCGGCGAGCGCCACGGCTGCCATGGCAGCAAGCGCCAGTCTCTCGACCTCGCGATCGGCGACAACACTGGCGAGCACCGCCAGCCAGACAAGTGCCGCCTGGCAGCCATCGAACAGGCGCGTGCGCCGCTCACGCGAAAACAAGGGCTGGGGCCTCACAGGTCCAGTCCCAGTGATTTTTCCGGGACGGGGAGCTGGCGCACCGCCGCCGCTGCGACCGGGCCAAGGACAACATCGAGCTTCGCCTTCAGTTCCGGGCTCATCCTGAGTTCGGGGAGCTGGCGAGGCTCGATCGGGTTCGCGGGCCTCGCGTCAACCTCGAGCCTGCCGACCGTCTCGAGCGCCGAGGTCTTGTTGCCCGGCGTCCGGTCGAGCTGGAACTTGAGCGCCTCGAGGTCGTTGGTCACGACCCGCATGTCGTCGGTCGCGCGGGTATTGAGCACGTTCTGGGTACGCTGGGTGGCGAGGTTGCGCTGCCGTGAAGAGATCACCTCGATTGCTTGGGCCTGGGTCATGCCCTGCGCCATGTGCGCGTTGAGCGCATAGCCCAGGTCAAGCCGCCGCAGCATGGGATCACTGGAGGGCAGGGTGAGCTGGCGCTTGTCGGCAAGCTCAAGCGTCACCGCGTGCCCAGTTGCCGAGACGACCGTCGCATAGGTCGACTTGGCGATGTCACGGGCGGCATCCTTTTCGCGCCAGAACACCGTCTCGCCGCCGTGGAGGGTAATGTCCTTGCGGTCGTAGAGCCCGATCCGGTCGAAACGGTGCTGCGGATCGATCCTGTCGGGGTCGATGACCTTGCGCTTGCCCTCGCGCTCCAGCGTCACTTTGCCATCGCGGCCGATCACCACCACGTCATATTCGCCGCGCCTCAGCCCCAGTTCGCGCACGTCCATCCGCGCTTCGAGCACCTGGCCGGGCCGGTAGGTCGAGGCAAAGCGCATCTCCTCACGGGTGGCGTTGGCGCTTTGCAGCGTAGAGAAGGGGACGCCAGGTCCGGTGAGGCTGCCCTCCTTGAGCAGGCCCTGCTGCACGAGGCCGTTGATCCGGGTGCGGTCGTCGCGGCCCGCCGTGAATATAGCTGTGCGCGCGCGCTCCTCTGGAGCAAGCGATAACCAGAGGTCTGCGGCTGCGGCAATATGATCGGCCTTGTCCTCGATCACCCGGCCGTGCGCCGCCAGGAGATCGAGCGCCAGACCGGCATGGCCTTCGTTCGACAGGCCAGCCACCGCGAGCAGCAGCGGCGAACCCTTCTGGCGGATGTTCTCATCCATCCTGACTGTCGCCTGCCCGGCGGCCTGGGATACCGCGAACATCTTGCCCTGCTCGATCGCCGAGAGCTGCTGGCGGTCGCCCATGAACGGAGCCTTGGCGAGCTCTAGCCGCTCGGCGATCATCGTCAGGCTCGCCATGTCGCGCGAGGAGACCATGGAACTTTCGTCGGTGATGATGACCGTGTTCTGGAGCGCGGTGCGCGCTGTCTCGAACCGTTCGCCCTGGCCTTGCGCGGCGGGCCCGGCATAGCGGTTGACGAAGCTGGCAATCGTCCAGGCTTCGATCCCGGCCTCGCGCATCTGCTCGGCAGTCATCGCGCCCGTGCCTCCACCGCGAAGGTCAGCAACCATCTTGTTCTGGAAGGCGAGGCCAACGAGCTTGACCCCTTCGGCGGCGAGCACCTTGTCGAGCGCGCCGAGGAGCGTCGACTTGCCCGCACCCGCGACACCCTGGATGTTGAGGAAGCGGTCCTTGCCCGACAGCACGGCAACGCCGGCGGCGAGCTGTCCGGCATTGAGCTGCCAGCCTTCGCTCCCGGCGCGCTCGATGAGGTCGCGCATCTGCGTCGTCTTGCCCGTTCCGGTCGAGCCGATCATCATCGCGTGGGCTTGCTCGGTCCGCCAGGGATAAGGCACGCCCGCAATGGTATAGGCGTGGTGGATACCGGCCGCCTTGCGCTCCATGAGCGGCATGGCGAGGACCTGCTCCAGCGACTTTCCCGGGAGCCGCTCGGCAACTTCAGCAATCAGCGCAGCGCGGTTGTGTTCGTGTATGGCCGCGGCGAGCGCAGGCGCGTCCACCAGCATGGCACCGCGCTGGTGCCGCTCTTCCAGAATGGCCTTTCCGCGCTTCCGCGAATAATCGACGAACCACACCGTGAGCGGCAGTGCGATAAACAACGAAATGAACAGCGAGCCGAGGACCGCACGCGTCAGCTTGTTCCAGGCGATCACCACATCGGGGTGCGAGGCCACCATCGAGATCGGCGCCGGGATCACTTCGCCCGATGGCACGGTGAGGTTGATCACCTTGCTCGGCGAGAACTCCATGAAGGCCCAACCGGCGGCATAGATCCGCATCAGGATCATCTCGATTTCGTGTTCGTGAAGCCGCAGCGCGAGGACCACCGAGAGCACGAACAGGAAGGTGAAGAACCAGACCAGGAAAGGGAGCCGCGCAGAGGCGAACCACATCAGGTATTCATGGGTGATGAGCTGCGATCCGCGGGTGAAGTTTCCAGCGTTGCGCGGTGTCGTGCCGCGCGCGGAATGGTGCAGCAGTTTGCCCGGGCGGGTCTGATCGGACCAGGCGTCAGGCCGCGCCATGGAGCGCCTCCATCCGGCGTTCGGCTTCGATCAGCAGTTCGTTATGAACGTCGGGATATTCGCGCTGGGCGATCAGGTCCGCGACGAGGAAAAGATATTCGGCTGAAAACTGTCGGCGCCGCTCAGCATCGCCAGCGCCAGCTAGCGTACCGAGATAGGTTTCGAGCGCGGCGCGCAGGATGATCGAAGTGTTGACCGATTGCGCTTCGGCGGCCTTGTCGAGCGCTTCGGCAAGCCGCCTTGGCAGGCGAACGGAGACGCGGGTTTCGTCTGTCATCATCTAGCCCTCTGCGAGGGCCCGATGGGAATTGCGCGACAACCTTTCTAGGCGATTGGACCGTGCTTGGCAAGTCAAGCGACATGAACTACAGGTGTGTGACGGTGTCAGACGCCTAAATGGCGCATTTGCGTTGTCCGCCACGATGTCGGACATATGTCATACGGCGGCAGACAAACGCATGCCCGCAAAACACCGACAGTTTTACTACGGTCAGGCCGTGTAGGGTGTGCCATCTATACCCCTGATGCAGCAACCTTCGTTTTGTGTGGGTTGAGGCGTTTCTAGTTTGTATAGGTAAGGGTATTCAAACTGGCATTGAGCGACGGACTTCTTCTGGATTTTACTTAGCGGCGGCTGATTATTTCTGACCAGATATGCGATGCAGGTCTTGCCAAAGTCGTGGCGGCTTGGAACGATGGGCACGGGAGGTTTCAGCGCCAACCCACGAGGTATCATCATGGCCAGGAAAGGAAGTCTCGAAGCAGAACGACAGGCGATCGCAAAGGAGCGGAGTGCACTGGAAGCGCGCGAAGCGAAGCTGCGGGAAAGCGAGCAGGTCGCCATGGCCGAACTGCTGAGGAAGTCAGCGCTCGGCAAGGCTCCGTTCGAGAGGGTTGAAGCATTCTTCGCCGCTCTTGGAAAGCTCGGCCTGGACGAAGCGGAGAAGCGCCTGCGGGCAAGCTGAAACCGGTCTCGGCAGAGACCAGCGCAGCCGGGGCTCGATGCCTCGGCTGCGCTTTATCTGGACACGCAAAAAAGATCCCATGGGCGCGGGCTGGCGCTGATTGAGGCAGACTGACCTTCCCGCTTTGTCGTGAAGGAGGTTGCCCGTGTCCATCTCGTCCCATG
>NZ_JACIJP010000017.1 GCF_014199435.1 Sphingobium subterraneum | reverse complement strand
TCGTTCCTCGCATGGGCGATCGTCAACAACAACCAGCCCGTTCCCGACGTGTTCTCCAAGATGACCAAAATCGCAGCTTCGGGCCGACTGGGCCTGATAGGCCGAAGGGCCGGTGACATTGGCCTGCGCGCCCATGTCGGACATGAAGTTCTGCATCTCGCCTTCGACGCCCGCGAGCGCAGGCGTGGGGGCAGCGAGCACGACCGAGGCTGCGAGCACGGCGGTCAGAGCCTTGCGCGAGGCGCCGGCGAGGCGATGGGTGAGCGCGCCGCGCATCAGAAGTCGCTCCCGGGCTGGACCTGGGTCAGCTGGAACACCCGGTCCATAATCTCGTCCTGGCTGAGGATCCCGTAACCGATCGGCATCGGTTGCTTCGTCACGGAGTCGAACAGGACCAGCGCGGGCACTTGGCGATCGGTGCCGAGCCCGAGCCGTTCGTATTGCCCGGCATCGACGACATAGTTCGGGAAGGTCGCGGTCGGGCCGCCGTCCATTGACACCGCGAGGACGGCAAGCCCGTACCTGTCGCTGACGGCTTTGAGGATCGGGGCGAAGATATCGCAGGCGCCGCAGCTCGAGGCGTAGAAGTAGAACACCCCGTAGCGCCCGGAAAGCTTCGCCATGGCAAGGTCGCGGTCGGTCTTGCGCTGGTCGATCCAGGCGCGCTTGCCGAGCGTCGAGACCGGGCGCTGCAGCGTGTAGTCGAGCCCCGGATCCTGCCACAGAGCGCGCTGCCAGACATCGGCGAACAGCGAGGAGCGGTCGAGCTGCTCGCGCTGGAAGCGGACATAGGCGGTGACGTTCTCGGCGCTCGGATCGAGGATGGCGCGCGCCTTCAGCTCCTCGAGATTGGCGGAGATCGCCGCAAGCTGGCTGCGCGCAGAGACTGCGGGGCCTGCCGCCGCGCGCGGCGCTTCTTTGGGCCGCTCGCAGTAGAACCAGGTCCCGAGCCTGCGCTCCTTGCAGTAGAGCGCGTCTTCCTGCTGCTCGACTTCAACGCCATCGCCGTGCGGGTCTGCCGCAAGCGCCAAAGTGGTGGGTGCTGCCAGAAGTGCGGCCAGCACCGTGAGAGAGGTTCGGGGACGCAGGATCATGATCAGGACCTTTCAAACTCTGCGGCGCAGCTTCGGGCAGCAGCGACATCGGGGTGAATGACGCCGCTTCCCAACATGCGCGTGTAGGCAATGTGGCAGCTGCGTATGATCCGGGTCCCATCGCTGCTGATCGTGTAAATTCCCCCATCCAGGCGGGCCCAGCCCAGTCCGGCCACCGCGTGCAGCGCGCGGTCGAGGCCATCGGGCGGCAGCGGCGTGTCGAGCCAGGTCGATGCCTCGCTCGCGACCTCGGAAGAGGTCGAAGGGCCGCGGCGGCAAAGAGCCATGACGGCAAAGAACTCGGACAGGCTCATGTGGGTCCAGAGCCGGTGGCAGCCGACCTCAAACTGCAGCACCTCGCCGCGCGGCCGTTTCCGGAATTTTCTGGTCATGACGAGCTCCTCATGGCTTGTGCGCCGCATAATAGTCGGCGATCTTCTGCTGGATCTGGACGAGAGCGGCGGCCTCGTCGGGCAGCTTCGCGGCTTCCATGAAGTCGGCGTAGACCTCGGAAAAATCCATCACCGACAGGTCAAGCTGCTGGAACTCGAAGATCGTAAACCCCTCGCAGGTCTCGGTCTTGGGCTTGCCCCAGGGCTTGCCGATCTGCGGGCGGCCCTGCTCCTGAAGGATGCGGCTGATCCTGGACTGGAAACAGCAGTAGACGTCCTTCTTGGTGACGCAGATGCCAAGGAAGCTCGACGAGCAGTAGGTCCCGACCTTGTGGCAGAGGCCCGCATCGTCCTTCTCGTCGAGGAGCTTCTCGGCCGAGGAGCAGAGCCAGGGAGTGAGGAGCGGCACGCCCTTGCCCGAGCAGCAGTTCGAAAGCCCAAAGACCTTGTGCGAGCAGCTTTCGCGCGTCCCCCTGAACAGCGTGAGCGCGGCCTCGTCGAACTCGGCATTGGCCTGGCCGAGTGCGTTGAGCGCGACCACGGCGTCCTTGAACTCGTCGGAGGCTTCGCGTTCCACCGCCTCGCAGTCGCCGTTCACGCAGTAGACGTCGCCGCCGCAGATGTACTGCGCGGGCTCCTTACTGGTGCCCGGAATCGGACAGGAATAGACCCGCTCGCTGACCGCGCAGGAGCCATCGGCCGAGGGCGGATCGTCAAGGCAGACCTCGCGCGCAAGCGAGCATCCTGCCTGGGCCTCGAGTGCGCTGCAGTCGTTGCCGCCGCCGACCACGCTTTGGCACAGGTACGTCCGCGTCGTCTCCCAGCACGGGCGGGTGACCGCCACGCCGCCGATGACCCTGGTTTCACCCGGCGCAGTGCAGTTCTCCGAGGACAGCGTGCAACTGGCCGGATCGATGCTGCAGGGGTGACTACACGAAAGTGACGTATCTGCACGGAAAGGGCGAACGGATAGCGAACGTCACGCGGCAAGTAGGGAGTTGACGGCGCGCAGCGGTCGCAAGGCGTCCGGATCGGGTTGATCTTCAACATTCCAGCTATAGTCACCGGTCAGCGAGATATGCTCCCAGCCCAATGGCGCGATGTGGCGTGCGATTTCGTCGGCTGTGCCGATGTCCGCCAGCGCCATTTCGAGATAGCGAGTGTTCCACAAGATGATGGCGGCGACGAGCAGGTTGAGGCCGGAGGCGCGATAGGTCTGGTTCTCGAACCGACGATCGCGCAGTTCGCCGAGCTGGTTGAAGAAGAGCGCGCGGGCGAGCGCGTTGCGGGCTTCGCCTTTGTTGAGGCCCGCCTGGGTGCGCCGGCGCAGGTCGATGTCGCGCAGCCAGTCGAGCATGAAAATGGAGCGTTCGAGGCGGCCCAGCTCGCGTAGTGCGAGGGCCAGTCCGTTCTGTCGCGGATAGGCGGACAAGCGGCGCAGCATTGCCGAAGCAGTGACGGTGCCGGTGCGGATCGACGTGGCGAACCGCAGCAGTTCGTCCCAATGCGCCGCGACATGACCCAATGCGATCGGTTCGGCCGTCATGCCGGCAAGCAAGGGGCCGGATTCTTGGCCGGGAAGGAGGTGTAAACGACGCTCCTTGATGTCGCGCAGGCGCGGCGCGAAGCGGTAGCCGAAGAAGGGCATGAGGCCGAACACATGGTCCGATGCCCCGCCCGTATCGGTGTAGTGCTCCTCGATCGTCAGGCCGGTCTGGTGATACAGCAAGCCATCCAGCACATAGGGCGCTTCGCCAGCGGTCGCCGCGATCACCCGACTTGCGAAGGGGTCATATCGATCCGAGACATGGGTGTAGAAGGCAACGCCTGGTTCGTTGCCGCTGCGCGCGTTGATGTCGCCGATCGCGGCCCCACGGCCCCCGGCATGAAATTGCTGTCCGTCGCTCGACGAAGTGGTGCCGTCTCCCCACAGCGCGGCGAGCGGCATGGCGCGATGGGCGTCGATCAGCCTTCCCAACGCTTCGCCATAGGCGGCTTCGCTGATGTGCCAGTCGTGAAGATGGGCGAGCTGACGCAGACTTGCGCCCCGGCAGGTTTCCGCCATGCGTGTGAGGCCGAGATTGATGCCATCGGCGAGGATGACCGTGAGCAGCGCATTGCGATCGTCGGCTTCCCGGCCCGAACGACGATGGATGAAGCATTCGCTGAACCCGGTCCAGGCATCGACCTCCAGCAGAAGATCGGTGATCTTCACGCGCGGCAGTCGATCATAGGCGGCGCGACGGGCAATCTCGGTGGCGGGCGGTGTTGCCGCCTTCAGCGGCGAGATGATGAGACCGTTTTCGTCAAGCTTAACCTGGGGCAGCTCCCCTTGCCGTGCAAGGACCGTTACCTGCTCGATCGCCGTGTCGAGCCTGGTGCGCCGTTCCTCGATATGGCGCTCGAAATCCGTTTCGATGGCGAGCGGCAACGGCCCCTTCTCGCGCAGCGCCGCAAAGGTCGCCGGCGGTATGAGATAGCTGTCGAAATCGCGAAACTGCCGGCTTCCCGCGACCCATATATCCCCGGCTCGCAACCGCTCGCGTAGTTGCGACAAGGCGCATAGTTCATAAGCGGCACGATCAACGATGCCATCCCGCAGGACGAACGGGCGCCATGCGGGCGGCACAAAGCGTAGCGGCACGCGATCAGGCAAGCGCCGTTTGCCGGTCCGATATAGCTCCGCGATGATGGCCAGCGCTGACAGGAGCCCCTGAACCGCGCCGGCGCCGCGAAACTCGAAGGCGTTGAGAAAAGCGCCGACAAAGAGCTTCACCGTCCGATGCCGCTCGATCAATTCGGCGGTGCGATCGACGGTTTCCGGTCGCCCGAGCACTTCGGCCTGCTCGACGGCCACGGCGAAGTGCTGCCAGTCCAGCGCCTCGATCTGCGCCAGAGAATCCACGCCCTTGCTGCGCGCGTCGATGAGGAGGCGGCAAGACCCCGTGAGCGTCCGGAGGTGGCCTTGCAACTCGCGCACCGTCTTGAGGGCTTTGTCGCGGGTCCGGTTCTCGGCGCGGCGCGCCATGCTGCCCAACAGCTTGTCGAACATCGTCAGGGTGGCGTCGGTCAGGCTTTCCTCAAGCCGGATGCCGGTTGCCGCCAGCGTCGCATGGCGGCGCAGGGCATTGAGTTCGCCAAGGTGCTGGGGTGTGATGCGGCTGCCTTCGTCCGCCAGCCTGTCAAAAGTCAAAGCCGGGATCATGTCGGCACGGGCGCGATCGAGGCCCAGCGCGCGGATATAGGCGAGCCGTTCGATCAGGCGCAGGATGTTGCGCGCTGCCGGCGATTGTGGCGCATTGCGCATCCAGGATAGCCATGTCGCGACCTGCCCCGGTCGTCGGGCCAGCAAATCGTCCAGGCCCTGAAGGGTGTCAGGCAGCAGGCCATTCGTGAGCACTTCATAGGTAAGCTGTTCGGCTTGCTGGCGCGCCCGCCGCAGCACCGCTTCGAGAATCGACGGAGAAGGCAGGAGGATCTGCAGGCGCCGGAGTTCATCGACGATGACGTCTGCCATCTGGCCGGGGTGTATGATGGTCTGCGCGATTGGGACCGAGAAGGCGACAACTTCACGGAAAGCGTTGCGGTCAAAAATCCTGAACCCGTGCGATCGTCGGATTTCGACGAGATGCTCGCGACGGGTCTGGTCCCGATGGGCATAATCCGCGAAGGCTGCCGGCGCGACGCCGAGTTGCTGCGCCACATAGGCGAGCACAGGAGCGGGCGGGACTTCGCCCGCTTCCAGCGCACGGCCAGGCCATCTCATATATAGCATGAGCATCGCATAGCCGAGCCGGGTGGCATCGCCGCGACGGCGGCCGACAATTTCCAGGTCGTCGCTGGTCAGCGTATAATGACGCGCGATCTCGCGCTCATCGAGCGGCGCGCCATAATGCCTCGCCCAGATTTCCAGGCTCACCAGTCGCCGTCTCGCCAAGCATCATCTCCTTCGCTTTGCGTGTCCGTCAGACGGTCCTCTGGCGGCCAACAGGAATATGTCCGTTAACTCTGGACCTGTAACGGCGATTCGGACAAGATCGCATAATGACGGGAAAACGGACAGGATCGGGCATCATGTGGCGCTGATCGGCTATGCGCGCGTCTCGACCGCAGACCAGAAGCTGTCGCTCCAGCTTGACGCGCTGAACACTGCCGGGTGCGACCGTATATTCGACGATCACGCATCCGGGGCAAAAGCCGATCGGCCTGGCCTAACCGAAGCGCTCGCCTATTTGCGCCCCGGCGACACGCTGGTGGTCTGGAAACTCGACCGCCTCGGCCGCTCGATGAGCCACCTGATCGAGAAGGTCGGCGAGCTTGCGGCGCGCGGCATCGGGTTCCGCTCACTCACCGAGAATATCGACACCACCACTTCGGGCGGCATGCTGGTGTTCAACATCTTCGGCTCGCTGGCCCAATTCGAGCGTGACCTGATCCGTGAACGCACTCATGCCGGCCTCAAGGCCGCACGCGAGCGGGGCAACAAGGGTGGTCGCCGGCCTGTCGTTACCCCCGACAAACTACGTAAAGCGCGGGCGCATATCGCAGCGGGCCTCACTGTTCGTGAGGCGGCGGCCCGGCTCAAGATCGGCAAAACCGCCCTATACAAGGCTCTGGAAAACGCGTGAAACCGCTGGCGATCAAGAACTCGTGGGTGCTGGTCACAGGGGCTTCGACCGGTTTGGGCAGAGCGTCCGCCCTCCGCTTGGCGGCATCGTACCAGGCCAAGCCCCTGATTGTTGGACGAAGGCTCGACAACTTGCGGGAGCTACAGACCGAAATTGACGAGCGGTTCAATGTGCCGTGCGAGATTATAGTGGCTGATCAACGTGAAATCGAGGGCAGGGAGAAAATCGCGGCTAAGGTTGCAGAATTGCAAGTAACAGCCGCTTTGTTGGTTGCCGGAATGACGAGCGTTGGTTCATTTGATGCAGGCCGTGCCGACACTTATGCCGAGGTAATTGAAACAAACATACTCGGTTTCACGGATTTGCTGGCTCGCCTGATTGCGATTTTCAGGGAGCAGCCGTTTGAATCCTCAGTAATCGCCGTGTCGAGCCTGGCGGGCGAAACATCCGTGCCCTTCCAAGCGGTCTACGGCGCGTCGAAAGCCTATGTGAGCACCCTCATGCGAGCGCTTTCCGTGGAGCTTGCCGGGACGGGAGTGAGTGTTGGATCTTTTGCACCCGGTGGAATCGACACAGACATGGCTGCCCTCAGCGATTTGAAGTGGGGGAGGTTGGGTTTGATGGACGTTGACCGGTGCGCGGCCCATGCAGTCCACGCTCTGGTTTATCGGCAATCCTTCGCCATACCGGGGATGGGCAACCAGCTCACATATTTGGCGAGCAGGGTTCTACCTCGATCGTTGGTCAATCGGATTGCCGCCCTCCCATATCGGCGCCCGTAGGGCGGCACCACATAAAAGGGGCAGGAAAGCCTGCGAATAGCATCTGCTGGCATCGTACCGGATTTGTTCGCCCTTAGCGTGCAGATACGTCACTTTCGTGTAGTCACCCCTACTTCGACCGGTCGGTGTTTACGACGATGTTCTCGCTGATGTTTGCATCCTATTCGCTCGGAGCCACCGGAGGGCCAATCGTCTTTGCCGCACTAGCGAGCAGGACCGGCAACTACGATCTGGCCCTAACCATGTGCTGGTCGTCGATCGCGGTGCTGATGATCGCCATCCTCTTTCTGCCTCGCTACAACTCCGCGCAACGGGCAGTGTGAGCCTACCGCGCCGGCAGGACGGATCGGCAAGGGCGCGCGCACCCCACATTCGCGGGGACAGGAGCCCTGCCCCCGCGAAGCGCGCAACACCCCACGGCAGTCGTCAGATTCGGAATTCGGAGAACGTTTCCGGTGCGAACATGTCCTCGACCGTCAACTGCCGGGGCGAAAGACCCTGCTCATGGTGGTAGCGCGTGAACGTCTCTATGACGTGCCGATTGCGATCGATGCCGTAGGGCCACCATTCCTTGCCCATGGTTGCGATCGTGTCCTCGACCGCAGCGATCTGCCAGGGCAGCATTGTCTTGAGTGACGCCGAGACCATCAGTTGTTCGTAGACAAGCTTCTGGGCCTCGACAAACGCCTTGTACAGCGCTTGGGCGACCCAGCGGTTCTTCTCGTAGACATCGCGGCGGATCGCGACGACATGCATGATCGGGAATATTCCTGTCTTGGCGAAATAGGCCTTCTCGACCGAGACGAAGTCAGGAAACAGGCGCCGGACTTTTTCGGGTTCGGAATAGAAGGTCGAAGGCGCGCGAGGCGCATAGACCGCGTCAAGCTCGCCATCGGCGATCATTCGCGAAATGGTCTGCTCAGGTCCGATCGGAATGACCTTGAACTTCTCGGGGAGATTGATCTTGAGCTTTTCCTCTCGGCCCGGTTCCTCTTCCCCGCCGAAGAAATAGGTCACCGAGGACGGATCGACGCCGTATTCATCCTGCAGGATACCGCGGATCCACACCGGCGCGGTAAGCTGATACTCCGGCACGCCGATCCGCTTGCCGACAAGATCCGAAGGCTTTTCGATCCCGCTTTTCGCCGAAACGAAGATGCCCGCATGCCGGAAGAAGCGCGAAGGGAACACCGGGATGGCGATGAAACCCGGATCCTCGCGGCCCAGCGTGACGCAATAGGACGACATCGACATTTCGGCCACATCGAACTCGCGGTTGCGGATCATGCGGAAGAACGTCTCTTCGACATCCAGAACTTGGAAATTGAGATCGATCCCGTCGGGCCGAACCTGGCCGGTCTGGAGTGCTTCGGTCCGGTCATATCCCCAGCAGGCGAAAGATAGATTGAGACGGCTCATTGGATGGTGTTTCCTTATGACTCTTGAATGATGGTCTGGGGCTTGACGTCGGCCGCGATGCGGCTGGATTCCAGCAGTGCGGCGCAGCAGGCCATGGTTTCGAGACCCCACCAGCCATCGTGGACTGGTGGCCTCGCGCCGAGAATCGAGGCGGCGAAGTCCTCGATCACATTTGCTCGGGAAAGCGTCGGCGGGGCGATCGGAATGGTTTCGCGCCGTTCATCACCGAAGACCTCGATCGCGGTCGGCAGTAGCTTGAGGTCGGCCCGCTCACAGCTCACGAGGACGAATCCAAAATGTTCGTGGTGGGGCGCGCCGGCCGGATCGCCCGCCGAGGCCGATCCAAACGTCCGGGCCAGCTTCGCATCGATCTCGTCCTGCTGCGAAAGCTGGTTCAGAGCTTTCCGGGCCTCTCCATAGCGCGCGGGATCCTTCGGACGGCCCAGCTCCGAAATCCAGCCGAGCAGCTCGTCGCTGTCATAGTGGGCATAGCCGCTGTACGTGAGCGTGGCCGCGGCGCCGGATGCAAACGTCATCAGCGCTGAGTATGCCCCTTCGCTCGGCCGCGATGCATCCCAGTTGGCCGCGACCGCGCGAACCGATTCCACCGGCTGGCGCACGATGCGCCGCACCACATCGATCTGGTGCGCCGCCTGACTGTAGACCACGCCGCCGCCGCGCTCGCTGTCCAGTTCCTCGGGCCGTCGCGGACGATACATGAAATCGGTGTAGTTGAAGGCGTTGACCAGACGCACCTTGCCATAGCGCCCCGATGCCACGAGTTCCGCCGCTACGCGGACCGGCTCGTCGAAGGCGTGGCTCGGGCCGACCATGAGTACCTTGCCCGCTTTCTCCGCCGCCCTCGCCATCGCCGCGCAATCGCCGACCGAAGTCGCCATCGGCTTCTCGACCAGCACATGCTTGCCCGCCTCGAGCGCGGCAATGGCCTGAGCGGCGTGCAACTCGTGCGGTGTGGCGATGTAGAGGGCATCCACGCTAGAATCTGCCAGCAACGCCTCATACGTGCGGTGCCCCGTCGCTTCAAACTGCGACTCGAACCGGACGAGGGCCTCATCGCGCAGGTCGTGGGCCGCGCTCAGCTGCACCGCAGGATGGGCACGAAGGGCAGGCAAGGTCAACATGAAACCTCGTCCGAGACCCACGATTCCGAGGCGTATGTGTTTCAACGCTAACCTTTCGCACAATTGGGGAACTGAAATGGGCGGCCCCGCTTGAATTCCCGATAGTTCTATATAGAAGCATATGCAAGCTACTCAGAGTGCGGACATGCACCGCCGGCAAGCCAAATTTGACCGGCGGCGGCGAAGCCAATCTCCATGCATGCAATGAAACAAGGGAAACACGATGCGCAGAGTATTCGAAACGAAGCAACCGGAGGATCGGGCCAATGTCCAAGCCTGAAACGGTTGCCGGACTTGGTCGCCAGGAACTCGCGAGCTTCGTGTCTGCCGTGCTTGCCGAGGATCTGGGCACCGGCGGCGACGTTACCACCAATCTGACGATTGGAGATGGCCTTCGCCTCAGCGCAGTCATCGCTACCCGACAGGATATCGTGGTGGCGGGCCTGGAGCTGGGAGTCGCATTTTTCCGCCAGCTGGATCCTGGCATCAAGATCGAACTTCTGAAGAGCGACGGCGAACGCGCCGCACGGGGAGACGTGTTGATGCGCCTGGAGGGCAATGGTCGCGCCATGCTTTCGGCCGAACGATCGGCGCTCAACAGCCTGCAGCACCTGTCAGGCATAGCCACGCTCACCCACGAATATGCGGACAAGATCGCCGGAACCGGATGCACCTTGCTCGACACCCGCAAGACGATTCCCGGCCTCAGGGTCATCGAGAAATATGCAGCCCGCATGGGCGGTGCCACCAATCACCGCATGCGGCTCGATGATGGAGTCCTGATCAAGGACAATCATATCGCGCTGTGCGGTGGTGTCGAACGGGCAGTTGGCCTCGCCAAGGCATCCGAACTCGAAATCCAGGTCGAGGTCGACCTGCTGGAGCAGATCGAACCTGCACTGGCGGCGGGGGCGGAGCGGCTGCTGTGCGACAACATGTCTGCCGCGATGCTGCGCGAAGCCGTGAAGATCGTCGGCGGCAGGGTTCCGATCGAAGCTTCCGGCGGCGTCAGGCTCGACACCATCCGGGACATCGCGGAGACCGGCGTGGACTTCGTCTCGGTCGGGCGGATCACGCAGAGCGCCCCCGCCGCCGACATCGGGCTGGACTACAGCCCGGCCTGATCGATCCCGGAGAGGATCGACCCACCCCATAGAAAAGTCATTAGGGAGAAACACAATGACACCTGAACAGAATGACCTGCTTTGCCGCGTGGAAGGCAATGCCCCGATGGGCCGCCTGATGCGCCAGCATTGGCTTCCGGCCTGCATGATCGAGGAAGTCGCCGAACCCGACGGCACTCCACTGCGCGTTCGCTTGCTCGGCGAAAACATGGTGGTGTTCCGGGACAGCGAAGGCAGGATCGGCGCACTCGACGAACTTTGCCCGCATCGCCGCGCCTCGCTGGCCTTTGGCCGCAACGAAGAATGCGGATTGCGCTGTCTCTACCATGGCTGGAAGTTCGACGTGAACGGCAACGCCCTCGACATGTCCTCCGAGCCCGCCGACGCCAAGCTGCGCGAGACGATGAAGACCAAGGCCTATCCGGTTCGTGAAGCGGGGGGATTTGTCTGGGTCTGGATGGGTGATACCGACAATGTGCTGCCTTTCGATCCGCCCAACTGGACTGCCGCTCCGGCAGACAAGATCAGCATCGTGAAGATGCATGGAGCCTGCAACTGGGCTCAGATACTTGAAGGATCGATCGATTCTGCGCACAGTTCGAGCCTGCATTCCACCAACATGCCCACGGCAACCGAAGTGAGCGGATCGACCGCGACCGACAGCGCCTGGCTGCGCCCATCGGCCGACAAGGCGCCACGTATCGAGGTTCAGAAGACCCCGTTCGGCTTCCGTTATGTTGCGATCCGCAAGCCGATCGTCGAACCCGACAAGCAGGACTATGTGCGCATGACCCTGTTTGTCGCCCCTTTCACGGTCCACATTCCATCGAACGACCAATACCACCTGAGCCAGATGCTTGTGCCGGTCGATGACGAGAACACCATGTTCTACTGGATTGCCTGGCACCCCGAGAAAGGGATTTCGCAGGATGCCTGGCGGAAGTTCTGCGGTGCCGAACTCGGCCAGGATGTCGAGCCGGTCACGTTCAAGAAGATCCGTAACGCCGAAAACAATTACCTGCAGGATCGCGCCGCGATGAAAGCCGGGGACTTCACCGGCATCTACGGCATCCCGGCGCAGGACATGGCCATGTGGGAATCGATGGGACCGATCGCGGACCGCAGCGAGGATCGCCTCGGATCGAGCGACAAGGCTATCTTCACGTTCCGGACGCTGATGTATCGTGCGGCCCAAGCCGTGGAACGCGGCGAGCCCGCGATCGGGACAGGGGAGTCGCGCATTCCCCATGCCAAGCTGATGTCCTTTGAGGGCATGGTGCCCAAGGGCGACGACTGGCGCCTTCTCAATGTCTCCGATGAGGAACGCCGACTTTCGAGCGCGGCGGAGGACAAGGGAGATCTTGTCGAAGATCTGGCCGGCTGAGGCGCGGCAAAGTGGTCACGCCCCACTTCGCTTGCGCGTAGAAAATTGATAGTGCGGCCGTGTTCGACATTTTTTTCGTACACGGTCACGCACCCGGTGCGGCCGTCATCTTGAGATCTGGGAGAATCCGCGTTGCCGATCCCGCGACCGCAAACGCTCCAGCCCGAAGAGAGTCTTGGCTACCAGGTCCGGCGCTGTCACCGCAGGTTTGACAGGTTGCTCAATTCGGTCTTGGCGCGCGAGGGGCTGAAGGCAGGGTATTGGTATTATCTGCGAGCCTTGTGGTTAGAGGACGGTCTGACTCAAAAACAACTCAGCGATCGGACAAATGTCGCTGAAAACACAACCGTTGTAATGATCAACGGCATGGTTGCGGATGGTCTGGTCGAGCGCAGGCAACAGCTTGGCGACCGGCGCAAACAGAACATCGTGCTGACAGAGCCCGGTCGCGAGCTGGAAACCAGGCTGATGCATCATGCCACCAGCATCAATGGCTTGGCGTCAGCCGATATTCCGGCAGATGAAGTGGCAATCTGCCTATCGGTACTCGCAAGAGTTTCGAGAAACCTGGCTGCCGAACTCCGATTGCGGACCGAAGCAGTCGCTTGCGACGATTGATGAGATGAGCAGTCTGATGCGGTGGACAGCCAAATAGTCGGTGGAAGGCTCAGTATTCTTTGGTCGTTCGGAGTCAAGCCAGACCTTACCATGTAGGAATGACAACGAGCGCGAACCAAGCCGAATTTCGTCTGGCAATGCGGCGGCTAGCCGCAACTGTGACCGTCCTGACGCTGGAGCTTGAAGGTCAACCATTCGGAATGGTTGCAACCGCGGTTTGCTCGCTGGCGCTTGAACCGCCAAGCATTCTGGCGTGCATCAACAAGTCCGCTTTCCTGCATGATGAGTTTGCCGGATGCACAAGGTTCGGGCTGAACATATTAGAGCGGTTTCCACTCATTCCGGTTCATACCCGCACGAGCTGAAGTAGTTTGCGCATTCGGCGGGTTGGAAGATGTCGACGAGCCTGCCGATCAGCCCCCACAGCCCGCTGACGGTTCGTTCGCCCGCCTTGCGCAGCATGGCTTTCAGGCGAGAGAATGCTTTTTCTATAGGATTGAAGTCGGGGCTGTAGGGCGGGAGGAAGCGCAGGGTTGCTCCCGCCGCTTCGATCCGTTCTTTCACGGCGGCCCGCTTGTGGCTTGAAAGGTTGTCCATGATGACGACGTCGCCGGGCCGCAACTCTGGCACCAAAACCTGCGCCACATAGGCTTCGAACCAGTCGCCGTTGATCGGACCATCGAGCACCATCGGCGCGACCATGCCGGTCATTCGCAGGCCGGCCACCAGCGTGGTGGTCTTGCGATGACCATGCGGGTAGCCCATCCGCAGCCGCTCACCCTTGGCGCAACGGCCGTGGCTGCGGGTCATGTTGGTGGCGGTCCAGGTCTCGTCGATGAAAACGAGGCGTTCGGGTTCGAGGTCGATCTGTCCGTCGAACCAGCGCTGGCGTTGCCTCAGGACGTCGGGACGATCTTGCTCGATCGCGTGCCCGGTCTTTTTTTGCGCGTGATCCCGTGACGGACGAAAAAGCGATGCACGGTGCCGATCCCAACCAAGGTGCCGCGCTCGATCAGCCGCGCCTGAACCTCGACCAGGGTCATGTCGCCCTGCTCGGCGATCAGTTCCCGAATGAAGTCACCGTGCGCTTCGATCCTGCCCGAATGACGGTCGCCACCTGTGAGCGGACGGAATTGACTGCAACGAGCCGATTTTGAAGCGCCCCAAGGACCGACAAAATTACCTGCAGTGGCCACGGCTACATTTCCGTTCGGCTTCACTTGTCACCTTCTCACCTTCCCCAGCATAGCCGCTGCGGCATTCGAGGCAGGGGCGAGCTTGCGTCCATAGCGCAGCGCGGTCGATGTCGATGTCCAGCGCAGCGCCTGGGCAACAGGGCCTGCATCGGCCCCGCTGGCAAATAGATCCTGTGTCAGCCCGACCCTCAACGAATGCGTACTGAGCGCAGCTATAGCGCGATCGAGCTTCTTGCCCATCAGCGTCACCAGACCCGCATCGGCTGCGGCGCGGGCGCGGCGCTTGATAATATGCCGCACAGCAGTGGGCGTGAGCGCTGCCGACCCGATCGCATAGGTGACTCCGGGATCGCGTGCTTGCACGGCGGCCATTCGCTCCCGGTCCACCTTCGCATTAGGCGCAAGATCGGCCATGGTCAGCGCCCGGCGCGCGAGAACTACTTTGCGTCGCCGCACGGCGATCCGGCAAAACAGCGGGCCTGCGCTAATTGCGCTCACATCGCGCCATAACGCAATCCGCCGCATGGTGTCTGGCGAGACCCAGACATAGCTCCCCTCCCCCAGCTGGTCGGTTTTGGATCGCTCGATATGAAGCAGGCCCGAGCCATCGTCCTGAAGCTGGACACTTTCGCAAGTAGCCGCGACCAGCTCGGACACCCTGAGCCCGGCATCATAGCCAAGCGACAGCAACGCCGCATCGCGCAAGCCCGGCGGATCGCCGCCACAGGCATCGAGCAGCGCGGTGAGAGTCAAGCCTTTGGCTGGCTCGCGGCCGATCTCGGCGCCGAACCGCAAGGGGCCCGCCTGGCGCTGCGCCACGCCCTGTCGCTTGCGCATGCCGCGCAAGGCATCGCGCACCAGCGGTGCCGCAGTCGCCGATGGCAGATCGAGGATACGGTGCACCGCGCCCAGCGAGGCAACTTTGCGCGAAATCGTTGCAGGACTTTGCCGCCTGGCCTCGAGATGGCCGATGTACCCGGTCAAGCGCTCGGGCGAAGCCGGGAGTCCTGGCCGAGGATGATCGAGGCAAAACCCGCTGTAGCATTCAAGATCGGCAGCCAAAGCGCGCAGTGTCGCGCTGCTGCGTGCGGCGAGCGCGGTGGTGAAGTTAAGCTCGGCGACCTGGGTCCCCTCCCCCAGCAAGGATCCGAGGACCGCGACAAGGCGTTCTTTGTGCGTCGGCTTCGTTGACCGGCGGCGTTGCGGCAGAATGCCTTCGCCCGAGGCGAGCACCGTGACAATTTCGGCGCTCGCCGCTGGAACAATAGCGGTGGGGAGTGTTTTGACTTTCCTTGGCGACGCTGCGCGGCTCATTTCCCGGGAATAGCCGCGCAAATTGGCAATGTCACTACCGATAAGATACCATTATCATTAGTGCGTAAAAAGACCATGCCAAGGATGGTGCAGTTAAGTCCTGTTTGCTAGACTTCCTGAAATGGCGAATTTCGAAGCCCATTTTACCGGATTCCATCCGCTCCAGTCGGACGAAGACGCCTCGCCCGAAGCGCTCATGCTGGCCCGTTCGCGCGCCGCGCTTTCATGGGGCCGACTGCAGGGGCTGGTAGCACATCTCGAGCCCGGCGTCGCCCATCTGCTCGCCGCCAGCGTCATTCATGCACAGCTGTGTGAAGCCCTGCTCCAGGCGGGTCATGCCGGTGCCGCCGCGCAGTTCGATCTCTGGTTTTGCTGCCTAGCCGCAGCGCCAACAGAAGGCCCGCACGTGTTCGCGAGGCCGTGGGGAATCGCCGATGCGATCCTCGCCGAACTGTCGCTGGCCCGCTGGGAGCCGGTCGCGCGGGTCGCGCAGCAACTGCGGGCGGCAGCCGGCTCAGATCACGGGATCGTCGGCCCCGCTGACGCGCTCTCGCCGCGCGAGGCGATCGCGCTCGCCGGCCAGCTGGCGAGCGTTGCGGAACAGCACGGCGAAAGCACCTGGCCGCTTGCGGCCATCGACGACCTCCATACGCAGGCTGCGGCATCGGCCCACTTCGCCCCCGCCGAACCCGAGCACCGGCTGCTCGAGTTTCCGGGCGGGCCGATGGCCTTCGCGCAGCCGCGCGCCAGACCGCCGCTCTGGGCAATCGATCTTGCGGCAGGCCAGGCCCTATCCGCCGCCACCCCCGGGATGGTCCCCCTCCCCTGCCCCGGCGCGCTGCGCGCCGAGGCACTGGCGCCCTGGCTCTGGCCGCGCGAGCGCGACATTCTGGTGGCCGACGCGCTCACGGCCTGCGCCGACCGGCTCGCCAAGCTGGTCGAACAGGCCCGGACGCGCCATTCCCACATGACCCGCGCGCTCGCCGCCCTGCGCTCGAATTCGCGCGCGCCCCTGCTCTACTGTTCCAGACCCTTGTGGAGCACATTGAGGTCTTGCTGCACCCAGCGACCCGCAGAGCTCGCCGCGGCACCCAGCAGCGCCGCAATCGGATCTTC
>NZ_JACIJP010000016.1 GCF_014199435.1 Sphingobium subterraneum | reverse complement strand
CACAGTGGAGAGCCGCATGCGGTGAAAGCTGCACGTGCGGTTCGGCGGGGGGATCAGGGCTGACTCCATGAGCAGCACCAATCCTACCCGACTGACCGAAACGATGGGCCCCTACAGTTACGACTGCCCGGCCTCGATCCTCGACCTCTTGGGACCGCCCGGCAACGAATATGCCGCGCAGTGGCGCGAGCATTGCCGCCAGCGCCTCGCCCTGACCACGCGCCGCAAGCCCGCACCGGGCGATATGCTGGTGCTGGCCGAGCCGCTGACCTTCACCGACGGGCAGAGCGAGCGCAGCTTCCGCGTGGTCCAGTCGGGCCGCAAGACGATCCTGCGCCGGGTCAGCGACGGGGTTGGGGTGAAGATCAGCAAGCTGATGAGCCGGGCGTGGACGATCGTGCCGCCACCCGGTGCCCCGTCAACTTCGTGACCCGGCACCCAAGCGAGTAGCGCCATGACCGATCCCGCCCCACCGCAGCGCTCGTCCAAGCGAGCGCGCCTTTGCAGCATCGAGAACGCCAACCGGATCGCCACCCGGGTCGCCGAGCACGTCCAGGGCGACACCGCCGTGGTAAAGACCGGCAATCCGCTGCAGCCCTTCCGCGTGGTTCTGGCAAGCAAGGCAGCGCCGGGGCGCACCGTCTCGCGGGTCGTCACCTGCAACGATGACGAGCCCGAGGATCAGTAGGGCTCGGGTCCGCGCTCGACGAACCACGATTGCCCGAGCTCGAAATCGGGACTTGGCGACACGAGCGGCCCGTCAGGTGCTTCAGCCACGTAGGGCGAAACGAGGTCCTTGCGCCGCACCCGCATCCGGCTGAGCCAGGCCGCGGTGCGGCCGCGCGCTTTGAGGACCGTCAGCAGCCAATCCATCGCCTCGGCCATCTCGACCACGCCGCGCCCGGCGAGGCAGTAATAGATCGCCCGCTGGAAGTCGTCGCACTGGGTGCTGAGGATGCCCGCGAGCTTTGCCCGCCCGCCGGGGGCGTTCTCATGCACCAGCGACACTGCCTCGCGCAGTTCCCGGACTGACAGGTAGGCATCGTCCACGCCGACCCCGATGCAAAGCGCGGCGATCGCCCGGCGCACTGGCGGCAGGTTCTCGTCGCACGACGCATCGCGCAGGCCAATGTCGAGATCGAAATGGTCGAGGTGGCTGGGAGCGGGCATGGCGAGATCCTTTCCAAAAGAACGTAGCGTGAACGTTCAGGCCCCGTCAACCGGACAGCGGAGGGGAGGGGGAACTCAGCGGGGGATCAATCATGAAAGGTAGAACCCATGACCGCACTTGCTTCATCCACACCTGCCGGCGTCGACCACACTGCTGAGATCGCCCGGCTCAACGACGCGGCCCGCGCGGGTTCACTGCCCACTTCGCGCACTGTGTTCACGCGGGCGCTGGCCGACATTCGTGCTGGCGACGCCGAAGACCCCGGCGCACGCCAGGCCAGCCTGATGCTGGGTCAGGCAGCGCTGCGCCGTCTTATCAACGAAACGCCGATCGAGCCGGGGAACGATCCTCATGGCGAGCGCGACTTCGGCGCGGTCGAGTTCCAGGGGTACAAGATCTTCTGGAAGATCGATGTCTATGCCAACGACGGGACGTTCGCCTGGGGGGTCGGAGACACTGTGGGACGCGCAGCAGAGCTTCCGCGTCGTCACGATTATGTTGGCAAGCGACTGGTGAGGCGATGAGCCGGTATTCGCTAAGACCGCTGCCGGAGCGCTCGGACATTTTCGAGGTCGCGGTCGGGTGGGACCTGGGGCTGGGGACGTTTTTTGTGATGGTATTCGGCGTCGCCGAGGTTGGCCGCGATCCTGATGTGAGGCACTGGCGTGGTGGCCAGCCCAGACAGATTGTTACGGTCGAGGAGCTTCAGACTGAGGTATCGCCATACGCTGAACTTCCGATGGAACTGGTCAGTCGGCTTCGAGGCGACCAAAGCAACGGCGGCGCGAGCCCTCCACAGCGGTTGAGTCGATTGATTTCAGGGCTGCTCGGGAATGGCTGCGTCTGATCATCCTTCTCCCCGCCTGCCAAACGACTGGATAGTTGATATTCCAGCTATGCAGCAGCAACCATTTGAATTTCAGGCTTAACGTACACCCCTAACGTCAGTGCGTCCCAATAGGCGAAGAATGTCTCGAAATAGAAGCGATGTTGATCGCCATTGTCGTCGATTAGCACCAGTTCGCAACTGCCGAGTGGCCCGCCGCTCTGTGCTCCGCAATATCCAGCGACAGCCTTGAAAAGCTCTAACTCGTCTACTTTTCCGAAGTGTTTGGCAAAGGCCGATGACCGGATGAAATGCCGACAGGGATTCGCTGGATCGAAGTCCGGCTTGCGGCGAGAAACGTGTGGATGGCCGGACATTATCCCGACCAGTGGAGTTTGAACGCCCGCAGTCTCGACGAATCGGTATAGCGTCGTCGACAGCGTGTTGCCGAAAACGCCGTGGAGGCTCTTCACGGTTTCGATGGTCGGCGACATCGATAGGGCTTCTTGCGTAAATCGATCGCGCAGGAACAGCAGGCGGCCTGCGGCAAAATTGGCTTCGGCTTCGACCTGCTCATGGCATTCGGGCGAGAGGGTGTGGCTGTTATCGCCAAGCATCGCATCCTCGTGCCACGGCAATAGGCTGTGACCGATTTCATGCGCTTCGTTCCACCGATGCTTTTTGATCGGCAGGTCGCCATCAAGCAGGATACGCTTGCGATCGGGCAGATACAGCGCCTTCAAGGACCACTTGTGGATGGCGTCCAGGATGAGTGCCGGACGATTGAAAACCTGAAGCGTGGCGACTCTGATCCGGCTGATCGCCTCCTGCGCGACGCTCGGATCCTTCGCCGTGTAGAATTTGAGATCGAGCTTGAGCAAATGCCGCACGTCTTCGAGCCGGAGCGGGGGCTCGGGATTCCCGAGCCCCTTCAACACCCGTTCGACGCGGGCGTCGATATCATGGGCGGTTCTCTCAGATAAAAGTCGATTTCTGCTCAACCGCCTGCTCCTTGACGTTCAGTCCCGTTCGCTCAAAACTGTGACGAACGCCTCCAATGCAGCACGTTCAGCCTGGCTAAGCGCTGCCACAGGCTCAGATCGCGCAGCAAAGCGAACGGCTTCATGAATGAGGTTGTCATTCTTGGGTGTCGTCAGACCGGCCACCTGCATCAGGTTCCCACGCGGAACCTGAAAATAATTGGCCAGCTGATAAACGGACCGCAATTCAGCCTTGTGACGAACGTCGTCCTCAATCTCTACGAGTTCGGCGACGTCAATGTCGGCTTGCTCGGCAAGTTCCTCGAGCGTCAATCCTTTGTTGCGCCGCATGAGACGGACAAAGCGACCAAAAGCAATGCTCGGCTCATCTTCGCCAACATTCTGCGTTTCTGCCTCACCATCAAAAAGCGGATCGGCGGCGGTGACGCCGGCACCAATTTCGGTGTCACCTTCTAACGATGCCATCTTGAGACACCAATCCTTGGAGATCTCGATCTTCATGGCTAATTTCCTTTGGCGATGAAGGATTCGGCTTGCTCCGGCGTCATCTCAAAATAGCGCAAACCATGATAGCTTGCGTCGATGCCAAGATCGGTCATGCCGCAGGTGTTGGCATAGAAGCCATTCGACTGCGGTAAAGCGTGTAAGCCAATCCTTCCCTTAAACTCCTCCTCGATACTGAGTGCGATAGCAGCCCTGATCAAAATACTGCCGATACCGCGATAGAGCGGCGGATCGGCGAGCTCGGGGCGGTTCCACGGCGCGTTTTCAACATATTCGACATAAACCAGGTCCTTTCCTTTTTGGCTCTCAACCCGGCAACGATGCGTTGTGATGTCCACGATCATCATGCCCTGGGTGGTTCCGTTGCACACGATGCTGAAGCCGGGATGCGCCAACATGCCCTGCAAAGCCCGGGTCTTCTGACGCCAGTTCCAATGCCGACTTTGCGGCCAATGCACCCGCTCGACACCGGCGCGGTGCAGTTTCTGGATCGCCTTGAAGAGCTCCGGGATCCATTCGGCTTCCCAGTCACCCAGCTGCTTTTCGGTTATCGCATCCCAGAGCTCGGCTTCTTCAAGCTTGCCGTTCGTCGCGTTCAAGAGTGCGATCGGACTGATCACGGCGGTCATAGCATCATGACTTCCGCTTTTTCTTTGCTCTTTTCGTCTTCGAAAAACAGCTTGTCGCCCTTTTCAACACGAGCTTCAACAAGCTGATAGAGCCGTAATGCCTGACGCAGCACAGCCGTCTTGCTCAAATCCTTCTTGTCGCAAAGGCCTTCGAGTGCGTGCATTTCCGCATCCGTAAGGTTGAGCGTCATCGTCTTCTTGGCAGCCATTACGCCTCCTTCAGCGGGAGTAGGGCTACACAACATCTGCGCAAATGTCAATCAAAAAATAGCCCTTGACTAGCTAAAAACTAGCTATCATATCCACGCCATCCGGCGATCAATCTCAAGCCGGGTTAAATCGCAGGCTTGAACAAGGGAATCGTTCTCATGGCCAAGAACACAGGAAATGACTTCCGTCGCGGCGCTGTTACCGCTCGCACCCAATTTCAGCGGACCGACGGCAACTATCAGAAACGGAACGAGCGCACCGGACACTTCATGGAGGTGAAGCAGGACGGCAAGCCGTTCAAAGGCGTCGCCCGTGAACCCGACGGGCGCGATAGCCCGAATTCCTGATGAACCGACGATTCATCCCCATTCCGGCCAAAGTGCTTTGGAGCCTTGGTCCGATTCCGAAGCCGCAACACCCAACCCTTGCATTGGATTCAAAACATGTCTGAAAAGTCGGAAAAGACCGTCACCATCATCGTCAACCAAGACGACCACGAAGTGGTCAAGACGAAAATCTCATATGACGAGGTCGTCGCCTACTACCTTCAGGACGGCGGCGCCTCTTCAACCGAGTATCTCATCAAATATTCACGCGGCCACTCCGCTAACATCAGCGGCACCCTCGCGCCAGGTCAGGAGGTAATGGTTAAAGATGGAATGCGCTTCAGAGTTTCAGGAACTGGCGAGTCATAATCCTTTCATCCGGGACTTGGAGGAACAGGGCTATCACCTCGACTTCGTCAACGCCTATTTCGTCATCTACGGGTTACCGTGCCTCAACAGCGCCGGTGAGCTCGAATATGGCGATTGGGCAAGTCCAGTCGATCTGAATAACTGGGTCATCGATGCCCCAAGCGACCATCAGGCCTGGTTCAAGGGATGCCGTCCGCACGACCAGAACGGGCGGGCGCTGCGATTGGGCGGTGGCGCGGCTACCGTCCTGGTGGCTGACGGCTTTGTTTGCAACCATTCCTTTTCGTTCAAATTGCTCGAGTCTGGCGCAATGCGCCCATATCGGTCGTTTGAAGAAAAGGTGCGCACTTATCTCGATGTGATCGTTGCACCCGCGATGGCAGCTTTCCCCGATGCTAGTCCGCTGCGGGGCATAGAAATCAAAGCCGCGGCGCAGAACAGTCCGTTGCGCATTCCAGACTCAATGTCGTCACGCTACCACCTCAACGACGTGGCTTCGCGGTTGAGGGGCATAAAGGTAGCAATCATTGGCCTCGGCGGCACAGGAGCTTACATCCTCGATTTCATCGCCCGCACGCATCTCGAAAAGATCGGGCTTTTCGACGACGATAAGGTTCATATTCACACGCTCTTTAGGATCCCCGGCTTCATCCATCGGGCGGTCGGGATGAAGAAGGTTGACGCGCTGGCGCAACATTATGCCAATTGGCATTGTGGCATCGTCCCGATCCCGGAGCGCATCACCTCCGAGAATATCGAGAGCCTGCGTGAGTTCGATTTTGTCTTTGTGTCGATTGACGACGGGCCGTCGCGGCTCGCCATCGTCGACTGGTTGAGTGCAAATGCCATTCCCTTCGTTGATTGTGGCATGGGCCTCAATCGCTCACTCATTGGGTTGAATGGCGTCGTTCGGATCACCGGAGCGGATCGCGCTGCATTTGAGCAATCGGTAAATACACCCTATCTGCCAACGACGAATCCAGAAAATGGAGAGTATCGGAAGCAGGCGCAAGTCGCCGAACTCAATGCGCTCAACGCGATATTCGCCGTGATCCGGTTCAAGCAGCATTTTGAGTTTTATGACCGATTAAGCGATGCCATCGCCTACACTTTTGAGACGGCATCTTTTGATCTTGATCGCTTTGGGGGGTTAGAATGAAGTTTGCCTATCAAGCGGTAGATCGGATCCCTAAGCAGCTGGAGCCTGAAACTGTCTATCACAGCGAGGAATTCGAGCTCGCCGGACTTCTCTGTGCTTGCGGCTGCGGCCATCGGATCACGCTTCTCGTTCCCGATAGCCACCAAGTCTATTGCGACGACGGGTTTGCCACGATCCGCCCTTCCATCGCAGTGTGCGATGGTCCCTGCAAATCTCATTATGTCATCTCAGCCGGACAGGTCGAATGGCTGGATGCATTTAGCACCGAAGCGGCGAAATCGCTCATGCAGAAACAGATTTTGCGCCATGTCGCCAACGACGCCAAGCCAAAATCCTGGATTGCCCGTCTGTGGAAGGCAGCACTGGCATTGGCTGATCAGATTAAATCGATCTTTGGAAGGTAGAATCCGTATTACACTCATCGTTGTCATTGAACGTCCTCGTCTCTGGTTCTTCGGTCATAGCGTTGTCTGAAAACACCGCTTGAGCGGTCCTGGACACCTCTGCGGGCAGCGCCCGCAGCTTCGGCCTGACGGCCGGGAGGGAAGGGGGGTGGGAAGAGAGTGATCGAACAAGGGGTTCGGTCGCAATCGATCCATCCAGGAGAACGTCCATGAACATCGGTGAAATCCGCAAGAACGCCAACGGCCAGCTGATCGGCTCTGTCGAAACGCTCACCATCACCCGCACCATCGGCCTCAGGCCAGTGACCTCCAGCAACCCCCGCGCACCCCGCTACGAGATCGTTGCGCTCAACGACCAGCGCCGCTGGGTGATCGTCGGTGCGCTCTTCGAACTCTCCTCGAACTCGACCGGCGAGAGCTTCTACCAGGGCAAGATCGACGATCCGTCGATGGCGCAGCCGCTCTATATCGCCGCTTTCCCGCGCGAGGACGGCACCATGGCGATCGCCTGGCAGCGTCCGCGCCGCCGCAATACGCAGCTCGGTTCGGCAGAATACGGCGAGAGCGACATGTTCCCGGCCGACGATGCCGGTGGCAGCGACCGCGGCGGCGAACAGGCTGGCGATGGCCGAAACGACGACGGTCTGGGTGACAGCACCGCGACCCCGCCCGCCAAGCGCGTCCGGGCCAATGCCAAGGACGGCGCCGAACACGATGGCGCGCTGCCGCCGCTCGTCGACGCCTGATCGGCAAGTCCAACTCCAACCGGCGGGGACTCCAAGCGGGTCCCCGTTCCCGTGCAAAGGCCGCGGATAAGCCCGCCGCGCGGCCTGAGGCGGAACGCCGGCACTGCCCCCCCCGCCCGGCGTTCCGCCTCTTCATTTGCCTGGAGTTACCCGGAGATCCACAATGCTGACCGATAGCGAACGCTTCGCTTTCACCACCCGGCGC
Organism: Sphingobium subterraneum; assembly: GCF_014199435.1. Classification (GTDB taxonomy): domain Bacteria; phylum Pseudomonadota; class Alphaproteobacteria; order Sphingomonadales; family Sphingomonadaceae; genus Sphingobium; species Sphingobium subterraneum. Next base: position 14,228 of record NZ_JACIJP010000016.1, on the reverse strand, counting down.
CACCACGCCTTTGCGAGCACCGGCAACGCCTACGACGCGGTCCAGTGCGATGAGGCCATCCACACCGGCGATACGATGGTCGTCCTCACCGAGGAGGTTATCGGCATCGCCATGACCTGACCGTTCGCGGTGACACTGGCGCATGGGAATCTCCATGCCCTCTCTGCGCCACGCGAGGGCGACACGCTCGCGGATCTCGCCCGCTCACTCCACGTCAGCGCGGCCGACTTCGAACACGCTGCCGAGATCGCCCGGCGTTTCGGATTTCCGCTCGACCCGCAGATCGAGGCGCTGCTCCCTCGCCCGGCGGGCTGAGTTGGCGGGCTTCAGAGCGGCAGGATCGACTGTTCCGATGACGGCGCACTCGCCGGCGCGTCGACCGCATCGGCAATCACGCGCCCGAGTTCGAGCGCGGCATCCTCGCGTATGCAGGAGCTTGGGGCTGTGATGCCGACCCGCGCCCAGCCCGGAGCGTCCAGGATCGCATGAGCGACAGCAGACGTATCGATTCGTTCCATGCTGGTAAGAGCACATAGGAAGAACATATTTGCAAGACAGCGGGCGCCGCTGTTTGTCCTGATTGACAGGGCAGGGCGGTCCGCCGAGCATCAAGGCATGTGCAACTTGTACCGCATGACCAAGGCCCCTGCAGAAATCGCCCGACTGTTCGGCGCGAGCAGCGGCGCAGGCGCGAACTTCGCCGCCGAGGTCTACCCGGGCTATCCCGGCCTCGTCGTCGCCGAAGGCGAGACGCGGGTGATGACCTGGGGTTTTCCGCTTGTCCTGAAGGGCAAGAACGGTCAGCCACTCAAGCCCAAGCCCGTCAACAACGCGCGCGAGGACAAGCTCGGCACCTCGTTCTGGCGGCCGAGCTTCGAGCGCCGCCGCTGCCTGATCCCGGTGACCGCCTGGGCCGAGGCCGAGGGCATCAAGGGCCAGATGACCCGGACCTGGTATTCGCTGGCGGGCGAGGAGGTCGTTGCCGTCGCCGGCCTGTGGCGAGCGACCGAGGAGTGGGGCGCGGCCTATTCGATGATAATGGTGGATGGCTGCCCGCAGATGGCCGACGTACACGACCGCATGCCCGTCGTCCTCGCCCGAGAAAAGTGGGAGCAATGGCTCGCAGGCACACCCGCCGAAGCCTTCGCGCTGTGCCAGACCTGTTCCAATGAACTCGCCGTCGATCGCAGAGCCGAGCGCTGGGGTGCCGGGAGGTCCGCGGCGACGTCAGGCTGAGGGGAGGGGGGCTTCGCCGGTCGGATCAGACCCAAGCGAAAGGACCCAAGCCCATGGGCGACCGAGCCCCCGTCCACATCACCATCGGCGGCGCACTGCCGCGAGAACATCTCGAAGCCTTCGCGTCGCACGCCGCCGACTATGACCTGCGCACGGAGTGGGACGGCGAACCCTTCGATCCGGCAGTGCTGCCCGAGGCTGAGCCGCTCGAGCTCTACGGCACCGAGCTCAACGGCGGGCAGATCCCCGAGATCGACGCTTTCTGCGCCGAGCACGGCCTGCCGTTCCGCCGCTGGTCGGGTGGCTGTCTCGGCGCCTATCTCCCCGAAATCATCCTGTTCGATGGGCAAGGTCCGATGCGCGACTACACGGCGAGCGAAGACGAATACGTCCTCTTCCCTCCTTCATGGATCAACAACTTCACCCGGCTGCGCGATCTCAAGCGCGAAATTGCCCGCGCCGAACAGACCATCCCGGCCTTCGTGATCGCTGGAGGGTCGAGCGATGACCGCAATTGACGCCGCCCTGCTGGCCTCCTCACGCGAAGTCGTGCTCGCCCGCTTCCCGCTCTCGCGGGTGAGCGAGGCCTTCTTCGACGACATGCTTGGCGTCCTGCCGCCGGCGCACATCGCCGGCGTGCCGGGCTTCTTCGTCTCCGAGGCGGTGTGCGAGGACATCCACGCCCAGTTCGTTGCTGCAGGCGGCCGCTTTTACGGCGGCTACGTCGGGGTGAGGGACCGTGCGGGCCTCATCACCCATGCGCGCATCGCCGAGTTCGAAGCCGCCCATCCGGACGCGGTGGAACTCGCCTGGTATCCCGACAGCCTCGAGGGGGCCGCGTCATGAGCCGGCACTGGATTCTCGAACTCGGCGCCGGTCCCGCCGACGAGCCCTGCGCGCAGCTTGGGCAATGCGCCGACTTTGCCGCGGCCAACACCCTCGAACTGCTCGCCTACAAGGCCGCGATCATTGCCCTCAACGGCGAGCCGCCCCTGCCGCTCGGCTTTGCCATGGTCGCCAATACCCATGATTTCGGGACATACCGGACGCTCTGGCTGGTCTCGGCGGAATCGCCCTTGCCCGACGACGCGCAGGCCTGGCTCGAAAACCTTGTCGAACCGGCCACCTGGATCGCGGCGGGATTTCCGCAGCCGGTGACCTACGAGGGATCGCGTGCGGTGATGCGGCCGTTTCGCGAGGTGGTCGCCGCTGCGCTCCAGATCACCCGGGCGAACGCCGACGGCAGCTTCTTCCCGGCGCAGAACGCGGTGCTCCACCGCAACCTGCTCGCCGCCTACGGGCCTGCCACTCTGGCCGCCGCCGACACGGGGTAAGGGGAGGGGGCTTGGGGCTGGGCGTTCCGTAAAGGAGTCCAAGCCCATGCCTCGCTTCTATGCCGGGATCGGTGCGCGCGCGACGCCGCCCGCAATCCTCAGCCTGATGACCCACGCCGCCTTCGCGCTCACCAAGCGCGGCTATGTCCTGCGCTCGGGCCACGCGATCGGCGCCGACAGCGCCTTCGAACGCGGGGCAGGCCCCTCTGCGCAGATCTTCCTGCCGGCGGTGGGCTGGCGCGGGTCGGCAAGTGCGCTTCATCCCGGGACGCTCGGGGCCGAGCTCTGGGGGAGGGCGCGCTTGATCGCTGCCGCGCACCATCCGGCCTTTGCCGGGCTCTCGGCTTTCGTCCAGGCGCTCCACACCCGCAACGTGTTCCAGGTGCTGGGAGTGAGCCTCGATAGCCCCGCGGAATTCGTGCTGTGCTGGACCGCCGACGGTGAGGCCTCGGGCGGCACCGGCCAGGCGCTGCGCATCGCCGCCAGCCACGGCGTCCCCGTCTTTAACCTCCAGAGGCCGCGCGAACGCTCGCACGTCGAGCGCCACCTCGTGCTCTGACCCGTTCAATTCCACGCCTGTCCGCCGTTCTGTCCCTTGCCTTGGCAACGGGACGCGTCGGCGCGCGGCAACACGAAAGTCCCAGCCATGTCCTCGATCACGCTCACGCTCGAACTTGCCTGCACCCGCGAGGAGGCCGCGCGCTTTGCCGCGGTCGAACTGTTCCTCGCCGAGGTGGCTGAGAACGCCGAGGCCGCGCCGCCCGCCGAGCTCGAGGCGGTTTTCGGGGCTCGGCCAGGCGAGACGATCCTCGGCCTTGCCGGGCACCCGCAACCCCTCGGGATCACCTGCCGGTATGACCAGGACCGGGGCGTGATGACACTCGCTGCGTCGGGCGGCAAGCCCAACCTCGCCGCGCTGCCCGTGCTGCTGCTGTGGCTCTATCCCGACAAGCTGCCCATCGCCTACTCGGTCCACGTGACCGAGCGGCCCGAGTTGCCGGTCTGGACGATCGTTGGCCTCAATCGCATCGAGATCACCCAGCACGAGGGCGAAGTCGCGGCGCGCCTCCAAGCCCTGCGCGCGGCCTGCGACACGTCCCGGCGTCTCGATCTGCTGCCGTTGAGGCCGCTGCCGCGCGAGAGCGACTGACCCTGTTCAGGCAGCCTGCTGCGCGTCCCAGTTTCGCCGCGGCGCGCGGCTGACGCGGGCCGGGAGCGGCTCGCCTTCCTTCCACAGCAGGTGCGCGACGCCTTGCCCGGCGAGCAGCGCTTCCAGCGGCTCTGCCACCTCGTCGTCGCGGTCGTGGATGTGGATGGCGCTTGCTTCCTCGCCGGTGTCCTTGAGCACCAGGCTGGCGATCGGCGTGTCGAGGTCGAGATTGACGCGCAGGCCCTTCATGAACCGCCGTTTCTCCGCGACTGCTTTGCCGACGAGATAGCGTTCATCGCTGGTCTCATAGGGCAGCCATTCCGCCGTCACCGGCATCAGCGCGACCTCGATGAGATCGAACGTGCCCTCGCGCCGCCGCGCGAACGAACCGCCGAGAATCAGGTGCCCGCTCTTGCCGTTCGGGCCATCCTGCGCCTGCCATAATGCGAGCTCGCCCGCGAACCGCTTGTGGAAGCGCCGCGCCATGTCCTGGTCCATCACGAACGGCATGTCGCCGACATGGCGCAGGACGATCCTTTCGGCGCCGTGCGCGGCCACGATCTCCTTGATCTCGCCCACGACCACCATCATTTCGTCGCGTGAGGCATAGACCCGGGCGAGGGCCGCGCGGCGGCGGGCCCGGATTTCCTCCTTCTCCTCTTGCCTAAAGCTCTCGGGTACGAACAGCACGTGGGACAGGGCTTCCTGCTTGGCCCGGCAGCTGGCTGCCGCCTCGAGCAGCGCGCGGCGCACCACGAACCAGGTTCGTTTGCCCGCCATCTTCGGATGCCAATGCGTCAGCTCGGCCCGGTCCCAGAGGACGTGCAGCAGCCCGCGCATCGAGAGCTTCTGACCCGACGATTTTACCGTCGGCTTGTCGTTGGTGAGCGCCGCGGGCGCGAGCCGGGCCGCCCCGCGCGAGAGGGGGAAGCCGAGCTTCAGGCTGGTCTCGCCGCTCGTCTCATCGTCCAGAACGGCGCCCCCGCGCACCTGGCCCATGCCGGTGAGGTAATCGGGCGCCTCGTAGTGATCGCAGGCGGTCGCATGGCGCGCGCCCGAGCCCGGCCAGCGCGCGAGCACGTAGCCGGTCTGCCGGTGCGAGATGTAGAGGGGGAGCCCTTACGGCATTCGCAATGGACCGGGACTTTGCGCTCGTAGGCTTCGCGCAAGACGGGCTGAAGTTCATCGCCTTCGGCCACGCTGCGGCCGAGCACACGGTATCGCTGGATCATTGGGGTCTGCTCCAATTTCTCGCGATCGACGCTGCCCGTTCGACCTCTCGCGCATCTCCTTCAGGTTTTCGCGGCCCCGGGTGGGCGCGCTGGGGTCAGTCTATGATAGCCGTGAGATCGCGGCAAGCTCGCCGGGGACGCGCCTCGCAACGGCGGCTGCGCAACCGTGGAGGCCGTCCGCGGCTTGCTGGTGCGGGCGCATGACTGGCGCTACCGGTCCCTGGATGGACGACCTTTTCGCCTCGCAGCCCATTACCGGCGCCGTGCTGACTCGCAGCGACATCAAGCGCCTGATCGGCGCGGCGCCGCGCACGCTCATCGACTGCGACCTCCAGGAAGCGGACCTTTCCTGCCTCGATCTCACCCGCTGGCGCTTCGAACGCTGCAACCTGCGGCGCAGCGACCTGTCGGGGGCAAAGCTCGAAGGCACGGTCTGGCAGTCCTGCCGGGGACCGTTCGCCAACTTCGCCGGTGCTAACCTCAGCGAAGCCGAGTTCATCGGCGGCGACTGGAACAATTGCGTGATGCGCCGCGCGGGCCTGACCGCGACGCGTTTCGTGGGATCGAAGCTCACTGGCGCCGACTTCACCGAAGCACGCGCCATGCACATCCATTTCGAGGAAGTGCTGCTGGTCTCTGCCAAGCTGCCCGGGTTCTCGTTCCGCAAGGAGACCCTGCGCCGGGTCGATATGTCGGGTGCAGACCTGCGCAAGGGCGATTTCCGCATGACGGTGTTCGAGGCCTGCTCGCTGCGCGAGGCGCTGGTCGCCGGGTCGCGCTTCGAAGGCTCGGACCTGCGCGGCGCCGATCTTGGCGGGCTTCGCCTGGTCGATGGTGGGCTGTTTCGCGGAGCGACGATCTCGCGCGAGCAGGCCGGGCAATTGCTGGGCGAACTCGGGCTCAACGTCCGTTAGGGGCGGGGACCGCCCGCCTCAGCGTGCGCCGCCCTCTTCCAGTTCCAGGTGTTCGCTTATGCCCTCGGCCAGGCCGAGGCACAGAGCCGCTTCCTCGCGGGTGAGGGTGATCTCTTCCGCACCGTACACGGCAAGCTTCGTGCGCAGGACCTGCGTCATCGCGCGCGCGACTTGCAGGGCGCTGGGCATCTGCTGTGGATCAGCCATGGGCCGGGATCCTTCCCTTCGGGTGGCTCTGCCTGCGGCAGCGGGGCCGGACAGGTTGAGCTGGGGGGCGAGCATACCGATTTTGGCGGGATTTGGCGAGGTGGTAAAGGGGAGGGGCACCCCGGCGCCCGCGCCCCGCGCGGGCTGGGGGCAACCCGCTCTACTCGCTAAGGCGCACGTCGGCGCTGTCGCACCGCCGCCCACCCAAGCTCGCCGGCATGGATGCCGGCCCTGCGGGTGACGATCGGGGCCAGTGGGGGAGTCGGCAAGGCTGGTTGGCGCGGGCGGGCGAGGGCGCTAGGCTCCGGTCCATGCCGATTATTCTTGCCGCCGCCGCCCTTTGCCTCGCACCTTCTGTCCACGACGGCGACACGATCCGCTGCGGCCGCGAGCGGGTCCGCATCGCCAATATCGATGCACCCGAGCTTCCCGACAGCCCCAAGTGTCAGGACCGAAGGCGCTCTTACGCCTGGTGCGACTTTGCAGCGGGTGAAGCCTCGCGGGTCGAACTCGCGCGGCTGCTGTCGCGCGGACGGGTCATGATCACGCGGCTCGGCACCGACCCTTATGGGCGGACGCTCGCCACGGTCACGGTGAACGGCGTGGACGCCGGCGACTATCTGGTCGCGCAAGGCCTCGCGAGGCCCTGGCGCTGATGGTCCCTATCGAAGGTGGCGAGCTTTGCTCGCCTGCGGACGCCTCCTTTTGCGACAGACCGGGGGGCCTAGCCGTAGCCGAAACGCTGAACGGGGAGGGCCGGAGGGCGGCCCTTCTGTGACCCGACGCGTCTTTGACCGGCATGGAGTCGGTGGCGAGGAAGGCAATGCCCGCTGCCGCGGGCGCTGGCGGGTGGGAGCAGGTTCCGGCGAAATGGCCGAGGCTGACGGGTCTTGCCTTTGCGGGCATCCGCTGGGCCTGACCTGACGAAACCGCCCTTCGTTTGCCGATGAACCCTGCAGGGCCAGTCCCTGGCCGCAACCCAGAAGCAGCGGACCGTGAAGCCCTTTGGGCTTGCCGCACCACTCCTCGCTTTTGGGTTCCCCTCACATGCGTTCGGTGCGGGCCCGGGCCTTTGGCCCTGCCTGTGGTGTTCATCGGCGGGCGGTTCCGCCGAGTTCAAGCCACGGAGAATACCCCATGAAGAACCTCGTCATCCTGATCGGCCGCATCGCTGCTGCTCCCGAAACCCGCCACGCCGGCGAGACCGCGATCACCTCTTTCACCCTCGTCACCGACCGCCCCAAGCTGGTCGACGGCAAGACGGTCAAGAACGAGGCCGGCTACACCGAAACCCTCGCCGAATTCCACCGCGTCACTGCCTTCAACGGCCTCGGCACCTCGGTCGCCAAGCACAAGAAGAAGGGCGACCTGGTCGAGGTGCAGGGCCGCCTTCACTACTCGAAGTGGACCGATCGCGAGGGCGTCGACCGCTACGCGGTCGAGATCGTCGCCGAGGAAGTCCTCTTCCTCTAAACCCGAGCCCGGGAGGCGGCAGCGCCGCCTCCCATTGGGCCAAGGCCAGCCCCCCATCACTCATGTAGTCGCTGCGACGGGCGAAACGCCGGTTGCGAAAAAGGCAACCTGCAGCGTCTATTTCGCACTTGCAGCATCAGAACCCTGCACCCATATCAGCAGTGCCTTTCAGGCATCCTCTCCCAAAACTTTCCAAGGGGCCGGCTCACGCTGGCCCCATTTTTTTGCCTGCCGGATCGGCGGCTTGTGCCCCTTCGGGCATGGCATCTGTGACACTTTGCCCTCGGGCGGAGTGTCATGTTGCGCTGCGCACGTGATATGCGCGGAGGGCGGGTCACCGATCATGCCTGCACACTGACCAAATTGGTCGTGGGGCAAGGGCAACGCACGTGGCGGCGCAAACCAGATCGCACCTCCGGGCGAAGTGTCACGGGCGACAAACGACAGCGCAAGGCACAAAGGGGATTCACAGGATTCACCTTTTGTGCTCAATACTGATCGATGGAACGAGCCCAAGAAATCACTGGTGTCGGTGGGATCTATGCGGTCCTGGTCGAAGCCTCGAACCGGCCCCGCTACGCCTTCCTTGTCCTCCAGTTGGTCGCCGAGATTGCCGACCGGCGAGGGCAAGCCGGGCCCTTCGTGGCGCAAGGCGGCTTGCCCATGCTCCTGCGTGAATGGCTCTGCTCCCAGCTCTTGCCGATGAGCGCGCAGCGCGCACGGCGCGCCGCGCTGCGCGCGCGCGTGGCCGCAGCGCTGAAGTACGAGCTCACCGGTGACGCGATGCGCGATGCCGCGCGCATCGATGCCGCGGTCGAAGAGCAGGTCCAGGCCGTCGGCCGCGCCAATGTCAGCCGCGCGATTTCCGATCTGGTCCGCGCCGGGCTGATGACCCGGCACTATGCGGGCTACGCCACGAACCACAAGAACCGCGGCGGCGGGCGTCATGCGGTCTATGTGGTCAAGCCCGGTGTGCTGGCGCTGCTGCGCAAACCCGCGCCGCTGCGCCGGACTGGCCTGACGGCCGCCAATCCGCAGGGCGAGCTCTTCGCGGCCTGAATTCGGACCATCGATCCTTCAAGCCGCGCCTGGCGCGCGGCGGCGATGGCCCTCTGGCGTGGTGGCGACCGATCGCCTAGGAACCCCTGACCCGGGAATTGGAAAGGTCTCGCCCGCATGGAAAACGAAGCACTGCTGGATCATGTCGCCGATATCGTGTCTGCCCATGTCAGCAACAATGCGGTCGCGGCATCCGACCTGCCGGGCCTGATCCAGGCGGTCTACGCTTCGCTTGCCGCGCTTGGACAGGCGCCGGAACCGGCAGTGGCAGAGCTGAAGCCTGCCGTCTCGGTGCGCGCCTCGGTCAAGCCCGACGCCGTCACCTGCCTCGAATGCGGCGAGAAGATGAAGATGCTCAAGCGCCATCTTGGCACCGAGCACGGCCTGACGCCCGCCGAGTACCGCACGCGCTGGAGCCTGCCCGGTGACTACCCGATGGTCGCGCCCGACTATGCCGCCAAGCGCAAGGAACTGGCTGTCAGGATCGGCCTTGGCCGCAAGCCCGGGCAAAGCCCGAAGGCTGAGGCCAAGGCAGCGCCCGAAGCTGCACCCAAGGCGCAGCCCAAGGCCGCCGCGACCCCGGCAAAACGCAAGAAGCTCGGCGTTGCCTTCGGCTCGGCAGACGCCAGCTGAACCGCTGATTTCTGCCAAATCCTTGATTTCATTTAACATAATTCCGATTATCATCCCGAACGATCTCTGCAATTTAGAGATGTCACCCGGAGCCCCAGCGACCCACTTATCCCATAAATCCGGGGCACGGTCAGATTATGGGATAACTTGCGGCGCACCGCCTCATATCGCAACGCTTTGACATTCCCGTTCGGGAATTTGTGCATGAGTTGACGCCCGGCACCACGATGTTATTCCCGAGCGGGAATAAATGCCTTGAAATCGGCCACAATCGAGCATAACTTCCCGTTCGGTAATATGGACAGCAATTCACTTGGCCTCCTTGTGCGCCGCGAACGCAAGGCACAGAACCTGAAGCAGGCAGAGCTTGCGGCAGTGAGCGGCGTTGGCGTGCGGTTTATTGTCGATCTCGAAGCTGGCAAGCCGACGCTGCAACTCGGCAAGGTGCTTCAGGTCATCACGACGCTCGGCTGCGAAGTCCAGATCGCCCCGCCTGCGAGCCGGTCATGAGCAGCAGGCTCACCGTCTGGTGGGACGGCCGTGTGGTCGGCGCCCTCTATCTCGACCCCTTCGGCGAAACCCAGTTTGCCTATGATCCAGGCTGGCTGACAGAGCCTCGCGCTCCGGCGCTTTCATTCTCGCTACCCAAGCAGGTCGAGCCATTCCATCGTCGGGAATGCCAGCCTTTCTTTGGCGGCATTCTGCCCGAGGAAAGCCAGCGTACTGCCATCGCCCGCGCGCTTGGTGTCTCCGCCGACAATGAATTCCGGCTGCTCGAGCATCTCGGCGGTGAAGTGGCAGGCGCTTTGACGCTCCTTCCTGAAGGCGAAGCCCCCACTCCCCCTAGCGCCGCAGCGCCCAAACCTCTCGATGATGATCGTCTGATCCAGTTGCTCGATCATTTGCCGATGCGTCCAATGCTGGCGGGCGAGGATGGGTTGCGGCTGTCATTGGCCGGGGCACAATCGAAACTTCCGGTGCTTCTGATCGACAGACAGGTTGCCCTGCCAGCACCCGGGCAGCCGACCAGTCATATCCTCAAACCACCGATCACGCGTTTCCCCTGGACGACCGAGAACGAATACTTCTGCATGTCGCTCGCCCGCGCCATCGGCCTTGACGTTGCACCGGTCGAAATGCGTACGGTTGGCGATCGTTCATTTCTGCTGATCAGTCGCTATGATCGGACCATCGGTCCGTCAGGCGAACTGGTCCGCCTGCACCAGGAAGACTTCGCGCAGGCGCTTGGCGTGCCGTCACACCGCAAATATGCGAGCGAAGGCGGGCCGAATTTTCCTGATTGCTTCGCGCTGCTGCGCCGGGCAGCAACCCGTCCGCCACGCGACATCCTGCGGCTGCTCGATGCGGCAATCTTCAACCTGATCATCGGCAATGCTGATGCCCACGCCAAGAATTTTAGCCTCCTGCACAAGGACGGCGCGATCGAGCTTGCACCGCTCTACGATCTGCTTTCGACCACGCTTTACCCGGAACTCTCGCCGAAGCTCGCGATGAAGATTGGCGGGAAGCACCTCCTCAACGAACTCGAGCCGCGTCATTGGGACAAGTTCGCTGTCGATTGCGGGCTTGGCGCCCCGTTCGTGCGGACCCGGATCAGGCAATTGTGTGAGGCTGTCATTGCCGGCCTGGACAACGAATTTACTGGCCCTACTTGGGCGGCAGATGGATTCGTCCCTGTCATCGCGCTTGTCCGTGAGCGCGCCGGGCTGCTCGGTGGGAAGTTGTGATATTGGCGCGACTCGGAAGCCCGCTCCGAGAAATTGTGCTTTAAGGGGCCGATTTACCGAGAAAACGAGATCTAATAGCCGATTCATCCGAGTTTTCGCGATTTAACCTGCCCGTCCGCGATGAAGCTGCCGGACGTTTTCCGGTCCTTCAGGACCGCGCACTCTTGTTAGAAATATCACCCCTTATTCCTAACGGAAACGGTCCTCCGACTGCTTCAAAACCTATCACTAGATCGTTCATAGATAGAGGTTTTGTAACATAAGAATCTGCGGAAAGGCGGCGAACCTGCTCGTACCGCGCCGCGCCGAATCCAGTACTCCGTTACCCTGCAAAACGCGAGAACCAATCAACTGCAGGGTAAAGCGGCCTCAATCCTAATCTCTACGGCGTGCGATCATCTGCCTCGCCGGCATTTGCCTGATCGAGCAGGTCCATAAACGTGCGCGCCGCGTCGCGGTGTTGCGGGTCCTTGAACGCCACATCGAGATTCGGCGCCGAACCCAGCATGTAGAGCAGCGACCACATGGCGAACTTGATCCCCTTGTCGGTCTCGAGACCGAACTCGACGCGCATACGCTCGATCCCGCTTGCCATGGCCTCGGTAGAGACGCTTGCGAGATCATCGGTCCCGAAGAAGCGCCGCATCTGGTCGTCGAATTCCATGGCCGTGCTTGCTCTCCCAATCCCTTGATGAAGCCTTGTCCTTGCACTTCAGAATGAGCGGCCCTGTCAAGATGGACGCACTCGGTCCCGCGCGCCCTTCGGGCCGCTCCTGCGGGTGCGGTGCTTCCCGTGATGGGCCGCCGGCACTCTTGCCTACGGCTCCGTCGCCGTCCCGCACCCGTGCAGTGCACGAGGTCCCGCGGGACGAGTGACATGCTCCGGCAAGGGGTCCGTCATTTGCAGGTGTGCCGCAACCGAGGCTGCGGCCAGGCAAGGGCTGTGTTTTGCGGTTAACCCCGAACGCCCCGATGGGGTTCGGGGGCAAAACCGTAATCTCACTCTCATCTCGGTGGCTGAGCGAAATCAGCATCGCCATAGCATGACGCCTGGGAGATTGGCGGCCGTCAAGGATCGCGGGTGCCCCCCGATTTTGGCCTGCTGCGGCTAGTGCCTTGCGAGCAAAAATCGGCTCCCCCCACGCCCGCTTCTCGCGGCGGCAGCGCGTGCGCGCCGCCGTCCCTGACTGCCTGACTCCGGCGTCCTTCCGATGGGCATCTTTCATCAGCGTGATGAGAGACTTGTTGCTTTGGAGGTTATCATGACGGACCGTTTCTCGAACTTTGCCGACCTTGCCGAACACTATGCGCGCGAAATCGCCACGCCCGATTATGCCCGGGCATTCATGGAGCAGACCGAACTGGCCAAGCTCTCGATCGAGCATGAGCCAAGTGCAGCTGAAATGCCCGACCCGGAGGTGGCGCAGGCGGCGATCGAGATGATGCTGGCAACGGTCTTCGACCTGTTCCGCGACACCCGGATGGAAGACTTCGCAAGCGAAGTCGCCTGGGGCATCGCCAACAGCTTCCATGTCGTCGCCAAACGCCTTGACGACCGCGAAGACGCGATGGCGAACCGGCTCCAGGAGAAGCTGCGCGAGTACGATCCGAGCGAGGTCTATGCGACCGATCTTGAGGACCTCACCATGCAGGCCCGCAGCCTTGCCGAATGCCGCGATGCGATGGAATGCATGCGTGACCACGCCGCGAAGATCTACCTCGTGGAAACCGGTCGGCCGTTCTCGCCGGTGCGGGGCTCGCGGGTCTCGTCCAAGACCAATGCCTCGATGATCGAAGCGCGCGACTATCTCGCGGCACAGAAGGCGCAGCGGCGCGAGCAGTTTGCCCCATCGGGTCCGGTCGTGGTGTTCTCGGGCGGACAGCAGTTCACAGACATTGCGCTGGTCGAAGACTATCTCGATGCGATCCATGCCCGGGTCCCGTCGATGGTGCTGGCAACGACCGCCCAGAACAAGGGCGCGGACGTGATCGCGGCAGCCTGGGCATCACGCCACAATGTGCCGGTGATCCTGTCCAAGCCCGATACCTCGCGGGGACCTTCGGCGCCCTATCAGCGCAACGCTCGCATGCTCGCCTTCAAGCCTGTCGAGGCGGTGGTGTGCAGCGGCGGCGGCATCCAGGCGAACCTTGCCGACCGTCTGCGCGAAGCCCGCATTCCCCTCCACATTGTGCGCGACGCTTCGGTCCAGAACGAGGCTCCGGCGGCGAGGACCAAAGCCGCAGCGCAAGCTGAGCGGCCTGCGATGAAGCGCACGGCTTGTGGCACCGTCAATGGCGATGACCTCCCGCCATTCTGAGCGGGGCCTGCTCCGATTGCATCAAACATGAAGGGTGTCCGGCCCCACCGCCGGATGCCCTTCCTTTTTGTCGATCGGGACGCAGACTGTCGTGACCCGGCTCGCTCGCTTCTTGCCCCCGCCAGTAATGGCCTGACGGCCTGTTGGCCGCCTGAGCATCGCTACTGGCGATGCGGCCACCAGGAACGCCGCGAAGGCTTCGCATCCGCCGGGCGGGCGAGACCCGTGCCTGGGACCACCGGGGTGCTGCCCAACAGGGTTAAATACTCTCGCAGACTTCCAATTATGATGGCCGCCATTGGCCCGCGTCAAGAAGGGCAGTTCCCCCAATTTTTTACGCCTGAAGAAGGCGAAAAAATCGGCTCCCCCACCCCCGCTCACGCGGCGGGCCGCGGGCGGCCCGTTCCTGACCCGGGCCAAGCTCGGCCATCCCGAAGGAGACCTCTTCAATTCCTTTGACAGGAGGCTCACATGAACGCTCTTACCAAGACCCTCGACATCCCGGCTTTCGACCTCATCAGCTATGACGCAGCAGTGCGCGCCGCGACGATCAGAGCCCAGCATAGCTTCTTCGACCAGCACGTCATTGAGGACGAGTTCGGCTACTTTCTCGCCATCGACGAGGGCGACTACAACGCCCTGCCCCAGGACCTGATCGACCGGATCGTCCATTCCGTCCCGGGCATGATGGCCGACGACTTCGACGAAGCGAACATCGCCCGCGCCGCAAGCTTCATGAGCGTGGTGATGGATCCCGAGTGGGACGCGGACTGCCCGTTCTGAAATGATCATCGATCCAAGCGCCGGAGGGCTCCAGAGGGGCTCTCCGGCCCCCTCACATGGGGATTATCGAGTCAAGCGCCTGTGCGGAACCATTGCACGGGCGCTTTGCTTGCCAAGCTTGGCTGTGGAGAGATCGGCTGA
>NZ_JACIJP010000015.1 GCF_014199435.1 Sphingobium subterraneum | reverse complement strand
GCCTGTGCGTCAGATTCCACAAAGTTCGGAGCCTGGGATCGCAACCTGATGACGGAATGGCATGCGCGTTATGGTGGACGGGGCGTCATGATCTACTGGCATGTCGAACGACGCGCGACATGCGTCTATTCCCAGCTCAAGCGCTGCTCTTCCTCCGAGGTCGCCTCCATGATCGAGGGCGTGCTGCGCCATTGCACCGACATGGAAATCCAGCGACAATATGTTGATAGTCATGGCCAAAGCGCGGTTGGCTTTGCATTTTGCCGGCTTCTCGGATTTGAGCTTGCACCCCGCCTGAAAGCGATCGCTCGCCAGAAGCTGGCTCTTCCCGATGTCGGCATGCGAACGCGGCTTCCCCACTTGCAGCCGATCCTCTCCAGTCCGATCAACTGGGATGAGATCGAGCAGCAATATGACGAGATGGTCAAATATGCAGCCGCGATGCAGACAAAAACCGCCGACCCGGAGGCGATCCTGCGCCGGTTTAGCCGCTCCGAGGTGATGCACCCGACCTACAAGGCGTTGAGTGAGCTGGGCCGCGCGGTCAAGACGATCTTCCTGTGCCGGTATCTGCGCGAGGAGTCCTTCCGCCGCGAAATTCATGAAGGCCTGAATGTCGTTGAAAACTGGAACAGTGCCAATGGGTTCGTTTTCTTCGGCAAGGGCGGCGAGATCGCCACTAACCGCATCGATGAGCAGCAGCTCTCGGTCCTGGCGCTACATTTGCTGCAAGCGTCGCTTGTCTATGTGAACACCCGAATGCTTCAGAGCGTGCTGGTGGAACCGAAATGGACGGGCCGGATGACGCCGGATGATTATCGCGGCCTCACACCGCTGATTTACAGCCACGTCAATCCTTATGGCCGCTTCGACCTCGATCTGAATAGCCGGATCGATTTTGGGCGGCTTGCTGCCTGACCGGGGCCTTTCCGCTCGCACCATTTGGGTGCACCCGAACGTGACGATCGGAAGTGACATATACGACATGTCACAAAAGGGTGGTTCCGTCACCAATGTTACTGTACGAGGGCAAAGCCACCCTAATGTGACGGATTTGCCCATGACCCGCGTCGGCTACGCCCGCGTCAGCACCATCGACCAGGATCTCGACATCCAGGTTGCCCGGTTGAAGGCAGCGGGCTGTGAAATCCTCCGCTCCGAAACAGGCTCGGGCGCATCGCGCACTGGACGCACGGAGCTTGAGACGATCATGCAGTTCCTGCGCGCCGATGACGAACTCGTCGTCCTGCGTCTCGATCGGCTCGGTCGCTCCACACGCGATGTTCTCAATCTGGTTCATGAACTCGACCAGAAGGGAGCCTCATTGCGGGTGCTTGAGCCGGAGGTGACGACGGCCGGAAGCATGGGGCGGATGGTGATCACCATTCTGGGCATGGTCGCGGACATGGAACTGACGTTCATCAAGGACCGGCAGCGCGCCGGGATCGAGGCGGCGCGCGCCGAAGGCGTCTACAAAGGCCGGAAGAAAAACATCGATGACGATGAAATCCGACGCCGGATCACCGCCGGCGCGAGCAAGGCCAGCGTCGCGCGCGACCTCAAGATCTCAAGAATGACCGTCTATCGGGCGCTTGACGTCATTCCTTCAAGGATCGGGCTGCCGGAAAAGCCGCCTTCTGTCACCATCGCCCTGCATCTGACCATCGAGAACTTCAACAAGCATGGTCGTGGCAGAAAGCCCGCTCGCGAGCGCATTGAGGCGATGCTGGAGCGGGATTACCAGATGCAAAAGACCGGGAACTGCGATTACACGCTGACCGTCGCCTATGATCAGGGTGCCGATGGCGTCAGCCTCGATGATGAGATCGCATCTCTCCAGACAGAGATGTTCAACATCGCAGAGAGCTACAGGTGCTCGATCGAGACCGA
The DNA here is from genome assembly GCF_014199435.1 of Sphingobium subterraneum. Classification (GTDB taxonomy): domain Bacteria; phylum Pseudomonadota; class Alphaproteobacteria; order Sphingomonadales; family Sphingomonadaceae; genus Sphingobium; species Sphingobium subterraneum. The sequence continues at coordinate 21,823 of NZ_JACIJP010000015.1, read as the reverse complement.
TGTTTACGAGATTGGAGGACAAGAGCGAGCCTGGTAGATCGCCATGTTCAATCTTTGTTCTTCAACATGGCCAAAATCGCAGCTTCGGGCCGACTGGGCCCTATACCCAGCGCCTGTTCTGGGATCTGGGCGGGGATTCTTCGCCCTTCCGTAACATCGATTTCATGCCCGAACTTTTCTACCTGCTACCGGCCGTATCGAAGGGCACATTGGCGTTCGGCGGACAGGCGGGGCTGCGCCATGAGTCCAACGGCCGCGATGGGTTGGCGTCGCGCAGCCTCAACACCCTCTATGTCCAGCCTGTGGCGACGATACCGATCGGAGACTACAAGCTGTCGCTGGGCCCGCGCTACTCCTTCTATGTCGGTGACCTTGAAGACAATCCGGATGTGAAACGCTATCGCGGCCACACGTCCTTGTTCGCGGAGTTTGGCCGTGACGACGGGCTGCGACTGACTACCAACAGCCGCATTAATTTCTCGTCGGGCAAGGGCGCAATAGACGCTGAGCTTTCCTATCCGCTGGACAAGATCGTTGACACCAACCTCAACGTCTATGTCTTCGGCCAAGCCTTTGCTGGCTATGGCGAAAATCTGCTCGATTATGACCGCAAGGCGACACGACTGCGGCTTGGGGTCGCTATCGTCCGCTAATCCGGAACCGGGCAGAATCTATCGTAAGGTAGCGGGCCCGGCGTTGGACGTCCCCTTACCCTGATGCAAAAGTGATTTATGCATCATCGGAAGGCCAACGGCGTAAGAGTCTGTTTGAGAATTCATGAGATGATCGGGAGATTGCCATGTTACGTATTTTTATTGCTGCCACTACTATGGCAGTCTTGCTTTGGTCGCTGCCTGTATCCGCTGAAGAAATCCCTCGCTGCTCCTCCTCGTCTATTCCCGCAGCAGACAAGGCGCGCCTCACGGCGGAATACAAGCGGCGGTTTCTGGCTGAAGGGAAAACCAAGGCCGATGCCTGGGCCGGTGAGCAGGGAAGGCGCCATCGCGAAATCATGGAAAGGCAAGGTATCTGTCCCCCACGCGAACCGGCGAATAGCCAAGCCAATTCAGCGCCCCCGCCTCGAGAACAACCGACGAGCAAAAACCGTAAAAAGGGCAAGTGTACCCGTACCGTCTGGCAAACTCGTCATATAGCGAGCGCAGGTGGAGGCCCAATGAATACGATTAGGGTGCCTGTCTGCGTGAACTAAGCGAGCGACAGCAATGCTGGTGTGTTCGGTTATCCCGCCAAAGGGCACACAGGAAAAGCTCTGGTGCGAAGTCAAAAGTTTCGCATCAAACCAAAAGCCGCGCTTTTCCGTGCCCTTCCCTGATGCAAAAATCTGATGCAGAATCGCGCCATGATTTACGGCTATGCGCGCGTCTCCACCAACGGCCAAGATTTGGCCCAGCAGCTCGCCCAGCTTGAGGCGGCGGGCTGCGCGAAGATCTACCGCGAGAAGATCAGCGGCGCGTCGGCCGAGCGGCCCCAGCTCAAGCGCGCGATCGGCGCGCTCGATCCCGGCGACGTGCTGATGGTGACGGCGACCGATCGCCTCGCCCGCAACACGCGCGACCTCTTGAACATCCTCCATGCGGTAAAGGAGGCCGGGGCCGGCTTCCGCTCGATCGCCGAACCGATGGTGGACACGACCTCGCAGCTCGCCGAAGTTGTGATTGCCGTTCTAGGCGTCGCGGCCAGCTACGAGCGCCAGCGGATCGCCGAGCGCACCAGCGCTGGCCGCGCCCAGGCCAAGGCGCGCGGGGTCAAGTTCGGCCGCAAGAGCGCCCTCACCCCGCACCAGCAGGCCGAGGCGCGGCGCAAGCTCGACGCAGGCGACACCCAGCGATCGGTCGCGGCGCTGTTCAACGTCAGCCAAGCGACGATTTCGCGGCTACAGGGGTGATGAGCGACGCCCCCCGCCCTCTCTGGCGTTGATTTAGGCGGCGATCGCCGGCGCACATTCCCAGCGCCTGCCATGCCAGCGGAATCCTACCCGCTGCGCGTTGCTGATCGCTGGCGGCTCGCCCTTGCGCCAGAAGGCGCGCATCTTTGCCTGATCGTCAAGATGAGCGTCGGCCACGATCGCGCGCGCGGCCTGGATGAACTGCCCATGCCCGAACACATAGACCAGCGAGGCGGGCGGCATGGCGGCGAGCCGCGCCAGCGCGGCCTCGCAGCGCCGGAGCAGGGTGGCGAAGCTCTCCGCCCCTTCCCCGTCGCAATAATCAGGATCGGCCGCGCTCCAATAGCGTTCGAGGTGCGGCATCCGCTCCGCGCTGCGCGTGCCGTTCCAGCGCGCCGGTTGCAGATAGGTGAACTCCTCTATCGGCCACACTTCCACCGGCACGCCGGGAAAGCGCGCGATCGTTGGCGCAGCCGTCTGCTGCGTGCGGGTATAGGGCGACGTGACGATGAGCGCGGGCGCTTCTATCCAGCTCGCCGCGACTTCGCGTGCCTGTTCCTGGCCCAGCTCCGTCAGCTCGATCGCGCCGAGATCGTGGCAGGGCACGCCGGCGTTGCCGGTAGATTCGCCGTGGCGAATGAAGATTACGCGCATGGCTATTCAAACAGTTCCGCATGAGTGCCGGCGCGCACGAAGTTCACCAGATTCCCCTCAATCGTATAGATCAGCAGGAAATCGCCGCCGATATGGCACTCGCGATGATCGCTCCAATCGCCTTTCAGCGGATGATCCAGCCATTCCGGGCCTAACGGCGCGTCGTTGGCGATGAGCATCATCATCGCCTCCTTGAGCTGTTTCATGTTGTAGCGCCCGCTGCGCGACAGCCGCTCCCAATCCTTGACGAACCTTTTTTCGTAGGACGCCTCTCTTGGGAACGCCGCCCGCTTACTGCTGGCGGGCTTCTTGGTCGAGGGCATCGAACATTTCCTGGGCATCGGTGAAACGGGCGCGGCGAGCCTTCATCGTCGCGCGGGACGCCTCGATCGCGGCGCGCGTCTCGGCGTTCGGCACCTTCAGCTCGAACGGCAACGCATGATCCTTGGCGACCCGCGTGAGGGTCATGCGGACCACATCCGAGACGGTCAGCCCCAGCTCGGCCAGCACGGCGGCGGCTTCATCCTTCAATGTTTCGTCGATGCGCGCGCGCACGAAAGCGGTAGCGGCCATTGGAACCTCCTTAGTCAAGCCGATAATGTAGCTCAGTTGAGCAACAATTTCAATCCAGGCTAGGGGGCGGCGCCTGCCGCTGGCGCGGCACCGTGGCCCTACTCGCTTCGTTCCCCAAGCCCGCAAGCGGTCTTGGCCCAAGGTGACGACCCACATGGCGGGGGCGAGATCGCAAGCGGGTCTCGCTTCATGGTGCCGGCGTGCGCCGGCGTCGATCCTGTTTGAAGGGGGAAAGGCGGTCCCGGCCGCCTCTCCCCCGCAACGGGATTAGACGGGGCCGTGCCTCGCTGCGCTGCGGCCGCACCACCCCCATCGAATCCCGCTGCCCCCCTCTCTCGCCGGCGTTCTTGGGCGTCCGTGTTCCGGCCGATGGCATGGCCATCGCCGAACAGGCGATTTGAAGGGAGTAAGGACGATGACCCACGAAACCCGCGAAAGCTGGCTCAATGCGGTGGCGGCGGGCATGGCCCCGCTGTTCGAGGTGCTGGACGCCCCCCTGCCCGACCGCGTGCGCGTGGCGATCGGCTTCACCAGCAGAGGCGCGAAGGCCAAGGCGATTGGCGAGTGCTGGGATAATCGGTTGAGCGCGGACGGGCATTTTGAAATCTTCATCCGCCCGGACCTGGCGCACGCGCCCGACGCGATGCCGGCGCAGATCGCAGCCATCCTCGCGCATGAGCTGGTCCATGCCGCTGTCGGCATCCCGGCAGGGCATGGGAAGACGTTTAACGGGTCGCCCTTGGGCTGGGGCTGGTCGGGCCGATGCGCGCCACCACCCCCGGCGAGGCGTTCCTTGCGGCCATCGCGCCGATCCTGGAGTGCGTTGGCCCCCTCCCCCATGCCCGTCTCGACACGGACGGGGAGTCGACCGCGCCCAAGAAGCAGAAAACCCGGATGCTCAAATGCGAGTGCGCGACGTGCGGCTATACCGTGAGGACCGCGCGCAAATGGCTTGAGCAGGCCGGAGCGCCGCTTTGCCCGATCGAGGATCACGGCCAGATGGAGCATGAGCCGCTGGACGATGACGACGCCGAACCGGAGGAATGATGCGGCGCGCTTTCGTCATTTCAGATTCAGCGCCTCCCTATCGTCATTTCGGGAACGACAGGGCTTCCCCTCCCGGTCTATTGTGTATACAAGTATAGGATTATACGTGTAGGAGTGTAGCATGAAGGTTCTCGCCATTCTCTCACAGAAAGGCGGCGTTGGGAAAACGACGCTCGCGACCTGTCTGGCAGTCGCGGCCGAGCAGGCGGGCAAGGTCGCCGCGATCATCGACCTGGACCCGCAGGCGACGGCCTCGTTCTGGAAGGACGTGCGCCAGCTCGACACGCCCGCCGTGGCGTCGATTCAGCCGGTGCGCCTGCCCGCTATGCTCAAAGCCTGCGAGGACGCCGGCACCGATCTTGTCGTGATCGACGGGGCGGCGGTCGCGCGCGACGTGGCCTATGAGGCAGCGCGTCACGCTGATTTCATCCTGATCCCGACTAAGACGGCCGTGTTCGACACGATGAGCATGACGCACACCCTCGACGTGGTGCGCCAGCTCGACCGCGCCTTTGCCGTGGTCCTTACCTTCGTGCCCCCGCAAGGTCAGGAAACTGGCGATGCGATTCAGGCCGTGGCGGAGCTAGGCGCGACGGTTTGCCCGGTGACGATCGGCAACCGCAAAGCCTTTTTCCGCGCCCAAGCCGCAGGCCGGGCCGTGCAGGAGTTCGAGCCGCATGGGCCAGCGGCCGACGAAATCCGCCGACTATACGAGTATACAAATATACGCCTATACAATCAGGCGGAGGTGGCGTGATGGCGAAGGGCGGAAACAGTCTGCAAGCGGTGCTGAACCGCGCCAAGGCGGACGGAGACGCGGCCCCGGCCCCAGCGTCGGCGATCGAGCCGGTAGACGTGACCCGCAAGGCCCCGCCGAGCGGCCGACAGGGGACCAAGCTGATTGGCGGGCATTTCCCTCCCGAGGTCAGCACGCAGCTTCGCATTATCGCGGCCGAGGAAGGGACGACCGTTCAAAGCCTGCTGGGCGAGGCGCTGGACGACCTGTTTGTGAAGAAGGGAAGGGGGCGCATCGCCGGCTAGTATAGATGTATACAATTATACACCTATACATCTATACACCTATACTAGCGCAAGGGGGCAGTCTTGTGCTTGTTGCGACAGAAGCCGATGAAGGCGGCGCGGGGGCTTTTCAGTTCCGGCCGCCCGCTGTCGATCCACCATGACACCCATTGGTCATAGAGCGCGTAAACGTCATAGCCAGGCGCAACGCTCTTGGCGTCGTGGAAGCCTTCGGGGTCGATATAGGGCCGCTCGGGTTCCGCCTCGATCGCCTCGACCGTATCCAGAGCCTCGCGATTGCGGAACGTGACCGTATCGCCGTTCATTTCCACGGCATAGTCGGGCAGATGATCGTGCGCGACGAGATCGCGCAGCATCGAGCGGAACACGCGCAAATGGCTACTCGCGCCGGTCTTTTTCTGTAGCGTTTCGACCGAGATCGACCATTTTTCCTGCGCGCCGCAATGCTTGCGCGCCAGCTCGTAGATACGCCGTTCGAGCGGCTTGCGGAGGCGGAAATAGTCGCGATGGAGCGTCAGGACGCTGCGCCCCTCAACCATCTTGAACAGCCAGTCGGATAGCGTGACCTTGATTTCCGACATTTGGCCGGAGCGGGTTTGCCGCACGATCCGCCATTCATTGATGAGGCCGAAACCTTCGGTGATTTCCTCGCCATCGGCCTTGATATTCGTGGTGATCCGCGTCCCCGACAGCCGCTCGAACGCGCTCCGCAGCCGGTCATAGCCGTCGCCATCGGTTTGCCGGTTGGTCCACACCAGTAGATCGCGAGCAGTGAGGTGCAAGGTGCGGCTCGGTCGCTCCCCCTGGTTCATCTTCCCGATGAGCTGGGAGATGCAGTAGATCAGAATATCCTTGTCGTGGATCGTCGCCAGCCCTTTGACGCTGGGGACGATTTCGAGCTTGTTGCCGTTATGCTCATAGCGGAACACGCGCCGATCGGGCTTGGTCGCGAGCGAGAAAATCGGATGCTCCATCGAGGCCATGTCATCCTTGGGGATGGCGTCGAGAACATCGCAAATGAACAGATCGGGATCGGGGTAGCGAACAGGCAGCAGGGGAGGGCGTCCCTCCGCGCCGTTCGGGGTTTCATTGACGGCAAGCGGGAGTTCGGGGTTTCGTTGACGGTCAGGCTCGATTCGGGGTTTCATTGACGCGCACCGTAGATTCGGGGTTTCATTGACGCAACGGAAAAGTTCGGGGTTTCATTGACGGGTGATCGCGATTCGGGGTTTCGTTGACGCAGATTCGGGGTTCTGGAGTCACCAGATTCGGGGTTCCGTTGACGCCGAGGGCAAAAAAACGCCCGATTATTCTAATATTTTCAGTTGCTTATGAAACCGCCAAAATCCCGTAACACGACTCTTTAACCCATATATTAACACTAGGCCGACCTGTGGATAACTTTAACCGCAGCGCCCACTCGACGCCGGATCATCGTGGTTTCACCCACCAGCGTCCCGCCAGATCGAACAACTTGTCCTGATTTTCGGGACAGAGGCAGCATGATCCACTCGCGCCGCGCTACCGGCACCGGTCAGAGGGAAGAAAAGCGCCGCCTCTTGGGGGCTTCGCCCCCGCCGGCTCGCGGCCTTCGGCCGCCCCGGATCGCTTTGCGATCCTCCCACCCGGCATCCCCATGATGAGCCGGCTTCGCCGGCACGCTTTTTGCTAGATTGAGGATCGTTTAAACGCCCCGCTTCTATCGACACCACAGCGCCAGCGGCACCGTCGCAATTGGCTTTCCAGGAAAGCCAGGCGGATAGGGCGGTGATCGAGCCGAGAGGGCAGGGGAGGCGGAAACGTCGCAGCAGGGGCGATTTCCGGGCCGCTGGGCTTCATTCTGGACGTTTGGCAGGCCGGGGAGGGTCCAAGCGGCAATGGCGCTCTACGGGCTTCCCATGCGGCCGATTTCTGGAAAGCTAGATCCTCGCGAGGTCGGGGATCGAAACGGCGAGCCTCAAGGTTTGTGCGCCAGGCAACGATTTCACGGATTTGGCCCCGAACATTGCTGCGGGAGAGGGCGGAATCCTACGCCAAGAGCCGGCAGGGCAGGGCGCGGAAAGTCCGCTAAACAACGCCAAGGGCGAACAGACGGCGAACATGTATATTTGTATACGCCTATACATTCGCGCCTAGTGGCGCGTCCGCTTCGGTGGCGTCGGCGCGGCCATCAGCTCATCAAAGGCGGAGTCATCGCCCAATGCGTAGCGGCGCAGCGGATCATCCTCGGTCATGCGGCCGGCCTGGACTTCGCGCCATGTCACATATCGCAGCCGGCTCCGGTCCAACGCGCCATCGACAAGACATTCCGCGCGCAGGAACATCCATATCTGGCCCTGCCGGTGCTGGGCGAAGGCTTCAAGATCGCCGTTCGTCTCTTGGAGATGCACCGCCACAAGATCGCAGACGAGATTGAATATCCGCATGAGGCCGAGCCGGCTTTCCTCATCGGTGATCGCTTCGTGCAGCTCCAACACTTCGTCGCGGATCGCCGGAAGAGGTGCGGAACCGCTCTCTCCATAGGCCATGAGCCGGTCCCAAAGATCAATGACGCGTTGGTCCATATTCTATCCTTCCGCCCTTGGCGGCAGTTCTGACACTATACAGCAAACGGCCTTTTTCACTTCGTCGATAGTGTCCGTTCACGCCTTGTCGAACTTCCCGGCGAACTCGCGATCGGCGTAGTAGCGCAGCTTGGCGGCGACGATCGGCCGTTGCCCCGCAAGGAACAGGAGCTGCAAATCCTCGCGCAGCGTGCGGACTTCATCCGGCGTCAGCAACGGCCGCGCTACATGCTGCGATCCGAACGATATGCCGGTTTCCTCCGCGTCGATCGCGCGGCTCATCGTCTCGAACACGACTGTCTCCTGGCCGAGCAGATCGGAGACGAGCCTGGCGCTGTCGTGATCGTTGACGCCGAACACTTGCAGCACGCCGGCGTTGGACAGGAAGGTGCCGGCGCGGCGCTCGTAGAGCGCGCGGAGCTGGTGAACATCTTGCAGGATCGGCCAGAGCTGGATGCCATAGCCGGCCATCAGGCCCATCGCGCGCTCGACGGGTTCGAGGCGGCCGAGGGCGGCGAACTCATCGAGCAGGAACAGGACGGAGCGGGCAGGGGAGGACGGCGCGCGCGCCAGATCGGTCAGCCCTTGCGCGAGCATCAGGCGCAGCCAGCGGGCATAGGTGGCGAGCCGATCGGGCGGCAACACCAGATAGACGGTGGTGGCGTGCGCCTTCACATCGGCGAAGGTGAAATCCGAGCGCCCCAGCACGGCCGACATGCGCGGCGAATCGAGGAAATGGGTATGGCGCTGCGCGGCCGACAGCACGCCGGCGGCCTCGCGATCGGACTTGCCCAGGTGGCGGTTCGCGGCGCGGGCGATCAGGCCGCGCGCCTGCGTGCTGCGCGACATTTCCCGCAGCATCCTTTGGAAATTATCGGGCGCGAAGGTGAGGCAGTCGCGCACCGCTTCCAGCGTGCGGTCCTGGCCTCGCGATTCCGGGTCGCACGCCACCCACAGGAGGATGCCGGCGATCAGCGCCTTGGCTTCCTCGTTCCAATGCGCCTCGCCGGCTTCGCCGGGAGCGTCATAGACCAGCGCGTCGGCCAGCGTCATGCAGTCGTCGGCGAGATCGAGGCCGGCAGGGTCGATGCGATCGAGCGGATTGAAGGCAGCGCCGGGAAGGCCCGTCACCCCGAACGGATCGAGGACATGGACCGGGCCGAACTTTGCCCGATGGCGGGCGGTGATGCGGGCATTCTCGCCCTTGGGGTCGATGCAGACGACCGGGCCGGGATAGTCGAGCAGGTTGGGAATGATGGTCCCCACGCCCTTGCCGGTGCGCGTCGGCGCGATCGTCAGCAGATGCGAGGGGCCGGCATAGCGCAGCAGCCTGCCGTTCTTGCGGTCGCGGCCGATCAGCAGGCCGTCGCCATTTTGGGCGAGGGGGCGAGTTTCCCGATCGGTGGCGAAGCGGGCCGAGCCGTGCGTGGCATCGCCGGCAGGGCCGCCGTAGCGCAGGATCAGCGGTTGAAAGAGGGCGCGCAGCGCGACGAGGATGACGACGATCGCCGTCAGCATCATGACGGTCTGATAGATATGGGAATCGTGGGCCAGGCCGAGCAGCCTGCCAAGAATGAGCGGCACCCCAAGCCCCAGCACCAGGCCGGTGATGAGGAACAGGACCAGGACGCCGAACAGGTGGCGGATGAGGGCGACCGGGCTGGTGACGAGGGCCGTGATCGCCCATATCGGCTGTTCGCGCGCGAGCCGCGCGAGGTTGCGGATCGCGCGGCCGAGCTGGCGGAACCATTCCATCATCAGGATTCCCTCCCGCTGTCGTTTTCGAGATGTTCGGCGCAGATCGCGGCGGCGATCGTGTGGAGATGCTTCACGCGGTCAACGAGCCAGGCCAGTTCGTCGGGGGTGATTTCATAGGCATGGGAATAGCGCGCCTCGACATAGGCGCGCTGGAGCTGCGCAAAATGGCGGCGGGCGGCGCGGGTATCGCGCGGCCAGGCTTCGATCAGCCGGGGATCGAGATTTTCGGCAAGCGAGCGCAGGATGCCGATGCGGTGCGATTTGGGCGCGTAGAGCGTCAGGACGAGCAGCAGGCCATGATAGGCGCGCTCGACGGCCTGGTGGAGCATGAACGCGGCATGGTTGGTCTCGCCGTCGCGGATCGCATATTCGGCGAGCGTCAGGCAGTATGCGGCATCGGGGAGCCACTTGTCATAATGCGCCCTGGCTTCGGCGTGGCGTTCCTGCGCGTCGAGCTGGCGCGGCACGGCGAGGCGCTGTCCCGGCGCTTCGTAGAGGGCGATCCCATCGCGGGCTATGTCGGCGAAGAAGGGACGGCCGCGCGCGAGCTGGTCGTTCACGTCCATCAGCGAATGGACGATGAAATTGACGGGCGTGGCGAGCTGGCGGGTGACGGTCAGCTCGCGCACCAGATGATCGTCGGCGACAGCCCACCATGTTGCAGATCGGTGAAGGTCTCGGAGTTGACGATGACGAGCAGATCATAGTCGGAGATATAGCCGCTGGCGCGATCCTCGACCCAATCGCCGCGCGCGTAGGAGCCGAACAGGATCAGCTTGAGGATGCGGCCGCCCTTGCGCTTGTCGGAGAGCTTGGTTTTGACGGCATCCTCAAATTCATCGAACAGGACGCGGGCGACCCGTTCCAGCTCGCGGCGCTTGGCGGCGGGAAGATGATCGAGGCCGGCGCGCATGGTCAGCGCGCTTCGGGCAGGTCGATAGCGGTGATGCCCTGAGCGGCGGCGATGGCGTCCACCAGGCTATCGACGGTTTCCATGCGATGGCTGGGCCAGTCGCGTGAGACGGTGACATAGCCGGCGTCGGTCTGGACGTTGATGATCGCCGTGGCGGGCAGCAGATCGAGCAGGGTTGCGAGCTTGTCCTGAATATCGGGGGTGATGTGGTCGATGCCGGGGCCGACCATCAGGAGCTGCCAGGAAAGGCGCGAGGTGTCGTCAGTCATGGGCGGTCTGTTCCTTGCTGTCCTGTCCTTCCGCTTCCGCGTCGAACGCACGTTTGCCGCGCCGCTTCCAGAGCGCGAGCGCGTTGCCATCATCACGCGCGCGGGCGGCAAGATCGAGCATCGCGCCGTAGAGCGTTGCGCGATCGTCGTCGGCCAATTCGACGAGGCCGGCCTTCTGGACGAGGCCGCCCAGCTCTATGAGATGGCGGGTGCGTTCGCGGCGCTGCACGACCCATCCTCTCGTATCGGTGCGGCGCTTGGCGGCTTCAACCCTGTGCCTCGCCTGCGCCAGTCTGGTTTCCGCTTTCGCCGTTGCCGCCAGAGCGTCGCCCAGCCTTGCGCCCGCGTCCCTGAAAGAAGGCCGCGCCCCGCGAGCGCAACGCCTCCTTTTCGCCAGCGTCGGCCGATTCCACGGCAGCGAGCAGCGCGCCGGCGAGTGTGTCGAGATCGAGCGCATCGGCCCCGGTTGCCGTCACCAGTAACCCAAGTTGCTCGATCTTCTTGGCCTTGATAGACTTGGCCTTGTCGCTCAGTGCCCGCAATTCGGCGTCATAGTCGCGCGTTTTTCGCATCACTCTCTCCCTCGCGCCCGTCGAACAGGAGCCGCACAGTAGCACGATCGCGCTGGCAGGACAGCGGTTCCATCATGAAATGCGGCCAAGTCAATCACGCGAACGGCAGAGAGTGGTGAGTGCGCGCTTATACGTCGTTGCCGACGTGCGCTAAGAAGGGCAGTATAGCGGCTGTCATGGCGATCTACCATTTCTCGGCCAAGGTCATCAGTCGCGCCAACGGATCGAGCGCCGTTGCGTCGGCTGCCTATCGTGCGGCGGAACGGCTGCACGACGACCGGCTCGGGCGCGACCATGATTTCTCGAACAAGGCCGGCGTCGTTCATTCGGAAATCCTGTTGCCCGAAGGTGCGCCGGAGCGTTTAAACGACCGCACGACCTTGTGGAACGAGGTCGAGGCGGGGGAGGTCAGGAAGGACGCGCAGCTTGCCCGCGAGGTAGAGTTCTCGATTCCGCGCGAAATGAATCAGGTGCAGGGCGTCGCGCTCGCCCGCGAATTTGTCGAAAAGCAGTTTGTCGAACGCGGCATGGTCGCGGACCTCAATGTCCATTGGGACATGGGCAAGGATGGGATGCCCAAGCCCCACGCGCATGTCATGCTGTCGATGCGCGAGGTGGACGGGGAAGGGTTCGGGAAGAAGGTCCGCGAGTGGAACCGAACCGAGCTGTTGGAGAGGTGGCGCGAGGCATGGGCGAACCATGTCAACGAGCGGCTTGCCGAGCTGGATATTGATGCCCGCATAGATCATCGCACCTTGGAGGCACAGGGGATCGACCTGGAGCCGCAGCACAAGATCGGGCCAGCGGCATCGCGTATGCCCGAACAGGGCCTTGAGGCGGAGCGGGTCGAGGATCATGCGCGGATCGCGCGCGAGAATGGCGAGAAGATCATCGCCAATCCGGAAATCGCGCTCGACGGTATCACGCGGCAACAGGCGACGTTCACGCGGCGCGACCTGGCGCAGTTCGCGTTCCGGCACAGCGACGGCAAGGACCAGTTCGACCAGGTGATGAGCGCGGTGCGGACCAGCCCCGAGCTGGTGGCGCTGGGCAAGGACGGACGCGGCGAGGACCGCTTTACCTCGCGCGATATGATCGACACCGAGCAGCGGTTGGAACGCGCCGGCGATCGGCTTGCTGGACGGGAGGGGCATGGTCTCCCGGCGGCAGCGTGGAATCGTGACGCCGCCGCCGGAAGTGGGGGCCTGACACTCGGGGCAGAACAGCAGGCCGCGCTGGCACATATCACCGGCAAGGGCGATCTTTCAATTGTGGTCGGCTACGCCGGCACCGGCAAATCGACCATGTTGGGCGTTGCGCGCGACGAATGGGAGCGCGCCGGCTATCAGGTGCGCGGCGCGGCCCTGTCGGGGATCGCGGCCGAGGGCTTGGAAGGCGGCTCCGGCATCCAGTCGCGCACGATCGCCAGCATGGAATATCAGTGGGGCCAGGGGCGCGAGCTGCTAGGTCCGCGTGACGTGCTGGTGATCGACGAGGCCGGCATGATCGGCACGCGCCAGATGGAGCGCGTGCTGTCAGAGGCCGAGCGGGCAGGGGCTAAGGTCGTTCTTGTCGGCGACGCCGAGCAGTTGCAGGCGATCGAGGCCGGCGCGGCGTTCCGCGCGCTGGCCGAGCGCCACGGCGCGGCCGAAATCAGCGACGTTCGCCGGCAGCATGAGGACTGGCAGCGCGACGCCACGAAGGCGCTGGCGACGGGCCGCACCGGCGAGGCGATCCATGCCTATGAGCAGCACGGCATGGTCCACGCGGCCGACACGCGCGAAGCTGCGCGGGGCGAGCTGGTGGGCCGCTGGGACGCGCAGCGGCTTGCCGATCCGGACAAGACGCGGATCATCCTCACCCACACCAATGCTGAGGTGCGCGATTTGAACCAGGCCGCGCGCGAACGTCTGCGCGACGCCAGCGAGCTGGGGGCGGACGTGCGCGTGTCGGCCGAGCGGGGGCCACGCGACTTCGCCAGCGGCGACCGCATCATGTTCCTGAAAAACGAGCGCGGCCTTGGCGTGAAGAACGGCACGCTGGGAAAGGTCGAGCGCGTTTCGCCCGACAGCATGGCGGTGCAGCTCGACGATGGCCGGAGGATCGCGTTCGACCTCAAGGACTATGCCCATGTCGATCATGGCTATGCCGCGACCATCCATAAGTCGCAGGGCGTGACGGTGGATCAGGCGCATGTGCTGGCGACGCCGGGGATGGACCGTCATTCGGCCTATGTCGGCATGTCGCGGCACCGTGACGGGGCGCAGCTCCACTATGGGCGTGATGATTTTGCCGATCAGCGTCAGCTCGCCCGTGTCCTGTCGCGTGACCGCGCAAAGGACATGGCCGGCGACTATGGGCGTGAGGGCGCTACGGCCGAGCAGGACCGGGTGCGTGCGTTCGCCGAGCGGCGCGAGATCCGGTTCCCGGAACTCGCGCGGGAGATGGTCGCCAAGGTGCAGGCGAAGGCCAAGGGCATGTTCGCCGGCTTCCGCCCGAAACCGACGTCGCCCGAGCCGGTGCGCGACGGCAAAGGGGGGCCGATCAACACCGGCTCCGAGCGGGGATCGCCCGCGCCCAATCAGGCCAAGGCGATCGAACGCTATGCGCGCGTCCAGGCCGATATGGACCGGATGCGCGAGAAGGGCTTGCCTGTGCTCCCGCACCAGAAAGAGGCGCTGGCGAAGGCCGGGGACGCGCTCGATCGGTTGCGCCCCCAGGCGGCTCGGGATTTGGCTTCCGCGTTCGAACGCAACCCCGCACTGGTGCGCGACGCGGCCGAAGGCAAAGCCGGCGGGGCGGCGCGGGCAATGGCCGAGGAAGCCCAGGTCCGTTCCAATCCCGAACTGCGTGCCGACCGCTTCGTGGAGCGCTGGCAAGGTATGGCGCGCGAGCGGGCCGAGCTCGCGCGCAGCGGCGATCGTGCCGGCGCGGAGCGCACGGCCAAGAAGATGGATGGCTTGGCGGGAGGACTGCATCGCGATCCGCAGCTCGAATCCGTGCTGCGGCGGCGCGCGCCCGAACTGGGGCTGGAGATGCGCCGGGATCGTCCGATCAGCCAGGAATTGACCCGTTCGCTGGAAATCGGCCGCGATCGAGGGTTGAGCCGATAAGGAGAGACAATGGCGGACGAGGAATGGGAGGAAGGCGGCGACGCGGCGGCGGAAGCATTCGAGCAGGTGCGCGCCGCGGTCGAGCAGCAGCGCGGCGAGCTGGCATTGATGCGCCGCGCCATCGAGGGACTGGCGGCCGAGCGCGCCAGCATCGACGTGCCCGACTATTCCGAGACGCTGGGGTATGTCGTCCAGGGGCTGGACGGCATCAACGGACGCCTGGACCAGGTTACGACGGCCATCGTGAAGTCGCCGGCGCTGGCGATGACGCCTGCACAGGTTTCGGCGCAGATCAATCGAGCGGCGGCCGACCTTCGCAGCGCCGACCATGCCGCCCTCGCGACCGCCACCGACGAGATGAAGCAGCAGGGGCGCGAGCTGCGCACCGTCGTTCAATCGGCGCTGACGGCGCGGGATCAGAAGGACCGTCAACTATGGTTCGGGTTGAGCGGGTTGCTTATCGGCATCCTCCTCTGGTCCTTCCTTCCCGGTATGGTCGCGCGCGAGATCGCGCCGGCGAGCTGGCAATGGCCCGAACGCATGGCGACGCGGGCTCTTGCCGAGGCGACACCGTGGGATGCCGGGCAGCATTTGATGGCGAGCGCGTCACCGGCGAGCTGGGAGGCGATCGTCGCGGCCGACAGGTTGCTGCGCGACAATCGTGAAAAGATCGAAGGATGCCGGCAAGCGGCAAGGAAGGCGGATCAGCCGGTGCGATGCACGATCCAGGTGGGAGTGAAGAGATAATGGTGATTCCCTACCGCTCGACGCCCATATTCGATGAGGCGACATTGCCCGCTGCCCTGCGCTCCGAACATCGCACCAAGGCCGGTGTGTGGGGCGTGATCCGGGTCATCGAAGGGAGATTGAAGCTCACCTATCTCGACCCGGCCTCGGAGGTGGTCCTTACACCTGACCGGCCAGGGCTGATCTTGCCCGAACAGCCGCATTTCGTGGAACCGCTCGGAGCCATGCGGATGCAGGTCGATTTCTACGATCAGCAGCCAAGCCTTTAGGGAGAGCCATGCCTAAAACAGCCTTGTCATACCCGCTTCTTGCCATCCTCGCGCTTGGTGGCTGTGCGACGCGCGACCCGGCACCGAGTCCCGGCTCGCTTCCTACAAGCCTGTCCCGGCCCGACGCCGAGGCTTTGCCGCATGACCTGACCTATGGCGCGGCGTTAATGACCGTCAAGGTCTACCCGCACCTGGCAGCGAAGGCCGATGCAAACGCCAATCTGTTCATCTCCCCGGTCAGCTTGTCGCAGGGCCTGGGGCTCGCCTACCTTGGCGCGCGGGGCGCCACGCGCGAGGAGATTGGCCGCGTGCTTGGTTGGGATTCGTCCCGCAACGTCCCTGCGCTCATCAAATCCTACAATGCCCAGCTTAACGACACCGGCGATGCCGATACCGCGCTCGGCATCGCGAACGCGCTGTGGCTGGCGAAGGGATTGCCGGTCCGGGACGAGTATGTCGCCGAGGCGCATGCCGGCTTCGGAGCGGCTCCGGAAACCGTCGATTATGCTGGTGATCCCACCGGAGCGGCCGAGCGGATCAATGGCTGGGTTTCGCGCGAGACGAAGGGCAGGATTTCGGAGATCGTCTCTCCGAGCGGCTTCGGGGATGACACCGCCGCTGTGCTGACCAACGCGCTTTACTTCAAGGCGAAGTGGCAGGTGCCGTTCGAGGAGACGGAAACGCGGTCCTTCACGCGTGGCGACGGCACGCGCATCCCGATCACGATGATGAAGCGGATTGGCCGGTTCGACTACCGCGAGACCCGGGAAGGGCAAGCGATCGCGCTGCCTTATGGTCGCAACGGTCGTTTCGTGATGGAGATTTTCCTGCCACGTGACGCGGCAACCCTGCGCCGCTGGGAGCGTGAGCTGAAGGGTGTCGATTTCTTCGCCGGCGAGCAGGGCGGCAATGATCGTTTCGACCTGTCCGCGGAGCAGGCTCGCGAGATGCGGATCGTTCTGCCCCGCTTCGAAGCGAGGTTCGATGAGAGCGTGAAGGCAGCGCTGATCGCAGCGGGCATGCCAAGCGCCTTCGACCAGCAGCGTGCGGACCTGTCGGGGCTCGCCAGCGGTGCGCGCCTCGCGATCGATGACGTGGCGCACGCGACCTTCCTGCGCGTCGATGAGGAGGGCACCGAGGCGGCGGCGGCAACCGCAGTCAAGATCGTCGTGACCAGTGCGCGGATAGAGCCTCAGGTGCCGGAGATGGTGGTCGATCGTCCTTTCCTTGCCACCCTGCGAGACCGAAAGAGCGGCGCGGTGCTGTTTTTCGGGCGCATCGCCGATCCGACAGCGATTCCATAGGCGCACTCAGGCCATGCTCCGTTCAGCCGTGCGGGCGTAGCCTCCCGGTATGATGATGGTGTCGCTATCGCGAGCGATCGGCACGGCTCTGGCCGGTGCGGCGTTGAGCGCGTCCACGCCCGCCATGGCGTGCTCCTGCATCCTGCCCGACAATATCGAGGCAGCGGGACGCGCGGCGTTCACCAAAGCCGATCTTGTTGGTGAGTTGGAGATAGGGCGGGCGCCGGTGACGGCACCGCGCAGTTTCTGGTGCGGGTCGGACGGACGAGCACGACCATGGTTCAGGCCCGGGCATAAGATCGAGCAGAGCCGCCCCGCGCGCGTTATCAGCATCACGAAGGGCCGCGTCTCGGGACCAATTCGCATCCGCACCAGTCCGGTGATGAACATAGGTGGCCGGTGCGGAATGACCGGGAATAGCTGCCAGGTGTCTCTCGGCCGAAGCACCGTTCGGACCGGCCCCATGCTGTTTCGGCGTGTTGCGCCGGGCACCTATGAACCCTTGGACGTTTGCACCCAGTCGGCGTTCACCACCTGGCTCGAACAGCGCCAGAAGCGTCGCGCACTCCCGCAGACGCGGTAACGCTTCGAGGAACCATCGATTTCTTGAATCACCGGCGTGCCATTGATTCAAGAAAGTCGCCGGACTTGGAGAGGCATAATTCGTAGGCTCCGCGCCATGAATGGCGCGAACCTGTCCTTGCCCGAGCCGATCGAGCTGGTGG
This sequence comes from Sphingobium subterraneum, assembly GCF_014199435.1. Taxonomy (GTDB): domain Bacteria; phylum Pseudomonadota; class Alphaproteobacteria; order Sphingomonadales; family Sphingomonadaceae; genus Sphingobium; species Sphingobium subterraneum. The sequence goes on along the minus strand of NZ_JACIJP010000015.1, from coordinate 4,368 downwards.
CGCTCGATCCGGCGCGCAACATCCGCCGGCGCTACAGCATCACCGCGAGCCTCGATCTTTTCGGCATGATCGTTGTGGAAACCCGCTGGGGCCGGATCGGCTCACACGGCCAGGCCCAGCGGCACGCCTTCATCGATCGCGCGGCGGCCGACCGCCACATTGCCGCGACCCTGCGGCGGCGCGGCACGGCCGAAACCCGGATCGGAGTGCCTTACAAGCCGGTGCCCACCGAGATTTGAGCCGCCACCGCCACATCGGCTGCTTGAAGAAACCGGCCGGTGCTACGGCCAGCATGTTGCCGGCTCAAGCGGCGCATCCTCTCCTGGACGACAGCCCTGGCGACCATCGGCCGACCGTAGCGCTCCGCATTCTAGCCGGAAATGGTTCAGCGGGACAGGATGCCGGCGGTCCCTTGCACGTCTGGCGTTCGCCTGTGAGCGCTACGGCGGCGATGGTCATGGCGCGCTCGCGTCGAAATGGACGCTCTGGAAAAGCCTCGTGCCAGATCTTCTCGGCCATCGATGCAAGCTCCTGCGGCGTCGGCGGCCGAGCCTCACGAATGCACGCTATCAAGGCGCGCGGGAACAGGCGCTCCATCGTCTCTCTCCGATCGCGATATGGGAGCCTTATAGCACGGGCGCAGCCCCGATCGACCGGGACGGGACGAAGCGGGCCTTGAAGCGGTCTGGCCGGAAACATCGGCGCCCGCACCCTATATCGCTTGAGGGGCAGGAGAGCCCTGCCCGGAGAATGAGATGCCGTCCGATATACCTGCCCGTGTTCCCTTGCCGATCGCCATGCCCGACAATGCGTTCGGAGCAGCGCTGATCGAGCAGGCGGCGTCGCTCAGCGCCTATGCGCGGCGACTGACTGGAGGGGGCGCCGATGCCGACGACCTTCTGCAGGACACCATGCTTCGGTGCTGGACCGCGCGCGCCAGCTTCGCGGCGGGAACAAGCCTCGCCGCCTGGACCCGGACCGTGATGAAGAACTGCTTTCTCACCGGTCGTCGCCGCGCCCGCTTTCACGCCGACCTGCCCGAGGATGCGCGCGACCGGAGGGCATCGCGTGGATGGTACGCCAGACAACGCTAAGCCCGAACAATACCAGAACGGCGATGTGAGGGCGGTCAACGGCGGAAGTCGATCAGCCCCAGCTCTTGCCACATCCACGTAAAATCATAGGTGGCCATTGGCTCGCCAGTCCCGGATTTTGCCGCACCATTCTCTATATATTTTAGCCAGTCGGCAACTTTCGCCCGGCCTGCCTTTGTACGGGCCAAAGCCCGCGGTGTCTTGTTGCCGAGGGCGGGCACCGCTTCATCAAGCGTTTTGGTATATTCGCGTGTCAGCATCTCATGAACGATGCGCTCCCTTTCGTCCGACGGGATATCGAGCGGCTCTTCCTGCGGAGCGCGGGCGGCGTCATCGGCCATGAACTGGGCCATAGTCCGAATTTCGGTCATAGGTGTGCTCACGCAATCACCGAGCCATTCGCGCATCTGCGTGATCGCTTGCTCCGCGCGGGCGGCGCTATTGACCTCAACGATCAGTTTGCGACCCACCAGTTCGACATTGGCAAAAACAGGTGTGCCGTCCTCCATGGTTGTCACAAAAGCCTGCCCGCCTTTGGTCGTTCGTGGTTTCCTGTTCTTCGTCACTGGCGCCAGCCAGTTCCAGAACGTATCGCTCGCAGGTTCCAGCCATTGCGCCGCGTTCAGCCTGCGAACCACGCTCTTGCCGATCACGCCCTTCGCCAGGGGGAACACGATACGGTGGAACACAAGATCATCGCCATCGGCATTGACCATTTCCGGCACGCTGCCGGACATGGCCTTGCCCAGACAATCAAGCAGCCAGATATTGGTGAAAATCGGACCTGACGCTTTTAGGAGGCCCTCCCTTTCGGGAGGGGACAGTCGGTCAGTACCTGGCCCATCGTCTTCAAGTTGGGAAAAGGCCTCGATCACTCGCCCGGCGCCGTCCGCGCTGAACGGTAATAAGGCGCCGGAAATCCCATGGCGGCCATTCACCTCGATGACCCGTGCGGCGATCTTGTCCCAGTTAACAAGGGTCTGCGTTGCGCTATGTTCGCGCACCGTGACCGGCGCAATATCGCGCAGAAGATCCCGCAAGGTCATCGACTGCCCGGGGACGACCTCGCTAACCTCATAGAGCGACATCACCGTATCGCGCAGTGCGCGCATGTAAGCCTTGTTCGGCGCTTTCTCGTTCCAGCCCCGGCGCTTGAGATACTCATCGACGAGATTGAGGCCTTCAGGCTCGAGTTCCTGTGTGAGCAAGTCTTCGAAAGCACAGCCCCACAGCTGCGCCTCCCAATGATCGCCGATGATGTCGAATATATCATCAGGCTCAAGATCCATCGCATCGCAGGCCGGGCCAAGATGCGCGACGAGCATCTCGTCCATCATCTCGTCCCAGGGCGCACGGCCCAAGTACTTCATCAATCCGGAAAGATCGTGAGCGGATTTCGGTCTGGACATTCAGGCAGGCCTTTCCACGCCAAGGCGGCGCATTTCGCGATAGATAGTCGATCGGCCGATGCCGAGTTGCCGCGCCGCTTCGGTCGGCGAGATACGGGCTTCAACCAGTTTGATCGCGGCATCCACCTTGGACATGTCGAGCGGCTGACGGCCAGGCTGCTTGCCCTTGGCGCGTGCGGCAGCGATGCCGTCCCTGGTCCGCTCGGAAATCAGCCGTCGCTCGAAATGGGCAATGGCCCCGAACACATGGAAGATGAGTTCGCCGGCGGCCGACGATGTGTCGATCTTTTCCTCAAGACTCAGAAGAGCGATGCCCTGGCCGCGTAGCGTCTCGACCGTGGCGAGCAATTCGGCCAACGAGCGCCCGAGCCGATCGAGGCGGACCACCGCTAGGGTATCACCCTTACGCGCATAGGCGATCAGTTCGGCCAGACCGGGCCGCTCCATGCTCTTGCCCGACATGACGTCGGTAAACACCTTGATGGCGCCCGCCTTCTCCAGTCGCATGGTTTGGCCCGAAACATCCTGATCGCCGGTGCTGACGCGGGCATAGCCCAGAATATCGCCCATGCCGTGCGTCTCCCCAACGGTCGTTCTGTGGACGCTATGGAGGGCAGCCGCTGCGCCCCACCCATATCCGTCCACATACTATGTCTCTTTACTCCTCGCTGTCCATAGGCCCAGATGACCTTTTGTGGACAGGAAACGGCATGACGAAGCGCAAGCATCGGCTCTGTTGCAAACTCTGATGCGGTTGCCAACGTTGGGCCTTGTCTTGGTAAGGTCGGTTGTGATGGACGATTTCAAAGGGCGGCATTTTACCGGAGAAGTCATCCTATGGGCGGTCCGCTGGTACTGCCGGTACGGTATCAGCTACCGTGATCTCGAGGAAATGCTGGCGGAACGTGGCATCGATGTCGATCACACGACCATCTATCGCTGGGTGCAGCGCTACGCGCCGGAGATGGAGAAGCGGTTGCGCTGGTTCTGGCGGCGCGGCTTTGATCCGAGCTGGCGTCTCGATGAGACTTACGTGAAGGTGCGGGGCAAATGGACCTACCTCTACCGGGCGGTCGACAAACGGGGCGACACGATTGATTTCTACCTGTCGCCGACCCGCGGCGCCAAAGCTGCGAAGCGCTTTCTTGGCAAAACCCTTCGCGGTCTGAAGGACTGGGAAAAGCCGACGAAACTCAACACCGACAAGGCGCCAAGCTACGGCGCCGCAATCGCCGAGTTGAAACGAGAAGGAAAGCTCGCCCCAGAAACCGAACACCGGCAGGTGAAATACCTGAACAACGTGCTCGAGGCCGACCACGGCAAGCTCAAGATGCTGATCAAGCCCGTGCGTGGTTTCAAATCGATGCCGACAGCCTACGCCACGATCAAGGGCTTCGAGGTGATGCGCGCCCTGCGCAAAGGGCAGGCCCGGGCATGGTGCCTGCAGCCAGGGATCAGGGGAGAGGTGCGTCTGATCGAAAGATCATTTGGCATTGGCCCCTCGGCCATGACCGAGGCCATGGCCATGCTCAATCAGCATTTCAACAAAGCGGCCTGATCCCAACAAAGGCGCGGTGCCGCTCGGCGGTCCCGAATGTTTGCAACAGAGCCCTCGACGATACCTTTGTTCGCCGATTAGACGTTCAATTATCGCTGGCGGATAGTCCTTGAGGTCGACGAGGTGGGGTGGGCGATGTCGCAGGTCTTCGTGATGAATTAGGGCGTAGTGCCGGAATAGCATTTCACGCGTGACGGCCTCCATCAGTCCGACCAGCTCCGCATGGTTCCCGACTGACCGAAGCGCTTCCACGACGACGCTCGTCAGCGCGAGGCCGAATGGAGCTTTCGATACGGCGCCAATATAG
>NZ_JACIJP010000014.1 GCF_014199435.1 Sphingobium subterraneum | reverse complement strand
CCAGCTCCGCATGGTTCCCGACTGACCGAAGCGCTTCCACGACGACGCTCGTCAGCGCGAGGCCGAATGGAGCTTTCGATACGGCGCCAATATAGGACATCCGATCAAGTCTTTCCTCCTGCTCGCGGCAGGGTGACTAACCTGCCTCTATAGCTCTATAATGCTCCCAAGCAGCCGCCTGACCATCTAGACTAGCCAGCGTGTCACGCTGGCGGCCAATACGCGCCATCAGTGCTTTGGGGTCATTGAGGTCTCTGGTCCTCTACGATCATGTCTGCTGCTTTTTCGCCGATCATGATGCAAGTGGCGTTCGTATTGCCGTTGATGATCGTTGGCATGATCGAGGCATCAGCCACGCGAACATTTTGCAGCCCTCGAACCTTGAGACGAGTGTCGACAACCGCCAGCGCGTCGGTTCCCATCTTGCACGTGCCGACCGGGTGATAAGAATGATTCACATGTTCAGTGAGGTAAGCGTCAATTTCTTGATCTTCATTCAGCTTGTGGGTGGGGTAGAGCGGTCGCTTGACCACGTCATTCATCGTCTCTGAGAAAAGAATGTCCTGCGTTATCTTGAAGGCGTTTCGTAACGCGGTTCGATCGTCAGGATGGCTCAGAAGATTGAGGTCGATGAGGGGATCGGACAGAGCGGAACTATCGCGAAGGCGCACTGCACCTCTGCTCTTGGGATGACCGATATTGATGAGAACCGTGAAGCCCCATTTCGTCATCAAACGATAGTCGCGTGCGTGGTCGCGATAGGCTAGCGGAATCACGTGGAGTTGGAAGTCCGGGCGGTCCCGATCGGGATCGGAGCGCAGGAACCCTCCTGCGGCAGTCGGCGGATTGCCCAGCCAGCTGCCTTTGCGCACGATATAGTGCAGAAGATCCTTTGTGCTCTTGATCAATCCCAATGGATTGAGCGCAATGCCAATGCGCTTGCGCGTCTCGAAGATCATCATGACGTCGGGATGATCATGCAGATTCTGCCCGACGCCATTTATTTCTTGAACGACTTCTATGCCATGCCGGTCGAGCTCGGCGCGCGGGCCGACACCGGAGAGCATCAGAATCTGGGGTGAATTGAACGAACCGCTGCTGACGATGACCTCCTTCTGGACATCGACTCGCCGCACTTGGCCGTCCTGGACGAACTCCACGGCAACCGCCCTCTTGCCTTCGAAAACGATCCGCCTCGCGCGCGCATTCACCTCAACGCGGACGTTGGGTCGGTCGAGCATCGGGTCGATATAGCAGCGCTTCACACCGGCCCGCCGGCCGTCCTTGACCGTAAACTGATAGACCCCGATCCCTTCCTGGGTATCGCCATTGAAATCATTGTTCTGTGGATAACCAAGTGACGCGGCGGCTTCGATGAACGCTCGATAGGCTTCGAACGAAGCATCGCCTTCGGATACGTGAAGCGGACCGAAGGCGCCATGATATTGACTCTCGCCCCGGACATTGCGCTCCGCCTTTCTGAAGTAAGGCAGAACGTCGTTGTACGACCAACCTTGGTTGCCGAGGTCGTGCCAATTGTCGAAATCGGATCGGTCGCCACGGATGTAAACCATGCCATTCATCCCGCTCGACCCGCCCAGCATCTTACCGCGAGGATTATAGAGGCGGCGGCCATTCAGCGCCGTAACTGGCTCGGTATTGTAGCGCCAGTTGTGCGTGTTGATCGCAAAATCCTGGATCAGTGCCGCAAAGGCACCTGGTGTCGAAACGAGCGGGGAATTACCCGATCCGCCAGCTTCGAGCAGGCATACCGTCGTTTCCCGATCTTCCGACAAACGACTGGCGATCACGCCTCCGGACGAGCCGCCCCCGATAATGACATAGTCTGGCATATATATTGTCTCCTCAGAGATCTGGACCGACCGAGAGCTCGGCCATAGCTCCTGCTTGGTGCCGACCGGCTGGTGCTACCTAGGAAGATCGTGCCGACGCGAATGAGCCGCACGACGAATTGCGCGCGCTTTCAAGAAGCGAGAATGCGCTGATTGCCGAGACCGAAATGAGATTTCGGCTTGAAAATGTACTGAAGATTTCCATGGCCTCTCCCGGCGGATTTATCCTTGTCAGGGGATTTTCGCTCGATCCCGGTTCGCCAGTTTACGGTCGATGTCACCGTCGAACTTGGAAAATCCGGCCCGCGAATTTGACTTCGCTTGGCCCCGGTCGCTGCGAGAAGAGAGGACGTCACACGGCGGGAGTGGTGGGATTCGCGGTGTCTCCGAGCGAGCATCGCGGATGCTCGCCGGCGCTTGAGTCCGCCCGGGTTCCTTTGGACCGCAAGGCGACAAGCTTTTCCAAATGAACTCCCGCTCGGCGCTGCTGGATACTGACCCTCCAGGCCGTTCCCCGGTCGCAATTCTTGACGGCGCAAAGCTACAAATAATGCAGCCCGGTTTCTCCAAGCGCCAGCGCTGCCCTCCGAATAATCTCGCCCAGAGAACACGCAATAACGCATGTCTAGGGAGGATTGATTGAGACATCCGAACATGAGGAGGAGCCTGCTCGCGGGGAGTGCGATCGGCCTTTTCGCCACTGCATACCCACTGAGCGCAGCGTGCGCTCAGACTGCCACGAACGCACCCGCGTCACCGGTGGCGTCGGGCGTCGGTGCCACGAAGGATGACAGCTCTCGACCGGGAGGCTCGACCGAAGGTGCCTTGGAGGACATCGTCGTGACGGCGCGTAAGCGGAGCGAGAATCTTCGCGATGTGCCTGTCGCGCTTACGGCCGTCTCGGGTGACACCCTCACGCATCGCAACATCACGCAGATGGTCGATCTTGTGACCACACTCCCAAACCTAACTGTCTCCTACGGTACCATCCAGCCTCGGACATTTATCCGTGGCTTTGGCTCGGGCGATAATCTCTCCTTCGATCAATCGGTCGGAAAATTCGTCGACAACGTGTCCTATGGGCGAGACCAAGACAGTCGCATTCCCCTGTTCGACCTGGAAAGAGTCGAAGTGCTGCGTGGACCTCAGGTGCTGCTGTTCGGCAATAGCGCGACGGCGGGCGCTCTCAACATCACGACGCGAAAGCCCGGTGACCGCTTCGAGGCGGATGGCTCGATCGGCTATGAATTCAACAGCAATGAGACGAATGTACAGGGAGGTGCAACACTCCCGATTGCAGATGGCGTCAGCCTGCGGGTTGCGGGCTTGCTGCAGCATCTCGACAAGGGATGGATACACAACAACGTGACGGGCTTCGACAGCCCGCGCACGCGCAATTATGCTGGCCGCGCTATCCTGCGCATCGAGCCCAGCTCCGATCTTCAGATACAATTGAAGGCCGAATATGACCGGCTTCTCGATGAGGGCGAGAACATCCAAGTCTACAAGCAGTCCCTCGCGGTGCCAGGTCTCTTCGATGACACGAAGTTGGATGGGCGGACCTCAAACTCGAATGCCGGCCCGCCGTATTTCCAGCAAGGCTACGCCCATCTCCGAAACCAGACCTATCAGGCCGACGTCAATTATCACGTCCTTGGCGGACAGTTGATCTCGACCAGCAGCTACCGAAACTACATGTCGTCGACGTCCGCCGACGGCGATGGGCTAGCTGCTGACATCTTCAACGCGTTTATCTTCAACCGCTATCGGCAGTTTGCGCAGGAAATCCGTTTCGAGGGCACGTCGGGCGATTTCGATTACACGTTGGGAGGCTATTATCAGCACGACGAGATGCGTGCCTTCACGTTGATCGAGTTCAATCTGGCGCCTCTGGGGGTCCCTGTTCCACCCTTCGCACGCTATCTGAGCTTCGATCAGGACACCGATGCCTGGTCGGGCTTCGCAAACCTGCGCTGGCGGATCACGCCAAAGCTCAAGGTGGAAGCTGGTTTCCGCTATACCGACACACGAAAGGACGTGAACCAGCTGCTTGCGACGGCCAATATCATTCCCTCGCTTCCAAGAAACACGAAGCGGGCTACGGTGGCGCAGCAGATAAATCCCGCGCTTGATCCAGTTCAGCTGGCGGTTCTCGGCGTCTCGCCGCATGACTATCGCGGCATTCAACAGAATGACGGCTACTTCCAGCCGCAGGTCATCGTACAATATGAGATCGCGCCGGCGAACATGGTCTATGCCAAGTTCGTCAGCGGGTCGAAGGCCGGCGGCGTCGACGCGATCTCCCCTGCTTCCAATCCGAACGCGACCAAGTTCGGTCCTGAGAAGGCGACGTCCTTCGAGCTTGGCGCCAAGGGCCGGCTCGCGAGCGGCCACCTCGATTATGCGCTCACCATCTTCTCGACTACGTTCAAGGACCTGCAGCTTTCGGTCTTTGACAACGTCTCGTCGTTCCTCGTGTCGAATGTCGGCAAGGCGCGGACGCGCGGTGTCGAGCTCGAGCTCAACTGGGCCCCTGCACCCCGCCTGCGTATCGATTTCAACGGTGCCTATCTCGATGCCAGATATCTGAGCTTTCCTGGTGCGACATGCACGAACGAGCAGTCGTTGATTGCCGGCCCGACCTGCACCCAGGACCTCTCCGGCGCGCCGACGTCCTATGCGTCGAAATGGTCGGGCAACCTGGGGATCGCCTATGAGCAGCCGCTCGGCGGCGATTACCGCCTCGCCGGCCGGATCGACGTATCGGCACGTTCTTCCTATGATGCAGGCAGCACGAATTCGCCGGATGAGCGCCAGAAGGGCTATGCCCAGCTCGATGCGAACCTCGACCTCAGCCCGAATTCCAGCAGCTGGACAATCTCGCTGTTCGGAAGGAACCTGACCGACAAGCGCTATCTGAGCTTCGCTCTGCCGACCATTCCAGCGACATTCGGCGAGATGGGAACATATTCGCGCGGGCGACAGCTTGGCGTTCGCCTGAGCGGTCGCTTCTAGACGCGCCGGGCAATCTTCACCCCGAACCAGCAATTCTGCGAGGCACTCCGATGACGTCCATTTTGCCGCAGCCGCGATATTCCGATACAGCGAGTGCGTTCATCGCCTCGCCGAAGCGTCTCCTGATAGACGGGGAATGGCAGTCCTCCTCAGGCGAGAAGTTCGTACCGGTCTACGATCCGTCGAGTGGTATCGAGATCGGGGCGATCGTCGATGCCAGCGATGCGGATGTCGATCGGGCCGTCGGCGCGGCGCGCGCGGCGTTCGATGACGGCCGGTGGAGCGGCCAGTCTCCTTACTATCGGGAGATGACGATCCGGAGGCTGGCCGATCTGATCGAGGCGAACGCCACCGAGTTCGCTGAGCTGGAAGCGATCGACAATGGGAAGTCGATCACCGCCGCATCGCAGATGGACGTTCCCGGCGCGATCGCACAGCTACGCTATATGGCAGGCTGGGCATCACGTCTCGATGGAGAGAGCGTCGAGCCGTTGCTCGCGCCATCCGGCGCTTTCCATGGTTACACCCGGCGCGAGCCGATCGGCGTCGCGGCCCTGATCGTGCCCTGGAACTTTCCGCTTTTCTTCGCCGCCCTGAAGCTCGCGCCAGCACTGGCCGCAGGGTGTACGACCGTTCTCAAGCCGGCCGAACAGACAAGCCTGACGACCTTGCGGTTCGCCGAACTGGTGCTTGAGGCCGGTTTCCCGGCAGGCGTGATCAACATCGTGACGGGCGCTGGCAGTGGTGCCGGCGCGGCGCTGGTGCGACATCCCGAGGTCGACAAGATCAGTTTCACGGGTTCGACCTCGGTCGGCAAGATGATCGCGCACTCGGCCGCCGACACCTTAAAGCGCGTGACGCTCGAACTTGGGGGCAAGTCGCCTGTGATCGTCTTGCCCGACGTCGATCTCGGACAGGCAGCTCAAGGCGTGGCGGGAGGCGTTTTTTTCAACTCTGGCCAGATTTGCACGGCGGGCTCGCGCGTCTTCGCCCATCGGGACGTGTTCGACGCGCTGGTGGAAGGGATAGCCGACGCAGCGCGGGGGATTCGTCTCGGTCCTTCGCTTGCGCCGGATACGCAGATGGGACCGCTGGTGTCGGCGCGGCAGCGCGATACCGTCATGGGTTTCATCGAGAGCGCATCGACTGAAGGTGCCTCGGTCGTTGCAGGAGGCGGTCAGCTCGCCGATCAGGGCTATTATGTGTCGCCCACGATCATCGCTGACGTCTCACCCGAGATGCGCGTGATGCGTGAAGAGATCTTCGGGCCAGTGGTTTGCGTGTCGCGCTTCGATGATCTCGACGCCGTGGTGAAGAGCGCGAACGCCACGCGCTACGGGCTGGCGGCGTCGGTCTGGACCCGCGATATCAGCTCCATGCATCGACTGGTGCGGTCGATCAAGGCGGGTACGGTCTGGGGGAACTGCCACAACGCCATCGATCCTGCCGTGCCGTTCGGCGGATACAAGGAGTCCGGGCTCGGCCGCGAACATGGGCGTGAGGGCGTGCTTGCCTATACCGAAACCAAATCAGTTCTCGTGGCTCTGTAGGTTTAGAGGGAGCGAAGACAATGGGCGGTAGGGCGGAAGCAATTGGTGGGCGGGGCCTCTCCGCGGCGGTACGAGCCTTTTGCATCGTTCCTCTGGCTACCGGTATCGGGGACATCGCCCAAGGCGCGAAGTTTCTCGCGACCGCCGGCGCCGCGCTCCCATCCGCCGCGCTTTCCGATCCAACACTGAACAGCCAGCTGATGTTCGCCGGAGCGATCTGGCTCGGCTACGCGCCGCTCATCTGGTATGCCAGCTGCGATCTGCGTGAGCGGCTCTTGCTCCTGCGTTTGCTCTTCGGCTTCGTTTTTCTAAGTGGCCTCGCACGGACCCTGGCCTATCTTCGGTATGGGTCGCCAGGTTTCGTTCTCACCGCGGCGATAGCGATCGAGTTGGTGGTGCCGCCGGTGATCATGTTTTGGACCGCAATTGCGGACGCCCGGCTACGAAACAGGTCAGCTTGAGGGGCGGCCGCGCCAGAGGGGCAAGGTTCCGCGCAGCGCCGAATGCCGATATTCCCGCGCTGAGACTCCAAATTTGCGACGGAACGAACGGCTGAAATAGCTGAGATCGTCAAACCCGACGTCGTAAGCGATGTCAGTGATGCGGGCGCTTAGGGAAGGATCGCTCAATCGGCGACTGGCTTCGTCGAGCCGTGCGTCAGCAATGTATTTGTGACACGAGGTTCCTTGGCTGCGGAAGACGCGTTGGAGGCTCTTGGCTGAAAGCCGCAGTTTTTCACAAATATAGCTTGGACGCAGAGCCGGATCTTCGAGATTGGATTCAACAAATCTCTGTACCGAGGTCCAGCTGTCGTCGCGACGCCGGTCGGTCTCAAATTCGGCGGAATAGCAGGTCAGAATGGTGTCGCCCAGAACGCGAGCGGCGAGCGGATCGTCGGCCTCTGTCTGGAACCTCTCGAGCTGCTGCAACAATCCTATCGCATAGCTTCTCATGAGGATCGCGGAGGATCGATGCGCCGCGATACGGTAATTGATCATATCGCCGATCGGCGGTGATGAGCGGCGCATACGCGCTTCGAGCATCTGCTTCGAAAAGATGAGGCAGAGATGCTCGTTATCGTCGTCGAACTCATATTGGTGCGCCGCTGCACCGTCGCAAAGCACGACATCACCCGGGCCTATTGTGATCATCCGATCGTCGAGGCGTATCGCGGCATGCCCCTCCTTCTGTACCTTCAACAGGTAGAAGTCGCGGAAAGCCTCGGCGGCATATTTGAGGCTACATGCCCTGGACGCAAACCGCAGAAGTGCAAGGTTGCTGAACAGCGTCCAGGTGAATTCCGTTGTCTTCGCTCGTACCGGCGGCGTTTCGATGTCCAGATCAGTGGCCAGTTGCGATGCGAAAAGCGATCGATGGCCGACGCGGATATGATTAGCTCGTGGAACCAGCAGCCCTCCGCCCAGACCTGACGCGTCAGAAGTTGCCGTTGAATGTCCCACTTCGTCTCTCCACGCTAAGGAGCGCTCCTCTTGTTGTGCCCAGAGGATTTCGCCCGGCTGCTTTCATTGTGGCAATCTAGGCACCCTTGAATTCCGGTACGCGGCGCTCCTGAAATGCGGCCAGGCCCTCATTGCGATCGAACGATGAGGAGTAGGTCGAATTGACGTCCAGCTCAGCCTCGATCGCCTCCGGAAGGGCAAGTTCGACAGCGTTGTTCAAAAGCTGCTTCATGTGATGCAGACCCAGGGGGCTCTTCGAGGCAAGTTTGCTGGCGATGCCGTCCACCGCCTCTTGGAGCTCGCTATCCGGAACGATCATGCTCACGAGTGGCGCGAACAGCGGGTTCGAGACGCTAAGCAGGTCGCCGGTGAGCATCAGAAACTTGGCGTGGTTCAATCCGAGCCGTCGCGGCATCCGTGCGGTGGCTCCTCCGCCCGGCAACAGGCCGTAATTGGCGTGTCCGTCTCCCAGGCGCGCGCCCTCGGCGGCGATCACGATGTCGCAGCCGAGGAGCAGTTCCATTCCGCCCGCTGTTGCGATACCGTTGACGGCCGCAAGGATGGGCTTCGGGAAGGCTTCGATCCGCGAAAAGAGATCCGTCGCGCGTCGCAGGAACCGAGCTGTTTCTGCGTCGCGGTCGGCAGGAGGGAAAGCGCCGATGAACTTGAGATCCGCGCCCGCGCAAAAGGCACGGCCTCGTCCGGTCAGCACGAGGCAGCGTACCGCCGCCCTCGATTCCAGCTGATCAAGCGACCGGTTCAGCTCGTCGATCATGATCGGGCTGAGGCAGTTGAGGTCGTTCGGCCGCTCAAGGGTGATCCATGCGACCGGACCGCGCTGCTCGAGGGAAATCTGCTCAAACGTCATCGGCTATGCTTTCATCATTGTCGTCGGAATAGCGTCGCAGGATGGCGGCAACACCGACTGGATCATCCAGCATGAGGTTATGTCCGCCCGAGAGCGTATATGCGTCCCACTCAGGATGTTGGGTCGCTGCCTGGTGGTAACGCTGGAAATGGGGTTCCTGCGAATTGCCGTCCCCTCCGACTGCGAGGATATAGGCCTTCTTCGGGATTTCTTTGTATCGCCCGCTAAGGCGGATGCGCTGCATCATGGTCCCTACTGGGTGGACGATCTGATAACCCGCGACGCGCCGCCCGTGGTCGATATCGCGTGACATCGCGTCGCCCGGCCGCAGCTTCATCGTCAGCCCGTCATCTCCGGCGGTATCGACGACGAGACTTTCGGGGCGAGGAACGAGGCGGAAGGGCGTGTCGCCGTCCTCCGCCACGAACGAGTCCAGATAGACAATGGCCCGGAAACGCTCCGGGATAGCATCTGCCAGGGCGGTGGCGACAAAGCCACCGTAGGAATGGGCGACGAGAACGATGTCGTCGAGGTCCTCCCAGTCGACCAAGGCCTTTAACTCGTCGACATGGGTCTGGATATTGATGCCGAGCCGTGCTTCCCATGCGCGTTCCGCAACGCCAGCCAGGGTCGGGCGGTAAACTTCGTGGCCAGCCTTTTGCAGGTGGATCGCGACGGCGCGAAACGCCCAGCCCCCATGCCAGCCGCCGTGGATGAGGAGGAAGGTTGTCATTCGGCGACACAAGGAACGGCGACCAATAGGCCGCCGTTCCAACCAAGGGTTTTTAATTCCTCCCGCACGGTTCTTCAACGCACCGAGAAACTGAGCTTCAGGCCGATCTGGCGACCGCGCGAATATGTCCCAACGACGGCCGTCGGCTGGCCGGGTGGCGTTACGGCATATTCAAGTGGGCGCTTGTTGCCCAGGTTGCGTCCGAACAGCGACATCCGCCAGCGTTTGTCGGTAGGGCCAAAATCGAGATGGGCGTCGATCTGCGCGAACGCGCCTTGCTCCATCCGCGGGTCATTATAGGCACCGGCGTTGTAGCGAGACCTGGCAAAGATGGAGGCGCCAGCGGCGACCTGATAGTCTCCGGACCCGAGGGGTCGCGCATAGTCGACGCGAAACGTACCCGTCCATTTTGAAGCGTATTGGGTCGGCGTTCCCGCAAGGTCCTGGAAGCCGCCCACACAGCCCGGCTGAAGTCCGGCATTTTGCGCACTCGAACATGCGGCACCTGGAAAATCGACGAACTTCGCGTCCAGATAGGAGCCTGCAAAGCCAAGCTCGAGTCCATCGGCGGGGCGAGCGGTCAGGTCCAGTTCGACGCCCTGGGATCTGGCCTTGCCGACGTTGGAGACGACGAAGGCGAGATTCTGGAAGACCGACTGTTGCAGCGCCGTGAACGTGGTCCTGAAGATGGCGACCGAATATTCGAGCCTGTTGTCGAGGATGAGCCCCTTCGCCCCTGCTTCGAACATCGACGCAAATTCTGGCCGGAATGCGGCAGCCGATGGTGTGCCGCCGGCATAGCTGAAGTCGAAGCCTCCCGACTTGGCGCCTCGGACGAATTTCAGATATACCTTGTTGCGAGGCGCGATTTCATATTGAACGATTGCCTGGGGCTGCCAGTGGTTTTCGGACAGGCGCAGTGTCCCGAACGGGAAATTGTGCTGGGCCGACCGGAAAACTGCGTTGAAGATCGGGTCCAGAGCAGCGTTGCGACCCGCCTGCAGATCAGAACGCGTGGTATCGAAGTCGAGGTGCGGGATAACGCCGGTACCGAACAATGCCTGACCGGCAGTCTTGTTGATGTCGGCGTAACGGACGCCCCCGGATAGGCTCAGACGGTCGGTGATGCGATACGTCGCGTCGACGAAGCCCGAGTAGACGCGATTGTTCTGATCATATGTTTCGACACGTCCGATGGGGGTCGTGGCGGCGCCCGTCAGACCGAAGCCTCCGAGCGTGAACTCCTGCATAAGATCGATCCCGAGCGTGTCGCGCTGATAATAGCCGCCCGCCGTGATATCCAGGCGCCCATATGTGCCGCTGAACCGGAGTTCCTGGCTGAATTGACGATAGTGCTGCCACAATAGGTTCATGTAGGTCTGGGCGTGGTTGACGCCGTCGCTGCCGAACTGAACGTCGGAGTGCGACGTGCGCCAGGCGCTGGTCGAGGTGAGCTTGCCTCCTAGCAGGTCATAATTGATGTCAGCCTGGTAGAGGTTGGCGTCCATGAAGCTGAGCTCGTCGCTATAATATGGCGCGACGTCATAGTTGGAGTAGCGCGTGCCCGTGTCACCGACGACAGGATAGGGAGCGCGGGTCGCATCCAGCGGCTGCGCGACGGAGACGAGCGCATTGCCATAGTCGCGCAGGCGATCGACCTCGGCCTTGAGCAGGATTTCCAGGCCGGGCGCGGGAGAAAGCAGCAAGGATGGGCGCACCGCGATGTTGCGCGTCCTCGGCTCGGTCTGATCCTTGATCGGATTGTAGAGCCGCCCCTCCGACAAATCCTGGTACAAGCCGCCGATACGCAGGCTCGCCCAATCAGCCAGCGGCACGGTAACGCCGCCCTGGACCTGGAATTCGTGATTGTAGAATTTCGTATCCGATCGAACCGTCGGCTTCGAAATTCCGTCCGGGCTTCTTCGTCGCCATGCTGATCGCGCCGACTGTCGCGCTGTTCCCGAAGGTC
The DNA here is from genome assembly GCF_014199435.1 of Sphingobium subterraneum. Lineage (GTDB taxonomy): Bacteria > Pseudomonadota > Alphaproteobacteria > Sphingomonadales > Sphingomonadaceae > Sphingobium > Sphingobium subterraneum. The sequence continues at coordinate 14,168 of NZ_JACIJP010000014.1, read as the reverse complement.
AGGACCTGCGGGCCCTTGAGTATCTCGATGCGTTCGACGTCGAAGATCGGAATGCGTCCGTCCTGGTCCCGACCGAAGGACACGTTGTCGATGAACTTGCCCACCGATTGCTCGAACGACGCGTTCGCGCCGGATCCGAAGCCGCGAATGAAGGTGAACGGCTGGACCGCGCCATAGCTGAAGCTGAAATTGGGGGTGATCTGGGGCAGGTCGATCACCTGGGTGATGTTCTTCTGCTGGAGCACCTCTCCGCCGATCGCGGTGATCGCGACCGGCACGTCGCGAAGATTCTCGGCACGCTTGCGGGCGGTGACGACGATGTCCTGTGGCCCGGCCTCAGGTTGCGTCGCCTCGGCCGGCGGGCTGTCGGCCTGCGGCGCCGTCTGCGCCAAGGCCGGCGCGGCAAGAGCAAAACATGAGACGCCCGTCACCGCGATGACGGCGAACCTGCAGCGACTGCAAAATGGTGATTTATCCAGCATACCCCTCCTCTTCCCCCACATTGCCGGGTTGTTTGGCGAGGTCTTGACCTCGTTTCCTGTACATCTACGCCGGATTCAACCCGTCAGTCAACAGACATACCATTGGGGATGTTGACTGACGGAGCGGAAGCGACAAGTGTAGTTAGTTAGGAGCACGGTCTGGCTGTTCGATCTGCTCGGGCCTGTGCAGCCCTGAAAGTCGTTTACACGCTGCGCAGCGCTGTTCGGTCGGCGAAGTAGTGAGATGAAGTAAGTATGAAGCAGGTGTCGGAGGCAGATTCCGGGAAATCATCGGCCTGGAAAGTTACGGTCCTCAGCCGAGAGGAGCAGTATGATCTCAAGCGCAAGGTGCTGATCCAGGAAGCCGCGCGGGCCTTCAGTACGCGCGGCTATCACGCCACGTCGCTGGCCGACGTGGCCCGTGAACTCGGCGTCACGAAAGGCGCGCTCTATTATTATGTGAAGAGCAAGCAGGATATCCTGTTCGAGTGCCACGTGAATTCGATCGCGTTGGGGGACCGCGCGATCGAACATGCGCGGTCGATCGACGGCAGCGGCTTTGACAGCGTGGTGGCACTGGCGCGCCGGTATATGGAATTGCTGGTCGGCGAGAGCGGCCCCCTCGCCATCCTGACCGAATTCAATGCGCTTGAGCCGGAGAACCGCAAGATCGTCGCCGCAGGACGCACGCGCTTCGGGAACACGTTCCTGGAATTGATCGAGCGTGGCCAGGCCGACGGATCGGTTCGTGGCGCGATCAACGGCAAGATGGCCGAATTCTTTTATCTGGGTGCCGTGAACTGGGCGACACGCTGGTTCGACGCTGGCGGCGAATTGGACGGAAGCCTCGTCGCCGCCCAATTCGCCGACCTGTTCGCGGCTGCGATCAGGGCCTGACAGGGGTCGGTTCCGGCTGAGGGCGGAATGACACCCTATCCCATCATATTCATGAGGGTGGGCAGGAGGGGTTGGCGGAAGTGGCATAAGCTATTGCTTTGAAGTAGGAAATTGGGTGTCTAGACTATTCCTTCGACGAGGCACTAAATGCCACAGGCCACACCCGCCGAACAGGACGATAGCGCGGCCCTGTTTTCGTTTCCAGCGGTGCATCGCAAGAAGGTGACCGCCGCCTTTGACGGCGGTCGGCTGACCTGTGACGGCGGGGTGCTGCTGTTGGCCCAGGCGGAACGTGAGATGGGGCTCTGCGCGCAACTGGCGGCTTGCATTGCCGATCCGCGCGATCAATCGCGGGTAGCCCACAAGCTCGATGACATCCTGCGGGCGCGCATCTTTGCGATCTCCTGCGACTACGAGGACGCCGACGACCTCGACGCGCTGCGCGACGATCCGGGGTTCCGCCTGGCGCTCGGCAAGCTGCCGGGGTCGGGTACGGGCCTGGCGAGCCAACCGACGATAAGCCGGTGGGAGAACGCGCCAACCACGCGCGAGTTGGCGCGCATGATGAAGGCCATGATCGGCGTTTACTGTACCAGCTACCCTATGCCACCCGAGGCGGTGACGCTGGACATCGACGATACCTGCGACGTCGTCCACGGCTACCAGCAGTTGTCCTTTTGGAACGGCCACCACGGCGAGCGCTGCTTCCTGCCCATCCACGTCTACGACACGGCGACGGGGCGGCCGGTGGCGATGCTGCTGCGCTCCGGCAAGACGCCCACCGGCGCGGAAGCTGCCGGCCACATCCGGCGCCTCGTGCGGCATATCCGCCGGCACTGGCCCACCACCCGCATCACGATCCGGGGTCATGGGCACTACGGCAGGCCCGAAGTGATGACCTTCTGTGAGGCCCACGGCGTCGACTACGTCCTTGGCCTGCCCACCAACGCGGTGCTGCGCGCCGATCCCGAGATCGTGGCTGCCGCCGATCACTGCGCGACCAAACGGGCGATCACGCAGGCGCCTGCGCTTCGCCACTATGCCGAAACCCGCTACGGCGCGAAGAGCGGGAAGTGCCAACGCCGGGTCGCAGCGCGGATCGAGGCGAGCACGCTCGGCTTGGATATCCGCTACGTCGTCACTTCGTTCGACGACAAGGCGGGCTCGGCCGAGCACATCTACGAGATCCTCTATTGCGCCCGTGGTCGCGCCGAAAACCTGATCAAGATGCACAAGTCCCAGCTCGCCAGCGATCGCACCTCGTGTCGCTTAGCCAACGCTAATCAGATGCGGCTAATCCTGCACACCGCTGCATTCTGGCTGATGTGGCGCATCCAGCAGGTTATCCCGAAGGGCACTGCGCTCGCCTCCGCCGAGTTCGCGACACTGCGCCTGCGTCTCCTCAAGGTCGCCGCCCGCGTCATCGAGAGCACCGCCCGCATCCGCGTCGCCTTCGCTTCTGCCTGTCCCGACGTCGCCGTCTTCCGGACCACCGCCAGCGCGCTCAGGCCCGCCCCGACATAGCCGCCGCGGCCGTGCCGCCCAGTATCCGAGCCCCTACCATCAACCTCGCAAGCCTCTCGATCCCACGCGATGAAAAAGGCGCCGCGCCGCCGCTCGTCCTGCTCACGCGAACAAAGCTGCCAACCTCCAGCGACCCCCAGAAGAGGAACCGTCGCGAATAATCGCGGTTAGGGTGTCATTTCGTCCTCAGCCGGAACCAACCCCTGACATACCTTAGCCGGACCTGCGGCTGCGGCATATTCTTCGCGCAGTCTGGTTACGATCGCTGCCGCCGGTTCGGCCGCCCGGACGTCGCCGACACCATGACCGGCGCTCCAGACGTCGCGCCATGCGCGTAGCGTCTCCGTTTCCGAAACCACGCTGAATGGTCCCTCCTTCACCTCCTTCGATGGCTTGAAGCCGGCTCGCTCGAGACTTGGGCGCAGCATGTTGGCGGGAATGCCGGTGACCTCGGAGGTCGTGGCGATGTCGTCCGCGCCGCTTTCGATGAGCATGTCGCGATAAGCGTCTGAGGCGAAACTCTCAGTTGCCGCGATGAACGAGGTTCCGAGCAGGCCGAAGTCCGCGCCGATCTGCTCGATCGCGCGCAAGTGGCGGCCGCGCGTCAGTCCACCGGCCACGATCAGCGGGCCGACGAAGAATTCCCGCACTTCCGACACGAATGCGAACGGGTTGAGCCAGCCCGTCTGGCCACCGGCGCCGGCGCAGAGCAGGATCAGGGCGTCTGCACCGCTCTCCGCCGCTCGTCGGGCGTGGCGAACCGAGGCGACATCGGAAAAGACCAGGCCGCCATAACCTTTGACGCGTTCTACGACGGGGGCCGGGTTGCCCACGCTCGCGATGATGATCGGCGCTTCGTATCTCGCCGCGATCGACAGGTCCGCTTCAAGCCTGGGATTGCTGTGGTGGACGATGATGTTGATCGCATAGGGGGCCATCCCTAGCTCGCCCGCCTGCGGCGCCATCTGGGCCATCCAGATCTCGAAGATGTCGGAAGAGCGCGCGTTCAGCGCCGGCAGGGATCCGATGATTCCGGCCCGGCAGCACGCCAAGGTCAGTTTCACACTGGAGACGAGGAACATCGGGCCGGCCACCGCCGGCAGCGCCAAGCGGGCTCGCAGTTCGCGGACGAGTGCCGGATTGCCCATAGCTTTGGTCAAGGCATTATCTCGATACGTGAATTATTGATTTGACTCACGGGTCTATATATATTCCAATGAGACAAATCAAGGGAGAGAGCAGTATGTCGGGTGAGGTGTTCATCGTTGGCGTAGGGATGACACCGTTCGGCCGTTGGCCCGACCGACCGCTGAAATCACTCGTTGCAGAAGCCGTGAGAGCGGCGCTTAAGGACGCCGGCACCGATGTCAGCACGATTGGCGCAGCCTATTTCGCCAATTCGACGCAGGGTCATCTCGACGGGCAGCACATGATCCGCGGGCAGATCGCGCTGCGGCCGCTGGGGATCGAAGGCATCCCTGTCATCAATGTCGAGAACGCCTGTGCGGGGGGAAGCACGGCATTCGCGCTTGCGGTGAACCATGTTCGCGCCGGAGGCTGCGACATCGCTCTTGCTGTCGGCGCCGAGAAAATGATCTCACCCGACCGGGAACGGATGATGTCAGTGTTCGACAGTGGTTGGGAAATCGCCGATTCCGAGGCAAACCGGGCCAAGCTGACGGCGCTCGGCGAAGGCATCGAAGCTCCGGAGGGAACGACGTCTCCGAAGCCCTACAGTGTCTTCATGGACGTCTACGCGGCGTTCGCTCGTCAGCATATGCGCCAGTTCGGATCTACCCAGATGCAGTTCGCGAGCGTGGCCGCGAAGAACCACGGGCATTCCGTTCACAATCCGCTTGCCCAGTTCCGCGATCCTTTCTCGGTGGCGCAGGTGCTCGCCGCCGCCCCGATCACCTACCCGCTCACTCTTCCCATGTGTTCGCCGATTTCCGATGGCGCCGCTGCGGTGATCGTTGCGTCCAGGCAAGGGCTGAGGCGCCTGGGTATCGTTGAGGATCGCGGCATTCGCGTGCTGGCATCGGTGATCCAGACAGGAAGCACGCGCGATCCCTTGGCGTCGGATAAGCATCTCACCGCCCTGGCGGCGCAGCGCGCTTATGGAGAGGCGGGTCTCGGGCCAAATGATGTGAGCGTCGCCGAAGTGCATGATGCGACCGCCGTCGGCGAGGTTATCCAGACGGAGAATCTCGGCTTCTGCGCATTTGGCGAAGGTGGAGCGCTTGCCGAGCGCGGGGATACGGCGATCGGTGGCAGGATCCCGGTCAATCCATCGGGAGGTCTCGAATCGAAGGGCCATCCGATCGCTGCGACCGGGCTCGGCCAATTGCACGAGCTCGTTCTTCAACTGCGCGGCCAGGCTGGCAAGCGACAGGTCGGTGGCGCGCGGGTGGCGCTCGCCGAGAATGGCGGCGGCCTTTTCGGGATCGAGGAGGCGGTCGCCTGCATCACGATACTCGGGCGATAAATCTCAGAAAGAAGGTGAGGGGATATGAATCCAGCAGATAAAGTCGCGGTCGTCACCGGCGCGGCTTCGGGATTGGGGCTTGCGACCGTGCGAGCCCTGGCGACCGCCGGCAGCCGGATCGCGGCATTCGACGTCAATCAGGAGCGGCTTGGCGCGCTGAACGAAGAACTCGGGGAAGGCTGCCTCGGCTTGGTCGTTGACGTCACGGATGAACAGGCGATCTCTGCTGCCTTGAGCAAGGTCGTCGATCGCTTCGGATCGATCGACATTGCCGTCAACTGTGCGGGCGTCGAAGGAGCCGCAAAGACGGTCTCCAAGGGGAAAGCCTTTCCGCTGGATATTTGGAACAAGGTGATCGGCGTCAACCTCACTGGGAGCTTCAACGTCATTCGTCTTGCGGCGCTGCACATGGCGAAGAACACGCCAGAGGGCACAGCGGAGGAGCGCGGCGTCATCATCAACACCGCCTCTGGAGCCGCGACCCAAGGGCAGATTGGCCAAGCCGCGTATAGCGCCAGCAAGGCTGGCCTGATTGGACTCACCCTGCCCGTCGCCCGCGACCTTGCGCCCCTCGGCATCAGGGTTGTGACGATCTCGCCCGGCGTCTTTGCGACCCCGATGTTGCTCGAGCTTCCCGGGAAGGTGGTAAACTCGCTTGTGGAGAACACGATCCTGTTTCCCAACCGGATGGGCGATCCGGCCGAGTTCGGCAGCCTTGTCCGGCAAATCGTGGAAAACGCCTATTTCAACGCGACCACCATCGATCTCGACGGTGGCGCCCGGATGACGGCGCGCTAGCGCCGGATCGGAGAACAAAATGCCCCAGCCAAACCATAACGCCGTCGACTTCGGCGCCCAGGCGCTTCTCGCCCTGCGGCGTTTTCCGGACCGTGTGGCATTCCAGAGCGAGACGAACCGCTTCAGCTATAGCGCGACCCTCGATCTCATCGGTAGATTCCAGGCGGTGCTTGCCGCGCGCGGGCGGAAGAATGGCGACATCATCGCGATCCTCACCGATAACAGCTTCGAATCCTGGTGCGTCACAATTGCCGCGCAGGGGCTGGGCTGTGGTGTAACAGCACTGCACCCGAAGAATGCGATCGCGGACCACATCTATCAGGTGGCCGATGCGGGCGCGAAATGCCTCATCATCGACGCGCTAGGGCATAGCGAGAGCGCATCCGCCCTGCTTCCGGCTCTCGATGCCGAAATCGACATCCTCGCTATTGGCGGCGCCGATTTCGGCCCTGACCTCGTCGCGCTTGCAGACGCGGCCGGCAGCACGACGCCGCTCAGCCGGGCAAGGCCCGATGATATCGCGATGATCCACTATACCGGTGGCACGACCGGACGCGCAAAGGGCGCGGTCCGGCTCCAGGGAACTGCAAGTGCCTTCGCGCTTTTCGCGCCCTTGAGCGACTATGAGCTGCCTGTCGCGCCGCGCTATCTCGGCGTCGCTCCCAACAGCCATGCGGCTGGCACGTTCCTACTGCCGCTGCTCTGGCGCGGAGGGACCATCCACCTGATGCGAGGCTTCGATGTCGAGCAGGCGTTGGCCACCATCGAACGCGAGAGGATCAATTTCACGTTCCTAGTCCCGTCCATGATCTATACGCTGCTCGACCATCCGTCGCTCGACCGACATGATATGTCTTCTTTGGAGACGCTGCTCTACGGTGCCTCCTCGATTACGCCACCGAGGCTTCTCGAAGCGATCGAGCGCCTAGGCCCGGTCATGTCGCAGGCTTACGGACAGACCGAATGTCTTCCGCTCAGCGTCCTGCGGCGCGCGGATCATAAAGCGGATACACCGCACCTTCTGAGCTCATGCGGGTTTCCTGCGGCGTCCGCGACCGTCGCGTTGCTCGACGAAGACGGCGATCCGATTCCCGCCGGCGAAACAGGGGAGATTTGCGTGCGCAGCCCGGCAGCGCTCGACAGATATCACAATCTGCCGGACCTCACCGCGGAAACCCTTGCGGGCGGCTGGCTGCACACCGGCGATATCGGAACGCAGGACGAGCAGGGTTACCTATTCATCGTCGACCGCAAGAAGGACATGATCATCTCCGGCGGCTTCAATATCTACAGCCGCGATGTCGAAGATGCGCTGACGAGCCACGAGCAGGTCGATGTCTGCGCGGTGATTGGAACGCCGCATCCAAAATGGGGTGAGGCGGTCACCGCCTATATCATCCGCAAGCCTGGGGCGGACGTCTCGTCGGAAGCGCTCGTAGCCCATGTGAAGAGCAGAAAGGGGTCGCTCTACGCGCCCAAGCGGGTCGAGTTCGTCGACGCTCTCCCACTGACGGCGGTCGGCAAGATCGACAAGAAAGCCCTGCGCGACCTGGCGGGACGAGCCTCGGCGCCGGAAAAACGATGATCGGCGGGTTGCTCTGCATTGAGACGCGTCGCGCCGGTGGGAAACAAACGTCCCGCCAGCCGGTGAGCCTGGCCGTCACCTATCCGCCGAAGTCCAACTATCCGAATGATGGAGCACGTACATGAAAGTCGTCGCCGACCGCCCGGCCGAGGGCGTTCGCCGAATTGCCTTGAACAGGCCTGAAAGCCTCAACGCGTTCGATGATGAAACCCGAGGCCGCCTCCACGAGGAACTCGAGCAGGCGCTCGCAGACAGCGATGTAAGAGCGATCCTGTTGACCGGCACCGGTCCGAACTTCTCGGCCGGTGGTGACATACGATATATGCGGGATCTGGATCGCCAGCCGTTCACGGCCTTCCATGCTCGGCTTCTCGATCTCTGCCGCGTTATCGGCACGGCCGAGAAGCCGATCGTCGGGGCGGTCTGCGGTTCATGTGCGGGCGACGCGCTCGGCATAGTCCTCGCTTGCTATCAGCTTGTTGCCTCCGCATCCACGCGTTTCCTGATTCCATTTCATGCGGATCGGGCTCACGCCCGATATGGCGCTGCCGTTCTGGCTGGCACGTCGGGTCGGCCCGCATGCGGCACGCAGGATCATTTTGCAGGACCAGCCGGTTGCGTCCGACCGGGCGCTCAAGCTGGAACTCTGCGATCAGGTCGTGGAAGGTGGCGAGCGGGAGTGCGAGCGAAGAGTATCTTGAAGCGGAACACGCCGCAGCGGGAGTCTGTCTCGGCAGCCCGGAATTCCACGAAGGCGTCGCTGCCTTCTTCGAGAAATGCTCGCCTGTCTGGCCGCTACCTACCGCCGGAGTATAATCTGATGCTACCAGCTTCCTTCGCGGGACGTCTGCGCGTTCCGGCACTCACATCCCCTATGTTTCTCGTATCCGGGCCAGACCTGGTGATAGCCGCCTGCCGGTCCGGGCTGCTGGGAACATTTCCCTCGGTCAACCAGCGTACGCCGGAGGGTTACGAAGAATGGCTCGTCGGCATCCGGAGCCAGCTAACCGGCGCGGATGCGCCGTTCGGGGTTCAGTTCAGCGTTCATGCCACCAACGAACGCCTGGCGGCGGATCTGGAGATCACGATCCGACATCAGGTCCCGGTGGTCATAACCACATTGTCGATCAGCCGTGAGGTGACGGATGCCATCCATTCTTATGGCGGGCTGGTGTTCCACGATGCGACGAACATGCGGCACGCCCGCAAGGCACTCGATGCCAATGTCGATGGCATCATCGCGGTTTGCGCGGGTGCGGGCGGTCATGCCGGCACGCTCAGTCCGTTCGCTTTCGTTGCCGAACTGCGACCGGAGTTGCGTGGAAAGACCCTGATCCTCGCCGGCGCAGTCGGCAATGGCCGGAGTGTGGCGGCTGCGGTCGCGGCCGGAGCAGATATGGTGTCGATGGGTACGGCGTTCATTCCGACCATCGAGAGCATGGCCGCGCAGGATATGAAGGAGATGATCGTCGCTTCCTCGGCCAGCGACATCATTTACACTGATCGGGTTTCGGGGTTGCATGCCAACTTCCTCGGTCAAACAATTCCCGCCAACCTCGCGAGGCCGGAAGGCGAGTTCAACGTAACTGAAGAGATCAGCCCGAAGCGGTGGCGGGATGTCTGGACCGCTGGGCACGGCGTCGGACCAATCGACGGCATCCGTTCCGTTCAGCATCTGGCGGAGAAAATCGAGCGGGAATATCGCGAGGCTGTCGATTGCCTCACCAGCGCCGATCAAGCGGTCGAGGTGAACGCATGACGAACTCTCTCTTCGGCTATGACGACGACGAAGGTCTCGCCATCGACACGCTGCGGCGGTTTCTTGACGACAAGCTTGAACCCGAGATCCGGGCGCATGGTGATGGACATTTCAGCAAGACCCAGCTCACCGGCTGGATCAGCCAGTTGACCGACTTCGGTCTGATCAACGCGCCGCTTCCCGAGGAGGCGGGCGGTCTCGGGCAGAGCTGGCGGCTCCATCTGCGCCTGTTCGAGGAGGTCGCCTATTCCTCGATTGACCTCGCAATTCCGCTGCTCATGAACGTCGTCTGCGCATCGATCATCCACACCCTCGCCCCCGACCATCTGCGTGAACGATATCTTGCGGGGCTCCTCCGTGGCAAATTCATGGCGTCTATGGGGATATCCGAGCCGAATGTCGGGTCTGATGTATCCGGCGTCCGGACGCGGGCCGTGCGAGACGGCGACCATTGGGTAATTTCCGGTGAGAAAACGTGGATCTCCAACGGCGCGCATTCCGACTTCCTGATCTGCACGTGCAGCACGGGAGACGGCGAACTCACCCACATTCTGCTCGAGCGCCACGAACATCCCTATGAGGTGCGGGCCATTGAGAAGATGGCGCTGAACGGACAGTCGACAGCGCAGATATTCCTCGATGACGTGCGCGTGCCTGTCGCCAATACTATCGGGCAAATCGGGGACGGGTTGCGGAACACGCTCGCCGTATTCGAGCGCGCGCGTATTCACGTCGCCGCACTTGGCTATGGCCTGGCACGCCGAGCCAGGGATGAGGCAATTCGCTATGCCCGCGACCGTACCCAGCATGGCAAGCCCATCGCCGCGCACCAGCTCATCGCTGACAAAATCGCGACCATGGCCATGCAGATAGATGCCGCACGCCTGCTCGGCCTGCGCGCCGCATCGATGATCGATGAAGGCAAGCGCTGTGATGCTGAGTGCGCCATGGCAAAGTGGTACGGAACGGAGATCGCTGTCGACGCGACAAGGCAGGCGGTGCAGATTCATGGTGGGAACGGTGTGACCCGGGAATTCATTGTCGAGCGACTGGCCAGGGAAGCGATAGTCCTGCCGATCCCGGATGGGACAACCGAGATACAGAAGCTGATCGTTTCACGGTCTCTGACCGGCATTTCGGCTTTCAAATAAGATACATTTTGGGAGGCGGCATGGACGCGTACGTAGCACCGGTCGAGGATTATCGTTTTCTGCTCAGCCAAGTATTGGGCTTCGATCTCGAGATGGCGGAACTCGGCTCCGATCTCGACACGGAACTGGCGGTAAGCATCCTGGACGAAGCTGGGAAACTCTGCACGGAGGTGCTCCACCCGATCAATCAGAGCGGCGACGAAGAAGGTAGCCGGATTGTCGATGGGGAAGTGAGGACCCCTGCGGGGTTCTCGAACGCCTATGCGACATTCCGCGATGCAGGATGGCCGTCGCTGAGCGCTGATACAGCTCACGGCGGCCAAGGGCTGCCATTCGTTCTGCAGCTATGGTTGGACGAAATGCTGTCCGCATCCAACTTATCATTCGGGTTGTTTCCAGCGCTGACAAGGGGTGCGGCGGAAGCGATCGCGGCCCATGCGACCGACGCGGTGAAGTCGACTTACCTTTCAAGAATGGTAAGCGGCGAATGGACCGGTGTGATGGCGCTGACCGAAAGCAGTGCGGGAAGCGATCTCTCGCTGATCAAGACCAAGGCCTCTCCACAGGCCGACGGAAGTCACACCATTACTGGGCAGAAAATCTTCATATCGTCCGGCGATCACGACTTCGGGGGGAACATCATTCACCTCGTCCTTGCACGCCTGCCCGATGCGCCTGCGGGAGTGAGCGGAATCAGCTTGTTCCTTGTGCCAAAGTTTCTGCCTGACGCCGCAGGCGCATGTGCTCGGCGCAACACGATGGCGGTAGGCTCGCTGGAGCATAAAATGGGCATACACGCCCAGCCAACTTGCGTCATGAATTACGACGAGGCGATCGGATGGCTCGTCGGCGAACCAAATCGTGGGCTGGCGGCGATGTTCACCATGATGAACGCCGAAAGACTGATGGTCGGTATGCAAGGTCTGGGTGTAGCCGCATCGGCGTATCAACAGGCTGCCGTCTATGCAAAGGGGCGTAGCCAGGGGCGCGGTGCGAGCGCCGCAAGCGGGACGGTGGCAATCGTCGAGCACGTCGATGTTCGGCGAATGCTGCTCGATGTGCGCAGCTTCGTCGAGGGTGGACGTGCCCTCGCTGGATGGGTCGCCCTGCAGGTGGATCGCGCCCGCAAGCATCCTGATCCGGATGAACGTACTCGCGCCGATGGCTTCGTCGCGCTCCTCACGCCGGTGATCAAGGCTGCTTTCACCGACATGGGTTTCGAGAGCGCGGTTCAAGCCCAACAGGTATTCGGTGGACACGGGTATATCCGGGAGTGGGGCATGGAACAGCTCGTCCGAGACGCGAGGATCGCCCAGATATACGAGGGCACGAATGGCATTCAGGCGCTCGACTTGGTTGGTCGCAAGCTCTCAATGGCTGGCGGTACGGTTGTCGATGCTTACTTCGCACTCATAGAAGGCGATCTAGACCGGGCGGCGGACGGATCGATCGCCAAAAATGTTGTCACGGCGCTTGAGACGCTACGGGGCATCACGGTCTTATTGAAAGGGGCCGATCCACAGACGTTAGGCGCTGCGGCTGTCGATTATCTTCGTATGTTTGCGTTGGTCAGCCTCGGATGGATGTGGCTGCGAATGGAGTGCGCTGCTGAGCAAGGCTCGACGCCACTAGACAGAGCGAAAATAGATATTGCGCGTTATTTCGCTACCCGAGTGCTGCCAAGGGTGAGCGGAATGGCCGCAACCCTTTCGAGTGGTCCGGAGCCGATCATGGCATTGCCGGTGGACGCTTTCTAACAATGGCAGGTCCAGCCCTGCGCGGCCCTTGCTAAGCGGATGCGTGTTGAATGGCTCCCCGGTGCCCCGCCTTTGGCGGATAATCGCATCAGCATTTGAGCATGCGCGATGCCGGCACTAATCACCATTCCACGATGCAGGTCGCTTGCTCACCAGTAAGCAAGCCTGCTCGATATCTGAAGCATACGACGGCTTTTCGGTAAGCGTTGCGTGGAGGCGCCTTGCGGGAAATCCGTTTTCTTGCGTCCGTGTCAGGTGTCAACGGCGGAGCAAAACCCGGCCAGCGGGGCGGAGTAAAAGCAGGCCAGCGGTCGAGGCGTGATGACGATATGGAAAGGGCCCCGATCGGGGCCCTTTCCATATCGTCGCGACCGTTTTCTCCCGGCTATGGCGACGGGATCTCGCCGGTGTTCGGGTCGGCCGACACGGTGGCCTGGTTTTGCTCCGCCCTTCTGGCTGATCGCCGGCCGGCGGACTGTTTGAGGCGGTAGCTGTCGCCGTTCATGGTGAGGATGGAGACGTGGTGGGTGTGAGCTGCCCCCTTCTGAGTGGTCCATCGACTATTACAGTCTGGACCAAGGAAGGGACGACGAATGCCTGCGAAGAAGCACAAGCCCGAGGAGATTATCGGGAAGCTACGTGAGGTTGAGATCATGCTGGGTCAGGGCGGCACGACCGCCGAGGCCTGTCGGCGCATCGCGGTCAGCGAGCAGACCTACTACCGCTGGCGCAAGGAATATGGTGGCCTGAAGACCGATCAGGCTCGGCGGATGAAGGATCTGGAAAAGGAGAACCTGCGGCTGCGCCGGGCGATCTCGGATCTGACGCTGGACAAGCTCATCCTGCAGGAGGCAGCCAAGGGAAACTTCTGAGCCCCGCACGGCGTCGGCGCTGCATCGACCAGGTCCGGGAGGTGCTGGATGTATCCGAGCGGCGGGTGTGCCGCGTGCTCGGCCAGCACCGGTCGACGCAGCGCAAGGTGCCGTTCGGGGCAGATGACGAGCTGGCGCTCACCGAGGATATCATCGCCCTTGCCAGGCAGTACGGGCGCTACGGCTATCGCCGGGTGACGGCGCTGCTGCACGCGGCGGGTTGGTCGGTGAACCATAAACGGGTGGAACGGATCTGGCGACGCGAGGGGCTGAAGGTGCCGCAGCGCCAGCCGAAACGCGGCCGGTTATGGCTGAACGATGGCTCGTGCATCCGGTTGCGGCCGGAGTATCCGGGGCATGTCTGGGCTTACGACTTCGTCGAGGAACGCACCCATGACGGACGCAAGTTCCGCATCCTTACCATTATCGACGAGGCGAGCAGGGAGTGCCTGGCACTCGTCGTCGCGCGCCAGCTCAAACACGAAGACGTACTGGCAGCGCTGGCCGAGTTGTTCATCGAGCGTGGTCCGCCCGCGCATATCAGGTCGGACAATGGCAGTGAGTTCATCGCCGCCGCCGTCCAGACCTGGCTCAGGCAGATCGGCGTGAAGACGCTCTACATCGCCCCGGGCTCGCCATGGGAGAACGGCTACAACGAGAGCTTCAACGGCTCGCTGCGGGATGAGCTGCTGAACGGCGAGATTTTCTACACCCTCGCTGAAGCCAGGGTGCTGATCGAGGCGTGGCGGCGTCACTACAACACGGCCCAGTCGGCCCGAAGCTGCGATTTTGGTCATCTTGGAGAACACGTCGGGAACGGGCTGGTTGTTGTTGACGATCGCCCATGCGAGGAACGAC
>NZ_JACIJP010000013.1 GCF_014199435.1 Sphingobium subterraneum | reverse complement strand
GGCCCGAGGTTAGTCCGGCGAGCAGAGGCATTCTCAACTTACCTCATCATCACTGATACTCCATTTCAGCGCCGCAACGGCGCACTATCCTTGTAGCCAAACTCCTCGCCGCTCTTCGCGCCGGGGTTCCATTTGACGAGGCAGATGATCGCGAAAGTTTCGTGCGGGGCTTCAAGATCGTAGCTCTGGCAGGCGGCATAGTAGGCGCCCGAACGGACGGTGGATTTGAGGACACGCAGGCCGGTCGCCCGGCCCTTGTCAGGGTCGGGCGGATAGGTGCACTGGTTGTCGAGATAGGCCTTCGGCGTGGCGAACGGAGCCATGCCGCCGCGAGACATGAACAGCCAACCCATGGCGGTTCTCCTAGACGAGCGCCTGTTGGCGCGGATTGATGGAAAGGCCGGTCTCGCGGACGACGAGCGCGCGGAAGCTGTGCGGCGCGGCAAGGACCGCGATGTCGCAAAAGTGATTTCGATCGCCGAGGTAGTCCTGGCGGCCTTTGCACCGGCGGAACATGACCTCGCGGCCCGGATGGATGCAGGGGATCGAGACCTGGATGTAGATCTCGTCGCCGTGGAGCGTGATCTCGCCCGAGACCGCAGGGCCGGCGAAGTTGCTGCGCAGATCGTACTGATCTGGCTCGAGACCGAGATGGCGCGCCGCCACCCGCAATGCCGAGCGGGCTTCGCGGTGGAAGGCGCGCTTGGCTTCGGGATCGTAACCGATGCCGCGGCGGGCGAGCGCGACCAGCGCGGGCTTCAATTTCAGCTCGTCGATCTTGGCCAGGCACTGCCGGCGCAGCGGCAGGTCTTCGGCAAAGGTTTCGTCGGGCGCGTGGCCCAATGCGATGCGCCCGACGTGACGCGCGAGCAGGATCGTCGCGGGATCGCGCGCTGGGTCGATCCCGGCGTTGCGCGCGTCCTGCATTGCATCGACCACGGCCTGGGTGGCGGTGGCAATGGTTGCGAGCGCGTCGGGCTGCAGGGCACGGCGATAGCGGAAGTCGAGATCGTAGTTCATCGGTGAAATCTCCCTTTGCGCCCCCTGGCGCATCGGGCTCCCACCCCCTCCCCTTCCCGCTCGCGCTGCGAGCGGGCCAAGTGCCTCGGCTTCCCGGACACCGTCAGGCTGCCTCCTTGAGTTCGTCCGGCAGGGTCGAACCGAGCGCCGGATCGAACTGGCGAAGCCACTTGACCGCCTGCTCGGCCTTGGCCGCCGCGTGGAGGATCGCGGTCTTGTCGCCGCGCAGGATCTTCATCCAGTGGTGGATGTAGGAGGCGTGGCTGTCGTGGAGTTCGTTGGGAAGGCCGTATTCGGCGCAGAGGGTGGCCTGGCAGAGCGACGCGACGATTTCTTCGAAGGCATAGGCATCGTCCCCGAAACGCTTGCCGAACTGGCGATTGAGCCGCTTGGCCGACCCTGTGGCGTGGCCAAGCTCGTGGCACCGGGTCGAGAAATACGCCTCGATCGAATGGAACGCGTTTGGCGACGGCAAGGTGACTGTGTCGGTGCTCGGCGTGTAATGCGCACTGTCGCCGCCGTGGACGACGCGGATCGGGATCGCATCGAGGAAGGCCTGAACCTCGGCAGAGAGTTCGCCGATCGACTTGGGGTCCAGCGGCTCGGGGTAGTAGTGCGCCGGCAGCCCCTCGATCTGCGAGGCGTTAAAGACGTGGTTCCACTTCATGAACCGGATCGTCTTTTCGCTCTTTTCACCGGTCTCGCGATCGGTGTCGGTCTTGCGCGCCGAGCTGTAGAACACGCTGAACGAGCCGCTCTCGCCCTTGCGGACATGGGCGCCGAGTTCGAGCGCCTGACGGAAGGTCATCCAGTAGGGGCTGGCGTAGCCCCGGCTCTCGGCGACCGCCCAGAGGAAGAAGGTGTTGATCCCCGAATAGGGGACCCCGTTGTGGCGCAGCGGCCGCGTGCTGGTCGCGGTCCAGGGCTTGAGCCACGGGGCCGTGCCGGCGGCGATCTTCTCGAGGATCAGGTCGGTGATGACCTGCGCGACGTCGGGCTTGGGGTGACGGGTCACTGGACGGGGCCCTCCTGGGCAGGATCGAGCGAGAGGTCGGAGGCGGCGTTCGACCAGGAGAGGCGCAGCGTGCGCCCGTGCGGGATGCGCCAGGCGACCCGGTCGGCGAAGGCCATGCGGATGCCGGCAAGGATCGCGGCGTCCTCGCCTTCGAGGATGGCATGGGCGCGCACCGCCGCATCGTGTCGGAAGCGGGTCTCCTGGGTGTCGTAGCTGTCGGCATCTGAATCGTCGGAAGGGCTGAACACCGCATCGATGATGAGGTCGGTGAGATCGTCGGGCCCCAGCGCGGTGGTCCGGGTCAGCGCAATGTGCGCGCAGTCGGGATCACCCCAGGAATCGGCATCTTCCAGAATCGCAAAGTCGGTCTCGAGATCGAGCCGCCGGTCGTGCTGATCGGTGAGTTCGATCGTGATCGCGTCGGGGCGGACGGTAACGGCACCCTCTTCATCGGTCGGCTTGCCGCCATCGAAGGTGAAGCGCTCGCCGGTACGGACGAAAGCCGGGAGGGCATCGTACCAGGGATAGCCGATGAAGTTGGTGATCGGCTCGTGGAAGGCGCGCGGGTCGGGGCCGCCGAGGCGGTGCATCTCGCCCCCGTTCGAGCGCCGCAGGGCACGGCCGAAGGTGACGGCATCGAAGGAGTCCGTGTCGTCATAGATCGCCGCGCCCGGCTCGAGGTCGGCAAAGCGCGGCACCTCGCGGTAGCTGTCGCGGGCGAGCGTCGGGTACCACAGCGGCAACTGCCGCGCCGCCTGCGGGAAATTGTCGTAATACAGGCTCGCCTCGAGCCAGTCCTCGAAGCTCAGGCGGTGGAACGGTTCCTCGCGGATGACCGAAAAGATCGCCTCGCGGCAGAGTGCCACGAGCCGGTCGAGCGCGGCGTTGCGGTAGATTTCCTTGCGGGCGGGCAGGACCAGGACGAGATCGGGCGCGTCGATCACGTCGACCTGCACGGACCACTGGGTGTGATGGACTTCCTTCACGACCGGGAAAGCGTGTTTGAGGGTGACCCCGTGGAAATTGAGCGTCGCCACGTGCGGCGAGTGCCGGTCGCGGAACACGCCGATCCGGAACCCCTCCCGCTCGATGACCTTGTGCGCGTCGGCGAGGAAATCGGCGCTGGCGAGGTCCTTGCCGTTGTAACTGACGGCAAGCGGCAGAAACCGGGCCGCCGCCTCGACGCAGCGTTCGAGCTTACCGTCAGGCTGCGGATCGAACCGGAAGGCGATTGCCGTGCCGCGCGGCCCGTCGAAGGGCAGCACATCGATGTCGGCCTCGCCGGTCCAGGCATCGCCTGTGATTGCCAGCGAGAACGCACCACCCGCGCTTTGCGAACTGACCACGGTGTCGAGGCCAGCAAGGCTGAAGAAGCCCATGCCCGCCGGGTCCTCGCGGGTTCGACACTCCTCGGACCAGTCGGACTGGCCGAGTGAGAGGAGGTCGACCGGGTCGGCGATCCCGGCGCCGTCATCGCTCACCGTGATGAGGCAGGCATCTGCCATGTGCTCGGCGGTGACGGTGATGCAGGTCGCGCCCGCGCGGCGGGCATTCTGGAAGAGTTCGTTGAAGATGTCGTCGAGGGTCCCGTTGAAAATGCGGGTGACCTTCGAGATCGCGTGCGGTGAGACCCGGGCGCGCAGCTTGGTGATCATGGTCATGGGTTCATGTCCTGGATGGACCGGCACGCTGCCGCAGGTCGCTAGAGAGGTACGGGCAGCGTGCCGGCAGGGCTGTATCAGGCGTCGACGGTCTCGCCGGCTTCGGCGTCCTGCTCGTCGGCAGGTTCGACTTCGCCGGCATCGCTCTCGGGATCGTGCTCTACCGGGCCTTCTTCATCAGGCTCACTCGCAGCCAGCACCCGGAAGCGCATGGCCTCGGGCACCCAGGCGAGTGCAGCCTGCTTGACCTCGGGTGCGACGATGGTCTCGCCGGCGAACAGCTTTTCGCAGGAGGCCGAGAGATCGCCCTTCTTCGAGCCCATGAAGCTCGCCGCCATGGTCGGTCCGCCGACTTCGCTGACGTGGGCGAGCAGCGCCTGCTTGCTGACCCGGTCGAAGTAGTTGGCCGAGGTCGGCCGCCAGTGGCTGGCGACGTTGATCCCCATCAGCGCGGCGAGATGGTCGTGGAGGTCGATCGGCTCAGGGCCGGACTGCCCTGCCTTCCTGTCGATCCCCATGCTGGCCTCGAGCGTCTTTGCCATGCACCAGGCGAGCCAGTTCGCCTTGGCATCGTCGTCGAGCGCGCTGAACGCGGAGAACCGGTCGACCGTGCGGCGGTGCTCGGTCCACGACAGGTCGAGCGTCTCGCGGATATCGGCCATCAGCGTGTGCGCCGGGCTTTCAGGGTAGTTGGCTAGGTAGAGCGAGGGCGACGGGGCGCGGAGCGTCGTGCCCAAGGCCTGCGCACTGTAGAGCGCGCGAGAGTCGGCAATGGCGAAGATCAGGTAATCGAGCGCGATCGCCGGGTTCGAAGCGAGGTTGATCGCGAGAATGTCGCGGCGCTGGACGGCGAGTTCCTCGACCAGCTTTTGCGACAGAGGCTTGGGTGCGGCAGAAGCACTACCGCCCTCCCCTGCTGCCCCGCTGGCGCCGTCTCCCGCTTCGGACCCACGCGCCTTACGGCGTTCGAGCGGCTTGTCGCTGTAGAGGCCGCTCGCAACCACAGGCTGGCCGTCAGCGCCAATGATCACGAAGCAGCCAACATTGGCCTTCATCTCCTCGGGGATCACCGGGGGTTTGTCGTGGAGCGCATCGTAGGCGCTGCTTGCGGCATCCCATCGTGCCTGGAAGTCCGCGGCGGCAGCCTCGTCGTCCTCGTCCAGGGTCTCGCTTTCGGCTTCGAGCACCGAGATCGTCTCGAGCAGCTTGTCGGCCTCGACCTGCTCCTCCTCGGTGAGCGGCGGGGGTTCGAGATGGATCTGGTGGAGGTCTTCGGTTGCGTTGTAGGTGACGCGGGTCTCGAGGATCGGGCGCACCCAGGCATAGCCGGAGGTTTCGGCAATTTCGGCCGCGAAAGCCTGGAGCTTCTCGCCGGCGATGCGCTGGGCGATCTCCGCATCGATCCACGTCTCGCCGCCGTCCTCGGTGAAAAGGTCGCGCTCAATCTTGCCGCCGGCGGCGAGGTAGTCGGCCTCGCTGGCAAGCTTGGCCATCGGCGAGGACGAACGGATCGCGCTGTGCGTCACCATGCGGCGGATCGAGTCCGGATTGTTGCCCTGCCAGGAGTTCGACAGCTCGTTCCAGACCATCATCTGGCGGTCGTGGTTGGGCGTCGTCGCATAAGCCTTGGCGACGTCGAGGGTGATCTTGCCCTCTTCGAGCGCGGCGAAGATCGGATCGGCGAGGTCGGCAAGCCGCAGGCGGCCTTCGATGAACCGGCGGGTGCGGCCGAACCGCTTGGCGATCGCGTCGAGGTCGCTGCCCTCATTGACGAAGTGCTTGTAGGCCCGGATCTCGTCGGTCGGCGTCATGTCGAGCCGGATGACGTTCTCGATCAGCGAGAGTTCGGACTGCTCAGCGGCATCGATGTCGAGGACGCGGCAGGCGACGGGGTGGTCCTTGGGAAGCTTGCCCGCCGTCAGAAGAAAGTTGAGGGCGCGCAGGCGCCGGCCGCCCGCGGTCACATCGAACATGCCGCGCTTCTTGGCGGGCACGACGATCAGGTTCTGGAGGAGGCCCTTGGCCTCGATATTGGCGGCCAGTTCCTCGATGAAGAGGTTGCTGTCGTTCTTGCGGACGTTGGCTTCGGACAGGCGTAGCTTGCCGAGCGGGATCAACTCGATGTCGTTCATGGGAGTGCTCCTGAAGGCCGGATTTGGCCGAGCCCTTCGGCTCACCCCTTCCAGCCCCCCTCCCCTCACGGTTTCAGGATTGCCCGAATTCCCGGGCGCAACCGCGCGTCCCAGGGCGGGCCGCTTGGTGCCATGAGGCATAAATGATCGATTTATGCCTCATGGATCGGACCTGCATCGGAACCTGAGGCGCACAACTTGGTTGCGTTTATTTCGAATATGCGCTTCGGGATATCGCCATCAGCGGAGAGAAACGATGACACTGCCAGCCAATGCCTTGCCCTTCGGCAACAGGCCGCCCTCTGCCGATGATCGGCAGATCGCCAACCAGCTACGGCGTATCCTTGCCTCGCAGAAGCCCGGCGAAGCCAAACTGCACTTGACCGATCCCAAGACCAGGAAGCCGGTAGAAATCTCGCTGACACCGGCGATGTCGGACCTGTTCCTCAAGTTGCTGCGTCACATCGGGAGCGGAGATGCCGTCACGCTCGTGCCGATCCAGCAGATGTTGACGACGCAGCAGGCAGCAGATCTGCTCAACATGTCCCGTCCCTATCTCATCAGGCTTATCGAGAAGGGCGATGTCGCGCACAGCATGGTGGGCCGGCACCGTCGCCTCAAGGCTGAAGACGTGTTCGCGTACAAGGCGGAGCGCGACAAGATTCGTTCGAAAGCGATGGACGACCTGATTGCGGATGGCGCGGGTCGGTATTGATCTGACGCGAGCGGAACAATCAGACCTG
Source organism: Sphingobium subterraneum (assembly GCF_014199435.1). Classification (GTDB taxonomy): domain Bacteria; phylum Pseudomonadota; class Alphaproteobacteria; order Sphingomonadales; family Sphingomonadaceae; genus Sphingobium; species Sphingobium subterraneum. Next base: position 21,272 of record NZ_JACIJP010000013.1, on the reverse strand, counting down.
TCGGATGGGTCCGGAGTACCGGCAGACTGTTTCGTCTGATGTGAGCAAGGTGATGCCCTCGACGATCGACTGAGCGATCAGCATTCTATCGAATGGGTCCTTGTGAATCGGAGGCAACTGGGAAATTGCAACGGCGTGTTCGCTTGAAATGGCGAGCTCGACGTATCCGTTGTCGATCAACGCCCGGCGCAATACGCGTGCGTCGACTGCGAAGTCTTCCCGCCCGAGCCCGTTCTTGATCGCGATTTCCCAAAGGCTGGCAGCGCTGAAGACCAGTTCGTTGCCCTCATCGTTGATCAGTTTCCGGGCGGCAGGCGTCAATCGTTCCGGAAAGCCCGCTGCCCAGAGGAGGACATGTGTATCAAGGAGAAATTTCATCGCTCAGGCTTCGAACAGCGCTTCAATTTCACCCTCGCCCATACGGTCGAAATCTTCCGGCACGCGCATTTCCCCTTTGAGGAAACCCAGGCGCTTGATCTTGGACGGTGCAGCAGTGTCGATTGGCACCATTTTCGCAATCGGCTTGCCCGACCGGGCGATCACGACCGCATTCCCGCGCAGCACGCGCTCGAGCAAGCGCGACAAATGCGTCTTTGCTTCATGAATGTTGACCGTGTCCATTTCCAGTTACCTTAGCTAAGTTCTATAAACTAAGTCTACCACATCCGTTCGCGTCTGCAAGCTCCTCGCAAGGTGCCTGTCCAATCAGGCTTGCAAGGATTTGGTCGGCCTTGTCCGTCGGCACGAACACCCGCGTCTTGTAGGCAATGATTTCCGTGAAGCAGCCCTTGGCCTTGAGCTCGGGGATGCGCGCGGCTTCGGCATCGACGATCTCGATCCTTCGGGAACCGTTCACGCGTGATGTGCGGATCGTGAAATTGAGCGGATGAGGCGCCTTCCAGGTGCCCCCGCCAAGGATGGCAGCCGCAATCTTGGCAGGATCAGTCTGCGCCTTGCGGGCCACCCCGAGCTTTTCGAGGGTCGCATCGACGTAGAGGTCGTGGACATGGCGGCCGAGCCAGGAAGCACCTGACTTGTCGACGATGCGGTTGACCGTGAGGTCTTCCTTGGGAAGCGCGCCCCAGATCGGCAGGAGCAGCCCGGTCGCGAGACAGACCGTCTCAGTGACGAGCTGGCTTTCGTCGGCGGCGTATTCCTCTTCCCACAGCGCGCTGAACCTGGCCTTGGTCACGGGCTCCCAGGCGGACTCATCGAGCCGGTCAGCGCGCAGGTACTCGCTGCGCAGCGGCCGCACGAGCTCGTAGCGGCGGATCATGTGGCCCTCCTCGTCCATGTGCGAGGGCGCCGCGATGCCAAGCGCGACCTTGCCCGACTTGTCATTGCGCAGGAACAGCGGCTGTTCCTCATAGGATGCCAGCTTGAGCACGCGTTCGAGCGAGAGAACCTTGCGCCGCTGCGTCAGTGACAGCTCAAGCAGGTGCGAGGTCGCGCCCGTCACAGAGTCGGTCCGGATCACAGTGTCGGACAGCACCTCGCAGGCCTCGACCGCCACGGTCTCGACCCCGATATCGAAGGTGCCCGCTTCCTTCGCCGCCGAGACGCGGGTTTCGACAAGGGTGAGGAACTCGTCGAAGATCGCGTTCTGGACGGCGATCTTCATGGCAAGGATGCGGTTGAGCCAGCGCTGGATCGGCGGCAGATCCTCGCGCAGCACCCCGTCCTGGTCGGTGAGTTCGAGCCCGCTCATCCGCTGGAACTCCGACAAGGTCGTGCTCTTGAGCTTGGCCATAGCGAGGAGGCCATACCAGTCGTGGAGCGCGTGCTTGGCGTAGATGCTCTCGAGGTTGTCGCTGGCATCGAACATCCCCTGCCCGCCGGTCTGGCGCTGGCCGCGGGTGAGCGCGCCCAAGGCGTCGAGGCGCCGCGCGATCGTGCTGGTGAAACGGGCCTCGCCCTTGCAGTCGGTGGTGACCGGGCGGAACAGCGGCGGGCAAGCCTGATGGGTGCGGTGGGTGCGCCCAAGTCCCTGGATCGCCCGATCAGCACGCCATCCGGGCTCGAGCAGGAAGTGGACCCGGCGCTGCTGGTTTTTCGCATCGAGGCTCGCGTGATAGCTTCGGCCCGTACCGCCTGCATCGGAGAACACGAGGATGCGCTTGGCCCCGGTCATGAACGCGGTGGTCTCGGCAAGGTTGGTCCGGGGTGAGCGGCTTTCGAGGCGCTGCTGCCCTGAGCCGTCACGGACCAGGCGTTTGCTGCGACCGGTCACCTCGGCGACGGCCGTTACCCCGTAGTGCTCGAGCAGCGCATCGAGCGCGGTCGGGATCGGCGGCATGGCGCAGATATGCTCGATCAGGTCGGCGCGCGCGGCCTCGGCCTGCGGGTTGTGGACCGGATTGCCCGCCTCGTCCCACATCGGCCGCGAGCGCACGTCGCCAAGTTCGTCCGTGTATTCCTCCATTTGCCGGGTCGGGAAGGCGCGGGTCAGATAGTCGACGACGTACTCCTTACAGTCATAGGCTATGTCGAGGGCCTCACGCTCAGCCGGCTCCAGTTCATCGAGCCGCCGGTTGAGGATGGATTCCGCCGTGCTCACCAGTTGGACGACCACGCTATCCCCTTCGCCCAAATGCTCGTCGATCGCGGGGTAGATCGAGGGCAGTTTCAGCGAGAGCAGGACTTGCGCAAAGAAGCGCTGCTTGGTTCCCTCGAACCGACTGCGGGCCGCCGCCTTGGCGCCGCTGTTGAGCGTCCGGTTCTCAAGCCCGTCGACGATGCCGGTGAGTTCAAGCGCGGCTTCGAGGTTCTGGTGAATGATCGTTTATCGCGAGGTCGCGATAATGTGAAGGAACGCGGCGCAGGCCCGCAAAGCCGCGGAACACCCCGCCACGTCCTTCGCATTATTTCACAGGGTGTCGAGCCACTCCATCAGACTTGCATCCCGCTTCCACGAAGGAGGAACGTTGCTCGCCGCCGGCGCGCCCACCTGTTCCAGCGCCTTTCGCTTGGTCTCCAGATTAGCCTGGGCGTAGTGGTTGGTCGTGTCGAGGCTGACGTGCCCCAGCCAACTGCGGATGACGGTGATATCGACCCCGGCAGCGACGAGGTGGACGGCTGTCGCGTGCCGGAAGCTGTGCGGGGTCACATGTTTTGACCGAAGCGTCGACACGGATTTTGCCGCTTCCTCCACATAAGTGGCAAGCTTGAACCGCACTCCCGAGGCGCCCAGCGGTTCACCGTATCGGTTTACGAAGATGCGCTCACCTGTTGCGCGTGGCTGTCGCTCCAACAACTTCTTGAGCAACGTCACGGTTTCCGGCCAGAGCGGACAGATGCGTTCCTTGCGCCCCTTGCCGTAAAGACGCACGCAGGTCGGCGCTTCGAACCGGATCGCCTCAGGACAGAGGTCGAGCGCCTCCTGGATGCGCGCGCCACTGTTATAGAGGAACGAGAGCAGCACATGGTCGCGCGCGCCTTCGATTGTCGACCGGTCGGGCTGTGCGAGGATTGCCTCAACCTCCCCTGGCTCGAGGTAGCAGGGCGCAGAAGTGGGCTCCCGCTTGAGCGGGACAGTCAGGACCTCGGCGCATTGCGCGATGTATTCGGGATCCTTGTCAGCCACGAAGCTGAAGAAGCTGCGGATCGCGGCGAGCCGGCAGTTGCGTGTACCGATCGTGCCCCTGCGCCCATGCTCGGTATGGTGGAGGAACGCGCGCACCTCGCCGGCCGAGACGTCGGCCAGCATGATCCGCGCGACCCCGCCGCCTTTTCGCTCCGCGATAAACCGAAGCAACAACCGCCAGGTGTCGCGGTAGGACCGGATCGTATGGACAGAAGCACTGCGTTGCTCGGCCAACCATTCCTGGAAGAACGCCCGCAACAACGCGGGGAACGGATTGCTCTTTTTCATGACAGCGCCTCCATGTTGAGGCATGGGGCGCCGACAGCGCGGAACCGCTCGCTTGCTTCCTGCAACAGATCCTGCGTGACGGTGATGTAGACCAACGTGGAGTTGATGTCCCGGTGGCCCATATAGGTGGAGAGGTAGCGTAGCCTGTCCTGCGGGTTGATGCCGGATCGGTACCATTGGAGGATCCGGTTCACGACCATTGAGTGACGCAGGTCATGAACACGCGGCCCCGTCCGCCCGAAGGGCGGTTTGAACCCGGCTCGACGCATGACGTTGGTGATCATCGTTGAGACCACCACCGGGGCATAGCGATCATTGAAGTGGTCATGCCAGAAGAGCCCGGACCGCGGATCCTGCGGGGCGCCGGCGCGCCGCCTTGCATCGATATAGGCCCGTAATTCGGCCATGACGCTGCCGGTTAGCGGCAAGATCCTGGTCTTGTAGAACTTCGTTTCCCGGATCGTGATCGTGTCCGATTGAAGGTCCACGTCACCCAGATCAAGCCCGGCGAGTTCACTACGGCGCAGTCCGGCACAATAGGCCAGAACCACCATCGTGTAGAGGGCCATAGGCCGCAGCGGAGCATCCGGCGACGGATACGAGCGGGCAACATCGAGCAACCGCCGGACGTCGGCCGGACTGAAGATATGCGGCCGTCGATGCTCGCGCGCCACTTCCCGCTCCGACCGGGCGTTGAAGCGTTTTGGCGGGATTCTGGGATCAAGGCGATACCGCGCCTTGGTCAGGATGCGCCCCAGCTTCTGACATTCAGCCGCGTGGTTGCGGGTCGGCTTGGCAGTTGCCCAGCGCGCCAGCATTGTCTCAAGCGATGCCCCGGCAAGTTCGGGGTTCGCCTGGAGGAACCGATCGAACCGCAATAGCCAGTGAGCCTGGGTCTCATACTGATAGCCCCGGCTGCGCATCAACGCGACATGCTCGCGCATGAAGTCCCCCAGCACGCTGCCGTAGGGCGCAGGCCGTCGCAATGCGGCCAGGGCTTCGTCGGGATTGGGGGAAGCGAGAGCCCGCCAGATCGGCTTGTTTTGTTTGGCGTTGTACTGACGACGAAGCACGGCAACGGGATTCTCGGCGATCAGCCCGATTTCGACGAGGTGTTCGAGGAAGCGATCGACAATGCAGACCTGGTTGAGCAGCGTCGGCATTCGCCAACGTTTTTCCATTTCCTTCAGCCAGACGTCGAGCATCTGCCGGTCAACCGCCGGATGACGTCGGGCTACATCCTCGAAGCTGCGAAGGAACCAGCGATAAGTCGGTCTGCTTCCCGGCTGTCAACCGAACCGAGGATTTGACCCCCTTGGCGAACTGAAGAACTGACCCCTGTTCATGGCGCGGTGGTTTCGGTGTTCTCAAGCGTAGGTCCGGCCTTCTGCAGAAGGCCGGACCTACGCTTTTCGCGAAGTCGGTAACTGTCGCCGCGGATGGTGATCACCGCAGAGTGGTGAAGCAGCCGGTCCAGGATCGCCGTGGCCACGACCGGATCGCCGAAGACGCCGCCCCATTCCCCGACTGAGCGGTTGGAGGTGATCAGGATCGAGCCCTTTTCGTAGCGGCGCGATACCAGCTGGAAGAAGAGATGCGCGGCATTGGCCTCGAACGGGAGATAGCCGAGCTCGTCGATGATCAGCAACTTGGGCCGGGCAAGCAGCGTCAGCTGTTTATCGAGCGATCCGTCGTCATGGGCTTTGGCGAGCATCGCCACCAGCGTCGCCGCGGTGACGAACTGGACAGAGTAGTTCTGACGGATGGCTTCCCGCCCCAAGGCCACCGCCAGGTGCGTCTTGCCCGTTCCCGGTGGGCCGAGGAACAGCGTCGTGTCGCCGTGGGCGATCCAGCGGCACGTCACGAGTTCGCGGATCTGGCCGGGATCGAGCGAGGGCTGGGCGTCGAACTCGAAGCCGTCGATCTCGCGTACGAACGGGAACTGGGCAAGCTTGCTCGCCATGGAGATACGCCGCTCATCGCGCCGGGCGATCTCGCGGGAGACGAAGAACGCTAGCGCTTCGCGCAGGGTCATTTTCGAGCGCGCCGCCTCGTCGAGCAGCGTGTCGAGCTGATCCCGGATCGCCGAGAGTTTGAGCCGGTCCAGCATCGCCACCAGCGCCTCATGATCGATGGCCGTCATCACCAACCTCCTCCGACCAGAGCCTCGTACTCGGCCAGCGGCCGCAGCAAGGCTGGCGATGGCATTGGCAGTGATGTCGCAACACGGAAGGAGCCGGTGCCCACCAGACCCGCCAGATGCGCCCGGTCGACCACCCGTTGCCGGCGCCCGTCGCACATGGGATGGTCGGCTACGACCTCGCCGGCGTGGCGCACGATGACGCGGCCGGCGAGGACCACGACCTGGACGGTCTCGCCGACCAGGCGCCAGGGCACCGAGTAGCTGTTGGTGTCGAGGTCGATCGCGCAGTCGGGTCGGACCTTGCGGATCAGGTCACGCAGCTGGCCGAACGGAGCACGGCCGCCGAGCGGGCGAAGGGCGCCGGCCTCGTCGGCGAAGCGAACCAGCGGCAGCTCGCCCGTAGTGCCGTGCACGCGCACGTCAGCGATCTCGCGGTTCCATTGCTCGAGGTGCGCAACGAAGGCGCCCCAACTCGCGAAGCGCCGGCCGGCGACCGCATTGCGCTTCACATAGCCGACGCCGCGCTCATCCTTGCCCTTGGTGCGCGCCCGGTACGGCGCACAGGCTCGCGGAGAGAAGCCCCAGTACCGCGCGAAGGCATGGAGCCGGGCATTGAAGCGCACCTCCCGTGTCGCCGCATCATGATGCTCGACCAGCGCCTTGGCATTATCGAACAGGACCTCCGCCGGCACGCCGCCGAACCGCAGGAACGTCCCTTCCATCCCTTCGAACCAGTCCACCTGGCGCTCCCGGATCGAAGGCTGGATATGCATCCGGCGCGAGTAGCCCAGCGTCGCCACGAACAGATGAACGCGCACCCGCTCGTCGCCGATCCACACCCGGGACTCGCCGAAGTCGATCTGCAGCTGATGGCCGGGCCGCGTCTCGAACCGCACCGTTGCCCGCTTCTGCGCCCTCAGCTCGCGCCGCCAGCGCTGAACCCGAAGCTCGACCGAGCGCAGGCCGATCACGATCCCGTGCTCGCTGGCCAACTCCTGCCGTATGACATCGGCGTTGCCGCCATGCCGGAAGAAGCGCTCGCGCAGCCAGTCGTCGAGCCCATCGAATGCCGTCTTGCGCTCCGGCTTAGCGAACGGCACCGCGCCGCCCGCGCGAAGATAGCGCCGCACCGTGTTGCGGGCGCAGCCAAACTCCTTCGAGAGCCGCTTCGCTCCCCAACCAAGCTCATGCAGCCGCACCATCGCGGCCACCTCGTCGGGTTGAAGCATCTCTTCTCCCTGCACAGCCAATGTCCGTGCAGGAAACTCTGTGATCCCATTCGTCATCTGTCTTTCCCTCTTCAGCCGAAGGGGTCAGTTCTCAGATTCGGCAGGGGGTCAGTTTCTCAGTTCGCCTGACACCGGCCGGAACTGCGATTTTTCCAAGAAGGCGTCAACAACGGTGCAATCGGGATCGTGCCAGGCGCTCATGACAGCATCTCCGAGCCGGGTACATCGAGCGCCACGGCTCGGAGATCATCTGTCGCCAGCTTGAGATAGGCATTGGTGGATTCGATTGATCGATGCCCGAGCACGTCGCCGATGATCTTTTGCGGGACCGACGCCCGCAGTAGTTCGACCGCTCGCGCGTGGCGGAAGACATGCGCTCCTCGCTTTCCCGGCGGCTCGACGCCTGCGGCTGCTAACCGCCCGCGGATCATGCCGTACAGGTTTGTCATTGCGATGTAGGGCGCGCAGGATCGGATGAAGATTTCCCGCCCCTCGACCTGGGGGCGCCCATGACGCAGATAGTCGAGCAGCGCCTCACCAACCGGCGCCAATAGCGGCATGTAGGAGTACGCATTGGTCTTGGTGTGACGGATACGCAGGGATTCTCCGCGCCAGTTCACGTCTTCAAGCCGAAGGCGGCAGATCTCACCTTCGCGCAACCCATATGTGGCAAGCAGTTGAAGTACCGCAAAATCGCGCATTCCTCGCGGCGATCCGTCCTTCTTCGTCGTCGCCAACACCGCGGCGATTTGGCTCTTGTCCAACGTCGAGGGCACGTCTTCATAGGCGTAGAGCATGGGGCCGATGATGTGCGGCGTGAGATCAGTCGGGATACGTCCCGTCCGATGCAGATAGCGCACCACCGACCGGAGCCGCTCAGCGACGTCGGCCAATGATTTGCGCCGTAATCCAGGCGCGCGCATGTCCATGTAGAGATCGACCTCCACGATGCTCAACGTGCCGAGGCTGGCAGCACCGCCCCGTTCGAACCGCCATCGCAGGAAGTTCCGTGCCTCCCACATAAGCGCCGCGATGGTAGCGCTTGCCAGACCGCGCTCGTCGCGCAGCCATGCCTCGTATTCGCAGCAGATCGCCTGCCGATACGCGGTTTCCGGTTCGGTCATCTCCGGCTCGGGCGGCCATTTGCCTTGGGCAAGCCGGAGCAGCTTGTTGATCGACGTGCGGGGCAACATCTGCCAGCGCGCACAGGGAGGCCGGCCGTACTGGGCTTCGAAATCCCGAATTGCATAGGCAAAATACTGATCGACCTGCGCGGGCGTCACAGTTTCTACCTGCATGTCGCACTCGGCCAGATAATCGAGAAACGCGCGGGCGTAGAGGCGATGGTTCGCTACGACCACCGGGTTGTAATTCTGCGTCGTGAGCAAATTCGAGAGTTCGGCGATCAACTCGTCGTGCAATTTCAACATGCTTTTATCCTCAGCTGGTTCAGAGACCGCCGAGGTTCGCAACCAAAATAATGCGCAGCAACATCGCACGAACAACACAGGAATTCGGCGCTTAGGCCGCGTTCCTTCACATTATCGCGACCTCGCGATAAACCATCTTATGCGCAGCTGCGCATAAGATCGCCCAGGCCTCGCAATAGGTGTCGTAGACCGTGATCTGCTCAACCGTCAGGTCATGGCGCAGGATGTCGTATTCGATGCCAGCAAAGCTGAGCGCCCGGGCGAGGTAGAGCCCTGAAGCCTTGAGGTCGCGGGCCACCAATTCCATCGCGGCAATGCCGCCGTCGCGGATCTCGCTGATGAACTGCTCGCGGTTTGCAAACGCCGTGCCCGGCCCCCACAGGCCAAGCCGGACAGCATAGGCGAGGTTGTTGACGTCCGAAGCACCGGTGGCCGATGCATAGAGCACCCGGGCGCGGGGCAGCGTGTTCTGGAGCAGCACGCCGGCGATGCCCTGGAGCGAGCCCTGCTTCTGGCCCCCTGACTTCTGACCAAATCCCCCTTCCCCGCCCGCAACGCCGCCCATTTCGTGGGCCTCGTCGAAGACGATCACGCCTTCGAACTCCTCACCGGCCCAGCGGACGATCTGGTCGAGCCTGGTGTCCTCGACGCGTGAGCTGCGCAGCGTGCCATAGGGAACAAACAGGATGCCTTCGGGCGCGGTGATCTCCTCACCGATCTTCCAGCGGGCAAGGTCGAGAATATCTGACGGCAAGCCGCCGATCGCGGTCCAGTCTCGCTGCGCGTCTTCGAGCAGCGGCGCATTCTTCGAGATCCAGATGTGTCGGCGATTGCCCTTCAGCCACTGGTCGAGAATGCAGGCCGCCGCCTGCCTCCCCTTCCCAGCCCCGGTGCCGTCGCCGAGGAAGAACCCGGTGCGGTAGAGCTTGCCGTCAGGATTCTCCTTGAGCGCCACTTCGCCGGCGGGATGGCTGAACCGGCCGTGAAGATCGCGCGACCAAGCTTCGCCCGCATAGATCACGGTTTCGAGCTGGGCGGCGGATAGCAACCGCGCGGTCACTGTGCGTTCGGGCAGGGAGGGCACGTAGCCGGGTTTGGGCGCCGCGATCGAGGCCATGGCGGCGGATTCGACGAGGTGGGTCGGATGTTCGCCAGCTTCCGCGATCACGACACGCGAGGGCCGGTAGTCGGCATAGACCCCGCGCTGCTCGCCCATCGCGGCGGGTTCGGCCAGCACGTCATAGGCGACCGGGCGGACGTCGTTGGTCTGGGGGGCGCGCACGACCACGGGCCGGGCTGGACCGGTCTTCACCGAGCGGAACAGGCTGAGCTTTGGTCGGGGCGCTACCGCCTGCGTCGGGTCACGCAACGGCGCCCGAAGCGGCACCGTAGGCAGCGCGGCGAAGAGTTCGCCGACCGAACCGCGATTGATGGTCGATACGCCGATCTCGCCTGGCACCTTGTCGATCACCAGCACGCGAACGGCGATCCCGGTGCCGTGCTTGACGTAGCCTCCCTTGTCCAGACGGAGCGACAGCACGACCCGCGCGCCTTCAAGGGTGCACCGGAAGGTTTCCTCATACCTTGCTGAGGGTGAGAACCAGTCCGGCATGATCGCAACGATCCGGCCACCGGGCAGCAGATGGTCGAGGGCGGCCCGCAGGTGCCTGGCGGCGGTGTTTTGATCCTCACCGCGTGATTGCGACACCGAGAACGGCGGGTTCATAACAGCGACGCTTGGACGTTCAGTCCCGGAGAGAACCGCGCTGAGTTTCGCGCCATCGTGGCGATAGACCTTCGTGCCCGGAAACACGGCCTCGAGCAGGTCGGCACGGGATGGTTCGAGTTCGTTGAGAATGAGGCCCTTGACCGCGCCCTTGGCAAGCGAAGCGATGATACCGGTGCCCGCGCTCGGCTCCAGCAACACGTCGTCGCCGGAAAGCCCCGCCAGATGAACAACGAGCCTGGCCAGCACCGGCGGCGTCGAGAACTGCTGGAAATGGATCTGGTCCTCGCTGCGTACCGTGTGGGTCGGCAGTTCGCGCGCCAGCGCCTCCAGCGTGCTGATCGCCGCGCCGACGTCCATGCGGCTGACAAGCTCGGGAATGGCGAGGGAGAGCGCGACTTCCAGCGCTTCGAAACTGTCGCGCTGCTGCCAGGCACCTGCGGCGTCATTGCCGCCTGCACTCTCGGTCATGGCTTCGCTTAGAGCGGCGCGGTCGATCGGAACAGCGAGGAGTAGCTTGGCGGCAAGTGTGCGCGCAGCGCCGAGAATGGCGCTCGCGCGCGGAATTGTTGTGGTCATGCGGAGATCTCCTGAGCTTGTGCCGATCAGCGGCACGCCCGCTCCAGCCCCCCTCCCCTCACCGCTTCAGGAGCTGCGCCCAGTCGTTCATGCGGCCCGGCGGCCATTCGGTCTCGATTGCGAGGCCGGGGCGGCGGTAGGTTTCGGCAGCGCGATCGCGGGCCCGCCTGCCCTCGGCGTCGTTGTCGGCCAGCAGGATGAGGGTTTCGACTGACGCCGGGATGTCGACCTGGTGGAAGCGTTTGGCACCCATCGTCGCCCAGGCCTGGATACCCGTGAGCGACGTATAGGCAGCCGCAGTCTCGAAGCCCTCGCAGATGCCGATGGTCTTGGCTGGCGGGCCATTGGTCCATGCCGCGCCAATAGCCTGTCCCAGGACCAGCTTGTCGGTGTAGGTCGATGTCGCCGGATCGAGGAAAATCCGCTGGATCGCGGCAATAGCGCCCTCCTTGCGCATCGCGACGAGGAGTGCCGGCTCGAAGCTGGCCAGCTTCCCCTGCCCTCGCGCACAACGGGGGTGAAAGCGCAGGTCTTCGAGTGGTGCCCAGATCTGGCGAACCCCGCGCACATATCGCTCCGCCAAAGTCCCTTCGATTGGTCGACCGGCTTGCCAGATTGCGAGGTGAATTCCCGTGTTGCGCTGAAAGCTGGGGGTCATGCCAGAGGCATCGACCGTCGGCAGGTCTGCTATGCGTCGAAGAGCTCTGATTACGTCCCGGCTGTCGCAACCTGCGTGGCAAGTTACGAGAATGGCTCGATCACCTTGGCGGATGGACAGAGATGGGGTTCTGTCGGCATGGCAAGGGCACCGACACATTGCGGTATTACCGGACCACGTGCCACCGAGGCGCCGAACAAGGCTGCGTAGGTCCGGACTGGGATTGTTGTTGACGATGGGCATGACTGCCCAGTTCGACCCTACTCCCCTCCCCCTCGTCCTGCGCTTCAGCTTAACCGAAGTGCTCGGAAATCATCGGTCAGCCAGCATCCGAATTTGCGCGTCGCTCGGCATAACGAATGACAAATGCTTCCCAGACTCTCAGCCACTCCGCATCGGTCCGCTCTTGTTTGATACCGGGAAAGCCGCTGCGGAATGCGTTCGCCATGGTGTCGACGCACCAGGGCTTACCCTTCTCAAGCCCGATTGCTCGGAACTTAGTTTCCCTTTCGCCATAGGTCAGGCTGCCTGCTGGGAAAGGGAATACGGGCTCGGAGACCTTGATGTCCCGGACAGTCGACCGAGGAGCTTTGGTGACCGATGATCTCGGTGCGGTTTCCGTGGCCGGAGCGCCCAGCAACCGCAAGTGCGGGCCAACGAGCTTCCGCTCTAAAGGTGCCGGCGAAGGCCGCAGCACTACTTTCCTGCCGCTGAAATCGACGTCAGCGTTTGGGTAGACAGCGGAGACCAATTGCATTGTTTCGCGTACAGTCTGGCGGAAGCGTTTGCTGTCTGCGTCGTTCCCCAAGTGCTTGGCCAACTGGTCCCACGAGATTACCTGGCCTCGATCGCTGCTGATGCGCGGGAGCCTATACGCGAGGTACGTATAGAGATCGAGCGCTGTGGGCGTGCCCTTGAGCTCACGGATTGCAATCTCGTTCAACGGAACGGCGTGGTCGATAAGGTGACTATAGAACGCCTCAGACATCCGGATTTCGCGAGCAAACGCGCCATTCTTTTCCAGCGATCCGGCGTATTCGTTTGAAATCTTTACGTCTCGCACGGCGAATGCGTTGTCGCCGGCGTCGTTGCCTTCCCAACGAATTTGCCATTCACACGCAAGCAGTCGGTCGACTTGCTCGCGCATCAGATTGGCCGTTCCCCGTGGGCCATAAGAGACGGTCTGGTAGCCAAGTCGGCGCATCCATTCCGTGAAATTACGCCCCAAATAAACGTCTCGCGATCGCTTAGTGACGGCCTGAGAAAGCAGATAGATCAGCGCGACGCGGGGATAAGCTCCATAGGGCACACCAACGCTTCGTAGCACGGGCTTACCGTCCACCGTCTGGAGAACCGGCCGTGGATTGATGGCTAATGCATATTTTCCGTCTTCGCGAAGAATCGGTAGAGTATCGTCTTTCGGACGCTTGGTCGGAAGCGACATGGCGCACAATGCGGAATGCAGAAATGCCGGAACGGGTTCTTCGTCCTGGACGCGAAGGAAGGCATCCATCGTAAGCTGAGTGCCCGCAGACTGCGCTAGAGAGCGGACTCGCTCTTCACCGCCGCCTAGCATTGCTAGGGCGTATTGATGTCCGATTGGACGCAGTGTGTCTCCGCTCATTGAACCGTCCCTTCCCGACTCATTGGAGCCTCGGGTTGGTCGCTAAACAACAGGTTTGAGCTTCGAAAGCAAGGCCATTGGCAGTTTTGACGGGTTTCCGGGCCTAAAACCTCCAAGTTGGCCGATGATCTCGGAGCGGTTTGGCGGGGTGAAACCAAATCCAATCTCAATTTTGAAAAAAGCGATTCGCGAATCGGTTTTTCTAGGAGATTCCTTTAGTAGGTATGGGCTCCGAGATCATCGGTCCAAAGGGAACCGAGATCATCTGGGAAACGCACTGAATTCATCGGCTTGCACCGAGATCATCGGTGATTGTCCACAGCCCGATCAATTCGGCCGTCTGGGCGCCCAACTGACTGTTGGAATGTCGCCTGCTGGCCCCCTTCCCTGGACCCGACATCATCGGTCTGAACCACTACGTGCTGCATATGGCCGACTCCTGATTCGCAAAAGGGCACGGAGATCATCGGTCAATCTGTAAGGTTGGTGGCCGAAGTTTGCTCGAAACTGCCAAGAGTGCTAATTGGCGCCCTCAATCTCACAAAGCGGTGATCATGGCTACCGACGCAGCGCTCGACGCACAACCCGATGAACTCTTGGAAGACGGCCTTGGCAATCTGCACCGCAAGGCCCTCACCATCCTGAAGCGCATTCGTGACGGTGCGCTCGATCCGGAGACCGGGCAAAAGGTTGGCCCATCGTATTCCATTTCGAAAGCAGCCTCCCTTGTGGGGCGAACAGCGTCTGCAATTCGCGAAGCGGAGCGTGATGGTCGCCTCCCCCAGCGCGACCGAACCGCTTCTGGCCACCGGGTCCAGTACTCATTGGAAGAATTGGATCATATGCGTGCCGTATTTGGCACTCGCCCGTGGCGCGCTCCGACGGACACCCCGGCGGTCATCTCCGTCTCGAACTTCAAAGGGGGCGTCGGTAAGTCGACCGTGGCCCTGCATCTCGCACAGCACTTTGCGATTCACGGCTACAGGGTTTTGTTTATCGACTGCGACAGCCAGGCCAGTTCGACAATGATGTTTGGCTATCGGCCGGATGTCGATTTGACCGAGGATGATACCCTCTACGGACACTTCCATAATCCTGAACTGTTGGGCGTTCGCTCGATCATCCGGAAGACGCACTTTTTCGGGCTCGACCTGATCCCCGCCAATCTCAAGCTCTATAATCTAGAATACGAGATCGCGGGCTACTTGGCACAAAATCAGAACTTCGACATCATCGACCTGATTGCCGAAGCCATCGATACGGTCGTCGATGACTACGACATCGTCATCATGGATCCGCCTCCGGCACTTGGCATGGTTTCGATGGCAGTGCTGCAGGCGGCTAATGCGATGGTAATTCCTGTGCCGCCGAGCGTCATCGACTTCGCATCGACCGTGTCGTTTATCGACATGGCGCGTACAACGATGAAGCAGCTCGAGCAGCTCGCGAAGCGGGTGAAGCCTGCCTACAACTTTATCCGCCTCGTTGGCAGCAGGGTGGATGAAAGCAAGTCCATGCACCGCGAAATTCTCTCGATGATGCGGCAGGTCTTCGGGGGTTCGATGGCGACTTCTGTCCTCAAGACCAGCGCAGAAATCGACAATGCCAGCTCGCGCATGAAGACAGTCTTTGAACTTGATCGACCGGTGACGTCCCACGAGGTTCACAACCGGTGCATGAAGTATTTGAGCGACGTTTGCAGAGAAATCGAGGCGGATGTCATTCGGTCCTGGGCGAGCAGGGCAGGGGAGGCGGTCTAGGGCCGTTGCCACGTGGCAACGTACCAAGAAGCAGGGTGAAATCGAGGCACGGATAGGGCTTGTTGCCACGTGGCAACAAGCAGCCGACAAAAGTGATTTGAAAGGTTTGGAGTAGGCGATGGCAAAGGGTAACCGAGGCTTCGGCAGCAGTTTGACAGAGGGGCTCGACGACGAAATCGACGTCGGCAGCCCCGCGCCATCGGAAAGCATTATGGCGAGCCGTAGCCAGAGCCTTGCAAGAATTGCTGCCGGTAAAGTCGTCACGGATCGCACCGAGTGGGTCAACCCGGCTCGTTGTCGTCCCTGGCGTCTGCACAACCGCGATCTGGACCACTTGAACGAAGAGAGTTGCCGCGATCTCATTGATGCATTCCTCTCCGCTAAGAAGCAGCGCATTCCTGCGATCGTGCGCCGACTCAAGGATGACCCAGACTACGATTTCGAAATTATCGCGGGCGTAAGGCGATGGTGGACCGTTCAATGGCTCCGTGAGCATCATCATCCGGAATATGAATACCTCGTCACGATCCAAAACGTTTCCGACGAGGAAGCGTTCAGGGTTTCGGACATCGAGAACCGGTCGCGCAAAGATATCTCAGACTGGGAGCGGGCGAAGGAGTATTCACGGGCGCTGGAGGAGTTCTACGATTCCAACCAGAGTGAAATGGCAGAGCATCTGAAGATTTCGCGCTCATGGCTCAGCCGCCTGCTCGATGTGGCGCGGTTGCCAGCCGAGATAGTGAATGCCTTTCCCGACACGCATGGCATCACCGTCCGCATCGCAAGAGACATTAAGCCACTCACTTCAGAGAAGCGCACTCTGGACTTGATGGTCGCAGAAAGCAGGGCAATTGTTGCTGAGCGCGACGATCTGGGAACGGCTTTGCCCGCTCCGGAAGTCGCAAAGCGCCTTATTCGGGCAACTGTCGTTCCTGCAAAGCCTGCTGGCGGCGAGGTCGAAGTGAAGGGTGCCGCTGGCAAAGTGATCTTGCGCTATGCCCATTCTGCAAGAAGCGGATATACCTTCAAGGTGCCTGCGCGTAGCGGCGCTTCGGCAACTGAAGTCTTGAAGGCCATCGAGGCTATCCTGACGTCCTGACCTTTTGGGGGGCGTCATCGGGTCCGTTAGTCGCGTCACAAATCGCCTGGGGCGGATCGGTTCGCACTGCCAGGGGAGGGCGGTCTCGTTTGCGAGCGAGGACGAGGCGTCGCGCTTTGCGCTCCAGTTGCTGCGCCGCCGG
Source organism: Sphingobium subterraneum (assembly GCF_014199435.1). Taxonomy (GTDB): domain Bacteria; phylum Pseudomonadota; class Alphaproteobacteria; order Sphingomonadales; family Sphingomonadaceae; genus Sphingobium; species Sphingobium subterraneum. The sequence goes on along the minus strand of NZ_JACIJP010000013.1, from coordinate 5,011 downwards.
GCGTCCGCGCCCAAGCGGATCGGGGTGGCGCACCGCGAAGTCTCGTTCTAGCCGCGGGAAGCCCTCAGGAGGCCATTCTGGGGCGTTTGGGGGCCAGCGCATGGTCTCCGGGGCGCAAGGCGGCCAGATCAGCCTTCTCGAGCGCCTGGGCGGCTTGTGAGGCGGTGCGGCGGGTCACGCCGAGCGCTCGCGCCAGTTCGGCGCGGGTGAGGGGACCCAGCCCGCCAATCAGCTGCCACATCGCCGGCGCCTGCGACGAGGCGTAGAGGCCCGCGAGGCATTCTTCCCCGCGCGCAACCATGGCCGTGACGGCGGCTAGGTCCGTGGCGACGTCGCTCGCTGCAGCGCCGATTGAACCCGCCAGCAGGGCGGGGAGGGGGCGTTCGGGCTCGGCGCGGAAGAGGTTGCGCGGGGCGAGCCCGGCAAGCGCCAGCGGCGCCGCGCCCAGCGCGAACAGCTGCGGGCGCATCGCGGCCGCGAGCGAGGCGGCCCAGGCACTCCCGCGCTGCGCGAACCGCTGGAACACGCGGCCCTCGATCAGCACTTCTTCGCTGCCGCCCTCGAGGAAGTCGACTTCGTGCTCACGCAGCTGGTGGAGCCATTCGGTCAGGGCTGCCAGGGGCTCGCGCGCCGGGAGTAGGGCATCGAGCCGGTCCAGCGCCCGGTCGGCGGCCGCAAATGTCGATGAGAAGCTCTCGCGCGCGTCCTTGTGTCAGCCGACATAATAGACCGCAGTTCGTCTAAACGGCGATAAATCAGATACATAGATCATAGTTTCTGCAGGACACTCTGTCCGAGCCCGATTCCACCATCGCGGTAGCAGCCAGATTGAGCTACATTCCCGCGCGCAGGGGAAGTTGTCGTGGAGCCAATCCTATGATTGAGCGAAAGCCTTCTCCTGCGCCCAGACGCAGCCTCAAATCTCTGGAGGCGGGATTGGCCCTTTTCCCGCATTTCCGGGAACACATTTCACAGTCTGGGCCGGTGACGAGCGCTCAGGTCGCAGCAATTTCCGAGGCTACCGGTCTCAAGGAACGGCAGATTCGGACGCTGGCCGCGCGCTACCGGGACCATCCCGTGGCCGAATCGCTTGCGCCGAAGCCGCGAGGGCCGGTTGTTGGCTCACACCGGATAGATCCCGAAGTCAGAGGTGCTATTGACGCACTGATCGATGAGATCGCGCTCAAGATGGTGCCTCCCTCGCGTGCGGAAGCGGCGCGGCAGATTTGGGGACTGCTCCATGCCGACAACGGAGAACATCGGTTTTCCGCCGATCTGATCCCGAGCGAGAAGACCATCGAGCGGCTGCTGGCCGAGATTGCGAGCAGTGTGTGGGCCAAGGCCAGCATGGGCTCCAAGACCCGCAGCGCGCAGGAAGCGCATCCTGGGGAATACCACAGCGATGGTTTCCTCGATCTTGTCCAGATGGACCATACCAGGGGTGACGTCATCCTGGTCGATAGCCTGAGGCGGGAAGAGCTCGGACGGCTGTGGATCACGTTCCTGATTGAAATCTGGACCCGTTCGATTCTCGGCTACTATGTCAGCTTCGGCGATCCCTCGATTTTCCGGTGTGGCAGGGCCGTTGCGAGCGCGCTGCTGCCCAAGCAGCCTGTTCTCGCGCATCTGGGCGTCGATGTCAGCTACCCGATGTTCGGCCTGTTCCGGCGCCTGCATGCCGATCAGGCCAAGCCGCATCGCTCGGAGTCGTTCCGGCGGGCCTGCGTGCGCAATGGCATCGACCCGGATGTCCGCAAACCCGGCCCGGCCCATCTGGGCGGCCATATCGAGCGGCTGATCGGAACAATGGTCGGAAAACTGCGGCTTTTACCGGGTGCGACGGGATCGAACGTGTCGGCACGCGATGGCTACGATGCCGAAGCCGACGCGGCGATGACCCTGGCAGAATTCGAGCGCTGGCTGCTGTGCCAGATCGCGGTTTATCATCACGCGCCGCATTCCGCGCTTGGCGGCCTGTGCCCGGTGCAGGTGTGGGAACGCGAGGCGGCGCGACATGGCCCCTTGCTTCCGGTTTCGTGCAATACTGATGAGCTTTTCCGCCAATTTCTGCCGTCGAAATCGCTGACGGTCCATTCCCGGGGGATCCAGATCAAACACCGCCATTACTGGCACCCGGCGCTTGGCCAGCGAATCGGCCAGAAGATCGAGGTCAGCTGGGACGAGCGGACGATCCAGCATGTCTATGCCGAGCTCGATGGCAGTTTCGTGCAACTGGCGGTTATCGGTCAATATCCCGATGTCTGGGAGGCGGACTGGGAAGCTGCCAGAGCCAGGGTGAGGGCCATGGGCCGGGCTTACCAGGCCGATGGCGGGCGGACGGCGACGGCCCGCGCGATTGCTGCCGCCAACCAGGAAATCCATCAGGCTCGCCTGCGCACCAAGGAGGCCCGGCGCCGGGCGAAACGGCGGGAAGGGGAGGGGACGACGCTCGCGGATCTGCGGTCACCCGAAAGGCCTGAAAAGCCGCCCGTTCAGTGGAGACCGGTCGCGGAACTTGGCGAGGATTCCTGGTTGAAGGTGCAATCGTGAGCACCGCGGCGCTGACGCGATTACCGGTCCAGGCAGCCTCATTCTGGATCGATTTCAAGGAAGCGCGCAACGCCGTCGAAACCATCGTCGAGGTCGCGCATGACGATCCGGAAGAGCGACCGACCTGCATCGTGCTCACAGGCCAGTCCGGCATGGGCAAGACCTCGATCCTGCGCGAAGCGCAGCGGCGTCTGACCGAGGCTTTCCCCGAACCTGCCGATTGGGGCGAAGCCCGCTACCAACCGGTCCTGCGCACGGTCATTCCCTCGAGCCCGACCTCGCTCAAGATCAACCTGGCCCTGCTCTGGCAGCAGGGCTGGCCGATCCGGGCCAACACGCACAAAACCGCCGATTTCAAGGTTGTCGATCTGTTGGCCGCGCAGGGGACGAGGCTGGTCGCGATCGACAATGTCCATGTGATCCTGACCGCGAGCGGGGTCGCGCGGCGCGACACGCTCGATGCCTTGCGCTTCCTGATGAGCGCAGGCAATGTGCCGCTGGTCGTGGCCGGGCTGGATGTCGCCCGTCAGATATTCGCCGACGATGTCGAGCTGGCCTATCGTTCGATCATGCTCAAATTGCCCCTGTGGGAGCCGGGCGAGCCCTCGCAGCGGCTGATCAGGGCACTGGCGCGCGGAATGGGGATGGCGGTGCCCGAGCATCTCGCCGCGCCCGCATTTGCCGAGCGGATTTGGCGCGAAAGCGGCGGGGTAACCGGCAATTTCAAGCGGATCCTGCACTGGTCGGCCAAGGTTGCGAAACGGCACGATCGGGCGCTGGTGACGCATGACGATATCAGCCAGGCCTTGCAGCTCTTTACCCCCTATAGCCCGGATTGAGTGCCGGGATGAGCGCTGGAGCGGGAAGGAGCGAGATAGAGCCGCTGGCCTACCGGGTCAGGCCGATGGCCGGGGAATGCTTCGAATCCTGGCTGCAGCGCCTCGCCGCGCGGCACGAAACGACGCGCAAGGCGCTGTTCGCGCATCTCGGCATCGAGACAGTGCTGGCCGCCTGCGATCTGGCCTCGTCAGCCTATGGCACCGCGCAGCGGCACCGGGTCATGGTCGAGCGGTTGGCCTGGGCGACGGCCCTGCCCGAGAAGGCGATTTCGAGGACTTTGGTGGGCTGCACACGCGGTGACCTGCTGCCGCCGGCGCTGCGCTCGATCGGGTGCCCGCAATGTTGGCTCGACTGGCTGGAAAGCGGCGCGCCGTGGCGGATCGAACGCAACTGGATCCTGCGGGTTGCCCTGCGCTGCGAGCACCACGATCTGCTGCTGACCGACCTTCGCAGCATCGTGGTGCTGGGGCGCACGATGGCGGCGAAGCGGCTGCTGGAGGAGACGGTGGACCGGACAGGCGAGCAGATGGCGCGGTTTACCCTGGTCGCCACGCGCCTCGCCTGGAATCGCGTCATTTCCCGTGCCCACCTGCGCGGCAGTGAGCCCAACTCCTACGCGTTTTCAAGGCGATACATGGCGGCGTTGGTCGGCAACCGGTTTCATTTTGCGCCGTCGCGCCACCTCTTGCTGGCGGCGCTGCACAGCAGCAATGTGGAACAAGCCGAACGGGTGGAGCGACTATTCCGCTTCGATGCGCAGCCGGTGTATAGTCCGGCGAGGCGTGGCTCCAGCGGCTCCGTGCCCGGGCTAGCGGATCTCGCGGCTGCGATCACAGCGGTGGGCCTGCGTCAGCTTGGCCGCAAGCGCCACGTGCTGGAAGTAGCCGGACAGAAGCTTGAGCAGGCCTGGCGGAACTACCCTGCGGTGCATGCGGCGCAAATGCTACGCCGACGGCGCGCGGTGCTGGCGAGCGAGGTGCGCCGCCGCTATGCGGCCGAGATTGTCGGTGCTGCGAAATCCCCGCTGACCTGCTTACGCGGGTTCCAGGATGCGCTGTTTTTCCTGAAACAGTGCGGAATGGCGGATGATGCCGTTCCCCCGGCGACCGGGCGCCCCGATCCTTGGGAGGATTGCCTGGGAAATCCGAGACTGTTGCACGAGCGGTTGAGCCGGCGCTTCGCCCATCCCGCGTTTCGCACTGTTCTCGACCTGCCGGGTCACTCGTTCGATGGCGACGCATTCGAGCGCGCGAGCAGCCGGTCGATGGCGGCCATCGCTGCATCAAATTCGGCGAGGCTTTCGGCCGAGAGCACGGGAGACGGGCCCGGTCCAGGACCGGACTCGCTCGCCTTGCCGTCAGCCAAGCTCGCACGGATCAGAATCTGACCACGATGCCGCTCGATATCGGCAAGACTAGCGGATTTCAGCGATTTGACCAGTTCGCGCACGCCGTTCTTGGACAGGTGCAGCGCGCGTTCGATCTGGCCCGGACGCAAGGGCCCGAACCCGGCGAGCAGGGTGTAGATGTCACGGGACAAAGAAGTAAACAATCAACGTAACCTATTGATATAAAATCATAGAGTGACGAAATCAGTGCATGAAATCCTGGCACTGAAGTAT
>NZ_JACIJP010000012.1 GCF_014199435.1 Sphingobium subterraneum | reverse complement strand
CGCGTCCGGGCTTGCGAAGCGCGCTAGCCCGTGGAAGGCGTCGACGCCCAGCTTGGCGTAGCGGCGTTCCTGCTTGGCGGGGACCGGATCGGTAAGCCGGTCGTCCCGGAGCAGCTCAAGCTGGATCTTGGGCGCACGTCCGGTGCGCCGAAAGAGGCCGGGTATCTGGCTGAAGAGCAATTCCCCGGCAGGCCTGCGCAAGTGTTGCAGGCAGCCCCCCAGCAAGGCGAAGCCGGGACATCGCCTGAACAGTTTGTCGGGTCTGGAGCAGCTGCCACATTGCCACCCGCACCGCTTCTTTCCGGCAGGAACGAAGCGAGCGATGAGGCGCAGCCATCACCTGATGAAAGGGCATCTGGGCGGGAGAACCAGCCGGCTTCCAGCGATCCGAAAGCCATCCCGGCAGCACGGTCTCAGGAAGGCTCGAGCCCTCAGGAAAGGGCCGAACGGGATCTCCTTGAAGGCGGCGTCGAGAGCGGCGCACAGGACTTCTACGAACCCGATCTTTGAGGGGAGCAAAGCAAGGGGGCACCTTGCTTGAAGGACCAAAAGCCATGCTCTCAGTTGCTAACGTCCGTTCAGCGTCCGGCGCGGCCAGCTACTTTGCTGCCGACAATTACTATGCCAGCGCCGACGCGGATCGCTCGGGCCAATGGGTCGGAGCAGGAGCCGATGCTCTTGGCCTTTCTGGGGCAGTTGAATCCGCAATTTTCGACAAGCTTCTCAAGGGCGAACTGCCGGATGGCAAAAGGGTCGGCCACGAAAACCAGCACCGCGCTGGTACCGACCTGACCTTCTCTCTGCCCAAGAGTTGGTCGGTGCTGGCCCTCGTCGGCGGCGATAAACGGATCATCGAAGCCTACCGCGAAGCCGTAATAGAAACGCTCCAATGGGCCGAGAAGAACGCGGCCGAAACGCGCCTCGTCGAAAACGGGAAGGTCCGCACCGTTCAGACCGGCAACCTCGCTGTGGCGCTCTTCCAGCACGACACCAATCGCAACCAGGAGCCCAACCTCCACTTCCATGCCGTCATCGCCAACGTCACGAAAGGCGCCGATGGCAAATGGCGGACGCTGAAGAACGACCGGCTCTGGTCGCTCAATACGCTTCTCAACAGCATGACGATGGCGCGCTTCCGCCTCTCGGTCGAGAAGCTCGGTTATGAGGTTGGCCCCGTCGGCAAACACGGCAACTTCGAGGCGGCGGGCTTCTCCCGCGACCAGGTCATGGCCTTCTCCACAAGGCGCCAGGAAGTGCTCGATGCACGCCGTGGGCCAGGCCTCGAAGCCGGAAAGATCGCTGCCCTCGACACCCGCAGCGCCAAACAGGCCGTCGCTGATCGGGGAGTCCTGCTATCGAGCTGGAATGCCCATGCCAGCATTGCAGGTCTCGACGTACGAGCCATGATTGAACAGGCGCAGGGCCACGCACATCTCTCGCCGCGTGCGCCTGCCGCTGGCACCAGCCTGATCGAGCGCGGCAGGGCCTGGCTCAGGGATTTTGCCGAGCGCATTCGGGGCAACCCCGCCGATCCGCTGATCCCGGCTCACATCCTCAAGCAAGACCGCGAGACGATTGCCGCAGCCCAGGCAACAGCCTCGGCAGTGCGCCACCTCTCGCAGCGCGAAGTGGCCTTTCCGCGCGAAGCCCTCTTCAAATCAGCGCTGGATTTTGGCCTGCCAACAACCATCGGTGCCATCGAGAAACGGGTCAGCTCGCTGGTCCGTTCCGGTGAACTCATACCCGGTTCGGGTGAGCACAAGGGCTGGCTGACCTCGCGCGATGCGCTCACGACCGAGCACCGCATTCTGGCAGCTGTCGAGGCAGGCCGGGATGCTGTCGCCCCGATCCTCGAGAGCAACGACGCGGGCGCGCGGGTCAAAGCTGTTGCCGCCATCAACCACGGCATCGACCTCAATGACGGACAGGAAGCCGCTGCCCGGCTGATCCTCGCCTCGACCCACCGGACGATCGCCATCCAGGGCGTAGCAGGTGCTGGTAAGAGCAGTGTCCTGAAGCCCGTGGCGCAGATCCTTGGTGAGGAGGGCAAGGAGATCATCGGGCTCGCCGTCCAGAACACCCTGGTACAGATGTTGGAGCGCGACACCGGCATCCGCTCGATGACTTTGGCGCGCCTACTCAAGAGCTGGGCGCCGCTACTGGAGGATCCTGGAAATCCTGGCCTGATGGCCGAAGCGAGAACCGCGTTGGGTGAGCGGGTCCTTGTCCTTGATGAGGCCTCGATGGTCTCGAACAGCGACAAGGAACGCCTCGTGACGCTGGCCAATCGTGCCGGCGCGCGCAGACTTGTCCTGATGGGCGATGCCCGCCAACTCGGCGCGGTCGACGCGGGCAAACCCTTCGATATCGTCCAGAAGGCGGGCATCATGCGCGCTGAAATGACGACCAATTTGCGCGGCCGGGATCCCCAACTGCGCCTGGCTCAGGCTGCTGCGCAAGCCGGTGACGTCCAAACCGCCCTCGGCCATCTCAAAAGCTCGACAATCGAGACAGCGGGCGACAGTGCTCTGACGGCTGCCGAGCAATGGCTCGGGCTTGCGCCGCAAGAGCGGGAGCGGACCGCGATTTATGCCTCAGGCCGGTCCCTGCGAACGGCGGTCAACGAGGCTGTCCAGCGGGGGCTCAAGGCCAACGGTGAGCTCGGCAAAACCTCGCTGGACTTGACCGTACTGTCACGGGTCAATGCAACGCGTGAGGAGCTCCGCTATGTCTCGGCATACCGCCCGGGCATGGTACTCGATGTTCGCAGTCCGGACAAACATCAGCGCCTCCCGCGCGGCGAATACCGCGTCGACAGTGTCGACGAGAAGACGCGCGAGGTGTTCCTCCGCGATGGCAGGGGCAAGACACGGAGCCTTCGGCCGAGCCGCATCCGTCCTGGTGCGAAGGACGACCGCCTCGCGCTCTTCGAGGAGAAACGCCTTTCGATCCATGCCGGAGACCGGATTCGGTGGACCGAAAACGATCATCGCCGAGGACTGTTCAATGCCGACCAGGCGAGGATTGAGACGGTTGAAGGCTCGCGAGTTACCCTGGTCACCTCCACAGGCTTGCGGCACGATCTGGAGCGCTCCGACCCGATGCTCAGGCGGCTGGACCTCGCCTACGCACTCAATGCCCACATGGCGCAGGGGCTGACCTCGGATCGAGGTATTGCTGTCATGGACAGCCGTGAACGCAATCTGGCCAACCAGCAAACCTTCCTGGTTACCGTCACGCGCCTGCGGGATAGCCTGACCCTTGTCGTCGACAGCGCCGACAAGCTCGGGAGAGCGGTCGCCCAGAACACCGGCGAGAAGACTTCAGCGCTGGAAGTGACCGAGCGCCTGCGCGAGGCTGCGGCGAAGGGTCTGGCTGCGGGCGCCGCGACCAAGGACGATCAGAGCAAGCAGCCACCCGAACTGGCCAAGGAGCGCACCAAGCCATTCGAAATGGGCATTTGATTACTGTGAGGTTGAGCCTGGACGGCGGAGCATTCTCCAGGCAACCTGGCGCGCATCGACTTTGGCTACGGGCGGGAATGTGAAGGGCGTCTTCGAGATCAGCGGCAATTCGCGGTACGACGACGCGATCACCGAGCGGTATCACTTCCCGAGCAATTACCTGTCGGTTGCGCGAGAGCTAGTGAGCGACTGGATCGTTTACCGCGAAACACGAGTTTCTGGCGGCCGCATGGCCTATATCGCGGCTGCTTTCGTCGAGCGCATCGATGCCGACCCGAGCGATCCCAGCCACTTCTATGCGCGTGTGCGCGACTACCTCGAGTTCGATCAGCCTGTCCCATACCGCGACGGCAGCGGCCGGTTTGCCGAGCGCTTCCTGCGCGAGATGGCACGGCCTGGCGATGCCGGGCGAAGCCTGCGCGGCAAGTCGGTCCGCGGGCTGGAAAACGAGGATTTCGTGGCCATCGTCAATGCGGGCCTTGCCGAAACTCTCGATCCCGAAAACCGCATCCGCCTCGAACTCGATGCCCCCCGCATCGATCCGGAGACCAATCTGCTCCTGCACGATCACTTCGCGGAGCGCCGGGTCGAGCAGATGCTCGTGAACCGCAAGATCCGTGACGCGAACTTCCGCAATCATGTCCTCGATGCGTACGAAAACACCTGCGCAGTTACCGGGCTAAGGATCGTCAATGGCGGCGGCAAGGCTGAGGCCCAGGCCGCGCACATCTGGTCAGTTGCGGGTGGCGGCCCGGACATTGTCCAGAACGGGGTAGCTTTGTCAGCGACAGCCCATTGGCTGTTTGACCGCCACCTCATCACCTTCGATGATAACCTCTGCCTGCTCGTGTCACACAATAAGGTGCCGTCCGAGCTTCTGCAGCTGTTTCCGCCGGCCGGTCAGCAGATCCGGTTGCCGCGTGATCGATCGCTGCATCCAAGGGCAGACTTCGTGGCCCGCCACCGGGAGCGATTTGCAGGGATCTGATAGCGGCAGATCAGACAGAACGACCGAACCAAATGACCCGGCCGACCACATGGATCGACGCGCGCTCAACGTCGGTCCAGGTCGGGTAGGCGGCATTGTCGCTCGAGATGGTGATCTGACGTCCGCCTGGTTGGATCGTCACACGTTTCACCACCAGCGCATCGTCGACGCGCAGCACGTAGATTCCGTCGCGCAGGCGCGAGCCCTGATCCGATGCGTCGACCAGGACTTCATCGCCGTCCCGCAGCGTCGGTTCCATCGACTCCCCATGGACGTGGATGATTGACAGGCTGGGGCCTTTCGCCCGGGTCAGCTTGCCCAACCACCGCTCATCGAAACCGAACCGGGTGTGGGCCGTCTCGCTTTCCGCGATCGCACCAAAGCCAGCAGAGGCATCGACGTTCAGAATTGGCACTTCGACCAGGCCATCGCGCACCGGGAGCGCGGGCCCACCGAGCACCTGCTCATCGACCCCGAAGAACTGGGCAAGGATACGCCGGTCCTCGTCATCCAGCTTGCGCGGCGAACCACGCTTGATGAATTGCTGGATATAAGCGGGGTTGCGATTGAGCAGCCGCGAGACTGCGGAATAACCCACGTTTCTCTGCCGGATCAGGCGATCCAGCTCTTCTCTGACATTCTCCATCGGCGGCGCCTTTCGAGGGGCGGTCCAGGTGGCATGTAGGAATTCATCCTAGACTCGATGGAGTCTTCCTAATAAGAACATAACAAGAACACAAGCCAAATCTGATTCGAGGTAGACCATGAAGCTGCTGGATCGCATCGAGCGTCATCTCAAGGATACCCACATGTCTGCCACCCGCTTCGGGCGACGGGCGGTAGGCGATCCGCGCTTCGTGCTGGACCTACGGATGGGGCGGAGGCCCCGACGCAGGACCCTGGAGAGGGTCGAGGCTTACCTCGCCTCGGTATCACCGGGGCGCCAATCGCATCAGTAATTTACAGAATCCTCACGTCCTTAATGGAAGCAGTCTTGGCGGCAGCGGGCGCGTTCGATACCGTCCGAGCTGTTCGGGGTTCTGCTGCATTGATGCTATTGGCAGACTTGTCTGCTGCCCGGTATCGGAGCAGAGTTCTTTGGTTTTGCCGAGGTTCAGGGGGATTGCGTGGAAATTACCGAATGGCTGGGTCATGGTCTGATCTTCTTCTTTACCAAGATTCCACTCATCGGCGATGCGATGGCTGCTTTCTTGGCCATCGTATTAATTGGAACGGCCTTCGCAATATCCACCCGTTACAAGCGGGATTTCCATGAGCCGCTTGCAAAAGCGATCGAAGCACGGGTTCGACTCCTCGACGATGTGACTGGTGGCAGCACGGCGGACATCGATTCTGCCCGGCTTGCCTTCGCCCGCCGCTTCAATGAAATCGATGAGCAGATGATGGAGGTTGGGCACCCCGAGGCGCTCCCACTGCGCCGCACCTGGGAAGAGTTTCGCGAAACGATCGTCGATCCGTCCGCAGATGTTCTCCAGAATTCGGCCCGCCCTGAGCACTTCTTCGTAAATCTCGGAGACAGCCACCGCGGGCTCAACTGGTTTGCGAACATCTTTATCGCTATCGGCCTGCTGATCACCTTCCTTGGCATCATTGCTGCCCTGTCGACCCTGGACTTCAGCGGTGGGGTCGATGCGATGCAGGAGCGCCTCAATGAACTGATGAAGGTCGCAGGCGCAAAATTTTGGGCCTCAGTGGGCGGTATTGTGGCGTCCATCGTCCTGCGTTCTTACGATTACCGGTTCGGCAAGCGGATCAATGACGGCCTCTCCATGCTCTGCGACAAGCTTGAGCACGGCATGGCCTATCTCCCGCCGCAGCGTATTGCGAGCGATCAGCTGGAGCAGCTGAAGGAACAGACCCCCGCCCTCCGTACCTTCTCCGAGCAGTTGGCTGCTGCGCTCGATGGCGCTCTCGAAAAGCAGATGGCCCCGATGATCACCCATCTGGGTTCTATCCAGCAGGGCATCGACAAGATCAGTGGTGGCGGCGGCGAGGCTGTCCGTGATGCCATCGCTTCGAGCGCGGGCGCCGAGATGGCGGGCCTTGCTGAGGCCATCGGGGCAATGACCGTGTCGATGGCCACCATGTCAGAGCGACTTGAGAAACAGACAGGAGAAGCGGACCAGCAGATTGAAGAGGCGGTGCGTCGGTTCGGCCAAGCCTCCGAAGAGATGCGCACTGCCTTTGGCGACCTTAATCGCAACTTCGGCGTGATCGCCGACCGCATGCGCGAGGAAAATGAGCAAGCGAGCGCACTTGCACGCCAGAGAATGGATGAACTGCTCACCAGCCTCGGCTCGACCCTGGACGACATGAAAGCAGGCCTGGCCGCGGCGGCCACTCAACTCGGGGAAGCCTCGACCAGTGCCGCAAATGACGCTGCGCGGATCGGCCAGGAGGCGATGGAGAAGTCCTTCTCGGAATTCGTAGAGCGCTTCAACGGAGCAGGCACTCCGCTTGTTGCCAGCATGAAGGATGCCGGCAACGCGATCTCTGTTTCGGCTGACCGGCTATCTTCGGCCCAGACCGCTATTGGCGACCACGCTCGCGCTATCGAGCAGGTGGCAGCCCGTTCGAGCGATCTGGCCACGGCATTCGGTACAGTTGCCAACGACGTCGAGGCGGCCGCTGCTCCTGTCCGTCAATCTGCCGTGTCGATCGCCGAAGCTGTCAAATCGGTCGAGGCTATCGTCGTCAAGAACGCGCAGTCTTCTGAAAACACCCGAGAGGAGATGCGCGAGCTCGCTGTATCGTTGACCCAAACGGCATCAGCAGCCTCGTCAGCCTGGTCTGAGTATCGGGCCCGCTTTGAGGAAGTCGATCGGTCACTTGGAGCAGCGCTCGAAAAGATCACCGACGCAGCAGGCAGCCACGCCACGAACCTCAACGAACGTGTTGGTCAAATCGACCGCGCACTTGGCGAAGGTGTTGCCCAGCTTGCAGGTGCGCTTGAGCCACTGACCACGCTGCGTGACACGGTTGAGGAACTGGCCGGAATTCTTGCGAACCAGAATCGGGAAGCTGCTGAATAATGGAAGGCGCCGTTCGCAGGAGACCCCCTGAAGAAGGCGAAAGCTACTTCATGTCCATGACGGACATGATGGTTGGCCTCCTTCTTATTTTCATTATCCTACTGGCTTACTTCGCATTGAATTTGCAGTCGAAGACCGAAGAGCTGACCGGTGCTAACCGAACCCGGGCAGAGATCCTCAATGACCTTCAGCAGTCATTGAAGGACAAGGGTTTGCAGGTCGAAATTGACACGAAGACAGGTGTGCTGCGCCTGCCTGATGACGTGCTGTTCGACAAAGGACGCTGGGAGCTGAGCGACAGAGGGCAAGCCGCGATCAACAAGGTTGCCAGCGCGATGGTCGAGGTTCTGCCCTGCTACACGACGTCAAATCTCTGCAAAGCGGAGCGCTCAAAGCACATGATCGACGCCGTGTTTGTAGAGGGGCATACCGATTCCGACGCGATGTACGGTGGGATGAACAACTATGGCCTTTCGGTTCGAAGAGCCGAAACGACGTTCACCATGCTTCAGCTCAATCAGCCGGCCTTGCGGGGGTTCCTCAACAAGCCAGCAGGTCAGCCAGGTTCTGCACCGATCCTAGGCCTGAGCGGTTACGGTCCGGATCGCCCTATCGCGCAAGGTGATAGCGAGGCGGCGAAGAAGCGTAATCGACGGATCGACTTGCGGTTCTTGATGACCACACCCAGCGCCGGTTTGGATAAGGACATCTTGAGGCAGGAGCAATGAGCTTCCTGCGCGCGGCAATCGATCGGATGGACGCCCTGGCGTCTGCCGGGCTCGCCAAGCCTCCGACAACGCAACCTGAATTGCAGCGGCAACTCGCCAAGCTTGATGCGAGTATCGGCGAGGCGGAGCCAGTTGTCGAATTGAAGCCCTTCTTGCGCAATGCGGCTGAAAACGGAGCCGGGGCGCTGTCGCGCTTTCAACTCAACCGGGTCCTGCGCGGGGCATGGTGCGATCCAGAGTTCGATGACCTCGGATATGCGGCTCTCGACCGCGCGGTCGAAGAGCAGCGGCGCAGTTCCGACCAAGCCATGATCGATGGCTACCTCACCTATTTTCCGGTCGACCGGCCTATTATGGGCAAGCTTGCCGATGCTGCCTCAAGTGCTGCCCAGCGGCACGAGTGGGCATGGCGAGAGAGGGCCCGACAATGGGAGCTATTTGCGCCATCGCAAGGCCCGGCACGGGTGGCGCTCGATTTGATCCAGCGCGATGACGATCAAATCTTTCAGCTCATCAGGGAAACCGGGCTAGGAACAAATCTGGCAGCGAGCGGCTTCGGTCAGGCAACCTTCGCCAGGTTTTGCGTTGCAACAGCAGAGCTCCCACCGCGAAAGGCGGTCCCCGCGCAGCGCAGCTTGCTGAGGCTCTTTGATCAAGAGGCACTCGCCGGACAGATCGAGCTGGTCGTTCGGGCTTTGCTCGAACCTTGGATCAGCGAGAAGCCCGAACCTGAGCATCGCAAGGCGATTTCCGAGTTTCTCCTCGACCAGGTGGGTGATCCGCGTCTTCAGCGGCCCCGCTGGGATAGAATCGTCCGTTCGCTGGCAGAGACCATTGGTGAAGAGCGCGCGCTCACGGTCACACAAGTCTTCAAGCGCTGGCTCACTGAAGTCGCGATGCGCGAATTCTTTCGGGCTATCGCCAAGACTACCGATCGGCCCGATCAATGGGCACAGCGTGAGAAGTTCTGGATGGCCTATCTGGACGAAGGCCTCGTCAGTGATGCGTGGCCTGCCTTGGGCGTCCGGGCTCGGAACCAGATCGAGTACCTGATCCGACAAAGCGGGGAACGCCCGGAATATGGGATCATTCGAGGCGGCCCTGCCTCATCGTCCTCGATCATCATGCAGATCGGTGACTTGAGGATTTCCGAGTGGAGCGACAATGGCTCATGCCGGTTTTGGAGCGATAGCGATCCGAATGCTCCGAAGCTCTATGCCAAGATATACGACGGTGCCAAACTGCGGACCACGGCAGGTCGGTCTGACTTCGAGTATGAATCTCACGTTCCAGCAAGCCCGGGTTGGGAAGGCAAGTTTGCCGGGATAATTCATCGCCGGACATCAATCTTGCATCCCCGGTTCGGGAAAGGCCGTGGTCGTAATTGGAACGATCGATGGTAAGCCCCAAATTCATTGCAACTCAGCAGAGCGATGGCAGTGAAACTATCACGCTGTTGCGTGAGCGGCCGGGCGGGCTCTTCAAGCGAGCCTCAAGCGAAACAGTGCCAGTCGCGGAGTGGCCCAGGGCTGCTCCCGAAGCAGGACAAGCGGCCTTGGCGCTCGCACGCTCGTTCGATCAGGAAGGGCAAATTCTTGAAGAGGACGGAGGGGTTATCCTTCCCCCTCACATTGCCGCCCAATTGGATGAGGCCGATGCCTTCGCCCTCGGCTTGCCGCCAGCCACGCCTCTGACACTTCAACTGAATTCGAGCGGATCGCTCGCCGAAGGATCCATCACGGTCAATCCGAAGTGGGTTCGTCGCGGCGGCGTCCCTGTTCGTGCGGATATTGTTGGCGCTCGTGTCCGAGAGGGTGGGCGTGTCAGCCGCATTCCCGAGCCGGTGTTTTCCGTCTTCCAAGCCGCACATGTGCATGGCGGTGACAAACCAGGCCAATGGAGCGCCGGCGTTTTGCTGAGCGCGGCGGTGTAAAAACCGGCCATTGGATAAGGTTGCTCTTTTTGGAGCGGCCAGGGATGTTTGCCGTGGAGGTCTACGCAGCGGTTCGCCGTTTTGTGTTTGTGGAAGGGAACAGTCAGCGTGAGGCGGCGAAGGTCTTTGGCCTGAGCCGTGATACGATTGCCAAGATGTGCCGGTTCTCGCTGCCGCCGGGCTACACGCGCACGAAGCCGGTGGCGAAGCCGAAGCTGGGGCCGTTGCTGCCGGTGATTGACCGGATCCTGGCGGAGGACCGGATAGCGCCGGTGAAGCAGCGGCACACGGCCAAGCGGATATTCGAGCGTTTGCGCGACGAGCATGGCTATGGCGGTGGCTACACGGTGGTGAAGGATTACGTTCGGCAGTGCCGAGCGCGCAGCCGCGAGACGTTCGTACCGCTGGCGCATCCACCGGGCCACGCGCAGGTGGATTTTGGCGAGGCGGTGGGGGTGATCGGCGGCGTCCGGCAGAAGGTGCATTTCTTCTGCATGGACCTGCCTCAGTCGGATGCCTGCTTCGTGAAGGCCTATCCGGCGGAGACGACCGAGGCTTTCCTCGACGGGCACGTTTCGGCATGTGCGTTCTTCGGCGCCGTGCCGTGCTCGATCCTGTACGACAACACGAAGATCGCGGTCGCGAAGATCTGCGGTGACGGCAAGCGCGAGCGCACCCAGGCCTTCACCGGACTGGTCAGCCACTACCTGTTCACCGATCGCTTCGGGCGCCCCGGCAAGGGCAATGACAAGGGAAAGGTCGAAGGGCTGGTCAAGCACGCGCGGACACACTTCATGGTGCCGATCCCGCAGGCGGCGAGCTACGACGACTTTAACGCGGAATTGGAACGCCGCTGCCGCGCTCGGCAGGAAGAGCGGGCCGGACGGCACAGCCAGACGATCGGCGAGCGGCTCGTGGCCGACCTGGCTGCGATGCGTCCCTTGCCGTCAGGGACGTTCGAGCCGTGCGAGACGCGGATCGCCCGCGTATCGTCGACAGCATTGGTGCGCTACCGGACCAACGACTACTCGGTTCCGACCCGCTACGGCTTCCAGGACGTGGTGGTGAAGGGCTTCGTCGATCAGGTCGTCATCCTGTGCGGCAGCGAGGAGATCGCCCGTCACCCGCGCTGCTATGGCGAGGCCATGTTCGTGGCGAACCCGCTCCATTATCTGGCGCTGATCGAGACCAAGCCAGGAGCACTCGACCAAGCTGCCGCGTTGCAGGGCTGGGACTTGCCCGAGGTGTTCCAGCATCTGCGTCACCTCCTGGAGGCGCGGATGGGCAACAAGGGCAAACGCGAGTTCATCCAGGTGCTGCGTCTTCTGGAGGCCATCCCGATGGAGGTGGTCACCTTGGCGATAAACGAGGCGATCCATATCGGCGCGATCGGCTTCGATGCGGTCAAGCAGATCGCGCTGGCGCGCATCGAGCGCAGACCCGCCCGGCTCGATCTGGCCTCCTATCCGCACCTACCCAAGATGGAGGTAAAGACGACCCGCGCCGCCGACTATGCCACGCTCCTGCCGGAACTGGCAGCATGAGCAGGGCAACGGACGACAAGATGCCGGCCGGCACCACGGCAGGCACGCCTCAGGTTCTGCTGACGCATCACCTCAAGCAGCTCAAGCTGCCGACGGTACTGCGCGAGTATGAGAAGCTGGCCCGGGAATGCGCGCGTGATGGCGTCGATCATACCCGCTACCTGCTGCGCCTCATCGAACTGGAGCTGATCGACCGGGAACGCCGCACGGTCGAGCGCCGGATCCGTGCCGCCCGGTTCCCGGCGGTGAAGAGCCTCGATACCTTCGACTTCACGGCCATCCCCAGCCTCAACAAGATGCTCGTCCTGGAGCTGGCGCGTTGCGAATACATCCTGCGGCGGGAAAACATCATCGCGCTGGGTAACAGCGGCACCGGCAAGACCCACGTCGCGCTCGCGCTGGGCCTGGCGGCCTGCCAGAAGGGCTTCACCGTCGCGTTCACCACCGCCGCGGCGCTGGTGAACCAGTTGATGGAAGCCCGCGACGAAAAGCGGTTGCTCAAGATGCAGCGCGACCTTGCCGCCGTGAAGCTGCTGATCGTTGACGAACTGGGCTACGTTCCGCTCTCGCCCACGGGCGCGGAACTGTTGTTCGAAACCTTCTCGCAGCGTTACGAGCGGGGATCGACGATCGTCACCTCCAACCTGCCGTTCGAGGACTGGACCCAAGTTCTGGGGTCCGAGCGGCTCACCGGAGCGCTGCTCGACCGGCTCACCCACCACGTCAGCATCCTCACCATGAACGGCGACAGCTACCGCCTCAAGCAGTCCGCCCACCGCCGCCGCGCTGCCGGGGCGGAGCAAAACCAGGCCACTCCCGCCCACGCCACCGACTGACCCGCCGCAAAACGGCAAATATGCAAAGGGCCCCGATCGGGGCCCTTTGCATATCATCCGCGCTCATCTTCAATGGCCTGCTTTTACTCCGCCATCATGGCCTGGAATCCGACCGCCGTTGACACCTTGACTGGAGTACGGTAATACGCAATTATAGTTGGATAACTAAGGATATGGCCATGGAGAGAGGATTGCCGACAAAGGCGCTATGGGATCGCCTTCCCGAAATCGTTCGCTTCCGCGATCAACCGGGGATGACGGAGACCTACAGTTTTGCGGGCGCCGAGGGCACGACCGAGCTGGAAGGCCAGCTGTTCCGGCAGAGAGCGCGGCCATCTAAGGCGGTCTATTTGTTCATGCACCCCACAGCCACGGCCCAGCTGCTCCCAATGCCTGAGGCGCTTGCCGATGCGGGGTTGCACGTACTTTGCGCGTCGAGTCGCTACCCGAGAAACGATAGTGCGCTGATTATGGAAAAGGTCGCCTACGACATGGGCCAGTGGGTGCGCCACGCGCGCGAGTCGCTGGGTTATGAAAAGGTGATCCTGGTGGGATGGTCGGGCGGCGGCTCGCTATCGCTGTTTTATGCGGCCCAGTCTGAACATCCGACAATCACCCACACGCCCGCCGGCGACCTTTATGACCTGACAGCAGCGCGGCTGCAGCGGGTTGACGGAATAGTCCTCATCGCCGCCCACCTCAGCCGGGCGGAAGTGCTGACCGAATGGCTTGACCCCTCCGTCATCGACGAATTCGACCCGGACACGCGCGATCTCGAATTCGATATCTATAGTCCGGACTGCCCGAACAAACCACCATTCACCGCTGACTTCATCGCCGCCTTCCGCGAGAGGCAGCGGGCCCGCAATCGCAGAATTACCGCCTGGGCCGAGGAAATGCTTGCCACGCTCCGTCGTCGCAACGACGGCGAAACCGAACGCGCCTTCGTCACGCACCGCACGATGTGCGACGTGCGCTGGATTGATCCGACGATCGACCCCAATGGACGCGCGCCGGGGGCATCCTATCTTGGCAATCCACGCACGGTGAACGTGGGACCCGCTGGTTTGGCGCGATTCTCAACCCTGCGCTCGTGGCTGTCGCAATGGTCCTACGACCTATCCAACTCCAAGGCTGCCGTTAACGCGACAAAGATCCATCGGACCCCTGTGCTGCAGATCGAGAATGAAGCGGACGACGCGGTTCCCGCGAGCCATAATCCGATCATTCACAACGCGCTCACCGTTGCGAACAAGGAATTTGTGAGCATCAAGGGCGCGACCCATTTCTACCAGGGCCAGCCCGAACATGTCAGCGCTTGTATCGACGGGATCATCGACTGGAGCCACCGCAACGATTTGTGATCTGGCCGCCGCGATCGACGCGGCGCCTCCGCATTTTCGCTGCGGCGCGGCCGGCTTACGCCGGCCGGTCGCGGATTCCTTGCGGGGATCAGTTGTAGACGGCGTCCCGGATGTCGGACACGAACTTCCCCGACATACCCTCAAAGGCCGTGTTGGTCATGGCCACGACCGTCAGCGCGTTTGCACGATCGATGAACCAGCTATTGCCGTATCCGCCGGCCCAGTGAAGCGTTCCGGGAGACTGCGGCGACGGGACGGCGTGCGGATCTGCAAGCACTGCCCAGCCGAAGCCGAAGCCCCAACCCGGCCCCCAGGCCGCAGCCTGAGGTCCGAGCTGATCGGTCGCCATCATCTCGACTGTTTCAGGCTTCAGGATCGGACCACCCCCGAGCCGGATGGTTTCCAGAAAGTGCAGGACGTCGCCCGCAGTCCCCACCATCCCACCCCCGCCTGACGGATAGGAGTTTGGATCCAGGATACGGCTCGGCGCGAACGTTAGCGACCCGTTGAAGGCATCCAGAGGCACTACCATGCCGTCCGTGATGCGGACGGGAACGGATTCGCTGTTGAAGTAATTCGTCGCGAGCCGCTCAACATCCGCAACGGCAAAGCCGGTATCGACGATACCCAGCGGATCCGTGACCAGTTTGCGCACAGCATCGCGTAGCGAACCACCGGTAACGCTCTCAACCACCCCTCCCATCACATCCATGCCAAGGGAATAGCGAAAACCCGACCCCGGTGCGGCGGTAAGCGGGGCGGCAGCCAGGCGCCGAAGATTCTCGGATAGCGACAATCCCGGTTGATCCAACCCGTCGGAGACGTCGAGGCGACGATAATGGCCATCGCTCCCTTCCTGAAACGGATAGCCGAGCCCCGATGTGTGCGTGAGCAGATGGCGGATCGAGATGACCGGAACCGATCCATCGGACAGGCGCGGCTGAAAGTCGGGCAGGAAGCGCGTCACTGGATCGTCCAGCCTCACAACACCATCCTCGATCAGGCGCATCACGGCGGCGGTGACAAAGGGTTTGGTCACCGATGCAAATCGGAAAATGCTATCCGTTTGCATCGGCTTTTGCGATTCACGGTCTGCAAATCCCGCCGCGCGGCGATAGGCGATCTTGCCGCCCCGGGCGACGATCACGACCGTTCCCACCAAACGATTGTCGGCGAGAGCATTGTCTATCGCGCGATCCAGGCGATCGGACACATCCGCGCCTTTAAAGGCTGATGAACTCATAAGTTCAAACTCTCCCGATACTCTCGCAGACCGGACGCGGCCCGCACCTAAGCGATTGCAGTCATCAACCGCGCGGTGGAGAGCGACGACGATTCGGTCGGAGGCAAGGCCTGACCATCAGCACACCTCTCCACGCAACCTTCACGTCGCAGACCGCCACCGTGCAGTTCCTTAGTTATCTAACCATTAGTGATGTAAGTATCGGCGCGCAACATTGATGTGGGGCATCCATGGTGGCGAGGACACCCACTATCGCATCAGTCGCCTGCCTCATGAGTGATGCCGGCGACCCCTCGGTCCTCTCGGCGCCGCCGACCCGGCTTCGCGTCGGGCTCCTCGGGGGAGAGGCTCCGAATCGCAGCTTCTAGATTGGTCTGCAGCTCGCCCAATAGGGCGATCTGGAGATCCGCTTCGCGGCGCGAAATGCCGGTCTTAGCGATATCCCCAACTTCGATGCCAATGGGCAGAAGCTTCCTTTTCAGCTCGTGACCGTAAGGGGTGAGGAAGATGTTGATCTTCCGCTTGTCCGCCGCGTTGCGGACCCGGGCAACGATTCCCCGTTGCTCCATGGAAGCGATCGCCGAAAGCGTGGTCGGCTCCATCGTTCCAACAAGGTCGGACAGTTCCTTCTGGGTTAAGCCGTCCTGGTCCCACAGGACGCGCAAGAAGTACCACATGCCCAGGGTGACGCCGAACTGCTCGATCTTCAGCTGTAGCAGCTTTTGCATAAGTCGATGCGTGAGTCGGATTTGATATCCGATACTCAGGTCGAACGGCAGGTTGATTTCCCCGCTATCTCCGCTCATCGAAATCGGCCCTGCATGACCCGAACCATCGGGCCTGTTGAATGTCGAAACCAGCGTGCATTCCTTCTTGGCAACCGCCCCAGCCGCGTGGGTCGGTTGACTTGTTAATGGATTATGACTTGACGGTCCCGCGGTTTCTCATCCGGGTCGAGGGCGAGATTCCGGCGTTCGTTCGGCGGCCTTGATGGTCGTGACTGCCATATATTCAACCGACGTAAGGGCACGAGGGCCACCCTAGTTCGGGCGGGATTCAAAGGGCCGGAGAACCCACGCTCAATCCGCGTGGAATAGATAGGGTGTCACCGAAGCACGATTCAGACCCGTTCGACCGCGAGCGCAAGGCCCATGCCGACGCCGATGCAGAGCGTGGCAAGGCCCAGTCTGCCGTCAGTATCCAACTGGACGTTGGCGGGCAGGTGCACCATCAAAGCCGTTGCCCCTGCCTCATTGGGAGGGCGAACATGGCGACACGCCCCAGGGAGAGTGCATTTGTCCAACAGGCCCGCCCAGCTCAATCCGGAATGGAGCCTTGGTTATCAGGTCCGGCGCTGCCATCGGCGGTTCGATCGCCTGCTCAATGCGATGCTGGCGAAGCACGATCTAAAGACGGGCTTCTGGTATTACCTTCGTGTGCTGTGGATCCGCGACGGCGTCACCCAGAAATATCTGAGCGACATGACCAACGTCACAGAAAACACGACTGTGTCGATAATCAACAACATGATGCAGCACGGGCTTGTAGAGCGCACCCGCGACAAGGTTGATCGCCGCAAGTTGAGCGTTACGCTGACCCAACGAGGCAAAGCCCTGGAAGCGGAGCTCATGCAATATGCGATCGACATTAACCGCATCGCCGTCGCCGGGATCGATCCGGCCGAGGTTGCGACGTGCGTCGACGTGCTTTCGCGCATGTCAGCCAATCTCGCCGCCGAATTCGATTCTATCCCGAACACCCCCGCCGAGGACTGACAGGGCGCAACCGGTCAGCGGCCGCTCGCCGGGTATCCTGCGGCAGCCCGGCAAAGACGGAGCATCGACAACCACGCTGCTCCCGCACCGCTTATGCTCCGCCCCGTCATTTCCCGGATTGCATCACGTCAGATCTTGAACTCCGCGAACGTCTCCGGCGCGAACATGTCCTCGATCGTCAGCTGGCGCGGCGACAGACCCTGCTCATGATGATAGCGCGTGAAGGTCTCGAGTACGTGGCGGTTCTTCTCGATTCCGTAAGGCCACCACTGATCGCCCAACGTCGCGATCGTTTCCTCGACCGCGGCAATTTGCCAGGGCAGCATCGTCTTGAGCGAGGCTGAGACGCGCAGCTGTTCGTAGGTTAGCTGCTGCGCCTGGACGAACGCCTTGTAGAGCGCCTGTGCGATCCAGCGGTTCTTCTCGTAAATGTCGCGGCGAATGGCAACGACGTGCATGATCGGGAAGATATTCGTCTTGCCGAAATAGGCTTTCTCGACCTGGACGAAGTCCGGGAACAGGCGCCGCACATTGTGCGGTTCCGAATAGAAGGTCGATGGAGCACGCGCGGTGTGCAGCGCGTCGATCTCGCCATCAGCCAACATCCGGGTCAGCGTCTGGTTTGGCCCGATCGGCTCAACCTTGAACTTGTCCGGCAGATTGAGTTTGAGCTTTTCCTCACGGCCCGGCTCTTCCTCGCCGCCCGTGACATAAGTGACCGACGCCGGGTCGATGCCATATTCGTCCTGCAGGATACCGCGGATCCAGACCGGCGCGGTCATCTGATATTCCGGGACGCCGATGCGCTTGCCGACAAGGTCGGACGGTTTTTCGATGCCGCTCTTGGCCGACACGAAGATGCAGGAATGACGGAAGAAACGTGACGGGAACACCGGGATGGCGATAAAGTCTGGATTGTCCCGGCCCAGAGTCACGCAATACGATGACATCGAAAGCTCGGCGGCATCGAACTCGCGATTGCGCAGCATCCGGAAGAACGTTTCCTCGACGGCCAGCACCTGAAAGTTGAGATCGATCCCATCGGGGCGGACCGTCTGCGACAGCAGCGCCTCGGTGCGATCATAGCCCCAACAGGCGAGCGAGAGGTTCAATCTAGTCATACGGAAACGGCCTCCAAAGTGTCGATAATCATGGCTGTGGGTGCGATTTCGCTGCCGGTGCGGCTCGATTCGAGTAGGGCTGCGCAGCACGCCACCGTCTTCACGCCCCAGCGGCCATCATGGATCGGCTGGACCAGACCGAGTGCGCCTTCAACGAATTCATCGATGACCTCGACCCGCGGCAGGCTTGGCGGATCGATCGCGAGAAACTCACGGTGTTCATCGCCATAGAGCGTGATGCCTTGGGGCGAGAGCTTGAGATCGGCGCGTTCGCAACTGACCAGCACAAAGCCGAAATGCTCATGATACGGCGCCGGCGGTTCGCTGGTCGATGCGCCGTCCTCGCCATACGCTCGGCGTATCTTGGCAGCGCTTTCGGTCGCTGGTTCGAGGTTCCTGAGCGCGCGCCGCGTGTCACCGTATTGCTCCGGATCCTTCTCGCGGCCGAGTTCCGATATCCAATTAACCAGTTCGTCGGAATCATAATGGGCGTAGCCACTGTACGTCAGCGATGCGACAGCCCCACCCTCGAATCCCATCATCGCGGCATATGCGCCCTCGCTCGGGCGACTGGAATCCCAATTGCCCGCAACCGCGCGCACGAATGTCACATCGCGTCCGACAAGCCGCCGCGCCACGTCAATTTGGTGAGCGGCTTGACTGTAGACAACGCCCCCACCACGCGCGCTGTCCAGCTCTTCGGGGCGACGCGGCCGATACATGAAATCGGTGAAGTTCATCGCCGTGAGTTGCCGCACCGCACCAAAGCCGCCGCTGGCGATCAACTCGGCGGCTCGGCGGACCGGGGCATCAAAGCCATGGCTGGGGCCGACCAGGAGCAGTTTGCCGGCCCGGCGTGCCGCCGCTTCCATCGCGACGCACTCGGCGACAGAGATCGCCATCGGCTTTTCGACCAGAACATGCTTGCCCGCACCGAGGGCCGCGATTGCCTGCGTCGCGTGCAGTTCGTGTGGCGTCGCGATATAGACGGCATCAATATCGGCGGCGAGCAACCCCTCCAGGCTTTCATATGACTTGGCTCCGAACTCGCGCGTGAATTGAGCACGTGGGGACGCGCGCAGATCGAACGCCGCGGCGATCTCGACCCGTGGGTGCGCGCGCAACGCCGGAAGCGTCAGCATGAACCCCCGGCCAAGGCCGACAATGCCGATCCGAAGTGCCTTCATGTTTATCCTCGATCTGCCAGGTCGGTCCTTGAAATGCGGCCCGCTTGAAACGCACAATACTTCTATGTAGAAGTGTTTTCAAGAAGTGGATGAAACACCTTCGTGGCACGGCGCCTTGGCACAGCCACTTTGCGATAAGGATAGGCGATGACACCCCAACAAAATGACATCCTCGCCCGAGTCGAGGGCAGCGCGCCGATGGGCAGGCTGATGCGCCAGCACTGGATGCCCGCGTGCATGTCCGAAGAGGTGGCCGAACCGGATTGTACGCCGCTGCGCGTCCGCCTCCTCGGCGAGAATATGGTGGTGTTCCGCGACAGCAAGGGTCGTCTGGGCGCGCTTGACGAGCAATGCCCGCACCGCCGCGCGTCGCTGGCCTTTGGCCGCAACGAGGAATGCGGCCTGCGTTGCCTCTATCATGGCTGGAAGTTCGACGTGAACGGCAACGCCATCGACATGTCGTCCGAGCCGGTCGACGCCAAGCTGCGCAGCACGATGAAGACCAAGGCCTATCCGGTCCAGGAGGCCGGCGGGTTCGTCTGGGTGTGGATGGGCAATCCCGATCAGGTGACGCCGTTCGACAAGCCCAACTGGGCGACCGTACCGGACGACAAGATCAGCATCGTGAAGATGCATGGCGCATGCAACTGGGCACAGGTGCTCGAAGGCTCCATCGACTCGGCGCACAGTTCGAGCCTGCACTCGTCCAACATGCCGACGGCAACCGAGGTCAGCGGATCGACCGCGACCGACACCGCCTGGCTACGGCCGTCGGCCGACAAGGCGCCACGCCTTGAGGTCCAGAAGACCAGCTTTGGCTTCCGCTATGTCGCGATCCGCAAGCCGATCGTCGACGCCGATGCCACTGATTATATCCGCATGACACTCTATGTGGCGCCCTATACCGTCCACATTCCATCGAATGACCAATATCATCTGAGCCAGATGCTGGTCCCGATCGATGATGAGAACACGATGTTCTACTGGGTCGCCTGGCATCCCGAAAAAGGCATTTCGACCGACGCATGGCGCAAATTCTGCGGTGCCGAGATCGGCAAGGATGTCGAGCCGATCACCTTCAAAAAGATGCGCAACGCAGGAAACAACTATCTCCAGGATCGCGTAGCCATGAAGGACGGCGATTTCACCGGTATCTACGGCATCCCGGCGCAGGACATGGCGATGTGGGAATCGATGGGTACGCTCGCCGATCGTGGCGATGATCGCCTGGGGTCGAGCGACAAGGCGATCTTCACGTTCCGCACACAGATGTACCGCGCCGCGCAGGCGGTGGAAAAGGGCGAGCCGGCGATCGGCACGACCGAGCCGCACATTCCGAACGCCAAGCTCATGTCGTTCGAAGGCATCGTGCCTAAGGGCACCGACTGGCGGCTGCTCAATGTCTCGGACGAAGAGGCGGATATCATGCGGACCGTATCGACAGATGTCGACGCTCTCGGGGACGTCCGCGCTTGATGATGTCCCTGCCGCCCATTGCCGGGCTCGACGCGGATGCCGTCAGTCATTTCGTCCAGTCCGTACTCAAGGAGGATCTGGGGCTAGGTGGTGATGTCACCACCGACCTCACCATCCCCGCCGACGCACGGCTGATCGCGACGATCCAGACTCGCGAGCAGATTGCCGTTGCGGGCATCGATCTCGCCCAGGTCTTCTTCGAGGCCCTTGATCCCGATGTCCGGGTCGAGCGGCTTGCCAGGGATGGAGATGAGCTCCAGGCGGGTGCCCCGATCATGCGCGTGGAGGGTCGCGCCCGCCCGATGTTGTCGGCGGAGCGCTCGGCGCTGAACACGCTGCAGCACCTCACCGGTATTGCCACCCTTACTCGAAGCTATGCCAACATGATCGCGGGCACGTCGTGCATCCTGCTCGACACCCGCAAGACCATACCCGGCCTGCGCGCAATTGAGAAATATGCTGCCCGCATGGGCGGGGCGCACAATCATCGTATGCGGCTCGACGACGGCATCCTGATCAAGGACAATCATGTCGCGATCTGCGGCTCGATCGAGGCGGCCGTGCGCGCGGCCAAGGCGGGCAAGTCAGCACTCCCGGTCCAAGTCGAAGTCGACACAATCGACCAGATCGAGCCGGCACTGAAGGCAGGCGCCGATCGGCTGCTCTTCGACAATATGTCGGTCGAAATGCTGCGCGAGGGTGTGGCGCTGGTTGCGGGCCGCGTGCCGATCGAAGCGTCAGGTGGCGTGCGGCTCGATACCATCCGTGCGATCGCGGAAACGGGAGTTACTTACGTCTCCGTCGGCCGCATTACGCAGAGCGCACCGGCTGCCGATATCGGTCTCGATTACACAATAGCGGCTTGATGGTGCTGTCCGTCTAAAGCGAACCGCACTCGAACGCCGCCAGTTACCGTGCTAGGTGCGCGGTCAATCTCCTTGTGCGCGCTCGCCAAGTTCTCGCGGTTTTTCCACGCGGTTTTTTCAGGAGCCAAAGTCCATCGAGTTTCACAGCAAGTGAACAATGCAGGTCCTCGACGCCTATGGCCGCGACTTCAAGCTCGACCTCTCGAACCGCGTTCTTCAGGCCAAGAATGCGGGTTAATCAAGCGCGGATGATCCGGCAGACCCGCACCAACTCGTTCGCTCAACAGAACTTGGCGGGATCAGTCAGCTATCGGTTCGATGACAACCGGCCGGCCGATCTTCCAAAGGCTGCGCTTGTGGTCGACAACCAGTCGGTCAAAACCACCGAAAGCGGCGGCCCTTGCGGCTACGACGCGGGCAAGAAGATCAAAGGCCGCAAGCGGCACATCCTGACCGACACCTGCGGCTTCCTCATCTTCATTCTCGTGCATACCGCCGATATTCAGGACCGCGATGGCGCGGCCGATGTCCTCAAGGCTGTGCGGCAGCGCTTCCCCTGGTTGCGCCATGTTTTTGCCGATGGCGGCTATGCGGGCGACAAACTCCGCGATGCCATCGCTGGATCGGGGCAATGGACGATCGAATTCATCAAACGGTCGGATAAGGCCAACGGCTTCAAGGTCCTCCCGCGCCGCTGGGTAGTCGAGCGAACCTTTGCATGGCTCGGCCGATGCCGCCGTCTTGCTAAGGACTGGAAACAACCATTGCCTCGTCCACCACATGGGCAACAATCGCCTCCATCCGCATGCTCACCCGCAGAACGGCAAGGTATTGCTATGTTTGGTGAACTTCCGAGTCAGGCTCTAAGACCACAACCACATCCGGCAACGTCACCGATGAAATCATCATGCGATATCTCGACCGGCATACCCACAAAAACGGCTTCAGCCCCTTGCCATGATCCTACCGGCGTCAGCCGGTAAGTGATCAGATTACTGTTCAATAGCCGGCTTGTCCGGCAAGCTGTCGAATTCGGCAGCGAGATTTGCCGATATGCGTTCGAGTACGGACCGGCAGATCTCGATCTCTCGCGGTTCGATGCCGGCGACCGCGACCCGATTGATATCGATCGCGTACGACATCAGTCCCTTCTCGAGTGCGCGGCCATGTTCCGTAAGCGTGATCCGGACCTTACGACGATCATCCTGGTCCTTGGCCCGTTGGACCAGGCCGTGCTTGAGCATGCTGCTGATCATCGCGACCGTCGTATTCTCCGTCACGCTGGTCATGTCACTCAGATATTTCTGGGTAACACCGTCCTTCAGCCACAGGACGCGGAGATAATACCAAAAACCGGTCTTGAGATCGTGCCTGGCCAAATAAGCGCTCAACAGGCGATCAAACCGCCGATGGCAGCGTCGAACCTGATATCCCAAACTCTGTTCCGGATCGAGTTTGGGGGCTTGCTGCGACATCCGTTCACTCCTGATGGGTTCAATCCGTCATCACTCGCACATGGGCCATTTCAACGCACCACAAAACTGCGCTTGCCGCCACGGATACCGACACTCCGCATTCATATTTTCATATTTTGCCCCCGGGGACGGCGACCGTTTCCCGGGGGCAATCGTCAGCGACGCATCGCCAACCGCGGCCTAGATCCGAAATTCAGCGAAAGTCTCGGGTGCAAACATCTCTTCTACCGTAAGTTGGCGGGGCGATAGCCCCTGCTCGTGGTGGTAGCGCGTGAAAGTCTCGATAACGTGGCGGTTCTTGTCGATCCCATAGGGCCACCATGCCTTGCCCATCGTGGCGATCGTATCTTCCACGGCGGCGATCTGCCAGGGCAGCATGGTTTTCAGCGAGGCCGAGACCAGCAGATGCTCATAGCTCAACCGCTGGGCCTCCGTGAACGCCTTGTACAATGCCTGGGCGATCCACCGATTCTTTTCGTAGACGTCGCGCCGGATCGCCACGACGTGCATGATCGGGAAAATGCCGGTTTTGGCGAAATAGGCCTTTTCGACGTCCACGAAATCCGGGAAGAGGCGCCTGACCTTGTCAGGTTCCGAATAGAAGGTCGATGGCGCGCGCGCTGCGTGCAGTGCATCGATCTCGCCGTCAGCCAGCATGCGCGTCAACGTCTGGGTCGGCCCGATCGGTTGCACCTTGAACTTCTCGGGGAGATTGAGCTTCAGCTTCTCCTCGCGTCCCGGCTCTTCCTCGCCGCCGGTGACGTAGGTGACAGAGGCGGGATCCACGCCATATTCGTCCTGCAGAATCCCACGGATCCAGACTGGCGCGGTCATTTGATATTCGGGCACGCCGATCCGCTTGCCAACGAGATCCTCGGGCTTTTCGATACCACTCTTGGCCGACACGAAGATGCAGGAATGGCGGAAGAAGCGCGAAGGGAAGACGGGAATGGCGATGAAACCGGGATTCTCCCGCCCCAGAGTAACGCAATAGGACGACATCGACAGTTCGGCGACGTCGAATTCCCGATTGCGCAGCATGCGGAAGAAGGTTTCCTCGACATCCAAGACCTGGAAGTTGAGATCGATACCGTCCGGCCGCACTGCACCCGTCTGCAGGGCTTCGGTCCGGTCATAGCCCCAACAAGCGAGGGAAAGGCTCAGTCTGGCCATTTTTACAATTTCTCCGATAGAGTGTCGAGAAGTCGGTTCGGCGCTACGTCCGTCCGCCGTCGGCTCGATTCGAGGAGCGCTACGCAACAGGCTATGGTATCAAACCCCCAGCGGCCGTCATGGATGGGGCGACGGGTTCCCAGGCAGGCACCCACGAACTCGTCGATGACCTCCTTGCGCGGCAGCTCCGGCGGTGCGATGGGCAGGAATTCACGTTCGGCATCGCCGTAGATCGAAAGACCCTTGGGCGACAGTTTCAGGTCCGCTCGCTCGCAGCTGAGGAGGATAAAACCGAAATGCTCATGATATCGCGCCAGCGCATCATTTGCGGACGCATCCGGGGCACCATATGTGCGCCTCAGCTTGGCTTCAATTTCATCCTGCGACGAAAGCGCGGCAAGGTTTTTGCGAGCCTCGCCATATCGGGCTGGATCCTTGTCATAGCCAAGCTCGGATATCCATCCAAGGAGCTCGTCGCTGTCATAATGGGCATATCCGCTGTAGGTGAGCGACGCCACGGCACCAGCGGCGAAGGTCATCAGTGCCGTATAGGCTCCCTCACTAGAGCGGCTGCTGTCCCAGTTGGCGGCGACGGCGCGCACGGATGTGACGGGTAGGCCCACAAGACGGCGCACGACATCGATATGATGGGCTGCCTGGCTGTAGACGACACCGCCACCGCGATCGCTATCCAGTTCTTCGGACCGTCGGGGGCGGAATATGAAGTCGGTGAAGTTTAACGCCGTGACCATGCGCACCGCACCGTACTTGCCGGACGCGACCAGTTCCGCGGCGACCTGGACGGGCGCGTCAAAACCGTGGCTTGGTCCTACCACGAGCACCTTGCCCGCTTCCGCTGACGCTCGTTCCATACGCGCACAGTCGGCAAGCGACGTCGCCATCGGCTTTTCAACCAGCACGTGCTTGCCCGCTCGGAGCGCGGCGATCACCTGCTCGGCATGCAACTCATGCGGCGTCGCGATATAAACGGCGTCGATATCAGGCGAACGCAGGAGGGCGTCGAGCGTTTCGAATGCGGGGACTCCGAACTCGACCGCGAAGCGCACCCGCGCCTCGTCCCGCAGATCGAATGCTCCGGCAAACGCCACGCGAGGATCGGCTTTCAAGGCGGGCAGGGTGAGCATGAAGCCGCGGCCAAGCCCAACGATTCCTAGTCGCAACGCGTTCGTGTTCATTCGTATTCCGCCGCTCCCTTTATCCCGAACGATAAGAGCTTGAAAAAGCCACTACTACAATATAGAAGTAGCGGCAAGGACGCACGTAGAGTGTTTCGTCCTCGTGCCAAGCCAAAAAAGGAGGGTAGCTAATGACTCCGGGGCAAAATGATCTGCTTTGTCGTGTGGAAGGTGAAGCCCCGATGGGGAAGCTGATGCGGCAGCACTGGATGCCTGCCTGCATGATCGAGGAAGTGGCCGAACCCGATGGCACGCCATTGCGCGTTCGCTTGCTGGGCGAGAACATTGTTGTGTTCCGTGACACTGAAGGTCGCATCGGCGCGCTTGATGAGCTGTGTCCCCACCGCCGGGCTTCGCTCGTTTTTGGGCGCAACGAGGAGTGCGGCCTTCGCTGTCTGTACCATGGCTGGAAGTTCGACGTGGCTGGCAACGCTGTCGATATGTCTTCCGAGCCGACCGATGCGAAACTGCGCAGCACGATGAAGACGAAAGCTTATCCGGTCGTCGAGTCGGCTGGCTTCGTCTGGGTATGGATGGGTGATCCCGAGAACGTGATCCCGTTCAGCCCGCCCAACTGGTCGGCCGCCCCTGCCGAGAAGATCAGCATCGTTAAGATGCACGGGGCATGCAACTGGGCGCAGATCCTGGAAGGATCGATCGATTCCGCGCACAGCTCGAGCCTGCATTCGTCGAACATGCCGACCGCATCCGAAGTCAGCGGGTCCATGGCAACGGATTCTGCCTGGCTGCGTCCGTCGGCTGACAAGTCGCCTCGCATTGAGGTGCAGAAAACGCCGTTCGGCTTCCGCTATGTCGCCATTCGCAAGGCGATCGTCGATCCGGACAAGCAGGACTATGTCCGCATGACGCTGTTTCAGGCGCCATATACGGTCCACATTCCGCCCAACGACCAATATAATCTGTCGCAGATGCTGGTTCCGATCGATGACGTGAACACCATGTTCTACTGGATCGCATGGCACCCGACCAAAGGCATCAGCCAGGATGCCTGGCGCAAGTTCTGCGGCGCGGAAATCGGCAAGGATGTCGAGCCTATCACCTACAAGAAGGTGCGGACCGCCGAGAATAACTATCTTCAGGATCGCGCCTTGATGAAGGCTGGTGATTTTACGGGAATCTACGGCATCCCCTGCCAGGATATGGCGATGTGGGAGTCAATGGGGGCGATCGCGGATCGTAGCGAGGATTTGTTGGGTTCCAGCGACAAGGCCATCTTCACCTTCCGCACGCAAATGTACCGAGCTGCCCAGGCCGTGCAAAAAGGGGAGCCTGCCATCGGAGCGATCGAACCGCGTGTTCCCTTGGCCAAGCTCAAGTCATTTGAAGGCCTGGTGCCCAAGGGGTATAATTGGCGGTTGATCAACGTCTCCGAGGAAGAGAAGCAATTGGCGGGTTCCGTCAGTAACGATGAAGAGGTCGACGCGATGGCGGATGCCGCTTCCTGATGTGCGATTTGCCAACCACCGCGGGGCTGAATCCGCAGCAACTCGATAATTTTGTCGAGTCTGTATTGAGCGAGGATATGGGGAGCGGGGACATCACGACACGCGTGGCGATCCCCGCGAGCGCGCGCTTTTCCGCCATTTTGGCGGCTCGCCAACCGGTGGTGGTCGCCGGACTTCAGCTGGCGGATGCCTTTTTCCGCAAGCTTGACCCGGATGTGGACATAGAATTGCTGGTGCAGGATGGCGACGCGGCCGGCGTCGGCCAGCCGCTTATGCGCATCGAGGGAAATGCCCAGCCGATGCTCGCAGCTGAGCGTTCGGCTCTCAATACGCTCCAGCACCTTACCGGAATTGCGACGATGACCCGTACCTATGCAGAAGCGGTTGCGGGCACGGATTGCGTACTTCTCGACACGCGCAAGACAATTCCAGGTCTGCGAACGATTGAGAAATACGCCGCTAGGGTAGGTGGCGCACGCAATCATCGCATGCGTCTCGACGACGGCATCCTTATCAAGGATAATCACATCGCCGCCGCTGGTAGCATCGTGGAGGCCGTCAAGGCAGCGAAGGCCGCCAATACCGGGCTGGAAGTACAGGTCGAGGTCGACACACTTGAGCAGATCGAGCCTGCTCTTGCAGCAGGCGCTGATCGCCTGCTTTGCGACAACATGTCCCCCGCCTTGCTCAAGCAGGCCGTCGCTCTTGTCGGCGGACGGGTACCCATAGAGGCATCGGGCGGGGTGCGTCTCGAAACGATCAGAGAGATCGCTTTAACCGGGGTCGATTTTGTGTCTGTGGGCCGCATAACGCAGAGTGCGCCGGCCGCCGATATCGGGTTGGATTACGCGCTTTCCTCATGAGGGCTGCCGCTCTGCAGTGAGCAAACACTCCCCGACTGCTTGCAGAACATCGGTAAATAGATAGTCGGAAACAGAGGGCAAATGGAAATTATCGTCACAACGCGCACCGGTGAGCGCGTGACTATCGCGCCAAATGGCGCAACCACTTTCCTGGAAGTGATCCGCGAAGCAGGCATCGACGAGCTATTGGCATTGTGCGGCGGGTGTTGCTCCTGTGCGACTAGTCATGTCCACGTTGAAGAAGCATTTCTCGATCGCTTGCCGCCCATTGGCTCCGATGAGGATGATCTCTTGGACTCGTCCGAGCAGCGCTGTGCAGGATCTCGCTTATCCTGCCAGGTTCCGATTTCGGATACTCTTGACGGTGTTAGCGTCACCATCGCGCCAGAAGACTAGTTCGCCACGAATAGCGACTGCCGGTCGCAAGGAAATTGTTATCCCATGCAGATGCGTTACGATGTACTTATTGTCGGAGCCGGGCACGGAGGTGCTCAGGCTGCGCTCGCATTGCGTCAACTTAAGTTCGCGGGAAGCGTAGCACTACTGGGCGACGAACCGGATCCTCCCTATGAACGCCCGCCGCTCTCGAAGGAATATTTCTCGGGCGAGAAAAGCTTCGAAAGGATTTTGATCCGGCCGCCGACTTTCTGGCCGGAGCGGAATATCGAGCTATTGCTTGGGCGACGCGTTGCGGCGGTCCACCCCGCGGAGCATCGCATTGCGCTCTCGGATGGAGCCCACCTCGGCTATGGTAAGCTCATCTGGGCGACAGGCGGCGCGCCGCGCCGCTTGAGTTGCTCCGGCAGTAATCTCAGGGGCGTTCATAGCGTGCGTACTCGGGCTGACGCCGACAGGATGCTCGCCGAAACAATTCGAGCGCGGAACATCGTGGTAATCGGCGGCGGCTATATCGGTTTGGAGGCTGCGGCGGTGCTTGCCAAGATCGGCAAACATGTGACGGTGCTCGAGGCCATGGATCGTGTCCTGGCGCGGGTGGCGGGCGAACCATTGTCCCGTTTTTACGAGGCGGAACATCAGGCGCATGGCGTCGACATCCGTTTGAATGCCCAAATGGATTGCCTGATCGGTAAAGATGGATGGGTATCGGGCGTTCGCATGGCGGATGGCTCGATATTGTCCGCCGACATGGTCGTTGTTGGGATTGGGATTGTTCCGGCCGTTGAACCGTTGGCGACGGCAGGCGCTGCGGGCGTCAACGGCGTGGAGGTTGACCAATTTTGCCGAACCTCGCTGCCGGACATTTATGCGATCGGCGATTGCGCAATCCATGCCAACCCCTTTGCAAGTACCCAGAAGATTCGCTTGGAATCGGTGCAGAATGCCAACGACCAGGCGATCATTGCGGTGAAACATATCATGGGCGAACCCACGCCCTATCATTCCGTTCCGTGGTTCTGGTCGAACCAGTATGATCTCAAACTCCAGACGATCGGCCTCAACCTGGGATATGACGATATCGTCATGCGGGGTGATCCGGCGAACCGCAGCTTCACCTTGGTGTATCTCAACCAGGGCAGGGTCATCGCTCTCGACTGCGTCAATTCGGTAAAGGATTATGTGCAGGGCAAGGCACTTGTTCTCGTCCACGCCACTCCCGACAAATCCCGACTTTCGAACTGTGAAATTCCTCTCAAAACACTCGCTACGTGACGCGGCTGTCTGTTAGAGTCTAATTGATAATTATCCGTCGTAATTTCATGGTCTTGCGATGCGGCTTATGAAGAACTGTATCAATGCGATAAACAGCCAAGCGGTTGCTGAGGCAATGGTTTGCTCGAAGTCTTTGGCGAGACGCCGGTTGCGACCGAGCCAGGCAAAGGTTTGCTCAACGACCCAGCGTCTGGGCAAGACCTCGAAGCCTTTGGCGCGGTCGGACCGCTTGATAATTTCGATGGACCACCTGCTCTTGCCGATCTTGCGCAGCGCTTGCCGCAGCTTGTCACCGGCGTATCCGCCATCGGCGAAGACATGCCGTAACCACGGGAAGCGCCGGATGATCTCGGCCAGCACGAGCGGCGCGCCATCGCGGTCCTGGACGTCGGCAGTATGGATCACGGCATGCACGAGATTGCCATCGGTATCGGTCACGATGTGCCGCTTGCGTCCCTTGATCTTCTTGCCAGCATCGTAGCCGCAAGGGCCGCCGCTTTCGGTGGTTTTGACCGACTGGTTGTCGACCACACCGGCACTTGGGCTTGCCTCGCGTCCTTCAATCTCGCGCAGGTTCATGACCAGCACCGTGTTCATCGCCTCGAGCAGACCAGCGTTGCGCCAGGCGTAGAAATAGGCCCAGTCGGCCCGAAGCTGCGATTTTGGTCATCTTGGAGAACACGTCGGGAACGGGCTGGTTGTTGTTGACGATCGCCCATGCGAGGAACGAC
>NZ_JACIJP010000011.1 GCF_014199435.1 Sphingobium subterraneum | reverse complement strand
GGGTCAGCGCTACGGCCAGCCTGATAACTGCCTACCGTGGGCGTCCATCGCCGACCTTACTGCAATGTTGCGGGCGGCGCAGACTGTCCAGATAACGCGACCAGTTCCTCGGCGGCATAGGCCGACGTACCGAAGCGGTTCTTGAGGTCCCGTCCCAGGCGGCTGGCATGGCCTGTCCAGTGCGACAGCTCGTGGGCGAGCGTCGCATAGTAGTGGTCGAAGCCTGAAAACAGGCTCGTCGGCGGCATCGTGACACGATCCGCAGTCGGTTCGTAATAAGCCTCGCAGCCCTGGTGGCGCAGATTGACGGGGATGGCAGCGAAGAAAACGTCCAGCTCTGCCTCGCGGCCTTCGGGCTCGACTAGTTCCAAGGTTGGAGCCGGATGGAAGCGCTCGGGCAGACCTTCGACCTGATCGGCATTGAAGACCGGATAGGCCTTCAGCACCCGACGCGCTTCATCGGTCTTTTCGCCGGTATCGGTAGCTTCAACCTCCTTGGTGTAGCTCTTGTAGAAGATGGCGATGGTCGATTTCTCGCCCTTGCGGACCTGGGCACCCAGCGACTTGGCTTGGTTGTACGTAATCCAGAACGGCGAGGCGTAGCCGCACATGTCGGCGACCATCCAGAGCCAGAACACGTTCATGCCGCGGTACGGGATCCCGCAGGCCCGTAGGGGCCGCGAAATGGGCACGCCGCGCCACGGTTTGATCCACGGCTTCGTGCCGGCTTCCAGACGTGCGATGATCTCCTGGGTGATGCGGGTGGCGGGCGACAAGCCGCCGCTCTGCCCCTTGCGATAGGCCATGGTGGTTCTCCTGATTGAGGCATCTGGACAGTCGGCGACGGGTTCGCCGGTCAGTGCCACAGGGTCCCAAGCCCCCTCTGCTCTGCTTCCAAAAAGGAAGCGGCCCTCCGGCGTAAGCCGAAGGACCGCTTCTCTCGAGGTGCGAGTGGCCTTGCCTGTCAGGAGGAGGTCAGGCTGCCAACTCGCGGGGGGACAGATTTTCGTTGTCGAAACCTGGCTCGGCGTCAGTGGCGTCGATCTCCGGCTCGCCAGCCTCTGGCGCAGCGGAAGTGAAGCGCATGACCTCAGGCACCCAGGCCAGAGCCTTCTCGCGTACTTCGACTTCGGTGATGTAGGTGCCGGCGAAGACACGCTCGGCGCTCATCGCGAGATCACCCTTCTTGACCGAGGCAAAGCGCGAGGAAAGCTCAAGACCGCCGACATCGGTCAGCGCGTCGAGGATCACCTGCTTTGACACTCGGTCGAAGTAATTGGCCGCCGTCGGTCGCCACCACTGCGCCATGTCGATGCCGATAAGGCTGCCGAGGTGGTCCTGAAACGGCAGCTGACGCTCGCCCGCCATGTTGAGGCTCGCCTCGAGCGACCGGGCAACGACATAGCCCAGCCAAGCGGCACGGCTGTCGTCGGACAGCGCGCGAAACAGGTCGAAGCGGGAAGTCGCATCGGTTCCCGCACGCCAGCTTTCGTCGAGACTGGACCTGAGCTCAGCAAGCGCGCTGCTGGCCGGAGCATCTTTGGCTTCGAAGCCAATGATTGGCCCTGCCGGAAGAGGGGCACGCAGTGTGGTTGCGGCCCGCGCCCGCCAGTCGTGCGTATCGGCATCAGCTAGCGTGAAGACCATGACGTCGAGCGCAAGCCCGGGATCAGAGGCAACATGCAGGGCCAGGACGTCGCGGCGCTGCATGGCCAGCTCATCGACCAGGCGCTTGGACAAGGTGGTCCGGCGCTTGTCCGAGCTATCGTCCGCCGGAACTACTTCGATTCCGCTGTCGGCTTCAGCAGGTTCAGCCTGTCGCTCGCCGTAGAACACGGGCTGGAGAACCGGCGTGCCATCGCGCGAGAGGACCAGGATCATGCCCGCTTCGGCCTTGAGTTCGGCCGCAATGACTGGCGGACGGGCGCGGATTTCCTGGCATTCGCGTTCGATGGCTTCGATAGCCGCTTCGGCTGCCGCCACGGCCTCCTCGGCGCTATCCTCGTCTTCGAGGATCGCCGCATGCTCGTCGTAGGAGGCATCGAGTTTGTCGAGCCTCGCCAGTTCCGTCTCGGTGAGCGGCGCCGGTTCGGCAGGAAGCCGGACCAGCCCTTCGACCAGATCGTGGCTGGCATAGGGATCGAGCGTGGGCTTGACCCAGGCGAGACCCTGCTCGGCTGCGAGCGCCTTTGCCTGCTCTTCCATTTTCGCTGCGGCGAGGCTCTCGAGCAAGGCGACATCGACCCAGGATTCGCTGTCGTCGTCATCGAACAGTTCGCGTTCGATCCGGCCGCCGGCGGCGATGTAGGCATCTCGACCAACTAGCCGGGCGCGCGGATCGCTGCCCCGGACAGTGCCGGAGAGAACCATTCGCCGGACGCTATCGGGATTAGGCGCATAGTAGGCCGAGGTAACCTGCTCGAAGACGCGGGCTTGGATTTCCTGGTCCGAGGTCGCGCCAAAGGCTTTGGCGATGTCGAGAGTGATCTGACCCGAGGCCAGAGCCTCGAACACGACTGGCGCAAGCGTCGCGAGGCGCAGACGACCCTCGACGAAGCGGACGGTCAGGCCGAAACGGCGGGCAACATCTTCGACTGTCGCACCGCCTGCCACGAGCGCGGCAAAGGCCTGGGCTTCGTCCGCTGGGTTCATGGCTAGGCGGTGGAAGTTCTCTGCGAGGCTGGTCTCGACCGCAGCTTCGGCGCTGTCCTCGAGCACGAGGCACGTGACTTCGTGATCGCGGGCGAGGATCTTTTCGTCCGCGAGCTCAAACATCGCGCGGCGGCGGCGCTCGCCGGCTTCGACCTCGAACTTGCCCTTTGCGGCAGGCCGGACAATGAGGTTCTGCAGCAGGCCGCGCGCTGCAATGCTGGCTTTGAGTTCGGCATCGGCTGCCGGATCACCGTGGCGGCGGACATTGCGAGGCGACTGAACGAGCTTGTTCAGCGGAATCGACTTGATCATGGGACACACTCCTGATTGTGAGCCCAGTGCATCGACCATCGACGCCCAAATGGCTCAATCAGGGCAAAGCCCACTCCCCTCTAAAGCGGTCGCAGCGAAAGTCCCGATCGGCAGGGGCAAGGATCGATGATGTTGGTCAGGACATTCCGGCCGGTCGCCGACGCAAATAGTACGTCGGGCAACGCCAACACCGGTCATTGATTGAGCACCCTAAGCCCCCGTTACCGTATCCAAGTCGGCGGACGATCCGGAACGTCTGCATCGGGTATGGTGTCTTGAATAGCAGCCACACGGCGTAGGAAAACGTCCAGGGCATAACTGAGCCATATTCGCAGAGCCAGCATTAGGCACAATCCTGAAGCACTGGACGAAACCAAATTTTTTTACTCCAGCCGTTCCGGTTGTTTTTCCCGTGGCGATTAACAGAACGTCGCATCGATGCTAACGTGCGGACAAGGGAGGAAATGTTGATTGTTCCGCTCACCAAGCGAAAAGCCGACGGGACACTTTATCAACGTCCCGACATCATTGAACCGCTGCTCGTAGGTCTCGCCAATCTGCCGCGTAACGTGCTGCTCGAACGCGCGCGCATCCGCGACCGTAAGCATCCAGATTACGTGCCCAGTGAGTGCTTGCTGTATTTCGTCCGGAGGAGTCGCCGGGACAACTCCAATGCTTGGTTCGAACAGTTATATAAGGTCCTTATCGAGAGGGTGCTCCGATCGGTACCGCGAGCCGAAATCTCCAAGAACTCCTCATCGCTCAGCAACGAGCGCATCCGCAACGCCGTTTTCGACCGCTTCGTCGAGATGCTCGCGAAGGATCGTAAGGAGCCCGACGACAAGCTAGACTTCTTCGAGGTCCGGTTCGACCTCGCTGTTAAACGCTTGCGCCTCGATGCGCAGGATCGAGTCTGGCAAGAGGAAAGCCGCACCGCGTCGCTGGACGACGAGGGCAGCGGCACGTCCGACGACGCAGCCGAGGCAAGCACGACAGATCTTCTCGACGCCGAACTGTTTTCCGATCCGCTTTTCCGGAAACGGTTCCACGGAGCGATTGATGCCCTACCGACAGAACAAAGAAGGACCATGCACCTCCTTTTGAGCGGTTGGCAGATCGATTCGAGCGACCCTTCGGTGATGACAATAGCGAAGGCACTAAACTGCTCTGAGAAGTCGGTTCGCAACTATCGGGACCGGGCGTTGAAAGCACTCGGAGCCCTATTCAATCCTGGGGACGACCAATGACCGCCAACCCGCTGCCCCTCACCCTCGACGCCGTGCTCGACTTGTTTCAATCAGAAGACGTCCACGATGGCGACGTGCTTCGACAATACGTCGAGGATTATCCTCAGTATGCCATCCAGCTCATCGATTTTTCGCGGTTGCTCGCGGCGCCAGAGCTCGAAGACGAGAGTCCTCTGTCCGCTACAGATGAATCGCGCATTGATGCCGCATGGATCATGCACAAGGCGGCTGCTCCAGGCGAACCCGCCGGCGAAGACCCGTTGGCCCGCCTCACTGGAGACATCGGCAAGGACCTCGCTCGCAAACTCGGCGTGCCGAGGCAGGTCATCACGTGCCTGCGAGAGCACCGCGTCCTGGCATCGAGCCTTCCCGATACTATCCTTGGCGACCTCTCGGACGCTCTCGACTTGCCTCCAGCGCATGTGATCGCAGCCATGCGCCAGCCGCCAATGCCCATGACCACCGGTAGAAGCTACAAGTCGGGCCGCCCGCCCGGCTCCGCGGAGCAAATGACCTTCGAGCAAATCCTGATCGATGCCGGGGTTTCCGAGGCTGATCGGTCGAAGCTTCTGGCAGGTAGCGGCGAATAGATGGATGCGATCGAGCTGGGACGCCGCAGGGCGGCCGAGATGCATGCCGATGCCGTTATGCACGGGCTCGATCCGACCGATCCTTACGCATTTGTTGTCGCCATCGCGAAGACACGCGGCCTCGATGTCGAGACAACAAACCCCGGCGCTGCCAGCCTGGACAACGGCCGCGCGACGCTGGTGCCAGCCGATGATCTCATAATCCACGAAAACGTGGGCTCCCGATTCGAACAAGCTTTCCTTGTTGCGCATGAAATCGGCCACCATGTGTTAGGTGATGCGACCGCGTCACCCACGGTGCTGCACGCAGACATGGCGCGTCCCTCCGAGCCCTCACCGACCGGGATCGATCGGGTCGTCGACTATGGCCGAAGACAGCGGCGCGAGGTCCAAATGGACTTGTTCGCCCGTGAACTCCTCCTGCCGCGCGAGGTCCTGTGCCGCCTTCATCTGGCTGACAGTTTGACCGCGCACGAGATCGCGGGACGCATGAATGCTTCGATGGATGCTGTCGTACAGCAGTTGCTCGACGGCCTGCTGCTCCCCGTCATCGAATCTAACGAAAGCGTTCGCGGGGAGCATCCGTTGAACGCCGCCCAAGCAGAAGCGGCCGGACACCGCGGGCGCGCATATCTCCTCGAAGCGGGGCCCGGGACTGGCAAGACCCAGACACTGACCGCCCGGGTAGTCCAACTACTCGACGAAGGTGTCGATCCGAGGCGGCTGCTCGTCCTAACCTATTCCAACAAAGCCGCCGGCGAGATGGCCGAGCGGATCGCGGCGAAGCGGCCAGAGAAGGCTGCAGCGATGTGGATCGGTACCTTCCACGCCTTCGGACTCGATCTTGTGCGGCGCTTTCATGCCGAATTCGGCCTCCCCGACGATCCGCGCCTGATGGACCGCGTAGAAGCCGTCGAGCTCCTCGAGGCCGAGTTTCCAAAGCTCGCGCTCGATCACTACCAGGATCTATACAATCCGACTCGCCTGATCGGCGACATTCTAGCGGCCATCTCGCGAGCGCAGGACGAGGTCGTTGGCGCTGATGAATACGCCCGCCACGCCGAGGACATGCGCATCGCTGCCAAAGGCGCGGAACCGCGCCACACGGAAGCACTGAAAGCGGCAGAGGTCGCGCGCGTTTACGCTCTCTACGAAACGATCAAACGCCAGCGGCAAACCGTCGATTTCGGCGACCTCGTTTCACTCCCCGTCGAACTTCTCGAAACGCGTCCCGAGATTGCCGCCCAGCTTGGCCAGACCTACGACCACGTGCTTGTCGACGAATACCAAGACGTCAACCGAGCCAGTGTGCGCTTGTTGAAGGCGCTGCGCCCCAGCGGCGAGAACCTCTGGGTTGTGGGCGACGCACGGCAGTCGATCTACCGCTTTCGCGGCGCCTCCCCGATCAGCACCACTAGGTTCACGTCTGAGGATTTTCCCGCCGCCGCATCAGGCCGGTTGGAGATCAATTACCGGTCGAGCGACGAGATCGTGACCGCCTATTCCACGTTCGCCGCCAAGATGGCAGCGAGTACAACGAGCGCAGAGCTGTATGCGCATCGGGGCGCCAGCGGCCACCCCGTCGAACTCAGGCTCCGCCCGGCCAAGGAGGAGCAGTCGGTCGCGATCGCCGACTGCATCGAAGAGCTTCGAACAGCCGGCATCGCCTATCGAGACCAAGCCGTGCTGTGTACCGGGAACGAGCGCCTTGGCGAAATCGCCCGCGACCTCGAACGGATGGACGTGCCCGTTCTCTTCCTGGGCAGCCTGTTCGAGCGAAGCGAGGTCAAGGACCTCTTGTCGCTGCTGACGTTGCTGGCCGATGGTCGCGCGATGGGGCTCGTTCGAACCGGCTGCATGCCCGATTTTGCCATGCCGCTCGGCGATGTCGCCAGCATCATCGAGATGTTGCGGTCGGATGATGGCAAACCCCTGGAATGGCTGACCGAGCGAAGCCGCCTAGCAGTGTCGGTGGAAGCGATGACCGCGCTCGATAGGCTCGCAGCAGCTCTCGATGGATTCGACGCCGACACTCCGCCGTGGCGAACGCTCGCGGCTATCCTGCTCGACCGCACCCGCATCGCCGCCCGAATAGCCGAGGCCGGTTCAATAGCTGAACGTAGCCGAGGTATCGCGATCTGGCAGTTCATGAACTTCCTTCGCACGCAGCCACACACGGCGGGTCGCGCCGTGCCGCGCCTCCTGGAACGTATCAGGCGGTTGGTCGCCATCGGCGACGATCGCGACCTACGTCAGCTACCCGCAGCCGCGCAGGGACTCGACGCCGTCCGCCTCATGACGATCCACGGCGCGAAAGGCCTAGAATTTCGGGGCGTGCATCTACCGGGCCTCAACCAAGACACACTCCCGAGTTATCCGAAGGCGCCTGCCTGCCTGCCCCCCGAAGGCGTGATCGGCAGCATAACCGGCGACGTCAAAGCCGCGCTTTGCGCCGGCGACGCAGAAGAGCGCGAATGCTTGTTTTACGTTGCCACGTCACGCGCGCGCGATCGCCTCATCCTTTATGCCGCGACCGAGAAGGCGGATGGGAAGCGGCGCCCGCTCTCCACCTTCCTGACGCGGCTTGGTCCGGCCGTCACCGAAAGGGTGCCCGCTCTCCTCCAAACGCTTCCACCTGCGCTCGAAGCCGAGCCGATCGAATTATCGGTCGACGGCCCTATTCGCTTACGAGATTCCCAGGTCGCAATGCTGGACAAGGAAAAGTGCAAGCGGCGCTTCTTCTACACTCATGTGATCGGCATCGGCGGCCGCCGTACCGAGAGCGATTACATGCGCATGCACGAAGCCGCCCGGACTGTCGTGCGCGGAGCGGTACGCAGCGGGCTCGACATCTCTGACGACGCGCTTCTTCGGGCCGCAGTCGAACAAGCCTGCGACGATCACGGTCTCGACATACTGGGAAGCTTCGTCGAACTGCGGGCTACGGCGGTCGAGCTTGTTATGCGGTTCCGGCGATCGCGCGATGCCCACCAAGTCCAGCTGCCGGCTGACTTGCCGCTCGGGATCGGAAGTGACCAAATTATCGTCAGGGCCGACGATGTCCTCGTCGATACGCGAGGTAATCGTATCCACCGGCGTATCCGAACTGGCGTGTTCCGCAAGGCAGACACCGAAGATCTTAGCGTGGCGGCCGCGCTACTGGCCATCGCTGAGAGCGCTTCGGGGGCGAGCGCCGAGATTGTCCATCTGACCAGTGATACCGTGACCCCGCTCGAGCTATCGCAGCTCGTTCTCGGTCGGCGCCGCGAACTCCTGGCTAATGTCCTTGCGGATGTTCGCGCTGGCCGATTTCCAGCGGATCCCTCGCAGCGGGTCTGCCCCAGCTGTCCGGCGTTCTTCGTGTGCGGGCCGGTCCCGGCAGGCCCCCTGCAAAAAATCTTCTGAGCGACTTTCCGGTCGGCTGCCGCCGTTCCGATTGTCCCTTCGTAGCCGGGCTGTTCCGGCAAACCGAAGG
Organism: Sphingobium subterraneum; assembly: GCF_014199435.1. Classification (GTDB taxonomy): domain Bacteria; phylum Pseudomonadota; class Alphaproteobacteria; order Sphingomonadales; family Sphingomonadaceae; genus Sphingobium; species Sphingobium subterraneum. Next base: position 22,902 of record NZ_JACIJP010000011.1, on the reverse strand, counting down.
ACAAATCAAAAATGGCTACCCCTGAACTTCCTGAATTCGATGATGTCGGCGATGCCCTGCGCGAAGGCCGGAGCCTGCGGCCCGCTCGGGCCTATCGCTTCCAGTTCGCCCTCGAAAGCCTCGAGTTTCGCGCGCTCACCGTCGCCGATCCGATCCCGCTGGGCCGCCAGGTGCTCGAAGCGGCGGGGCTTGAACCCGACCGAGGTTACAGCCTGTTCGCGATCCTCCCGACCGGCGACTTCGAGGACGTGCGCCTCGACGAACCTTTTGACCTCAGCACCGCCGGCGCCGAGCGCTTCGTCGCCTTCCTCACCGATCGCGAATTCAAGTTCCAGGTCAACGATGACCAGCAGCGCTGGGGCAAGCCCGCAATCAGCGGTCGCATCCTCAATCAACTCGCTGAGCCCGGGCCCGAAGAGGCGGTGTTCCTCGAAGTGCGTGGCGGAACCGACGTCCTCATCGAGCCGGCGATGCTGGTCGACTTGAGCGCGCCCGGCATTGAGCGCTTCTACAGCGCCCCGCGCCCGCCGGTCGAAATCGAAATCATCGTCAACACGCGTCCGCGCCTGGTTCGCGGTCCGACCGTGACCTTCGAGCAGATCGTCGAGCTGGCCTTCCCGGGTCCGCACGAAGCCAACGTCGTGTTCTCGATGACCTACCGCAAGGCGGCCTCCAAGCCGCACGCCGGGGAGCTGAGCGCGCACGGTTCGGTCATCATCAAGCAGGGGACGATCTTCAATGTCACGCGCACTGTTCAGTCGTAACGCCGATCTCGCGAAGCTGCGCGAGGAAGGCTATTTCGTCCAGATCGTCGGAGGGTTCCTCGTCATGCGCGAGGTGCCCTACGTCGATGCCCACCGCAAGGTGCGCAAGGGCACACTTATCTCGAGCCTAGCCTTGGCCGGCGACCAGACCCGGCCGCCCGACACCCACGTCATTCATTTCGACGGAGACTACCCTTGCTTCGCCGATGGCAAGCCGATCGCGGCGATCGCCCACCAGACCGCGCACTTCCAGCTTGGCAATGGGCTCACAGCGGAGCACGCCTTCTCCAGCAAGCCTGAAGGAGGGTATCGCGACTACCACCACAAGATGTCGACCTATGCTTCGATCATCTCGGGACCTGCCGCGGTAATCGACACCACGCTCTCGCCGCGCCCCCACCGCGTGATCGACGATGAGGAGGACGCTGAGAGCGTTTTTAACTACGTCGAGACGGCGTCGGACAGGGTCGGGATCGGCGCGCTCACCGCCAGGCTCGCGGGGCACCGCATCGCGATCATCGGCCTCGGCGGGTCGGGAAGCTATATTCTCGACATGCTGGCTAAAACGCCGGTAGCGGAGATCCGCATCTTTGATCCTGACGAGTTCCTTCAGCACAATGCCTTTCGTGCCCCTGGGGCGCCGAGCCTTGACGACCTGCGCGACGCACCGCTGAAGGTCGACTATTTTGCGGCCATCTACTCGCGCATGCATCGCGGCATAACCGCGGTGCCGAATGCGATTACAGCCGAGACCATCGATCTGCTCGAAGGCATCGACTTCGCGTTCCTAAGCCTTGACGCAGGTGAAGCGAAAGCCGCCCTCGTAGAATGGCTTCACGCACGCGGAGTTGGTTTCGTCGATATTGGCATGGGCCTGGAACTCGGCGAACAGGGCCTCAGTGGCATCTTGAGGGTTACGACCAGCACTTTGGAGAGCCGGACCAAGGCCGGCCCGCATAATCGAATTCCCCTCGCCGGCGGCGGGGCCGGGGACATCTACGCCTCGAATATCCAGGTAGCCGACCTCAACGCCCTCAACGCCGTCCTGGCGGTTATCAAGTGGAAGAAGCTGTGCGGATTCTACTGCGACCTCGAGCGCGAACATCATTCGACCTACACGCTCGACGGCAACATGCTGCTCAACGAGGACCAATCATGATCCGGTATACCGAACTCGAACATCGCTTCGTGAAAAGTTTTCCCGAGCCGCTCGTACCTGGGATTCTTTACGTATCGATGGAATACGGCAGCGTAGCGCACAGCTGCTGCTGCGGCTGCGGCGCGGAAGTGGTGACGCCGCTGACACCAACAGACTGGAACATCACCTACGACGGCGAGGCTATTAGTCTTCACCCTTCGGTCGGCAACTGGACGCTGCCGTGTCGGTCGCACTACGTAATCCGCCGAGACAAGGTGATCGCTGCGCCGCCCTGGTCGGATGCACAAGTCGCGGCTGAGCGGCAACGAGACCGCAGAGCCAAGGCTCGCTACTTCAGGCAGGCGGATCCCTCGGCTGTTGCTCAGCCCGGCCCGGAGACGCCCGCCGCGACCCCGTCCGCACCTCGGCCGCCAGCCAGTTGGTGGCAACGCATGCTCAACTGGTGGAAGGCAACCTAGCCAAGCGCAGGCTCGAAAGCCAGCTCATGCGGTCAGACAGGATCGGGCGGCAAATCGACGATCCGGAAAACAGCTCCCGAACCGGCATCGCGGACAAGGTCTACACGTTCGCCATCCCAGTGATAGTCGAGGTGGCGCCCCTGCAAAGGATTTGACGCACAGTCCGGGTAGAAGAGTGCGACGCACTCCCCACCAAGATGCCGGATGCTCGGGTAGACAATGCCGTCGGATTCTGCGCCCCTGAGATTCGCAGCGAGAGCTTGAGATGCCGCGTAGCTATCAGTGTCCAGCATCGGGGCCGGTTCCGCAGCTGCGGATCTAAGATCATGTAGGTCTGCATCGACCGCCATGACGATCTCCCGGAACTGCGAAGTCCAGCCAGGCGCTTCCTTTGTCCGTGCCATGAAGCGGGCATGGTGGTGGATCGTCTCGAACAGTGCGGTTTCAAACCGGTCCCCGACGTAGAGCACGCCGTAGCTGCCATCGGTAAAGCGGCTTGGCCGGTCGGTGCTGACATGGGTGAACGGCGCCATGAGGTAGGAAGCGCCGTGGCCGCCGACGCGGCGGTCGACAGGGACCAAATCCAGATTGCCAATCGTCGCCATGATGCGGGGATTGGTCTTCTGCTCTGCCGAGATCAGCAGCGGCCAGTCGGCTGGATCAGCGATGTCCTCAAACAGGTCGATCGGTGGAAAAGCACTGCGGATGATCCTGATAGCGCCCTTCCACTCAACTCGAGAAACGGGGATATCCGCCGTTCCGCTCACCAGCCACCGCGCTCGGCGTCGAGGTAGCGGCGCACCCGCATGATGTCGGTGAGTTCGCCCCCGAGCATCACATCGAGCGCGCTGGATCCGCCAAAGGCATCGTTAGCCGACCTGATCCAGGAATAGCCGCGGGTTGCCTCCGAGAAGATGATCCGAAGCGCCTTGTGGATGCCCATGATGTTGGAGAGACGCGCACGCCCATCACGCGAAACACGCCCGGGGCCTTCGGCCTTCCAGCGGCGATAGGAGCGCACTGGCATGTCGAGCAGTGTTGCCGCCTGCTCGTCGGTCAGCTCCCATTTGCCGAACAGATTGAGGACCGCCCGGAACATGGCAGCTGCCTCGTCCTGGGTGATCGGATCCGCACGGAAGGCAGGAACGGCAGTATCAACGGGTTGCAAAGCCAGCATGGCAAATCTCCATATGGCATCATATATGCCAGTTAATGCCATGTGGCAATGAAGGTGTCTATGCTGCCAATCTGGCGATCACGCTCGCTGCACCGTCGATCGGAACGAACAGCCGGGTCTGGTAACGGATGATCTCGGTGAAGCAGCCTTGCGCCTTGTACCAGTCGAGGCGAGCTGCACTCCATCCGGTAAGTTCAATTCGCTGTGAGCCATTGACCAGGCTGCGCTTGACCATGAGCTGCTCACGACCGGCGAATTCCATGGCTCGACCGGTCGCCAGGACGGTCTGGATGATGTCATCAGCGGAGCGCGTTTGCTCGCGTTCCAGACCCAGCGCCCGGCACAGTTCCGGAACACAATGGACAGGAACCTCCCGGCCAAGCAACGAGCGGCCGTCCGTAGCGGAGATTCGGCTCACTCTCACGAAATCCGAAGGAAGCTTGTCCCAGACCGGCAGCAGGAGCCCCGTCGCAAGATAGAGGCGCTCGCGTTTGTGGCTGGTCCGTGCTTCCTCGACTTCGGCTACCCAGGCTTCTCGGAAAGCGTCGACGGAAATGCCTTCCCAGCTGCTCTCAGCCAGCTGATCCTCGGTGATGTGGCTGCGCTTCAGCGGGCGCAGCAATTCGAAACGGGACACGCGGGTGCCGTCATCGGCAAGAATGCTGCGGGCGGGCACGAGCAAGGCGACCCGGCCCGAGCGGGCGTTCCGAACAGTTCGCTGCCGTTGCCCAGCGAGGCCGTAGAGCTCCTCGAGTCGCTTCAGCGTCAACGGCTTCACGGCCCGGGCGATTTCCAGTTCCAGCAGATGGGTTGTTGCGCCCGAGGCAGGATCGGTGCGTAGCAGCGTGTCCGAGTGGACTGTGAAGTCCTCGACCGCGATGATTTCAAGGCCGAGATCGAGCGTCCCGGCCTGGCGGGCGGCATCAATTCGCGCCTCGACCAGCCCCATGAACTCATCAAAGATCGCGTTCTGCAGGGCGATCGGCAACGCGAGGATGCGATTGAGCCAGCGCTGGATTGACGGCAGGTCATCGACCATCGACCCGTCAGGAGCTTCGATCCTGAGGCCTGTCAGCTCCTGGAAGCGCCCGAGGCTGACCGCTTCGAGCTTGCCGGTGAACAGCAGGCCGAACCAGCGGTGGAGCGCTTCCTTGGCGTAGATGCTTTCGAGATTATCGGCGGGATCGAAGAGGTTCTGGCCGCCGGTCTGGCGCTGCCCGCGCGTCAAGGCACCGAGGCTGTCGAGGCGACGTGCTATAGTCGAGATGAACCGGCGCTCACCGCGTACATCGGTCGTCACCGGTCTGAACAGCGGGGCCGAAGCCTGGTTGGTGCGATTGGTGCGGCCAAGCCCCTGGATTGCTGCGTCTGCCCGCCAGCCTGGCTCGAGCAGAAAATGGACGCGGCGAGCCTGGTTCTTGGCGGCCAGATCAGCATGGTAGCTGCGCCCGGTCCCCCCGGCGTCGGAAAAGACCAGGATGCGCTTGGTGCCGTCCATGAAGGCCTGGGTTTCAGCGACGTTGGCGCGCGGCGACCGGGATTGGAGTTTCTGACGACCGTCACGGCCGACGATGAGCCGGCGCGTCCGGCCAGTCACTTCCGCCACCTGGTCGACGCCGAAGCGTTCGATAATGGCATCAAGCGCGGTCGCGATCGGCGGCAAGGCGCAGAGCTGTTCGATCATCCGGTCGCGCGCGGCGAGTGCTGATCGGCACAACACCGGCACGCCTAGTTCGTCGCTCATAGGCTCAGAGCGTGGATTGCCGTTTTCATCGGTGAAGACGGCCATCAGCCGGACAGGAAAGCTCTTGGCGAGGTAGTCGATCACATATTCCCGCGGGGACAGATCGATCTCCAGCGCTTCGCGTTCCTCGTCCGAAAGGTCAGCAAGCCGGCGGTCGAGCATGGCTTCTGCTGTCGAGACCAACTGGACGACTGCCGCGTGTCCGTCAGCAATCGCCGCTTCGATTGCTGGAAGCAGGCTCGGGAGCTTCATCGACAGAAGCAGCTGCGCGAAGAATCGCTGCTTGGTTCCCTCGAAGATCGACAGCGCTGCAGACTTGGCACCAGAGTTGAGCGTCCCTCCACTGTCTGCGTCGACAATACGGGTGGCTTCAAGCGCTTCACGCAGGTTGGCATGGATAATCGCCCAAGCCTCAGCATAGGCATCGTAGACCGCGATCTGATCATCGGTCAGGCAATGCTCGAGGATCTCGTACTCGACACCCGCGAAGGAGAGCGCGCGAGCGGTGTATAGACCGACCGACTTGAGATCGCGCGCGACCAGTTCCATCGCTGCGATTCCGCCGTCACGAATGTCGGCCACGAAGGCCTCACGATTGGCGAAAGCGGTCTCCGGCCCCCAGAGGCCGAGGCGCGTGGCATAGGCCAAGTTGTTGACGTCGGACGCGCCCGTTGCCGAGGCATATAGCACCCGCGCGCGGGGCAGGAGGTTTTGCAGGCGCACTCCAGCGATACCCTGCTCCGATCCCTTGACCTTGCCGCGCGATCCTTCCCCGCCAGCGGCATTGGCCATGGCGTGCGCCTCGTCGAACACGATAACACCGTCGAAGTCGTCGCCCGCCCAAGCCAGGATCTGATCGAGGCGGGTTACATCGTTTCGGCCCGAACGCAGGGTCGGGTAGGTCACGAAGAGAATGCCCTCTCGCATGGCGATGGGGCTGCCGAGTTTCCAGGAAGCCAGAGGCTGGATGTCGATCGGCAGACCACCAAGCGCAGCCCAGTCGCGCCGGGCATCTTCTAGCAGCGCCTCGTTCTTCGAAATCCAGATATGGCGGGGTTCCCCGCGCACCCAGCGATCGAGAATGACGCTCGCAACCTGACGGCCCTTGCCGGCGCCTGTGCCATCGCCAAGAAAATAGCCCTGGCGATAGACCTGGCCCTCCGCCGATGCCTTGAGAGAGCAGCCTTTATCCTCCGGCTCGAACCGCCCGGGAAGATCGCGCGCATGGGCGCTTGAAGCGTAGATGAGCGTCTCTGCCTGGGCAGCAGACAGCAGGCCCTTGGCGACCAACCCTTCGGGTAGCTGCGGCACAGCTTCGGGCATCGGTGCAGCGATCGAGCCCATGGCGACGGACTCAACGAGCGGTGTCGGATGCTCGGCCGCACCGTCGATCACGATCCTGCTGGGACGATAGGGCAGATAGTGCCCGACCTGGGGCGCAAGCGGTGCAGGTACTTCGAGTGACTGGTAGGTCAATGCGCAGATGACCGTCGGCGCTGCAGGGGTAATCCTTGCCGGTATCGGCAGCGACCTGTGTGACGAGACGACCAGTCGGAACGGCGTACGCGCCGGAAGACTTGATTGATCGGGAGCAGTTTGCATGCCCCCCTTGGCGGGCACGGCATCGACAAGATCGACAAGGTGACCAAAGTCGTTTGTGCGCTCAATGACGGGTTCGGCAGAGCCCTCGACCTTGTCCAGGACCAGTAGTCGTGTGGTGATCCCAGTGCCGTGCTTCACGAAAGCACGTTCGACCGCGGCATTGAGCCGCAGCGAGACTGGCCCCTTCAGCCCCGCCATAAACCTCGCGCAATCGAACCATTCGGGCATGATCGCGACAAGCCGACCGCCCGACGCCAGACGATTCCAGGCCGACCGCAGGTGGCGCAAGCCGGTGCGACTATCGTGCCCTCGCTCGATGCCGTGCGAATAGGGCGGATTCATCAGCACAACGCTCGGGCTGATGGCGGGATCGAGCAATTCGTCGATCAGTTCGGCGTCATGGCCGGTCACTCGGGCGGCCGGGAACAAGGCAGTCAGGCAGTCGCGGCGCAGCGGCGAAATTTCGTTGAGGGCAAGGCGCAAGCCAGCCTTGGCTGCCCAGACCGCGAGCATCCCCGTTCCGGCCGAGGGTTCCAGGACGAGCTCGTCTGCTACTAGGGCGCAAGCCCGTGCGGCAAGCCAGGCAAGGCGCGGCGGGGTCGCGAACTGCTGCCATTCGATCTGTTCGTCGCTGCGATTGGTCTGGGTTGGAAGCTCGGATTCCAGCGCCGTAAACATCCGGTCGGCGTCGGCCGCCGAAGCGGTAAGGTCGATCCGGGCGTTGGCCTGCAGGTATTCGGTCTGAGCCAATTCCAACGCGAGATGCGCATCGCGCACCGACCAGCGCCCCTCTGCGTCTGTGCCCCCGAAATGATCGGTGAGAAGCGTATGCAGTTGCCGACGCGTGATCGGTTCACCGGATGCCATGCTTGCGGCGATGGTGCGAGCGACCAGCAGGGCCAGCGGTTCAGAGGGTGGGGGAAGCAAGAGAACGGGAGCAGAGCTTGGCATTTGGAACCTCCTGACGAAGCCCAGTCCACTTGCCGGGCTTCATCAGGCCAAAGGCCTTCTCCCCTCTTTCTTCGTCAGGACTTGGACCGCAGCCATGCTTGCAAGGCGTCGTTCCAATCTTTCCCGGGACCGCGCGGACGACGCGTGACGATCGTTCGGCTCTCACAGGCGTAGGCGCTGCGCGCGCGTTCCTCGGCAAGGTCGCCGCCTGCATCATGGTCGACGAACAGGTGCAATTCGCGCACGCTTTCCGGTATCGACACGAGGCCAAAACGCTCATTGCCGAGCGAGGCCCAGCAAGGGATCTGGGTTAAGGCCTTGGCGGCGAGCGCGCTCTCGATACCTTCGGCAAGGCCGAGCCGCCCATCAACGGGTTCGAAGAGACGAACCGCGCCCGATGCCAAGCTTCCGAGTGCGCGCTTGGGATTGTCGAAGGGGACGACTGCGGGCCTTACCAGATTGAGAAACGTGCGGTGAATGGCCACCAAACCATGATCCATGGTCACTGCGGCGATCAAAGCAGGCAAGTACTGCGTGTTACCCTTCGGGCCGAGCGGGGTGCGAGGGTGAAATCTTAGGGCGCGAGAGACAGCGCGAATGCCGCGGGCCTCAAGATAGGCCTTCGCGGGGGTATCACCGATTGGCGTCGCTTCGCGCCAGATCCGCTCTGCAAATGCGCGGTGGGCGGGCTTGTCGGCATTGGCGCATCCACCGACTTCGGCGTTCCCTGAAAACATGCTCGCCGGCGAAACACCTCGTCCGGCGAGCGCCGTCAGGACCTGATCCTGGCTGCAGCCCGCGAAACAGTGAAAGAGGATGGCGCGTCGGCCCAAAGTTACGCCGAGCGAGGGCGTTCGATCATCATGGGCCGGGCATCGCGCCATGCCTTTGGCGCCGGACCAATGGCCGCCGAGCTCCTCGCAAAGCTGCTTTGCCACTGAAGCAAGGGACGAGTTGGTAGGACTGGATAACACGGGGGACATGTGGGGCTCCTCAGGCTCAAAATACCGCCCCCTTGCGAGCGACCTCTCCTCCCAGTCGCGCGCGCAAAACACTTTCCTACACCTTTACGTTCACCATACGTTCCATCTCGATTCGAAACAATGCGGCGAGATGGAAGATGATCAGATTTGGAATGATCGGCATGCTCCTGATGACCGTTCCGGCGGTGCAGGCCTCAGCCCAGGCAGACGCGCCATCCTTCGCGATATTCGAACATCGACCCTCATCGACAGTGGCTGAGCCTGCCCAACCCACCGTTGCGGCACAGAGTGGAATGGATTGGGGGCCAAGCAAGACAGCACCCTCGTTTCGCGAGGCAATCTACACGGCGAATGTCCGAGAGGCAGAGCTCCGATACAGTCTCCCCTCAGGCTTGTTGCAGGCGCTGATCTGGACGGAATCGCGGTTCAACCCGATGGCGATCAGCCCCGCTGGCGCGGCGGGGTTAGCACAGCTGATGCCGGGCACTGCTCGTTATCTCGGCGTTGCGAATCGGCATGATCCCGTCGCGAGCATCGATGGCGGGGCACGTTACCTCAGAGAGATGCTCGACAAGTTCGGGCAGATCCATCTCGCGCTTGCGGCCTACAACGCAGGGCCTGGAGCGGTTATCCGTGCCGGCGGCATTCCCCGAAACAACGAAACGCCAAGCTATGTCCGCAGCGTTCTAGACAGATGGCAAGCAATTAGCTCGCGCATCTGAAGCGTGTTTGTATAGCAGTTCCGCGAGATCCTCAAGGATGGCGCGGTATCCTGACTCGATGACCTTGAAGAGCGCGAGGACCGCTTTGATGTCGTCGGCGGCGCCGATCGGCGCCCTGGCCTCGATGTTCGCGACGATCTGCGCGATGGCATCCTCGCGTGCCGCCTCGGCCTTCGCATTCGGATATTCGAAGAGTGGCAGGCAGCCGCGCTTTAGCAGCGACACCAGCGTGTCGATCTCGTCGGATCCCAGCGGGATCGCTCTGAGATGCGACAGCAGTGGCTTGACGTCCTTCTTGGCGAAGGCCTCGCGGACGATCTTCTCTCGCAGCTCCATCGAACGTACCATCACTCCGCAGGGCGCAGCGAATCGCGCATCTGTGCAACCTTCTTGCCGAGCGCGGGCTGGCCGATGCGCCGCAATCCGGCAGCCAGTCCGTTGATGAAATTCTTCTTCGACAGGATGTGATGGAAGAGTGCGTAGCGCTCCTTGGCGAGACGGTGCGCCTCCAGCGTCGTCTCCAACAGACGAGGATATTCTTCTCCGAAACGCCGGTCGCGACCGACATAGAAGATCGTCTGGAGATCCGCGAACTCCTCGACCGTCAGCTGCTCCATCGCGGCTTTGTTGAGCGTGCTCATCTTGTCACCGTACCGCATCACATCGTCGAAGCTGATGCTGGCGGCGTTGACCACGCGCGGCGGCGTACTGGCAGGCTTCGGCGGATTGGCGTCCAGCCACAGCGCGACGATTTCGAGGATCTTCGCCTCTGACAGATGCAGCAGATCGCTCTCGACCTCGATCAGGTTCTTCAGCTCGCGCGACGCCTTTATGGCATCGAGCGCCTTCGAGAAGCTTTTACTCGAAAGCCCGAATTGCGCCATCGCATCCGCCTTGCGCTCCAGAAAGGCCTCTTCGGCCCAGCTCGGTTTTGGGCCGACGATCTGGGCAATCGCGATCAGATCCGATCGAGAGCATTCCGCGGTCCTCGTGCCTGAGACATGCTCCTGGCCGAGCCGGGCCACGCGCTCCATCAGCCGGTCCAGAATGTCCCTTAGCTCCCGCACGGAGGCCTGAATGAGCGGCAAGTTGACGACGGCCTGCTCGCCGAGGCTTTGTTTGCCGTCGCGATGTTCGAAATAGCGCAGTTCCTGTCCGTCAATGTCCTGCTTCATGAAGCTCTCGACGAACGGCTTGAGCTCCGCCAGCTGTTCGCGGCACGCCCGGTCGCCGATGCGCTGCTCACTGAGATGCACCCAGTAGGCATGGAGATCATGGTCGACCGGCCCCTCTCGCGTGCGCGCCATGCCGAGCGCGCCAAGCTCGCGAAGGACATATTTCAAGGCCAGCTCCAGACCGTGCCGGGCGTTGAAGAGGATCGGCATGGCAAGCGTGTCGCGGCTGCCGAACATTTCCTTTTCCAACAGCGTATCGACCAGCAGTTGCGCTGCCTGGAGATAGCCTTCGACGTAGTTGATCTCGTCGCCCTGCTTTCCGATGCAGGCATTCCAGTCGCCGTCGTTAAGCACCTCAAAAAAAGGATCTGTGACACTGCCCTCCCGCAAGAGGTCGCCCATCTCCGGCATATCTCTATCGCTCCCGATCACGCGACTTGGTTCGGTAGCGATCCGGCCGTGTCTCGTTGTCTGCACTCCGCTCGCGCGTTTGTCCTTCGCCCGCGGCAGGCTCGACAATATGATCTCGGGGGGGAGGGCTGTCAAAGCGTCCGAATTAAACAGCACTTGAGCGAGTTTTGCCCGACTGCATAGTTCTCAGCAGCATCGCATCCTAAAGAGGTCGGGTTTTGGCACAAGCTGACGTTTCGCAGTTCATTCGGGAGCGACCGTTTTGTCCCAATTCCTGCTGGGCCTTAGGCGCTCAGAGTCTCGTCCGCCTCTTCCCGCAAACGCGCCCTTGGTGACTTTTTCCCCCTCTCGGATTGTATCGAGATAATCGCTCCACCACTGGGCCATGCGAACCCGTTCTTCCCAGTGCTTGCCGCGGTGATAGACACCGCGAACGGCATTGCTATCACCATGGGCCAGCCCCCTTTCGATCGCGTCGGGGTTCCAAAGACCGCTTTCATTCAGCATCGTGGAGGCGGTTGCTCGTAGCCCATGAGCGGTCACCTCATCCTTGGTGAAGCCCATCCGGCGGAAGGCGGCATTCAAGGTGTTCTCGCTCATTGGGCGAACCGAAGCACGGGCCGAGGGAAAAACATAACCTTCGGTGCCGACCATCTCGGCAAGCTCTTTCAGGTAGCCAACCACCTGCTTCGAGAGCGGAACGGCATGAGGGCGCCGTGACTTCATCTTGCCTTCAGGGATGCGCCAGACACCGTCTTCAAGGTCGATCTCCTTCCATTCGGCATGCCGCAGCTCGCCAGGCCGCACAAAGACGTGAGGGGCGATGAGAAGAGCGTACCTGGTGATGAAGTTGCCTGTGTAGTCCTGGATCGCTCGTAGCAGCGCGCCAAGCTCCTTGGGTTCGAGAATCGCGGCGTAGTGCTTTGCCTTTGGCGTGATCAATGCCCCACGAAGCATCGACGTCGGGTCGCCTTTGCAGCGCGTGGTGGCAACGCCATACCGGAATACGCGGCTCGCAAACGACCGGGTCTTCTTCGCGGTCTCGTGCTTACCCTTGGCCTCGAGCCGCTTGAGGGGAGCGAGCACTTCAAACGGCTCGATCTCGTCGATCGGTCGGCTGCCAATCGCGTCCACCAGTTGCTCGAGGAAGAAGTTGGCCTTCACGATGGTGGCATCTGCCCTGCCACTCTGCACCATCATCTGATCGATGTACTCCCGCGCCACTGCCTCGAAGGTCTGGGCGGAGAGGAATTCGGCGCGAATCTTCTGCTTGCGCTTTTCCATCGCCGGGTCGCCGCCGGACGCGATCTTGTGCCGCGCCTCATAGGCTGTCTGCCTTGCCTGTTTGAGGCTGATCTCGGGGTAGGCACCGATCGACAGCTTCTTTTCGACCGGGCCGATCCGGTAGCGGAATCGCCAGAGTTTGCCGCCGGCTGGGGAGACCTCGATGTACAATCCGCGGTCGTCAGCAACCTTGTAAGGCTTGTCCTTTGGCTTGAGTGCTCGAAGCCGAGTCTCGGTCAGCGGCATGTGCGGGCCTTTTCCCGATGTGGTTTTCGCAAAGGCCCGCAAAAGGCCCGCAAAAATGTGCGGAACCCCCGAGAAAAGGCGGGACGATCCGGCACGATCCAAGGGCCAATTCCCTTGGATTTCTGCGGGTTTAATACACTTTTTGGGATGTTCCGAGAAGAACAAATGGTGCCCAGAAGAGGACTCGAACCGCTCTCAGAATGTCGCAAAACTGCGAGAATCTTGACCTTGGTTACTTAAGTGAGGCCCCCGTCGGTGCCCCCAGAATGAATTTTTACCAGAGGATTTGGGTCCCATCCTCGAAAAAGTCTAATGATTTCAATAGGTGTCTTTTAACGCAGAACGCGTCTGATTTCCAGCAAATTTGCATGGCCGACCAGCTCCAATGCGATGCATTTGGGGCGGTGGTGACCAGCTCCGAAAATGGGATGCTAAGTGAAACGGTAATCAACTCTGCTACAATGCTGCTCGCTGCATTGAGGAGGAGAATTGGCGTTTGCTTATCGCACCTGAAGATCCCGGTTCCGAAACCATTCGGGTGCCTGTCCTCAAGGTCTTTGACGGCGATGGCTTCCTAACCCGTATCGACAACCCGCGACGGCGGGCGAGCTTTGAAGTGACAATCAGGCTGGGGTTCATCGACGCGCCGGAAATGGAGCAGCCTGGCGGCATCGAGGCGCGTGACTTCCTTCAATCGCTCATTGGCGGAAGGCATGTCGATCTGGCCATTCTGATAAAAATGGACACTGGCGGCATTGTCGATCGCCACAAGCGGATCGTAGCCGTGCCCTATTTGCAGATGGATCAGAGCAGTGGTGCCAGCGGTCCGGCTTCCCGGCCCGGCCAGTTCTTTCGCGGGCTGACTGCACCATCTTACCGCAACATCGAGTTAGAAATGATCCTCAATGGATGGGCATGGGTGCTTGATCGCTACGGCCCCGATGAAAGCTACTTCGATGCGCTGGAAGATGCTCAGCGAAATCGGCGCGGCATCTGGAGAAATGACGACAACGTTCACCCGTGGGAATTCAAGAAGCAGCGTTACAGGGCTCGTCGGGCGAAACCAAAGCCTGCTCCCCAAACGCCGCTCTTCGACGTGCCTGAGACGGCAATGTTTTGCCCGATGGAAGGTTGCGATGGCCAGCTCGTCGAGAAGAGCGGGCGTTTCGGGAGTTTCCTTGGATGCTCGAATTTTCCGAGGTGCCGTCACTCGCGCAATTTGAATGGATGACTGGAGTGAGCTCTAAGGGATCGCAGCGATGTCCGAGCGCGTCTACAATCGAGGGGCTTTTATCCCGCAAAACGCGATTTTTGAAAAATGCGGGATAAATCGCGGATTGGCCCTCCGCGTTCTTCCTATGTTCGAACATTCTTGTTTTGCTAACGCATGAAGCGTATATTCTCACCCTGAGATCGATTCCGCAGGTTTAAGATGAGCAACCTAACTGCACAGGTTCTGGCAACGGTGAACGCCCCCTATGGGGCGAACCTTTCCGCTCATCAACTCGCTGCGCTTATCGCTGACCCATCGAGTGTGGCAACGTGTGACGCAAGCGTCTTCGCTTTTTTCTCAGAGGTGACACCAGCGGCCCAGAAAGCCTTCATGGCTGAAATGAAGGTCAATGAGGATATGGCGAAAGCTGTCGCCAGTAAGTTTTCCAAGATGGCTGGGTACTCGCTGCCTCTGGCAGCCTGAGAAAGTGATCTCGCCTCGACAGCAGCCGAGCCAATGGCCGCTTTTATTTGATTTGGCATCCGACATCATCGCGCGAACCACCGAAGCCGTAGGCCGCGAGCCAGATTGGTCTTTCGGAGGTGGGACGGCATTGATGCTCCAGATCGATCATCGCGAGAGCCATGACATCGACCTCTTCATTTCCGATCCCCAATTCCTCCCTTACCTCAATCCCGAGACGCAGGGGTTTGAGCTCGAACGAATGCCGGACACCTACGAAACAGACGGCGCAGGTTCCCTCAAACTGATCTTCGAGGACATCGGCGAAATCGACTTCATTTGCTGCGCCGACATTACGCCAGAGCCATCACAGGTCAGTGAGCTACGGGGGCGAACAATCCGGCAAGAAACTCCGGCAGAGATAGTTGCGAAGAAGGTCTACTATCGCGGTGCATCGATGCAGCCACGCGATATGTTCGATATCGCGGCCACCAGCGAAAAGCTGGGCCAGGACTACGTGATCAATGCCTTCCGCGAATGCGGGATTGATCGATGTAAGAATGCCCTTCGAGCTGCGGAGAATATGAAGCCTGACTTCGCTAGCTCGATCATCAAGCAACTCATGTACCGCGATCATAACGGTCACTTGGTTGAGGAAGCGCAGGCGATTACGGTGCAGCTGTTGCGTGCAACGCTAGGCGCCTAGGGCTCCCCTCGCTCAGCCCCAATATCCGCCCATTCAAGAACCAGCTTGTCACCCTTCACACGCGGCAAGGCCTTGCGTGGAATGAGCTTCCCGCGCACCTCGAAGTCGGAAGTTATCTTGACCAGAAACACCATGCTGAAATTCCGTCTGAGGTTCAGCGTGACCCGGTCATTGCTCTTGAAGGGCGTGATTGTCTTGACCTCGACCAGGTCATTGCCGAGCCGTCCGTCAGATCCTTGAGCGTAGTTGCGGTGCAGCTTGATGCCGTGCGTGATCGCCCCGTAGAGTTCTCCGATATCGCCATACACCTGCAGGTGCTTGCCCGTGTGCATGTGATACTGCTCTGCGGTGCAGATCAGGTCCTCGAATATCGAGACGAGCGACAGATCGGCATTGGGATATTTTGCCCGCCATTCCTTGTACTGGATTTGCTCATTGATCTCATCCCAGCTGATCCATTCGCCATCATCCCAGATGGCATTGTCCGGCCCAAGTTGCTGCATCCCAAATCCGCTAACGTGTAAAGATTTTCGCGTTTTCTTTGCATGTCCACATCAACGTGCAAAGCGAGAGCGCGCTTGCTTGTCATATCGGCTCAAGCTGCGATTCGCGTGAAAGCCGGTCTCCCCCTGTACCAGAACCGTAGAATCGGTCCTGCATTGGCCCGGAGCGGACACCAGCGGGAAAAATTCTTTCAGTCCCGGACTGTCCATAGCGATCCAACAACGTCCACTCGCCAATGCGGAACGGAAAATGTTCTATTTTTGTTCTTTCCTACATCATTGCGATTCGCATAGCATTGCGCGCGTCACCGAAGCTTGGTGGCGCTGAGTTGAACGTCTTATCGCACGGTTCGCAACGGCAATTTGAAGGACAACCCATCGTCGTGGGGGAACACGGCTTCGGTGACAGAACCTTGAAGCAAAGGAATCTGTCGTGCCGAATACTGAACTACTCACCTGCCATGAGGTCATGCGCCTGACTGGCATTCGCAGCCGGACAACGATCTGGCGACGCATCCGCCGAGGTGCCTTTCCTCATCCCATCGACATTGGCGGCGGACGTATCCGCTGGCGTTCCACTGACATCGAGGAGTGGATCGAGGCCCTCCCCCTGCGCAGCTATTGACCCCCCAAGGCGGGCAATGGCCCGCAGAAAGCCAATCCCCCATGTCTATCCTTTCCCTGATCAACGCGGCCCTGCAGAAGCATGGCTGGCTGATCGCTCGCCTTCCTAGCGACGACGAAGAACGTGCGGCCCAGCTCGTCCAATTGCTCGTTGAAGACAATGCCGATGGGCGCGCCCGTCGCCACACATTGCAGCCCTGGCTCTGGTACGAACGCCCGGTCCGTGAGCGGTTTGAGGGACAAGATTGTTGCCTCACTGTCGAGGGCCCGATCTACAGGAGCCGGGACGGAACCGGGTATCCGCTCGGCAGCCAGCTTCGCACCGAATTCGGGTGGCTGGACCTCACGCCAGAAGAGACCAACCGGCTCGCAGATGAAGTCCGGTCAGCGATCGACTTCGCATTGCTTCGCTGGTTCATGAGTCCCGAAATGGCGGACCGCCAGTTGCCTTCGCGCCAATCCCGCGACCGCTACTTTGACGACGATGTCGCACGCAATCTGATCCTGTCTGCGACGCCTCCAGCGGCAAGCATGGAGCAAGACGCACATGCCAATTGACCGGAGAAAGACTGGAGACAGAAGGGGCCACGATACTGCGTATCGGACCCGTAATTTCCATACACACCCCACGCACGTGTGCATCAAGGAATTCTGCGGTTTCTGGAGCGCGCGGATAGCGCGCTCGCTCAGGCAATGCGTTCAGACCCTCGCAATTCTGACATTTCCGGAGCGCGCTTCGAGCGCGCGCTGGAGGTGGTGATGGCGAGCTATGTCAAGCGCACCATCCGCCTTAATCCTTCGCAGGCACGGTCGCTGTCCGGCATCGCCGACCGGCGCGGATTGTCGGAGTATGCGATGCTCCTGAAAGTGATCGACGCGGGCTTTCTTTCGGTCCTGCACGGCACCGACAAGGAAACCGATCTCGCCGAACTGGCGTGCGAGATCGGGGCGATATCGGAGCGCCTCGCCGAGGCCGAACGGGTGCTCGACCGCACCCTGTTCACCGCCTGTGCGGCCTACGCTTACGCCCGCCATGCCGCGCTGGGCACGAAGAAATCCGACGAGACAATTGCAGCCGAAGCGCGCGCCGCATTCGAGCGCCAGCGCTCGCTCGCCCTGGAGATTGAGCCATGACCATGGGAGTAGATTTTGTCACCCGCGCACATGCCCTCTGGCGTGTGCGCATGGCGCAATGGCAGCAGCGCTTCGGCTTCTTTTCGAAGCTGATCCTTGTCTCAACCGGAGCCGGGGCGATCATCGCGCCGCAGTTCATGATGCTCCCCGCAGAGCTCAAGGTTGCAGGCCAGTGCCTCGGTGCAAAGCTGCTCGCCATGATCGGCGATATGGCGGGCAAGGACATGATGATGAACGTGTCGATGGAGGGCAAGCACTGGACGGTTTCCGCGTCAGGCTTTGCTTCCGATCCGTTGATTGCCGGAACACTCTGGAAGGCCGTGAAGGCATCAAGCGGCGGGGCACTGCTAGGCCTCGTTATTGGTGCGCTAGCGGTCTGGCTGATCCAGCGCACCATGTCCGCACAGGGCAAGGATACGCTTGCCGACCGGGTCATTGGCGGCACCCGAATGGCGGATGAAGAAGATGTCGCTGCACAGACCACTTTGCTCTGCGGCAGGGATGCCTTGCGCATCGGCCCGGTTCCCGTTCCACGCCGGATCGAGACCCGGCACTTTGCCTTTCTCGGCACTACCGGCAGCGGCAAGACCACGGCCCTTCGCCAGATGCTCGACGGCATCGAAATGCGCGGCGAAGCGGCGCTGGTCTACGACACATCGGGCGAGTTCATCGCCCATTATTACAAACCCGCGCGCGGCGACATCATCCTCAATCCCTTCGACGCGCGCTGCGCCTTCTGGACGCCCTTCGACGAGATATCGCACCCCGCCGATGCAGACCGGATTGCGCGTCAGCTTGTTTCGGAAACCAGCAGCCAGGATGATGATGTCTGGCTCGAAACAAGCCGCATTCTTGTCGCCAACATGATCCGCTCGCTCTGGGCGGAAAAGAACTGCAGCCTCGAAGCCCTGCTCGAAGCCTTGCAGGTCAAGGACAAGGAGCAGTTGAAGGAGTGGCTGGGACATACGTCGTCGGCCCGCACCTTTGCCAACGATGCTGACCGTGCCACCGGCAGTGTGCTGTTCATGCTCGCCAAGGCGGCAAACCTGATCCAATTCCTGAAGGTCGAAGATGAGGGAGAGGACCGCTTTGCCTTCCGCGACTTCATCGCGAAGCTGGACGAGTGCGAGGGTGCAAAGCCGTGGATCTTCGTCCCCCGCAAGGAAGACTACTTCGAAGCGTCCAAGCCACTCATGGCATGCTGGCTCGAATGCGCGGCGAGTGCGGTGCTGGGTCTGTCGCCATCGCCAGACCGCCGTATCTGGTTCGTGCTCGACGAGCTGGCCGACCTCCCCCGTGTCGAGAACCTTGCACGGCTGCTGCCCGAAGGCCGCAAGTTCGGCGCGGCGATCGTGCTCACCTTTCAGGCGCTCGGTCAGATGCGCAATCGCTACGGTGCCAACATTGCCGAGGCCATGCTTGCCTGCTGCAACACCAAGCTGTTCCTGCAAACGGTCGATCAGGAAACCCGCAAATGGGCGAGCGAGACCATCGGCCAGTGCGAGGTGGAATTGCGTGTCGCCACCGATACGTTGTCGATTGGCAGTGAAGTGCCGCGCACGACTATTGCTACCCAGCGCCAGTTCCGCCCCGCCGTGCTCGAAAGCGAACTGAGGCTCAGTCCGCATCAGGGCTACCTGCTGCTTCCAGATGGCCTGCCAGTCGCGCGTATCGGTCTTACCGCCGATCACATCACCCGGCGTGGCGAGCCTCGACAGCCCGGTTACGTTCCAGGCGATCCATCAGGCACACTGTGGAGCCGGGTCAGCGAGATCGCGAAAGGTGCCGAGCCCGACGCGAAGCCGGGACCGGTTTGATGGTCGCCTCGGTCTCGGCGCTGTCGAGTGCCAGTCAGGCGGCGAGCTACTACGAAGCCGACGATTACTATGCCGAAGGCGGCATGGCACCGTCCGAATGGTTTGGCGAGGCAGCGGAAAAGCTGGGCCCGTCGGGCGAAGTCGATCGCGAGAAGTTTGCCGAATTGTTGGAAGGGCGCGTTGCCGGGCAGCAACTCGGCACCACGCGAGATGGTAAGGTAGAGCACCGGCCGGGCTGGGACATCACCCTGTCTGCGCCCAAGTCGGTCTCGATCATGGCCGAGGTTGCCGGAGACAAGCGGCTGATCAAGGCGCATGGCGCGGCGGTGAAGGTGGCGCTCGCCCATGTCGAGAAGCACTTGGCGGCAACACGGATCAGGCAGGGCGGCGAGGTCCGGCGCGAGGCGACCGGCAATCTCGCCATCGCCACCTTCCGCCATGCCACGAGCCGGGCACAGGACCCGCAGCTTCACACCCACGGCGTTATCCTCAACGCCACGCAGGACAAGGATGGCAACTGGCGCAGTCTTGAGCCGCGTGCCTTCTACCAGCTGCAAAAGGAGATCGGCGCGATCTACCGGCAGGAACTGGCACACGGCGTTGCAGCGCTTGGTTATCGGATCGAGACAGGGAAAGACTCGATCTTCGAGATCGCAGGCGTTCCGGAGAAGGCCATTGATGCGCTGAGCCAGCGCATCGCAGCTATCGATGCCCGACTTGCTGAGCGCGGCACGAGCCGTGCGGAGGCGAGCGCTGCCGAAAAGCAGATCGCCGCGCTCGATACGCGCGAGGCCAAGTCCCATGCCGATCATCGCACCTTGCGCGCCGACTGGCGGGCGACTGCCGATGCCAACGGGTTCGACAAGACAGTGCGAAACAGGCTGATCGGTGAAGCGAGAGAGCGGACTAAGACCAGCGAAGCAGCCGCCAGCCCGGAATTGCTGGCACGGCAGGCGGTCGAATGGGCTGCTGCCAAGCTGTCCGAACGCGAAGCAGTCTTCCCGGCCAGCACACTGGCGCGCGAGGCCGGAGACTTTGCCTTCGGTAAGGCCGGGCACGCCGCAATCAGCGCAGCGATTGCCGAGGCCGGAGAACGCGGCGAGCTTGTCCCGCGCGCTTTCCTGGACCGGCGCGGCGCGGAGTTTGCCGGGTTTACTACCTCGCAGGCCATCGAAGCCGAGCGAACCATGCTGCGACTGGAGGAAGCCGGGCGCCGCATGGCGCAATCGCTCGCCAGTCCGGTGGCAGCAGCACGGACCATCGAGCGCGCTGCACGGCAGTCGGCACGATCCGGCTATGCCTGGACCGAAGGCCAGAAGCGGGCGACCGCAGACCTGCTCACATCGCGGGACCGGATCACCGCAGTTCAGGGCTATGCCGGAACGGCCAAGACGACCACCGTTCTTGCCACCTATGCCCGTGAGGCCACGCGGCATGGATTGGCCGTGACTGCGCTCGCGCCGACCGCATCGGCAGCAACCGTTCTCGGCGAAGCGCTCGGTTTGCGAGGCGATACGGTAGCGCGGCATTTGTTGGCACCGCAGGCGAAGACTGCAGGCAAAGAGGCCGTCTGGATTGTCGACGAAGCCTCGATGCTCTCGGCCCACGACATGGCGAAACTCTTGACCCGTGCCGACAAAGCCGGAGCACGGCTTGTGCTGGTGGGCGATGTGAAACAGATCGGTTCAGTAGGTGCTGGCGCAGCCTTCGCTCAGTTGCAGCAGGCAGGTATGGCGACCGCGAAGCTTGCCGAGGTGGTCCGGCAGACCAATGCCGATACGCGCGAAGCCGTCATAGCCTCAATCGAAGGTCATGCGGGCAAGGCCCTGGCTGCGCTTGAACGTGGCGGCGGCGAGGTGATCGAAGGCGAAACACCGAACGAGCGCCTTGAAGCGATGGCGCGGCACTATATGGCCCTGACGCCAGCAGAGCGTGCGCGAACGCTGGTCATTGAGCCATCGCGCGAAGGCCGGGACAGGCTCACCAGCATGATCCGCGCGAAACTGACCGGGCGTGGCGAGCTTTCAGCGGAAGCCGTGCGGTTCGATGCTTTGGAGGCGAAAGGTCTTACCCGCGCCGAAGCTCGCGAGGCGGCCAGCTATGCCATCGGCGATATTGTCCGGTTCAACCGCGACTATGCCGCCAAGGGCGTGCGCCGGGGCGAAAGCTTCTCGATAGCCGCCGTCGATCCTGAGCGCGGGCGCATTGCCCTGGAAGGCCGCGATGGACGCTTGCTGGACTGGCATCCTCGGCAATGGGGCGCTGGAAAGGCCGAGGTGTTCGAGCCGAAACCGATGGAGCTGCGCACCGGCGACCGCGTGCAGTTCACCCGCAACGACCGCGAGACCGGACGGGTCAATGGCCTTGGCGGCACCATCGCCCGGATCGATTCTCACCGGGGCCAGGCAACTGTGAAGCTCGCCAATGGACGCGAGCAGAAGCTCGATCTGTCCAATCCGCGCGATGCCCACTTGCGCCACGCCTATGTCCAGACCGCACACGCCGCACAGGGCCAGACCGCCGAGCGGGTCCTGATCCACGCCGACAGCCGCTCCACCAATCTGGTCGATCAGAAGATGCTTTATGTCGCGCTGTCGCGCGCCAGGGCCGAGGCGGTGGTTGTTACCGACGACAAGGACCGGCTTGTCCGCGCAATCCACGAGCGCGCTGGCGAGAAGCAAACGGCCATGACCGCGAGTACTCCCGAGGCCGTCAAATCAAAGGGAATGGGTGCTGGGTTGGGCTGATCAAGAGCCTTGGCGGCGGCAGGCCATGGCGTCCTTCGCCCTACCGTTGGAATGAACTGCTCCTCTTCGACAGGCCGTGCCGGGCGGATCAACAGCCTGCCCGCTCCATTCGGGCTGAAGCCCTCCCGTGTTGCCTGTTCCGCGTAACCGCTGACCCGCCCGGCCATTCCGGCCCGTCCCTTCATCCGCGTTCCCAACGATTGGACGAAGGATTTTCACCATGGCCAGCACCACAACCGCCAGCATCTACGATACAATCACCAACCAGATCATCACCGCCCTTGAACGCGGCACCGATACTTTCTCACTCCCTTGGCATCGCAGCACCGTACCGCTTTCACGCCCCGTGAATGCGGCGACCGGGAAAGCCTATCGCGGCGTCAACGTACTCGCCCTTTGGGCCAGCGCCGAAGCGCAGGACTTCGGGCACGGTCTCTGGGCGACCTATCGCCAGTGGCAGTCACTTGGTGCCCAGGTTCGCAAGGGCGAGAAGGCTTCGCCCATCGTATTCTACAAGGTACTCGACAAGCGCGATGACGATCAGGCCGAGGAAAGAGGCAGCTCGACCCGCATCTTCGCGCAGGCCTCGCACGTGTTTAACGCCAGTCAGGTCGAGGGTTACGCCCTGCCCGAAGTACCGGATGGCGAAGACTTCGACCCTATCCTGCAGGCGGACGCTTTCGTTTCTGCCACCGGTGCCAGCGTGCGCATCCATGGCGACAGCGCCCACTACACTCCCGCGACCGACACGATCACCATGCCAGACCGCGAGCGGTTCTTCGCAACGGCCAGCGGCAGCGCGGCGCAGAACTGGTACGCAACCTTGATGCACGAGCTCATCCATTGGTCTGGCGCTGACCACCGTCTTGCCCGGACCTTCGGCAAGCGGTTCGGTGACGATGCCTATGCCATGGAAGAACTTGTGGCCTTATCTGGACAGTCTGCGCCGCCCGCAACATTGCAGTAAGGTCGGCGATGGACGCCCACGGTAGGCAGTTATCAGGCTGGCCGTAGCGCTGA
>NZ_JACIJP010000010.1 GCF_014199435.1 Sphingobium subterraneum | reverse complement strand
GTCCCGAAAAACGACGCCAAATCGCCTCCCAAACGATCAACATCCCGAAAATCAGCCAAGGCGTCGGACCGTAGGCAGACTATTTCCGCAGCCTGCTAAACGAGTTCGAGTTGACGGCGCGCTATCGCGAGCCCGGATTCGCGGGCAACCAGCGCGGTGAAACGGACCGGATCGGCGAGCACGGCGATGTCGCAGAAGTTGTTGGCGAGTCCGCAGTAGTCGCTGCGGCCCTGGCAGCGGCGGAACATGACCTCGCGCCCCGGGCCGAAGCAGGGGATCGAGACCAGGACGTAGATCTCCTCGGCGTGGAGCACGATGTCGCCGGAAATAGCCTGGCCGGCTATGTTGCTGCGTAGATCGTACTGATTGGGTTCAAGCCCCATGTGCCGCGCAGCGATTCGGAGCGCGGATCGCGCTTCGCGGTGGAAGGCGCGTTTGGCCTCCGGGTCGTAGGAGACCCCGCGCCGCGCAAGCGCGACCAGCGCGGGTTTGGATTTGAGCGCGTCGATCCGGGCGAGACACTGGCGGCGCAAAGGCGCGTCCTCGTCGAAGGTTGCATCGGGCGGATGACCAAGCGCGAGCCGGCCGACGTGGCGGGCAAGCAGGATGGTCGCGGGATCACGCGCCGGATCGACGCCCGCATTGCGCGCGTCCTGCATCGCGTCGACCACTGCCTGGGTCGCTGTGGGAATCGTGGCGAGACCGTCGGGCTGGAGGGCGCGGCGATAGCGGAAGTCGAGATCGTAGTTCATGGGGGACATGCTCCTTGACGCAAGCTGGCGCATCCCCTCATCCCCCCTCCCCTCAGCCCCGGGCTTGCCGCGTCCGAGGATGCGAATTGCTCAGGCCGCCTCGCGCGCCGGTTCGGCGAGTGCAGGTTCGGCAAGCGCCGGGTCGAACTGGCGGAGCCATTTGACCGCCTGCTCGGCCTTGGCCGCGGCATGAAGGATCGCGGTCTTGTCGGCGCGCAGGATCTTCATCCAGTGATGGATGTAGGAGGCATGGCTATCGTGCAGCTCGTTCGGCAGGCCGTATTCGGCGCAGAGCGTAGCCTGTGCCAGCGACACCACGATTTCTTCGAAGGCATAGGCATCGTCGCCAAAGCGCTTGCCGAAATGCCGGTCGAGTCGGGTCTTATGCCCGGTGCTGTGGCCGAGTTCATGGAATCTGACTGAGGTGTAAGCCTCGATCGAGGTGAACGTCTCGGGAACCGGCAGGGTCACTGTATCGGTGCTCGGCGTGTAATGGGCGCTGTCGCCGCGATGGACGACCGTGATCGGGATCGCCTCGAGGAATTCGCGAACATTGACCGAGAGTTCGCCGATTGCCCCGGGATCGGGCGGCGCGGGATAGTAGTGCGCCGGGAGACTCTCGATCTGGTCCGCGTTGAAGACGTGGTTCCACTTCATGAACCGGATGGTCTTCTCGGTGGCTTCGCCGGTCTGGCGATCGGTGTCGGTCTTGCGCGCCGAGCTGTAGAACACGCTGAACGAGCCGCTCTCGCCCTTGCGGACCTGGCCGCCAAGTTCGGCTGCCTGGCGGTAGGTCATCCAGTAAGGACTGGCGAAGCCCATCGTTTCGGCGACCGCCCAAAGGTAGAACGTGTTGATGCCGGTGTAGGCGATGCCGTTGTGCCGAAGCGGCCTGCTACTGCGCGACGACCAGGGCTTGAGCCAAGGCGCGGTACCCTGCTCGATCTTCTGGAGGATGAGGTCGGTGATGGTCTGGGCGACGTCGGGTCGCGGGGCCGATGGCTGGGTCCGGCGCATGGGGTGGTTCTCCGGGGACGGGCAGCGCGGACCACTCCCGCGCCTTCAAGCCGTCACTCCAGCCCAGCCCCCTCCCCTTATCCCGGTATCAATGCTCATCGAATTCCCTGGTTAAGGTGTCATCGAAAATGCCCAGCGCGCACATCCCGTCGTGGGTGAGCGTGCTGTATGTGTCCTCGGCGGGAAGATGACGCTCCCAGGCTTCCCAGAGCTTGATCACCGAGCCGTCGGGCAGGATGATCGCGGTCTCGGCATCGCTCAGCCGCGATCCGTCGGGCACCTCGAGCGAACCAGTTAGTTGGTAGTGGACGTTCATGGCCGTGGTCCTTGTTGGCGGCGGTGCGCGGCGGTCATTGGACCCGCGCCGGTTTGAAGGGGGACAGTTCGAGATTGACCTTGTCGCTCGACCAACTGAGCCGCAGCGTTCGGCCGTGCGGGATCCGCCAGGCAATGCGGTCGCCAAAGGCCATGCGGATGCCGGTGAGCGTTGCCGCATCCGCGCCTTCGAGAATTTCGTGCGCGCGCACCGCTGCGTCGTGGCGGAAGCGGGTCTCCTGGGTGTCATAGCTGTCGGCATCGGAATCGTCCGAAGGACTGAACACGGCATCGATGATGAGTTCGGTGAGGTCACCCGGATCGAGATTGGATCTTCGCGTCAGGACGATCCGCGCGCTGTCGGGATCGGACCAGCAGCTCTCGTCTTCCTCGATCCAGAAATCGGTCTCGAGTTGGAGCTCGGCGTCATTCTGATCCGCGAACGTCAGGACAATCCGCTCCGGCCGTATCGCGGCCTGGTCCGACCCGGGCCGGGCCTCGGTGCCGTCCGCATCTAGCATGGCTTCGGCGGTCCGGGTGTAATGGGGAAGTGTATCGTACCATGGGTAGCCTGCGAACTGCCGAACCGCCGCGAAGAAGACCATTGGGCGGGGTTCCGCAAGGCAATGGAGTTCGAGGTCCGAGCCTTCGCCCCGCGACCAAGCGAGCAGCCGCGCGAAGGTGACGGAACTGCAGGCGTCATCATCGGAATAGATCGCCGCATCGCTGCTGATCGCGGTGAAGGCCGGCACTTCGCAGGAGCTGTCGCTGGCGCAG
The DNA here is from genome assembly GCF_014199435.1 of Sphingobium subterraneum. Taxonomy (GTDB): domain Bacteria; phylum Pseudomonadota; class Alphaproteobacteria; order Sphingomonadales; family Sphingomonadaceae; genus Sphingobium; species Sphingobium subterraneum. The sequence continues at coordinate 29,096 of NZ_JACIJP010000010.1, read as the reverse complement.
ACCTGGACCCAGGGCGGAAGCTGGCGTGCCGCTTCGGGGAACTCAGGATCGCAGAATTGCGCCAGGGTCCAGTCTTCGAACGACAGCCGGTGGAATGGCTGCTGACGGATCACCGCAAAGATCGCTTCGCGGCACAGGTCGATCAGGCGGTCGAGGGCTGTATTGCGGAACACCTCCTTGCGGGCAGGCAGTACCAGCACGAGTTCGGGCGCATCGACGATATCGACCTTTACGCTCCACTGCGTGTGGCGGACTTCCTTGATGACCGGCAGCTTGTGCCGCAGCGTCAGACCGTGGAAGTTGATCGTGTCGATATGGTCGGAATAGACGTTGCGGAACACGCCGATCCGGTAACCCTCGCGTTCGATCACCGTTTCGGCACCGGCGAGAAAGTCGGTCTGCGGCAGCTCTGCACCGTTGAGGATCACGGGAAGCGGATAATGCTTCGCTACCGACTGGATGGTCCTTTCGAGCTTGCCATCGGGCTGCGGAGGGAAGTGAAACGCGATCCGCGTGCCACGGAAGCCATCCCACGGCAGAACATCGATATCGGCCTCGCCGGTCCAGGCCGCCCCCGAAATCGCCAGCGTGAACGCAGAGGTTTCGCTGCATGAACTCACCACAGTGTCGAGCCCGGCGAGGCTGAAGAAACCCATGCCCGCCGGATCCTCGCGGGCGCGGCATTCGTCGGACCAGTTCGACTGGCCGAGCGAGACAAGATTGGCCGGATCGGCAATCCCTGCCCCGTCGTCAGCGACGGTGATCAGGCAGGCATCGGCCAGATGCTCGGTGGTGATGGCGACAGCGCTGGCGCCTGCGCGACGCGCGTTCTGCAGCAGTTCATTGAAGATGTCGTCGAGCGTGCCATTGAAGATCCGGGTAACTTTGGAGATCGCCTCGGGCGAGACCCGGGCGCGCAGCGTGGTTGCCGATTGCATGGACCATGTCCTTCCTATGAGAAATTGGGAGCCGCCGCGCGGAGGGGCAGTCTGCGCGGCGGCCCGGTTGCCCGAAGGGTCGGGCATTGCTGTCAGGATGGATGATCAGGCGTCGATCAGCTCGGGCTCATCGACCGTGTCACCCGACAGGTCGTCCTCATGCATCGGTTCGCCAATGGGCTCGGCCGGGCCTTCGATTGCAGCTTCCTCGTCGGGGACGGCAACGCCTTCGGCTTCGGCGTCCGGAGAAGCGAGCACCCGGAAGCGCATATGCGCCGGGACCCAGGCGAGCGCCGCTGCCTTGTCCTCGGGCGCGACAATTGTCTCACCGGCAAACAGCCGCTCGCAGGAGGCCGACAGGTCGCCCTTCTTCGAGCCCATGAAGCTGGCTGCCATGGTTGGGCCGCCAACCTCATTGATGTGCGCGAGCAGGGTCTGCTTGCTTACCCGGTCGAAGTAGTTGGCCGCGGTCGGCCGCCAGTGGCTTGCCGGGTTGATTCCCATCAGGCCCGCTAGGTGGTCGTGCAGGTCGTTCTGGTCGGGGCCCATCTGCCCGGACTTGCGCGGTGCGCCGATGCTGGCCTCGAGACTACGCGCGACGCAGTAGGCCAGCCAGCCAGCCTTGGCATCATCGTCGAGCGCACTGAACGCGGCGAAGCGGTCCTGTGTGCGATCATGCTCGGTCCAGCTGGTGTCCAGCGTCTCGCGCACGTCGGCCATCAGCGTGTGCGCCGGGGAAGCTGGTTAGCTGCCGAAGTCGTTCGAGGCCGACGGCGCGCGGATCGTGGTGCCGTGCGTCTGCGAGCCATATCCGCGCCCGCCATCGGCAATCGCGAAGATCATGAAATCCAGCGCGATCGCCGGGTTGGAGGCGAGGTTGATCGCTAGGATATCGCGGCGCTGGACCGCGAGTTCCTCGACCAGCTTTTGCGACAACGGTTTGGGCGTGTTGTCCTGTGCCGTCTCGCCCGCACCACCAGCCCCCTCGGGCTGGGCCGCTGCCTTGCGCCGCTGCATCGGCTTGTCACTGTAGAGGCCGCCATCGACCACTGGCGTACCGTCGGGCGCGATGACGACGAAGCAGCCGAGATTGGGCCTGATCTCGTCCGGGATTTGCCGAGGCTTGTCGGTGAGCGCATCGTAGGTGCCGGTCGCTGCGTCCCAGCGTTTCTGGAAATCGGCAGCGGCAACCTCGTCCTCATAGTCGAGCTCCTCGCCTTCCGCTTCGAGCGCCGAGATCGCCTCGAGCAGCTTGTCGGCCTCGTCCTGCTCATCGTCGGTGAGCGGTTCAGGCTCGAGATGAACCTGGTGCAGTTCCTCGCTGGCGCTGTAGGGCACGCGGGTTTCCAGAACCGGGCGGACCCAGGCATAACCGCTGCTGACAGCAACCTCGGTGGCGAAGGCCTGGAGCTTCTCACCAGCAATGCGCTGCGCGATCTCCGGGTCGATCCAGGTTTCAGTCGAATCCTCGGTGAACAGGTCGCGTTCGATCCGGCCACCTGCGGCCATGTAATCGACTTCGGTGGCAAGCCGGGCAATCGGCGAGCTGGAACGGATCGCGCTGTTGGTTATCATCCGTCGGATCGCATCGGGCTGGTTGCCCTGCCATCTGTTGATTTCCGCTGAGAGCTGACCCGGGAAGGTGTGAAGTTTCCACTGAGAAGTGACCCATGTTCTGAGCTTCCCCCTGGCATTTGCGTCGGGGGATCGAGGAGTGATCGACATGGCGTTATTGAGCGTAATCCGGCGCTGGCATTTCCGCGAAGGGATGCCGATCCGGGAGATTGAGCGACGTACCGGACTGTCGCGCAACACTATCCGCAAGTACCTGCGCGCCGGCACGGTGGAGCCGAAGTTCAAGGTTCCCGAGCGGCCGAGCAAGCTGGACCCGTTCGCTGAGAAGCTGTCGGCCTGGCTGCGGATCGAGACGGGCAGGTCGCGCAAGCAGCGGCGCACGGCCAAGCAGATGCATGCCGATCTGGTCGTGTTGGGCTATGACGGCTCTTACAACCGCGTGGCTGCCTTCGTGCGAGGCTGGAAGGCCGACCGTCAGCGCGATGCCCAGACCAGCGGTCGCGGTACCTTCGTGCCGCTGGTGTTCCAGCCTGGCGAAGCGTTCCAGTTCGACTGGAGCGAGGACTGGGCGATCATCGCCGGCGAGCGGACCAAGCTGCAGGTGGCACACAGCAAGCTGTCGCACAGCCGGGCTTACATCGTGAGGGCCTATCTGCTGCAGACCCACGAGATGCTGTTCGATGCGCTGACCCAGGCGTTCCGGGTCCTCGGCGGAGTCCCTCGGCGCGGGATCTTTGACAACATGAAGACCGCGGTCGACCGGATCGGCGCCGGCAAGGTCCGGCAGGTCAACGCCCGGTTCGCGGCGATGGCCAGCCACTATCTGTTCGAGCCGGAGTTCTGCAACCCGGCCGCCGGTTGGGAGAAGGGACAGGTCGAGAAGAACGTCCAGGATGCCCGCCGCCGGCTGTGGCAACCGTTGCCCAGCTTCCCCGATCTGGCCGCGCTCAACGCCTGGCTCGAGCAGCGCTGTGTCGAGCAATGGGGCCAGATCCAGCATGGCGTCCTGCCCGGCACGATCGCCGATGCCTGGGCCGACGAAGTGGCGAGCCTGATGCCGCTGGGAAGGACCTTCGATGGCTTCGTCGAGCACGCCAAGCGGGTCTCGCCGACCTGCCTCGTGCACTTCGAGCGCAACCGTTACAGCGTGCCGGCATCCTTCGCCAACCGGCCTGTCAGCCTGCGCGTATATCCCGATCGGATCGTCATCGCTGCCGAAGGCCATATCTTGTGCGAGCATGACCGGATCATCGAGCGATCGCATCACCTGCCGGGAAGGACGGTCTACGACTGGCGACACTATCTGGCGGTGATCCAGCGTAAGCCTGGCGCGCTGCGCAATGGTGCACCCTTTGCCGAGATGCCCGATGCGTTCCGGCAGCTGCAGGGCTATCTCCTCAAGCGCCCCGGCGGCGACCGGGAGATGGTCGAGATCCTCGCCCTCGTCCTCCAGCACGACGAACAGGCCGTACTCTGCGCCGTCGAGCTAGCGCTCGAAGCCGGCGTTCCGACCAAGACCCACATCCTCAACATCCTGCACCGGCTGACCGACGGCAAGGCCGGCACTCCGCCGAAGATCGACGCCCCGCAGGCGCTGAAGCTGCGCCGCGAGCCCAGGGCCAACGTCGAGCGCTACGACGCGCTTCGCAGCAAGGAGACCGCCCGTGCGTCATGATCCTGCCAGCGCCGCCGTCGTCGTCATGCTGCGCGGCCTCAAGATGTACGGCATGGCCCAGGCCGTCAGCGACCTCGTCGAGCAGGGAGCGCCAGCCTTCGATACCGCGGTGCCGATCCTGTCGCAGTTGCTCAAGGCCGAGGTCGCCGAGCGCGAGGTCCGCTCGATCGCCTACCAGATCAAGGCGGCCCGCTTCCCTGCCTACAAGGACCTCGCCGGCTTCGACTTCGCTTCCAGCGAGGTGGGCGAAGCCATGGTCCGCCAACTGCACCGCGGCGAGTTCATCGACGGCGCACATAACGTCGTGCTGATCGGCGGGCCGGGCACCGGCAAGACCCATATCGCCACGGCGCTCGGCATCCAGGCGGTCGAACATCATCGCAAGAAAGTCCGGTTCTTCGCCACCGTCGACCTGGTCAACGCGCTCGAGCAGGAGAAGACCATGAACAGGGCCGGCCAACTGGCCGAACGGCTGCTGCGCCTCGACCTCGTCATCCTCGATGAGCTCGGCTACCTGCCGTTCAGCTCGTCAGGCGGTGCCTTGCTGTTCCACCTGCTCAGCAAGCTCTACGAGCGCACCAGCGTCATCATCACCACCAACCTCAGCTTCAGCGAGTGGGCTGGTGTGTTCGGCGATGCCAAGATGACCACCGCGCTGCTCGATCGCCTTACCCACCACTGCCACATCCTGGAGACCGGAAACGACAGCTTCCGGTTCAAGGCCAGCACCGCGGCAGCGCCCAAAACACGAAAGGAAAAATCACCGGCTTGACCCACCACCCGCGTCGCGGGACATATCTGCAACCCGGGTCACTTCTCGATGAAAATCCCGGGTCAACTCTCAGCGGAAATCAACACTGCCATCCGTTAGACAGCTCATTCCACACCAGCATCTGGCGTTCGTGGTTGGGGCTGGTTGCATAGGCCTTGGCGACGTCGAGCGTGATCTTGCCTTCCTCGAGCGCGGCGAAGATCGGATCAGCAAGGTCGGCCAGCCGCAAGCGGCCTTCGATGAAGCGGCGGGTGCGCCCAAAGCGCTTGGCGATGGCATCGAGATCGCTGCCTTCGTTGATGAAGTGCTTGTAGGCCCGGATCTCATCGGTCGGGGTCATGTCGAGGCGGATGATGTTCTCGATCAGCGAGAGCTCGGACTGTTCAGCTGCGTCAATGTCGAGCACCCGGCACGCCACCTCATGGTCCTTGGCGATCTTGCCAGCATCGAGCAGACAGTTGAGGGCGCGCAACCGCCGCCCCCCGGCAGTTACGTCGAACACGCCCTTCTTTTTCGCGGGCGCGACGATGAGGTTCTGCAGCAGGCCCTTGGCCTCGATATTGTCGGCAAGCTCCTGGATGAACAGGTTGCTGTCGTTCTTGCGCACGTTCGCCTCGGACAGGCGCAGTTTTGCAAGCGGAATCATCTGAATCTGGGACATGGATCTCTCCTGAGAGCGGAAGGGGTCGAGCGATTGGGCTCAACCCCCTCAGCCCCCCTCCCCTCGCGGGTTCAGGAGGTCAGATGGTCCAAGGTGGTTAAATGTTGCGGTAGCAATCGCCAAGATTTCGGTCGTGCCGCGCCCTCCAACGGCTTAGCGAAACCTGACCTGCGTTCACCTTCTCGGAGCGTCTGCAACTGGGCCGGTTGCAGACTGGCAGCTAGACCGCAAAAAGACGGAATGCTGACATTTGTCCCGCGAGCGTATGATGCCGAAGAGGACAGGGTATCGGACGCTCGACGGCGCGATACCTGCTTCTTACGTGCCAAGTGGGGCAGCAATTCGATGGCCGCAACGACAATCTCGTCTGTTATTTCCTCGAACGCCGATCTGGGCCGATTTGCGCAGCGTTTGCCGCTTCAATTACTCTATCCGATGAAATCTGACTCACCTATATGCGCTCAATGAGAAGCGGCGACATTCCATTCAAATTTGATCTCAATGATCTAGTTGCGCGCGCGCGCCGACAGGTCGCCGGACGGATAGGCGACATCACATTGAACCTGCCGTTCGTAAGCATTGCTGTAAGTCCGCAAGACCGGGAACTGCGGCTCGCTCGGGAAATCGTTCTGCGGCTTCGCGACCGTCGTGTGCTGTCGGCCTGGGAATGTTGTGACGACTGCATCGACAAGGCTCTCGCATCCCTCAAAGAAATCCGACAGTTCATCGTCGACAAAGAGATCGAGCTTGCCGATCTTCAAGACGGACCACTTTTTCTGCTGCTCGATGCGATGGCGGCCGGCATCCGACAATTCATGACCTTCGAGGAATTGCTGCGGCGCGAGGACAGCGCGCCGCCTCATCCGCGCTTCGAGGATTTCCATCGACCAGCGGATGTGCGCCAAGGCTATTTCGATGGGCTTGAGATCCTGCGGGGCCATTTGAGCCGCTGTATTGGCCAGATCGCCGTGGTCGCGGGAATGCCTGCCCGCGACAACGGTATTTGCGCGAACTATGAGGGGCCGTGGCAACTTGAAGCCTACAAGGAGCCGCCCAAGCTCATAGCGCCGCCAGGGAAATGACGCGGCTATGATTGCCCTAGTGGAGAAGCCTGCTCACCTCTCGGCGGCGGACAAATCAGCATTTGTCGCTTTTGTTGCCAGCGCGGGGGAGGTCGACGCTGTTACGCTACCAGGGCTTGTCGATCGTGCAGCCGTGCTCGTGATGCTGATTGAAGGCGAGTCAATCATCGGGACCGCAGCGATCAAGACGCCGTTTGCGGCGCACCGTCGGGGCGAATTCGAAAAGGCTACGGTGCCAGAGCAGGCAGATGCCTTTCCGCTTGAGCTTGGCTGGATCGTCGTCGACCCAAATCATCGCAGCCGTGGACACGCGCGCACGCTAGTGGCCGCGGCCGTCAAGGCAGCCTCATATGATGGGGTCTACGCCACTACTAAGACGGCTCAGATGCGGCCGATTTTGGAGGAGAGCGGCTTCATTGTTCAAGGAAAGCCCTACAGATCAGTTCTTAACCCGGCTGTGACGCTCACTTTGTTCGGCAGGCCGCGTGTCTCACCTATCTGATAGCCCCTTCGCCAAAGCGTGGCTCGACGCCCTTCCCGCAGCCGATCGCGATACCGCCCGCGCGTTGGTTGACGAGATACTCCTCGTCGGTGCTGATGAATTCAAGCGCGGTCTGAGCGCTCTCCTTGACGAGGTTATGTTGGAACATGGCGTCGAGCGACCCACCGCTCTTTATGTAGAACGCGAAGTGGAGACGGACGATGCCCATAAGGTCTTGCCGCTCTTTGCAGGTATGGCGCATGGCCGCGCCACTGGCGACGGACCAAACCCGGTCCCATTCGACCCCAAAAAGCCCGAAATCGGGAGCGAGGGCCTGCTCGCCAATCTGATCACTAACTATTGCCGACTGCATGGGCCGAAAGCACTCAACCATCCGGGGCCGGATCTCCTCCGTAAGCGCCACGTGGGACCGATCGTGATCGTCGCGGACTTCATCGGTTCCGGAAATCGCGTTTGGGAAATGCTGGAAGCCTTCCGGGCCATCGCAACATTCCGAAGCTGGCGATCCTATCATCTGATCAAATTCTTCGTCGTGGCCTATTCCGGGACCGAGGAGGGTATCCGCGTTGTTCAGTCGAGCGGATTACGGCCGACGGTCTTAACCGTAGCCGGATGCCCAACAATCGCAGGGGCGTTCAGGGGGGCTGTCCGCGACGCGGTTTATCAGCTTTGCCGAACCTATCCAGCGGGGCATTCGCAACCTCTTGGTTATGGCCATTCTGGCGCTCTCATTGCGTTTGAGCACGGGGTGCCGAACAATGCTCCGCCGATCTTGCACAGCGATCGAAAGAATTGGCGGCCCTTATTTCGACGTCGGAGCACCGTCGAAGCAAACGCCGACTTTCCGCCTACGAACGCCGAGGAAATCGCCGATCGGGCAGAGCAAATGCTTCGGGTTCAGAATGCACAACGGTTTCTCGCGGACGCACGTGGGCGCCGATGGATCCACACGATGCTTGTCCTGGCAGCGATCGATGGAGGAGCGCGGACGGCGGCGGCGATTTCAGCGCAGACACGGTTACATCTCCCGACGGTGCGAGAAATCCTCGCTTTCACCCAACTCGCCCGCTGGACGAAGAGCACGCACACTCTCACAAAGCTTGGCCGAGCAGAGCTGCAACGCCTTCGCAAGCGCCGCGCTCGCACTCCGGTGCTTCCAAAGCCAAGCAAGCCGTTCTACTATCCTTCGCAGCTGAGGGCTCGGTGAGGGGGTCTAGTAATGCGCCGCTTCGGCGGCGACTGGTCCTTTTGGGACTTGGGGCATCGGACTACCGGTGCTCGTTAGAAGGAGCGGAATATTCACGCTGCGCGATGCTGCGAATAACGCCTGGCGAAGTCTTGGCCGATATCCGCAGTATCACCCACCTGGGTGGGTCAAAGTAGGTGTCGTTGCCGAGCTCTCAGCGCTACCGGTCGCAGGGTCGTCGTGAAGGCGTCGATGACGCCGTACTCAACAATGCTCTTGCAGCTATGCGGCGCATTCGGGCCGTCGATCCTCGCATCACACCCGTTCTTACCCTTCGGCATCTCAGCCACCTTATCGATGTACCGTTTCTACATTTGCGAGAAATTGTCGCCCGTCGGGCGCGGCGACCTTACAAATTTTTCTATCTGAAAAAGCGTATCCCCGGCCGCAGTCGAATGCGCATGATTAGCGCACCCAACGCGACGCTGCTGAAGATCCAGCGTTGGATCGTCGAGAATATCCTTCAATACACGACGGCCCATGAAGCGAGCTATGCGTTTCACCCCGGCAGTCGCCCATTCGATGCCGCACAAGAGCATTGCGGCTGCGAGTGGCTGCTAAAGATCGATCTCGAGGACTTCTTTCACAGCATTTCTGAGGGCCGCATCGCAGCGGTGTTCGCTCATTTAGGCTTTTCGAAGCTGCTCTCTTTCGAATTGGCGCGACTGGTGACAGTGGGCTGCGAGCGGCCAGGCACCCGGACAGACCCCGCCATTCGGTGGCCGGCAATCCCATACTATCAGTCAAAGCATGAGGGCATGGTGCCGCAAGGCGCCCCGACGAGCCCGATGCTGTCGAACCTGGTGATGTTCAAGACCGATGAAATTCTTGCCCGGCTCGCTGACGCGCACGGTATGAAATATACACGATACGCGGACGATCTCGCTTTTTCATGTGGGCCAGGCAAGAACGAGATCCATGTCCGCCGCTTCATGCGGCTGGTGCTCGACCAACTCAACCATGCTGGTTTTCGCCCTAATCATCGCAAAACGGCAATCCGGGGACCAGGAAGCCGCCGCATCGTGCTTGGAATGCTTGTAGACAGCGACCGCCCCCGCCTGACGCGCGAATACAAAGACATGATCAGGTTGCACCTTCATTATCTCACGTCGCCTAGTTACGGCCCGGCGTTGCATGCCCTAGCGCGCAAAACTTCAGTCTCGGGCATCTTCCATCACGTGCGAGGCCTAATTGCGTGGTCACAGATCGTTGAGCCCGATTTCGGAGCCGGCGCCCTGACGCGCTTCGAGGGAGTGGACTGGCCGCCAGTTCAGCCCGATCCGTACGACGAAGAGGCTAACGACACCTAGTTTCGGACGTCGCCGTCGATACGCCAAACCGTAAAGCTCGGGTGGTCGAGGTCGACGTCAATCTCCGAAGTGAATGGGCCCATATAGGTTTCCGCATCGAAGCCCTTGAACGCGACGCCTGCCGATTTCATCACCTTGAATACCCGGCTGACAGCGGACGTGAAGACCGGCATCAAATCGAGATAAATCTGGTCCTCGGGAAAGCGCTGGCTCGAGCCCTGCAGACGGATTTTGCTAAGGGCCAGTTGACTCTCGATCAACGCGAGCCGTCGCTTTGCCCTTTTGGAATTCATCGCTTCGAGGTGGGGAGACCCTACACCCGGATCAAGGCGGGCGCCGACGTCTTCCAGCTTAACGTAATGGCTTATGCGGATGGGAGCGCCATGACGTGTCGGATAGCTTGCCAGAAGGAACGACGCGCGCACCCAGCACGCAGCATCGTCAAGAAAGAGGCGTGAATAGAGGCTCCGAAACAAGGGGTGATCTCGATGATGGATCGCGTTCCGAACGGCAATGAGCAACGTCGTATCACCATGATCGAAGTAGCGAAAAAGCTCCCGAGACACGTCATAGAGTGTGTGGAACGCCTCAAGCTTCGCTTCGAACGCGCGGTCGAGATTGTTGATCGCCTCCTCGCGGTCGACTTTGAACAGCTCGGCAAACCGAATGTTGGCCTCGACATACAAACGCATCGTGTTCGCGAGGGTGCTGATCGCTGCCTCAATGGCTCTGTTTGTCACGTACATCCTCGGTCGCGCTGGTTTGCTATCAGACATACATATCCGGTTTCGGCGCGACACGAAGGAGAACCATCGAGCAGCGCGACGTTAAGAACGATCGCGCGGGCTTAGTCTTTTGCCCAAGAGGCGTCCGGCATCCCCATCGTCGGTAAGCCGAAGACGAATTTGAGCTTCCAGATCCAAATCGCCGAGGTGATCGGTCGGCAAGGCGCCGACATTCAGGCAGCAGATATATTGAAACCCCTCGGCTACCGAGACCTTCGCCGCCAACTGCAACGCCAGGCCATATTGCCGCTGATCGACGTCCGCGAACATGCTGCTGTCATGGACGAGTGACAGGAATTTGCCTCCGCGCCGCGCCCTCAGGGTCGCAACGACAAGGTCAAAACAGAAGACGACCATCTGGTCGACGCCATCGCTACCTTGGCGGTCTATAGCGAACGTGAATTGATAGCCGGCCGTCTTTATGTCGACACCCAGCTTGCCCGGCACTTTGTAGAGAAACCGCGTGAATTCGGCGAATAGCGCAATGGCCTCATCGACCGCTGGGCGCCGATCCTCGAGATCCTGCTTGAGCAGTGTCCGGGCAAGACCGATCTCCACCGTTAGCTCGTCCTGACGACGGTCGAACCGCTTGCGCTCGTCAATCCGTGCTTTCAGCGCCTCAAGCCGGATGCTCAACTCCGATGCACCCCGTTGCAAGGAGATCAGCGCGTCAAGGGCGCCACTCGACGACATCGTCTTGAGCACTGCAGTCTTTGCTGTGCTGGCGCGCGACAGATCGCCGTTGCGCAGCAGGATCCTATCCTGAAGGCGACTGATCTCCGCACTCAGAAACTGCTTGCGATTGGCATAGACCTGTCGATGGAACTCGGCGACCTCTTCTAGGCTGCGCAGGGCCTCGGGGCGGAACAGAGCTCCCGCATCTGCCAGTATCGATACGGGTTGGTTCCCGTCGAACAACGGCACCTCATTTGCGCTTTCGCGATAATAGGCAAGCAAACGCGTGTCGGCGTGGTTGTCGTTAAGATAGGCGTGGATCTCGCTGTCGAGGGCTTGAAGCCGCGCCTCGAGCTCATGATAGTCTTCACGCAGATTGAATTCCGAGACCTCACGCTCGCGATCCACTAGTGCCTCTTCAAGAACGACACGATCGGCTTCAAGGTCGCCGATGCTCTTCTCATTGTCGGCTTCGGCGACTTCCGCGAGCGCCTTCAACGCGGCCCCGACACTCGTCCTCGCCTCCTGCAGCTGATGCAGCTGCCGCTGCACTGGCCAGTTCAATCCAAGCAGGAAACTTGTGGCGACACGCTTGGAGGGTCCCCGTTGTCCACTGAACGCCGTCTGCGGATCAACGAACGCATCCTTCCCGACACGGATGAAATAATAGGCGAGCTCGCGAAAGGCAGGCGAGAATTTGAATGCTTCGTCGGGAAGCCGAGCTTCCGGTGCCAATCGCGCCGACAGAGCGCACTTCCACTCTTCGACGCCGATCTGAGCGACGTCGCCAATGCGCTCAGCCTCAACCGGCAGGTCCGCGACGAACTCCCAGCTTACCGCAAGCTGTTTTGCCGACGCAGTGTTGCGCTCGACCGAGCAGACATATCCGGCGGCGGCAAACTCCATACCGAACGTCACACCATGAAGGTCTGGATGCGACAGGCACCTGTCTTTCGCCAGATCCGATCCAAGACAGAAATGGATGATACGAAGCAGCGTCGTCTTGCCGAGACCATTCGTACTCTCGGTCTCGTCGGAATCAGCGTTTGTGTCCGCCAGCACCACATTCATCCCGTCGACGAACGTGACGGGGCGGAAGGTCGGCAGATCGGACCAGATGCGGGTGATCATGCCTTCGGCCTCGGCAACGCAACATGTCGCAAAACCCCTTGGTCGAGTAAGATGAGCCCACCTGCGAATAAGATTGTCAGCCCGCTGGCAAACCGATCGAAAGTACGTACTCGCTCGTCATGCCGGACGCGGTCCCAAAGGGACGAGACAGTGTCGTTTTGACCGATCGCGGCCACGAGATAAGCGGCCAGGCCCACTAGGGAGTGTTCGACAGGCACATATTTGTTGGGGAGGGCTGACATCGGCGTCTATTTCTCGAAGATGTCGCAAAGGATGAAGAGGTGGGCGATAATGCAGAGGCCCGCGGCCTCGCGTGCCTTGTCGGTTCCACCGCCACCAGCCCAGTCGTAGAGCTCGGTGAAGATCTCATCGCCACTCAAGCCTTCGCTTTTCGCCTGCCGATACCGATCTACAAATCCGCCGCTCAGCCGCTCCGGGAAATCCGGATCGAGCTGAGCCGCCTGGACCAGAACATCCGCCACCTCTTTCGATTTGGCGGATCCCATCGACAACAACATTACCGAGGCAGGTCCGAGGCCGTTCTTTTCGATTTTCTCCTGCGGAGGCACGGTGACCAGCGAAGCGATCCCGCTGGGCGGCCGGGCGACCAGCAAGGACCGCGCAGCGACCTCCAATTCGGCAAACCCGACGTCGCTGATCGAGCGAGACATCGCCTCTGCGTAACCCCGCTCGTGCCGGGTCTTCCAGTCAAGGAGCATGGTGGCTGGATAAGTCGCATACTGCCCATCGACCTTCACGTGATGGGTAGGGCACAACAGGATCAGATTGGAAACCTGGTTCAGCTCCTTAGCGGTGAGCCCGGTTTTGCCTCGGGGACCGTCTTCGCTGATTGCATAGATGTGAGCGATCTGTCCCACGACGAGCGCGGGCGAGCTTGCGGTGGGCGACGCGATAATTGCTTCACTACAGCCCGGCTCTGCGCACCTGTTCCCCGACAGAGCGAACAGAATCTTGAGCGTTTGCTGCGTGTAGTTCCGTTTGGGTTCTATCCCCTTTTTACTCGCAGCTGCAGCCATCGACGCACTCCCCTGGCAAGGGTTAGCCGTCTCACGGCCGATCGTCACCACAAACAAATCTGTTTTATGCCGGAAGCACGGAGCGATGTATCTTGAGGCTTGAGCGCAGTAGGGTACGAAGTCGCCGTAAGGCAGGAACATGCACCGAGAGCTTTTCGATTTCGATGTCGGCAATGGCTGGCTCTGGCCCCTCCGGCAGCGCCTCGGCGAATTGATCTCTCCCAATGCCGAGGCCCATCTTCGCATATCAGAGGTTGAGGGGCTGTGGAGCGCCAAGACAGCGCTGCGAGAAGTCGCCGACCTCTCCGAAATCTATCGTCAAGTTCGCGCCTGGATCACCGAGCGCGACGTCGTGGGCTATCACGGGACGCGGCTCGACGACGAGCAGCGCGCAAGCATTGAACGCGACGGGCTCGTGCCGCTCTCGCCGGATCAAAGGGAAGCTGCATTGCGCCGCTTTCTTTCGCCACACCCCCGCTGGCCCGAAGTGGCCGACCGACTGGCCGCCGCCATCGCTGAGATCGGCAATGGTGGCACCGGCAATCGCACCGGCCAGGTTCATCTTACGGTTTCTGGGGCCGGTCTCTTAGGCAGCTTCAACCACTACCTCGTGGAGGGGTCTGAATTCGACCACCACGTCGCCAACAGCATGTTCGGGGAGGAATGTCACGACCTCAACCGAGCACGCGGACGGGGCCTGCTATACCGCGTTCGCATCGACGGGGCTGCAGCCTTCGCCGCGGCCAATCCCTTCGGTGAGATGGCCGAACCCAATCTCGTGTCGGAAATCGTCCAGTCTCTCGCCTGGTCTCTCGCCACCGGTCGTGAGGATACGGAGGCGCTCGAACTCGATTGCGGCATGATTTTCTACCAAGGAATTCCACCTGACAAGATAATGGATGTGACCGAAATCCCGGACGACGTCCTGTGGGAGAATTATGACCACCGCCTACGGTAAGTGTCGAAGGAAGAAGCCGCATAAAAATGCTTGCCTGCGCGGGACGCCCGGGCAAGCTAAGGAACAATGACCTTACCGCATTTCGATTTGCCGTCACGGCTGGAACCGCTGGTGCTCATATGGCCCGCGCCCGGCAATCCGGCTGCGTTCTGGCACTTCAGTACACCCGATGAATGGCGGGCGTTCGTCAACACGCTCGCGCTCGATCCCCGAGTTCCGGACATCGTCAAGCTGAAATTCGAACGGGCTCAGAAACTGTTCCTCCTTGGGTGGATCGACACCGACCTCATCAAGGGAGCCGAGCTTGTCGCTCTCACGGCCCTAGAACTCGCCCTGAAAGACCGTTTCGGGCACGTCGTGCCACGCCTTGCGACCAAGAAGATCGTTCCATCGTCACCCGACGCGATGATGGCTCAGCCCATCCGATACTCCTTCAAGGCCTTGCTCAGGCATCTGGTCGACAACGAAGGCCTGACCGACGCCCAAATTCCGATGATTGCGCGCTGCGGCGGAACCGCCACCGGCCAACTGACCGGACAGACGAAGCCGACCTTGGAAGAGCGCCGCAATGCCATGGCCCACGGCGATCCCTTCGATGGCATGTCCACAAGTGGCCTGGTCGAGCTCGTGCGCGACCTGATCATGTTCGCCTATCGCCATTATCTCGCTGACATGCCCCCGGTTATGGCGCAGCGATGATCATCAACCTTCCAGATGCAGACGCCCTGACGGAGACCGCCCTTCGGCTCTATTTTGACGCCTGGGACCGGCTCCGAGGCATTCTTGCCGATTGGGATACCCGGATCCCTGATGCGCCTCTCGCCAAGCCGATTCCGGCTCTGTGGAAGGAGGAGGTCGAGGCCTATCTGGATGACTGCCAAGCCGACTTGCAGGCAATCATCGCGGTCATTCAGCAATCCAACGAGCTCGCGCTGAAGGCGAAGCTATGCGCCGTCAGCCCTTATTTGCTGCTCCTTGAAAACCCCATTCCTATGAGCAACGACCCGAAGCCGCTCGATTTCTTCGACCTCAAAACCATTGATGCTCAAAAGTTGCCGCAAGCCGTTAACACGCTTTGCGCGACTCCTCTGCCGGCAACATTCCTCACTCGCTTCGACGGGCTACGGAAGGTCCGAAATCGCTACACTCATCTCGGTCACGCGGGCGCACACCTGTATCCGATCAAAATGATGCACAGCCTGCTGGATCAATTCCTTGAGCTTTGGCCCGATCGTGACTGGCTTTCAGACCGCATTCGGGTCGCCCACCATGACCGCGCTGCCGGCTTTGGCGATAAATTCTGGAACCCAGCCTATGGCGTGCTTCAGATGTGGAGTGGCGACGTTAGCCTGATGCCGCCCGCCAAATTTCGAGCGCTATTCGGAATCCGCCCCAAAGATCTTCGGTATCTCTGCCACGCTTGCCGCAAGGAAGCAGCGACACGCGAAGGTCTGTTTGGCTTGAGCGCGCCCACTGCCTATCTCTTGCCAGACGGCCTGACGATCCAATGCTTTGCCTGTCAAAAGCCCACCTCCGCTGTTCGCGAGAAATGCGAACGATCAAAATGCGGAGCCGAGGTCATGGGCGCAGGAGAACATGACGGCATGTGCCATCGGTGCGGTCATGAGCGCGGATCACCTTTTGACGACGAGGACAACACAAGCTCCGGGTCGCTCGCCACTCTGTTGACCCTTCCCCAATCGTCAGTTCGAACGGCGGAGACTAGGCGGCAAGAGATCGTTCGTGAATCGCTTGCTAACCACCAATAGCTGTCACAAGCTCTCCAGCGGAACAAGCAACCGCTTTTGGGGCTGTCGATGCCTGCGCTGAACGACCGAGATTGGGCGCGAAGCTACCACCGCATATTGAAGCATCTCGCGACAGCTAACTGCCAATCGCGCTCCAACATCGCGGCCGTCAGAGTGGAGCCTCCCAAGCAAGTTTTGTAGCGTATAGGTAACCCTGCATAATTCAGCGCCTCGTTCGCTCTGCGACCGTGGTAAAGTAGCGCTTACCGGTGTTCGCGCTCCTAGCAGATGCCAAATCAGCGCCGACGTTGAGCAATTGGCCGGGCTGACCCAGCCTACAAAGCCGATGCTCGAGCTTGACCCTGCACGATCTTCAGCGAAGTTTCGATCCGCGCGGTCATTTTTCGAAGCGGAGCACACAGAGGATAGGCACTTTCGAGAAGAAATCTCAGGTCGGCAAGATTCGAAACCACTCCCTCGGGAGAGTTAGCCCGAAGGAACAACGGGTCGTTCGGCACAATTTCGCCGTAGTAGAGTTCAATTGGATCCGTCAGCGTATCTAGTTCTCGTGCCGCTACGTCAGCATACAGCCAGTCAACGAGGACCCGCATGATCTCATCCATGCGCCGGTTAACTGACCAGGGCTTGAAATTCGATTGCAGGACCGCTCGGATCATCCGTCCTGCCTGACGATGTTCCTCGAGTGTCATCCGGCCATTCGGCTTCCTCGCCAAGCCGAGCATGTCACGGCGATAAGGGAGCGTCTTTTTGGAAGCGCGTGCAACAATCGTTCCCTTGGCCTTGGCCCGGCGCTTGTCCTGAAGAGACGTGGCTAGCGGACTAAAAAACGTGTTGTGGTTTGACGCAGACTGCCCCTGCCAATCCTCGGACGTGTAGGATGCCGGCATCGCATTGATGGTGCTGAGCAAAGCCTCGAAATCGAAGTCTTTCGTATTCTTGGAAGCCACAAAGAACGCGCAACGGTATGGAAAATAGAGCCCCGGCCAGCTCGTCGCAGAGAGGTTCCAATCGTTACGTTCAGACCAGTCCGCTCGCTCAGAACTTACCCTCGCCCTTGAATAGGGCTCGTCGATCAATATGAACTGTCCGCTTTTCGGATCATACCAATGTGAAGAGTGATCCTTGCCCGGCAATTCCTCGTCCAAGTCCGACAATACCCGTTCGGCGGTGTCGAAACGGCAGGGCCGCAGCCCGGTCGCATTCATGAATTGCATCGCCCGGGCGGCCCTGCACAGCTCATCACGAATGTAGTCGCGTGAATGTCCTAGACTGTCGATCACCATGTGATCCGGAGCAACTATTCGCATGCTGCTCAGTCCGCCGACGATCCTGAGTTCGGCCTTCGAGACCATCTCCAAAACTGCGCAGGGGATTGAAATTGCCAAGGTCTCGCGGCCGATCTCAAACGTTTCGCGATCTTCCCAGTACCCAGTCAACAACAACCGGCTAGGCGAAACACCGGTCATCCTTCGAGCGTGCTCGAAATTTTGGAAGCCCGCGCGGCGCGCAGCCGCGTTGAGCGCCTCCCGATGCTGGATGCGCCCGTTCTTCTTCAACTGGTTGGCGAGGCGCTTGATGTTGGCCAGATTTGATGGCCGGACTTCTGCAATCGACATGATTGTTCTCCCGGCTTGATGCGCAGCGTCACCCGTCAACCACCACTCAAGCCCGAACAACATGTTGCGAGGACTATATGAGTACAAACGGCAGTGCTGGTCGACAGCTTGGCTAAAGACGGGCGTCATGCTCCTGCCGGGAGCGCAAGCCGGTTTAATTGAGGAGACGGAAGCTGGCAACAGCGAGAGCGGCCGGATACTGTTGAAAAATGCAACGAGCCAAAAAAGCGCGGATGGTTCCGCAATAACTCCACATCTTAAATTGCCGTTTTGAGTTCATGCCTCGCCCGTGAGGCAATCCGGCCAACCAAGGCGCGTACGAAGATAACACCCATGTCAGGACGCCGAACTACGCGGGATAGGAACGCGGCGCAGTATCGGGATTGCTCTTGCGTCCATCACGGTCGGAGAACTGACGCGTCACCTCTGATGCGACATACTGCGCTCCCATGAGGATGTTGCCGATTTCTGTGCGAGAGGGGGGCGGTGCCGTATAACGGCTCTCCACGAAGTCAGGAAAAACCGTCACAACCCGGAGCACACGGTCGCCGTCGAAGTCTCCGCAAAGTCCGCCCAGTCTGGCGGCAGCGGCTTCGAGGTTGTGACCAATCTTCGTTCGACTGCTCAATTCTGCATCGGTCACGCCAAGGGCGGCAAGCCCAGCCTTGAGGGCGAGTTCGGTTCCGAGCAATGCGCTCTGGATCGTCCCGCGAAAATCATAGGCCGTTGTCGCCGTAGCTGCCGCTGCTTCCAGCTGAGTATGCGCGCGCCAGATCAAATCGCGACCGCGCGGATCGATCGATCGCTGATGCCCGAATTCCTGCCAGCCGTAGCCGAAATCGAGAATATCAGCCGCCTGATCCACAAACCTGGCGAGGTCATCAGGGCTTTCCGCCAGCCACGCCTTCTGGAAATCCGACAGGTCGAGCATGTCCCAGAAGTCGATTCTGCACTGTCCGAAAGCAATGGGAGCATAAAGTTGGCAGAACATGTCGCGGAACATGAATGCCCCCAGATGCATTCCTCCTGTCCGAAGTTCCTTTGGCACGAAGAGGCGGTCATTGAGTTTATGGGCGCGCTCGACGATCGGCGGCGTACCGCGCCCCATCAGGACAAAGCTTTCATAGCCGAATTCGCGCAGCGCCCGCCCGACATTCTGCAGGCTCCGTGCAGGCGGCTCCTCTCCAATCCGGACGCCTTCATCATCGGCCCGTTTCAGTGCTGCGATGAGCGCGTCGTCGGAGATATGGCGGTCTGGATCATGTGGTGCCGTCAATGCACCGTGGCAATGCTTGAAGCGTTTATCGCTACCGCACGGGCAAGACGCGTTGCGAGTTGTCAAATGTCAGCCCACCCTTGTTCATGGCGCGTCCCGTTGCGACGTCTCCGGCTACCCCTTCTGCGGGGGATGCGCATTATCCGCAACTAGCGACCCGCAGCGCGGGACGCTGCCGCACGATACCAATGAAATTGGGCATGGATGCTGGGGCGAGGCCGATACGGGATGCAAGGACTGTCCGCATCAGGCGACTATTGAAGCAAGGACCTCTCCGGCCCGATCCGCAGGCACAAACACTCGCGTCTTGTAGGCAATGATCTCGGTAAAGCATCCGAGTGCCTTAAGCCCCGGAATGCGCGCCGGTTCTGCGTCTACGATTTCGATCCGCCGCGCACCGTTGACCCGCGAGGCCCGGATCGTAAAATTCAGCGGATGCGGTGCCTTCCAGGTGCCGCCACCAAGAATAGCCTGAGCAATCTTGCCGGGATCGGTCGGAGCCTTGCGATCGACCCCGAGCTTTTCCAGCGTGGCATCAATGTAGAGGTCATGGACATGGCGGCCGAGCCATGACGCGCCAGACTGATCGACGATCCGGTTTACCGTGAGGTCTTCCTTGGGCAGCGCACCCCAGATCGGCAGCAACAGGCCAGTCGCGAGAAACACCGTCTCGGTATAGAGTTGGCTCTCGTTGGCAGCGTATTCGGTAAACCAGGCCTCGCGGAAGGTGACTTCCGAAATGTCCTCCCAGGCTGTTTCGGCGAGCCGGTCGGCAAGAATGTGCTCGCTGCGCAAGGGACGGACAAGCTCCAGACGGCGGATGTAGTTGCCCTCCTCGTCCATCAGCGACGGCGCGGGCACGCAAAGCGTCACCTTGCCGGATTTGGCATTGCGCAGGAACCGAGGCATTTCCGCGTTTGCGGCACGTTCCATGACGCGTTCGAGCGCCAGCACCTTGCGCCGCTGTGTCAGCGACAGTTCAAGGAGGTGCGAGGTTGCCCCGGTGACGGGATCGGTCCGGATCACTGTGTCGGACAGGACTTCGCAAGCCTCGACCGCAACGGTCTCGACGCCGATGTCAAAGGTGCCCGCTTCCTTGGCGGCCGAGACGCGGGTTTCGACAAGGGTGAGGAATTCGTCGAAGATGGCGTTCTGTACGGCGATCTTCATTGCAAGGAGACGGTTGAGCCAACGCTGGATCGGCGGCAGGTCTTCGCGCAGAATTCCGTCCTTGTCGGTGAGCTCAAGTCCGCTCATCGTCTGGAATTCGGCGAAGCTGGTGCTCTTGAGTTTGCCGGTGGCGAGAAGCCCGTACCAGTCGTGCAGTGCATGCTTGGCATAGCTGCTCTCGAGGTTGTCAGCGGCGTCGAACATTCCCTGCCCGCCGGTCTGGCGCTGTCCGCGGGTCAAGGCACCCAGCGCATCGAGCCGCCGCGCAATGGTGCTGGTGAACCGGGCCTCGCCCTTGCAGTCGGTGGTGACGGGGCGAAACAGCGGTGGGCAGGCCTGGTGTGTGCGGTGGGTGCGCCCGAGGCCCTGGATTGCCCGGTCGGCGCGCCATCCGGGCTCGAGCAGGAAATGGACGCGGCGCTGCTGGTTTTTGGCATCGAGGCTGGCGTGATAGCTGCGGCCCGTGCCCCCGGCATCCGAGAAGACCAGCACGCGCTTGGCGCCGGTCATGAAGGCGGTGGTCTCGGCAAGGTTGGTGCGCGCTGATCGGCTTTCGAGGCGATGCTGTCCGTGTGCATCGCGGACAAGCCGCTTGGACCGTCCTGTTACCTCGGCAACGGCACTGGTGCCGTAATGCTCAAGCAGGGCATCGAGCGCGGTCGGGATCGGCGGCATCGCGCAGATATGTTCGATGAGATCTGCCCGCGCTGCTTCTGCTTGCGGGTTATAGACCGGGTTCCCGGTCTCGTCCCACATCGGCCGTGAACGAACATCGCCAAGTTCATCGACATATTCCTCCATCTGCCGGGTCGGAAACGCGCGGGTGAGGTAATCGGCAATGGCCTCACGGGGTGACAGGTCCAGATCGAGCGCCTCGCGTTCCTCGGGATCGAGCTCATTAAGCCGCCGATTGAGGATCGATTCCGCCGTGCTGACCAGCTGGACGACCACGCTTTCGCCTGCTGCCAAATGCTCATCCACTGCCGGGTAGATCGAGGGCAGCTTGAGCGAGAGCAGCACCTGGGCAAAGAACCGCTGCTTGGTGCCCTCAAACCGGCTGCGCGCCGCCGCCTTGGCTCCGCTGTTGAGCGTGCGGTTCTCGAGCGGGTCGACCACGCCGGTCAGTTCCAGCGCGTCCTCGAGGTGCTGGTGGATGATGGTCCAGCCTTCCGCATATTTGTCGTAGATGGCGATCTGCGCTGGGGTGAGTTCATGACGCAGGATGTCGTATTCGATGCCCCCAAAGCTCAGCGCGCGCGAAAGATAGAGCCCAGAGGCCTTGAGGTCGCGCGCAACCAGTTCCATCGCGGCGATGCCGCCGTCGCGGATTTCGCTGATGAACTGCTCGCGGCCCGCAAAGGCCGTGCCCGGCCCCCACAGACCAAGCCGCACCGCGTAGGCGAGGTTGTTAACGTCGGATGCCCCCGTGGCCGAGGCATAGAGGACACGGGCACGCGGGAGGGTGTTTTGTAGCAGCACCCCGGCAATGCCCTGCAATGAGCCCTCTTTCTGGCCCCCAGCTTTTTGTCCAAAGCCCCCTTCCCCGCCCGCCACACCGCCCATTTCATGGGCTTCGTCAAACACGATGACGCCCTCGAAGTCGGATCCGGCCCAGCGCACGATCTGATCGAGGCGCGTGTCTTCGACACGGGACGAACGCAGCGTGCCATAGGGAACGAACAGGATGCCCTCAGGCGCGGTAATCTCCTCGCCGATCTTCCAGCGCGACAGTTCAAGAATGTCGGCAGGCAGACCACCGATTGCTGTCCAGTCGCGCTGGGCGTCTTCGAGCAGCGGCGCATTCTTGCTGATCCAGATATGACAGCGATTACCGCGCAACCACTGGTCGAGAATGCAGGCTGCCGCCTGTCGCCCCTTCCCCGCCCCGGTGCCGTCGCCAAGGAAGAATCCGGTACGGTAGGCCATACCGTCGGGGTCTTCCTTGAGCGCAACTTCGCTGGGCGGATGGGTAAAGCGCCCATGCAGATCGCGCGACCACGCCTCACCTGCATAGATCACAGTTTCAAGCTGGGCGGCTGACAGGAGCCGCGCGGTGACGGTGCGCTCGGGCAGATTGGGCACATATTGCGGTTTGGGAGCAGCGATCGACGCCATTGCGGCAGATTCAACGAGGTGCGTCGGGTGCTCGCCCGCCTCGGGCAGAACAAGGCGCGATGGCCGGTAATCGGCATAGACTCCGCGCTGCTCGCCCATTGGGGCCGGCTCATCGAGAACCACATAGGCAACGGGTTTAACCTCGTTGGTTTGTGGGCGACGGATTACGACAGGGCGCGCAGGCCCGCTTTTCACCGCCCGGAAGAAGCTCAGCTTGCCGGCGCGGGGGACTGAGGGCGGCGTGTATTCGCGCAGCGAAGCACGCGGCGGGATGACGGCAATTGCCTCGTAGAGTTCGAGCGGGCTTTGCCTGTTGATGGTCGAGACCGATATGTCGCCCGCAACCTTGTCGATCACGAACACCCGGACCGCGATAGAGGTGCCGTGTTTGGCATAGGCGCCCTTATCGAGGCGTAGTGAGAGGACAACCCGCGCGCCTTCTAGGGTATGGCGAAAAGCATGTGCGTATTTGGCAGACGGTGTGAACCAGTCAGGCATGATCGCGACGACGCGCCCGCCGGGCAGCAGATGGTCGAGCGCTGATCGCAGGTGCCGTGCCGCCGTGTTGGCGTCTTGCCCACGCGATTGCGAGATTGAAAACGGCGGGTTCATGACGATGGCGCTCGGACGCGGCATTCCTGATAGAAGCGCGCTGATCCTGGCCCCGTCGTGCCGGGTGACGGGCAGAGCCGGGAACAGACCTTCCAGGATCCAGGCGCGGGTGGGTTCCAGTTCGTTGAGCTGGGTGTTGGCGACATGTGGGTGTGCCAATGAGGCGATGATCCCGGTGCCTGCGCTCGGCTCAAGGAACACATCGTCAGATGTCAGCCGCGCCAGCTGGATGGCGAGCATCGCGAGTGCAGGCGGGGTCGAGAACTGCTGATACTCGATCTGGTCCTCGCTGCGTACGGTATGGGTAGGAAGCTCGCGCGTAAGCGCTTCCAGGGTCCGGATTGCCGATGAGCCGTCGCATCTTGAGGTAAGTTCGTGCGCAGTCAGCGTAATCGCCGCCTCGAGCGCCTCGAAACTGTCGCGCTGCTGCCAAAAACCATCTGCATCGCTGCCACCGGCGGCCTCGGTCATGGCCTGGGTGAGCGCGGCACGGTCGACAGGAATGGCGAGGAGTATCTTGGCGGCAAGGGTCTGGGCGGCAGCAAGGATCGGGGCGGAACGCGAAATCGTCGATGTCATGGAATTCTCCCGGGAACGGCCAACAATGACCGCATCCCTTCGTCCCCCCTCCCCTCACCGCTTCAGGAGCTGCGCCCAGTCGTTCATGCCGCCCGGTGGCCATTCGGTCTCGATGGTGAGGCCCGGACGTTTGTATGCCTCCCAGGCACGATCGCGGGCATGGCGGCCTTCGGTGTCGTTGTCGGCAAGCAGGATCAGTATCTCGACACCTGACGGGATGGTCAGCTGGTGGAACCGTTTGGCCCCCATGGTCGCCCAGGCCTGAATACCGGTAAGCGACATGTAGGCGGCAGCCGTCTCGAACCCTTCGCAGATGCCGATCGTGCGCGCTGGTGGGTCGTTGGTCCACGCCGCGCCGATTGCGGCTCCGAGAACACGCTTTTCGGTGTAGTCGGCAGTGGTAGGATCCAGAAATATCCGCTGGATCGCTTCGATTCCGCCCGCTCGTCTCATAGCGACAAGCAGCGCAGGCTTAAACGTGGCGAGAGCCCCCTGCCCCTTTGGACAGTGAGGGTGGTATCGCAGATCGTTCAGCGGTGCCCAGATGTTGCGGGTTTCCCGGACATATCGCTCGGCAAGCGTGTTCTCGATTGGCATGGCCGCGCGCCATATCGCGAGATGCGGCTTACCGAGGTTTGGTTTTGCCTTCTCAATGACTGCCTTATTGAAGTCGGGGATGCGGGTGAACCGTGTGAGCTCGCGAAGGACATCGCGGCTGTCGCATCCGGCATGGCACGTTAGGAGGATCCCGCGATCACCTTGGCGGATGGAGAGCGATGGGGTTCTGTCTGCATGGGATGGGCAACGACATATGGCAGTGTCGCCTGACCAGGTCCCTCCGAGGGATTTGACAAGGGATCTGAGCTCGGCAGTTGGTTTGTTGCGGACGATCATCATAGCCAAAACAGCCAGACCATCCTCCCCTCTCTATCGCTCAAAGAAATAGAGACATGGAAAGCGATGCGTGCTCGCTTCACGTCCAGGCCTGCGCTAGACTGAATGAATTCCTCCTGCTACAGGAAGAAAAACATTCATTCGCGTGCATCGGGGCAGTTATGAATTCAGAAGTCTCCCGCATTGCCGAAATGGCTGAAGCTGGCGAAAAAATGATTGAACGGTTGCGGCGGCAGGCGTTCCTGCCCGAGAGCCGGAAAGCGCTCACCGTGCGATATGGCATTGCCGAAGCGGCAACACTATTGGGCTGTTCGACCAATCGCATCAGAATGGCTGAAGACGACGGTCGGCTCCCGCCACCCCCACCTACCGAAAACGGTCGCCGGTCGGGCTATTCTATCGAAGCACTCCTAAACATGCGTGAGGTTCTGGGTGCCTCCCCTGCCCGGGCACCGCTCGATCGACCCGCGATCATTGCGGTGCAGAATTTCAAAGGTGGTGTCGGCAAGTCGACTGTCACGACACATCTTGCGCACTACTTCGGCGTTCAAGGCTATCGGGTCCTTGTGGTCGACTGCGACAGCCAAGCGACGACTACGACGCTGTTCGGCTTTAATCCGCATTTCAACATAGCTCGCGAGCAGACGCTTTACCCCTATTTGTCGATCGATCCGACACAAACTGACCTGCTCTATGCCGTCCAAAAGACCCCGTGGCCGAACGTCGACCTAATTCCGTCAAACTTGGAATTGTTCGATGTGGAATATGAACTCGCGGCATCCGGGGCAGACGGCGGCTCGGTCCTCGCATCGCGCTTTCGCAAGCTGAAACGCGGTTTGCAGGATCTCGCGCGCGACTATGACATCGTCATCCTCGATCCTCCCCCCGCCCTCGGCACGATCAGCCTAGCGGTGATGCAGGCGGCCAATGCTTTGCTGGTACCAATGGCAGCGACGACGCCCGATTTCTGTTCCACGGTTCAGTTCCTCTCGATGATGGATCAGGTGACCTCGCAGCTCGCGCAGGCGGGAATCGAAGTTGAGTATGATTTTATTCGGCTGATCTGTTCCAAATTCGATTCCAATGATCCCAGTCACGCCATGGTGCGGCAAATCATGGAGCAGACGTTCGGTCCTGCGCTTTTGCCAGTCCCGATCCTTGAAAGCGCAGAAATCAGCCATGCGGCTTTACGCATGATGACCGTGTACGAGCTTGAGCGCCCTATCGGCACACCGCGCACCCACAAACGCTGCCGGGCCAACCTCGACGAAGCCCTGGGCCAGGTGGAAGCCATGGTGAGGCGCGGCTGGGGTATAGCGGCGCCCGCGAGCGAGGAGGCAGTGGTCAATGGATAGGATGCCAGCTCGGGAATTGATGTTCATGTTATGTTCGACTATCTTTCGGGAACGCTGGATGGGGGAGTTTGTCTGATGGCCCGCAAGCAAAGCGATTATCTGGCCGGTCTCCTTGCTGATGAGGCACCAGCTCCCGCGGAAAGCCAGGCGATTCCCTTGGTAGTTGAGGATGCCCCCTCCCCTGCCCCGCACAATGCCGGACCAGCGCGTGCCAGCAACCGCGCCGGCTTGAGTCTGCTTGGCCGTGAGAATGCACTTGCGCGTGCGGCATCGGGGGAGGTTCGGCAGGTCACCCAGCTTCTGATCAATCCGGCCAGGGTACGTCTCTGGGTGGGTAATGCCCGAATTCAGGAACGACTTTCGGTAGAAGCGGTGCAAGATCTGATCGATTCAATCCTCGCTGAGGGTGCTCAGAAGGTGCCTGTCGTGGTGCGCCATGTCAGCGGTGATCCCGACTATGACTATGAGGTGATCGCGGGCACCCGGCGGCATTTTGCGATCTCGTGGCTGCGCGCCAACTCCTATCCGGAAATGAAACTGCTCGCCCAGGTCGCCGATCTGGATGACGAAGCAGCTTTCCGTCTCGCCGACATTGAGAACCGCGCGCGCAAGGATGTCTCGGATATCGAGCGAGCGCGCAACTATGCTGCGGCGCTTGAAGCCCATTATGGCGGCAAGGCGGTGCGCATGGCCGAACGCTTGAAGCTGTCCAAGGGCTGGTTGTCCAAAATGCTCAAGGCCGCCACAATTCCGGACACCGTGCTGTCTGCGTTCTCTGATCTAAGCGAACTGACACTGAATCCGGCTTATGCTCTAGCGAGTGCGTTGGACGACCATAATCGTGCCCAGGCAATCGTTGCCGAAGCGGGTGCCATTGCTACTTCGAACGCGGCGGCCTCTGCCATTGCTTCCCCACCGCTTGCTGGTGCTGTTGTCCTCAAGCGCCTGATGGACGCGTCGAGCGCCCCTAGAGTTCGAGTGGCCGATACGCGGATTGAAATTGCAGGGCAGTTTGGCCGACCGATCCTAGCGGTCAAATCCGTTACTCGTCAGGGTGTCACTCTCCATTTGCCTACAGGTGGCGGTGCCAGTGACGAGCAGTTGCAGAAGGCTTTGCAAACCGTTCTGGAGACATTGCGGCAGAACGGGGTTTCGCTAGCTTGAGCTCGCTTGGGGCCCTTGTAAGAGAGTTTCCTCGAGGAAACTTCTGTCTGGATGGGGCGAAATGTTTCCTTGAGGAAACTTCCCGATGAGCGCTACGAGCACTCCTGAAACACGGGCCGCCAAGCGCGCAATCAACGAACAGTTCGATCTGTTTCTGCCGTATCTCGCCGACCTCCCACTGCGCGATCAGCGCGAGATGATGGAGCGTCCGTTCTTCTCACTGGCCAAGACCAAGCGGGTCAAGGCGATTGATTACACGTCGCCCGATGGCAAACTATGGGTCAACGTCTCGTCCAACCCGCAATTTGGCATGGCAACAATCTGGGACGCCGACATCCTGATTTACTGCGCCTCGATGCTGGCCGACATGCAGCGACGCGGGCTGAACGACATTCCTCGCACGCTTCATATCATGCCATACGATTTGTTGCGCGCCATTGGACGCCCCACTACGGGACGGGCTTATGAGCTGCTTGGCCAGGCACTGGATCGACTTGTGTCTACTACGGTCAAGACCAATATTCGCGCTGAGAATCGCAGAGAGGCCACTTTCAGCTGGCTCGATGGCTGGACCCAATTGGTCGACGAGCGCACCGAGCGATCCAGGGGAATGACTCTCGAACTAAGCAACTGGTTCTGGGAAGGCGTGCTGATGAAGGGCGGGGTGCTGTCTATCGACCGCGCCTATTTCGACATCACTGGCGGCCGCGAGCGCTGGCTTTACCGCGTCGCGAGGAAGCATGCCGGTGGGGCAGGGGAGGGGGGCTTCGCAATCTCCATGCCCACTCTGTTTGAAAAGAGCGGAGCTGAGGGTCCCTATCGTCGCTTCAAGTTCGAGATCATCAAGATCGCTGCAAAGAACGCATTGCCGGGCTACCAGCTGTCCATTGAGGATAGCGAGGGTCGCAAAGAGCCGATGCTACGCATGCGCCGTGATGATGGCGCTGCTGAGCCCCGCGGGATCCAAGGGAAGGTGCCACAGAACGAATCCGGGTCAGCCAATCCATCGACGCCGCCAAAAGTTTCCTCTAGGAAACCTTCAGACGAAGACAAGCCGACACATACCACTGCGCCTACTTCGCCCGCAGCAAATTTTGACGCTACTAAGCTCATCAACAAAGCGGTAGCCGGACTGAGCGACAAGGCCACGCGCGGTTTTATAACCGACGAGACCCTTACTCTACTACGATCAGAATGCCCGGGTTGGGACCTCTATAACCTGCATGCGGAGTTCGAAGCCTGGGTGAACGCGGATTCCTCCCGTACGCCTGCCAACTGGCAAAGGGCATTTATCGGCTATGTCCGGCGCTGGCATGAAAAGCACCGGCACGAGCTGCGGGGAGGTTGATGTTCTGGCGACGCGCCATTCTGCGCGTGGCAAGTGACACAAGAGGGCATCGCACAACCTATGCTTTCTCATTAGCTCCAAAGCCATGAACACCCAAAACCTCGACGCCGTTCCCATTGTGTCGTGTTGCACACGGACGCCAATCCTGCCGACTGGCTTGCTCGACACCACACGCAGCCAATTGAAGCTCTTTCCGAATCCCGCCTTACAAACTGATTCAAATGACACGCTCAAACAGCGCATAATCCTGCGGCTTCGACCTTTCAGGAACGGCATCCGACACAAGGGGAACGATCCAACGATACTTCGGGAACGGAACACCCGACATTTCAGGAACCGATCATCGATCCTCCGGGAACAGCCCCCAACATGCGACTCGTGGATTCAAGCTGGTCTGCGCTGCAAATCACAGGGCTTAACCTTTTAAAGATTCATATAAACCGTCTAACATCAACATGATGTTTGAATTTGAATTTCTTGATGAAGATAGACAAGAGGCGAAAAGCTTGGGTTAAGTCGGGCGTCTCCAGGCTGTCTCAGCGGCGCGGCATTACGGGCTGCAACGGTCGTTCCGGGGCAGGGGGAGCAACCAACTTTGCCTCCACAAGCGCCAAGGCAATCTGTGAGGCCGTGCGTGCGGTCACATCGAGCGCACGGGCGAGCTCGGCGCGGGTGAGGGGCCCAAGTCCTAGCAGCAGGCCCCAGGCATCGGGTGCGCGAGAGGAGGCGTAGCGCCCCGACAGGCGCTCCTGACCGTGTTCCAGACCCTTGTGGAGCACATTGAGGTCTTGCTGCACCCAGCGACCCGCAGAGCTCGCCGCGGCACCCAGCAGCGCCGCAATCGGATCTTC
>NZ_JACIJP010000009.1 GCF_014199435.1 Sphingobium subterraneum | reverse complement strand
AGGACCTTCAACGTTCACCCGGCCACCATCTATCGCTGTATCGAGCCAAACAGTGCCTTATGACACTTTCCTGTTCCGCTCAGCCGCACGACCCTCACTCAAACGGAGTATCTACCATGACCAAGAGACGTTCTTATTCTTTGCGCGCGCTAACAATCGCCGGTGCCATCCTGCTGCTGCCAGGCATCGCCGCTGCTCAGGGGCAAGCGACCGGGCAAGCTTCGCCCCAGCCCCCGATGTCTGCCAGCGGTGGCGGGATGCCGGCCGGTGGCATGATGGAGAAGCATGACGGCATGGCCGGAATGCCGATGAATGATGGGATGCAAATGCCTTCGGCCACGCCTCCAATGGCGAAGGGCAAGCCTGGCTGTTGCGGCATGAAGAAAATGCCGATGGCCAAATCGAAGCACGCCAAACACCGTCGCCATGCCAAGCCTGCAGCGGCCAAGCGCGCCCCGATGCCGGCCGCAGACAAACCGATGCCCATGCAGGATGACATGTAGAAATACGCCCAAATGAAGCACGCGCGCAGCAACATCAATACTCTCACGTTGTCGCGGCCGCTGATGATGAGCGCAGTTGCGCTGACGTCCGCGGTTGACCATGCCTCACGCCACCCGAGTGGTGGTGGTGGCGCGCCATCCGCCATGCCGGTTTCGGGCAATCCGATGGCCGCTATGATAAAGCAGATGATGGGGCCGTCACTGGGAGCCAAAATGGGCGCGGCACCAACCGGTTGTTGCGGGCCTATGGGCGCTAAGCCCTTTCATCCGCCGATGATGGACTGGCCAAAGCTGTTCAACGAGGCACGGGGCGCAGTACGTGACGAAGCGCTCAATCGCCTGGGATCGGGTGCCGAGCTTCTAACGGCCGAGCAGGCGCGGCTTCACCATGCACTGATGTCGAATGACGTCGGCACGGCCCAGGACGCCATCAAAGGTGCTCGCAAAGGCCTTGCCCTCGCCAACAGCGGAGCAAGCGCGCTCAAGCCCGACATCATGGTCGGGTCGGATGCACCAAGCGCAGTCCTCGGAAACCGGTCGGCGGATATCTGCGCTGCCAGTTGGCTAGTCCACCAACTCACGCACGACTCGCCATCCAGAACGGTCTGCATGCACCAAACATGTCTTCTGACAAATCCCGGATACGAAAGCCAACCCACGCCCAATGTCTCCCGAGGAGGCCCAAGTTCATGAACACGGCTTCGACACAGCTGGTCCGACAGGACGAAGCGCTCGAAAGGCTCGCGATCGACACCATCCGCACGTTGGCGATGGATGCCGTACAGAAGGCCAATTCCGGCCATCCGGGCACGCCGATGGCGATGGCGCCGGTGGCCTACACGCTCTGGCGCGACTTCATCCGCTACGATCCGGATATGCCCGACTGGCCGAACCGTGATCGCTTCGTTTTGTCGATCGGCCATGCGTCCATGTTGCTTTATGCGGTGCTGCACTTGGCCGGGATCAAGGAGATCGACGCTGACGGCAAGCCGACGGGCGAGCCCGCAGTCAGTCTCGACGACATCAGGCAGTTCCGCCAACTCGGCTCGAAGACCCCGGGCCACCCCGAATACCGCATGACTACTGGTGTCGAGACGACCACCGGTCCGCTGGGCCAAGGGTGCGGTAATTCGGTCGGCATGGCGATTGCCGAGCGGGCGCTTGCCTCGCGCTTCAACCGCGACGGTTTCGAGCTGTTCGATCACAACATCTATGTGCTGTGCGGCGACGGCGACATGATGGAGGGCGTCTCGAGTGAGGCCGCATCACTCGCCGGACATCTCGCCCTGTCAAATCTCTGCTGGATCTACGACAGCAATCATATCTCGATCGAAGGTTCGACCGAGCTCGCCTTCACCGAGGATGTCGGCAAACGATTCGAGGGCTATGGCTGGAACGTCATCCATGTCGACGATGCCAACGACACCAAAGCCTTTGCCCGCTCGATTGACGCCTTTCGTGCTACCGATGATCGGCCAACTTTCATTGTCGTTCATTCCGTAATTGGGTGGGGTAGCCCAAAAGCAGGCAGCGAGAAGGCGCATGGCGAGCCATTGGGCGAGGACAATGTCCGTGCGACCAAGAAGACCTATGGCTGGCCTGAAGAAGCCAAGTTCCTTGTGCCAAATGGCATAGCCGAGGCCTTCCGCAATGCTGTTTCCGGTCGAGGTCGGCCCGCGCGCGAAGCATGGGAAGCGATGTACGCCCGGTACCGCGAGAGCTTTCCCACCGAAGCCACCGAGATGGCCTTGTTGCGTCAGGGCAAGCTGCCGAGCGGCTGGCAGGCGGCAATCCCTACCTTCCCTCCCGATGCCGTGGGGCTGGCCTCGCGCGACAGCGGCAGCAAGGTGCTGAACGCAATCGCACCGCACGTGCCGCTGCTGATCGGCGGCGCGGCGGATCTCTCGCCCTCGACCAAGACTAGCATGACTTTTCAGGGGGCGGCTTCGTTTGGGAAGAACGACCATTCAGGTCGCAACTTGCACTTCGGTGTGCGCGAGCATGCAATGGGATCGATCGCCAATGGCATGGCGCTATCGTACCTGCGCCCTTACACCGGCACATTCCTAGTCTTCGCGGATTATATGCGCGCGCCGATAAGGCTGGCAGCGATCATGGAACTGCCGGTCGTCTTCGTGTTCACGCATGATTCAATCGGCGTCGGCGAAGACGGGCCAACCCACCAGCCGATCGAGCATCTGGCCACGCTTCGAGCCATCCCCGGGCTCGACACGATCCGGCCGGGCGACGCAAACGAGGTGGCGGCAGCGTGGAAGGTCGCTCTCAGCCATAGCCACGAGCCGACCGCGCTGATCCTCTCGCGCCAGGCGATCCCGACGCTCGATCGGCGTAAATATGCATCCGCCGACGGGCTGGAGAAAGGCGGCTACATCCTTGGCGACGCCGAGCGCGGAGATCCCGAGATCATCCTTATCGGTACCGGCAGCGAACTGCCGATGGTGGTGGCCGCCCACGAGAAGTTATCGGGCGAAGGCGTCCGATCGCGAGTGGTTTCGCTGCCGAGCTGGTCCTTGTTCGAAAAGCAGGACGACGCCTATCGCCAGAGCGTGTTCCCCGATGCGGTGCGCACGCGGCTCGCCGTCGAGCAGGGCGGGTCGATGGGTTGGGACCGCTATGTCGGACATGACGGCGGGACAATAACTATGAAGACCTTCGGAGCCTCGGCGCCGCTCGCCAATCTCCAGGAAAAATTTGGTTTCACCGTCGACAATATCTGCGCCGTGGCGCGCGATCTGATCGAGAAGAACAAATGACCAGCCTTCTCAAAGACCTTGGTGCTGCGGGACAGGCCGTGTGGCTAGACTTCGTAGACCGCAAATTTCTTAACGAAGGCGGGCTGCGCAAGCTGATTGAGAAGGACGGTCTGACCGGCGTCACCTCCAACCCCTCGATCTTCGAGAAGGCGATGGGCCATGGGGACGCCTATGACGAGGGTTTCAGAAGCTTCCTCGGCAAGGCCGACGCGAGCGTCACTGATGCCTACGAAAGCGAGGCGACGGCGGACATCAAGGCAGCCGCCGCGGATCTGCGGTCGGTGTACGACCGCCTCGGCGGCAAAGACGGCTATGTAAGCCTTGAGGTTTCGCCCTATGTCGCCACCGACACCAAGGAGACGATCGGGGAAGCAAGGCGACTGTGGCAGATGGTGGCCGAGCCCAATCTGATGGTGAAGGTGCCCGGCACACGGGCTGGCATTCCTGCGATCCGTCGACTGATCGAGGATGGGCTCAACATCAATGTGACATTGCTTTTCTCGCTCGCCGCTTATCAGGCGGTCGCGGAGGCCTATATGGCCGGCCTCGAGGCTCGGGTGAAGAAGGGAGAAGCGATCAGCCGGATCGCTAGCGTCGCGAGCTTCTTCGTCAGCCGCATCGATGCGCAGATCGACAAGACGATTGATGCGCGCGTCAGGGAAGGCGACCCGGAGAGCGAGGCTCTAAATGCAATTCGCGGCCAAGTCGCAATCGCCAATGCCAAGCTTGCCTATGCCTGGTTCCAGGAGATGCTGGCGAGCGACCGCTGGCAGGCGCTGGCCGCCAGGGGAGCGATGCCGCAGCGACTACTGTGGGCCTCAACCGGGGTTAAGGACCCCGCCTACCCCGATACGCTCTACATCGACTCGCTGATCGGACCCGACACTGTCAACACGATGCCGCCTGGGACGATGGACGCGTTCCGTGACCATGGCACGGCCCTGGCCACACTGACCGATAATCTGGATAAAGCACTCCATGTGCTGGCCGAAACCGAGCGTCTCGGCCTCAAACTGGGCGACGTCACCACCGGGTTGGTCGAGGCGGGCGTGACGCTGTTCGCCGATGCGGCGGATGCACTGCTTGGCGCGGTCGCGGGCAAGCGTACCGCGTTCCTCGGCCGCCGACAAAACTTGATGGCAGTCGATCTCCCGGCAGGACTTCAGGAGGCTGTCGCCACGCGCCTCGAAACCGCTCGCGCCGAGGCGTGGCCGCGCCGGCTGTGGAAGGGCGATGCCTCGCTCTGGACCGGCAAGGACGAGGGCAAATGGCTCGGGTGGCTCGCCGCCGCCCGCAGTGAGCAGGTTGATCCAGACACGCTCAAGATGCTCGGTGAAGAAGCCAAAGGCTTCAAGGACGCGGTGCTGCTCGGCATGGGCGGATCGAGCCTCGGCCCCGAGGTGATCGCGCGCATCCTCGGCAGCGCAAAGGGTAGCCCAAAGCTGCACGTGCTCGACACCAGCGACCCCGGCCAGATCGCGACGGTCGCGGCAGCGATTGACCCGGCGAACACGCTGTTCATAATATCCTCCAAATCGGGATCGACAATGGAGCCTGAGCTCCTGCGCGCCTATTTCTATGAAGCGGCCGGCCGGGACGGCAGCCATTTCGTTGCGGTCACCGACCCTGGATCGAAGCTGGACAAGACCGCGAAGGCGGATGGCTTCGCACATATCTTCGCAGGCGATCCCGCGGTCGGCGGGCGCTATTCGGTGCTGTCGGCTTTCGGCATGGTTCCCGCCGCCGCGATGGGCATCGATATCCAGGATTTCTACGAGAAAACCCAGCCAATGGTCTTCGCCTGCGGTGCCGATTCACCTCCTGCAGCAAACCCTGGCGTGCGCCTTGGGGTGATAATCGGCGAGGCGGCTATCAGCGGGCGCGACAAGCTAACCATCTTGGCATCCAAGGGACTAGAACCGTTCGGGGCCTGGCTCGAGCAGTTGCTTGCTGAGTCGACGGGCAAGAAAGGCAAGGGGATTATTCCGGTCGACCTTGAGCCCGCGGGACCGCCGGAGGTTTACGGGAGCGATCGCCTGTTCGTGCATCTTCACCTCGAAGGAGACGCGGAGGACGGGCTGGACAGCAAGCTCGCGCAGCTAAAGCAGGCCGGCCATCCCCTCATCCGGATCACGGTCGCCTCACGCGATTTGATCGGCCAGGAGTTCTTCCGCTGGGAAATCGCGACGGCAATTGCAAGCGCCATTATTGGGATCAATCCGTTCGACCAGCCCGACGTGGAGGATGCCAAAATCGCCACGCGCAAGCTCGTCGATGCTTATGAAGCTTCCAGTGCGCTTGAACCAGAGATTGCGATCGCGGAAGACGCAGACTTGGCGATCTACGCTGCTGGCGAAAGCGGATTCGGCTCGGGCGATCCGGCGAACCTGCTGCGGCTCCACTTTGCCCGGCTGGAGCCCGGGCATTATGCCGGATTCCTCGGATTTATCGAGCGCGACGAGGCGAACGCGGCGGCAATGGCTGCGATGCGGGTGGCGGTGCGCGCTACCAAGGCGGTGGCGACGGTCGCGGGTTTTGGGCCGCGTTTCCTGCACTCGACGGGCCAGGCCTATAAAGGCGGCCCGGCGAGCGGGTTGTTTCTGACGATCACGCGCGATCCCCATCCCGATCTGTCGATCCCAGGCAGGAAAGCGAGCTTCGGCACCATTCAGATTGCGCAGGCGCGCGGCGACATGGCCGTGCTTGCTGCGCGCGGGCGGCCAGTGCTGCGGGTCCACATCAAGAAGGACGGCGGCGGCATCGAAACCTTGCGCGCAGCTGTCATCGCGGCGACCCAAAACTGAGGAATGAGCACATGCGTATAGCGATGATCGGCCTCGGCAGAATGGGAGCCAATATTGCGCGCCGTCTGATGCGCGGCGGTCACGAGATCGTCGCCTTCGATCGGAACCCGCCGCTGGTGGACATGCTGGCCGGCGAAGGCGCGACCGCCGCCGCTTCGCTTGAGGAGGTCGCAGCCAAGCTGGAGAGCCCGCGCATTTTCTGGGTGATGCTGCCGGCTGGGCCGCCGACGGAGAGCACGATCAAGACGCTGATGGGCCTGGCCTCCCCAGGCGACATAATTATCGACGGCGGCAACAGCTTCTACAAGGACGACATCCGCCGGGCGAAGCTGTGCGCCATGAAGGGGCTCCACTATGTCGATGTGGGCACCTCGGGCGGTGTGTGGGGCCTTGACCGAGGCTATTGCATGATGATCGGAGGCGATGCCGCGACGCTCGACAGTCTCGATCCTCTCTTCGAGGCCATGGCACCAGGCTTTGGGACGATCGCACGCACGCCGGATCGCGGCGGTCCCAACGAGGACACCCGCGCCGAGAAGGGGTATATCCATGCCGGTCCAGCCGGCTCGGGCCATTTCGTCAAGATGGTTCACAACGGCATCGAATATGGCTTGATGCAGGCCTATGCTGAGGGGTTCGACATCCTGAAGGGCAAGTCATCCGCCAAGCTGCCGGAAGACGAGCGCTTCGACCTCAACCTCACTGACATCGCCGAGGTCTGGCGCCGCGGCAGCGTGATCTCGTCCTGGTTGCTCGATCTGACCGCGACGGCGCTCGCCAAAGACCAAATGCTGGAGCAGTTCTCGGGCCAGGTCGCGGATTCCGGCGAGGGTCACTGGACGATCGAGGCGGCAATGGAGGAGGCAGTCCCTGCCTACGTGCTCTCAGCGGCACTGTTCGCGCGCTACCGCAGCCGGGTCGACACGACGTTCGGCGACAAGCTGCTCTCGGCGATGCGGTTCGGCTTCGGCGGCCATGTCGAGATGCCGCAATGAGCGATGCTCTGACTGCACCCTCTGCTACCTTCGTTATCTTCGGCGCATTTGGGGACCTCGCCCGCCGATTGCTGATACCCGCGCTCGTTAACCTCGCTCGGGCCGGCTTGCTGAATGAGGACATGGCGCTCGTCGGTGTCAGCCATCATGACAGCGACGACGAGCAGCTGCGCCAGGCGCTTGACGAATTCGTGAAGGACGATGCCAACTGGCCATGGCTCCGCAGTCGTATCCGCTATTTGAAGGGCGATTTCGCCGATTCGACAATGTATCAGGCTCTCGGCAGCCAACTTACCGGGAACGCGATCTTCTACCTCGCCACCGCGCCGGCCTTCTTCGGGACCGTCGTCAATCAGCTCGGCGATGCAGGGCTGCTCAACGAGACCGATGGTTTCCGCCGCGTCGTGATCGAAAAACCGTTCGGGACCGACCTTGCCTCTGCACAGGCGCTGAACCGGCAAATCCTTTCCCGCGCCAGCGAGTCCCAGATCTACCGGATCGATCATTTCCTTGGGAAGGAGACCGTGCAGAACATCATGGTCACACGCTTCGGCAACACCATGATCGAAGCCGTCTGGAACAACCGCTACGTCGATCATGTCCAAATAACGGC
This sequence comes from Sphingobium subterraneum, assembly GCF_014199435.1. Classification (GTDB taxonomy): domain Bacteria; phylum Pseudomonadota; class Alphaproteobacteria; order Sphingomonadales; family Sphingomonadaceae; genus Sphingobium; species Sphingobium subterraneum. The sequence goes on along the minus strand of NZ_JACIJP010000009.1, from coordinate 50,031 downwards.
GGCCGAGGCGGTGACCGTCGGCACGCGCGGCAGATTCTACGATGCCACCGGCGCATTGCGCGACATGGTTCCCAATCACCTCTTCCAACTGCTGGCGTTGATAGCGATGGAGCCGCCGATCAGCTTCGATGCCGATGCGATCCGGACGGAGAAAGAGAAGGTCATTGCCGCCATCCGCCCGATCGACCCGACCGAGGCAATTCGCGGGCGCTATTGCTCCGGCGCCATCGCTGGCAAGGCCGTTTCCGCCTATCTCGATGAGCCCGACGTTGACCCTGCCAGCCGCACGGAGACCTTCGCCGCGCTCAAGTTGCACGTGGAGACGTGGCGGTGGTCGGGCGTGCCCTTCTATCTGCGCACCGGGAAGGCGCTGGCGACCCGTGATACTGAGATCGTCGTCCAATTCCGCGACGTGCCGCTGGCGCTTTTCCAGGAGACGGTGGTGGACCGGCTGCCCCCCAACCGTCTTGTGGTGCAAATTCAGCCCGACGAGGGCATCAGCCTTGAGTTTGTGGTCAAGCGGCCTGGGCTCGTCGTGAACACTGCGCCGGTCGCCATGGATTTCCGCTACCGGGACCATTTCGACGTGGGCCACCAGACCGGCTACGAAACTTTGCTGTATGACGTGCAATCGGGCGACCAGACGCTGTTTCAACGTGCCGCGCAGATCGAAGGCGGCTGGCGCGCCGTGCAGCCGCTCCTCGATCTGTGGGCGCAAGGCACCCCCGAGGAATACGCCGCAGGCAGCGCCGGCCCCGAAAGTGCAGATGCGCTGATGCACCGCTCGCATCGACGCTGGCATCACCTCGGATGAGCGACCCTATTCGCCTGATCGTCTCTGATATAGATGGCACGCTCCTCCGCCAGGACAAAACCCTCTCCGACGGCGTGATCTCTGCGGTTGGACGGGCCAGGACGGCTGGTATTGCGGTGAGCCTGATCAGTGCCCGCCCGCCCAGCGGCATGCTCTGGATCGCGAAGCGGCTGGAGCTCACAGGCGTCATCGGCGCCTTCAACGGCGGCACGATCGTCCGGCCCGACGGGACTGTCGTTTCGGCAGATCAGCTTGATCCCGAATGCGCCGCGCGAGCACTCGCCCTGCTTGAGCACCCGGCCGTCACGCCGTGGCTGTTCTCGGGCGGCCTCTGGTATGCCCAAGCAACCGACGATGTGTATGTTCCGCGCGAGCGACGCGCGGCAAGCATCGAGCCGATAATCAAGGACGACTTCGCGGCATTGCTCGCTCATCCCGACAAGATCGTCGGCGTCAGCGGTGACCATGCATTCCTCGCGCGACTTGACGGCGAGATCGCGGCAGCGCTCGGACAGTTTGCGACTGTCGGCCGTTCGCAGCCTTACTATCTCGACATTACCGCTCCCCAGGCCAACAAGGGCGATGGCGTCGCCGCGCTGGCAGCCGCGATCGGCGTACCGCTCGCCAACGTTGCCGTGCTCGGCGACGAGCGTAATGACCTGCCGATGTTCGCGCGCGCCGGCTTCTCGATTGCGATGGGGCAGGGTCCCGATGCGGTCCGCTCCGCCGCTGACCAGGTGACCCTGTCGAACGAGGAGGACGGCGCTGCCCAAGCGATAGACAATATCATCCTGATGGAGGCTTCGAGATGATCGAGCCTGGCCAAGAGCGGATCCGCCGCGACATCTTGGAAAAGTTCATCGCGTTCGGAGGGCCGTCAAAGCCGGCTATCGCGCAGGCGATCCTCGATGCAACCGTCGCACCGGTTACCGTCCGCCTGAAGAATATCGAACCCGATCGCTCGAGCGCCGCCTATCCGCCGAGCGACAGCACCCTGATTGGAGTCCCGCGATGAAGCGCCTTATCGCCTTCGACCTTGACGGCACCCTGGCCGAGAGCAAACAGCCTATAGGCCAAGAAACGGCCGAGTTGCTTGCCAAGCTGCTTGATCTCGTCGGCGTCGCGGTGATCTCCGGTGGCGACTGGCCTCAGTTCGAAGCACAAGTCGTGTCGCGATTGCCCGTCAGAGCTGACCTCCGTCAGTTATTCATCATGCCAACCACGGGCACCAAGCTCTACCGCTTCACGGATGCCTGGAAGCCGGTCTATGCTGATGTATTCGACCCCGACGAGCGCAGGCGCATTCTTCAGGCGTTTGAACTGGCCCCAAGGGAAGTGGGCCTTCCTGACGAGAGGACATGGGGTGAGCGGATTGAGGACCGCGGCAGCCAGATTACTTTCTCTGGACTTGGACAGGAGGCGCCGCTCGACGCAAAGAAAGCGTGGGATCCCGACTTCGCCAAGCGCAAGGCACTGCAGGCAGCGCTTCGATCACGACTGCCCGAGCTGTCCGTCAACGTGGGGGGATCAACCTCCATCGACATTACTCGCCAGGGCATCGACAAGGCTTATGGAATGCGCCGTCTTGCCGAGGAATCCGGCATTCCGCAGTCGGCGATGCTGTTCATGGGAGACGCGATCTATCCCGGTGGCAACGATGATCCCGTTCGCACAGCCGGAATCGACGTAATCCCCGTGCGAGACGTGGCGGAGACCCGGACCGCGATGATGGCAATTCTCGCTTGCCTCAAACCCTGATCCGATTGCTATGGCATGGTATCCCCTGTGCACAGCCAACATCGCTAAACGACGCGCGGCCGCCCCGAATTGACGTTCGTCTTCCTTGAACGGCATCTACCGCTCGAACAGTCAGCAATTCCCAATCAGTTCGAGTGACCTACTCCATCACACTTAGGAGGTTATCAATCGAGGCCGTAGCAAAGGCAGTGAAGCTATCGGCCACTCCATAGGGTAGTAACATCGTTCGATCGTGAACGATCACACCGCAGCTATAGACGACGTTGGGTACGTACCCGTCCCTCTCGTGCGGGCTCGGGGCCAGTACCGGGCGCGGCGTGCGCGCCAGCAGCTTTGATGGGTCATTCTTGTCGAGCAGGCATGCGCCAATGCAATAGTTGCGGACCGTACCAACGCCGTGGGTCATCACTAACCAGCCTTCGTCAATCTCGATCGGCGACCCGCAATTGCCCATCTGGACGAATTCCCAAGGGAATTTTGGTGTAATGAGCTTTTCGCCACCTGCCCAGTTAAGCAATTCATCGGAGAAGTGAAGCCAGATGTTTTTGCTGTCCTGACGCCCAAGCATGGCGTATTTTCCCGCTATGCGGCGAGGGAAAAGGGCCATGCCCTTTCCACTCGAGGCCTGGCCGGTCAGGACGCGCATCTCGAACGATCTAAAATCGGCCGTGCTCAGCAATTCCGATCGCACTTGGCCACCGCCGAACGCTGTATATGTACCATGGTAGCTGATGCTGCCATCATCCTCGCAGAAGCGAACAAGGCGCGTATCCTCGATACCCTGCGTTTGGCTCGGCAGGACCGGGAAAAGCACTGTCTCCGAGATCGTGCGACTGCCGGCGCAACACAGGCGTGCTGCTATGCCCTCCCCTCTCCCGCACGTATCGATGAGGGGCGATACCGATGTCGGGCTGGGATCATCGACCAAAAGTGCGCCGCCAGGCGTCCATGTGCCGGTGCGGAACGTCACGGAAGATACATGCCCCTCGCCGATGCCTCGCAGCGACATCACGAAACGGATGGTGCCTACAGGGAGCCCCGACTGATCAGGATGAAGTACCGCGCTTGGGTTGAACAGCGCAGCGGCCTCGTATGCAAATTCTTCACTGCAATAGGCACCGATCAACCGCTGCTGCTCAACGGTGATCCGGTCGGCGCCCTCAATCCGCCCGGCGATATCGTTGAACCGGCGAAGCAACATCGCATCGACGTCGCGGTGGTTCTCGTCCAGGGATAGTGTGACGCCTTTCAGCTGACGCGCCAACTCAGCCTCGTCGAGCGCCACGATCAGATCGACAGTCTCCTGGGTGCGCGACGTGCCGCCGTCGAAATCTCTGGGATAATTCGGCTCAAAAGGACGGACGACGGTGCGCGATGGATCCGGCCGAAGAACGCGATCATAGAAGTTCAGCTTTGCGCGTGCGGTCATGCTGATCGGTCTCCATTCGAATAATCCGCGCTGATCAATAAAGACGCGAGCGCCAAATTGCGCGAGCCTGTCCTGGTCCGACATTCGCCCTCGGTGGATGGCACTGTCGCGTCGGTAGGGCACGGTGCCTTCGCGCTGAATTGGGATTTTTACGTAACCACTTCAGTGCCGCACATAACAATAAGGTCTCTTCAGGCAGAACCGGCCAGGGGATCAATACGTAAGGACTTATGGACTCGATTTGGTCATTCTCGCCGAATCAGGATCTCGGAGGTAGATCGTGGCTGGATTTCCTGATCAGCAGATAGGCCCTCAAACACACAGGAGATGATAATGTTTGCCAAGCTTCTGCGACTCGCTGCCGACGAAAAGCTGATCGTCGGCATGTGCGTTCATCCTCCTCGAGCATCTGGGTATGATTTGGAAATATGGACCGGTCCCAGCATGGGCGAACGCACAGAATCGTACGGGCGATTTCCGTGCGACATTCCGCAGATGGAAGCGCTTGAGCGGATTGCCGGAATCGCCGCGCACAAAATAGAGCGATTGCCGCGAAGACTGGCAGGTTCGAGTGTATTTTTCCAGCCTGCGCCTGACCGTAATCGGGTTGAGCTGAACGCGAACAGCGCGGCGGTCGGACCGGACAGGCAATGCGCAAATTCTCGAATTCTCCACAAGGAGAGTGGCATGAGCCCTGCGACGTCTCAATGACACGCGCGATGCATCGCTCACCCTGATATTCGCCACCCTCGGTTGAAGGAGCCCGCCATGCCCGCCATCCGCCTCACCACCAAGCGGGTAAGGAAACCTTGGGGGCGGACCAACCTGTGGCCGTGCTTTGGCAGCGTGCCGCCAGGCGACGACCCCGTCGGCGAGATATGGTTCGAGGCCCCCGGCGATCCCGAGCTGCTCATAAAATATCTCTTCACCAGCGAGAAGCTGTCGATCCAGGTTCACCCCGACGATACGGCGGCGCAGGCGCACGGTTATCGGCGCGGCAAGGATGAGGCGTGGGTGGTACTTGCCGCAGAACCGCGTGCAACCATCGCGATAGGGACGGTGATACCCATGACCCAAGACGAACTTCGCCGCGCCGCGCTTGACGGCACGATCGAGGATCTTGTCGACTGGAAGGCGGTCGAGGCGGGAGATGTCTATTATTCGCCCGCGCGCACCGTCCATGCGATCGGGCCGGGCCTGACGCTGGTCGAAGTGCAACAGAATGTCGACCTGACCTACCGCCTTTACGACTATGGTCGGCCGCGAGAGCTGCACCTCGAAGATGGCATCGCGGTGAGCAATCCTGTGCCGTATGTCGCACCGTACGTTGCCAAGGAGGTCGCGCTGGGTCGAACCATCCTTGCAGACAACGCCTCCTTCGTGCTTGAGCGCTGGAAGCGCTCCGGCGAGGCGACGCTCGCCAGCGACGGCCGGCCTATCTGGCTAGTACCGCTCGAAGGGAGTGGTACGATCGACAACAAGTGCTTCGAGGCAGGCGGAGTGTGGCTCGCAGAGGGTGAGACCGCGCTGCGCCTTGATTCAGGTGTCGAATTGCTCGTCGCCTATCCTGGCGCAGGTTTAATCGAAGGTCTGTGGGAGCCGGGTGCCTACCCCAGAATCATGGACTTCGGCGGGCTGGTTGGGGGAATGGGCTTGGTGCGCTAATACCATCGACATCAACCAGCTGAAATCCTTGCTCTCCGCGCCGGTCGCGGGAAAATTGGAACAATGCGACAGGTGGCTCAGGTACGCCGAACGGAACGTCGTCGCGGACGTAGACCCACAGCCCGCCGGTATCGATCTTGCCCATTGCGAAAACCGGGACGGTCGTGTCGTCGCCGCGCAATCGTTAGGCAGCAAAGACTGGTGCTTCGATCCGCCGGCACACAAACGGTCATAGCGGGCTTAGTTTGAATATTTTTTGATTTTTGTGAGGGGTACCGTCGGCTGATGCGTAACTTATAACAAGGGCCATTGCAGGGTGAATTCAAGGGATGTGTACCATCCGCCTCGCGTGCAGTCGTGCCAGATGTCCTGGAAAGGGCGCGCGAAAGTCATATGACCACTAAACGACCGCATGCGACCAGGCCCGCTCGATCTGGGGTGCTCGAGCAGTTCCTCGACGGCGCGGACACTTACGGTTTCTTTGTGCTCGACACATCCGGCTACGTGACGCTCTGGAGTGCCGGCTTCGAGACCATGAGTGGCTGGATCGAGAAGGATGTGCGCGGTCAGCACATTGCATTTCTCTATCCTCACGACGAAACGGAGGGCGGGGATCCCGCCGAAGAACTCAGCCGGGCTTTGGCGGCTGGGAAGATTGAGTATGAAGCCTGGCGCGTCCGCCGGGACGGATCCGAGTTTCTGGCGCGCACGACGTTGACTGCGCTCCACGATGAATTCGGCGCGCCTATGGGGTTTGGCGGGATATGCCGTGACATCACGGACGAGGCGGCAACGGAAAGGGCAGTCCAGGAGCGTGAGGAGCACCTCCAATCCATTCTCGACACCGTTCCCGATGCCATGATTGTCATTGATGAGCAGGGACGGATCACGTCATTCAGTGCGGCCGCGGAACGCCTGTTTGGGTATACCGAACAGGAACTGCTCGGGCAAAACGTCAGCTGCCTCATGCCCTCGCCCGATCGGGACAGGCATGACGGTTATCTCGATCATTATCACAAAACTGGCGAGCGCAGGATTATCGGGATCGGGCGGATCGTTGCAGGGCAGAAGCGGGATGGCACGACCTTCCCGATGGAGCTTTCGGTCGGAGAGGCGCGCGCCCACGGACGCCAGCTCTTTACCGGTTTCATCCGCGACCTGACTGCCAGGGAGCGCGACGATTTGCGGCTCAAGGAGTTGCAATCAGAATTGATCCATGTCTCGCGGCTGAGTGCAATGGGCACGATGGCATCGACGCTCGCACATGAGCTAAATCAGCCGCTGACCGCAGTAGCGAATTACCTGGAGGCATGCCGAGACCTGCTCATCGACGGTAGTGACAATTCCATTGAAATCGTCCGCGAAGCTATGGAAGAGGCGGCCAAGGAAGCGCTCCGGGCGGGCAACATTGTTCGGCGGCTTCGTGATTTTGTGGCGCATGGCGAAACCGAAAAGCACATCGAAGATCTGCCACAGCTGATTGAAAATGCCAGCGCGCTTGCGCTCGTCGGTTCTCGCGAGCGGGGTGTACGTGCCATTCTCAAGCTTGATCCCGCCGCCACACCGGTCCTGGTCGACGGCGTTCAGATCCAGCAGGTGCTGATCAATCTCATTCGCAACGCAATCGAGGCAATGGCCGGCAGCGCTGTGCGCGACCTAGTGGTCTCGACCGAGATGATGAGCGGAGGTGTTATCCTCGTGTCCATCGCGGACACCGGACCCGGAATCGCTCCCGGTATCCTACCGCAACTGTTCGAGGCGTTCGTCAGCAGCAAGGCGGATGGGATGGGGCTCGGCCTGTCGATCTGCCGCACAATAATCGAAGCGCATGGCGGTCGAATCTGGGCCGAAGCGGTGCCGAACGGCGGCACCGTTTTCCATTTCACCTTAATGCAAGCGCAGACGGAGGACGACCATGTCGCCCAATAAGATCATTCATCTTGTCGATGACGAAGAAGCCATCCGCAAGTCGGTGGGTTTCATGCTCAAGACGATCGGCATCAAGGTGATTACCTATGCGTCGGGCGTTGAGTTTCTCAAGACGGCCCGGTCAGCGGAGGCAGGTTGTGTCCTGCTCGACATTCGCATGCCAGATATGGACGGCCTCGAAGTTCAGGCCGCATTGGCGAAGCGCGGAATAACAATGCCGGTGATCGTGTTGACCGGGCATGGCGACGTAACGTTCGCAGTGCGTGCCATGCGCGCCGGTGCCGTCGATTTTCTGGAGAAGCCGTTCGAAAAGGCGGCTTTGCTGCGGGCCATCGAAGAAGGCTTTGAGAGACTTGACGATGCACTAGGCCGTTCGGCCCGCTCTACCGAGGCGACCGTGATGATCGCCGGTTTGACTGGCCGGGAGCGCGACGTGCTTGAAGGGTTGGCGAACGGCTACCCCAACAAAACGATTGCCTATGATCTTGGTATCTCGGCGCGTACGGTCGAGGTTCACCGCGCGAACCTCATGACAAAACTTGGCGCAATCAGTTTGTCCGATGTCCTGCGAATAGCATTTGCTGCCGGCCTCGGCCGTTCAGGTGATGTGGGCGTCTTGAAAAACGACGACGGCGACGAACAGAAATCGGACTAGAATCGGCTGACAGGGTCAGCGTCCTCCCAAACCATGGGATCAATACGTAACGACGCCATCGCCGTATCTTGTCATTCCATATGCTACCAACAAGCAAATTGACGAGGCAATGCGGTCGTATGCGCCCTAGCACCAAGCACGGCAAAGTGTGTGCTTGCAGAATTATCCTTTCGGAGGACGATGTCGGCGTGCGGCGCTCGCTGCAACTGTTGCTCAGATCGAAAGGCTATGATGTGCGGTCCTACACGACGGCGAAGGCCTTGCTGCTCGATCCCGGCGCGCATCAGAGCGATTGCCTCGTGGTTGATTACTTCATGCCCGATATCGATGGTATTTCCATGCTGACAGCCTTGCGCGCTGCTGGTTGGACAAAGCCCGCGATCTTGATCACCGGGCATTATTCGCAGGAACTGGCGGATCGGGCAATTGCCGCCGGCTTTTCCAATGTCCTGGAAAAGCCATTTGGCGAACACATGCTGCTGGCATCGATCAGACGTCTGCTCGATGCCGCCGCGAACGACCAGTGCTCCTGCTGACACCCAGGCACATCAGAACGCGGAAACGACTAACTCAATTTCGGTTCTGCAGACTCCTCACATCCGCATACTCGCCATATCACGGCAGGCACGGGCGCAGTCGCGGCATATAGTGGCGCAATTGCGCATCACGGCATCGCTGTCTTTCGAGAGGCATGCCTCGGCACAGTTCTCGCAGAGGCGGGCACAGGCTTCGCAAAGCAGCGCGTGCTGCGACGACTTTCGCAGCATCGAATTGGCTGTTACCTGACAGAGCTCGGCGCAATCGAGCAGAATGGCAATACGCTTCGCGGACTCCGCCGAACGATCCTGCCCGATCGCATAAGTGGCAGTTTCGACACACTGGCGATGGGCGGCCATGCATTTGTCAACGCATGCATCGAAGTTCATCGCCCCCATCGAGTCTCGCCCAGAGGCCGTCGCCTCCGCTGCCGCCGAGCTGGTCAGAGCCACCCCTGCCAGCGCAGCGCCCGAACCTATAACCGCACGCCGATCGAGCATTTCAGCCTCCCTTTTCCGCAATATTAAAGCAAACCGCCTCGATATTCGGACATGTTACCACCAAATGCGAAAGCCGGCGACAAAGCGGCGTTCGGTCGGATTTTCACCGACTGCACGCCTGAAATCTGCTGTCTTGCCGAAGGATCGCTCCCAGACAAATCCGATGTAAGGCGCAATTTTGCGTTCAACTTCGTAGCGGATGCGCAAGCCTAGTTCGAGATTGCTCAGCCCTGCCCCCAACTTGCGGTCGTTTGAGCTCTTGCTATAAACATTCGTCTCAAGTTGCGGGGTAGCAATCAGCCGGTTCGTCAAGAGGACATCGTAGGTCGCCTTGAGCCGCGCCGCCAAGCGGCCGTCGTCACCGACATAGCCTGTCAGCTGAATGTCGAACCAGTAGGGGGCAAGACCCTCAATACCTGCAGCCAGCCAGCGATGGGCGCCAGGACCTATATCTTGCCGCACACCGACCAGACTCCCCCAATAGGGGCGCTGGGCATGCCACCACATCGCCTCGACCGAAGATTCCGGATCGAGCTGCTCCCCCGCTTGCTTCAGGCCTTGGCTGCGCAGCCAGAGCTTGTTGTTATCGGGGCCGTTGCTGATCGCACCGGACCAACTGAAACCTTGACCCTGATTGTTAGTCGTGAACTCTGCTTCGTCGATAAGCACCTTCGATACGGACAGGCGATCTGCCATTTCGTATCCGGGCAGTGTCGAGTTCACATAGCCGTCCGAATAGGCGTCGGTGTCACGGGCATCGGCAGCCGGTTTGCTACTTTGCATCGCCCCCATGTCCATCCCGGCCATAGTCGTATCGGAAGGCCGCGGACTGGCCGTAGCGGGCTGCTGTGGGTCGGGCATGACCATGCCTGGCGGCGTTTGCTGGTCATGCGCTGCAGGCTGTTCCTGGGTGGTTTGAGCCCAGGCCCGGGGTGCGGCCATAAACGTCGAAATGGCCGCGACGCCGATGATAAGGGTCCGGTTCATGCGACGACAACCTCACGGAACATGCCCGCCGCCATGTGGTAAAGGAGGTGACAGTGGAACGCCCATCGGCCCATGGCATCGGCTGTGACGCGAAAGGCAATGCGCTGTGCCGGCTGCACCGATATGGTGTGCTTGCGGACCTGGAAATTGCCCCCCGGGTCTTCCAGGTCGCTCCACATGCCGTGAAGATGCATCGGGTGGGTCATCATGGTATCATTCACAAGGATGATCCGTAGACGCTCGTTGGGCTTGAAATGCAGCGGTTTTGAATCATTCAATTTGACGCCGTCAATCGACCAGATGAAGCGCTCCATGTTGCCGGTCAGATGGAGTTCGATATCCCGCTCGGGTGAGCGTGGGTCGATTGCCCCACCGGACGTCCGCAAGTCAGCATAGGTCAGTGCTCTGCGTCCCGTGCCGCGCAGGCCCACGCCGGGATCGTCGAGGTTGATGCGGGGAGAGTCGACCCGCATATCAACATTGGGGCCATATTCGGTGCGAGCGTGATGGGCGACCTCAGTTTTTTGGACAACGCCATGGTCGTGCTCCCCGCCCGTCATGGCGCCCATGGCCCCCATCATGTCGATCGGGTCGAGCCACGCGCGCGGGTCCCTCTTCGGGACCTCCGCCGCCATTCCCTCCGTCGGAGCCAACGTGCCGCGCACGGATCCGGACCGGTCCATGGATTGCGCAAAAATCGTATAAGCCCGGTCATCGGGGATCGTCACCAGAACATCGTAGGTCTCGCCCGGCGCGATGCGGAACTCATCAACGTCAACAGGTTCAACCGGTTGACCATCGGCGCCGATCACGGTCAGCTTCAGCCCAGGAATGCGGACGTCGAATAAAGTCGCAGTGCCCGCGCCAATGAAACGCAACAACACCCGCTCGCCCTTGCGCGCAATCCCGGTCCAGTTGCGAGTGTTGTTGCTCCCATTGCAAAGATAGGTGTAGGTCGCTGCCGAGATATCGCTGAGATCCGTCGGATTCATGCGCGCCTTGTTCCACATCTCGCGCTTGGCCACTGCTGCCGTCCAACCAAGCTTCGACACATCGGAGACAAAATCGCCTGCCGTTGGCTGGGCGAAATTGTAATAGCTACTCATCTTCTTGAGATTGAGAAAAACCTGCAGAGGCGCTTCATCCGTCCAGTCGCTGAGCATAACCGTATAGTCACGATCCGCGGCTGTCCCTGGCCCGGATCGAGGCTCGATTACGATCGGGCCGTATAGTCCGGTCTGCTCGGCGAGAGTATGTCCGTGATACCAGTACGTACCCGCCTGCTTAAGCTCGAACGTGTAGGTAAATGTCTCTCCGGGCGCGATGCCTTTGAAACTGATCCCGGGCACACCATCCATGTCTGTCGGTAGGATAATACCATGCCAATGCACGCTGGTCATTTCATCGAGACTGTTCTTGACCCGCATCGTGACGGTATCGCCCTCTCGAAGGCGCAGCAGTGGTCCCGGAACCGTGCCATTGACGGCGGTGGCGAACCGGGTCCGTCCTGAGAAATTCACCGGTATCCGGCTGATCTCCAGATCGAATTCCGTGCCGCTGAGCTCCTCAGACCGCCTGATTGCCGGTGCCGCGTTGGCTGGATTCCAAGCCAAACCGGCGGCGCACAATCCGCTTACCAAGGAAAGCGCCTGAACAAACTGCCGACGTCCGAGCTTGGCAGCGGGTTGCGGTACACGGTACAAATCATGCATTGTGATGGTCTGTCCAGAATTTTGAGGGGTGCCATTAGACCGCAGGCATGACCGCGCTGCTGAGCCGAGCGAGGTCAGTACGTCGACCAGGTGGGACGGCAGTTTTCCTTTGCCGGCCCACCTAGTGAATGTTGCTGCTACATGTCATTCATTGGCATCGGAGAACTACCCTGGCTTGGTGCCATTGAGCCGCCAGTCGAACCCTTGGGCATATCCTTGGCGCATCCGGCCTTGCCACCGCAACCGGACTGCATACCGCCACCGCCCATCGGCATGGCTTGCGATCCGCTCGCGCCCATCTGGTGTTCCTCCATCATCGTGCCGTGCATGTCACGCTCACCATGGCGCATCCCTGCTCGATGCGCCGCTTGTGTCGCAGTGCCGCACGGATTGGAGGTTTGGCCCGTCGTTGCAGCGGCTTGCGGCTTTGCCGGAAGATCCTTCATTCCCGGCGGGATCTCGTCGGCGATTGCGTAGCCACCACCAAACGCCACAAGGGCGGAAATAACCGGAACCATGACCGTACGATTGAAAATCTTGCTCACGTCTGCACTCCTTGTTTCGCATTGGGACCAAAACTGCGTAAGGACCCGTGCTGATCGCCCGCAGGAATGGAGTTTTGCATCTGCTAGCGATATGAGGAATGTTACGGATGCCGCTTGCGGGAGATGTCTGCAGCAAGTATTTGCTCGACAAGGTGGCACCTCCAACAACCCCTCGACATTTCCGGCCTGATTTGATTCAGTCTTCCTGACGGGACAGCGATGCGTCAGGCGGGATTGTTTGGTTTGTCGGAACATCTGAAGCGGCTGTCGGCGCATGGCGATCCGCTGGAAGAACTGGACCGGATCAACGACTTCGAGGCTTTTCGTCCGACACTGGCTGCGGCGCTGGCCTATGCTGACGGTGCCAAGGGCGGCCGCCCGCCGTATGATCCGGTGGCGATGCTCAAGGTTCTGGTGCTGGCGGCGCAGAACAACGTGGCCGACGCGCGGATGGAGTATCTGATCCGGGACCGGTTGAGCTGGTTGCACTTCCTCGGTTTTGACCTTGGCGCGGCCACGCCCGATGCCAACACGATCCGCCTGTTCCGCGAGAAGCTGACCGAGGCGGGTGCGCTTGACGCGGTGTTCACAGACTTCGACCGGCAGCTCAAGGAACGCGGTTATCTCGCCATGGGTGGTCAGATCGTCGATGCCACGCTGGTGGCTGCGCCCAAGCAGCGCAACACCGCGCCTGAGAAGGACGCCATCAAGGCAGGCAAGACCGCCAGCGAGATATGGCCTGACGAGCCTGCCCGGGCGGCGCAAAAGGATACGGACGCGCGCTGGACGCTGAAGTTCGTCAAAGCCAAGCCCCTTATCTGACGGCAGGCCGGGCATCGACATCGCCATCCCCAGCTTCGGCTACAAGAGCAGCGTGTCGATCTGCCGGACCTTCGGCTTCATCCGCAAATGCAAGGTCACCGATGTGGCGCGCTTTGACGGGAAAATGCTGCGCGACGTCGTCAGCAGCGACAACACCGCCTCCGATGTCTGGGCCGACACCGCCTATCGCAGCCAGGCCAACGAGGCGTGGCTCAAGCGGCAGAGCCGGGTCAGCCGCATCCACCGCAAGAAACCGCGCGGCAGGCCGATGACCGAGCGCACCGCCAAGGCCAACGCCGTCAAATCGAAGGTCCGCGCCCGCGTCGAGCACGTCTTCGCCCGGCAGAAGGACCAGATGGGGCTGTTCATCCGCACCATCGGTATCAAGCGCGCCGAGGCCAAGATCGCACTCGCCAACCTCGCCTACAACATGCACCGCCTGATATTCCACGAGCGACGGGCAGCGACAGGATAGCTGCGTCCGAAAGAAAGGAAAACCACCGAAAACAGCCGATATCGAGCCCCAAGAGGCTTGAAATCACGTCAAATCCAACGCCGCTTCCCCAAATCCGCTTATATCAACGGGTTGATGGAGGTGCCCAGGTTATTAGGCGCAAACAAGCTGACGCTTGCGTCGTGCCGAGGGCATGTGAGCGAGCGGATAGGAATAGCCGCCAAAGCTTATGGCGTACTGATATTCTGCGTACGGACGGGCCACTTTACCTGCCGTGGCGGGCAAAGACCTTCTCTCCGCCTGGGCCAAATGCGATCACATTATAAGGTTGCGGTGCCTGCCCGCGCACTTCCATGCCCGGCGATCCCATTGGCATTCCAGCAACCGCGAGGCCGGCGACGCCGCGAGGTCGCTGCGCAAGCACCCGCTTCATATCCGCGATGGGCACGTGTCCTTCGAATACCATGCCATCAACGATCGCGGTATGGCAGGACGAAAGTCTGCCTGGGACGCCTTTCGCGCGCTGAAACGCCACGCGCTGTAGATCGTCGATGATGACAACCCGGCGCGCGAACTGTTGGCGCACCTGGTTAGCCCATTTCTCACAGCATCCGCAGCCGGGATCTCTGTGAACGGCAATGTCCGCGGCAGCCATTGCTGCAGAAGGGATGGCGAATGCAAGCAATGCTGCGAGAATTGAAGATGTCCTCATCGTACGCTCCAGGTATCAAGAAGGTAAAAACATTTTTACGCTTCTGTGCTTGCGCGAGATACTCTTAATTTTCAGAAATTCTTTGCTTTATATCAAATCTGACAACGCTACTTAGTCAAATTCCTCGTCGTGAATGCCGGGGGAAAATAAACTGGAGTGGTCAAAGGGCTTTGGGTTTACGCCGCTTCTTTGGCCAGCGGAAATACAGCAGCACTGTTCCACACAATGCCAAAACCAGACCGCCTGCCGCAAAAGCCATCAACCAAGGCGTGTTGAAATCCTCATGGTTTTTCCAGTCCATGATGTGAAGTCCCCAGAAAAAATCATAGAGCCGCCAAGTCCCATTTCGGACAGCTGTAATTCTCCCTGTGTTTGCAGATACATAGATTCGGGTCGATTCTTCGTCCGGAAAAGCCAGTTGCCAAGCTGGAAGTGGCCCGCGATATTCCGTCGATGCTTGAGCAATATGCAAAGCCGTAGGGGGCTGCTTTCCAGCCCCGCGATAGACACCCATGGCTATCGACCGCGCCCACTGTTCGTTTAGCGGAGAAAGTCGGTGACCGCTCTGCCCATCAAAGAGCTGCAAGGAACTGTCGACACCTTCCACTTCGACCACCGGTCTGTCGAGCAAACTGCGCAGCCGCACTTCCCGGACTGGACGACCTACCGTTTGCAGGATCCTGCCGAGCGCGGAATGATCAGCATCGATCGTGATATTTTGCGCCGACCGATCGATCAGGTGATCACCGTGCACCCTTTCGATCGGAAGGACACTCATCAGCAGACCACTTGCAAACCAGAGCAGCAATTGGGTGCCAATAATGAGCGCGAGCCAGCGGTGCAGTCGGCTCGACCTGACATGGAAGCGATGGCGGACGGGACTCAGAACCAGGTCCGTACACCGAGGACGAAACTTGTCGCCGAAACATTCTCGCCGTCCGCCCGTGCAAAGTCGGCCGTTCGGCCCATACGCCGATCGTACGAAATTCCGATGTAGGGCGCGAACTCGCGCTTCAGCTCGTACCGCAGCCTGAGGCCAAACTCGGCATTGGTAATGCCCGCCCCGATGCGGGTTTCCGGAACATCCTGTGCCGACAAATTGATCTCTACGCGCGGTTGGAGGATCAACCGCTGGGTGATTCTCTGGTCGTAATACCCTTCGATACGGCCAAGCACTTCTCCCTTGTTGGACAGGAAAACTGCCGCTTCTGTTTCGAACCAGTAAGGTGCCACCCCCTCGATGCCGATCGTGGCATATGTCCGGGACGGATCGGGCCTGAAGTCATAGCGGACCCCTGCCTGCAGGTTCCAGTACGGGTCGATTGCCCTGCTATAAAGCGCTTGGATCTCCGCGGTTTCCATGAACGCTTTGCCGCCCCGGAACTCGCCTTCTCCCTCGCTCTTCAAGGTAAGGCGGTTGACGTCGCCGCCATACCAGGCCTCGCCGTCCCAGCGATACCCATCCTTGCCATTCCTGACCTGATATTCAGCGATGTTCAGTGAGACGAAAGAAGTGCTGGTCCCGCCGTGTTCGCGCTGAAGCGAGCTTCGCGAATCCACCATGGCAGCAGGCCCGTACACGCGATCGGCATAGTGATCTGACGGCGGTGCCGGAGCCGGCGCTTCACCGGCAGAAAGGCTTGTTCCCCCACTGTGCCGATCTTTCATTCCGGGCATGTCGGCCATGTTGTGGTCCAGGGCCGATCCGGAACCCTGCGACATATCCATGCCGGACATTTCGTCAGCTGCGGCGCCGTTTGTTTGGGAAGACGGAGCCATGACGGGCATGCTAGACATATCATGCCCGGCATGCTCGCCGGATTGCGACACTACGGGAGTCTCGGCGGACGGCGCAGACATCTGCATCCCTGACATGTCATGCCCCGTGTGGTCTACTGGAGCCGGAGCTGCGGGATGTGCTACAGGGGCTCGCGCGCGCCTTGCAGGGGGCCTCGCCACAGCCCTTCGTTTATTCGCCCCTGGTGGGGCCTTCGTTGCCTTCTTTTTAGGCACCGGGACTGCGACATGTGGCGTGTTCATGCCCGGCATGCCCGGCATCGATTGGGCCTGCGCCTCACCCGTCACAAGGACCGCAAAGGCAGCAACGCCAGCGAAAAGATGAAAGCAGCGCATCATGCTTCTCCTCGCGGACGGACCGAGACAACGCGCATCATCCCGGCATGCATGTGGTAAAGCATATGGCAGTGGAACGCCCAATCGCCCACGGCATCAGCGGTAAAGTCGAACGTTACCTTCCCGCCCGGTTGCACGTTGACCGTATGCTTGCGCGGCGAAAACTCGCCGTGGCCCGTGACCAGTTCGAAAAAATGTCCGTGCAGGTGAATTGGATGAGACATCATCGAATCATTCACAAGCGTCACGCGCACGCGCTCGTTCGCAAGAAAGGGAATGGGCTCGCGTTTGTCGCTGAACTTCACGCCGTCGAACGACCACATGTAGCGCTCCATGTTCCCGGTCAGATGGATTTCCATGGCGCGATCGGGCGCACGGACATCGGGGTTGCGCTCAAGGGCCATCAGATCGCGGTAGACAAGGACCTTATGCCCGACGTCGTCGAGCCCTTGCCCTGGTTCGCCGGTACGATCCATCGGCATCGGAGAAATTGTCTGCACGCCAGGACCCATTTTGACTTGCGGTGCATTGGCAGGATCCCGCATACTCATCGAACCCATGGCCATGCCAGCCATCGAGCTGTCGGCAGCTCCGCCGGGTGCCGCGCTCCCTGCCGAGCCATGGTTCATGCCTCCAGCAGACTGACCTGACCCCATATCCATCCCGGCCATCCCGCCAGCTGCGGATCCCGTCATGTCATGCCCCATGGCCGCGTGATCCATACCCGGCATTGCCGGGGTGCCCCCTGCTTGGGCCGCGCCTGGATCCATGGCGGCCATGTCCATACCCATGTCCTTCATGGTCGCGAGGGGACGCTTGCGCAGGTTTGGCACGTCCGCGGCCATTCCAGCCCTGGGGGCAAGCGTTGCCCGGGCCATGCCTGAGCGATCAACGGATTCGCCAACGAGAGTATAGGCGCGATCGTCGGACGGCGAGACAATTACATCGTAGGTCTCGGCAACCCCGATCTGGAACTCATCGACTTCGACCGGTCTGACATTTTGTCCATCGGCTTGGACGATACTGAGTTTGAGGCCGGGAATTCGGACGTTGAACGTGGTCATGGCCGAGGCATTGATAACGCGAAGCCGGACACGCTCACCCGGCCGGAACAGCGCCGTCCAGTTGTCTTTTGGCCCGTGCCCGTTGACCAGATAGGTGTAGGTCGAACCGGTCACATCCGAGATATCGGCAGGATCCATCCGCATCTTGCCCCACTCAAGACGGTCCTTGAGCGGCTGATCCTCACCCTTCGCCAGGCCACCCAAGGTCTGCCTCTGGTGGTTGAAATAGCCGCCGCCAACCTGCTTGAGTTTGCGATAGATCGCGTGCGGGTGCATCTGACTGTGATCAGAAAGCACGATGACGTGCTCTCGATCAGATTGGATGGGGTCCTCGCCGGCGGGATCGATTACGATCGGACCATAATGGCCAAGCTGCTCCTGAAGGCCCGAGTGGCTATGATACCAGTACGTTCCGGCCTGGACGACCGGGAACTCATATACAAACGTACTTCTTGGCTTGATGCCCGGGAAACTGACGCCTGGCACACCGTCAAACTGGAAGGGAACCAAAAGGCCGTGCCAGTGGATCGAACTGTCTTCCTCAAGATCGTTGGTCACAGCCAGGCGAACCGTCTGGCCCTGGCGCAGCCGTATCAAGGGCGCAGGTACGGTACCGTTTATCCCGATCGCATGGCTTTGGTGACCATCGATCATCATCACCTGGTGTGCAATCCGCAAGGCAATGTCATTACCTGCCAGAGTCGGGAGCGGCTTCACAATTCCCGCCGATCCCGACTGGGCCCAAGCCGGGAACCATGCCGAAGCCGCGAAACCGCCGCCCGCCAAGGTTGCATTGCGAATAAAAGCACGGCGATTCAGCGCCCGGCGCATATCGTTCCCTCTCGATCGCTAACAGGTCCCCTGAGCCGGGGACAGAAACCACTCATAATGCCTTACGCACGAACTCCCATTTTCCCTCAACGATCGCCGAGAAATTCGGAAAGACGCGTCCGGGCGCGATGCAGGCGCGTTTCGACCGCCTTACCGCTGACTGCGAGAACTGCGGCGGCTTCTGCCTGACTCAATCCTTCTACAGTACGCAGCAGCAGGACTTCGCGAAGCGATGATGGTAGCCGGTCGATCGCCTTGGTCAGGCGGCCAAGCTCCCCCTTTGCTGCCAGCGTCTGAAAAGCTGATGGTCCGTCATCGGGTACTGCTCTGACCTCCTCTTCACTCCAGACCTCGGCCCCGGAAAAGAGGCGGCGTACCAAGCGTCGGCGGCGCCAGTCGCGACATTTGTTTATGGCGATACGGGACAGCCACGCCCGCATGGGCCTATTCCCATCATAGGATCCCAGATGGGAATAAGCGGCGACAAAGCAGTCCTGCGTCAAATCGATTGCTTCTTCGCTGTCCCCGACCAATCCGCGGACGAGACGGTAGATCGGCTTTCGATGCCGATTCAGGATTTCGGCGAAGGCAGTTTGGCGGCCCGCCAGCGTAAGCGCCGCAAGCTCTCCGTCGGTACAGGTAGCAAAGTCGATGCTCACCGCACGTCGGCGGTCAACGCCTGAACTACGGCACGGTCAAATTTATCTGCCTGTTCCGGACGAAGCACTTTCCGCATCGCGAAGATGTGTCCAAGCGTTGCAATTTGCAGCTCGCCCATGACCTCGTGGCTCCTTGTGATTGCAGCAACCACCTGGGGGCCATTGTCGTGTTCGGCCTCGATAGCCGCTGCGAGCCGCGCGTTGTCCGCGCGCATCTCGAGTTGAAGCGCCTGCAACTTGACCGAAAACTGACGCTCAAGCACTTCAATCTGCTCATTTTGACGCGGGTCCAAATCCAAATCCCGGTGCAGAAGCTGATGGAGCGCAGCACCTGCCTCAGGCGGAGCGGAAACTTGCCGACCAACTAATACCCCGCCCAGGGCGCCGGAGAACCCGGCCAAAATGATCAGGAACAAGGCACGCTTGTTCATCGCGCACCCAATAGCAACGTCGATGGGGCAAGAGGATTTGCCAGCGCAAAGGATGTCAAAGGTGAACTGGCCGCCTCCGAGGGCAAGAACGCACTGCTTGCCATGCCGAGCAGGGCTGCCCCGACGATTGCAAACAAGCTCGCCCGTCTGAGCGCTTCAGGCGGAAATTGCTGGATCAATGCCAAACGCTCGAACACCATCTGGTCCAGACGGTCGAGCCCGGAAGGGAGCGGCTCCTCGCGCAAACGACGGAGCAAAACATCAAGGTCATTCGTCATTGCCCGTTCTCCAATCCTCACGGCCAGCGCCAGCATCGCCGGTTCGCTCAAGCAATGTGGCGACTCCTACTCAAAAAGCCTGACACAACGCAGTTTTGTCTTGACCTACTAGCAAATACGCGGCGCGGGAGCGAAGCCCTCAAAAAATTTGCTGCACTCCCCGCAATCGCAACAAAATGTTCGGGCTGCGCCGACTTTTTTGTTTTCGCCATGAGGGGTCGTCGTTTGCCGTGCGTAATAATCAGTGTTGGCGGAAACCTCCGCATCATTGGAGAAGATAATGTTTCGCAAAGCACTCTATGTCCTGGCGCTTACGTCGGCTGCATTCTCGGCCACCGCCGCCATGGCACATCCGCGCCTCATCGGTGCTACGCCTGCGGCCAATGCTACGGTCGCAGCACCCACCCGCATCCAACTGACCTTCTCGGAAAACCTTGTCGGGCAATTTTCCGGCATCGATCTCACCATGACCGAAATGCCGGGGATGAAGATGGGACCGATGAAGATCAATGGCGTGGCTGCGACGGTAGCGCCGGACGGAAAGACCCTCGTCGTAGCGCTGGCCCGCCCGCTGGCGCGGGGTACCTACAAGCTCAATTATCATGTTGTGTCTGCCGACACGCACCGGATCCAGGGTACCTATACTTTCAAGGTGAACTAAGTTGATGACGGAAGCGGTTTCCATAGCCATCAGGTCGGGGCTCTACCTCGACCTGATGGCGCTTTTTGGGCTTCCGCTGTTCGGGCTCTATGCACTTCGCGGAGCCGAACGGGCAACTGGCTCGGTCCTGCCATTTCGATCGATCCTCGCTTGGGGATCAATCCTCGGTATAGCGCTGTCGGTTTTAGCAATGATGGTTCTTGCCGCTTCGATGGCGGACGTGCCGATCACCGAAGTCGATCGCGCGACCTTGACCATGCTGATAACAGGGACGTCAATCGGTACCGCATGGCTGGTTCGGCTGCTGGCACTTGTGGCGAGCGGTCTGTGCGCTTTGCTGCTCAGGTGGCGACCAATTCTTGTCCTGCAGACGGCCTCGCTCTGTGGCGCAATAGCATTGGCGACGCTTGCCTGGGCGGGACATGGCGCTGCGGACGAGGGATTGACCGGATGGGTCCATCTCAGCGCAGATATTCTCCATCTTTGGGCCGCCGGGATCTGGATCGGTGCCTTGCTGGCAATGCTGCTGCTACTTTTCATGCCGCCGATTGACGAGAGCCACGATCGTGTTGTGCTGTCGCACCGGGCACTGCATGGATTTGGCATCGTCGGCTCGGGAGCGGTCGCGGCTTTGATCGCATCGGGCCTGGTCAACAGCTGGATATTAGTCGGGCCCGCCCATCTTGGCGACCTGTTTACGACGCTCTACGGGCAACTCCTGCTCGTCAAACTCATGCTCTTCGCCCTGATGCTCGTCCTGGCCGGAGCGAACCGGTTTGTTTATACGCCAGCGCTGGCAACCGCTATGGAGACCGGGGATACCGGATCAGCAGTCCGATCGCTGCGAAGAAGCCTCGCCTTGGAAAGCACAATCGCATTGCTGGTCCTGGGTCTTGTTGCGTGGCTGGGTCTGCTCCCACCGCCGGCTTCAGCTATGTAAGTAGTCAAGGCAAAGGCCGCGCGATCGATTTTATGGCCTTGAGGCCCGAGCCAAATCGCGAGATCGCGTCTTTATGTCGCTCAAGCTCGCCGTAGGAAAGGTAAGCAATTTCCAGATCGGCTATGCGGCTGAATGCGGGCCGGGATACCTGGGCGCGGACTTCAGCTTCGCGCGCATCGGGGGCAACCAGATAAAGACCGGCCGAGGCGTGAAGGTCGCTGCCACTCAAGGCCAAGTCCAGCATACGCACAATGCCCGAATAAATCGACGTTGAATGCTCGACCTCGAAAGCGGCCGCCACCGTGGCAGCGCCCTGGTCCAACCAGAGCACATCGATCAGACGAATGGCATCACCGCCGCGTGAGGTCGTAATAGTTTCAGGCAATGACGTCAGGCACCCTTCGCCTAGTCTGCGGCCATCATGCAGGCGGCTGCGATCGTTCGCCGCAATCCAGACATCATATCCGAGTGCATGGCCGAGGTCTCTCAGCCAGGCCTGTATCTCCGAGTGCGTGCGGTCACTTTCTCCCTGTTTGGCGAGCGGCTTGTTTAGGGCCGCGGCTTCAATGCGTGCCTGTTCAAGCCGCGCAATCCAGTTTCCAGGTTTTTCGTCTACATCGTCACGGGGTGGCGCTGGGTACCTTCCGGAACCAATATCGAACAACAAACCTCCGATTGCCCCGAGGTCATTGGACAGCAGATCCCGAAACTGCTCATTGAGGTCCAACATGCCGGAACGCATCGCGAGGAAGTGCTGCCAACTGCCAAGTTTGACTTTCGCACCAGTCAGCTTGTTAAACCCGTTCACGATAGCCGTGTTGAACGGGGGTACAAGAGTCGGGTGCAAGAAATAGAGAAGATTGGCAACCGCCGGGCCCAAGCCCTTTATTTTCAGCGCATCGATCTCGTGAATGCCGGCGACAACCTCTTCGGCGGTATCGCAGCAGGCGCAATGGTGCAGTAGCTGTCCAAACGCGCGCTGGTTGACCGGGTTCTCGTAGATGTCGGGTATCCGCAGCTTCGGCTTCCAGAGAAAGGCGTGGTCGGCACCTTTGAAAATCTGCCGCTGCTCGGCGATTGAATGGACCACGGTCTCGAGCGAAGAGCCGCGGTACGCCACGCCAAAACTGCCATCCTCAATAGCGTCAACGACTTGGGCAAGACCGCGACGGATCGAACGGAAGTTCTTCAGGCGTTCGTCCCACAAAAACCAGCTTTGGTAGGTGGCGTTGGGATCCTCTTTCCAGCGCTGGATCAGTTGTCGAGCCCGCATGTCGAAATCAGCCAAAGTCAAGGTCTCCACCCAACACCACCCAACACCACCCAGGTGCTGTAGCCAAGCTCTCAGGGCAACGCCAGCGACCCGTCTGAGCACATGGAACAAATGCCGGTCATCGTCGAAGCGTACCTCAATTTGGCGGTTTGCGCAGCTTCGCCACCTTGGGGACATTGCGGATATAGAACCGGGAGTAGGGTCCATAGTCTCTGGTTCCGGAGAGGCGAACAACCACTTTCACACACGGAGACCGAAAATGAAGCTCAAGACCAAAATTTCTCTCGCCATCGCCAGCATCGCCATGCTGGGCGCCGTCCCCGTAGCTGCCGCTAGCGTCGGCCACTCTTGGTTCATGCGCGGCTCGATCGTTGGCGAGCAAGCAGAAGGCAAGGTCGTCTGCATCGGCAGCGAAGATGGGGCGACGGTTGGCCAGATTCTCGATGCCTACAAGGTCGTGCAGAACCCAGGCCCCGGCAATAAAGGCGCGGGCCCGACATTTCGCCGGGAACGGACTGGTCATGTCCGTATCGACCACGTCTATGACGCTCACTTCGCCCACGTAAGCGTCGTCGATGGCGCTCCGGCCGTACACGACATTGTCGAATTGCGCCGCACTCGGCGCTAAACGCAGGGCGTGGAGACAGCAAACGGCTGTTTCCACGCCCACCGCCGCAATGCCTGAGCTGGCACTCCTGAACTGACGACGACAATTCAGAGCAGTTCCGGCGCAGAATCCTTCTTGACCTTGGACCATGGTCCAAGGGTTATTTTGGAATGTGATCGGCTATGACTCGATTCAAAATCGGCGAATTGGCCCAGGCTGCAAATGTACCGAGGGATACCATTCGCTATTACGAGCGCACCGGTCTGCTATCGCCCCCCGAGCGCACCAGTTCGGGGTACCGGCTCTATGACCAGTCGGATGTCGATCGGATGAGGTTTATCCGTGCCGCCCAATCGCTCGATTTCACCCTCGCCGAAACGAAATCGCTGCTCGAGTTGAAAGCGAGCGATCATGCCAAGGCCTCGGATATTCTGGCCGTGACACTGGCCAAACTGGATCAAGCCAAACTCAAGGTCGAGCGGCTCGGCCACATCCGCGAGATTCTTCAAAAGCTGGCCGATGCCTGCCCCCAGGATGCCGCGACCGATGCCTGCCCGATCCTCGATTTCCTCTCAAATGGGGACTTTGTGGAACTCGGGTCGAAAGAACAAAAAACGAGCAAGATGGAGAGGACCACCACTCTTACAACAAGGAGGGAATTAACATGAGGTACGCAATGATCCTGGCTCTTCTGCCGGCCAGCCTGCTGGGCGCCTGCGCAACCATTCCGCCGACGAGCGCAGAGGTCGAGAGTTGTCAGAGAATGGAAAGCGAGATGGGCGTCGGGCAGACCCACGACCATAACGAAATGAAGGGACGGGGTATCAATCCGATGAACCTGTCGCATGCTCGCTGCCAGCAGATTCTCAAGCAATAGCCGCCTGGAGCCGCCGAGGCTGGCAGCAGGTCGTTGCTTCGCCTCGGCGGCTCCACTCACTACATCACAAGGAGAAGACGTCATGACACTGTTTACCAAGATCACCGCGTCGGCGATTGGTGCATTTGCACTGGCTGGCTTGCTTGCCGGCTGTGACAAGAAGGCCAGCGATACAACAGCAACGCCTACCGCGAGCGCAACGACCAATGCACCGGCTGCAACCGGTAACGAGGCCGCGGCCAGCGCAGCTGATGATGCCAACCGTGCAAGCGGGGATACGATGCCAAACGATATGGCTGAGCGTCACCGCCAGAAAATGGACCATGATTCCATGCGCCAAGGGAACCAGATGGGCCCACAGATGGGGCCAGGAGCCAGCCCGTCGCCGAGCGACAGCCCGGCAGCACCCATGAAGGATATGTAAGCAGGCTTGTCGATCCGACGAGCGCGCTATTGTCTATGTCCGTTTGGACACGGGTTGCACCGTGAGGCAGATCGAACCTGAAAGCGCCCTTCCCGCGCAATTCAGGTTCGATCGCCTTGCCCGGGGCATGCATGGTTAACTGTCGTATCTCAATTACGCCGCCAAGGGGGGCCGAAAATCGGTCGGTCCAGCTCGATCCCTTCAGCCCCGCGCATCAGTTCGACGTAATGACACCAATGAATGAAGGATCGGGGCGTTGCAGGTCCATTTTAACTCTCTAACCAGAGCAACTTCCCGGCGCGTAGCTGGACGCCCGCGAATCCTCTTGGCCGGCCTGGCGCTTGTGGCGGCACAGCCGCTTGTGGCGCAGGACCCCGCAGCCGAGCATGCCTCCCATCATCCCGGAACCGCTGCCGGATCGTCGCAAGCTATCCCTCCTCCAGGAAGCGCCGCGCAAATGCCCGGCAATTCGGGCAGCCCGGCTGCGGGCGGTGCAATGGCTCAGATGATGCAGAAGATGATGGCTCCGGCCGGCTCATCGCCGGGCGGTATGGCTGCAGGCTGCTGCGGCATGGGCGGAGTAAAACCCTATTACGCGTCCCTGATGGAATGGCCGGCGCTGACCGACGACGCACGCAGTGCCGTGCGCCCCTTGGCGCTTGAGCGGCTCAATGCCGGAATGGTCGCGCTTTCGACACAGCAGACGCAAATCCACCATGCAATGTCCATGAACGATTTTGCCGCCGCTTCCACGGCCATTTCACGGGCACGCGAGAATATAGCGCTCGCGGAGAGCGGCGCAAGCGTGCTCAAGGGGCTCGCCGAGGAACGCGCGCCCCGCGATATGGCGCTCAGCTGGTTCAAAACCGAGACTGCAATTGGAGGAGACAAACAGATGCCGACTCATGGCGATCTTGCAGGTCTGTCATGGTGGCACCTGATCGCAATGGCACTCCTTGCCGCTGCAGTCGCGGCAGCGCTGCTGTCATGGAACGCCCGGCGCCGGCGTGTTGCCGGGCTTGTCGAGCGTTTGGCTTCGGGAGCTCCGGTAACCACCGGTCCCGCAAGTCCGCCCCCGCCGCCAACCACCATGCCGTCCTCGCCTGCCGCAGCACAGCAAAAGCCATGGAAGGGTACCTTGCGGATCAAGGCGATCTTCCAGGAAACACCCGCTGTGAAGACCTTCCGGCTGATGGAGCCAAGTGGCGGGGCCATTCCCTTCAGCTTCCTGCCGGGGCAATATGCCACCATCACGTCGGAGATCGACGGCCAGAAGGTGCGACGATCCTATACAATCTCATCGTCGCCAACCCAACGCGACTATATCGAGCTGACCATCAAACGCGAGCAGAATGGCCTGGAATCGCGCCATTTGCACGATCACGCACTCGCCGGCGATCTCCTCGAGATCGCCGCGCCTGCGGGCCGGTTTTTCTTCACCGGCGAAGAGGCTGAAGGAATCGTCCTGATTGCTGGCGGCGTCGGTATAACCCCGATGATGAGTGTATTGCGCAGCCTAACCGACCGATCGTACGCCTACGACGTCTTTTTGCTCTATGGAGTGAATACGCCTGCGGATTTGATCTTTGCCGAGGAATGCGACTATCTCGCCCGGCGTCACCCCCGGCTGCACATTGCTTCCGTTGTCGCCAAGCCTGAGGGCACAGAGTGGACGGGCCCGGTTGGCTATATCACGGCCGAATTCATCGCCTCGACCGTTCCGGACATAGCTCGCCGCCGCATTCACCTGTGCGGACCCCCACCCATGATGGCAGCGGTAAAGACCGCGCTCGAAGAGCTTAAAGTGCCTTCCGAACAAGTCAAAACTGAGGACTTCGCTCCCCCGAAAGGCGGACCGGTACTGGAAGCTGAAGCGTTGCCGCAGGCGTCGGCCTCGGCCTCGGCCTCGGCAGAAACCGGAACCGACGCCTCACCGCCTGTTCCCGCGCTTTCCGCACATGCATCGATCACCTTCTCGGGGTCGGGGAAGTCCAGTCCATTGGCGCCGGACCAGTCGGTGCTGGAAGCGGCGGAAGCACTAGGGGTCACCATCGACTACGATTGCCGTCAGGGAACTTGCGGCCGATGCAAAGTGCCGCTGCGCGAAGGCCAGGTCATAATGGAGGTCGAAGATGCCCTCTCGGCGGCCGAAAAAGCGTCGGGAGTGATTCTGGCCTGTCAGGCCAAGTCCACCGGAAACCTGGTCGTGGACGCGTGAAATGACCGAGACCGAGAAAACCACAATCAGTGGGCTGATCGGGGCGCTCGTATTGCTTGTGCCCGCATTCATCATCCACACTGCACCGAGGTTCCCCGGGAGCCTGACGGGCAGCATAATCGGCATTGTCGCGGCGGCGCTGTTCCTGTTGTTGATGGTGTACACGGCGGTCAAGCACCAGCCCAGGCTCAAGCAACTAGTGACTGGCCGGATTTCGCTCAGCGCCTTGATGACCTTCCACGCCTATGCCGGAAGCATCGGCGCCTTGCTCGGAATTGTTCATTCGGGACACAAGTTCGACAGCACGCTTGGCGTGGCGCTGGTTGCAACTATGCTGATTGTCGCTTTCACCGGCTTTATCGGCCGGTACTATCTAGCCCAGATCGGCCAAGAACTGAAACTGCAGCAGCGCGAACTTAAACTGCTGCGAGACCAGTTCGACGCGTTTGCACGCACAGCCCCGGCGCAGATACCTGGTTCGCCTAGTATAGGCCCGGCAGGATTACCTCTGGGCCACCTGCTTGGCGCGATATCCGACCTCGAATTTGCCATCATGGCCCGCGACGCGATCAAGCGCACTCTTTCACGCTGGCTCATCCTGCATATTGGTGCCGCGATCGCAATGTACGGGCTCCTCTTCATCCATGTCTGGAGCAGCTACTATTTCGGCCTGCGGTGGCTCCCATGAAACCCAGCAACCTGTTGTACCTGGCTTTGGGAGCCATCGCCCTGTTTGCCGCCATCGCCATTCCGGTTA
Source organism: Sphingobium subterraneum (assembly GCF_014199435.1). Classification (GTDB taxonomy): domain Bacteria; phylum Pseudomonadota; class Alphaproteobacteria; order Sphingomonadales; family Sphingomonadaceae; genus Sphingobium; species Sphingobium subterraneum. Next base: position 22,359 of record NZ_JACIJP010000009.1, on the reverse strand, counting down.
GCGTCTATCGTTCGAGTAGCGCCGCAGCTCCGCGCTGGGTGTCAGCTGTCGAACCAGGGCCGCTCTCGAAGGCACATGCCTTCCTCGAGAACAAGTGCGAGAGTTGCCACACCCCCAACAGCGGCGTGAAGGCACAAAACTGCATAACATGCCACGCAGCCGCCACGGATTTGCTGATGAAACCTGCGACCGCATTCCACGCGAAGATATCGGAATGCGCCGGTTGTCATGTTGAACATCAAGGGTTCGGTATCAGGCCAACAAAGATGGATCACGGTCTGCTTGAACGGATCGCCATTCAAAAAGGCGGCTCCGCGACCACGCTCGACTGCCTATCCTGTCATGCCCCGATCGACAGGCACAAAGGGTATTTCGGGAAAGATTGTGCCAGTTGCCACCAGACTTCGAGCTGGAAAATTCCGGGCTATCTCCATCCCAGTCCACGATCGACCGAATGTTCACAGTGCCACAAGGCACCTCCGAGCCATTACATGATGCATTTTCAAATGATGGATCAGCCTATTTCAGGCGAACACAATGCCCGAGTCGATCAGTGCTACAGTTGCCATCAAACCGACTCGTTCAACAACATTAAAAGAGTTGGCATGGTGAAAGTGCATTAATTATTGAATTGCGTACGGCCATCTCGATTGTTTTTAAATAATCGGCAGCGGAGCAGGAGGAATAATATATGCCGGACGCTCAATATCATTGCAGGACAAGAATGCCGACCGGGGCAAAAGTGGTCTTTATCGGATTCGCAGTCGTCGCAGGCTATTACCTAATGACGGAGCATGCAGCTCATGTCCTGACCGCACTGCCACTGCTCCTCTTCCTATCCTGCCCGATCATGCATCTCTTCATGCATCACGGCCATAATCACGGTCGCACCCATGCCGTGCCGCCTGCGTCAGAATCAACGCCGGAAAAGGGAGGCGACAATGGGAACGCATGACATGCAGGGCTTCGGCCTGTGGGGCCTCGCCTTCGTCAACGCGGCGATCTTCATCCTGTTTGCCCTGAGCTTCTTCAAACCGCAGTCGGCGCGGGACTGGCGCAGCTTCAGCGCTTTCAGTGCGTTTCTCGTTGCGCTCTTTGCCGAAATGTATGGCTTTCCGCTCACCATTTATCTCTTCTCGGGCTGGCTGCAGTCGCATTATCCTGGCGTCAATTGGTTCAGTCACGACGCAGGCCATCTGCTCGAAATGATGTTCGGATGGCGGGTCAACCCGCACTTTGGCCCCTTCCACATGGCAAGCTTCGTCCTGATCGGTGCCGGCTTCTGGCTAATTTCTGCAGGCTGGGCCGTCCTCCATGCCGCCCAGCAGAATCGCGCCATGGCGACAACCGGTATCTACGAACGTCTGCGACACCCGCAATATGTCGGCTTCATCATGGTCCTGACCGGTTTCCTGCTACAATGGCCAACGCTGCTGACGGTTGTGATGTATCCGGTTCTGGTGGTGATGTACGTCCGCCTAGCGCGCCATGAAGAGCAAGCTGCGATTGCGGAATTCGGCGATGCCTATCGTGACTATATGGCGCAAACCGGTGGCTTCTTCCCCAGATGGCATAGTGAAAGCGCCAGGTGAGATGCCAGTCCGTTGGCCTGTATAAAATGAACGCTTGACCCTGACATGATGTCAGACCCCATATGATGATGCGTTAGAGGAGAATCGATATGACATCGACTGATCACAAGGCGCATCACCATGATGGCGCCTGCTGCAGTGGTGCGGCGAAAAAGGCCGGCAGTCCGGCCACGATCGACCCGGTTTGCGGGATGAAAGTCGATCCGTCGGCGACCGAACACCATGCTGCTCATCATGGTCAGGACTACCATTTCTGCAGCGCTGGCTGCCGCACCAAGTTTGTCGCCAACCCCGATCTGTACCTCTCCAAGGTGGCTGCACCGCCGCCAGCAGGGGCGAACGACGTCATCTACACCTGTCCGATGCATCCGGAGGTACGGCAACTCGGGCCGGGCTCGTGCCCGATCTGCGGCATGGCCCTGGAGCCTGCGACCGTTACGCTCGATACCGGACCCAGTGCAGAACTCACCGACATGACCCGGCGCTTCTGGATTGCACTCGTCCTGACCCTACCCGTTTTCGCGCTCGAGATGGGCGGTCACCTGACCGGGCTCATGATGTTCGTTGGCAAGCAGACATCGAACTGGATCCAGTTTGGGCTCGCAACACCGGTCGTGTTGTGGGCTGGCTGGCCGTTCTTCGTGCGCGGATGGGCCTCGATCAAGTCGCGCCACCTCAATATGTTCACGCTGATCGCCATGGGCGTGGGCGTCGCCTATCTCTACAGCCTCGTCGCACATTTCGCGCCGTCGTTGTTTCCCCCGGCCTTTCGCGACACGATGGGCACCGTTCCGGTCTATTTCGAAGCGGCCGCCGTGATCACCGTGCTCGTCCTGTTGGGACAGGTTCTGGAACTTCGGGCGCGAGAGCGCACCTCAGGCGCGATCAAGGCGTTGCTCGATCTGGCGCCTAAGACTGCGCGGCGCATCACCGCGGATGGGCAGGACGAAGAAGTCACGCTCGACCTGATCGTTGTCGGTGATCACCTTCGGGTTCGTCCCGGCGAAAAGGTGCCTGTCGATGGCGTCATAGCCGAGGGGCGGGTCTCGATCGATGAATCGCTGGTCACCGGCGAGTCGATGCCGGTGACCAAGGAAGCCGGCGCCAAGGTCATCGCTGGCTCGCTCAACAAGACCGGTAGTTTCGTCATGGTGGCCGAGAAGGTTGGAAGTGAGACGCTGCTCTCGCGGATCGTCCAGATGGTGGCAGAGGCGCAGCGCAGCCGCGCGCCGATCCAGCGCATGGCGGACCAGGTCTCTGGCTGGTTCGTCCCTGTGGTTATTGCGGTCGCGCTTGTTGCCGCTGCCGCCTGGGCGCTATTCGGGCCGGACCCGCGCCTGACCTATGCCCTGGTCGCTGCGGTCTCGGTGCTGATCATCGCCTGCCCCTGCGCTCTTGGCCTCGCCACCCCCATGTCGATCATGGTCGGTGTCGGGCGCGGCGCGCAAGCGGGCGTGTTGATCAAGAATGCCGAGGCCCTCGAGCGCTTCGAGAAGATCGACACGCTCGTCGTCGACAAGACCGGAACGCTGACCGAGGGACGGCCCGCTGTGACCGGTATCCGCACTGTCAGTGGCTGGGAGGAAAACGAGATCCTTCGCCTGGCCGCCAGCCTGGAGCGGGGAAGCGAACACCCGCTGGCGGATGCCATCCTGCGCGCTGCGCAGGACCGCAAGCTCGAACTAAAACAGGCCAGCGATTTCGATTCTCCGGTGGGGCGCGGCGTGACAGGTACAGTGTCGGGCAAGCATGTCCTCCTTGGCGGCCCGCGTTTCATGGCCGAGCAGAAGATCGACACGGCTCAGCTCAACGCCGACGCCGAAGCGATGCGCGCCGAAGGCGCGACCGCGATCTTCGCCAGTGTCGATGGTAAACTGGCAGGGCTCCTGGGGATTTCCGATCCGATCAAGGAAACATCCGCCCAGGCTATCCGCGACCTTAAAGCCGATGGCATCCGCATCGTCATGATGACCGGTGACAATCGCACCACGGCGCTCGCGGTTGCAGCCCGTCTGGGAATTGATGATGTCGAGGCCGAGGTCCTGCCCGAGGACAAGGCCAGCGTCGTCCAGAAGCTGCGCGCCGAAGGCCGCAGCGTCGCCATGGCCGGCGACGGCGTCAACGATGCACCGGCCCTCGCTGCGGCAGAGGTTGGGATCGCCATGGGTGCGGGCGCCGATGTCGCTATCGAAAGTGCGGGCGTGACCTTGCTGCAGGGCGATCTGGGCGGCATCGTGCGAGCGCGGCGGCTGTCGCGGGCCGTCATGCGCAACATCCGCCAGAATCTGGTCTTCGCGTTCGCGTATAACGTCGCGGGTATCCCGATTGCGGCAGGCGCGCTGTACCCGGCATTTGGCTGGATGCTTTCGCCCGCCATTGCAGCGGCTGCCATGGCCCTGTCCTCGGTCAGCGTCATTAGCAATGCCCTGCGCCTGCGGATTGTCCGGCTATGACTGATTTGCCGCTTCACTACGAGGCGAGCGCGACAATCGCCCGCTCGGCGGAAAGCATCTTCGCGATGGCCGACGAGCCGGACTTGATGACCAAGCATATGGGCGGCCCTTCGCTGATGATGGGCGGCGGCTCCATGCGGTGCGAGCTTGACGCTCTGGGTGGAAAGGCTACGGGCTCTGTGATCCGGCTTGCCGGAACGGCCTTTGGATTGACCATAGCGGCTGAGGAAGTCGTCGAGGCTCGCGTGCCGCCAACGCGCAAGGTCTGGGCGACCATCGGTATGCCGCAGCTTGTCGTCATACGTGCTTACCGGATGGGATTTGCAATCACCCCATCCGGCGCCGGGAATCTCCTCCTTGTCTGGATCGACTATGCACTGCCAGAACCCGGCTTGGCGCGTTGGCTGGCGCGCGCATTTGGGGGCATGTTTGCCCGTTGGTGCGTCAATAATATGGTGCGGGAAATCCAACATCGACAGGCAGGTAGGCCATGAACATCGGTCAGGTAGCCGAGGGATCGGGCGTATCGCAGCGCATGATCCGGCATTACGAGAAAATCGGCCTCATCCCCGCGCCACCACGGCGCAACGGCACTTTCCGGGATTATTCGCCTGACGACGTCCATCGTCTGCGGTTCATTGCTAATGCGCGCGATCTCGGGTTTCCGATCGAGGAAATACGGGAACTGCTTTCATTATGGGGCGACCGGAACCGGTCGAGCGCAGATGTCAAAGCCCTGGCGCTGGCGCGAGCAGCACTGCTTCATGGCAAGGCGCTGCAACTCGAACAGATGCGCGCCACTTTGCTGGATCTGGCCGAACAATGTTCAGGCGATTCACGGCCCGAGTGTCCGATCATCAATGGCATCGCGCAGGATGAAGCCCGTCGCAAGGCCGTGTAGAAGGATAACCTGACAGACGTCTCGCAGGAGAACCCTCACCTCACGTTCACGCCGGTCTGGCGGATCCAGTCACAGATTCGAGCCTGAAAGGAATGACGTGCGGGCGATCCCACCTGACGGCCTGCCGGTTCCACCCCAATCGGTGGCAGAGCAGCTCAACTTGGGTTGCTTCTGCATCTCGCTCGATCGCAGGGAACTGGCAGATGCCCTGGACAGGGCAGTCCGGAGCGAGGGCTTCGCGGCGCGCCTGGGCGCGTCGCATCCGACGTTGTTTTCGAATGTTCCTGTGTTCGTGCCATCGGAAATGCTGGCCCAAATGATGCTGATTGTTGGTGCCGTCGAAGAGGCGGCGCGATTGCCGGCTTATCGTGCGGCAGCGCTGGCCTATGCGCCGCTTTCGGCAAGGCAGGACTTCGGCCCGCTTGGGGCATTCATGGGCTATGACTTTCACCTCGCTTCCGACGGCCCCAAGCTGATTGAAGTGAACACGAATGCTGGCGGGGCCTTCCTCAATGCGCTTTTGGCTGGCGCACAGCGTGCCTGCTGTCCGGAGGACCGATTTGCCGTTCGTGCCCCAACCGAAAGTGATTTCGCCGAGCGCGTGGCGCGCATGTTTGTCGCCGAATGGCAGCGGCAGCGAAGCAAGGGTCGACCCGCGCTGATCGCAATTGTCGACGATATGCCCGAGAAGCAGCATCTCTACCCGGAGTTCCAGCTGGCGCAGGATTTGCTCGAGAAACAGGGCATTCGGGCAGTCATCGTTGACCCTGCGCAGATGGTCTACGATGGACAGAAACTCACGGCTGAGGGGCAGGTGATCGACCTGGTCTACAACCGATTGGTCGACTTCTCGCTTGACGAGCCGCGACATGCCGCGCTGAAGGCCGCCTACCTTCAGGGTGCAGTGGTCGTGACGCCGTCACCCCACGTGCACGCGCTTTTGGCCGACAAGCGCAACCTTTCACTGCTCTCGGATGATGCCCGGCTTGAAGATTGGGGTCTACCGGCTGCATATCGGGCCGTTCTGCGAAACGGCCTGCCGCAGACTGTTGTCGTCACTCGCGCGAACAGCGAGGATCTTTGGCGAGAACGACGGAACCTGTTTTTCAAACCGGCGCGCGGCCACGGCAGCAAGGCGGCATATCGAGGTGACAAAGTCACGCGGCGGGTGTGGGACGAGATTGTCAGCGGCGAATATGTCGCGCAGACCTTCGCCGCGCCCACTGTTCGTAATGCGACCGTGGCGGGGGAGAGCATCGCTCTCAAGACCGATATTCGACTTTACACATATGCAGGCGAGCTGCTGCTGGCCGCAGCACGTCTCTACCAGGGCCAAACCACCAACATGCGCACCCCGGGAGGCGGGTTCGCCCCGGTTTTGCAGGTGACCGACTCTGGCCCTAGCCCCGAATGAGCGTGCGGGCAGAGTTCTTAGCCAATGCGGCCAAATGATCGATTGACATGACCCGGGATCGACGGCGTTCAAGGGCGGGAACCTGACTGCGGCCAGCAAATCCGGCCGCACCGTCACCGCCTAGGAGCAACTGAAATACAACTTCTCGGAGATCTTGAGCTTTGGTGGAGTACCCTCGATCACCGTGACCGTTAAACTGCTGTTCTCAATGCCGCGGTGAGTAACGTAGTGACCGTGCAGGAGCAGGTCATTGCCGCGAATTTTGACCTCTTCGACGTGAAAATGGCTGTGCCCAAAATCCAAACCGTCAGCTGATATGCGAAGCGACGACCCGGATCCCGGCGCGCAACCTGGAACATCGTTCCAGATGCCGGATATTTCGGCGTACCGCTGATCAACATCATCGCCCTGCGCAGGCGCTACCACTCCGCCTGCACGCTGCTTCCCTGTTGAGCCGGTCACGCCTTGCCTCGCGACGGAAATTTCAGCCGCACGGTCCGGTGTCGGACCTGGAACACGGTGCTTCTGCTGAATGGGAGCGAGCGTCAAAGCCATGCCAAGCACCAGAAGCACGGCGCAGATCAGAACGGTCGTCCAGTATAGCTTTGGCGCGGTCTGACGCCGAACACGCGAAGATGCGAGCGGCGCTCGCCCCGTCTTCAGAGCGTGGCACAGCAAGGCGCCAATGAGCAGCACCATGACAATCCCGATCAGCACTTTGCACCCACTTTTGCTTCCTAGCGCCAATAAAAAATTGGCCGCCTTGAAACCGAAGAAAGAGAAATCATCCCGCCATCCGTGGGAGATATTGCAAGGTCTGGTCAGCGAAACCAGACAAGGGCCAGTAGCGACGTCAACTGCCTCGTCCCTGATCATTCCAAGACCCTTGCCCAGCAGGGCATTGGAATCTGAAATGGTGCGGCGCACTCCGGTCAAGCGATAGTGGGTTGCGCCGGCGATGCAAGAAGCGAGTGTCGAATTGACAGTCGCCCATTACAAGTCGAAGGAAGTCACGTGAAGCGCTGGTTCTCTCTGCTGATGCTCGTAGGAGCACTCCTCGGTCTGATCGGGCAAGAAGCGGCGTTTGCGCACGCCATTCCGGTTGAAAGGGCAGAGCTTGTGGCTACCGCCGCACCGATGAGCCCCGAATGCGCGGAAATGATGCATCTCGGGAAGCAGAAGCCACAGCCCGACAAGCCGTGTCAGGGCATGACGCCTGATTGCGTAGCCAAGATGGGCTGTGCAGTTGCTGTGGCGCTGGTTCCTCCGCTTCCGAGCGCCAGTCCGACCGAATTTCGCCCATCGATTCCTCGCCAGATGCAGGTCGCGGTGCTTGTTGGGCGTGAAACCAGTCCAGAACCGCATCCACCCGCACGCCTTGGTTGAACCTCACTGGCGCGCCCGCGAACCTGTTTTCGCGGTGCGTCACCTCACCGTTCAATCAAGGATTTTCGACATGAAGACGTTACTGACACTGGCCGCAGCAATTGCGGCACTCACAGCCGCATCCGCCAGTTTTGCGAGCACGCCTGCCGGCGGCCATTGGGAATGGCAATCGCGCCCGACCCCCGGCCCGAACAAGTCCAACCTTCCCCAGCAGGTCCGGGTCTGGATCAAGGATAGCGGCACCGAGGTGGCGGACTGCAACTGTAGCATGATGAAGATGAGCGCGGCCGATTGCATGATGGACATGCCGGGCAAGCGCGCCATGCCTTCGGCTGGTTAAGGCGATTGCCTGGCCGATAACGAAAAGCAACCTGGCCAGGCGCGTGTCGCCGGCGAGGCAACTCATTGCTTCGCCGGCGCACGTTTTGCCCCTGATTGTTTGACGTTTCGGTCCGGCCTCCGCCGATCAGGAGAGCTCCATGCGAAAGATTTTTCTGGCGCCACTGCTCGTGGCCATCCCGGCCGCCGTGCTGGCCGAACCCATGACGTTCGATGCCGCGCTCGACCGCGCTGCACGCGAAGCGCCGTCGCTTGCAGCGAGCGAGGCGAGCGTCGAAGCCACGCGGTCGACGGCAATTGCCGCCGGTCGGCTGCCCGATCCGACCTTGGTGGTAAGCCTCGAGAATTTCCCTGTTTCGGGGCCACCTGCTTTCACATTGAACAGGGACAGCATGACAATGTCACGCGTCGGAATCGAACAAGCGTTTCCCAATCCCGCCAAGCGCCGTGCTCAACAGGGGCGAGCACAAGCAGACATCGGCGTGGCCGAGGCCGATCTGGCGGTCGATGCCCAGAATGTGCGGCTCGAAACCGCGCTAGCCTGGGTCGATCTCTACTATGCCAAGCGGCGCCTTGCCCAACTTGAGCGGCTCGACGCGAGCCTTGGCGATCTGCAAGCTACCGTCACGGCGAGGCTCGCGTCTGGTTCGGCACGTCCTTCGCAGGCGCTTGAACCCGAGCAGTTGCGCGCAGCCATCAACGACCGTCGCAGCGAGCTCAGGGCCGATGTAACCAAGGCGCAGGCGAGACTTGCGCGCCTTACCGGCGACCCCGACTCCGATGTTACCGGGGACCCGCCGGTGCTTGAGGTGTATGGTCCTGCTTTGCGGACCCATGTGGCTTCCCTACCTCGACTTCAGGCTCTGGACGCCCGAGCCCGTGCTTCCGAGGCGGATGTCACGCTTGCCCGCGCTGACAAACGCCCGGACTGGCGGGTTGGAACATCCTATGGTCGTCGCGCTCCCGCTTATGGCGACATGGTTTCGGTCACGGTCAGCATCGATCTGCCATTCTTCGCAAAGCGCCGGCAAGATCCCTTGATCGCCGCGCGCGAAAGCGAGGCGCAACGTGCTGGGTTGATGCGCCAAGCTGGAGAGCGTGACCTCTTGGCCGAACTCAATGCCGACCTTGCGGACTATGCCTTGCATCACCAGCGGCTGATGAATGCGCGCGATACATTGGTGCCGCTCGCCAAGCGCCGGGCCGAACTCGACATGGCGAGTTACGCCGCGGGCAAGCTCGATCTCGGAAGTGCTTTGCTATCGAGCCTGGCGCTCGCCGAAGCCGAAGTCGATGCGCTTTCGCGCGAAGCCGAGGTCGCCCGCGACGCGATCCGGATCAACTACACTTATGGAGGAGTTCGGCCATGACGCTGGACAGGACAAACGCAATGCGCTGGGGCACCGGGGTGCTGGCAGTCACGATGCTTGCCGGTGGTGGCGGCTATTGGCTCGGACAAAAAGGCGGCCCGGCCACGACTGAAACGGGATCGGCCCAATCGGGTCGCAAGATCCTCTACTGGTACGATCCGATGGTGCCGGCCGAGCACTACGATAACCCCAATTCGCTCTCGTCGATGGGGATGAAGACCGTGCCCAAATATGCCGACGACGCCCCCATGGGCGATGCGATGCCCGGCGTCAGCGTCGATCCCGCTGCGCGGCAGAATCTTGGCATGCGCGTGGTCGCGGCCGAAATGGGCGCCTTGCCCTCTGCCCTCACGGTTACCGGCACGATCGACTTCAACCAGCGCGACGTGGCGATCGTCCAGGCCCGGTCCGGCGGCTTCGTCACCCGCGTCTACGCCCGCGCGCCCGGCGATGTGATCGGCGCGGGCGCGCCCATCGCCGACCTCCAGCTGCCCGAATGGGGCGGCGCGCAGACCGAGTTCCTTGCCGTGAAGAGGCTCGGCAAGCCCGAGCTGACCGCCGCCGCACGCCAGCGGCTGCGGCTGATGGGCATGTCCGATGCGCTGATCGGCGAGGTCGAACGGACGGGCCGGACCAATGGCACGGTGACGATCCGCTCGCCGATCGCGGGCGTGATCCAGTCGCTCGACGCGCGTCAGGGTGTAACGCTCGGCGCGGGCCAGACGCTCGCGCAGGTCAGCGGCATCGGCACGGTCTGGCTCAACGCCGCCGTGCCCGAGGCGCAGGCGGGTATAGTACGCGTAGGCCAAAGCGCAAGCGCCACGCTGACCGCCTTTCCGGGCGAAAGCTTCGCCGGACGGGTGAGTGCGATGCTGCCCGCAGCGCAGGCCGACAGCCGCACGCTGACGGCGCGGATCGAACTCGCCAACCGTGGCGGACGGCTGCGACCCGGCATGTTCGCTGCTGTCGCATTGGGGAGCGAGGGAGGTCAGGCGCTGCTGGTGCCGAGCGAAGCGGTGATCAGGACGGGCGCGCGCACTCTCGTCATGCTGGCGCTCGCCGATGGCCGCTATCGTCCGGCCGAGGTCCGCACCGGCCGCGAGGGCGGCGGCAAGACCGAAGTGCTGGCTGGGCTGGCCGCAGGCGAAAAACTCGTCGCCTCGGGCCAGTTCCTGCTCGATTCCGAAGCAAGCCTCACCGGAATAGCTGCGCGGCCGATCGGAGGCGGCAAGTGATCGCCGCGATCATCCGCGCTTCGGTCAAGGGACGCAATCTTGTCCTCGCGGCTGCACTCGTGCTTACCGCAATCGGTGTGGCGGCGGTTCGGACCACGCCGGTCGATGCACTGCCCGATCTCTCCGACGTGCAGGTCATCATCCGCACGAGCTGGCCGGGACAGGCGCCGCAGATCGTCGAGAACCAGGTCACCTATCCGATCACCTCGACGATGCTCTCGGTGCCCGGCGCGCGGGTGGTGCGCGGCTATTCGTTCACAGGCGACAGCTTCGTCTATGTTCTGTTCGACGACGGCACCGATCTCTACTGGGCGCGGAGCCGGGTGCTCGAATATCTGAGCCAGGTCCAGAGCCGCCTGCCCGAAGGAGCGACGGCCTCGCTCGGCCCCGATGCGACGGGCGTTGGTTGGATCTACGAGTATGCGCTGGTCGACAGGACCGGGCGGCACGATCTCGCGCAACTCCGAAGCTTGCAGGACTGGTTCCTGCGCTTCGAGCTCAAGACCGTGCCCGGCGTCGCCGAGGTTGCGAGCATCGGCGGCATGGTCAAGCAATACCAGGTCGTGGTCGATCCGCAGAAGCTCGCCGCCTATGGCGTGAGTGCCGAGGACGTCGCCGAGGCACTGAAGCGCGCCAATCAGGAGGTCGGCGGAGCGAGCGTCGAGATGGCCGGGGCCGAATACACCGTGCGCGCCAGCGGCTATCTCAAGACGCTCGACGACTTCCGCAGCGTTCCTGTCCGCACCGCAGCAGGCGGCGTGCCGGTGACACTGGCCGATGTCGCGAGCGTGCAGCTCGGCCCGGAAATGCGGCGCGGTGTGGCCGAACTCAACGGCGAGGGCGAGGTCGCGGGCGGGGTCATCGTCATGCGCCAGGGCCAGAACGCGAGGGCAGTGATCGACGGCGTTCGAGGGAAGCTCGACGAATTGAAGAAGAGCCTGCCTCCCGGCGTCGAGGTGGTCACCACTTATGACCGCTCAGGGCTCATCGATCGCGCGGTCGAGAACCTGACCGGCAAGCTGGTCGAGGAATTCATCATCGTTGCGCTCGTCTGCGCGCTGTTCCTGTGGCACGCGCGCTCGGCACTGGTCGCAATCCTCACCCTGCCGCTCGGCATCCTCATCGCCTTCATCGTCATGCGGGCGCAGGGCCTCAACGCCAACATCCTCTCGCTGGGCGGCATAGCCATCGCCATCGGCGCGATGGTCGATGCGGCGGTGGTGATGATCGAGAATGCCCACAAGCACCTCGAGCGCTGGCGTCACGACAATCCGGAAGCAGAGCCCGACGCGCCAACGCGGTGGCGGCTAGTCACGGACGCCGCTGCGGAAGTCGGCCCGGCGCTGTTCCTGAGCCTGCTGATCATCACCTTTTCCTTCCTGCCGATCTTCACGCTGCAGGGTCAGGAAGGCCGTCTGTTCGCGCCGCTCGCCTTCACCAAAACCTATGCGATGGCGGCGGCCGCCTTCCTCTCGATCACGCTGATCCCGGTGCTGATGGGGCTCCTAATCAAGGGCCGAATCCCCAGCGAGGAAGCCAACCCGATCAACCGTTGGCTGGCGCATGCTTACCGCCCGGTGATCGACTGGGTGTTGGCGCGCCCCAAACAGACACTGCTGATCGCCGCGCTGGTTTTCGCCACCAGCCTTTGGCCGATGGCGCGGATCGGCGGCGAATTCCTGCCGCAGATGGACGAGGGCGATCTGCTCTACATGCCCTCCGCGCTTCCCGGCCTCTCGGCGGCCGAGGCCAGCCGCCTGCTCCAGCAGACCGACCGGCTGATCAAGACCGTGCCCGAGGTCGAGAGCGTGTTCGGCAAGGCCGGCCGCGCCGACAGCGCGACCGATCCCGCTCCCCTCGAAATGTTCGAGACGACGATCCGGTTCAAACCGCGCGGGTCATGGCGGCCAGGCATGACGCCCGAGAAGCTGCGCGATGAACTCGATGCGCGGGTGAAGGTGCCGGGCCTCGCCAATTTCTGGATCCCGCCGATCCGCAACCGCATCGACATGCTGGCGACCGGCATCAAGAGCCCGGTCGGAATCAAGGTTGCCGGATCGAACCTCGCCGAGATCGACCGCACCGCCAAGCGGATCGAACAGGTGGTGAAGACCGTGCCCGGAGTCTCCTCCGCACTGGCCGAACGGCTCACCGGCGGGCGCTACATCGACGTCGATGTGAACCGCGCCGCTGCCGCACGTTACGGCCTCAATGTCGCCGACGTGCAGGCGGTGGTCTCGGGCGCGATCGGCGGCGAAACCGTCGGCCAGACGGTCGAAGGACTGGCGCGCTACCCGATCAGCGTGCGCTATCCCCGCGAGCTGCGCGACAGCATCGACAAGCTTACGAACCTTCCCGTCCTGACCCCGTCGCGCCAGCAGATCACGCTGGGCACAGTTGCCAGCGTCCGCATCAGCGACGGCCCGCCGATGCTCAGAAGCGAGAACGGCAGGCCGGTGACCTGGATCTATGTCGACGGGCGCGGGAGCGACATGCAGACGCTGGTCGGTGACATCAATCGGGCGATTACCGGCAAGGTCGCTCTGCCGCCCGGAGTCAGCATTTCCTACACCGGCCAGTACGAGTTCCTGGTCCGCGCCAGGGAACGGATGAAGCTGGTCGTTCCGGTGACGCTCGCGATCATTTTCGCGCTGCTCTATCTCACCTTCCGCCGCTGGGACGAGGCGTTGCTGATCATGGGCACGCTGCCCTTCGCGCTCACCGGCGGGCTGTGGCTGCTCTACTGGCTGGGCTACAACCAGTCGGTCGCCACGGCTGTCGGGTTCATCGCGCTCGCCGGTGTCGCCGCCGAGTTCGGGGTGGTGATGCTGATCTACCTCAAGCAGGCGCTCGAAGCGCGAACCGACGGCGATGTCGCCGCTGCGGTGCGCGAGGGCGCGCTGCTGCGCGTGCGGCCCAAGGCGATGACCGTCGCGGTGATCCTCGCCGGCCTGCTCCCAGTGCTGGCCGGCGGCGGCGCCGGTTCTGAAGTGATGAGCCGGATCGCCGCGCCCATGGTCGGCGGTATGCTCACCGCGCCGCTGCTCTCGATGCTCGTCATTCCGGCCGCCTATCTGCTGATGCGCCGGCGATCAAGGACCCGTTCCTAACCCCTCTAACGTGCAAGGAGAAGACATGTGAAAACTCTGTACCTGACTGCGACGATTGCCGCCGCTCTTATGCTCACAGCCTGCGGCAAGCAGGCTGAGACTGACACCGCCGCGACTGACAAGCCGGCCACAGCCGAAGTTTCTGATAGCATGAGCGGGATGGCGATGTCTGCCGACGCGAAAATGGCGAAGAGTACCGGTACAGTCACCGCGATCGACAAGGCAACGGGCAAGATAACACTTACCCATGCGCCGATTCCAGAAGTCAGCTGGCCGGCGATGACCATGGCCTTCACTGCGAAGTCGGAACTGCTCGACAGCGTGGCGGTGGGCGACAAGGTTGTGTTCGACGTCACGATCGCGGGCAGCGCTGGCGAAGTGACAGCGATCAGCAAACAATAGTCTGCCGTCCGCCGACTTCAGGGCAAACTTTCGCAGACCGAAGCTACAGTTGTTGAGGATCGTCCAATGGACGGCGAGGCACATTGGCTACCTCGCCGTCACATTACGCCATCAGCAGGCTTCGACGTCTACCCATTCGCGGACCGGTGCCTGCAAGGGCGCCCTCGGGCCGTGCTGCGGCCGCATCCGCCAAACATAGCGGCCAGTCTTGCCGGTATAGCTCGGGTCGCAGTTAGGGCCTCCGATGCCCGTCAAAGCCTCGCGTTGGTTTCCAGCCTTCCTGCAGATCGGCGCCTTTAGTGGTGTTCGCGGTCCAATTTGCGGTGACGATTGCCACTCACATTTGTCCGCGGCCGGCTTTGGCGCGTCGGCTTGCGCCGATACCGGAGCGGAAATGCCAAGCAAAATGGCGAATGCGGCAGCCGAGGCCGCGCTGATCATCATGGTCTTCATGGGTATTGTCCTTGATCCGAGGATAATTGGGCGAGGCATCAGGGACATCTGAGGAAGCGGGGCTTCCCAGCTCCGAAAGCTTCGCCGCGCGAAGCGTCAGATCAGCGGGCTGGGTGGATGAGGTTCCGGTTGGAGCGACCGTCCCTCAAGGGCAGAGGTCAGCGGCCAGAGGGGTGATGGCGAGACCGTTACTGGCTGCTTCCATGCGACAGGCAACGTTTCCAGCAAATATGGCGTCTGACAACCCATGCCGGCCATGCAAGCAAGCGTCATCCGATCGCAAGGCAATGGGTTCTCGTCGTTGCCGTTCGTCATGCCCAGGCAATCCATTGGCGTGGGAGCGGCCATCTGATGCTCGACCGCCGTCGCTGGGACCGAGTCAGGAGGTAGCGCCACAGCCTGTCCGAAAAGACCGAACAAGAAGCTGACGACCAGCATCAAGGAGAGCGCTCGTCGCATGCCATCATTCTCTGCCTTGTGCCCGAGTCCGTCAAGCTTTGACGCCCGTGGCAGGAGAATAGCTTGAGCCAGAGAGGACCGCCGCCGCGCGGCATCGGCGTGTCCTACTCGGACCAGTATGAGTCCCTTGTGCGCCCGGTCGAACGGAGGAAACTCGTGATTCCGGTCACGCTCGCGATCATCTTCCCGCTCCACTACCCGACCTTCCGCCGCCGGGACGAGGCACTGCCGATCATGGGCACCTTGCCGTTCGCGCTCACCGGCGGTCTATGGCTGCTCTACTGGCTGGGCTACAACCAGTCGGTCGCCACTGCGGTCGGGTTCATCGCGCTGGCCGGCGTCACAGCCGAGTTCGGCGTGGTCATGCTGATCTACCTCAAGCAGGTGCTCGACGCGCGTGGTGACGGCGATGTCACCGCCGCCGTGCGCGAAGGCGCACTGCTGCGCGTGCGGCCCAAGGCGATGACGGTGGCGGTGATCCTCGCCGGCCTGCTCCCGGTCCTCGTAGGCGGCGGCGCCGGCTCCGAGGTGATGAGCCGCATCGCTGCGCCCATGGTCGGCGGTATGCTCACCGCGCCGCTGCTCTCGATGCTCGTCATTCCGGCCGCCTATCTGCTGATGCGCCGGCGATCCCCATTCCCTGTTCAACCCGAAGGAGAAGTGAAGTGAAGCCGACCCTGTTGATTGCGTCCAGCCTCCTGGCTGTGGTCTCGCTCGCCGCCTGCAAGCAGGCCGAAGCGCCGAAACCCGCCGACAGCGGCACCGCATCCGGCACAATGGCGAACATTCCTATTACCGCTCAAATGAAGCACGGCATGGCAGCCCACACGGTCAGAGCGATCGATCACGGCGATATGAGCGGCCTCGGATGGTCCGCCATAACGATCGGCTTCTCGGTTCGCCCGGAGGGGCGCCAAAGATCATGGTCGACATTGCCTGATAGTCACGGCGCAAGGCGTCTTACATGTAGCCCTCCGGACACAAGGCGAATGTAGGCGGGACGGCCGATTCGAGGTCGAAGTCAGGCCGGTTGAAGAACATCCGGGCGCGCCACACGATCGTCAGTTGAAGAGCGGCAGGAGCGGCTTAAACCACCCCTGCGCCCCAGTCAGTTCAGAACTTCAGCCGAGCCGTGAACCGAGCGTTGATCGGTGCACCGGGCGTAATGTTATTGTTGTTGTGCGCATCCGAGAAATATCCCTGGTCGAACAGGTTCTCGACATTCAGCTGGAGGTCCAGCCGGTCGCTGGCCTTGAAGAACAATGCCGCATCGACGCGGGTGAAAGCCTGAAGCAGTGTGGTGTTCGCGGCAGTACGGATGGCGGCGAACTGGCTCGACTGGTGGACCACGCCCAGTCCTGCGCCGACACTGCGGCTGAAGTCATAGCGGTTCCACAGCGCAAACTGATGCTTGGGCACCTGTGCGAGCGCCACGAAGCTGTTCCCGCGCAGCTCGGCATCCTGATAGGTATAGCCGCCGGTCATCTGCCACTGGGGTGTGATCCGGCCGGTCAGCGCCAGTTCGACGCCCTTGGTCCGCGTTTCGCCGATGTTGATCGTCGCGGTGACATTGCCCGGATCGGGCGTCGTTGCGTTGGTGCGATCAAGCTGGAACAGGGCAAGCGTGACATTCAGATCGGGGCGGATGTCCCACTTGACGCCCAGTTCGTAGTTGGTGAACTTTTCCGGCGCGAGGTTGGCCTGCGTTGCGGCCATCGTCAGGAACTGGTCGCCCGAGCGCGGCAGGAACGACTGGCTGTAGCTGCCGTAGATTGAGATGTTTTCCTGCGGCTTGACGATTAGGCCGATGCGCGGGGAAACCTTTTCATCCTTGCGCGCGAATGGGCGCGGCGTGCCGATCAGATCGGTGCCCTTGATCTCGAACCGGTCATACCGCAGCCCGACCACCAGATCGACATGCTCACCAAAGCTGATCTGATCCTGCGCGTAGGCCGAGAAGAACTGCACATTGGATTCGGTATTGCGGGCCAGCGCGCCGAAAGTCACCGTCGGATAGACGATGTTGGCCAGGTTCAGCGTGCTGCTAGACAGCGTGCCGTTGCGGCGCTGATTGGTGGAATCCTGATCGCCATATTCAAGGCCAAGCAGAACCTTGTTGCCGATCGAACCGAAGTCCACATCCCATACCAGATTGCTCTGGGCGATGAAGTTCTGGCGCTTGGTCGGATCGATATAGCTGGAAAGCACAACCGTGCCGGTCTGGCCGATGGCCGCGCCATTGGCGAAGACATTGGTGTAGTATTTGTCATAGTCGCCATAGAGCACGGTGCTCGACCAACTGAGGTTTTCGGCCAATTCGCCATCCAGGCGCGCCTTAACGATGTGCGCTTCCAGACCCGTGCGGTTGACGCCGGGCGTGCCGAAGAATGTATCGCGATAGCCGGTGATGGGAACGTTCGGCTCGCCAGTCACGGTCGCGATCGACGGAACGCCGCGGTCGGTGACGCGATCGTCGTTCACATATTCATACGACAGGCCCAGCTTCCACTGGCCCAGATCGACCGCGAAATAGGGATTGATAGCATAGCGTTCGCCGCCAAAGAAATCGCGGTGATTGTCGAGGCTCTCGTAGTTGGCGTTGAGCCGGAATGCCGCGTTGCCGCTGATCGGTGCGTTGATGTCCGCCGATATGTCCCACGCACCGAAGGTGTTGACGCTGGCCGTGCCGCCCACTGCCAGCGCATCGGCCGACGGCGTCTTCTGCACGCGGTTGATGATGCCGCCGCTACCGCCGCGCCCGAAGATCAGCGCGAAGGGGCCCTTGAGGATTTCCACGCGTTCGATGTTGTAGAGGCTACGGTAGTACTGCGCATCATCGCGCACGCCATCGAGGAAGAAGTCTGCCGTGGTGTTCTGGCCGCGCAGGGTGATCTGGTCGCGGTTGCCTTCGCCCTGACCCACTGTCGTTCCCGGCACATAGCGCAGGACATCGGCCATGCTACGCTGCGCCTGATCGTCAAGCCGCTCGCGCGTGACGACCGAAATCGACTGCGGCACATCCAGCAGCGGCGTATCGGTCTTGGTGGCGGTGACCGAATTGTCGGCCTTGTAACCATCAGCCTTGCCCGTGACGATAATGGTACGTGCGTCATCGCCATCAGCTTCAGAGGCCCACGCCCCGGTGGGCACGCACAGCAACGCGCTGGAAACGAGCAGAAACTTTTTCATGAGAACCCCTGAACCGAATTGTATCTAATGCCGCCCCTAGCCTTATTGCGAATGCGTTGCAATATACAATTCCCCCAATCGGGCAATCGAACTCACCGCTCAGGCTGCGCATCGCCGCCAAGCGCGGACCTGGCAGAGCTATCCATTAGTTTCAGTTATGCATGACCTAACATCCGCCCTGCAGCTCCCTGCTCGGCGGCTAGGTTGCGATTGTAAAACAGTGGCATGCGCCGGCTTTTCCAGCGCATTGCATCCATAATCCCCGAGAGGTCCTCGCCTGCCGCAAACAAAATAGTCCTGATTCACTACAACCCGCGTCGAGAGCACACTCACTTGCCTGAGCAGCGTAGCAAACGTCGCCGCATCGAGATCGCTGAACGCCCCGGCAAATGGGTTCAAGGGGCATTGCGCAGCCGACAAAGCTTCCCCTCAAATTGCGCGAGTATATTTTGCTGAGGGATTCGCAGGGCGGCCGCGTATAAAGTGGATGACTACGAGGAGAATGGCGTCGTGACTGACATCGACCTTGCACTTGCGCGACTTGGGCAGGCCCCGATGCCGGCGGGACTGGCGGCGAACGACGATGCTGTTCTGACCGGCGCGGCAAGGCGACAGCAGGAAGCTGCGTTGGCGCCGCGGCTGATGGGGGTCGCAGAGAAGCTCTCGCGCTTGGCCTGGGGATTGAGTTTCCCAACTTCACACGCGCCGTCCGGGTTATTCTTTCGCTCTGAGGATTCTCATCACATGCGACTATTGCTTCTTGGCGCCCTTGCGCCTGCGGTGCTCATGACCGCTCCAGCTAACGCGCGTCCGACCCGCGTCGATATTCCCGTTCAGATTCAGCCCAATTCTTGGGTTTATGTGCAATGGGTGACGGTTAAAGCTGAAGACGGACGCACGATTGTTTCGGGATACGTTCGCAATAAGAAATGGTTCGCCAACAGACGAGGTGACTTACACATCGCCTTCGTCAAAAATGATCAGCAGATTGGATGTCAGGAAAGCAACTGGAGAAAATACCGATTCCACTCTCGTGGCCAGTGGCGCTTCTCTGCCTCGGCGGACATCCCCGCCTCAGATATCGATAGCATCCGGATTTCGCACGCGATCCATGATCAGGGTAGCGATCACCCAGCGAATTCGTTGAACACATGCTCTGGATAACAGGTCGCCTCACGTTGCGCTCAAGCCGCAAACTTGCTGTTTTGGGCGTGGCACTTTTGCTCGTCGGGTGAGCTTCAGGCTCACCTTTCAGGGGCAAAAATTGCGCTCGTGTCGGATGACCAGATCGTCGTTGTCCGAGCCTCCGCGAGGCTGAAGCAGAATGGCGTTCTCGTCGCCGGCGATGTCAGGAGAACCAACTTCCTGGCGGGCGTAGTGCCTGGCCACCTCCATGTTGAAGGCCTGGACCTGAAGGGCCAGGTCATAGCTTCAGCCGAAGCCCCATGGGGTGAGTTCAAAACTCGATATCGGCGTGCCTATTTTCGGGCATTCCTCAAGACGGAAAACCCTGCCGCTATAGCATCAATCAGCGTGAAGAGCGCTTCCGAGTCGCGGTAGCTTATCTTGCCGGTATCGTCCCTGGCGGCTCTGAATCTCGTTCGGCTGATCTGCGCCGGCGACGCCGTACTCAGCCACAACGGGTTCGCTAGGACACGGTTGAGAAGGGAATGTTTCACGATAAAGCGTCGCGCCAATCCAGCTTGAATTTCATTCCAATCGCGTTAGCAATCGGCCCGTGGCGCCTGCTTCTGCAGCGAGGTTTCGGTTATAGACAAGTGGCATGCGCGGACTCTTCCAGCGCAGCGCGTTCATGATCCCCCCCAGATCTTCACCGGCGCTAAACAGGTTCTGGGTCAGTCCGACCCGCGTCGAATGTGCGCTGATCCCTTTGAGCAACCGCGTCAGGTCATCGCCCGTCAGATCAGGTAACTTCCCCCTTCGAACGCGCGCCAAACCATCGCGCGAAAAATCGGCCCGATTGAGCCGGGATGCAGCGCGGCTGTTCCGACATCATATTCGACCCGCGCCGGCGCTTGCGGGCTTCAAGAGGGTCTTGCGCAAATCCCACCGCTCGCGGCCCGAGATGGAATCGATCCTCCTGCCCTTCACCGCAGCCATCTCTTTGAACCGCCGGACATTGACCCGCCGGAATAGCGGCCCATCAATGATGGCGGCTGCCTTGGTCCACGCGACTACCGCCCGCACAGTGCGTGGACTGAGGAAAGCGGTCGCCCCCTCCCCCTCCTGATCTCCCTTGGAGCGATGAACGCTGAGCAGCCGCGCCTCGGGATCGAGGGCCTCGATCACATCGGCAATCTGGACCGCGACCAATTCCGCGGCCCGCAAACCGGTATCGTAGGCGAGCGAGAGCAGCGCGCGATCGCGCAGACCCGGCAGATCATCCGAACACGCCTCCAGCAGCGAGCGCACATTGAGTCTCTTGGCTCCGTCCTCGACGACGTTGCGCACCGGCCCCTTGAACCGCAGCGGCCTTGCCTGGTCCTGTCGCACGCCGACCGTGCGGCGGATCGCCTGCAACCGCAATTTCACCAGCGGGTCGCGGGTCGTATCTTTCAGATCGAAGCTGGTGGATATTGGCGATCGAGGCCTTGTAGCGGCCAAGTGAGGCCGGCTTGCTCCCCTTCCCGGCGCGGTCGTCGAGACAGTCCGCCACGGTTTCAGGACTCGCCGGCAGCGCGATCCGGTTGTGGCGCCGGCACCAGAGGTCGAACGCCTCGAGATCGGACTTGAGCGCGCGAATGCTGTGGGGTGACGAGGCTGCCTGATAAGCAGCGATCAGCGCTTCGTTGACGACGATGCGCTCGCCCGCGCGCATGTTCACCACCGCCCAAGACAGATCGTCGGCCGATCCGGGCGCGATCGCGCCAGTTTCGGCCGGAATTAGGGCATTCTCGTCGTTCGGCGCTTCGGCTTCCATCGGTGCCGAGCCTACGTCACCTTATATAGACTCGTCAAATCCGCTTATGTGATAACTGCAATTATCATATGTGATATCAATGCTTTAATTACATGTATTCGCTACAAGAAAGCGCCGCCCGCATGGTCGTCAAACAATTCAGCCGAACGGACGTAGCCCAGCAGCACCTCGACCTTCTTGTGCCGCGACACTTCCTGCATCTTGGCGATGGTCGCCCCGGCGCGCGAGGCCTCGGTGAGGAACCCCGCGCGCAGCGAATGGCCGCCCACCGTTTCGGGATCGAGCCCCACGCGCCTCGCGTATTTCTGGAGCAGCCGCGCGATCGAACGGTCCGACATGGGCTGGTCGGTCATGCGCCCCTGCGGGTCGATTCGATAGAACAGCGGTCCCGCGCCGCGCGCCCGCACCGCGAGCCAGGCCTGCAGCCGCTCGACCGGCCGCAACGACTTGCCGGATGGAACCGCGATCACCTGCCCCTCCCCCGCCTGATCGGTCTTGGAATGGCGCAGCGTCAGCTTCAGGCCCTGTTCCACCAATTCGACATCGCGCCATTCCAGCGCGACCAGCTCCGACCGGCGCAGCGCCGCCGCCAGGCCCAAGGCCAGGATCGCCCGGTCGCGGATCGCGCGCGTGCCTTGCCCATCCGCCGCCGCGATCATCTTCGTCAGCTCGCTGGCGGTGATCGCAGCCTTGCGGGCGCTGGGCCGCACTCTTGCCTCGCGGCGGATCCCGGCGAGCGTATCGGTGATGACCATGCGTTCATCGCGCTGGACCGGTGCGACCAGCCCGTCCTGCCGGTGCTTCCACCCGATTGCGGCGAGATGGCGGCCAATGGTCGTATCAGCTTTGCCCGCCAGCGCGAGCGAAGCAAGGTATGTTGCCACCGCCTCAGGCCGCGCCGGCAACGGGTCGAGCGAACGTGCGTCGCACCAGCCTTCGAACTGGTTCCAGTCGCTGGTGTAGGCGCGCAGGGTATTGGCGGCCTTGGCCTGGGCGCGATAGGTTCGTGCTGCCGCGATCTGTCACGGGACAAAGAAGTAAACAATCAACGTAACCTATTGATATAAAATCATAGAGTGACGAAATCAGTGCATGAAATCCTGGCACTGAAGTAT
>NZ_JACIJP010000008.1 GCF_014199435.1 Sphingobium subterraneum | reverse complement strand
CATGGGCATGCTCAACCACCATTTCGCAGCAGCCGCCTGATCGGCGCAGAGCGACAGCCTACCTCTGACTGCCGCCAATCTTTGCAACAGAGCCCTCAAGATGCCCGCGTTGTCTCCCACGATGGAGGAGGGTTCGCTCGCCAAATGGCTGGTGAAGGAGGGCGATGTGGTGAAGTCTGGCGACCTGCTGGCCGAAATCGAAACCGACAAGGCGACGATGGAATTCGAGGCGGTGGACGAAGGCATTATCGCGAAAATCCTCATCCCCGAAGGTACAGAAGGCGTGAAGGTCGGGACCGTCGTCGCCATGCTTGCCGCCGAAGGCGAGGATATCACCGCTATCGGGGAAGGGGCTGTTCCCGCGCTTCTGCCGGCCCCCGAGATTGCCGACAAGGTCGCTACATCCATTCCCGCCGCTGTTCCTGTCGCGTCGTCAGCCGCACCCGCAATTGGTGCCAGCCGTATCAAGGCCAGCCCGCTTGCCCGTCGTCTGGCGGAGGCAAGCGCCATCGATCTTTCTACGATAAGAGGCTCCGGGCCTAATGGCCGCATCGTCAAGGTTGACATTGATGGCGCGACGCCTGCCTCGATGCCGGCCGTCGCTCCGGGGGTCCCCGCGGCGTTTGCCGCCGCAGTACCGTCGATCGAACCCGACATTCCACACGAAGTCGTCAAGCTGTCAAACATGCGGAAAGTCATTGCCCGACGGCTCACCGAATCGAAGCAGCAGGTTCCGCACATCTACCTCACGGCCGATATCCACCTCGATCCATTGCTGAAGCTTCGGGCCGATCTCAACGACGGGCTTGCCGAACGCGGTGTCAAGCTCTCGGTCAACGATCTGCTGGTCAAGGCCTTGGCGGCCGCCCTTATCGAAGTGCCCAGCTGCAATGTGCAGTTTGCCGGCGACAATCTGCTGCGGTTCAGCCGCGTCGATATTTCGGTGGCGGTATCGATCCCCGGCGGCCTGATCACGCCGATCATCGCGGGCGCGAACGCCAAGGGCGTTGCCGCAATCTCCAGCGAGATGAAGGATAGGGCGGAGCGCGCGCGCAACGGTAAATTGCAGCCGCATGAATATCAGGGCGGCACCGCCAGCCTGTCGAACATGGGCATGTTCGGCATCAAGCAGTTCGAGGCTGTCATTAACCCGCCCCAGGCCATGATCATGGCGATCGGCGCGGGCGAAAAGCGGCCTTATGTAGTGAACAATGCGCTGACCGTTGCCACGGTGATGTCGGTAACCGGCAGCTTCGATCACCGCGCGATCGATGGGGCGGACGGTGCGCAACTGATGGCCGCTTTCAAGCGCATCGTTGAGAAGCCGCTGACACTGTTGGCCTGAATCTCAAGGAATTTCCGAACATGGCTGATAGTTACGACGTGATTGTCCTTGGCTCAGGCCCCGGCGGCTATGTCGCCGCGATCCGCGCCGCTCAGCTCAAGTTGAACACGGCGATTGTCGAGCGCGAGAATCTAGGCGGTGTCTGCCTCAACTGGGGTTGCATACCCACCAAGGCGTTGCTGCGCTCGGCGGAGGTTTTTCGCTACATGCGGCATGCCAAGGATTATGGCCTGGTCGCGGAGAAGATAACCGCCGATCTGGATGCAGTGGTGAAGCGCTCACGCGGCGTTGCCAGGCAGCTTAATCAGGGTGTCTCGCACCTGATGAAGAAGAACGGGATCGCCGTTTATATGGGTGAGGGGAAGCTCACCGGCAAAGGGAGGCTTTCTGTCACAGCGCCGGATGGTAAGACCAGTGAGTTGACCGCGAAGAATATTATCATCGCCACGGGCGCGCGTGCTCGCGATCTGCCGTTCCCGAAAGCCGATGGAAAGCGCGTCTGGACCTATCGCCACGCGATGAACCCGCCGGAAATGCCGAACAAGCTGCTTGTTATCGGCTCGGGCGCGATCGGCATCGAGTTCGCCAGCTTTTACAACGACATGGGCGCGGAAGTGACAGTCGTCGAGATGCTGGACAGGATCGTTCCGGTCGAGGATGCAGATGTCTCGACCTTCCTGGAAAAAGCGTTGGTGAAGCAGGGCATGAAGATCTTGACGGGTGCAGGTGTCCAAAAGCTCGATATCGGTGCCACCGGCGTAACAGTCGCGATCAAAGCCCGGGATGGCAAACTTGTTTCGGACGAATACAGCCATGTCATCGTGGCAATCGGGATCGTCCCAAACACCGAAACCGTTGGGCTTGAGGCACTGGGTGTGAAAACGGAGCGTGGCCACATTGTTACCGATGGCGCATGCCGCACCAATGTCGAGGGAATCTGGGCGATCGGAGACGCCACGGCGCCGCCTTGGCTAGCGCACAAGGCCAGCCATGAAGGTGTTATCGCGGCAGAAACCATAGCGGGTCAGCATCCGCACGCAATGGACCCCAGGAACATTCCCGGCTGCACCTATTGCCACCCGCAGATCGCTAGTGTCGGCCTCACCGAAACAAATGCGAGGGAAGCAGGTCACGAAGTGAGGATTGGCACCTTTCCCTTCATCGGCAATGGCAAGGCTATCGCGCTCGGCGAGCCAGAAGGCTTCGTCAAGACGGTATTTGATGCCCAAACTGGCGAGCTGCTGGGCGCACACATGGTCGGCCCGGAGGTGACCGAAATGATCCACGGCTTCACCATCGGTCGTACACTGGAAACAACCGAGGCGGAGCTGATGGAAACGGTTTTTCCGCATCCGACCATTTCCGAAACGATGCATGAAAGCGTGCTTGCTGCCTTCGGGCGCGCAGTCCATATTTAGGCTATCTTCCATATTTGGGAGAGATCATGCCTCCTTCTGCTGCCGAACCACGAGCGGCGAGGCGTCAAGGTCAGCTACGTACTCTTGAAAGAACCCGTGCGGCGACATTGCTTCGCACCGCGAGCTTTCTACCGTAACGTAGCGCGGTTGTCGGTGAACTCCATCGCAGCGCCTGCGCAATGCCGGCTCCGTCCTCTCCGGCGGCGAAGAGGTCCTGGGTCAGGCCAACGCGCAGCGAATGTGTGGACAGCGCCTGAACCGCATCGGCCAGCTTGCTGGCGCTCAGGTTGACCAGCCCCATTTCGTAGGCGGCACTCGCCACGCGCCTGTAGATCCCATTGACCCCCTGCCGACTGAGGGCCTCCTTGCCGATGGTGTAGGTCGTTCGGGCCAGTGCCGTTTCCGGATCGGAGCCGCGCGCGCGCCGGCGATAGACACCAACCCTGCGAAACAGCAGCCCGTCCTCGATCGCGCTTTCGGCCTGCCACAAGGCGACCCTGCGCATCGTCTCGGCCGACAGCCACGCCCACGCGCCTTCCTGCTCCTGGTCGGTTTTGGAGAAGGGGATGAACAAGGTCGCCGAGCCGTCGTCCTGCGCATCGATATGCGTGGCTTCAACCCTAGTGAGCTCGCTGACCCGGAGCCCTGCGTCATAGCCGAGCGAAAGCAACGCCGCGTCCCGTAACCCCTGAAGATCGCCGCCACACGCTTCGAGTAGCGCAGCCAGGGTGAAGCCTTTGGCGGCGTGGTGATCCAGCGCCTTGCCTAACCGCAGAGGCGCAGCCTGACGCTGAAGTGCGCCTCTCTGCCGGCGGATGGCCTTCAGCGCGGCGCGAACCATCGGGGCGTCGGTCGGCGCGGCGGGCGAGGCCAAGCCCAGCATGCGGTGGACCGAGGCGATGCTGGCGATGCGCCGCGCCAGCGTCGCGGGCTTCCTGCCTTTGGCGTCCAGCGCGTTTACATAGCGCACCATATCTTCGGGATCGGCTGGCAATGGCCTGCGGCCTTCTTCACCGCACCAGTCGCGCCAGCAGTCGAGATCGGCGGCTATCGCCGCCTTCGTCGCGTCGGCCATCGCCGCCAGGGTCGTCTCGAGACCGAGCTGACTGATCGGCGGTAGATCGGTCGGAATGATTTCCCCGATCGTGCGCAGCAGCCGCACATCGACGGATTCGGCGTCTGTCTTGCGCGATCGTGTCGGCAGAGCAGTGTCGTTCGTCCTGACGACGATGATTTCCATGGGGGAGGATTTGGTGGAACTCTCGGTCATCGTTCGCTATATGTCTTCCCGGAGGATATGATGCAGCTCAACTCGGCAAAAGCTCTGGCCCTTGGCCGGGAGGTCCGCGAAACCTTCGGCAGCTGGAAGAAGGCACGCGAGGCGGCCGTCCAGCGCGATGGCGTCTATGTCATCGATCGGGCGAAGATTCGTGCTGAAAAGGCCAAGAAGCTCGCCAAGACGGCCTGATCTCGAATGACATTCGGCTACGCGCTGCTTGGCGCTCTGGTTCTTCTGCTTCCCGGGTTTGCGGGTTATTTCGGTCTTCGTATTGGCGAGGCGAGTGATTTTGTGTCGCCGCGGCCCGACCGGCCCAATTCCAATCTCACCATTTTCCTGATTGTGCTGCTGGCGCTCGCTGCGCACACCGCCGGGGCGGGAATTTTTGCCTTCAACGAAGCGATAGCGGCGTGGAAGCCGCTGATCTCGCTTCCCTATGATCCCAATCCCTACAAGGCACTTCTGTCCGGCCAGGTCCCATCGGGGCTTTCCGCGCTCGCAATCGAACTGGAACTGCTGTTCTGCCTGGCGCTTTCCTTTGGGACCGGCTGGGTCTGCGAGAGAATGGCGCGCGCCAAGCCGATTACGACCCGAACCGCGCCCTTGCGCTTCGGATGGCTCCTGCCGATCGTCGAGAAGGTCGAGGCCGGTGGCCATGTCGCGGTCGGTTATGTGCGCACGACGAGCGGCCACAACGGTGCCTGGGTCGCCTATGAAGGCAGCATCCGGCGCCTGACGCTCGACGATGACGACGGAATCCGCATGGTGGTGCTCGAGCAGTGCGATCGCTTCATTGTCCGGATGACGGACGACAAGATCGAGCGGGTCGACATGGACAGCGCGCCGATCGCCATGATGCATCTTGCCGCCGACCAGATCGCCGATTTCGCAATCGAACTGTTCGAGGTTCCCGAGATCGGCGCTGACTGAGGCGAGCGGCGGCGTTCTGCTCAAAACATGCGGCACAAGGCGCGACACATCTGTGCCGCATGGTTTTTCCCCGTTCGTCATCATCCGCAAAATTTGCCCTTCCCTGCCGTTCCAGCAGCCCTGTACTTACCATAATCTCCCATTATGGTAAGTGAGAAAATCACGCGGGGAGGGCGGTTTACGCGGAGAATCGGCCTTGCACATCCCGCCTGGCCGGATAGCGGATTGGCGCCGTTCTTGTTTTGATAACGCCGAAGCGCTATATGCGCTGAACGATCCACGAGATCATGGTACAGGTTAGAAATGGCAAAGGCGGTAAGCTTGGTGTTGGCGACGGTGAACGCTCCTTATGGGGCGAACCTTTCCGCGCATCAACTCGCTGCGCTGATCGCCGACCCAAAGAGCGCGAGCGATTTCAACGCGCCCGTGTTTTCCTTCTTCTCGGAAGTAAGCCCGGCTCTGCAGCTGCAGTTCGTCGAGGAAATGGGTGTCGACGCCGACAAGGTCTGCGCGGTCGCCGACCAGTTCTCCCACCTCTCGGGCTACGCGCTCCCGCTGGCGGCGTAACGCATGGTCGAGCGCGGCCCAAGCCAGTGGCCGGTCCTGTTCGATCTTGCGATGGAAATCTTCGCCCAATTCGAGGAGAACGTCGGCTTCGTGCCCTCGTGGAGCTTCGGCGGCGGGACGGCGCTCATGCTCCAGATCGATCATCGTGAAAGCCACGACATCGATATCTTCCTTGATGATCCGCAAATCCTGCCTTTTCTCAATCCAGAGATCCAGGATTTCGCAATGACCCGTCGGCCGGACGAATATAAGAGCGACGGGACGCAGGCGCTCAAACTCGCCTTTGACGAACTGGGTGAGATCGACTTCATTTGTTCGTCCGCCATCCTCGATGTTTCCAGTGAGCGCCACGATGTGAGGGGGCGGACGGTCGACCTTGAAACTCCGGCCGAGATTGCAGCGAAGAAAGTTTACTTCCGGGGCTGGAACTTGCAGCCACGCGACATGTTCGATCTTGCTGCCATCGCCGAGCACCATGGTGACGACTATGTCGTGTCAGCATTGCGTGAATGCGGCCATGAGCGATGCCGCAAGGCGCTGGAAGTCGTCGAGAAGGTCAACCCGAAGGCTGTCGAGACGGTGATTGGCCAGCTGCTGTACAGGGAAAAGAACAGCCATCTGGTCGCAGAGGCGCAGGCGATTACGCACCGAATTTTAGGGGCTTCACTTTCCGATTAAGACGGTCGCAGCACGGGCGCGAGGAGCCGTTCGGCACGAGCCGAACCGTATTCCTTCACCGCACGCGCGAGCTGCGCGCTATTCATCTCCCCTGCCTTGGCAAGCGCACGCGGCAGGATGGCCACCTTGTCCTCGGGCAGCCTGTCGATGTTATGGAGGAGGTCGACAAGCAGGACTTCCTTGGACAGCCGCCTGGGCACCGACGGCCGCATCCGGAAATCGTACATCCGGCCATCCAGTTTGAACCGGCCATGGCGTTTGCGATTATAGACCACGGGCTCGTTGTGGAGCTGGGTCGTGCACACGCCAAGCCCATTGAATGCGCTTGGAGAGACCAGCAGGAACCGATCGTCGCCGAGAAATGTGAAGCTGCGATCCTACCGCGCCGCAGCCGCTCGAGGCTGAGCGTGTGCGCCTCGTACATAAGGCTGCCGCCGGTTTTCGCTGGTCACGATGCTCGGCTGAAGCGCGGCGCGGACCGCATCCGTGACCGTATAGACCGCATGACGCTGCGCACCGCGGTTCTCATGGTCCACGAAAAAGCCCTGGTAATGCCGTCTGATCAGTCCTGCCTTCACCAACTCCGACACCGCCCGGCTGATCGCCGTCATGCCGGTTTCGCGGATGCGCTCGCTGAGTTCCGCGTCGACGCGGCGCGCGGCCTCCACCGGATCGCCCGGCAATTCTCCTTTGGCTGCGAGCGCAGCCCGGACCTTATCGGCGGTGGCCCGGCGCTGGTGGTGACGCGCGCCGCTCGGCGCAATCGCCGCGGCCAGCCATTCGCGGATGGGCACCAGAACCTCGCCTTCTCGAACCAGAGGCCCCGCCTCCCCGTTCGTCCGGGCGGCCCTGGCGATGAGATCGAGCACCATGAAGGTGTAGCGCGGCCGACCCGAGTGCTCCGCGATGATGCGCACGATATCCGGCAGGCCAACTACTGGTGCTGGCGCCGGGGTTGGGATCGATGGCGCGAAGAGATCGAACTGAAGCATGGAACGAATCAAGCACAAAGCACGACTCTTGTGAATCCCCCAATCGCTCACAGAAACGACCGAAAGACGTTTTGCCATCCGTGTCACTTTACCCGACCGGTACCTGAAGGGTAAAGTGACGCAGCCGTCATTGATCGATGCATCTGCCCCGTGGCCACAATCATTGACATTTTGTGGCCACGCCCTATAACCATCGTCATTGGCAGCGAAGGTTGGTTGGTATGGACGTGCAGCTTCTAGCCGGAATCGAGAGGATCTGCTCCCTTCCAGAGCATCAGCTAGAGGTTGAACTCGGCAAACTGCTCGAAGGTCGGGCTCCGATGGCCACTATCACCATTCGCGCCGCGCGTGACAGCTTCACCAAGCTGCTTGCGCGTGCGCGTGACGGATCGGTTCAGCTTGTCGGCAAAGACAAGGGAGAGCAGACCGTGATCCTCTCGGTTGCGGCTTTGGCGAATGTCATTAAGGCAGCCGCTGGCGGTATTTCCGCCGGAGAATTTCTTGCCGCCACGCAGTTCCAGCCGTCACGCGGAAAGCTCGTCCATGTCGAGAGCGACGACGACAGCAGCCAGGAATTCACTGTCCGATCCGGAGAAGCTTCCTGGCAGCAGGCCAGCGCCTAAGCGGCCATGTATCTTCTTTCGACCCAATGCCTGCTTGACCGGATCACGGGTCAGGCGCCGGCCTCGATCGATGCGCTGCCTGCCCGAGAGATCCACCTGAGCGCGGTTTCCCTCGGGCAGGCGCTGCTGGCCATCGAGCAAAGCCCGGCGGGTGAACGCCAAGGCCACCGCGATGCGCTGCGCGGCTATGTCGGCATGGTGCGCAGCTTCGATAATATCGTGCCGTTCGACGAAAAGGCCGCCATGCTGTGGCCTGGTCTGCGGGCTCAGAAGCTGATCGCCACCAACCCGGCCGGTGCCGTGATCCCGGTCAGCGAGGCGACGACGATGGTCGTTGCCTCGGCTCTCGCTACCAATCTTGTCTTCGTCGACTATCCGCAGCCCTACCATAGCGGCGTCAGCGGGCTGACGGTGGTGAACCCTTGATATGACCGAGAGCGACGTCGGGATCAGGGAAGGTGCGCGCGCGCAGCCGGCCAAACGGTTCCGCATTCTGGCGCTGACCGGAGGTGGGTATCGTGGCCTCTTTACCGTTCGGATCCTCGAACAGATCGAGCGGACGATCGGAAAGCCGATCAAAGACCATTTCGATATCATCGCCGGCACTTCGATCGGCGGCATCGTGGCCATCGGCCTGGCCCAAGGCATTCGCCCAGCCGTGATCGGCGCCGCGTTTGAGAAGCACGGCCAGGCGATCTTCCCGAAGCGGGGTTTACTCGGTCGCTGGGGGCTGGCGCGCTCGCGCTATGACGCGGCTGGCCTCGCGCAGACGATCGACGCCGTTCTTGGCGAAGCGGGAAAGACGCCCCTGTCCGGCCTGAAGACACCCCTGATCGTGACCGCGGTCGATTTCGGCGCCTGGGCGCCGGCAATATACGAAACCACTGGCATGTCACCGAAGCTCGAAGGAACCTCGCTACGGGACATTGCCCTCGCCACCTCCGCGGCGCCAACCTATTTCCCCGACCATGTGATCGACGGGCATTCCTATGTCGACGGCGGACTGATCGCGAACGCTCCGGATAGTATCGCCCTGATGCGGGCGCTTGGGCGCTATGGGCGCACGCCCCAGGAAATCGACCTCATCAGCGTCGGGACCGCAGGAGAGCTGCGATGGGATGTGCCGCGTGCGCCCAGGCGCCGCGGCGGTGTGATGCTGATCGCAAAAGACGAGCTCGTGTCGAGGACGATGAAGGCGCAGGAGAGCCTGTCGCTCGACCTCGTGCAGTCCGTCCTGGGCTCGAGCTACGTCCGCATCGATAGGGTGCCTTCGCTCCAGCAGCAGAAGGAACTTGCGCTCGATCGGGCAACCGACAAAGCGGCCGAGATCCTGGGACAGCTCGCGCGCGACGCCTATGCGGGAGCCTCGGCGAGCAGCACGTTCAAAGCGATGCTTCGATAGGGGACGGGTGGCGGACTGACCAAGCCTTACGTTCCAGAAAATGCTGCCTGTCCGTCAAGCATCTGCCCAACATGACCTCAACACGGATCTACTCTGACGATGGCGAAGAAAACGACCAAAAGAACGCCGAAGGTCTTCCTGGATGCGAACATCGTCATCAGTGCCGGCAAACCACCAGGCGGGCCTGAAATCGCCCGTGTCGTCGATCTTGTCGATGCCGGTCTGATAACGGTGTTGACCACCGATCTCACCATCACCGAGGTTGCCAAAAAGTACATCCAGAGTGATTTCGACGCGATCAAGGAGATCAGCCAGCCGCATTTCCGGAAGATTGTCGAGGGAGCGACCGGCGTTGCGCTTCCCGCGCTCAAGCGGCCGGAGCTTCGCGCAAAGCTGAAATCGATCTACGATGAGTCGACTACGCAGATGTTCGATGCGCTGGAGGCCAAGACGCTCCAGATCGACGAGGTGAAGCCGTCGGCAGTGTTCAGCGCCTATGCGGCAGGGGAAGGTTTCTTCTCAGGCGACGGCAAGAAGGACCAGTTCCCCGACGCCTTTGCCTTCGAGTGCCTCAAGAAGGAGGCGTCGAGAAATAGCCCGGTGATCATCGTTTCGAACGATGGCGACTTTGATGGCCCGGTCGGGTCTGCGAAGCATATTTCGCTGGTGAAGTCGTTGCCCGAACTGTTCGCGGCGCTTGGCCTCGAGATGGCCGCGCCGCAACTCGATCCCTTCCTGGAGACGCAGGAGGAACAGATCGTCGACCTCGTCAGTCAGGAACTTACGAATTGGGGACTGCACAGTAGCGACGTCATGGATGCGGAGATCGACGAGATCACCGTCAATTCGGTCGAAGTGAAAAAACTCACCGCCTTCAAACCAAGTGAGGCAGGTAAATCAATCCTTGTGGTCGGCACGATCGAGGTCGCAGCATTGGTGTCTTTCACTCATCCCAACTGGGATGAAGCGATGTATGATTCCGAGGACAAGGTGCTTATCCCGTTCGAGGATGAGAGCGGGGAGACCGAGATCGAGCTTACCATCGACGTCGCCATGTCGATCGCGGTCGACGAGGCAGGCAATCCCGAGGAGATTGAAGCCTTGCGGTTTCGCAACAGCGATTTTCAGTATGTGACGCTCTATCCACCCGACATGTACAAATAGGGTCCGTGGATGAGACGATTCGAGGTCGAGAAGCAGTTCTGCGACATGGTCAGCCGGATCACATCGTTCAGGTCGAGTCGGCGACTCTGTTTCGGGTAGAAAAAAGCCGCCCACAAGGAGGCGGCTTGATAGTTGGGAGAGGATGCCTGAAAGGCCCGTCTCTTGTGCATTGCATCATAGAATATTGCAACTGCGAAATTCGCAACTATGGACACGCCTGATACCGGCGTTTGCCACTAGGTGCCGGCAAAAACTATCGCTCATGGCCTGTCCGGCCAATAAGCCGGAATCCTTCAATAAGGTCGAGCATTGAGATAGCGCCGCACGCTCCTCGCCACTATTAGAGGAATCCCGAAAAATTGCAGAAGGAACAGCATGATGAACAATAGCGACCTTGCCGATCATCTCGCCGGTGCGACCGGGGCCACCAAGGCTGATGCCCGCAAGGCGGTCGATCTCGTCTTCGCCGCAATAGCTGACGCCGCCGCCAAAGGCGAAGAGGTGAGCCTCAACGGCTTCGGCAAGTTCAAGGTCAAGGACGTTCTCGCCCGCGAAGGCCGGAACCCGGCCACCGGCGAAACCATCAAGATCGCAGCGTCGAAAAAACTCTCCTTCAGCGTGGCGAAGGCCGTCAAGGACCGGCTCAACAGCTAAAGCGGGCTTGACGCCTCGATACCAAGAGATCGAGGCGTCCCCCTTCCCCGCAAGAGGCTTCCCGCAAGACCGCCACTCGCGGCTTTAATGATCGAACGACGCGATAATCTCCGGGAAGAACATTGCAACGGCCTGTATCGGCGAACGGCGTGACCTGCCTGGACCTGCTGACACGACAGATCGCCATCCATGTTCCAGCATTGCAGGATTGGTCGTTCGTAGCGGTCGATGTCGAGCTGGCGGTACATGACATTGCCCCTCGCGAGCAAGGTACGCAAATTCTCGCGGCTATCGTAGGGATTGTCCCGCACGCAGAGCAAGTGCTGAATTCGGGCACGTCGATACCGTAAAGCCGGGAGTGACCAAACGCCTCGCACCGGATTATAGTCGCCGTCGTAGATGTAGGGGCGGATGCACGGCACGGGCTTGGTCTGCGCGGTCGAGAAATGACCACATCCTGAGTCCTGAAGTAGTTTGCCGGTGCTCTAGCACCGACATTTGGTAACGAGTCTTTGCAATGACTGTTGACAAAACACGTCCTCTATCTGTTGGCGCCATCGCGCAACGTAGCGGAGTCGCGGTTTCGACGATCCATTTCTACGAGGCGAAAGGCCTCATCAAGGGCGAGCGCACAGCCGGCAATCAAAGGCGGTATCCTCGATCCGTATTGAGACGGATCGCCATTATCAGAACCGCCCAATATGTCGGGCTTTCGCTCTCCGAACTAAAGGATTTTCTTGACCGGATTCCAGAGGGGCCGGTTACGTCAACGGATTGGCGTCGGCTCAGTGCCGAGTGGAGTACGCTATTGAACGAGCGGATAGCTAGTCTCATGAGGCTGCGTGACCGCCTCGAAACCTGCATTGGATGCGGCTGTATGTCCCTCACCGACTGCCCCTTGCGAAACCCCGAAGACAGGTTGGGCGCAGTTGGGTCAGGCCCTCAGCTCCTCTTGGTGAATTTCGCTCGTGAACCTCGTGATGATGAAGATAGCCCCGTTCATTTTCGCACCAAACGTCGCTCCTTGGCGGCGGTCAAATCCACTCTTGACGTTAACCAAGACACAAAAGGGAACGATGACTCATAGCTTGGTGCCCTTCCCCGGTCGTTCGGGGCGGTGCTTCAAAAATCATCCTTCCGGCATCACTCTTCGCATGAATGCATCGAACAGGGGCACGGTGAACGCTGTATCTCCATGCGCGGGACTATAGAGCATTCCTTTCGCGATCAGGCTGTTTCGCGTCGGCGCCACGCTTGAAACCTTCACGTGCAAGGCATCGGCAACATCTCCCGACCTGTGCGGTCCAGTGCCCAAAGTGGCCATGGCGCGCAGATAGCGCTTCTCGGCAGGGGTCAGACGATCGAACCGAACGCGGAAAAAGCTGGCGTCAAGTTCCGCGAGCGCGCTACGCGTTGCCGCCGCAACATCGTCTTGGGTGATCGGCGACGCCTCAGCTGCATCCCAGCTATGCTTTCCCCACTCCTGGAGGAAATAAGGGTAACCTTGGGTCTGCTCGCAGATCGCGTCCAACGCCGCATCATCGACAGCTTCGCCTTCCCGCTCGATTGGAAGCCGAATGGCATCGCGCGCGGCGTGATCATCGAGCGGTCCGACGGAGACGAACTCGAAAAGTCGCTCCGCATAGGACTTGGCCCGGCCCATCTGCCCAACGAGTTGCGGCAAGCCAGCGGCGATCATTGTAATGGGAAGCTGCTTCTGGCTGGCCCGGTGGAGCGCACTGATCAATGCGGCCAATTGCTCTTCAGGCACATATTGGAGCTCGTCGATGACGAGTACCACAGCTGACCCCTTCTCTCGCGCCGCCTCGCCGATTGCAACCAACAGATCGGCGAGATCAGCTTCAAGGTCGCCGCTGTCGGCCAGGCCCGGCTCGACGTCGAAATCGAGTCCCACTTCGAGATCGTCATATTTGACCTTGAGCTTTGCGAACCCGGCCAGCGCGCGAAGCGCGCGCTTAACGCCGTCCGAAGCTTGCTTCATGCGATCGAGCCTCAGCAGCGTCGCCCGAAGGGCAGGCACGAGGATGCCGGGGAGCGAACGGTTCTCGGGAGCCTCGATGGCGACGATAGCCATGCCCTCCCCCTCGGCTGCGTCACGCATCGTCGTGAGCAGAACGGTCTTGCCTACACCGCGCAGTCCATAGAGGACGCTCGGGCGTGCCGCGCGCCCCGCGCGGATTCGGTCGAGCGCGACCGCGTTGCGTTCAAGCAACGCATCTCGCCCCGCCAACTCTGGAGGGCGAGTGCCGGCGCCAGGCGCGAAGGGGTTACGACGAGCATCCATAGCGAGGTTATGGTGGTTTATCGTTTTTTTGTAAACTTGATAATCTCGCTATAAGTCGCGTCTCAAGGGTTGCGGAAAAGCGCCCCAACCGCTATTCTCCGTCACAGGAGAAAGCATGCGCTTCCCAAAATTCGACCTCGACACATATAATCGAACGAAGGATTTGTCCGGCGGTCCCATCTACGCGATTGTCGAGGAAGAGATTCCTGAGATCGAAATGATCACCGACGAAAACGGGAACCCCACTCGTGGCGGTCTAATAGGCTACGCCCTCGCCTACGTTTGCATGGCCGGCCTCGTGGGAGCGATGTTCTACATCCTCTAAGCTCTATTCGCGAAGCTTGGGGTCTTGGAAGAATCCGCGATCGTGGTCGCGGTTCACCTCCTGCTCAAGATCAGCGGCCCCTTGAACCCGCTGCCCTCGCATCGTCTGCGCCGCAGCGCGGTCGCCCCCCAGCTCTGCCTTGCCGGCCTCGATGATCGCAGCGGCGCCGACATCCCCGCCGCCGCCAGGACCGGCGGGCAGCCGCCCAGGACCATGCGGCCGGTAGGAGGCCCTGACATCCGCCTCGTTCCCCACGCTCGGCCGATTGACATCGACCAGGTCCGGATCGTGGAGGCGCCCCGCAATCTCCGCCCGGATGCCATCCTGCTTGTCATGCATCCAGCGCGTGATCATCTCCTGGCGCACAAGCCGCTGCTGGTCTGTGAGATCGGTTGCCCAAAGCTCGGGCGCGTCAAGCCCCGGATTTTCGACCTGTTGGCGGCGATACCATTGCGCAAGATCCTGGCTCAGATTCTCGCTGAGCTGCATGCCATGCGTCTCGGCATAGCTGGCGTCGCGTGACAGCTGCTGGGAAAGCTCCTCAAGGCGCCGGGCCGTCTCAGAGTACGACTTTGCCAGCGCCAGAGAATCCTCCGTACTCGCCGACGCCGATGATGTGGCGGATGCCCGGCTGAAGCTACCGCTGCGCGAATAGGTCCCATCGGACATCGAGGCGCCGCTTCCGCTCGAATGTTCGTCACGCACGCCACTCGAGGATGTGTTGGCGCTGTCGCTGCCGCGGGTTTCGTCAGTCGCATGCCTTAGCGCATCTGTCTGAGACCCTGATTTCGATACGCTGCCGCCAATGCCGGGAAGGCGGCCCAAAATTCCTCCGCGACCGCCCGACCCTCCAGCCGTCTGCCGTCCCGTTCCTGCGGACACCACCCCGGAGATCTGGTCGCTCGTCTGCGCCTGACGATCATGGCCCTGAGATATTCGCTGACCTTGAGAGATCGTATCCCGTTCCTCCAGACCCTGCGTGCTGCTCCCGGTCCGCCGGTCGAATTGATCGACGGACGTGTTCGCCTGCCGGCCGCTGCTCGAATCCCAGCCGGACGACCGCTCGGTCGAGGTGCCGAATGCACTGCGGTTGGCATGCGTAGCGGTCAGGACCTCGGCCGCGGCATTCTCATAAGCCTGCGACTGTCGGTGCGCCTCGCTCGCCATCTCCCGCCATTCCGCGACCGACCCGGTCGTCATGGTAGGGGTGAAGCCGAGGCGCGAAATGGCCCCCGACGTGTCGAAGACGTCCTGACCATTGCCAAAGCCGTTGATCATCGCGCCATTATCCTGGCGCCAGCCCATGCTCGGGGCGCCGCTCATATAGCTCGGCGCCGTGGTCCACTGATCGGCCTGCCGCATATTCGAAGTCGAGTTCGCCCAGCTCACATTGCCATAGGAGTAGTTTCCGGTGGTCTGCTCGAGCGCGGCGGCCTCCGCCGCGTTCTGCGCCGGCGCCAGCATCGACATGGACTGGCCAGCAATCGACATCGCGCCGCGAGCAAGACCGGCCGCGAGGAAAGGCACGCTCATCAGCATGAAGCCGGCGATCGTCGCCGTCTCGCCGTTGACCGCGCCGATGCCGGCATAACTTCCAAGCGTCACGCCTCCCCCGGCCACGCCGTTCGCCGCGGATTCCGCCCTTGTCATGCAGATCATGTGGAGGATGACATAGAGCGGGCCCCAGGCAGCCAGGTAGAAGAAGCCCATGGCATAGCCCTTGAGCGTGCCAACCCCCGTCTGGGGCATGAGGAACAGCGGGAAGATGACTGGGAACATCGCGAAGAAGACGACGGTCAGGACGATGTTGAGGATCGGCACCCAGGCCATCGCCTGCTGGGCAATCGAATTATAGGTGTTGCGCGCCTGGATGTCGGCGCGCGTCTGGGCGAAGGTGTCTATCGCGGCCGCGCCTGCCCCACCAGCCATGCTGTTGCGTGCTTGCATGAAGGCGTTGATCGCTGTGTTCTGCCGCATCGTTTCGGTGAAATTGCTCCCCGATCCGGTGAACGCCGTGTTCGCGATCGGCACGTCATGCTTGAGCTTGTCGGCGGCCAGGGCGTTGCTGAGCCTGGGATAGACCTCCTTACCCCAGATCGGAGCATTGGCCTCGATCATCGGCGCCCATTGCGCGTCGAGCGCCTGGTAGGCCTGGCGGCAGGTGATGATGAAGTTCTGAACGGTGCCGTCGCCCTGGCGCTCCAGCCATTCCTGCGAGCGCGCTTCCGAGCCCGGCCCGATCGCGGCCCACAGGTCGGGCGCCTTGGCGAGGTTCGTGAGCGACTTCTGATAGAGCATCACGTCGCCGAACACGCAGTTCTTGAAATGGTTTTCGAGGTTGGTCGAGAACTCCGCGTCGCGAACAACGAAATTGCGGGTCGCGTCGAACAGGCGCGCGCCATAGACCATGCCATTGCTCGAATAATTGAGCTCGCTGGGCATGACGAACACCGTCTCGGCCGTCCGCGTCAGCCAATCCCCGACCTGCGTCGTAAAGCTCGCCAGCACACCCAGGCCCATCGGCACATTGTCGATAGTCGATGGCGCGAGGCTCGGGTTGATCCGGTCGGTCACCTTGATGCTCACCGTGGGCACCATCAGGCAAAGATAGATCGCCGTCGCCTGGAGGAACCAGTTCATCCACGCCTTGTAGTTAAGCGTGAAGGCGACAACGAGCAGCGAGTAGATGAGGCCCATCACCATCACGACCCGCAGGAGCGAGCGGTAGCCCCCTCCCCCTGACCAGGCAGCGACGGCGTTGAACACGTTTACGAGATACTCGCCGCCCCCGACCGTGAAGACCTCCAGCATCGACGCGCTCCCGCTTCAGTTCAGCCGCACTAATTCAGACCTTGGGCGTTCAGCCCGCGCGAGAAGTTGAGCGCGGACGCCATCCCCGGCGTCATCGAGTTCTGCAGGGTAGACTCCAGCATGATGCTGCGGTTGATGATCTGCATCGTCACCTGCAGTTTGTTGTTGAGACGGACATCCCGCTGGCTGAACTTGGCGCGCGTGGCCGCGATCTGTTGCTTCCACTGCGTCGCGGTCTCCTGGTCGAAGGTCTGGTAGTGAACCTTCGCCTGCTCGACCCGGTCCAGCATATTGTCGAGCATGGCAGAGAGCAGGTCGACGGCCACAATCTCGGACAGCGTCTGGATCTCGCCGTCGGTCAGCGCATAGTGGGCATAGGCCTGCACGGCGAGGATCTTGTAGATCGGCACGGTCGCGAGGTTGAGGAGCTGCTTTTCGGCGGCGTTGAGCGGCGTGTCCGACCGGATCTTGTCGCTCATCGACTTGATCATCGTGGCGATCCGCGGGCGCAGCGCCGACGATGCCGGGACCGACAGGGTCTGTTCGCCGACATCGTAGCAATTCTCGTCGTTGCACTTCAGCATCTTGACCGGCGGCGCGTCCGCCGTGCCGTCGAGCAGCGCAGTGACGACGGCGTCTTCCGCCGGACCGAACATCACCACCTTGCCGCCAACGCTCGGGTCCGTCGACGGCGTCGTCACGACCGTACCAACGAGCGTCATGATATATTCGGAGAAGGACTGGTCGAACGCCCCGAACTTGGCGGACTTCTTCAGCGCCTCCCAGGTATAGTTGTGCGGTTCGCCGACCAGCTGGTCCTTCATCGACGCATCGGTGTTCCCGGCGATTGTCGAATCCCGCCGATTGCCGTTGTTGCAGCCCTGACGCGAGGCGGCCCAGTCGGAAAAGACGCCCTGGCTGTTGCCGACCGCCTCGCAAATGGTCGCCCGGGTCGAATCCATCTGGGGCCAGATTCCGCCGACCAGCGCCTGAGCGGTCTCGCAGCTGGAGATGTTCATCTGGTTGAGGAGCTGCGCCTTCTGGCTGAACTCGTCCATGACCTTACCGATCTCGGGCGAGACGGAATCGATGGCCAGCTTGAAGGCGAACCCAAGCGCGTTGTTGGCCGTCGCCTTCAGCATCGCCACGATCTCGGACGCATTGATGAAGGAGAAGCTTCCAGAAAACAGGTCGATGCCGCCGCAGCCCGCACGGGCGCTCGGAAGCTGAAGATTGAACGGCTGCACGCTCTTCTGCGGGAAACGCGTCCAGACATTGCCGAGAGAGTAATAGCCGGCCGACTGACCCTGATAGGCCGAGGGGCCGGTCACGTTGGCAGCGCCGCCCGCGTCGGAGAAGAAGTTGTTCATCTCGGACGCGACGTCGGCGCGCGCGACCCCGACGATGGAAAAATTGAGCGCGGCCATCATGGCCATCGAGCCGGCGGCCGAGCGGAAGAAGCGGCGGGCGCGCCCTTTGCGATGATCCTGTCCCATCAGTAATCGCTCCCCACTTTCGTGTTCGTGAGCGTGAAGATGCGATCCATGATCTCATCGGCGCTCAGGATGCCGTATCCAACCGGAATGGTCCGTTTGGTCACCGTGTCGAAGAGGACCAGCGCCGGTGTCTCATTGCCCGGCACGCCCATGCGCGCCCGCTGCCCGGAATCGACGACATGTTCCGGAAAATCGCGGCTCGGCCCCCCGTCCATCGATACGGCCATGACCGCCATCCGGTGGCTGTCGGTCACCGAGCGAAGGATCGGGGCGAACAGCTCACAGGCGCCGCAGCTCTGCGCGAAGAAGTAGAACAGCCCGTAGCGCTGCCCCAGGTTGGTCAGGACCGCGTCGCGATCGGCCTTTCGATTGTCGAGCCAGGCACGCTTGCCGACCGTCGAGACGGGCCTTTGCAACGTGTAGTCGATGTCGGGGTTCTGCCAGAGCGCGCGCTGCCACACGTCGGAGAAAGTCGAGGCGCGGTCGAGCTGCTCGCGCTGGAAGCGGACGTAGGCGATGACGTTCTCTTCGGTCGGCTCCAGGATCGCCTTGGCCTTCAATTCGTCGAGCTGCTTCGTGATCGCCGCCATCCGGTCGACCGCGCTCGGCGGCGGCGACGGTTGCGCCTCGCGCGGCAAGGGTCTGGGCTTGTCGCAATAGAACCATTGTCCGAGCTTCCGCTCGCCGCAGTAGAAAGCATCCGGCCGGTTCTGCTCGATCGTGTCGCGTGACGGCGGCGCATCCTGCGCCAACAGGGGAGCAGCAGTCCCAATCGACAGGGCGAGCAGCATCGAGAGTTTAGCGACGGGGGACATCACGCTTCGTCCTTTCATCGGCTGAGGCGGTTTGCGCGGAAGGGAGTGCGAGCGGTGGGTTGGGTGTCAGACTGTCCCAGGCTGCGGGGTGGACGCAGCAATCGGCCACGGTCGCGGGAGAGCCACCGCAACGATGGTGGGGCGTTGGGGCCGACGGTTGCAGCGCCAGGGATGCCAGGACGAGGGGCAGCTCGAGAACAGGGATAGGCATGGTCACTTTCCTTGGGTTTGCGCTGCGGCCCCTGCGGCAAGGAGATCGGATCGGCCCATCTCACTTGCCGTGGAGGTCGTAGTAGTTCTGAATTTTCTGCTGGATTTCGGTCATGGTCTGGACTTCGTCCGGCAGCTTGGCCGCATCCATGAAGTCCGCATAAACCTCGGTGAAATCCATTACCGACAGGTCGAGCCGCGAGAACTCGTCGATCGTGAAGCCAATGCACTGTTCCTTTTTCGGCGCCCCCCACGGCTTGCCGAGCTGCACACGGCCCTGCTCCTGGAGGATGCGGGAGAGCTTGCTCTCGAAGCAGCAATAAGCGGTGCGCCGCGTGCTGCAGATGCCGAGGAAACTCGACGAGCAATAGGTGCCGAGATTATGGCACAGGCCCATCCGGTCCTTGATGTCGAGCCTCATCTCGTCCTGTGAACATGCGAAAAGGACCAGGAAGGGGGTCGCGAGCGCGGCGATCGCCGCGGGACCGCCCGCCAGCGCAGCCGCGCCAGCGCCGACCGTCAACAAACCCGACGTCTTGCCCGCACAGCAGTTGATAAGGCCGAACACCGGCTTGTGGCAGGTCTCGCGCGTGCCGCTGAAGACCCGGAGATCGGCTTCGTTGAACTCCTTGCCCGCCTGGTCGATCGCATGCAGCGCAACGAGCGCGTCCTTGAACTCGGTCGACGCTTCGCGAACGATCGGCTCGCAGTCGCCGTTGATGCAATAGACGTCGTCGCCGCAGATATATTGCGGCGCATCGCTCGTGCCTCCGGAAGGCGTCGGGCACCTGTAGACGCGGTTCTCGACTTTGCAGGGCCCGCCATCAGGCTCCTCGTCAAGGCATTCTGTGCGCAGATAGGTGCAGCTCCCGTTCGCCTCGAGATCACCGCAGTCATTGGCTGTTGAGATCCGGTGGCATTGATAGGTCCGCTGCCAGGCCCAGCAGGGCTGGGTGACAGGAACGCCGTCGACGATCCGGGTGACCGGGTCGCTCGACGTGCACACTTCGGTCTCGAGCGTGCAGTTCGGGTCGCCGGCATTGGCGGCGCATAGCCCCTCGTTGCGCGTGATGACCGGCACGGCCGGTTCTTCCTGCTTCGTGAGCCAGTAATTGCCGGTCGAGAGCACATAGCCCGGATGATACTCGCCCGGCGTGATCCCCTGGGCCTCGGCGGTGCATTTGACCTCGACGGCGGTGTGGCCAAGGCTTTTGCAGGTCGGCGCCGCAGTATATCCATAGGCGCTCATATTGTCGCAATAGTCGATCGGGCGGCTTTCCCAGCAGATGCCGGTGGCGATCTCGTCGTCAAAAGCCGCGCGGGCGGGATAGGGCCCGCCATCTGTCGGCAGGAAGCTCAACCGACCCGTGTAATAGGTGTAGATCGTCCGCTTCTCGGTGTGAACGTCAAGGCTGACGTTGCAGGTCCGGGCTTCCGTGGTGACCTTGCTGCCGGCGTTGCAACTCGCCTCATAATAGCCCGCGCTCCCCGGCGCGGCGGGCAGCGGCACGCATGTGCCCTTGGTGCCGCCCATTTCCTCGCCAGCGAGATAGGTCGAGGGATCGTTTTCGACCGATGTCGCGCGCGCCGTGGTCGCGAGGATCTCGGAATTGCTGAACGTGGCCCGGCTGTGATCGGCATCGGTGGTGATGCGATATTGCTCGTTGGACGACTTGGCCGCCTGGGCGTCGGACTCAAGCTTACCGGGATCGTCGAAATAGGATCCTTCGGGCAAGCTCGTGCCGGAATAGCCGGGGACCGCGGCGGCTTGCGCATCGCTGGACGGCACCAGCGTGGAATCGTTGCGCTTCTCCGTACCCAGCGCCTTCCCCTCCTGGCGCGCCTCGTCGAGCGTCATCTGGGCAAGCGCGGGCGAACTCGCCATAACGACGCCGAAGAGCGCAGCCAGGACGAGATACGCCCTCATGGATGGGCCTTGCGCATGTTGGCGAGGCCAACCGCTGCGACCCGTGCGCCCGGGCCATTACCGTCCGCGAACTGCTCGAGCGCATATTCGACCGAGACGTTGCCGACGAGCCGATCATAGGGCGGCAGCTTGGTCTGGCAGGAGAAGCCGGCGCAAAGATCGAAGTCCGACGAGACACTGACGTATGTCGGCACTGCCTGGACATCGAAAGCGCGGAACAGCCGCGGATCGATGCCGACATTGGCGAAATCGTCCTGCCGGTCGATGATCTTGCCAAGGCTCGTGGCGAACTCCTTCATCGAATTGTTGGGGAAGCCGCGGAACACGACCACCCCGCCGGCCCTGGCCGTGTCGCCGATCAGCTTCTGCAGCGACTGCGGTGGCATCGACAGGCTCGCGAAGACGATGA
This sequence comes from Sphingobium subterraneum, assembly GCF_014199435.1. GTDB lineage: Bacteria > Pseudomonadota > Alphaproteobacteria > Sphingomonadales > Sphingomonadaceae > Sphingobium > Sphingobium subterraneum. Next base: position 38,413 of record NZ_JACIJP010000008.1, on the reverse strand, counting down.
ACTGGGGCGCCTCGCCCTTCCCTGCCGTCGCGTTCGACGCGGCACCGGCCACGATCTCGTCGAAATCGACGGGGCCTGCCGGTCCCTTGGGCAGATCGCTCTTGGCGACCCGCTGCATGTTCTCCATGCCAGCGTCGCGAACGGTCTGCGCGTCCTCGCGGAAGGCGTCGCCCCTATCCTTCACATGGTTGACGAAAGCCTCGGCATCCGCCTGTAGGTCCGCCGAACGCTGCTTGATCGCCTGGACGTCGATCCCGTCGACGGTCTGCGCGAGCAAGGCCGTCACGCTCGCCAAGCCAAGGATCGCTGCGAAGCCCCAGAGGTATTTGCGCATTGGACGGCCCCCTACAGCACGCAGCAATTGCGTTTGCGCCAGACGAGGTAGCCCATGTCCTCGCCGGCGGCGGGATAGGCGCGACCTGCGTCAGGCGGCATGGTGGATGCCCCGATCGTGGAGCAGGCGAAGCGGCCGCTCACGGTGGGGATCGGATTGACCATCTGGAAGCGGTATTGCTGCTTGCGCATGATCGGCATGAGGTACTTCTTGCAGAGCCCGGCCGAGCCCATCGTCCCCCAGGCAAGAGCTTCGCGGTGCATCTTGTAGGCGAAGCGCGACAGTGCGAGCCGCGAGGACTGAACATGGCCGATCGAGGACGGCACGTTGCCGTTGAGCGGATACATGCTGCCCTGGCACCCCGCACACCAGAACAGCGGATCGAGCGGCAGGTGGACGGTCCCGGCGATGCAGTCGCCGGCGCAGGCGACCTGGGCGATCGGGTTAGCGAAGACGACGGCTTCCGGATTGATCAGCGCCGTCAGACTATCGTCCTGCCAGAGCGGATCGACCTCGGTCATATAGGCGATGTCGAAGCTCGCCTGCTCGAAGCAGACGAAGTCGGTCAGGATCTCCATCCAGTAGAGCAGCGGATAGACGTACCAGTGCACGTGCCATTTGGCCGTGCTCTGCGAGCGGCCGCCCACCATCGAGGGGCCGGCCAGATAGCCCTGGCCGATGTCGAACCCCGGCGCGATGCGCACACCCCCGAGATTAGGAAAGCACCAGGGCTTCATTGTGACGTCCGCGAGCCGCACCGGCTCCCAGAAGCCGACCGAGATGCCGATCCTGGGAAGCGGGCTGCCACAAAAGCAGATCGGGGAAGCGGGATTGCTCGTATCCGGCCGGCCGCTCGGCCAGATCTTGAGGCCGCCGACCGAGAGTGGGAACAGGCAAGACCAACACACGTCGGTGATCGGATTGACGAACTTCCCGTGACAGGTCGGCCCTGCCGCCTGTGCGCTCGGCGCCAGAAAGAAGGCTGCCAGCGCCATGACGAGAAGCCGCAGAGCTGATCGAAAGCCGCGCATCACTGATCCTCCCCGGCAGGTTCGAGAAAGGCGGTGTCCGCGCGATGCTTGCGCGCGAGGTAAAGCGCCGTGGTCAACAGCGTGGCCGCCAGCAGCGACGCGATCGCACAGGGCGCCGCCTGACCGCTGATCCGCATCAACGGCTGCAAGCCCGCGACACTGGCGGCCAGTAGCAGGCAAAGAACCTGCCAGATCCGGCGCAGCCGCCGAAGATCGCGAGTCTCGGGTGCCGCCATCGGCGTTCGGAGCATGTCGAGCCACAGCGGCATCAGCCCGGGCTCCCGGACTTCAACACCACCTCGGAGACGCGCATCACCTTGCCAGCCTGGGTGACCACGGCTGGCGTATGCTCGATGCCGAAGCGGGAAGTGAGCTTGCCTTGCTGATCGAAGTAGAAACGCCGCTTCTTCGCGGTCATCTGCTCGACCGGCGATCCACGCACGAAGATTATCTTCGCCTTGAGGTCCGTGTAGCGCGTCGTGGCCCAAGCGAGCTGCTCGCTATCGTCACCGTCGATGAAGACAAGGTCCTGACGGATCGAGACGAAGTCGAGCGGGTTGATCCGCTGTCCCGCTGGGGCGATCAGGTTGCCCTTCTGGTCGCGGATGTCGCGTTCCATCGTGACCGACGGATCGAAGTCCCAGCTCCGGGCGGTCCGGGCCGGGGTGACCCCCGTGACGGGATCGGGTCGACGAACTTTCGCCTCGACGCGCTTGGCGAACATCTCGTTGGTCCGGGCGAGCTCGCCGCTTGCCTCTGCGCGGCGCAGGCGGTTTTCAATGGTGGAGAGCAGATCGGGCTCGATGACCGGGAACGCCTGCGCGGCCTGGCCATAGTCCTTGGCCTCCGACCGCATCGGCCCAACGACGATCAACCCGCCGACCGTTGCGGCGATGGCCAGCCCGCCTGAGATGAGCACCCTCATAGGATCGGCTCCCCGGTTCCTATGACCTGGCGCGCGCATACGAAGCCGATTTCGGCATAGCGGCTGTCGAAGCCATCCTTGTGCGGCGTAGCCGCGAAATAGCATCCCTGCGGCACCGGGCCGGTTGCGCCCGGCGTCAGGCGTTCACCAAAGCGTGTGAGCGGTTTCATCTGCGCGACGAGGTGGCCGTTCACCGCAACCTGGCGGCCAACGTGGCTGATCGTGTCGCCCGGCATGCCGTAGACGATCTTGCCGAACATCCGCGGCTTCGCGCCGAAGTGGCGACGCAGGAGCGTGCTTGGCGGCGGGTCGAAGAAAACATAGTCTCCGCGCGCCGGCAGCTTGTGGCGCTGGATGAGGAAGGCCCAGTTCGGAAGCGAACCCGTCGTGTTGATCAGCAGCAGATGATCGTCGCGCCATGCGCTGATCGCGCTGAGCAGAACGCTGCCCGCGATGAACAGGCCGAACAACAGCCATAGCCGCGTGCGTGGCCGCCAGCTTGGGCGCGCCTCACTGGCCGCCGATGCCATCGGAGCCTCCGAAGGTCGAAACTTGCGCAGCTGGCGGAGCATATTGCGGAACCGGCTGCTGCTGCCCTGAAGACACCATTCCTGGCGCCGCCATGCCCTGTGCGGCCATCATGGGATCGATCGGAGGAGCAGCCCCGGGCATCTGGCCCGGCATCTGAGCCGGGGCTGCAAGTTGGGGTCTCGCGGCCGCCATCGCCTGGGCATTCATCTGCTGCAGCTCCTCGGCCGAAGCTTGGCGCGGCCGCGGGACGCCCGAGGCGTAGACCGATTGTCTGAGGCTGTCGGTTATATCGGGCACGTTCTTCGTGAGCACGGCTTCGCCGACGAGCACGATCTGGCCGCCAGCACTGCGCCGCTGCAGTTCCTTGTCGAGCGACGCCATGAAGCCCCGCATCTCGGCCTCGACCTGCGCCGGAGGCGATGTCGAGCGCGCCTGCGCCTGCACATATTCCCCGACGATCGAGGAGAGCCGCGCCGAGACGATATGATCCTGCTTGGGCGTCACCAGTGTCTTGGTGACCCACATGCCCCAGACCACAGTGGCCAGAAGGATCAGCCCGGCGAGGATCTGCATACGGCTGAAGCCAGCGAAGAATGTTCGTCTGGGCTTCGCTGGCGCTGCTGGCGATACCGGTGGCGCGGGAAGGTCGAGTTCGGGTTGCTCAGCCATGGCGGGGGTCTCCCTGCGATCGGGCCGAAGGCAGGATCCTGCCTCTCCGCAGGACCATGAGCCCCACGGAAAGGATGAGATGTGCGACGGCGAAGATGGTCTTGAACGATGCGACCCGATCCGGGGTCGCGATGACGTAGCGGGTGCTGAGGTTGTTGAGCTGGTTCATCAGGCCATCGAGCGAGAAGCCGCCAAGGGCGAGAAAAAACAGCGCGAACAGGCCCCAGGTCATGAGCAGCGTTGATGCGAGGAAGCCGCCGAAATACAGGGTGAAATGAAGCATCGCGCGCGCGTCGATCGACGGCGGCGCGGATGGCTGTACCCTCGGCTCTGTGCTGCTGGCCATGGCTCACTCCGCCGCTTGCGCGAGCTCGGGATCCTCGTGAGAGGCCCATTTTTCCGGGTTGTCCGGGAAGGCGATCCGCTCGATCGCCTCATCCATGGTGAGGCCCTGCGTGACGAGATCCTCAATGGCGGCGTAGACGGCCGGACTGGAGGAATAGACCGTGGACGAGAAGGGATCGAGCACCAGGCGGCCGACCGCCAACGTCTCTGGCCCCTTGATCAGAATGTCGGAATATTCGCGGCCGTTGATCTTCAGCGAGCGCAGCAGCGCGTCGGTATAGTCGTCCATCTCGAAACGATCATGCTTCTTGAAGTCGGCGATGGTCTCCGGCTTCTGCTGGAGAATGACGAACCAGTCGCTGTTCTCAAGGGCGGCGATCGAACCCGCAGACTTGTAATAGTCGTTGAGCGACTGGGTCGCGGTGATGAGCGACGCATAATATTTACGGCAGGTACGCGCAAAGGCCTCGATGAACTCGGCCATCGCCCCGCCGCGCATCATCTGCCACGCTTCATCCAGGAATAGCGCCTTGGGGATCGAACGGTCGACCTTACGCATCATTTGCTGTGACATGAACATGATCGCGGCCAGCACTACGCTGCGCAGTTCCTCACGTGACGAAAGATCGGAGAGTTCGAAAACGGTGAGCTGGGCCGACAACTCGAAGGACACTTCGCCCTGGAAGAAGCGGCCATAAGTGCCGGCGGAGGAGAATGGCCGCATAGCTATGCCAAGATCGGTGGCCTGCTGGTTGCCGGTCGCATCCAGGGCGGTGATGATATCATCGATCGAACCAGCCCGCCCCTTCTCCGCCCAGACCGTGTTGACTGCGCCGTCGATCAGGCCGCGCTCGGTATCGTTGAGCCGATCCATGTGGCGCGACATCTGGTTCACGATGGCCTTGAGCATTGCCATGCAGTCGAGGAGATAGTCCTCATCGGTCGCCGCGAGTTCCTCGTCGATCATGCTGAACGGGTTGAGACAAAAGCCCGAAGCCATCGTGAACTCGACGAAAGCGCCGCCCTGGAGCTTGGCGGAATGCTCGAACGAGCGTCCGTCGTCGATGACGACAACGCGGGCGCCGGCGCCACAGAATGACGCGCACAGCTCCTGCAGCGTCACCGATTTGCCGGAGCCCGACTTGCCGAAGACAGCGACATTGTGGTTGCCGGCCGCATTCTCGAACGGGCTCCAGAAGAAGGGCTGACCACGTCTGCCGATCAGCATCAGATGGGGCACCTGGCTCCCGAGGAACTCGCCCTGAATGGGGGCGAGATTAGCGGCGGTCGTGGTCAGCAATGTGCGCATCCGCTTCATGCGCTCGAGATCGCGCGCGAGACCGTTGGCCATCGTCATCGGCATCGCGCAGAGCAGACCCATGATCTGCAGGTAGCGATCGTCGAGAAGATCCCAGCCCGCTGCCCGGTACACGGATTTGAGTACCCGTTCGTTCGCGTCCCCCCGGCCCTTCGGGGAGAAGGCGGTGACACTGAAGAAGACGCGCACGAGCTTGCGGCCCTGGCGCAGCTCGTCGTTCACATAGCGCCATTCCTGGCTCTGATCGCGCAGCTGCGGCAGGAAGCGCGACGATTTTGAATCGGCCAGGCTCGTTGTGCGCATGAACTTGAAGCTGGCCTTGTTGCTCGCGGCCATCGGATCGGGGAATTCGACACAGAGATTGGTCGCGACCGGGCACGGCATGCGCAGCTTGTCGGTAAACATGTCGCCGATCAGCCGGGCGACGTCCCATGGCGCCCAGCGTGCCGGCAGGTTGCGCACCGAGAACGAGCGGACGTCGAAGACGTCCGGCAGAATTTCACCGATCTCCGGCGCTTCGTCGATGGTCTTGCCGGTGGGCCGGAATCGCTCGGTGCGAAGCAGCATCCGGTCAGACTCGATATGCAATTCGACGTCCCGGCGGATTGCCTGGTCCGCGATCGGATCGAGCGGATTATAGCTGACCACGTCCTCGCCGGCAGCAGTAGTCGGCGAGGTAATGTCGTCGATCCAGGCAATGAGTGCCTGCGGATCCATCGTCCTGGCCGACACATTGATCGAGGCAAGCGCCGAGATGATGCCGTCCATGACGGCGACGATCTCCTCTGCCGTCACGCTCGAGCTCTCGGGCGTCGAATAGGAGATCGCCACGCGGTGATTGCGAAGCGAAAAGGGCGCGTCGGCCGAAAGCGACTTCCAGACCCCGTCGGTCAGGAAGTCGACCCGGTGCTTGGCCATGCGCTCATAGACGCCGCGCGCGGAATAGCGCGGGAGATACCATTTGGAGAGGCGCTCGCCGATCCGCGGACTCATCCATTGGTGGAACTGCAGACAGCCGGGGGCAGGAATCGCCTCCGAGAGAAACTGGGTCAGGATCTCGCCCGTGCGTTCGTCCGCGCCGACGAGCGGCGCTGCTTCGATCACGAAGCCGCGCGATGCGCTGTTGTAGAATATCCCGGTCTTGGGATCATAGCTGCGATAGGGCAGCCAATGCGCCAGCATCGGCACGCCAAACTCCGGCCGCTCGGCGTCGGGCCGCTTGGCGTCGCCCAGGATCCCGGACAGCAGGCTCTCGAAGAAGCTCCCCGCCATCTCACTTGTCCTCCGGCACGGCAGCAGGGAAGTTCGCGGCCTTCACCGTCGCGCCGATCGCCGCCGGCGCGGCTGCCGCTCCGGTCTGCGCAACGCCGGCATCCCGGGCATCCTTAGCCGCGCCATTGGCGACCTCCTGATAGTGGGGATCGGCCTTCACGCGCGCGACCGCCGCCGCGCCGGTCGCGCTCATAGGCTGCGGAGCGGGTGCCGAGGCCGCCTTGGCTTCGGGACTGCCGCTCGCCGGTGCATCAGAGGGGGGATGAGGCACCGTCGAAGCGGCAGCCGGCGGAGTATGGCTCAAAGCCGCCGCCGTTCCCGAACCGGATGTCGCTGGCGCCCTGGGAGCGAGACGCGCCCTGACATCCGCTTTGATCGCACTGACCGGATCGGGGGCCGGATCAGGCTTGCGCGCCCGGGCAGCCGCAACGGCCGCCGGGTCCGGTCCGTTCGGATCGCTGTCGGCGAAGCCTGTCAGCGGCGGATCGATGCGGTCGACCGCATCACCAAGCGATTCCTGGATGTCTGGTGCCACCGCCGACGCCCGCGCCGGCATGGACGCCTGCATCAGAGCCTGCTGCCGCCATTCCCCGCTCGCGACGACCGCATGGACCGCACTGGCCTCGTGGAGCCGGCCACGCTCGTCGATATAGGGCTGAAAGACGATCCGCAGCACCTTCTCTTGGCTGCGTCCGGCATCGGTCGAGGCAAGGCGCGCGGATTGGCCCATCGCCACGCGATTGGTTTTCCCGCGCATCGGCTGCCGCATATTGCCGGTGGGCAGAGCATCGCCGTCCGAAGGGTCCGCCGAGATGAGCGCAAGCGCCCTGTCGTCGATCGTCGAACTCGGCGCGCAGATGCCGTCGGGCGCCGCGCAGGAAAAGCTGCCGCGCACATTGCCGCCGAAACTGGCGCAGCCATTGAGCGCCAGGAGACTGGTCAACCCGAGCACACCCGGCAGCCACAGACGACGGCGGCCGCCGCCATGCCCAACCAAGGACCGCCGGATCACGACTGGCCTCCCTTGAGCCAATTCTCGAGGAAGGCGCGCGGCCGGTAGCCCTCGATCACCGCACCGTCGCCGCGCACGATGACCGGCGTGCCGCTGAGACCATGGCGGTGGGCGAAGGCCTCGTTCGCATCGAGCCCCGAGGTGTTGCAGGAAGGTCCTGCCTTGATTTCCTCTCCGGCATAGGCTGCATGCAGCGCGGCCTCCCGGTTCCTGGCGCAGTAGACGCGGTCGGCGACATCGCGGCTTCCGAGCACCGAGATCGGCCGTTCGACGACCCGCACGTTCATGTCCTTCAGGACACTGGTGAGCGCCCGGCAATAGCCACAGCGGAAATCGGTGAAGACCGTGATCGTCTGGCCCGAAGGATTGCCCCAGACGATCGCACCGTCTCGGGGCAGCTCGGCGAGCGAGAGCTTCTGCGGCGTCGCAGGGCGGACTGGCTTCTCCACCCGGCCCGGCGTTGCCGCAGCGAGCTGTGAAGTATCGTCTTCGCCGCCCGCATTTGCCGCCGCATTGGCCTTCGCGGCTGCGCCGACGAGCATGTCGGGGTTCATCTCGAGCAGACGGGCGGCCGTGATGTCCTGCCGGGTCTGCATGTCATAGACGCGGCCGATGACGAGGAAACGCGCGCCCGTATCGACGTAGAACAGGTTGGCGCCCGCGGTAATCTCGCAAAGGCCGCTGATCTTGCCGCAATCGATAGCGGTGACCGGTGTCTTGGGCAGCCGCGTCTTTAGGAGCAACCGGACCCGGTCTTCCGGGCTGTTCGTGTCGGCCGCGAGCGCGATGCCGGCGACGCTCAGCCCGAGGAGCGTGGTGAGGACGAGGCGCGACGGGCGGCCCAGCGCGCGCAGACGATCAATTGCGAACATAGACACCCTCCAGGAAGACAATCTCAACATCGATGCCGGTCGGCATCTCAATCACGGGCTGGTATTGCTCGGCGCGTTCGATCAGATATTTGGAGACCATGTCGCCAGTCTGGGCGACGCCCTCGCCGAAACCGCCCTCGAGGATGTCGCCCGTCGAGAGCTTCTGGCGCTGGCCGTTGGTCGTGATGTTGGTGCCCTGGAAGACCGAGTTGGCATTCGCCGAGAAGCCACGGCCGAAGCCGCCAGCAAGGCCCGCCAGGAAGGCCTGGGTCACGAGCGAGCCTTCGCGGGACACCACCCGGCCACGCACGCCCGTCTTACCCCCGAAGGCGATGAAGCCCTTGACCTCGGAGACCGCGTAGCGGCCGCCGGGCTGCGGGCAGGTCATCTTCTGAAGCTTGACGTAGACCTTCTCGCTCGAGAGGTCGCCGCGCGCCGCGCCGTTGATGAGGCAGCCCTCTATCTTGGTCGTGAGCAGGCGGCCGTTCTGGTAGACCGAGCGCGCCGGACCCGTCACACGCAGCACGACGGGCAAGGGATCGCTCTGGCTGTTGACCCCCGCGCTCGCATCCACGCCCACGATCACCTTCGCACGCGCGAAGCTGTTGGGCGGCAGATAGTTGACGCTGTCGGTATAGACCGTGTTGCCCTTGGCAATGCGGGAGGCGTTGCCGCTATCCGTCGTCGTGAAGTTGACGAGCTTCACTTCCGCGGCCGAAGCGATCGGAGCCGCCGCTTGCGTTCCGCCCTGCGCGCCCGGTCGCTGATAGGCCTGCGGACCATAGGGCCCGTACATTGCGGCCGGGCCGGGCGCCGGTGCTGCGGCAGTCCGGCGATCAGCGACCTGCCGGCGAAGTTGCTCGTTTTCGGCCTGGTAGGCGGACAGGACCCGCTGGCCATCGGCCTGCATCGCCTGATTCTGGCCCTTCAGCGCCTCGACCTGCGCGGTCAGCGCCTCGAGCCGGCTATTCTGCCCGTCGATCGACTTGAGTTGGTTTTCTGTCGACTGAAAGCGGTTCTCCGAAAGCGCCATCCATTCCTGCTGGGAGAGGTTGCGGTTGACGAGATCCTTGGTGGAGACGTCGACCTCGCTGACGCCGTCGTCGGTCTCCTTCGATTTGTCGCCGTCGCCGCCGAAGATCCAGAAGGACGAAAGGACCAGGCCCACGCCCGCGACGCCGGCGAGGAGCAGACGCTGGCGGCGGCGGACTGCGTCATTGGCACCGAGATCGCCCGACAGCGGGGAAACTCCCTCTTCGGTGCCGCCCTCGCTGCCGCCGTCGAGAGGACGGCGACTGCGCTTCAGGAAATCGGAAAGAGCCATATCCTCACCTTCCCGTAGGAGTATTTTGGCCAGCCAAGGGGCTCGGACCATTTTGCGAGACGAGGTAGGCCGTGGTGACCTTGCCCGGTGCGAGCTTGGTGTCGGCGATCGAGACGGCGAGCGCGCTCGAAGGAGCGACCATGCTTGTGGTAAGCTCGACGCTCTGGTCACCCTTGTTCTCGATCCGAAGCACCCGGCCGGTCAGCTCGGAACCCCGATATTCGGCGATCATCTGGACCTTGAGAGTGCCAACATAGACGGGGCGCAGGGTGCGCTGGCGCATCTCGTAGCCATCGGCGACGGCATTCGAATACATGGCCTGGACAAGCTCGACGGCGGCATCCTGGGGTCCCAGCTGATTGGCGGGACCATTCTCGGCCGCCTTTTCGTTGGCGATCGCAGGGTTCGAAACAAAGACCTGGGCGGCCTGGTCCCCGCTGATCCGGCACACGAACTTGTAGACGTAGCCGCGCTTGCTGGTCGCGAAGAAGGAAAGCGCGGGTCGGCCAAACCCGTCTGGCACAGACAGGTAGATGTCACCGCGGACCGGCTCGTTGACGACCGAGAAGTCGTCCTGCGGATTGCCGGTCGAGATCTTCGACACGCTCGCGAACTCGTCCTCGACGAGGCTGATGCGGGTCAGATCCTTGGCCGACGCGGTGCAATCAACCTGCGCGCTGTCGCTCGCCATGATCGTCTGATCGGCGAAGGCCGGCTCGGCGATGAGGAAGACCGCCAGGGCGACGAGGCTTGCGCCGATGAAGCGGCTCGCGTGGCAAGTCACGCGCGAGAGGAAGGCAGTGCCGAGCGCGGCACTCCCGATAGCATAGACCGGCATCATGATGAGCTCCCCTGTTGGTCTTTCGCGGAGCCGGTCTTCACCATCCCGAAGCCCACCAGCTTCAGCGACAGGCCGGAATATTCCCAGTCGTAGCGGAAGGTGCGGTTCTCGCTGGAGATGACCTTGTTGCCGACGATCGTGTGCAGTTCGCCGGTCACCTCCGAGCGGAGGTTCCTGGTGTCGATCTCCATCTTCTGGATGGTGAAGAACTGCGAGATCGAGGAGCCGCGCTGCTCGCTGACGATCTTGAGCAGGTCGGCCTTGATCTTGCCCTGCGTGCGCGGGCTCGCAATGTCGAGCACCGCATTCATCCAGTATTCGAGGTTCTGCGGGCTGCGATCGAGCGTCAGCACGACCGTGTCGCGCGTGATCATCTCCAGATATTCGCGGCTGACGCCGGCAGAGCTGACCGTCAGCGGAGAACGCAGCACTGGTTGCAGCACCACCTCGCGGTCGCGCGACAGGCTGACCGTGCAGAGCAGCAGGGTGATCACGGCGAGCGCCACCGCGGCGACGGCCAGAATGTTGCGCTGGCGCAGGATCCGCTGGCTGTTCGTATGGCTGTAGGAAAGTTCCATATCACCCCGCCATCAGTCGAAGATATGAGGGTGGCGTGGCTCTCAGGCCGGTGAAGCCGGCCGGAAGATGCCAATAGGCCAGGTGAAGCAGCCAGGACGTCGCCCGGCCTGCCTTAGCTTTTCTGAGACCCCACCAGCCCGCCCCCGAAAGAAGCATGCCGATAAGGATGTGCTGAGACAGGATCCCCCAGACGAATGGGATAACCATCGCCAGGAACTCATCCAGCGTCCACAGCCCGATCAGCTCGGGATCGTCGAGATGAGTTGGAATGACGTACTTGTCTGCGGCCATTGCACCACCCCCTCCTGGACCTGGGCGGAGCTGCTACTCCGCACAGGCCTGGGATCGGTTCAGATCGTCGCGGTCACGGTGGACGTGACGATCGGCACGCCGGTTCCGGCACCGACGCCGACGCCGACCGGGATCGCGATCTGCCCCATCGAGAAGCGACCCGAAGCGAGGGCGACCACGCCGCCGGCGAGGCTGAGCACCGTGATGATCTTGCCGCCGGATCCCTCGAGGAAGTCGGTGAACTTAGTGAGCGCGGTGTTGAACGTCGTGTCGGCGCCGGCGAAGGCGGGACCGGCGAAGAAGAGAAAAGCGAACAGGAGTACGGCGAGGGCGAGGATCGCCAGCTCCGCGTGTCCGCTCTTTTGGAGGACAGACTGCATGTGGATTTCCTTCGATTGGAGACGCGACGGAACCGCGCCCAAACAAAGCTGGCCAATCACATCGCCGCACCGCAACGACGTATGGGATCAGCCCCCTCCCGAATCGGGAAAATTTTCGATCATGTTCGATGTCGGTGATGAAAATGGGGCACCGTGTCCCGGTGATCAGGGCATCCTGCCCCGTCATATGGGGCAAATTGGCCGGGTTGACGGGGCGTTATGCCCTGCAATTGCGGACAGGCTTCATTCGCGGTAGATTCGCGGCGCAAGACTCGTCAGATATTAACCATTGCCTGTTCATAATCCCGGCAAGGCAACCGACCATCGATCGGGCTCTAATGGATGAGGGCAGTTCAGGACGTGGGCACTATGGGCGCTGACTCACGAGACTTTACACTGGATATCTCCGAACGCTTCTTTCATCTCACGACTGAGAGCCTTCGCCTTCATTCTAATAGTACTAAGTGCTATCAGACGCTCGAAAATCTCGTGAACAGCCGCGTTCCAGGAATAGAAAAGATAGATGATGAGGATGCGGAGAACCTAAAGCGCCATCTGGTGGCTGTCCCTACAGGCGGAAGCATTCAGATCCATTTAGAGATTACGGAGACGAGTGCCAAAAATCTTGAGAGAATAAAAGAATTGCTCGAAACAAGACTCGAAACCAACATTTCTGTTGGGGACGCTCTTTCTGCCCTTTTATTCAACTATATAGTCGAGCAGCGGGCAGCTCGCGTGATTTCCAAGCTCCAGTTGGACGAGTTCGATCAACCTCGCGAGACCGGCCCATTCAAGGGGTCCCGGCACTAACAAGCGCGGTCACCAATGCGTTAGCCTTTCGGTTCGGACAAATCTGGTCGAAACCACGCTTGCATTGGCTTTTCTGCTATGATTGTCTTCCCCATCCGAACGGCATTGGGGGATCGATATGACATCTCTTGCCAAGTTAGGGGCGTAAGTTGTGGAGCTCGCCCAAGGCGACGAGCTGCAGAGGGACTATGTGCCTCTGATCCTGCGGGCGATGGCTTGCAAGAAAGCAACTCAACGCAAACTCGCCCACCTGACCGGTATCAGCAAATCGAGGCTGGGCGTTTTGCTGCACAGCAAGCCCGAAAAACGCGTCACCATGACGCTTCCTGAATTTGAAACAATATTGCACGCGCTCGGCATGAATCTAGTGCACGCATATGTGTGCCTGAAAACCTTCAAAGGTCTCGATGAATATTATCAGAAATGTTATTCGACGGCTGTCTTCATGCTCTGCGACATATGCGTGCGCGCGCCTGAGCGAATGATTGATGTGCTCGAGGAATTGGGTGGCTTCGATGGAACCGAGATCAGGCTGGCCTGGAGCCCGTCGCTCCAAAACGCATTGATCAAGAAGGTGACCGAGGAGGTCCAAGCTATTCATGAGCGCAGAAATCGCCTCACCCATGGCGACGATTTCGACCTCTAGCCGAACTGTTCGTGGACATGGATCAGCAAACCATGCGGCTAGAATGTCGAGACGGACGCCTTCCTTCCGATTGTTGGGCGCAGCTGCGTGTTAGGGCCGGCTGTCGTCGAAATGATTGTCGCCTGGCGCCCGATCCCGCTCAATCGCGACCAGTTGAGCAGAACATTGTCCACATAGGCTTGCGTTTCAGGGATCTGCGGGACCAGGCCATTCCGAATCCGCCCCGGTCCTGCATTGTAGGCGGCGAGCGCGAGATGATAGTGGCCGAAACGGTCGAGCTGCTGGCGCAGATATTTCGCGCCCCCGCGCAGGTTCTCATTGATGCTGTAACGGTTGACGCCCAGTGCAACTGCCGTGTCGGGCATCAACTGTGTGAGCCCGAATGCGTTCTTGCGCGAGAAAGCGTCGGGCCGATACCGGCTTTCCCGGATGATCATGGCATCGAACAGGCCAACCGGAATGCCATATTGGCATGCGATGTTGCTCATCATGTCGTAGTAACTAGCCCGGCGCATCTCGGCATCGGACGTCAGAAATCCGGTCGGCCGGTAACCCGGCGAAGAGCAGCCAGGCACATAATGATAAGCCGCCGACGCGAACATGGCGCCGCCTCGCATCCAGAGCGGGACAGGCACGCTGGATGCAGGCGGGAGCTGTGCTTCGACCGCCATCGCGCCCAACTGCGCGACGCCCACATGGGCGAACGGATCTTCGGCATCGGCAGGCGCCGACCGGGGATTTGTGTCCATGAAATTGTTCGCCATCTGGAATTCCACCCATTGCCGACTGAGGTCATGCACCCGAAAGTCCCCAACCGGCGGCAACAGTGTCGCATCTGGCAGATCCCGAACTGGCGCAGCCGGCGCCGCGACGTCTTGCTTCACCGGGGCGCCCATCGCGATGAGCTGGACGCTTCGGACCGCGTGTTCAGGCCTCGAGACGGCGGGCGCTTCGACGGAACAGATCAGGCCGACGGTGGCGACACCCAAGAAAAAAGCACGCATGACGACCTCCCCATTCTTGAACCGAGGAAAATGGACGCCAGCCGAGTCCATCTTGTCAATCCGCCCCGAGACACTCTGACGGCCGGCCGCACAGCTCTTGCGAGAGCGAAATGTGGCTGATCGCGCGATACAGCAATGGCTGCGGAAAGGGCCGAATTCCTCTTCCAGAGGCCGTTCGGAATGCCCTGGTTCGCTGGTACATCGGCCAAGGTGCCCGGGCCGATGAAGAAGCGGGGATCATGCTCGTCCAGCAAGCGCGCATCGGCGAAAAGTGGATCGCCTGTGACTGCTTGCCGCCAGGTGAACCGCCGCCCATCCTGACTCCCGCCTTCCTCTCGGAAGCTGAAACCTACTACCTGCGGCGTCTTACGAGCACTGATCGGCCCGAGCATCAACCCGATTGCCCGTTTTTCCGCGAACAGGCAACAAACCGCATCACCGAAGTGTGGACACAGGAAAGCCCTGCGGAACCGCCCGCCGGCTATTTCGAGGTTCTGCGCCCCGCGCCCGAGAAGCTTGCCCAACGTCCCGAGGAGGACAGCACCGATGATCGTACCCGTCAGGCATCGATCCCGCGCCTGGCGCGGTTGCTTTGGCGGCTTCTTGCTCTTTCCGGCTTGAATCGTTGCCTGCCTCCATCGTTCGATACGGCCGAGCGTTCCATCAAAACCGAATTCCGCGTGCTCTCCGTTGCGGCCGGAAAAGTCGAAATCGCGCCAGGCATTGAACTGGGTCGCGCGTTCTGGACGCATGCTCAGGCGCTACACAGCCGACGCATGTACGCGCGTCTGCGTGAACTTGCCCGAGGCTGGCCCCGCGGCCATGCTCCGCAGGCGTTCCTGGCCCTATTTGCTCAGGATGTCCGCGGCTCCACCATATATGTGCCGGGAAGCGATCCGGTTGTCCTCGCCAATCGCGTCCAATCGCCGTCGATCCGTGGAAACCAGATCAAGGGGCCTTACCTGACGATCGTCGTTGCTGGGGAATATCCTGAAGCCCATGGGTATGCGCCGCTCCGTGCCTACGCCCAGCCTATTTTCTCAGGGAAACGCTTCGTTCCGGTAGATTCCGAATTTGAACGCGCAGTGCTCCGCGAATTGATCAAACTCCAATGGACGTTCGATCGCATCGGAATCGACCTCACCATTGAGAAACCGGTTTTCGACACACTTACGCCGATCGGCGCCTGCCGGCCTGACTTCATCCTGGAACTGCGCTCTCGCGAAACCGGCGAGATCAGGTCGATCATCGTGGAAGCCATGGGATCAACTGATGAGACGTATCTAGCCGCAAAAGCTGTCACTCATCCGCGCATGGCGCAAATTGGTCCACTCGTGTGTGTATCACCGGCGGATGTGGAAACGGGCCGCATCGGCGCTATCGTCCGTCGCGCGGCGGGCGCCTAGCTCCAGCGCATCGATGTGGCGAAGAGAATGACGATGCCGAGCGTCACAGGCATGGAAGTCAGGTACAGCTTTTGCCAGCGCCACCATATTTTCGGGACAAACAGGATGGCGGACCGAAGGGAATTGACGCTGGACCAGCCGCGCTCGCGAACCACTTCCACCATTGTCGTCGCGCAGGAGAGCGCCATGGCGATCACGCAGCACGAACCGGCAGCGACATAAAGCGCCATCCAGTTCGCCAGTTCGATCGCCGTCAGATATCGCATCTCAGCAACCTGTATAGCCGATAATCGTGCACAAAGGCTAATCGGAGTATCAGGTACCGCAAAATTGGAACTTGCCTCATCTGAGATGCACAGATGCCAAAGGTCGGCGTTGCAACGCGATGCAGAAGATGCGTGCGCGTCAGTCCGGGTCCGACCGCAGTAGTACCCGCGCTACGAGGTCGTAGCGCGTCGGGTGTATCCGATCCCGCGTCGGAAAGCGCAGCAGATCGATCGTCTCATCAGCATAGGTCGCAGCGACCGAGTTCACAATGTAGGCATGTTGACGACTGTAAGGAAGAAGCCAAATGACCCGATGGCAGATGGTCCGGATACGGATACTCGTCAGCCTGGCGGCGAGATCAGACCTTGCATCGTCGTTGGATCCGACCGAAAAGACGCATGCGCCGTACTTCTTCGTTGGGAAACGCCATCCAAGTATCTGATGTGCATGCACACGCTCGGCCGCTAGCACATCGCACTGGGGGGCATATTTCGCGTTGATGGCGCGTGCGGTCCCCAGCCCGATGCTGTCGCCCAATATGAGGCACTCAAATACGGACCTGCTCCCCGGCATCGGGAACGTTGCTGTCTTGGTCTTCGATTTGTTGCCGGATTTCCGATACGTCCACCTTGCCGATCAGGTAATCCCCCTCATCCTTGAAAAACGCCTCAATCCGCTTCGTTTCGTCCAGAGGTGGCAAAAGCGAACCGAAGCGGGCCTGCCATTGCTGCTCTACAAAACCCAGGAGTGCCTTCCAGGAAGCCGCCTCGCTTGCGTGGACCTGGAGCATCTTATGACCCTCATGCAGGATGATAAGGACGGAGGCGTGCATGATGCTATCCATCGTAAGCGGCAAATCAGTACGGGCAGGCACGACCTGCCTTTTCGTCGCAAAACATGCAATTCCGGCCACCCGAAATCAAAAATACATATCAACTATGTCTATGTACTGCCAAACTGATTCTAGAAAATACAAGAAAAACCTTCACATGTGTAAAGAGAAAGTTTCAGTTAATTTTGTATATACTCAGAAATTTATCAGAATTGTTATTATAACAACAGTTCTATCAACTCACCAAAAGTGACTTGATAGGAATCTCAGGGTTTGCAAGTACAGATTTATCAGGAGTGGCCTGCGTGATAACGAGTGCCTTACCCTGAACATAGTCCTTCACAGAGTTGACGCAGTCAAGGGCCAGCACCTTACCCTTGCTAAGATATACGAGCGTGAAGCTGCGCGCTGCGCTCTGGCCCCGCACGACGACTTCATCGTATCCCAAGCTAAGCCCGATAGTCTGGAGCTTGAGATCATATTGGTTCGACCAGAACCAGGGAACGGCGTGGTACGGCGCGGCGTCACCAGCAATATGCCTGGCGGCCGTTATGGCCTGGTCATTGGCGTTCTGAACTGACTCCAACCGGATCCGCTGACCGCCAGCAAAGGGGTTGGCATGGATCGCGCAATCGCCGATCGCGTAAATGTTCGGCAACGAAGTCTGACAGAATTCATCGACTTCTACCCCGTTCCCGCTTGCCGCACCCGCCGCGATCAATGGCTCTACGGCCGGAACGATCCCGATGCCGACGACAACCATGTCTGCGGGTAAGACCGAGCCGTCAGACATCCGGACACCCGTTACCCATCCATCATGTCCAATCAGGCAATCCATTTTGGCGTTCAAATGGATCTCAACGCCATGCGCCCGATGTTCAGCCTCATAAAAACGAGAAAGCGGTTCACCAGCGACCCTTGCCAGCACACGATCCATCGCTTCCAGCACCGTCACTTGCTTGCCGAGCTTGGCGAGTACCGCAGCCGCCTCGAGGCCGATATACCCGCCACCGATCACCACGACATTCTGCACTTTCGGCGTCTCGGCCAGCATGCGGTCAGCGTCAGCACGAGTGCGGACGTTGTGGACACCCATGAGATCGCTTCCCGAACAGCTCAAGCGACGAGGCGCACCGCCAGTTGCCCAGATCAGCTTGCCATAGCCAATGCGGCTTCCGTCGGAGAGCACAACATTTTGCTCCGCCGGATCGACGGCCACAACCCGTCGCAGGAGCTGCAACTCGATATCGCGCTCGGCCCAGATTGCCTGAGGTCGAATGAGAATTCTTTCGAAGCTCTTTTCGCCTGAGAAATATTCCTTGGAGAGCGGCGGGCGTTCATATGGCGGATCTGGCTCATCTCCCAGCAGTGCCACACTTCCCGCATATTTATGCTGGCGCAGCGCGAGCGCGGCTTGAGCTCCCCCATGCCCGGCCCCAACAATAAGAACATCGTACCGCTCGCTCATGGGATAGATAGCTTCCTTACAGGATTACATAAGCCGTGCTTTGCTTGTCACGCCGTCGGTTAACGGCAAGAGCCTGATTGAGCTCTCTTTGCGAACTCAAGTGCCCTCAATCTTCCGGCGCAATCGTGATGCAAAGTCCGTCCAGAGCATCAGAGATAGTCAACTGACAGGATAACCGAGATCTTGAGCAACGGTGCTCGGACGAGTCCAGAAGATCGTCCTCATCCGTACTCATGGGTGGCAAGCGATCGAGAAACGCTTCATCGACCTGGATATGGCAGGTTGCGCAGGAGCAACACCCTCCGCACAATGCAAGCAACTCGTCGATGCCTGCGTCGCGGATCGCTTCCAGTAACGTGGTTGCGCCATTCGGTGTGACGGTCACGCGCTCGCCAGTGCGCGTTGTAACGGTAATCTCCATTAGTCCTCTAATTTCCAAATATGCTTTTTGGCAGTCTGCTATCGACTGAAAAACCTCCACGCCGCCTTGGCGCGCAAGGCTCATGGGGAAAGCGCGTAGTCCAATCCGATATCGGCCGCGGGAGCACTTTGGGTGATGCGCCCGACTGATACAAAATCGACGCCAGTCGACGCGATTTCCCTAATCGTATCGAGCCGCACGCCGCCTGACGCTTCGATGGGGACGCGGCCGCCGACAAGGGCGACGGCCTCTTTGAGCTTGGCAGGAGACATGTTGTCGCAAAGCAGACGATCCGCCCCCGCCATCAGCGCAGGCTCGATTTGTTCGATCCCGTCAACCTCGACCTGGACTTCCAGCCCGGTATTGGCGGCTTTCGCAGCCTTGACCGCTTCGACAATGCTGCCAGCGGCGGCGATGTGGTTGTCCTTGATCAGGATACCGTCATCCAGACGCATGCGATGATTCCGCGCCCCGCCCACCTTGGCGGCATATTTCTCGATCGCCCGAAGACCGGGAATTGTCTTGCGCGTATCGAGAAGGACGCAATCCGTACCGGCGATCGCTTCGGCATAAGATCGCGTCACCGTCGCGATGCCGGTCAGGTGCTGGAGCGTATTGAGAGCGGACCTCTCGGCCGCGAGCATGAGCTGCGCGCTTCCCGCAATTCGCATGAGGGGCTGCCCAGCGGCAACATTGTCCCCATCCTGCACCAGGAATTCGATAGCGACCTCGGGGTCGAGCTTACCGAAAAACGCGGCTGCCAGCTGGAGCCCGGCAACCACTATCGGTTGCCGGGCAGCCAGAACGGCGGAAAAGCGCGCGCTGGCGGGGACTGACACACGGCTCGTGACGTCTCCGCTCCCCAGATCCTCACTCAGAACATAATCGACGAAGTTGTCGAGTTGTTGCTGATCCAGGCCCGCGATCAAATCCGACTCACGCATCAGGAAACCGCGTCCGCCAGATCTTCAACTTCTTCCTTGTCGGCGAAGACGCCGGTCAAGCGCCTCTCCTCCTCGGAGACGTTGATCAGCCGCCAGTCATCGCCCTTGGGGACCATGCCCTCGAACGACATGAGCTTCGCCAGTGGCACGCGCGGTTCTACAGCACCCAGTGCCGGCTCGCCTTTCTGAACAGCCTGGGCGGCGCGATACATCTGGGTGCGGAAGGTGAAGATCGCCTTGTCGCTCGAGCCGAGCAGATCCTCGCTGCGGTCGGCGATCGGCCCCATCGATTCCCACATCGCCATGTCCTGACAGGGAATGCCGTAGATGCCGGTAAAGTCGCCGGCTTTCATCAGGGCCCGGTCCTGCAGATAGTTGTTTTCGGCGTTGCGCCGCTTTTTGAAGGTAACGGGCTCGACGTCCTTGCCAATCTCCGCCCCGCAGAACTTGCGCCAGGCATCCTGACTGATGCCCTTCGTCGGATGCCAGGCGATCCAATAGAACATGGTGTTCACATCGTCGATCGGAACCAGCATCTGTGACAGATGATATTGGTCGTTGGACGGGATGTGCACCGTGAACGGAGCCTGGAACAGAGTCATGCGTACATAGTCCTGCTTGTCCGCATCGATGATCGGCTTGCGGATAGCAGCATAACGAAAGCCGAACGGCGTTTTCTGCACTTCAATCTTGGGCGCCTTGTCGGCCGACGGGCGAAGCCACGCGGTGTCCGTAGCCGTCGAGCCGCTTACTTCGGTGGCCGTCGGCATGTTCGATGAATGCAGGCTCGAACTGTGCGCCGAATCGATCGACCCTTCGAGAACCTGCGCCCAGTTGCAGCCGCCATGCATTTTCACGATGCTGATCTTCTCAGCCGGCGCGGCCGACCAGTTCGGCGGGCTGAAAGGGATGACATTTTCCGGGTCACCCATCCACACCCAGACGAAACCAGCAGATTCTACCACCGGATATGCCTTGGTCTTCATCGTGCCGCGTAGCTTTGCATCGACCGGCTCGGAAGACATGTCGACGGCATTGCCGTCCACATCGAATTTCCAGCCATGATAAAGGCAACGCAGGCCGCATTCCTCGTTGCGACCGAAGGCAAGGGAAGCGCGCCGGTGCGGGCACAGCTCGTCGAGCGCACCGATGCGCCCCTCCGTATTGCGGAACACGACCATGTTCTCACCCAGCAAGCGAACACGCAACGGCGTGCCGTCTGGCTCGGCGACGTCCTCGATCATGCAGGCGGGCAACCAGTGCTGCCGCATCAGCTTCCCCATTGGGGCCTCGCCCTCCACACGGCAAAGCAGATCATTTTGTTCCGGAGTCATTAGCTACCCTCCTCATTTTGGCTTGGCACGAAGACGAATCACCCTCAGGATGCGCCCTTGAAATTACTTCTATATCGTAGTAATGGCTTTTTCAAGCCTGATTTTCGGGTTGAAGGGAGCGGCAGGCAAAGAATGGCAAATGCGTTGCGACTAGGAATCATTGGGCTCGGCCGGGGTTTCATGCTCACTCTGCCCGCGCTGAAGGCCGATTCTCGCGTAGCGCTTGCCGGGGCTTTCGACCTGCGCCGCGAAGCTCGGGAACGCTTCGCGGACGAATTCGGCGCGCCGGCGTTCGATACGCTCGACGCGCTCTTGTATTCGCCGGTTATCGATGCGGTTTATATAGCCACCCCGCATGAGTTGCATGCCGAGCAGGCCATCGCCGCTCTGCGGGCTGGAAAGCATGTGCTGGTCGAAAAGCCGATGGCGACAACGCTTGCAGATTGCGCGCGTATAGAGCGCGCCGCCGCCGATGCCGGCAAGGTGCTCGTGGTCGGACCCAGCCACGGCTTCGATGCACCCGTACAGGCTGCCGCGCAATTGGTTGCCTCAGGCAGGTTCGGTGCCGTGCGGATGGTCACGGCGCTCAACTTCACCGATTTCATGTTCCGGCCCAGGCGTCCGGAAGAACTGGATAGCGCCCGTGGCGGCGGCGTCGTCTACAGCCAAGCGGCGCACCAGATCGATGTCGTGCGCCGCCTTGTCGGGCAGCCCGTTTCATCTGTTCGCGCCGTCGCCGCCAACTGGGATAGCAGCCGCCCGAGCGAAGGCGCCTATACGGCGCTGGTGACATTTGAAGCCGGTGCTGCAGCGTCGCTGACCTATAGCGGATATGCGCATTATGACAGCGACGAACTGGTGGGGTGGATAGCGGAGCTTGGCTATGACAAGGACCCGGATCGCTACGGCGAGGCGCGTAAGAGGCTTGCGACGCTATCATCGCAGGATGAAATCGAAGCCAAACTGAAGCGCACATACGGCGTCCCGGCTGTCGCTGCCGACACGCCAGCGCCGCATCATGAGCATTTCGGTTTCATCATCGTCAGCTGCGACCGCGCGGACCTGAAACTGTCGCCCAAGGGGCTCTCAATTTATGGGGACACCGAACGCGATTTCCAGCCGATCGAGCCCCCTGCCCTGCCGCGCAAGGAAGTCATCGACGAGTTTGTCGGCGGTTGCCTAGGCATTCGCCGCCCGATCCATGACGGGCGCTGGGGACTTGATACCATGGCCTGTTGCGTCGCGCTCCTCGAATCGAGCCGACGCAATACGGACGTAGCGCCCAACCAACTTCTCGACACTCTATCGGAGAAACCGTGACAATGACCAGACTGAGCCTTTCCCTCGCCTGTTGGGGCTATGACCGCACCGAAGCCCTCCAGACGGGCGCGGTCCGGCCCGACGGCATCGACCTCAACTTTCAGGTTCTGGATGTCGAGGAAACCTTCTTCCGCATGCTGCGCAATCGAGAATTCGATGTCGCTGAACTGTCGATGTCGTCCTATTGCGTGACCCTGGGCCGCGAGAATCCTGGCTTCATCGCCATTCCCGTCTTTCCTTCGCGCTTCTTCCGCCACTCCTGCATTTTCGTCTCCGCCAAAAGCGGCATCGAAAAGCCCGAGGATCTCGTCGGCAAGCGGATCGGCGTGCCTGAATATCAGATGACGGCTCCGGTCTGGATCCGCGGCATCCTGCAGGACGAGTATGGCATTGATCCTGCGTCGGTCACCTACGTCACGGGTGGTGAAGAGGAGCCGGGGCGCGAGGAGAAGCTGAAGCTCAATCTACCCGACAAGTTCAAGGTCGAGCCGATCGGACCCACCCAGACCTTGAAGCGCATGCTGGCGGATGGAGAGATCGATGCGCTGCATACTGCGCGGGCGCCGTCGACCTTCTATTCGGAGCCGGGCAAGGTTCGGCGCCTCTTCCCCAATTTTGTGGACGTTGAAAAAGCCTATTTCGCGAAGACAGGAATCTTCCCGATCATGCATGTCGTGGCCATCCGGCGAGACGTGTATGAGAAGAATCGATGGATTGCTCAGGCGCTTTACAAGGCATTCGTAGAAGCCCAGCGGTTGAGCTATGAACAATTGTTGGTGTCGGCATCGCTGAAAACGATGTTGCCATGGCAGATCGCCGCAGTGGAGGACACTATTGCTACGATGGGCAGGGAATGGTGGCCCTATGGCATCGAAAAGAACCGCCACGTCATCGAGACATTCACGCGTTACCATCACGAGCAGGGCCTGTCGCCCCGCCAGCTCACCATAGAAGAGATGTTCGCGCCCGAGACTTTCGCCGAGTTCCGCATCTAAGAAACCATCCTGCACGAGGCCAGTCTACTGCTCACATGATGGTCCTCGGGACACGTTTAATATCCCGAGGACCATCATAGGAATATGGGTTTCGGGTGCCGGGTACGGTTTTGCGATGCGTTCGTGCGGCGTCTGTGCGAGTGGAGGATCGGTTGAACCCGTCAGGAGTGAACAGATGTCGAAGCACGCCCCCAAACTCGATCCGGAACTGAGTTTGGGCTATCAGGTTCGGCGCTGCCACCGACGGTTCGATCGGCTCTTGAGTGCCTATTTGGCCAAGCACGAACTCAAAACCGGTTTCTGGTACTATCTTCGTGTCCTATGGCTCAGGGACGGGGTGACCCAAAAATATCTGAGCGACATGACTAACGTCACCGAAAATACGACGGTCGCCATGATAAACGCCATGCTTCGGCAAGGGCTGGTGCAACGCGCCAAGGACAAGGATGATCGTCGAAAATTGCGGATTACTCTTACAGATCATGGCCGTGCGCTCGAAAAGGAGCTGATGCAATACGCGATCGACATCAACAAGGTCGCTGTTGCTGGCATCGAGCCGCGCGAAGTTGAAATCTGTCGATCGGTCCTCGAGCGCATATCAGCCAATCTCGCTGCCGAATTTGATAGGCTGCCTGCGAAGCCTGCTGACGAAGGATGACTCCTCCACATCATCCCTGGATCAGGGGCAACAGGCCATGAACAGGGAGGGACGTGTGCGCCATGGCTGAACGGGAAGGCCTCACGGCCACTCCAACTCCCGATAGAGGGAAGCCTTGGCGCAGCCTGACCGACCGTTTCGGCCGAACGATCACTTATGTCCGCCTGTCCGTCACCGATCGGTGCGACCTGCGCTGCCGTTATTGCATGGCCGAGCGCATGGAGTTCCTGCCGCGCCAGGACCTCCTCACCCTGGAGGAACTGGCGGAACTGGCCGATGCCCTGATCGCGCGAGGTGTGCGACGCATCCGCCTGACCGGTGGCGAGCCTCTGGTCCGTCGCGGCATCGTCGGGTTGGTGGAGGCGATCGGCCAACACATCGGCAACGGCCTTGATGAGCTGACGATGACAACCAACGCTACCCAGCTCGCCACAGTCGCGCGCGACCTCCATCGATATGGCATTCGCAGACTCAACATCAGCCTCGACAGCCTCGACCACGAGCGCTTCCGGGCGATCACCCGGCGCGGCGACCTGGACCAGGTGTTGGCCGGGATCGCCGCCGCGCAAGACGCGGGCCTCGCCGTGAAGATCAACATGGTTGCGCTCAAGGCGCTCAACGAAGATGAAATCGGAACAATGGTTGGCTGGTGCGGCGAACGGGGATTCGATCTCTCGCTGATCGAGACGATGCCGTTGGGTGCGGTGGAAGAAGACCGGACCAATCATTATCTGCCCCTCGACCTCGTGAAACGTCGGCTGGCGCGCGAATATGTCCTGATTCCGTCGCTCCACCGAACCGGCGGACCGGCGCGCTATTATGACGTTGCCGAAACCAGTCGGCGGATAGGCTTCATTACGCCCCTCACCGACAATTTCTGCGCCGGCTGCAACCGCATCCGCATATCGGCTACTGGCACCATTTTTGGTTGTCTCGGCCGCGACCAGCGCATCGAACTGCGCGATGCGATGCGTGTTGGTGGCCGGGATGCGATCGACGCGGCGCTGGATGCCGTAATGACCGCCAAGCCACTCCGCCACGAGTTCGACATTGCGCGATCACAGCCGGCTGTCGAACGCCATATGAACGTCACTGGCGGTTGAGCGCCTCCATGATCTTTTGTTCGCCGACGCAGTATGGCCGTTACTTTTTGCGCGGCTGGTCGATTGATTTTCATAAAATTGGTCTGCCTTGAGAAAATTGGTCCATTTCTGAAGAGAGCCCGAGCGGGCGAAAGGAATGGAGAAATATATGGGACGTCAGCGATTTACGCCGGAACAGATCATCGCGAAGCTGCGTGAGGTTGATGTGATTGTCGGGCGAGGCGGGACCACCGACGAGGCCTGTCGTCAGATCGGGATTGCCGAACAGACGCTATATAGGTGGCGTAAGGCGACAGCCGCTGCTTCATATTCGTTGATAATGTCGGTCTTCTTCGCCATGATAAGCTCGTACGCACTACGTTGTTCGACTGTCGCACGAGCTTAATCGCGCGGTCGATTCAGCTACCGTAGTAACGGCCTGTCATCAACAGCCAGCGCGTTCGTTTTTTGCCGTTTCTCTTTGACAATCCAGTTCTAAAGAAACGCTTGGAATCGGATGCGTCCTAACCGAT
Source organism: Sphingobium subterraneum (assembly GCF_014199435.1). Lineage (GTDB taxonomy): Bacteria > Pseudomonadota > Alphaproteobacteria > Sphingomonadales > Sphingomonadaceae > Sphingobium > Sphingobium subterraneum. The sequence continues at coordinate 12,969 of NZ_JACIJP010000008.1, read as the reverse complement.
CTGATGACAGACGAATTTCAAATTGAGATACTCATCGATCCCATATCGTGATCCTTCCCGCCCGAGACCGGATTCCTTCACCCCACCGAAAGGCGCGACCTCCGTCGAAATCAGGCCGGTGTTGAGCCCAACCATCCCATATTCAAGAGCCTCACTCACCTTCCAACTGCGCTCAAGGGATTGCGTGTATACATAAGCCGCCAAGCCGCTGTCCGTGGCATTCGCCAAATTGATCGCCTCATCCTCTGTCTGGAAACGGACGAGGCCGGCAAGGGGGCCAAAGGTTTCCTCCCGACATAGGAGAGCATCCGGCGAAACATCTACGAGAACGGTCGGCTCGAAGAAATGGCCTGCCCCGGGCACTCGTCGCCCTCCGGTCAATATCCTGGCACCATGTTTGACGCCGTCTTCGATATGGCTTTCGACCTTTGCAACGGCACGTTCATCGATCAATGGCCCCTGATCCGCGCCGGTCGAAAGACCCGGCCCGACGGCAAGCGCGCGAACACGTGCCGCCAGCTGCCGGGAAAAGGCTTCATAAACGCCGGATTGGACCAGAATGCGATTTGTGCAGACGCAGGTCTGACCTGAATTCCGGAACTTTGATGCTATTGCGCCTTCAACCGCATCGTCGAGTTTCGCATCATCAAAGACAATGAACGGCGCGTTTCCACCCAATTCGAGGGAAACCTTCTTCACGGTGCTCATACAACGGGCGGCGAGCATCTTGCCAACGCCTGTCGAACCAGTGAAGGTGAACTTGCGAACGCGCTTGTCAGCCGTCAGCACATCGCCGATCGGCGCGGGCTGACCGGTCACGATATTGAAAACTCCCGCCGGCACTCCGGCCTGGTCGGCCAGCCACGCCAAAGCGAGCGCTGAAAGCGGCGTCAATTCCGACGGCTTCAGCACCATGGTACAGCCGGCAGCCAGAGCTGGCGCTGCCTTTCGGGTGATCATGGCGAGCGGAAAATTCCAGGGTGTTACAGCGCCTACCACACCCACGGGTTCGCGTCGCACCAGGAGACGGTGGTCGGCCGCATGAGGTGCTAAGACATCTCCGTTCACACGCTTCGCCTCCTCCGCGAACCATTCGATGAACGATGCCGCATACACCACCTCGGCCTTGGCCTCGTGCAACGGTTTGCCTTGCTCGGCCGTCAGAAGGCGCGCCAGATCATCCGTATGGACGAGCACCAGATCATACCAGCGCCGCAAAATCGCGGCCCGCTGCTTGCCTGTAGCTTTTCGCCAATCGGTCAAGGCACGATAGGCCGCGTCGACGGCACCTTCGGCCTCGCGATACCCGAGATCCGGGACCGAGCCGACCAAGGAGCTGTCTGCCGGATTCAAGACGTCGATTCGCGCTTCGCCGTCGATCCATGCGCCATCGACAAAAGCTTGCGCCCGGAGCAGTTTTGGCTCCGCAAGGCTAAGATTCACGTTTGCTATTTCCCTGAAATCCAGTTTGGCATTCCCTAACAAATCCGGCCGATGGATGCCTTCGCGGTATGGACACTCTCATTTGATGAGAAGCCATCCATTCTGATAGCTGATGCATGTAAACGCCCGACGATACTCGCGGAATCTTGATTGCGCGAAACCAGATGAGAAGCGTTAGTCCGGCGTGATAGCGACCAGTTTCGAGACACGCACCGCGCTTCGAGGGCGTCGCGCACCGCTCATCAAGGCATCGTCTGCGATCGCATGGATGCTATAATAGATCAGCGTTGATAGCGCGTGGGGATCATCCACACACCATGCGCCCTCCAGCGTTCCTTGTGAAAGCAGATCGCTGATATAGCCCACAAGCCCGTCGTTCACGGCCACGGATCTGAGCGGCGTATCCCCACTGAAGAAGATCACATCCCGCAACTCGGGCGTGTCCAGATAACTTTCCACCGCCGTCTCGACCAGAAGATCGATCCGCGTGAAAAAATCGTCGGATTCGCAAAGACTGATCCTGCTTTTGACACGGTTCAATATCATGTTGCAGAAGTTGTCCCGAAGTGCCGCACGCAATTCGGTCTTACTTGAAAAATAATGGTAAAGTGTGCCCTTAGCGAGGCCAGTTTCAACGCAAACGTCATCCATCGTCGTCGCGTCATAGCCTCGCTCAACAAACAATCGCCTCGCCGCTTCCAGAATTTCGACGCGCCGAAGCTGAGCCTTCCTCGGACCGGGCGGGGCACCGGCCGGCCGGCGAACTGCGGCCGCGACCCTGCGTCGCCGGTCCCGAACGACCCGTTTCACCTGAACAGTCTAGCTGGCAAGCGGCTCACCCTCCCAAATCTCGGTACCAATTTGCGATTGGGCTTCCTTTGAATAACGAGGTCCCGAAACGGCGCCAAAAGCGAAAAGGGCGTCCACTTGGTCAAACACGACCTCGGAGATGGTCAACGACAGGGTATCCAGAATTTCATCGAGATGATCAATGTTCGTGGTCCCGGGGATCGGAACGACGAAGTCGCGCTTTGAAAGCAGCCAGGCGAGGCAGAGCTGCGCCGGAGTGCAATCTGCAGCCCGGGCCAACCCAGCCATCTGATCATAAAGCCCGAGGTTCCGCGTCAAATGAGGTTCCTGGAACCGCGGCATCGCGGCTCTCAGGTCGCCTTGCTGGAAACCTGCCGTACCCACACTTCCCGCCAACAAGCCGCGAGCCAGAGGCGAGAAGGCGATAAAGCCAATCCCGAGCTCCTCGCAGCAATCGAGTACGGCAAGTTCCACATTGCGCGTCCAGGGCGAATATTCGGTCTGGACAGCTGTCACCGGATGGATCGCATGTACCGCGCGGATCGTTTCTGCCGATACTTCCGACAAACCGATCGTGCGAATTTTTCCTGCCTCCACTGCCCGCGACAGGGCGCCGACCGACTCTTCCATCGGTACCTTCGGATCGAGGCGGTGAAGATAGTAGAGGTCGATGACATCGGTCCTCAATCGTATCAATGCTTCATCCAATGTCTGCGTGATCGCCGCCGCCGAACCGTCGAGACCGCGTTTTCCATTGATCTCGCCAAGCGCGCATTTGCTGGCAAGGACGAAATCCTTGCGGCGATGTCCCAAGGCACGCCCGATCAGCGTCTCATTTGCTCCGAACCCGTAGAGAGCAGCCGTATCGAAGAACGTGACGCCTCTATCCAACGCATGTAACAGTAGCCGTTCAGCTGCTTCAGCCTCGGGACGCGGCTGATACCCATGCGAAAGGTTCATGCAGCCAAGACCAATTGCTGACACGGAAAACGGGCCTAAAGCGCGCTTTGGAAGGGTCGCGGTCATACTATGCTCTTCCTGCCTGTGGTAGCGCGAAGGGATCAGCGGACAAGCTGCGCTTCCAGTTCGCCAAGCACGCGATAGCAATCGAATACGCCGGCGACTGAGGAATTGGGCTCGCGACCCTCGCGGATGGCCGCGACGAACTCACGATCCTGTAACTCGATGCCGTTCATCGACACATCCACCTGGGAAACGTCGATCGGCTCCTCCTTGCCGTTCACCAGGTCGTCGTAGCGCGCGATGTAGGTGCCGTTATCGCAGATATACCGGAAATAAGTGCCGAGCGGTCCGTCATTATTGAACGACAGCGAAAGGGTGCAGATAGCGCCGGTTTCGCTCTTCAATTGGATCGACATATCCATCGCGATCCCAAGTTCCGCATGGATTGGCCCCTGCAGCGCATGTGCCTCGACGATCTTTCCGGCCTGATAGGCGAAAAGGTCCACCGTATGCGCGGCATGATGCCACAGCAGATGGTCCGTCCAGCTACGCGGCTCACCCTTCGCGTTGATGTTCTTGCGGCGAAAAAAATAGGTCTGGACGTCCATCTGCTGGACGTTCAGTTCTCCGGCCCGGATCTTGTTGTGCACATATTGGTGCGACGGATTGAACCGACGGGTGTGGCCCACCATGCAGACCAGACCCGTTTCCTTCTGCTTGGCCAGGACCGCTTGCGCGTCTGCCCAGCTGTCCGCCAGCGGAATCTCTACCTCGACATGCTTGCCTGCCTCCATGCAGGCAATAGCTTGCTTAGCGTGCATCTGCGTAGGCGTGCATAGAATGACCGCATCGACGTCGTCGCGGGCAAGCGTTTCATCGAGTTCTGTAGTGACGTGGCCGACACCGTATTTCTCGGCTATCGCCCGGGTCGGCTCCAGCTCGCGGCCGACCAGCGAAGTGACGGTCACGCCATCGATGTTCTTGAGGCCATCCAGGTGCTTCTCGCCAAAGGCGCCCGCACCAGCCAGTGCAATCCGCATATGTGACATTTCCTTATGTTGGGTTGCTTCGCGAAGCAGCCAGTTGCAGTTCAGCGAGCCCCTGCTCGAGGTCATCAAAGGCCTTGCGTATGCGTCGAGTAGACGCCTGAAAATCAGTCGCTCTCTCGTCTAGCGCCACCGCCGGCCAGCGAGCTTGATGCTCAGCCAGCGCGGCGCGCAAGACCGACAGGTTTTTGCGAAACCGCGACCAGGCAGCCGAAGCACTCGCGTGCGCTTGCCAGTCATTCGTAGAATTGCTGACAAAGCCCAGCTTGCGCGACAATTCGAGCCTCAAACGAACCACTTCCTTCCGCCAGTCAGGCGGTTGGTCCTGGACAACCGAGGCGATCGATTGTTGCGTCTCACGCAGTTCGATCACTCTGGCCTTGAGGTCTTCGAAGTCCACTAGACCTCCGATGACGAACTCTCAGCCGGCCTCAATATGAGATGTCCGACCGCGGTATTGGACGCCGGGACGTGATAGTGCCGATGCAATGGCTTGACCATGCGGCCCAGCGCCCCGCGCATGATGAGCCACATCACCATTTCGATGCCTTCGGAGCCCGTCTCGCGCAGATATTCGATATGGGGAATGGTACGAAGCGTCTCCCCGTCATTTGTGCTCATCAAATCGAGGAAGCGGTTGTCCCATTCCGCATTGATCAGGCCCGCTCGAGGCCCCTGCAACTGGTGGCTCATACCACCCGTACCCCAGACCTGCACGTTGAGATCTTCGGGGAAGCTCGCCACTGCCCGCGCGATCGCCTCGCCCAATTGCCAGCACCGGTTGCCCGATGGCGGCGGATATGTGACCACATTCACGGCAATCGGAATGACCTTTACCGGCCAGGCCTCGGGCTGACCGAACATGAGACTGAGCGGAACGGTCAAGCCGTGGTCGACGTCCATCTCGTTGATGATGGTCATGTCGAACTCGTCCAGGATCAGGCTTTGCGCAATGTGCCAAGCAAGGTCTGCATGCCCGATCACCTCCGGCACCGGCCGCGGTCCCCAGCCTTCATCACAAATACCGTAGCGATCGGCGCAGCCGATCGCGAAAGTGGGGATTATCCGCATGTCGAAAGCCGACGCATGGTCATTGTAGACAATGATGACTACGTCGGGCTTTTCTTCGGCGATCCATTGCTTCGACCAGTCATAGCCGGCAAATACCGGCGCCCAATAAGGCTCGCCCGTCTTGCCGTTGTCGATCGTGGCGCCGATCGCGGGAATATGGCTTGTCGCGACGCCGGCGGAAATGCGGGCCATCACCTTTTCTCCCGAATCGAGCGGACGCCTTCAGGCGAGCGGCCGCCGGCAATCATCATCGCCTGATAGTCCTGGGGGCTCATGCCGGTCATCGTGCCGACGGCCTGTAGGAAGCTGAGCCCATCCGTCGAGAAGACCTTGGCCAGAAAATAGATATTGCCGCCGAGATCGAGGCAGCGATTATAGTCCCGATCCAGAACGGCCTGCTTCTGATCCTCGGTCATCGGCCATTCATCGATATAGGCACGCTCATCGGCTTTCCAGCGCTCACGGTTTTCGGCTTTCATCAGGCTCATCGCGAACTGGTTCATCCAATAGCCCTGCCGGGCACGTTTTGCCGTATAGACCCGCGTGCCGGGGATATCGTCGAACTCGGCCAAATAGGCGTGAATATCCCTTGTTCGACCAGTCACCGCCCATCCTCCCAGGTATAAGACAAAGGGGCTTCCCGAAAGGCGAACCTGTCGAGATGGCTCTCGATTACCCCCCGCAGGGTTTCAGCCTCTTCCGCGCCTGATGTGCGCAGGACGATACGGATACCCTCCGGATCGCTGGTAAAGCTCGCTGAAGCCACGTCAGAAAAGGGGACTAGGCCTTCTCCATCGGCATAGGACGTCTCGAACCGGTGGCTCCAATGCTTGATGAGCTGCTGGACATATTTGTCACCGGAAGCAGTCGAAACGAAGGCTTTCGAAACGAAGCTCACAGCCCTCTCTCCTTCAATCGGGAATCGAGCCGCGGAAAAACCCGGCGGGCGTTCCCTTCGAAGATCGCATGACGCTCCGCGTCGCTGATCACGAGCGCGTCCACATAACGCTTGGTATCGTCGAAATAATGGCCGGTGGTAGGATCGATGCCGCGCACCGCACCGACCATTTCCGAACCGAACAGGATATTCTTGTTGTCGATCACATCGGCCAACAGGTCGACGCCTGGCTGGTGATAGACGCAGGTGTCGAAGAAGATGTTGTTCATCAGATGCGCATCGAGGGCCGGCTTCTTCAGCATGTCGGCCAGGCCCCGGTAACGCCCCCAATGATAGGGGACGGCACCGCCGCCATGCGGGATGATGAAGCGCAAGGTGGGGAAATCCTTGAACAGATCTCCCTCGAGCAACTGCATGAAGGCGATCGTGTCGGCCGCGATGTAGTATCCGCCCGTGGCATGCATCGCGGGATTGCAGCTGCCCGACACGTGGATCATCGCCGGAACGTCCAGCTCCACCATCTTCTCGTAAAAGGGATACCAGTAACGGTCTGTCAGCGGCGGATGCTGGAAATGGCCGCCGCCCGGGTCGGGGTTCAGATTGCACCCGATAAATCCCATATCGACGCAGCGTTCCAGTTCCGCGATGCTGTTCACCATGTCGGCTGCGGGCGATTGCGGCAGCATGCACACGCCAACGAAAGTTTCCGGATAAAGGCCGACCACGCGCGAGATCAGGTCGTTGCAGCGGATCGCCCATTCCTTCGCGACACCGGCATCACCGACATGCGGGGCCATCGCAGACGCCCGGGGAGAGAAGATCGTGAGGTCGGCGCCACGCTCTTTGATCAGGCGAAGCTGGTTGGATTCGATGGTGTCACGGATTTCATCGTCGGAAATCTCCGGATAGGCCGGCGCAGGCACGCCCGCTTTGAAAGCCGCCTTCTGCTCCTCTCGCCAGGCATCGTGCCCCTTGGGCAGCACGGTATAATGACCATGGCAGTCGATAATCAGACTCATGCGGCGTCAACCCTCCCCACTAGTTTGGATTCCAGATCGGTGATTTTCTCGATTTTCGCGGAAAGCCCTTCCGGCGGAGGTGTGACCCCCAATCGACCCAGACGGCGATGCAGCGCGACAGCCTCGCGAGTCATCCCGCTTGCTGCCCCCAACCCTTCGAGCGTGAGCGCAACTTCTTCCATCTCGGCGGCGCGGCGCAGGCCATGAACCATCATCCGGTCGAGATTATAGTCCGCCTTGGCATCCCATTCGGGGCCGAGCGAGCCGAGCACTTCAGCCGTGACCCCTGCCCTTTCCGCCGCGAGCACGCATTCTGCGGTGAGGGCTTCGATACCTTTCACCATCACCGAACGGATCATCTTGATCGCCGAGGCCTGACCGACCTTGTCGCCCACTACCCGGATATTCGTGAAACCCAACCGCTCCAGTGCCGCCGCCGCGTCGCTCCCTCTGACGCCGCTCAGCAACAGCGGTACGGAGAGCTTGGCGGGATTGACCGGCGCCATGACCGCCACGTCCACATACCACCCGCCGGCAGCTTCAATCGTTTGTGCGGCGATGCGCTTGGTTTCAGGCGCCACGCTGTTCATGTCACAGAACATCGCAGCAGGAGCGACCAGCGAGGCGGCGGCGCGCGCGGCCACGACGGCTTGATCTGCCGTCACCAGCGAAAGCACCAGCGGCGAGCGGCTCACCGCATCGGCAAGCGTGTCGCTTCCCGCAACGCCAGCTGCCAGATACTCACGACGCTTGCGGTCGGCGCTGGCCGGATCATCGGTCAAAACGTCGAAGACACGCGCCGAAGTCGACCAGGACCCTGCTTCCGCAAAGCTGCGGCCCGCTTCTCCGAAACCAATCAAAGCGACAGCAATCTGATCCATTTGCCGAGATTAGCGGCAACCGTCCACGCACCGCCAATCGGATTGGCACCTAATGCATTAGAAATTACGAAGTGTGTTCGTCGCGCAGCACTGCGGCCTGTTCCTCGATAACCTCGATCAGAGCAGCCTGTGCCGGCGTAGGCCGCCAATCCGATCGGACGGTCAAACCGATGGTGCGCGACATCGGACGCACCGGGCCTGCAATTCTCACGAGCCACCCCGCCTCCAGTTCCACACTGACCTGATCGGGCGACAGCAGAGTGAGGAAATCGCTTTCGACAAGAATTTGCCGGACGATCATGACTGAGCCGCATTCCATCGGCACGCGTGGTGGCGTAACGCCGACCTCCTCGAACATCGACTGCCAATGCGCCCTTAACGGCGTACCAGCCGCGGCCACGATCCATGGATACCGCGCGAGCGCCGCAATCGTCGGGGGCCGGCGGGCCTGCGCCAGCGGGTGGTGCGCGCCGGCAAGAATGATGAGCGGATCGTCGAAAAGTTCTCTCTGTGCCATATCTGCCGATATATTTGTCCTCGCCGCACCGACCATCATATCGATATCGCCGTCACGCAGCGGCCCCGTCAGCTCGGCATAGGAGCCCTCCATGATGACGATATCGATATCCGGCTTCGCGCGATGAAACGCTGCGACGGCGCTCGGTAACAGGCGCGCACGCGAAAGCGGCATCGCTCCGATCGTGATGCGCCCTCTTTCGTGGCCTCGCAATGCGGCCAGCTCAATATCCGCCGATCGAAGCTCGGCAAGCGCGAGCCGGAAATTGCGCGCCATCGCCAAGCCGCGCGCCGTCAGGACAACACCCTTGCCGCGCCGCCTCACAAGATCCTGTCCCAAAGCGAGCGAAAGGTCGCTCACCGCCCGATGCAGCGATGCTTCGCTCAGACCCATGGCCGTCGCAGCATTTGCATAACTTCCCGCTCGCGATAAGCCGAGAAAAGCGGAAACCTGCGCCGCCGTCGCGCGCGTTTGCCCCAGAAGCCGAATGATCGCGGTAGCGCGCGGCGCCAGGATTCGTGCCTCATCCGTGGGGATCATGCGGCGCGGCTGCCGTTCGAAAAGCGGCACCCCGAACCGCAACTCCAGCTTGGCGATTCCCTGCGTCACTGCAGGCTGGGTAAGGTGAACCTCACGCGCGGCTGCCGTCACGCTTCCACTTTCCATGATCGCCAGAAAGGCGCGCAGATGCCGCAGATTCACGTCCAGCCGTTCCATGCTGCACGATTAGCAAATTCTTATTCATCGGGCAAAGAACGGATTTGCTGCAAGGACGGAACGGCGCGCATTCTCCCAGTTATCGTTGCCAAGGAGAGCGTTGTGTCGGGTTTAGTCGTCCAATCTATCGAGCGAGCGGAAGCGCCGGTAATCGACGCCCTCGCCTCTTGCGGCGTTGCGACGGTCCATGAAGCGCAAGGCCGCACAGGGCTGCTCGCCTCCCGCATGCGCCCGATCTATGCAGGCGCCCGTATCGCGGGCTCGGCGGTCACCATCTCCGCGCCTCCCGGGGACAACTGGATGGTGCATGTCGCCATCGAGCAGCTGCAGCCCGGCGACATTCTCGTGCTCGCCCCCACCTCGCCTTGCGAAGACGGCTATTTCGGAGACCTTCTCGCCACCTCGGCGATGGCACGGGGTTGCCGGGGGCTGGTAATCGATGCGGGGGTACGTGACGTGCGCGATCTGACGGCCATGGGCTTTCCTGTCTGGTCGAAGGCCATCTTCGCACAGGGTACGGTGAAGGCGACGCTGGGATCGGTCAATGTCCCCGTCGTTTGCGCAGACGCCGTGATCCGTCCCGGTGACGTGATCATTGCAGATGACGATGGGGTCTGTGTGGTCGAGCGCGAACGCGCCGCCGACGTGTTGGCAAAGGCCCAGGCACGCGAAGCCAATGAGGAAACGAAGCGTCAACGGCTCGCTGCCGGGGAACTCGGCCTCGACATTTACGATATGCGTGGCCGCCTCGCCGAAATGGGCCTGAAATATGTCTGACCCCACCCGCGTCATGTGGATGCGTGGCGGCACATCCAAAGGGGGCTATTTCCTCAAAGATGACCTCCCTGCCGATATCGCGGCACGCGACGCCTTCCTGCTCCGCGCGATGGGATCGCCCGATCCCCGCCAGATCGACGGGATGGGCGGGTCGGATCCCTTGACAAGCAAGGTGGCCGTGATCTCGAAATCCGAGCGTCCCGGCATCGATGTCGACTATCTGTTTCTTCAGGTATTCGTCGACAAGCCTATCGTTACCGATGCACAAAATTGCGGCAATATCCTGGCCGGCGTCGGTCCGTTCGCGATCGAACGCGGATTGGTGCCGGCACAGGACAGCGAGACGCGTGTCACCATCTACATGATGAACACCGGCCAGATTGCCGTGGCGACAATCGAAACACCGTCAGGGCGCGTGCGCTATGACGGGGCGGCAAGGATCGACGGCGTACCGGGCACGGCGGCTCCGATCCCGCTAGAGTTCCGCGAAACGGCAGGCTCATCCTGCGGCGCGCTGCTGCCTACCGGAAATGCCTGTGACATCGTGAACGGCGTGCCGGTCACGTTGATCGACAACGGCATGCCCTGCGTCGTGATGAAGGCCGAAGACGTCGGTGCGGCCGGCTACGAGAGTCGTGACGAGCTGGACGGCGCCAGCGATCTCAAGGCACGGATCGAGGCGATCCGCCTTGCCGTCGGCGAACGAATGAACCTCGGCGACGTGCGCGAGAAATCCGTACCCAAGATGATGCTGGTTGCACCACCGCGCGACGGAGGCGCCGTCACGGTACGCAGCTTCATCCCCCACCGCGCACATGCCTCGATCGGTGTTCTCGGCGCGGTCAGCGTCGCCACCGCCTGCTTGATCGAGGGATCGCCCGCCGCGCAGGTCGCGTCAATCCCAGGCGGTGCCCGCAAGACCCTGTCGGTGGAGCATCCTACCGGCGAGATGAGCTGCGTCATGGAGACGGATGCAGACGGCCAGGTCACCAGCGCCGCCATCTTGCGTACCGCGCGCAAGCTTATGGATGGAGAGATTTTCGCATGAGTCGTATCGTAAGCTGGCACGCCGATCCCTCACGCCCGCGGTTTGTACCACCCGCCGGCGCGGTCGATGCGCACTGCCATGTCTTCGGACCGATGGCGCAGTTCCCCTTCAGCGCGAAGGCCAAATATCTTCCCGAAGATGCCGGGCCGGACATGTTGTTCGCGTTGCGCGACAGGCTCGGTTTCTCCCGCAACGTCATCGTGCAGGCCAGTTGCCACGGCACGGACAACAGTGCGACGCTGGATGCAATCGCAAAATCCGATGGACGCGCGCGCGGGGTAGCGGTTGTCGATCCAGCCATCAGCGATGCCGAACTTGAAAACCTGCACCAAGGCGGCATTCGCGGCGTGCGGTTCAACTTCCTGAAACGGTTGGTCGACGATGCGCCCAAGGACAAATTCCTTGAGGTCGCCCGTCGCATCCAGGGCCTCGGCTGGCATGTCGTCGTCTATTTCGAGGCGGATATCCTGGAAGAACTCCGTTCGTTCCTCGACGCCATCCCTACGCTGATCGTCGTCGACCATATGGGGCGGCCCGATGTCACGCAAGGACCGGATGGACCGGATATGCGTGTCTTCCGGGCACTCCTCGACAGCCGCGACGATATCTGGACCAAGGTGACCTGTCCCGACCGCCTCGATGGCAGCGGCCCGCCATGGGATGCTTTCGCACAGGCCGTGCGCCCCCTTGTCGAAGACTATCCGGATCGCGTCCTGTGGGGCACCGACTGGCCGCACCCGAACATGCAAGATGCAATTTCGGACGATGGCGCGCTGGTCGATATGATCCCCCGCATCGCACCGACGCCTGAGTTGCAACATCGCCTGCTCGTGGACAACCCGGCCAGACTCTACTGGCATGATTAAAGCATGGATGCTGTCACCGTCGAAACGGGGGCATGCGCTTCATTGGCATGGAGATCGATAGCCGCCAACCAGTCTGAACCAGGCTGCGGCGGTTCCGCAGTTGAGTTCACGCAGACGGAGGGCGGGCATAGAGGGGGATACCTTATGACCGTCACGACATCGAAAGCCGAAAGCGCAGGCTGGGGCTCAATCTTTCTTGTCTATTGTTACGGTCTGCTTGCCATAGCGTCCGCCGGCAAGATGGCGCCGATCGCAGCGGATATGGGCAAGGCGCTCGGCTCTTCTCCGCAGGAGATCGGCTGGATTATCGGTCTCCTGTTCATTGCTCCCACACTCGGCTCAACCCTGGGCGGGTCAGCAGTCGATAGGTACGGTGCTCGGCCCATGCTCGCTGGCGCATGTGTGCTCATCGTGATCGCAAACGCCATTTGCTACATAAGCGACAGCTTGGGCCTGATCGAAGCGGCACGTCTGATCGAAGGTATCGGCTTTGTAGCGATCACCGCTGCCGCTCCTTCGCTCCTCATCATGACTACATCGGGAAAACGGCAAACCGGGGCCATGGCGCTCTGGTCGACCTATTTCGCCGCAGGCATAAGCGCCGGTCTGCTCCTTGCCGCTCCATTCTCCGCAACCGAACACTGGCGTCTGCCATTCGTCATTCATGGTGCGGCGGCAGCCGGCCTTGCCCTTTCCGTCGGCTTGCTCCCGGTGCCTGGACAGACGTCCCGCGGAACCGCTGGCAACGACGACGCCTTGCGGGCGGTGATCGGAGAATCGGGCGTACTCCGGTTGGCGGCCGCATTCGCGATACTCACGGCTCTGTTGCAAAAATCGTGAAGCTTGAGCATGCTTGGCGGAGATTGGACGGACGGAACGATGACGGATTTCAAGTGGCGCCATTTCCAGGGTG
>NZ_JACIJP010000007.1 GCF_014199435.1 Sphingobium subterraneum | reverse complement strand
AGCGCAAAGGCGCGTGTCCGATCAACCTTGCGCCATCGTGAAAGGGGGTCCCTTTTGCGCGCCGATAGGGGGTCCCGTTTGCACGCCGATTGACACATGGGGAGGATATGCGTAGACATTTTCGCCGTCCGTCATGGCAATTGTCATCGCGGACAACTTGGGCCGCGCATTTGCAAGTGCGTGATGGAGATCATCGGTAAAGGTAGCAATCCCGCACCGTCTTGGAACGCAGGTGCCCAGCAATGCGATCCGCTGGAGTTCGGGTCCTGCAGTTGCGCCGTTCATGTTTAACCTCTCAGTCATGCCGCCGTCACAAATCGATCCTTGCGGTCTAAGACACTGCAGAAAGATCAGGGTGATGGGGTGTTATGTGACCTGTAGAGCGGTGTTGCCGCGGCGCGCTTTACGTAATGTTCCGATGCGTCTCCAACAGCTCGGATTTGAGCTCGCCGCAGGCTAGATCGGCAGATCAAGTGTCACGGTGCTTTCCGGTTTCCCTTTGCCAGGGCCACCGGCCTTTAATCTCGACCTCGAGCGAAAAACTGAGGAACGTTCGGATTAGCACAATACCTGCGAGGACCGCGAGGCTCTGAAGGGTGGGTTGGATGGCAATCGTGTTGATGATATCTGCCGCGACAAGAAATTCGAGACCGAGAAGAATTGCTTCCCCGAGGTTCGACCGGAAGCCGCCGACGGCCCGCTCGTCGAGAGCACCCTTGAAGACCTGTCCCAGAAACTTTAGAAGCGCCGCACCGGCGCCAGACACGATAATCCCCGTGCCGGTGAGCTCTATGGCGCGAGTGATCCAATGGATCACATCGATCAGAACAGAATCCATGTCCACAGACTCCAGAAGGACTAGGCCGTCAGTTTACGTGGTCGGCTCACGGCGCAGCCAAGACGAAATGGCCTCGAGCAATTCCGGCGCTACCGAGAAGCCATTGGTGGCATGATAGACGGAATTGCTGGTAACGATTTCGCCAGCGCCGGCATCTCGAAGCGTTGCCATTGCGTCCCCTGCAAACAGACCGTGGACGCCAAGGCAGATGGGGGCGGTCGCTCCCTGCGTTCGCAGCAGCTTTACGGCTTCCGCCATGGTTCGGGCGCTGGAGACGATATCATCGATAATGACCGGCGTTCGCCCGGCCAAGTCTGCGTTACCCGAAATTCTTACAGCCCTGTCGCCGCTGCGCTGCTTGGCAAAGACGCTGAATGGCGCGCCAATCTGACCAGCGATCTGTGAAACCCATTGTTCACTCTCCTCGTCGGGTCCGAAGAGCATCGGGGAGCGAACGCGCTCCGCGATCCATCTGGCGATCGGCCCCGCAGCCGAAATCACCGCCGTATCGATCGAATATATTTCACCAAGCGACGTATGGCGATGAAGGTGCGGGTCGCAGGTGACCAGCCAGTCGAACGCGCCCGACAGAAGCTGAGCGAAATAGGTCGAAGTAATCGCTTCGCCGGAGTGGAATGCCTTATCCTGACGCATATATGCCAGATAGGGTGCAACGAGCCCAACACGCCTGGCGCCTAGCTCACGCGCGGCGCGGGCCGCAAACAGCAGAGGGAGCAGCTTTGCATCAGGACCATCAAGCGAGCATAGCAGCAGGACATCCCGGTCCCTGACCGGCGTCACCAGGCGCACATAGCTCTCGCCGTCCGGGAAATGTCTGAATTCAAATTCTCCAGCCACAAGTGACTCGCTAACAAGCTCTTCGGCGAGATCGTCGGCGAGACTTATGTGGAAAGCGAGAGGCTTCATGTCGCGCTCACTGTGATCATGTCGCGGTTCGCCCGAATGTAGTCGAGAGCGTAAGCGGCCTCGCCTTGGGTCTCGCTGTGAAGAATGAACAAGGGATCACCCTTCCGCACTTGCTCGCCAAGCCGGACGCACATTTTCAGACCGGCTGCCATCGCAACGGGGGCACCTGCGAGTTTGGCAGCGCGGGCGATGCGGCGATTGTCGATGTGCGACACCAATCCGCGATCATCGGCAATGACCGGCTCGGTAAAAAGCGCTGTGGGAGGCTCATGAAAGCCACCCTGCGCCTCGCAGATCGCGACGAATTTCGCTCCTGCTTTACCGCTGTCCAACAGCTCCATCGCGCGTTGCCGTTCGGTCGCCAGCGAGTTGCCGCTGACCATCGCGAGCAACTGCCCGGCAAGGTCGAGTGCTTTCTCCCTGAGATCTGTGGGCGCGTCACTCTCAAGGCGTAGGACTGAGAGAACATCGCGTGCCTCGAGCGCGGGGCCGATTCCTCGTCCGATCGGCTGGCTTCCATCGGTGAGTGTTGTCCTGACCGTCAAACCCAACTGCAAGCCGACGGCTTCAAGGTTTCTCGCAAGCGATCGGCCAGCTTCTTCGCTACGAACCTTTGCTGTCGGTCCTACCGGGATGTCGAGAAGCACGTGTGTCGCTCCGGCCGCCAGTTTCTTGGACAAAACCGAAGCAATGAGCTGCGCTTCGCAATCCACATCGAGCAAGCGTTCGACACGGATAATGATGTCGTCTGCAGGGCTCAGGCGCACGCTACCGCCCCAGGCCAGACAAGCGCCTTCCCGTTCTACCACGCCCCGCATTTCATCGAGACCGAGATCGACCCGGGTCATGGTTTCCATCACATCCGCTGTTCCCGCAGGTGAGGTAATTGCACGGGAGGAAGTCTTGGGAATAATGAGGCCAGCGGCAGCAGCTATAGCCACAACAATCGGTGTTGTCCGGTTGCCGGGTAGACCGCCGACGCAATGCTTGTCGGCAATAATGGGCTGGGACCAGTCCAGTCGGTCGCCTGTCGAAAGCATGGCGGAGGTGAGCGCGGTAGCTTCGGTGAGATCAAACGTTTGGCTCGCGAATGCAGCGATGAATGTGGCCATTTCCACATCGGAATATCGCTCCTGGACGATGTCGGACACGATGGCTTCCAGCTGCGAGCCATTGAGGCGGCGTCCGTATAACTTGGCCCGTACTGCACTGAGTGATGCCAGCGGCCTCGGGTGGCCAATGTTCAGAAGGTCTCCATCCTTGACGCCGAGCTTCCGCCAGGCAGCTTCGGAGAGGCCGGCCTCGTCATGAGCAAACAGTCCTTCGTCGACCTGCAATAATGTGGCGACAACCGAATGCTTGCCGTGCGACAGTTCGATGCGGCTTCGTGCCTCGAAGCCTTCCGACCGGCAAACCGGGCAATCCCTATGCATCAATACGATCGCCTCGTATTGGCTTTGGAGGCCGAGGCGGCGGGCACGCAGCCGGGGCAACCCCGATGAATGTTGGGCCGTTTTCAAGGAAGTTCCACAATCTGGCCGTGTGACGGCACACTTGTGGCCCAATGCAATTCCTCCTCGATCGCGCTCGACATAGCTTCGGATGATTCTGGTTCGCCATGGACGACAAACGTGCGCTTAGGCGGTTGACGGAAGTTTCGCAGCCAAGTGAGCAGATCGTTGCGATCACCGTGCGCGGACATCATCTCGAGATTGACAACTTCTGCACGGACCGGAACGGTCTGGCCAAAAATGCGCAATTCGCTCGCGCCATCGCGCAGCGCCGCACCCCGGGTGCCTGCCGCCATATATCCAGGCAGGATTATCGTGTTGCGCGGATCTGGGGCGCTCTGTGCGAGATGATGCAGGATACGTCCGCCAGTCGCCATGCCGCTTGCAGAAATGACGACTTTTGGGGTCGGGTCGCGCACCAGCTTCTTCGAATCTTCGGCGTCGCGGATGTAGGTAACGCCTTCGCAGGCGCGCTGGCATTGGTCGCCTGTCAGCCGATGATCGCCCGAATGGGCGCACATCAACTCAGACGCGTCGATGGCCATCGGACTATTCAGATAGATAGGCACATGTCCGAGGCGTCCCACCCTCTTGAGTTCACTGAAGTAGAAGAGCAATGATTGCGCCCTCCCGACTGCAAAGGCCGGGATGATTACCGTTCCGCCCCGCTGCGTCGTGCGGTCAACGATCGCGGTCAGTGCATCAAGTGGGGATGACGGGTCATGGAGCCGGTTTCCGTAGGTCGATTCGATCAGCAGATAGTCCGCATGTGTAACAGGTGCCGGATCGAGCATGGTCTCTGACCCATAACGGCCAACATCGCCTGAAAAGACGATGGTCCGACCGCTGACATGAAGTTCGACTGTCGCAGCCCCGACAATGTGTCCGGCTGGGCGGAGCGTGGCTGTGATCCCGGGGGTCAGCTCCGTCTCTACCCCCCATTCGACAGCGCGTAGCTGATCAAGGGCCCGCTCTGCATCCTTGGCGTTATAGAGAGGTTCGGCAGGATGATGGCGACTGTAGCCACGACGATTGGCGAAGCGGGCCTCCTCCTCCATCAGATGCGCGCTGTCGCGCAGCAAGAGACCGCATAGATCTAGAGTTCCGCCCGTCGCGAAGACTGGCCCGTTGAAACCATCACGAACCAGTGCAGGCAGATAACCCGAATGGTCCAGGTGCGCATGTGTGAGAACGACTGCATCTAACATTCGTGGCGAAATCGGGAAAGGCTGCCAATTCCGCTCCCTTAGATCGCGATGGCCTTGGAACAGGCCGCAGTCCACGAGTACGCGGCGTCCTTCCCACTCAAGCAGAAATTTGGAGCCTGTGACGGTTCCTGATCCGCCGAGGAAGGTAAGTCTGGCGCTCATGGCATAACTCCCGACATATACGGATCCGTCCCAGCGCCAGTGATTGAAATGGTTGGATAAGGTCTTCCCAGCGCGGGCCAACAAGAACAGCAGCGACGGCAACTGGAAGATATACGTAGTGTGCCGGAAGCGGCCTTTCGAGCGGCCTCCCGCAACCGTGATCTGGACTCACTGCCGTGAGTTTACTGGCCTTTGTGACAAGACCGACGCATATGCCCGGCTCGAACAGCCATGACGAGAGTATCTCCCAGTGGTCTATTTTTCAGCCTCGTGCCGAGTTCAACTTCGCTGTGCAAGACATGCTCGTCATCCGTGCGGTCGCGAGTCTTTCGAGGTCCAAGCTAGGCTCAGGCCTGCGCAATGTAATTCGGAACGAACTAATGCCCTATGTCGCCATCGGATGGGCAATGAAATTTGATGATGTGGCACTTTTACGCCATTGGCGAGGCCGGTTCCGGATTTGGTCAAAATCAAGGCCGACATGAGCTAATGGCCCGGAGCAAACACAAGCTACGCATCCATTGGGCGGTTGGAAAGGATATCTGCATGGCCGATGTTTCACGCGAGGATTTTACACCCGCTGCCGGCAGGCTCCTACCGACTTCCACTTACGACCGGCTGCTGTCCTTACTCACGCGAGAGGCCAGATGGCGTGCGGCTCTGCTGCAAATTCTGGCACCGGAGCCGGGCGAGCGCATTCTCGATGTCGGTTGCGGCACTGGTTCATTCGCGCTGCTTATCAAAAAGACTGTGCCAGATGCCGTTGTGGTTGGCATAGATCCTGACCCTGAGGCACGCGCTATCGCGCGCAACAAGGCTCTGGCGGCCGGAATCAGCGTGGACTGGCAGCCAGGCTTCGCGAGTGACGCCGCCAGTTTTGGGCAGTTCGATAAAGTTGTTTCAAGCCTCGTCTTCCATCAGGTTCCAATCGAGGAAAAGCGAACTGGTCTGGTGGCTATGTTTGCAGCAGCCCGACCTGGGGGCCTGGTGTGTGTCGCCGATTATGCGAAGCAACAACGATGGCTTATGCGTCAGGCCTTCAGGATTGTTCAGTCAGCCGATGGGTGGACAAATACTCAACCTAACGTCGATGGATTTCTCGAAAGCGAACTTGCGCATATCTGCGGGCGACAGGTTGATCCTACTTGGGCGATCGATACCCCAACCGGAACGATTTCCATTTTCGATATTCAAACGAACGACGTCGTTCAGCGCTGAGAAGATATGACCACGCGCAGAATAATGTTGAATTTGTGCTGGTGTTAACCGCCCACTCTCGCGATTTCAGAATGCGTTTAATAGGGAAGCGGGCATCGATCATGTCCAGGAGCATGACAACACTGATTGCGGCTATTCTACTTTCTGGCTGCGCAACGACCAATCCGAATCAAATGGTGCGACCGGCTTTAGAATTGGGGACCTCCAAAGGCCTCTCGGCAAACTGGCAGTGATTTGAAACGGTAATTCTATCCACCCGGTGGCGCGGCGCATGTATCCAGATCAACAACGGGAGCAGTGCCTGGCGTAGTTTTTGCGCCCTCGCGCATGACAGCCGCGACAACGAGTCCCGATATGAAGGTCAGGGCACCGATGGTGAGGATGGCGGCCGAGAAGCCGAAGAAATCGGCGATCAGGCCAGCAGACAGTGCGCCGATCGCGTATCCAAGGTCACGCCAGAAGCGATAGACGCTGAGTGAACGCGCCCGCCAACTTGGATGGGAGGCGTCCGAGACCGCGGCGATGAGGCTGGGATAGACCATGGCCGTGCCGATCCCGAGCAGCAGACTGCCGAGGATCCACCATGCGAAATGCCCGGTCGAGCCAGTGATGAACAGACCGGCGGCCTGCACCCACATGCCCCAGACGATGAGACCCTTGCGTCCCCACCGGTCGCTGAGCGGCCCGGTTGCCACCTGCAACAGACCCCAGCTTGCCGGGTAGAGCGCCTTGAGGATGCCGATCCGTTCGACACCGAGGCCAAGCGAGGAAAAAAACAACGGGAAGATGCCCCAGCTCATGCCGTCGTTGAGGTTGTTGACCAGCCCGGCCTGCGATGCCGCGAACAGGTTGCGGTTCCGAAACGAGGTCATGGCAAAGACTTCGGAGAAGCGGATCGGCGCTTCCTGCCGTGCGTGCCCCGCCGTTTCGGCGCGAACATGATCGCGAGTGTCCCGGATGAGCAAGACCGAAAATAGCAGGCCAAAGGCGGCATAGCCGATGCCGAGGTAAATCGGGACGGGGCGCAAGCCGTATTGGGACGCAAGGTAGCCGGTGAGCAAGGCAGTAACTCCGACCGCGAGGTAGCCCGCGAATTCATTGAGACCGACGGCCAGCCCGCGCGATTTCGGGCCGACCAGATCGACCTTCATGATTACGGTCATTGACCAGGCCAGTCCCTGGTTGATGCCGAGCAGCGCATTGGCCGCGACGATCCATTCCCAGCTTGGCGCCCAGATGATCATGAACGGCACGGGCAAGCCGAACAGCCAGCCGAGCACGAGGACGCGCTTGCGGCCCCAGACGTCGGCAAGCTGCCCCGAGACGAGATTGGCGAACGCCTTGACCAGGCCGAAACTGACAATGAAGGACGTGATCAAGGTCGTCGAGGCGAGATGAAACTGCTCCGCCCCGATCAACGGCACTACTGTGCGTTCGATCCCGACCATGCCACCGACGAAAGCGTTGACCAGCACCAGCAGGGCGAACTGCGGCCAGTTTTCCTTGAGGCCGAGACGGATCGCTCGCTTCGGGCTTTCGCCGGGGATGGCCAGATCCGGCATGGTCACACCGCCGGAACGGCAAAACCGGCATTGACAGCCCGCAACCGGGCAGCCTCGGGAGGTGGCGGCGGAATTTCGGCAATCATCTGAGCGACGAATTCCTGCTCGTCGGTGATGGCAAAGGCGGCGTTGTGGCGCTTCTCGAAGCCGATCGTCGACCACGGCTTGCCGCTCAGGCGCCGCCCGCACACCGATCCGGCATAGGCGCCCGCGAGCACCTCCACATTGTCCGGCAATGACTTCAGCCGCGCGGCGCTGCGGAACAGATCGCTTGCGCCCTCGACGGCGCTGGTGGCCAGCTCGGTGCGCCCGAGGTCGCCCACCATCAGCGTGTGGCCTGTCAGGACAAACCAGGGTTCTTCCGTGCGCGTGTGGTCGGTGACGACCAGGCAGATATGCTCGGGCGTGTGACCAGGGGTGTGCAGGACCTCGGCCGTGACATTTCCCAGCGGCAGTATCTCGCCGTCCGTTACGGAGCGGAATGGAAAGCCGACATCGGCCTTGTCGCCAAGCACATATTCTGCCCCCGTAGCCTTGGCGAGTTCGCGCCCTGCCGAGAGATGGTCGGCATGGACATGGGTATCGATCACGTAGTGGATCTGCATTCCGCCTTCTTCGGCCGCGCGCAGATAGGGCTCGATCTCGCCGACGGCATCGACAACCGCACAGGTTGCCTTGCCGCCGCAGCCGAATAGATAGGAGATGCCAACCGGCTCGCGGTGGAGGAACTGGCGCAGGATCATGGGCTTGAACTCCGGGTTCGAGTCCCGTAAGACTCATTCAATCATTCTGCTGAATGTTCTACTGAAACGAGGCAATGTCAAGCATGGGTCCCAAGCAGATAATCTACGGCCATCTCGCGGACGTGGCGCAGGCGCTTGGCCACGCGCATCGCCTCGAGCTGCTGGAGCATCTTGCCCAGGGTGAGCGGAGCGTCGAGGAGCTGTCGGCCCGGTCCGGGCTGACGTTCGCCAATACATCGCGGCATTTGCAGATATTGCGCCGGGCGCGGCTGGTGAATGCCGATCGCCGCGGCAAGCGGATCATCTACAGCCTCGCGGGAGAGAGCGAGGTCACGGGACTCATCCATGCGCTCGGACGCGTAGGGGAACGCAACGTCGCGGAGATCGACCGGGTGATGGCCGATTATTTTCGAGCCCGCGATGCGCTCGAAGCCGTGTCACGCGAAGACCTGATCGCGCGGATGCAGGACGGCCTGGTGACCATCCTCGACGTCAGGCCGCGCGACGAATTCGACGCAGGGCACCTGCCGGGCGCGCTCAACATCCCGCTGTCCGAACTCGCTGACCGGCTTGCCGAATTGCCCGATGCGCGCGAAGTCGTGGCCTATTGCCGCGGACCTTGGTGTGTCCTTTCCTTCGAGGCGGTGGCGGCGCTTCGCGAGCGGGGTTTGCAGTCCCGCCGCCTGGAAGACGGCTTTCCCGAATGGAAGGCGGCAGGTCTGCCGATCGAAGCCGTCCAACAGGGCGTGGCGCGCTGATCGTTTGCCGCGCTCATTCACCCACGGCCTGGCCCCCACAGGATCAATCCGGCCCCGGCGAGGCAGATCAGGCCACCCAGAATATCCCAGCGATCGGGTGCCACACCTTCGATAACCTTGAGCCAGACCAGCGAGGCGGCGATGTAGATGCCGCCATAGGCGGCAAAGGTGCGACCTGCTGCTTCAGCCTCGCTGAGCGCCAACACCCAGGCAAATATCGCAAGCGACACCATGCCGGGGATAAGCCAGAGCGGTGAGCGATCAAGCCGAAGCCATGCCCAGAACGCAAAACAGCCACCGATTTCAGCCAATGCAGCAACCAGAAAGAGCGTCAACTGCTTCATTGGACATTCTGTTTCTTACTGGTCATCCATAGCCAATGGATCAGCAATGCTGCGATGTCGATCCGCTATGCGCACCGGCAACTCTTGTCAGTTTGGCAGGTGACGCACGCCTGCGAGCGACGACGGTTCCACAGGAAGGCGATCACGCCCGCAGCCAGAGCAAGCGGCCCCAGGACGCAGATGATGAAATCGGGTGAGATCCCCAAACCTGCAGCGATGCCAGCACTGCCCAGGGTCAAGCCAGCAAAGCCGAGCAAGGGTACCGCACAACAGGCAGCACAAGCCAATCCCATCCCAATCAGAGTTTTCATTTTCATCACAGACGCCCTTGCTGTTTGCAATCGAAGGACAGGCTTCTACAATCTCAAGTAACTTGAGGTGCAAGCGGAAAGAGCAATCTATCATGGTGCATGAAGTGTTGATTGGGGCAGCGGCGAAGGCGGCGGGGTGCAGTGTTCCCACTGTCCGTTATTATGAGGACGTTGGCCTGCTGGCCGGTGCCAACCGGACGCACGGCGGTCACCGTGCCTATCAGCACAAGGACGTCGAGCGTTTGGTGCTGATCCGGCGGTGCCGCGATTTCGGGATGTCGATCAAGCAGGTGAAGACTCTGGTCGAGATCAGGGATCGCCCGGTCTCCTGCGACAATGCTCTGGATGTCGTGACACATCACCGTGATGCGCTCCGCGTCCGGATCGCCGAACTGAAGGCGCTCGACCGCGCCATGACTTTGATCGCGGCCCGCTGCGAGAGCGACTGCGCAGGTGGTGCCGCCGCCTGTTGCTCGATCTACGAGGACTTGGCGACCGTTCCCGAAAATGCGCTTTCCGCTTAGCCCGATCAGACCATGCGCGGCCAATTCGGGTGAATATCGTCGATCACAAAGGCGTGACTGGCGCTTTTGCCTTGGGCATGATCTTCAAACAGATGCTCGTGGCCGGGCGGAAGGTCATCATGGCTATGCGCCAGCAATTCTGGGTCATGTGAAGGCCAGATCAGTAAGGCCCCGACCGTTCCGATGCCGGCGACCAGCGCCAGAACAGCGAATGCCGCGATCTGGCCTACACCGGCCCCGATTTGTCCGGCCAGCGGATAGGTGATCAGCCAGCAGCCATGGCTGAGCGCAAATTGCGCGGCAAAGGCGGCAGGCCGGTCCTCAGCATTGGCCGAGCGGCGCAAAAGCCTGCCCGACGGTGTGACGCTGGCCGAATAAGCGATACCAAGGACGAACCAGCCCGCCAACAGCAGCTGCCAATAGCCCCCACTCGTCCCAAGCAGTGCGGTAACGACGGCCATGGCTGCAAGAGCAGCGGTCAGCAGCGCCGCAGCCCCCACCATCAGGGTCCGATCGCTGACCTTGTCCAGCATGCGCGGGATGAAGAGCGCAGCGAGCATCGAGCCGCTGCCATAGGCCGCAAGCGTTAGCGCCACTTCCCTTTGGCCAAAGCCGAGTCCCCCGCGCACGATGACGACGGTGTTGACGATCACCATCGAGCTTGCCGCTGCCGACGCAAGGCTGAGTGCCAGCAACCCTTTCAGGCGGGGGGTCTTGAGATAGATCCGCAAGCCCCGCGTGGTCTTTGCCCAAATTCCGCCTTTCCGCGGTTTGGCAGGCGAGCGTGGGAGAACGACCGATACAACAAATAGTGCGGAGCAGATGAAGCCGATTGAGGTTCCGGCAAACAGCCAGTGGAAGCTGATCACTGATAGCAGGGCTGCCGCAAGGATCGGGCTGATCAGGCTTTCCATGTCATAGGCTAGTCGCGAGAGCGACAGCGCGCGGGTATATTCTCCTTCATCGGGCAACACGTCAGGGATCGTTGCCTGAAATGTCGGGGTGAACGCCGCAGAGGCGGATTGCAGGACGAATATCAGCACATAGATTTGCCAGATCTGATCGACGAAGGGCAGGCTGAGCGCAACGGCGGCGCGCACCAAATCCATTGCAACGAGGAAGGCGCGTCGCGGCAATCGGTCGGCGAAGGCACCGACTACCGGCGCGATGCCGATATAGGCGATCATCTTGATCGCCAGGGCCGTTCCCAGCACGGCACCCGCATTGCCCCCGGCAAGCTCAAAGGCCAGCAGTCCGAGAGCTACGGTTGCCAGCCCCGTGCCGACGAGCGCGATAATCTGGGCGCTCAGCAGATGGCGATAAGTGCGATTGGCCAGAATTGTGAACATGATGGTCGGGGTGTCTCATTCGCTTGAAACCCGCAAGCAGTTCTTCTCAATGAGATTGCCGAACAAAGTAACTGCTGCTAGCGCAAGTGGATGCTCCGGCGCTTCACCCTGTTTTTTCTGGCATTCGTGATGTTATTCGCAAACGTCCATGCCTTATCATGGTCTCACGACCATGTGGGCAGCGTTGTCCATTCGCTTGAAGCCCAATCGCTTGAACCATCGCACGCCGATGACCACGAAAGGGTTGATGCCGGGCCGATTGAGCAAGCAACCCCCCTGGATGCTGCGGATCGTTCTGGGGACGTCCCCCACCAGCACAACACGCCAGTTGGTCTTGAAGCCGCAGTATTTGATGCCGGGTTTGGCAAGGGCCTAGGCCGCTCCTTATCGTTTCCCGCGCCTGCGGCGAGGCTCACCTCACGCGATTTCGCGCCTCCGCTGGAACCCCCTTCAGCCTGATCCTGTCGCCAACCGGCAGGCGCTTTTTCGCCTGCCTTGCGTGATTTGAGGATCAGGAGTTACCCCATGTTGGATTCAACACGCGCCGCATTGCTTGCGGGTGCGTTGCTCGTGGCAGGCCAGTCGGCCCGCGCCGAGACCGTGACGCTTGAACAGGCGGTCGCAAAGGCCTCTGAGGCCACCCCATTACTCAGGGCTGGGGATGCAGCGATCGCTGCGGCACGCGCGGGGCGTGTCCAGGCGGGTGTTCGGCCCAACCCTTCCGTCACGCTTCAAGGTGAGAACTTTGTCGGCACTGGCCCATATAATGTGTTGGGGCAGGCAGAGATCACCGCGACCTATAACCAGCCGATCGAGCGCGGGGGCAAGCGGGCGGCGCGGGTTGCATTCGCCCAGCAGGACATCGGCGTGGCAAAAGCCAGCACCCGCATCGTCCGGCTCAATCTCGCCGCCGCAGTTCAGCGCGCTTATATCGATGTCCAGATCGCCGACTACGCCGCCCGAATCAGTGGGGAACGGCTTGAGACCGAAGCCCAGATGCAGCGCGAGGCGCTGCGGCGGGTGCGCGGGTACAAGGATCCGCTGTTTGTTGAGACCCGCGCTGCTGCCCGTGTCGCTCAAGCCAGGTTGGCCAGAGATGAAGCACAGGCCCGGCTTGCAAACGCCCGCAATCACCTTGCCTCATTCTGGGCGGGTTCGGGAACCAATCTGCAACTGGCGGACAAACTCACCCTGCCAAATTCCAGTGCCCGGACTATTGCAGCGGCTGATCAGGCCTTGCGCGATGCCGAAATCGCCCGTGCGCGGGCAGGTGTTGTGGTTGAACAGAGCAAGGCCGCGCAGGACTACACCCTGTCCGGCGGCGCGCGCTATCTGCGGGGAACAGGCGACGTTGCACTGGTGGCAGGCGTCACCATCCCGCTGGGGCGGTTCGACCGCAATCAGGGTAATATCGAACGCGCACAGGCCGAACGCCAGCGGCTGGAGTTCCTGGCCGAGGCGGACCGTCTCGAAAGGTTACGCCGGCTTGCCTCGCTCAGGGCTGATGCCGATGCAGCCCGCACCCGCGCCGATGCGATCATGGCCGAAGTCTATCCGCGCACGGTCCGCACGCTCGATCAGGTGCGCGAAGGCTATAATCGCGGCGGCTTCACCTTCCGCGATGTGCAGGACGCCGCCGATGCGATCGTCTCGGTGCAGGAACAGTGGCTCGATGCCATCACCCGCTTTCGCGATGCCCAGACTGAAATTGACCGGCTGACGGGGCGTTTCGACCCGGATCAGCCTGCGGAGACCATGCCATGAACCAGACTCTACCCATTCGCGCGCTCGCTGCGCTGCTGCTGATTGCCCCGCTGGCTGCTTGTGGCGGAGGCGCTGAAGCACCCGCCGAAAGCGAAGGCAAGGCGGCTTCGGAATATGAAAAAGGCCCGCACAACGGGCGGATGCTGAGGGACGGCGATTTTGCGATCGAAGTCACCATTTTTGAAGACGGCCAACCGCCGCAATACCGGCTCTATCCGACACGCGGCGACAAGCCGGTGGACCCGGCAGCCGTCAATATGGCGGTGACGCTGACACGGCTCGGCGGCGAGATCGACCGCTTCGCCTTCAAGCCGGAAAAGGATTTTCTGGCGGGCCAGGGCGTGGTGATGGAGCCGCACAGCTTCGACGTCGAAGTCGTCGCGACTGAGAATGGCAAGCGCCATGTCTGGAAATTCGCCAATCCCGAAGGCCGAACCAGAATCCCGGTAGCTACTGCGAAGGAAGGTGGCATCGAGATCGGGACGGCTGGCCCGGCCACGATCAGCGAAACCCGCGAAGTCCAGGGTATTGTCGAACTTGCCACGACAGCCCGTTCCGAAGTGCGCGCGCAATTCCCGGGTCGGGTGGTCCAGGTGACCAAGGCGGCCGGCGATCATGTCCGCAAAGGCCAATTGCTGGCGCGGATCGAATCGAGCGAGTCACTGCAAGTCTATCCCATCTATGCGCCGGTCAGCGGCGTGATCGCCGAACGCACTGCCAATGTCGGGAACGTCACTTACGACCTTCCGCTCTATGTCATCACGGACCCTGGCCAGACGACGGTCGTGTTCAATATCTTCCCCCGTGACCTTGCCACGATCCGGCCCGGGCAGAAAGTTGTCATCGAAACACTGGATGGCCAGCCTGTCGCCGAGACCGTGCTGAGCGGATATCTGCCTGCGGGCAACGCTGCAGCCGGCACCGCGCTGGTGCGGGCCGGGCTGCCCAATCGCGACGGCAGATGGCGTCCCGGCATGGCGCTGCAGGGGCGCGTTACGGTGAGCGCCGTGAGTGTGCCGCTTGCCGTGCGAACCGAGGCTTTGCAGCGTTTCCGGGACTTTACGGTCGTCTTCGCCAATTTCGGCGACGATTATGAGGTTCGCATGCTGGAGCTGGGCCGCAAGACGCCCGAATGGACCGAAGTGCTGTCCGGCATCAAGCCCGGCACGCGCTACGCCGCCAAGGGAGCCTTTCTCATTCGCGCCGACATTGAAAAGTCGGGCGCGAGCCACGACCATTGATCGGAAACCGGACTATGCTCGCCCGTATCATCGGATTTTCGATCCGCCAGCGGTGGCTGGTGCTTGGAATGGTCGCGGCGCTTGTTGCGCTTGGGCTTTGGAGTGCTACCCGCCTGCCGATCGACGCTGTTCCGGACATCACCAATGTCCAGGTGCAGATCAACACTGAAGCGGAAGGGTTTTCACCGCTCGAAGCCGAACAACGGATCACCTACCCGATCGAGACGGCACTCGCGGGTGTCCCCAAGCTGAACTACACGCGCTCGGTCTCGCGCTACGGGCTGAGCCAGGTCACCGTCGTCTTCGAAGACGGCACCGATCTCTATTTCGCGCGCCAACTCGTCAATGAGCGCCTGCAAGCGGCCAAATCACAATTGCCGCCGGGGATCGAGCCGCGAATGGGGCCAACCGCCACAGGGCTTGGCGAGATTTTCATGTATTCGGTGACGTCCAAACCCGGTGCGAGCAAGCCCGATGGGTCAGAGTGGACGCCCACCGATCTGCGTACACTCCATGACTGGGTCGTGCGCCCGCAAATGCGCAATGTCCCGGGCGTTGCCGAGGTCAATACGGTTGGCGGCTATACCAAGCAGTATCATGTGACGCCCAATCCGGCGCAATTGGCGACCCTGAAGCTATCGCTCACCGATGTCGTCAATGCGCTTGAAGCCAATAATGCCAATGCGGGTGCCGGCTATGTCGAGCGCGCGGGCGAACAGGTGCTGATCCGTTTGCCCGGTCGTGCCGGCAACGAAGCAGACCTGTCGCAGATCATCGTCGCCAAGCGCGGCGGTATTCCCATTCGTATCGGCGATATCGCCGAGGTCGTCATCGGGTCTGAACTGAGAACGGGCGCCGCGACTGAGAACGGCAAGGAAATTGTGCTCGGCACGATCTACATGCTGACTGGTAGCAATCCGCGGATCGTGGCGCAGGCAGCGGCCGAGCGGCTCGAAGCGGTCAATAAATCGCTGCCGTCGGGTATTGTTGCGCAGCCGCTCTACGACCGCACCGAACTGGTCGAACGCACGATCGGCACCGTCGAGGAGAACCTGGCCGAAGGCGCGCTGCTCGTCATCGTCATCCTGTTCCTGCTTTTGGGCAATGTCCGCGCTGCGCTGATTACGGCGGCGGTTATCCCGGTGGCGATGTTGATGACATTGACCGGCATGGCCGCAGGCAAGGTCTCAGCCAATCTGATGAGCCTTGGTGCGCTCGATTTCGGGCTGATCGTCGATGGTGCGGTGATCATCGTCGAGAACTGCCTGCGCCGCCTGGGCGAAGCACAGCACCGCCTGGGGCGTCTGCTCGACCGCGACGAGCGGTTCGGGCTGGTCGCCACGGCCAGCAGTGAAGTAATCCGCCCCTCGATCTTCGGGGTCATCATCATCACGGTCGTGTATCTGCCGATCTTCGCCTTGTCGGGGATTGAGGGCAAAACTTTCCATCCCATGGCGATCACGGTGATGCTCGCTCTGACCGCAGCGATGCTGCTGTCGCTCACCTTCGTCCCTGCCGCGATTGCGATGTTCGTGACCGGCAAGGTCGAGGAGAAGGACAACCGGATCATGGCATGGGCGCGGGCGCGCTATGCCAGCATTCTGGACCGCACGTTCAAACGCGGCAAATTGCTGCTCGGGGCAGCGCTTGTTCTGGTGGTGCTCAGCGGCATTGGCGCAACGCGGCTTGGTTCCGAGTTCATCCCCAATCTCGATGAAGGCGATATTGCGATGCACGCACTGCGCATCCCCGGCACCAGCCTTGGCCAGGCGGTGCAGATGCAGGAAGTGCTTGAAAGGCGGATCAGCAAGTTCCCCGAAGTGGAGCGCGTCTTTGCCAAGATCGGCACCGCGGATGTCGCAACCGATCCGGTGCCGCCTTCGGTTGCCGATAACTTCATCATGCTGAAGGATCGCAAGGACTGGCCGGATCCGCGCAAACCACGGACGCAGCTCGTCGCGGAACTGAACGCAGCGGTGCAGCAGATTCCCGGCAATAATTACGAGTTTACCCAGCCCGTCCAGATGCGGCTGAACGAGCTGATCGCGGGCGTCCGTGCCGACGTCGCGGTCAAACTGTTTGGCGAGGATCTCGACGAATTGCTCGCATCGGGCGGCGAGATTGAAAAAGTCGTATCAGCCATCCCGGGGGCCGAGGACGTCAAGCTTGAACAGGTAACCGGCTTGCCCGTCCTCTCCATCACACCGCGCCGTGCGATATTGGCCCGCTACGGGATCAACATCAGAGATGTGCACGATGCGGTTTCGACCGCAATTGGCGGACGAAGTGCGGGTGAAGTGTTCGAGGGAGACCGGCGCTTTGCGGTCGTGGTGCGCCTGCCAGAGGCAGAGCGCACCAATCTCGATATGCTTGGCAGTTTGCCGATTCCGCGATCCGGCGATGGCGGGACGGAGTTTGTCCCGCTGTCCGAAGTCGCAGATATCGAGCTTTCGGTCGGTCCCAACCAGATCAGCCGCGAAAACGGCAAGCGCCGCGCCGTAGTCACGGCCAACGTCCGGGGGCGCGACCTCGGCTCGTTCATCACCGAATTACGCGAGAAGGTCGAAAGCGATATTCAACTGCCGGAGGGCTATTACGTGCAGTATGGCGGCACGTTCGAGCAGCTCCAGTCGGCGGCAACCCGGCTCCAGATCGTTGTGCCGCTCGCATTGCTGCTGATCTTCGGATTGCTGTTCATGCTGTTTGGCTCGATCCGCGATGCGACGATCGTGTTCTCGGGTGTACCGCTCGCCCTCACCGGAGGAGTCGCAGCACTCGCCCTACGCGGCATCCCGATGTCGATCTCGGCCGGTATCGGGTTCATTGCGCTCTCGGGCGTAGCGGTGCTCAACGGTGTGGTGATGCTGTCGTTCATCAAGGACTTGCGTATCCGCGGCATGGCTCTTGATGAAGCAATCCGTGAAGGCGCGTTGACGCGATTGCGGCCCGTGCTGATGACGGCGCTGGTTGCCTCGCTCGGCTTCGTGCCGATGGCGCTGAATGTCGGCGCCGGGTCCGAAGTTCAGCGGCCTCTGGCAACGGTCGTCATCGGCGGGATCATCTCGTCAACGATCCTGACGCTGATCGTGCTTCCGGCACTTTATCGCCTGATTCATGGCTGGGAAGACAGGATCGATCTGCCGAAATCCAATGATCCGGTCGAAGCCCCAGCGTCTCAATGATCTTGCAGTCACCTACCGTGCCAAGCCGACAGCTGTCGATCACGCGCTGGAGTACGTCGCGCATGGCAGGGAGGTCGATGAGCTTGCGTTCGACTTCAGCGTGATGTCCGCTGGCGATGTCATCGACTCATTGGCAGGGCTTATCGCGGTCGGCGGCGAGTGTGAGCAGATCACACACGACATCGAGGCAGAACTTCAGGTCGCGGGCACGATCCTACTCCGCACCAGCCCGATCAAGGCAATTGTCGCAAATCCAGCCCCGGCGAGGAATGTCGAACTTGCACCGAGCCTGTCCCAGAGGAGACCCGCCAGGAGGCTTGCCACAAGCATCGCCACCCCCGCTGCGAGATTGAATACGCCGAACGCCGAACCTCTCAGTTCGGGCGGAGCGCGATCCGCAACCAGCTTTGCCATCAGGCCTTGGGTAAGCGCCATGTGAAGGCCCCAAAGCGCAATTCCGACGAATACGCCGACTAGTCCCGATACAAAGGCAATCGCAAGATCAGCGAGTATCAGGACAATTAGGCCCAGCCCAAGCAACCTCCGCTCAGGATATCTGTCGGAGGCGATCCCGGCGGGGTAAGCGCCAAGAGCATAGACAATATTCATGACGACAAGCACAGCAGGGGTGAATGTTAGCGGCAGGCCTTCATCCGAGGCTTTGAAGATCAGAAAGGCTTCGCTGAATCGAGCCAGTGTAAACGCCACGCCGATCACGACAACCGTCCAGAACGGACGGTCGAGCCTCTTCAGATCCGTGATCTTGATCGGTGGCCGCCCGGAGCCGGAATGTGCCGGTGGGTGTTGTTCTGATACGCCGAAGACGACGAAAAGTACCGCCAGCACTGCTGGGATAACCGCTATCCAGAAGACCTTGCGCATGTCATCCGATAAGGCTGCCATCAGAACGATGGCCAGCAGCGGCCCGGCGAATGCCCCGATCGTATCGAGCGACTGGCGCAGGCCGAAGGCGCGCCCGCGAATGGCTTCGGGAGTGACATCGGCCACCAGTGCATCGCGCGGGGCACCCCGCAAACCCTTGCCGATCCTGTCGGCAAACCGTGCGCTGAGCACGACCGTCGCCGAGCCAGCCAAAGCGAACAGCGGTTTGCTCAAGGCGCCAAGTCCATAGCCTAGAAGGATCAGCGGTTTGCGCCGCCCGATCCGGTCCGAGATATAGCCCGAGAACACCTTGCTGATTGAAGCGGTTGCCTCGGCGATGCCATCGATCAACCCGACCATGGCGACGCTCACACCCAAAGTCGTCGTCAGGAACAGCGGCAGTAGTGCGTGGATGATCTCGGACGACAGATCCATGAACAGGCTGACAAGACCGAGCGCCCAGACTGTGCGGGGTATCCTATCCATCGGTGTGGGGGGCGAGGGTTTCGATGATCTTGCAGTCGGCCACAGTGCCATGGCTGCACGAGCCGATCACGCGCGACCCGGCGGGGTCGCAGGCGCGGCTTGAGCCTGAGCGACAGCGGTACCCGCGAGAAGTGCCGAGCCTGCGGCGAACGCAAACCCGAATTGAACGATATTACCTGCCCTACGCATATCATCACTCCTCATTGTGGAGCCGGCTGAGTCGGCAATTTCAAATATACAACCTCCAGTAACTGGAGGAGAAACAGCTCGCTGCAGATTATGTTACTAAGTTGGTAGGCCGAGTCTCTGGAGCGCGCTTTGACAGGTATCAAAAGACTTCCGAAGCGATTTGGCTTCAGATTGATCGGTTACCATCGGCCATCTCAGGTCGATTATTCCGTCGTGCATCCCGGTGTGCGCAGCATCTCGGCAAATGCTCAGGCCAGCCTCATCGTGGGCAGAGTCAATGCATCGAGTATCTTGCAGTCGGCGACTATGCCGTTTTCACAAGCTTTTATTATGCGATCGAGTTCGCCGCGAAGATTGGTCAGATCGGTGATCTTCTGGTCGATCGCAGCGATCTGTTCGCGGGCAATCCCATCGACCGCCTTGCAGGACTGGTAAGGGTGATCGGCAAGGGCCAGCATTTTTCGAACCGTATTGAGGGAAAATCCCAGATCGCGGCCCTTACGAACAAAGGTCAGACGCCGGACGTCGGCATCGTTGTAGACACGGCGGCCAGCGGCCGTCCGTAGCGGCTGGTGCAATACTCCTTCGGTCTCGTAAAACCGGATGGTGTTGACCTTGGTGCCAGTCAGCCTGGCGAGTTCGCCGATCGGCATTCGATCCTGATAGGCCATGCTCACCTCCATATTGCGAATGACTTGCAAGAAAAGCCTTGCTTCTACAGTCACTGGAGGTTCTATCCTCAAGGGATGGACCACGTCGAATCGATTTTGCGCGCACCCTGGCGCGCCCTTGCAACTTACCGTCAGTTGGCGTTCGCTTTGCCGCGAATGGTAGCCGCGATTGTCCTGACTTTGGCATTGCCGGCTGTGGCCCGCGCCTCAGACGAGGACGTGCGGACGGCCTGGCGACTGCTTGACTACGTTGCCGTCGATTATCGCGGCGCGGTCGAGCACGGGGCCATCAAGAATCCGCAAGAATTCGCCGAGATGGTCGAGTTCTCGCAGTCCGTCGAAACGAAAATTTCAGCCCTTCCGGCGTCACCCCGGCGCGCAGCGTTGCTGTCCGAAGCACGAGACTTCAAGGCGTCCGTCGCGCGCAAGGCCGACCCGGTGGCCGTGGCGACATCCGCACGGGCGCTCAGCGCGCATCTGCTGAAGGCTTACCCGGTGCCGCTGGCGCCGGACAAGATGCCGGACCTGAAGCGCGGTGCTGCGCTCTATGCCGAGAATTGCGCGAGTTGCCACGGTCTCAATGGGGACGGCCAAGGCCCTGATGCCGCCAAACTGAATCCCAAGCCGGTGGCGTTCACCGACAAGGCGCGTGCGCGCGAGCGCAGCGTCTTCGCGCTCGCTCAGGTCATTGACCAGGGTCTCGACGGTACGGCGATGCGCAGCTTCAGCGAACTGCCGGTCCAGGACCGATGGAATCTGGCTTTCTACGTATCCAGATTTGCCTTTGCCGACAGCGACCGCGGTCAGGCCCTGTGGTTGAGCGATCCGGCATTGCGCAAGCGCGTCCCCGATATGGCGACGCTGGCAGGCATGACGCCTGCTGCCCTTGCCGGTGGGATCGGAGAGCATAAAGCCGATGCGCTCATGGCCTATCTGCGCGCGCACCCCGTGGCGTTGCAAGCTGCGCCCGCGGGATCGTTGAAACTGTCGCGCGACCGCCTGTCACAAAGCCTCGCGGCGTATGAGCGCGGCGACCACGATAACGCTGCCAAGCTGGCGCTTTCGGCTTACCTTGACGGGTTCGAACCGGTCGAAGCGGTTCTCGCGACGCGCAATGCGACGCTCATGGGCCAGATCGAAGGCGAGATGGGGAAATTGCGCGCGATGATCGGCAAGGGAGAGCCGGTCTCTGCGGTCAAGGATCAGGTTGCGGCTCTCGATACCTTGTTCGCCGACGCCGAAGAGGCAATCTCGCCGCAGGCGGAGAACTCTGTCTCGACCTTCATCGGCTCGTTCACGATCCTGCTACGCGAGGGTGTTGAGGCGCTCCTGATCGTGGTGGCCATGATCGCTTTCCTGCGCAAGGCGGAACGGCCTGAACTGCTGCGGCATGTCCATGCCGGATGGATCGCAGCACTGGTGGCAGGCGCCGCAACCTGGGCCGTGGCCACGTTTTTCATCGGGGTGAGCGGGGCAAGCCGGGAACTCACCGAAGGGTTTGGCTCGCTTTTTGCCGCCATCGTCCTGCTGTCCGTTGGTATATGGATGCACGGCAAGTCGCAGGCCGGCGAGTGGCAGCGCTACGTTCACGAAACACTGAATCGCGCTCTATCGCGGCAGTCGGCCTGGTTTCTGTTCGGACTGGCCTTCATCGTGGTCTATCGCGAGGTGTTCGAGACCATCGTGTTCTATGCCGCACTGACAGCTCAGGGTAACGGTGCGGTCGTACTAGCCGGGGCTGGCTCTGCGACGTTCCTTCTCGCGGTTTTGGCCTGGATCATGCTGCGATACAGCGCCAGATTGCCGGTGAGCCAGTTCTTCAAATACAGTTCGGCGCTCATCGCGGTTCTCGCCGTGGTGCTTGCCGGAAAGGGGGTTGCCGGCCTGCAGGAGGCCGGGATGATCGGCATCAGCCCGCTCAGCCAGGTCCCGCGAATTTCGGTCCTTGGCCTGTTCCCGTCCTGGCAATCCGTGCTGGCACAAGTGGCGGCGCTTGTCACCGTCATCTGGGGCATTTGGTATAACGAACGGCGAGCGGCAACACGGGAAACAACGAGGCCGGGAGGAGCGTGAGCGATGGCTGATCAATGTTGCGCCAGCGCTTGCGGCGCCAAGGACACACTCAACGATCCGCGTTGGCGCAAGGTGCTGTGGATCGCACTTGGTCTCAATGCGACAATGTTCGCGGTCGAGATCATTGCCAGTATCGTTACGGGATCACGTTCGCTTCAGGCCGATGCTCTCGACTTTCTGGGCGACTCGGCAAACTATGCGATCAGTCTGGGCGTCGTAGGGATGGCGCTGGCATGGCGCGCTCGCGCGGCCCTTGTGAAGGGTCTTACAATCCTGCTGTTCGGGCTGGCTGTTCTGGCGTCGGCTGTCTGGGGCTTGATCGAAGGCGTGACGCCCGATCCACTGGCGATGGGTGTCGTCGGTTTCATGGCGCTGGTAGTGAATGTATCGGTCGCGCTAATGCTTTATCGTTACCGGACCGGTGACTCTAACATGCGCTCGGTGTGGATATGTTCGCGCAACGATGCAATCAACAATCTTCTGGTGATCGGCGCGGGACTCGCCGTGATGTGGAGCAGCAGCGGCATCCCCGACCAGTTGGTCGCTTTCGTCATGGCATTGCTCGGGATCAGCGGAGGCTGGCAGATCGTTCGGCAGGCGACCATCGAACTGAACGAACTGCGGGCGGAAGGGGCATTGTAGGGGTAACGCATGTCTTCGGCCGTTAGCTTCCTCGCCCTCGTGGCATTCATCATGATGGCATTCCATCGCTTCATTGCCATTCGTCGCCGCACGAGGAACGTTGCCGAGGTGGCGAGTGGTCCTGAACCGAAATCGGCGCCCAGATCAGATGATACCAACCACGGTAGACCCAGGTTCATTTTATTCCCGAGTTAAGAGGGAAATTGAACGGAATGCTTAAGTCATGTTGAAATCAAGCATGCAAGTAAAGATGGCGCGCGGGCGGGTCGAGGAGCTCAAGGGGAAACTCGATCAACTTAATGGCGCCTACAGCAGGGGCGAGACGCCATCCAATGAGGAGTTTCGGGTAAAGCTTATTGCCGAAATTGACCAGCTTGAAAAGGAAATCGAACTTCATGGCCGCTTGCAGATCAGCGACGATACTCTCCTGCCATCCGAAAGTCTGGAAGATCTACCCGAAACCCTGATTGCGGCCCGAATCGCGCGCGGCATGACCCAAATGGATTTAGCCAAATTCTTGGGGTACAAAATGCAGCAAATCCAGCAATATGAGGAGGATCGCTATCGGGCGACCAGCTTATGGCGCCTTATCACGATTGCAGAAGCGTTGGGCGTCAAGATACATCAGGCAGGGAACCTGATGGGAAATCGGACGATGGGTCCTGTCGATGCGACGAAGACAGCCCGTTTTCCAATAGGCGAGATGTACACACGGGGATGGATCGGGCCGTGGGATGGTGGCGCGATCGACGCTGCCAAAGAAGCTCCGGGGCGTCTCGAACGATTCTTGGCCAAGGCCTACGGATCAAATCCCGCATCACGTAACCGTCACGTCAGGTCGAAGGGGGTTCCACATGAGGGAGCCATATCGGCATGGGAAGCCAGAGTGATAAGCCTAGCCGACGCAGGACCGCTCGAAACTGCCTTCGACCCTGTGAAGGTCAATCCCGCATGGGTGCGTACCATAGCTCGGTTCAGCGCGATCCGGGGCGGCGTCAGACGCATCAAGAGCCACCTGAATGACATTGGCATCCATTTCATAATCGAGTCGCCTTTGCCAGGCATGCAGATCGATGGAGGCGCCATTCGTACTCCGGCCGGCCAGATGATCGTTGCGTTGACTTTGCGGGATTATCGACTTGAATGGTTCTGGCTTGCGCTCATGTACGAGCTTGGCCATCTCGTTCTCCATATTGCGCCAGGCGAATATGATGGGATCTTCGATGAGATTGCAGCTCCCGCGATGTCGGCAATCGATGAGGATGCCGATGTTTATGCTCGCGAAGCTCTGATTCCAAGCGCGCAATGGCAGTCCTGCAAGTCAAAGGATGCCTTTACGCATGGCACGATCCTGGAGGATGCGGAGCGCTTGCGTATCGATCCGAGTGTGGTGGTAGCTCGTGCGCGAGAAATGTTTCCCGACAAGCGCATGCCAAGCGGGGTGATTCGCGACAGAGACGTTCGGCGACAACTCGGCAACGACACCGAGGGCTGAGCGGCGAAAGGTGCTCCTTTCCCGCAACAGTCTCTCCAGCAGGCGTTCCGAACCAACACCGAAGCCTTGCGCGATTCGGCTCGTCCCGAGGGCCTGCTCGAACCTGCGAAGGGCCGCCCTTCATTTGCGGCCCTTCACTCATTTTACCGCCGAACTAGAAAGCGACTCCCAAGGTCCCGACAACACCTGCCTTGGTTTCATTGCGCGTTCCCACTATCATGTCCTTGTCGGTATCGACGTAAGAAACCCCGAGCGACAGATTTTTCCAAGTGTAAGTCGCGCCGATGCTCCAGTCCGTATATTTGTTGCCGAACGTGATGTAGCTTGGGCTGAAATTATGGCCGACATGCGCCGAAAGGCTGATTGGCGTGTCAGGAATGCCTGCAGAAAGATCCGCCGCAAGATAGAGATTGTCATCCTTCGTGACACCGTTGACGGAAAGAGCCTGTTGCTTGGGAGCGTAGAGCAGGCTGACTTTGCCGGTGACAGGGCCCAGTGTGTGCGAAACGGCGACATAGGGTTCGATGAAGTCCGAAAAGGGCAAAGCCGAACCGGGATAATAATAGTAGGTCGCGCCAACATCGACGGTGGTGGCGCCGAAGGAGTGCTTGTAGCCGCCAACGAGATCGATTTCCTGGCTGTTGCTGGCGATGTAGTCGCTGACCGAAGAACCCCAAACGGAAGCGTAGAATCCGGAGGAATGGCTGACAGTAAAGGTTCCTTGGACGGCGAAGTTTTTATCCGTCTGGGAAATGCCGCGGAATCGGTAGTCGCTGACGAGCGTCGCACCGCCCGAAATCGTAACATCGCTGGCAGGGGGGTCGGTTTCGTCAGCCCACGCGGGCGAAGATAGGACAACCACAAAGGCCGCCACAACGATTGGAACAGTCTTCTTCATGAGCGAATTTCCTTATTGATCCGAAATTCGTTCATCCTGCGGTCTCTCGGCTAGCCCTCATGGGAATGGGGCGTATTATCGAAAGGCATTTCCCCTTAACTTGGAATGGTGCACTGCACAAATCCTGCCGCCAGTCACGGCACATTTCTTCCGGGGTGTGGCATTGCAGCAACAGTCATAGGCGCCGGCGTTTCGGCATTGCAGAGCGTGCGGAGGCTGGTGGAAAACTCAGCTAGGTTGAATCGATCAAAGCCGTTGTTGGCCTAGATGGTTGGAGAATTGCGCCGCCTGTCCATCTGCTGGGCAATTTGATTTGTGCCGCTGCCGCTTCGCTTAGTGGCAAAGTAGGACCGGTAATCGAGGATCATGAATGACAGACCGTGTCGCGCCTCCGAGCACGGACTCCCGTGTTCTCGAGTGACCATATGCCCCCATGATCAGAAGGTCTGCACCGGTCTCAACGCCGCGTTTCAAGAGGGCCGTACCTGCATCGCATCCATCAGCAGGCACTTGCTCCATGCTACTGGCTAAGTCATGGCAAACCAAGTGACGATGAACCTCCTTGAGGATCAGTGCCGCGTCAAGCGCCTTCTCTCCCGTTATCGCAAGCACACGAATGGACCGGGCGGTGCGGCAGATCGGCAGCGCCTCTGCCAGCGCCCTAGCGGCCGATCGACCACCGTCCCACCCGATGATGACATTATCGAATCGGCGCCCGCTGGACACGGGCTGGGGGAGAAGCAGGACAGGGCGACCCGAATCGAATATCAGGCCCTCAGCGGCGACCTGGTATTCGACATTTGTTTCGACCGGAACCACGGCGAGGTCATGCGTGCGAGCTAGGCGCGCTGGCTCGGTGGGATTACCGATCAGGCCGCATTCGACAAGGAATTGCTCGCCACGCCGATCTTCGCTGACGAGCAAAGAGAATTCGTCCAGAAGTTCCTGAGCGGCCTCTAGGCTTCGGATATTTTCGGTGGCGACTAGCGCGTTGGTATGTGCGAATTTATCCGAAAGCCAATTGCCGACTGCCGGGATGTGGGTCTCGCAAAGGATTCCGGAAAGACGTGCTCCAAATTGGTCGGCAAGCCGCACCGCTTCGTCGAGAGCCCATCGCGGCATGCGATTGGGATAGGTTTCCATATAACAGGATGTCCTGGATGGCCGTGGTCATATGATAATCTCCTTACTTGGCTGACGTATGACCAGAGAAGTATCCTGTAAACGGCATGCGTTTATCTGTCTTTCGTACGCTCAACAATCTAACGACACATCGACTGTGAGAGGTCATCATCATCATCCCCGGATTGTTTCATGGTGTGTTTGTCCATTGAAGGCGGCGTTGGGCCCCTTGAAATTGTCGACCTGGACCGGCAAACATTGGTGGGACTGAACCGCCCCGGGATTGTCGGAGGCCATTTGGATTAAATTACGCAGCCATGAGTGTGTCGTCCAGCATGGCGAAGTATCGTTGTTCGGCTTCGGCGGGCGGGATGTTGCCGACAGGCTCCAGCAGTCGCCGGTTGTTGAACCAGTCGACCCATTCCAGTGTTGCGAACTCGACGGCTTCGTAGCTGCGCCATGGTCCGCGCCGGTGGATCACCTCGACCAAGGCATTAGGCGCACAGCTTTTGACGATAGCGATCGTGGTTCTGGGCGGCTGGTATAATCACAGGCTTTCCAGCGGGCGGGCCGCGAAGGGGACTACCGGACATGGCTGACGATTGCTGCGCGAGCGCCTGCGGAAGTGAGAACGCGCTGGCGGCGGGTGCTATGGGCGGCGCTGATCGTCAATGCGGCCATGTTCTTCGTCGAGATGGTCGCTGGTGCGACGGCGGATAGCCGTGCGCTTCAAGCCGACGCACTCGATTTTCTGGCGGACGCGGCCAATTATGCCGTCAGCCTCGCGGTCGTCGGGGCAGCGTTGTCATGGCGCGCACGGGCGGCGTTGCTCAAATCGCTGTTCATGCTCGGCTTTGCCGCCTGGGTATTTGGCAGCGCAATACTGGCGTTTGTGAACGGCACCGCGCCGGACCCGACGACGATGGGCGCAGTCGGCGCGCTGGCGCTTGCAGCCAATGTCGGGGTTGCGTTGTTGCTCTATCGCTACCGGACGGGCGACGCGAACATGCGTTCGGTCTGGATATGCTCGCGTAATGACGCGATTGGCAATGTCGCGGTTATGCTGGCGGCCGTTGGCGTATTCGGCACCGGTAACGCTTGGCCTGACCTGATCGTTGCGAGCGTTATGGCCGCACTGGCGCTGACCGGAAGCGCTCAGGTGCTGCGGCAGGCGCTGGGTGAGTTGCGGTTGGTCGCAGAATGACCCGGGATCAGACAATTTTGCTTGTTGCAAACGAGATGGCCGCTTTCCGGAACGCGCGGATCGAGGGGAGCATCGAGAAGGCATGGCGCGCGCTCGAACGCGCCCACATAATTTCGCAACTCCATATTGGGCTGCACCTGAACAGTCACTGGGAAATGCTTAAATTCGCGGTGGCAGTTCACGACGCCCGGGAGATTAGTGGTCAGCTCGCACGCTTAGTTCTTGCACCGCTTGGTACGCTTACCGGGCGCATCCCGAAGGGAAATACCGGCCGCTCAAACGTCAGCGCTTTTGCGCCAATGCCGATACCTGACGACTTGCGCGATGTCATCGATGAAGTTGCCAGGTGACGCGCCCTACCGTTTCCGTCGTGCCGCTTGTTCCAGATAGGGCTTCAGAGCCGACCCCACGGCTTCTGTCAGGGTCGTCAGATTCCTTTTTGCACGCGACATTGCCAACCATGCCGCCATGCCGCTTATGTCATACCGGTGCACGAGGCGCGTCGCCGCCTTGCCATGCGTTTCAACTGAAAATTGCTCGTGGATCGATAGCAGCATCCCGAGGCCATAGCGAAAGGCGAGAACGCGCTGCGGTTCGAAGGTCACAATCTGCGCATCGACCGTCATGAATTTCGGATTTCGGTAGTCAGTCCTGATCGAGTAGCGCAACGGTGCATCCACTCCGGGTTCGCCCTCGATCCGAGCCATGGGATGCCACTTCGCATAGTCGTCAAAGGAAACAAGCGCCGCCCAGACCTGCTCGGGAGGCGCGGCAATTAAGGTCTCTCTGAAAACGCTCATTCAAAGCCTCGCGATCATCATTTTGCGTATTAATTTTTTCGATGCGCGCACTTACACATCGTCCGCAAGTAAAAATAGAAGTGCAAAGTTGTTATGTCGAAAAATACCAAGTTGGCGAACAAATTAGAATAGTGTAACAGGGAGTCGCAACAGGTGATATTGTCACATAAGAATGGCAAATTTTCTTATTTGCAACATGTTGCCAGAAAAGCTGTTGCAACGCCAGAATGCGACCGATATAGGCCCGGCCATGGCTCGCTGGGTATCTTGTCTGATAATGATGCTGTCGGTGCTCGCGTGCGACATCGCGGGCTCGCCATTGCTCGCCAATCCGGTAGTGGAAGTCGCAGGCTTTGCGCAAGTCTCAAGCCAAGTCTCAAGCGAGGATAGCTCGCAGGACAGCGATGAGTCAGGTAAGTCACAGACTGGTGCGGTCGGGCACATGGCGCATGGACATTGTACTGCGAGTTTGGCCGAGCCAGCAGACATATCGCAGCAGCCGTGCCTGAAGGCCGGTCAGCCACGTCCGGCAGACAGGCAAGCCAGCCTCAACTCCTGGTCTACAGCCCCCCCCACACAACCGCCTTCAGCCTGATCTTTGCCTGACGCGGGCACGCATTGCCCGCGCCATCTTGCATTGATCAGGAGTTTCCCATGCCAATACGATTGCGCGCCCTGCTGATGGCCGGTGCGCTGGTGATACAGGCCGGCCCGGCATGGGCCGAGCCGGTGACCTTGGATGATGCGCTTGCCAAGGGCCGTGAAGTCTCCCCGCGCATAACCCGTGCCGAGGCGGAGTTAAGGGCCGCCGAAGCGCGTGCGGTGCGGGCCGGGCTGCGGCCAAACCCCACGATCGGGGTTGAAGTCGAGAATTTCAGCGGCACCGGTCCTTATCGCTCGTTTCGCCAGAGCGAAGTCACGGTCGCGGTCAGTCAGGAGTTCGAGCTGGGCGGCGAGCGGCGGGCGCGCAAGGCCGTGGCGGGAGCCGAACGCGAGTTTGCCCGGCTGTCGCTGAGCAGGGCGGCCGCCGATCTCTCCTATGATATTGCGGTCGCTCATGCGGAATTGCGCGCGGCGGACGACCGGGCGGTGCTCGCCCGTGGCAATTTGACCCGCGCGCAGGAACTGGCGCGGATCGCCGGAGCCCTTGTCGATGCCGGGCGTGATCCGCCGCTGCGCAAGTTGCGCGCCGACGCTTTGCTGGCCGAGGCCGAGGCCGAGAGTCTGCGCTCCTTCGGGCTGTTGCTGACTGCAAGAAGGAAGCTGGGTCTCTTCATCGGCAGTGAAGACCCAGACCTGTCGGCGATCGGTGGAGACCCGGTCCCGACCGTGCCTCTACCCCCGGGAACCGCGAGTCTCGATGAACGACTGGCTGCGGCCGAGCGCGATGCCGCCTCGGCTCGCATCACGCTGGCGCGGGCGGAGGCTGTGCCAAACGTCACAGCGTCGGGTGGTTTTCGCAGTTTCCGGGAGAGCGGAGCGACGGCCGTTGTCATGGGTCTTTCGGTTCCCTTGCCATTCAACAATCGCGGCCGCAGCGGTGTGGCGGCGGCAAGGGCGGACAGCGATGCCGCAGAGGCAATGTTTGCCCAGACCCGCCTCGACACCAGCTTCACCCGACAGGAGGCGCAGACCTTATTGTCGGCGGCAAACGAGCGGCTTGCGGCTCTCACCGGCCCTGGCCTGCGCCAGGCGACCGAGGCCGAACGCCTGGCCGGCATCGGCTACCGGGCGGGCAAGTTCTCGCTGCTCGAACTGATCGACGCGCAGCAAGCGCTCACCAGCACTCGTCTCGCCATCATCGAAGCGCAACTGGATCGCGCCCGCGCGCTCGCCGCGCTGGCTCGCGCGAACGCGCAGTAAGGAATTATCCCATGGAATTTGCAGAAAACAGAAAAGCCCTGATCGCCACAGTGGCGGCAGGCGCATTGGTTCTCGCCGGTGGCGGTATCATGCTGGGCCGCACGCTGCTCGCACCCGATGCTGCACCTACCGAGGCCGCCGCGCCGGATGAGAAGGCAGAGGAAAACCACGGCCCGGAGGGCTTCGTCGAAATGGATTCTGCCCGTGCGCAAGGCGCGGGGATCGTCACTGAAACACTCCAGTCCGGAGGCCTCGGCTCGGAAATCCTCGCACAAGGCGTCGTTGCCGCGACACCCGAAGGCGAAGCGGTGCTGACAGCGCGCGCCGATGGAGCGATTACCGCCATCAATCGCCGCCTTGGTGATTATGTCCAGGCTGGCCAGTCGATTGCGACGATGGAAAGCCGCGACGCGGCAAGCATCGCGTCGGAGCGCAGCACGGCACAGGCCAAACTCGCCCTGGCGCGCTCGACCTATGCGCGTGAAAAGCGCCTGTTCGACGCGCGCGTCACTGCGCGACAGGATCTCGAGGGCGCGCAGGCTGCGCTATCAGAAGCTGAAGCCGAAGCGCGGCGCAGCCAATCTGCCGCAGCGGCATCGAAAGTGAGCGGCGACGGACGGACGCTTGCCGTGGTCAGCCTGATTTCGGGTCGCGTCACCAGGTCCGATGCCAAGCTTGGTGCCTATGTGCTCGCCGGGGCCGAACTGTTCCGCGTATCCGACCCCAATCGTATCCAGATCAACGCCTCGGTGCTGGCCGCCGATGCCCGGCGCATCCAGCCGGGCGATACGGCGGTAATCGAATTGCTTGGAGGCGAGACCATGAGCGCCGTAGTCCGCTCGACCACGCCCAGCCTCGATCCCGAAAGCAAGTCGGCGACGGTCGTGCTCCAGCCGCAGGGCGTTGGCGGTCTGACTCAGGGTCAGGGATTGCGCGTGCGGATTACGCCGCGCGGGGCAGCAGCAGGCAGCGCCATCGCGCTACCTGAGGAGGCCGTGCAGTCATTCGAGGGACGCGATGTCGTGTTCGTGCGAACCGCAAAGGGGTTCCAGGCGACAAATGTGGTCACCGGCAAGCGCGGCGGGGGACGGATCGAAATCATCGACGGGCTGAAACCGGGCGCGGTCGTCGCGACCAAGGGCGCGTTCCTGCTCAAAGCCGAACTCGGCAAGGGCGAGGCGGAGCACTGAGATGATTGAAAAACTTCTCGATGCGTCGATCCGCTTCCGCTGGGGCGTGGTCATCCTGACGCTAATCGTTTCCGCTTATGGTGTCTTCCAGCTCTTGAAGCTGCCGATCGATGCCGTTCCGGACATCACCAACAAGCAGGTGCAGATCAACACGGTCGCGCCGAACCTCGGCCCGCTCGACATGGAGCGGCTCGTCACCTTCCCGGTCGAAACCGCAATGGCAGGGATACCGGGGCTGGAAAGTTCGCGCTCGATCTCGCGCAACGGGTTTTCGCAGGTCACGGTGGTCTTCGAGGATCACACCGACCTCTATTTTGCCCGCCAGCAGGTCGCCGAACGGCTTAATCAAGCCAAGGGGACGCTGCCTGCCGGGGTCGAGCCGTCGATGGGGCCGGTTTCGACCGGGCTTGGCGAAGTTCTGATGTATGTCGTCGATTTCGCGCCATCAGGAACCAAAGCCAATCCCAAGATCGCAGGCAAGCCCGGACCGCAACCTGATGGGTCATATCTGACGCCTGCGGGCGAGTTGCTGACCGATGCCGTCGCCAAGGAAGGCTATCT
Source organism: Sphingobium subterraneum (assembly GCF_014199435.1). Lineage (GTDB taxonomy): Bacteria > Pseudomonadota > Alphaproteobacteria > Sphingomonadales > Sphingomonadaceae > Sphingobium > Sphingobium subterraneum. The sequence goes on along the minus strand of NZ_JACIJP010000007.1, from coordinate 42,859 downwards.
TCGTTCGGTGCAGGACTGGGTGATCCGTCCGCAACTCAAGACGGTTTCGGGCGTCGCGGGGATCGATTCCATCGGCGGCTATGAAAAGCAGTTCGTGGTGACACCCGACGTCGCGAAGATGTCGACTTATGGCATCTCGTTTACCGAACTTGCCGACGCGCTCGAAAAGTCCAACATTTCGGTCGGCGCGAACTTTGTCGAACGCGGGGGCGAGGCGTTCCTCGTCCGCGCCGATGGCCGCATCCGCACGCTCGACGAGATTGCGCGTGCATCGATCGATTCCCGTGGGGGCGTTCCGGTCATGGTCCGCGATGTCGCGACAGTCCGCATCGGCGGCGACCTGCGGACAGGCGCGGCAACGCAGAACGGCAAGGAAGTTGTCGTCGGTACGGCTCTTATGCTGGCGGGCGGCAACAGCCGTATCGTCGCGAAATCGGTTGCCGATCGACTTGACACAGTCGCCAAGTCGCTACCACCGGGCGTTACCGTCAAGACAGTACTGGATCGGTCCGAACTGGTCGATGCCACGATCGGCACAGTCGAAAAGAACCTCGTCGAAGGCGCTCTGCTGGTTGCTGCGGTGCTGTTCTGGCTGCTCGGCAATTTCCGCGCCGCGGTCATCGCCACGCTCGTTATCCCGATCTCGTTCCTCGTGATGGGAACGGGGATGAACATCACCGGCACGTCGGGCAACCTGATGAGCCTTGGCGCGCTGGACTTCGGTCTGATCGTCGATGGCTCGATCATCATCATCGAGAACTGTCTGCAACGGCTGGCGCACCGCCAGCAACAGCTGGGCCGGGTGCTCAACCTCAACGAACGGCTGCACGAGGTGTTCGAAGCATCGCGCGAGATGGTCAAGCCGACGCTTTACGGCCAGGCAATCATCTTCCTCGTCTTCGTGCCACTGCTGACCTTCACCGGTGTCGAGGGCAAGACCTTCTCGCCAATGGCAATCACGGTCATGCTGGCGTTGGCCGGGGCATTCGTCGCGTCGCTGACCTTCGTTCCAGCTATGGTTGCACTGCTGATCCGGGGCGAAGTTGCGGAGAAGGAAGTCAAGGCGGTCGCCTGGGTCAAGGACCGCTACGAGCCTATTCTGAAGCGCGTGATCGATCGCCCCTGGCCGTGGGTCGGCGCGGGTGCCGGTACGTTCGGTGCTGCGATGCTCGTCTTCCTGATGCTCGGGAGCGAATTTCTTCCCGTGCTAGGGGAGGGCAATCTTGCGATGCAGGCTTTGCGCATACCTTCGACATCGTTGGCAAAATCGACGGAAATGCAGCGGCAAGTCGAGGTAAGTGTCGCCAAGCTGCCCGAAGTGGCGTTCGTCTATTCGAAGACCGGCACCGCAGAGGTCGCCAGCGACCCGATGCCGCCCAACGCATCGGACACCTTCATCATCCTCAAACCGAAGGACGATTGGCCGGCCGGTGTCGAGACCAAGGACGATGTCATCGCGCGCGTCGAAAAGCAGCTCGAGCCGCTGGTTGGAAATCAGGTCGAGATCAGCCAGCCGATCCAGCTTCGTTTCAACGAGCTGATCGCCGGGGTTCGCGGGGATATCGCCATCAAGGTTTATGGAGACGATCTCGACGCGATGGGCAAGTCGGCTCAGCAGATCGCGAGCGTTCTGAAAACCGTCAAGGGCGCGGCAGACGTCAAGGTCGAACAGACCGCGGGGTTTCCCGTTCTCGACGTCCAGTTCGACCGCGACGCCATCGCGCGCTACGGGCTGAGCCTTCAGGACGTGAGCGATACCGTGGCGGCCGCAATGGGCGGGCGCGAGGCGGGCATCGTGTTCGAGGGCGACCGACGCTACGATATCGTCGTCCGGCTCGACAACCTCACCCGCAACGATCTCGACGCCGTCGGAGCGTTGCCGGTGATGCTGCCAGGCGAGGACGTGGATCGAGTGTCGGTTCCGCTGCGCGAGGTCGCCCGGTTCAACTTCTCCGAAGGGTTGAATCAGGTCAGCCGCGAAAACGGCAAACGACGTGTCGTCGTTCAGGCCAATGTCCGTGGCAACGATCTCGGCTCGTTCGTTGCCGAAGCCCAAGAGAAGGTGAACGCCCAAGTCAAATTGCCAACCGGAAGCTTCATCGAATGGGGCGGGCAGTTCAAGAACCTGCAAGCCGCATCGCAGACGCTTTCACTCGTGATCCCGATCATCTTTGCCGCGATCTTTGGCATCCTGTTCCTGGCTCTGGGCGGGGTGCGCCAATCGATCGCGGTCTATTCGGCAATTCCGCTGGCGCTGGCGGGCGGTGTATTCTCGCTGCTGCTGACCGGTTTGCCGTTCTCGGTGTCGGCGGCGGTCGGTTTCATCGTGTTGTCGGGCGTCACCGTTCTCAACGGCCTGGTCGTGATGACCAGCATCAACACGCGATTGGATGCGGGCAAGCCGGTCGATGAAGCGATCGCGGAAGGCACGATGGAGCGCGTTCGCGCGGTGTTGATGACCGGAATCGTCCCGGCCATCGGCTTCGTGCCCATGGCGATTGCGACGGGCACCGGTGCCGAGGTGCAGAAGCCGCTGGCGATCGTGGTGATCGGCGGGCTGATTACCTCGACCCTGCTGACGCTCTTCGTGCTTCCTGCGATCAGTCATCTGCTGCTGCGTGGTCGCCACAAGAAGCACGTTCCTGGGGATTACAGCGATGTCTCGGTGCTCGGTGAGCCCATCGTCGACAAATAAGGAGAAAACGCAACATGAACCAGCCAACAGTTTCGCAACAGGCCATGCTTTGCCCCGCATGCCGCGTGCCGCTTTCAATGTCGGAGCGACAAGGAGTCGAAATCGACTTTTGCCCGCAATGCCGCGGGGTCTGGCTCGACCGGGGCGAACTCGACAAGATCATCGAGCGATCCGAACGGGCTGCCCCGCCGGCATCGGCACCTGCTGCCGGTGTTCGTCCCGAAGACGGCGAGCGCGGCTATGACGATTATCGCCGGTCGGGACATCATGGTGGCAAGCGCCGCAAGAGTTTTCTCGCCGAGTTGTTCGACTGATCGGCTGATGGCCGGTCGAAGGAGAGTGCGCATGGGGTCTGAACACAGTGACGATGACGGCCACGCGCATGGCGGCGGTGATGAAACGGGCTTGCGCATTTTCCTGTTCGCCTGCCTGGTGGCCGGCATTGCCTATGGCGTTTCGTGGTTGCAACCCGAATGGTCGCGGTGGGCTTACGGCGTGGGCGCAGTGCTTTCGGTGGCGCCCTTCGCCCGAACGGCATTCACCAAGGCGCTGAAGGGCCGCCCGTTCAGCATCGAAACACTGGTAACAGTGGCGGTGCTGGGCGCAATTCCGATCGACGCCGGGGCCGAAGCCGTTGTCGTGGTGGCGCTGTTCTCGCTGGGCGAACTGCTTGAGGGTTTTGCCGCGGCCCGAGCACGTTCCGGATTGAGCGCGCTGGCCAAGCTGTTGCCATCGCAAGCCGTCATCGAGGTCGATGGTGAGCGGCGCACTGTGGATGTCACAACGCTCAACATCGGTGCGATCATGCTGGTCTCGGCGGGAGACCGAATCGCCGCCGACGGCCGCATCATCAATGGCAGCTCCGCGCTCGACGAAGCGGCGATCACGGGAGAATCACGTCCCGTGGAAAAGACGGTTGGTGCGGATGTCTTTGCCGGATCGATCAACGGCGATGGCACGCTGAAAGTCGAAGTGACCAAGGACGCATCGAACAGCGTGGTAGCGAGGATCGGTGATCTCGTGGCGCAGGCTCAGGCGTCGACCGGACCTACCGCCCGCTTCATCGACAATTTCAGCAGCTGGTACACGCCTGCCGCGATCATCCTGGCGGCACTGATCGCATTGGTGCCACCGCTGGCCTTTGGGGGCGAATGGGCAACCTGGACCTATCGCGCGTTGACGGTGCTGCTGATTGCCTGCCCCTGTGCGCTGGTGCTTTCAACGCCTGCCGCGATTGCCACCGGCATCGCAACTGCGGCACGCAGCGGCATTTTGATCAAGAGCGGCGAAGCGCTGGAACAGCTCGCCAAGATCGGCATCGCCGCCTTTGACAAGACCGGCACGCTGACGCGCGGACATCCTGTGGTCACCGATGTCGCAGGCCAGGACACGCTCAAACTGGCCGCGGCTATCGAGACCGGATTGACGCATCCAGTCGCCAAGGCGATCGTTACAGAAGCAGAGCGGCTGAAAGTAGCCATCCCCAAATCGACGGACGTCACGATAAAGCAGGGTCAGGGTGCGGTGGGCATGGTTGGCGGCAAGCAGGTGGCGCTGTTCAGCCCGCGCGCAGCGGGATCGCTCGATACCGATGTTGCAGCGAGCATCGATACGCTCGAACGCGCGGGCAAAACGGTCGCGGTGCTGCTGGTGGACGGCAAATATCAGGGTCACATCGCGGTTCGCGATGAAGCACGCGACGATGCCAAACCCGCCATTGCCGCCCTTAATGCGCTTGGCATTCGCTCGCTAATGCTCAGTGGCGACAATCAGCGGACGGCAACGGCCGTCGCGCAGGGGCTAGGGATGGAGGCCGAGGGCGAGTTGATGCCAGCCGACAAGCTCAAACGGATCGAAGCCCTCAAGGCCGAAGCGCCGGTCCTGATGGTGGGTGACGGCGTCAACGATGCTCCCGCGCTTGCCACCGCTACGCTTGGCCTGGCCATGGGCGGCGGCACCGATGTCGCGATAGAGACTGCCGATGTCGGCCTGCTCAAGGATCGTTTGTGGGGCGTCCCAGATGCCATCCGGCTGGCCCGCAAGACCCGCAGCACGATCCTCACCAACATTGTCATCGCGGTCGGGCTTAAACTCGTGTTCCTGGTGCTTGCCGTGTTCGGCATCACCAATCTGTGGACCGCCATCATCGCCGATACAGGGGCGACAATTCTGGTCACCTTCAATGCGCTGCTGCTGTTCTGGACATTCCGGCCTACGGTGGTGACAGAAGGTCATGCCGCCAACACAAGGGCTTGATCATGGGCTCAGGCCACAGCCACGCAGACGCCGGACACGGAACGCCAGGACATAATCACGGCGCGGGAGCGAATGGCAGAAACCTGACCATTGCCTTGGCGATCACCAGCACGTTTCTCGTTGCCGAGCTTGTCGGCTCGTTTGTCTTCAACAGTCTCGCGCTGCTTTCCGATGCGGCGCACATGTTCACCGATGCGGCCGCGCTTGCAATTGCGCTCGTTGCAATCAAGGTAGGGCAGAGGCCGGCCGACAAGCAACGCACCTATGGCTACCGCCGGTTCGAAATTCTCGCCGCATCGTTCAACGCGTTGCTGCTCTTTGCTGTCGCGGGCTATATTCTTTGGGAAGGCATCAATCGGCTTATCGACCCCGAGCCAGTGGCCTCGCTCGGTATGCTCGTTGTCGCAACATTCGGACTCCTTGCCAATTTCGTGGCCATGCGCGTGCTCGTGGCCGGCAAAGATAGCAGTCTCAATGTAAAGGGCGCCTATCTCGAAGTCTGGGCCGACATGTTGGGCTCGCTCGGCGTTATTGGGGCGGCTGTTGCTATCTACTTCACAAGGCTCACCTGGATCGATGCCATCGTCGCCATAGCCATAGGACTGTGGGTGCTTCCTCGGACCTGGATGCTGCTAAAGGACACGACGCACATCCTGTTGCAAGGTGTGCCGAGCGGGATGGACCTCGAAGAGATTCGAAAGGCGGTCAATGACGTGGCCGGCGTCGATAGCACGCACGACCTTCATGTCTGGTCCGTCGCTGGCGACGATGCCAGTCTGACCGCACATGTGGTCCTGGCTGCGGGCGCGGAGCCGTTCGCAACGCGCGCCGCAGTCGCAGCGATGCTTGAGGGCAGGTTTGGCATCCATCATTCGACGATCCAGGCCGAAGCCGTTCCCTGTGATGATGAAGCTGCGCTCCATGCTTGAGATTGGCCGCCCCCCGTGTTGGAAGGAAATTGTCTCCACCAAGCGAGACCCCGGACATGTCGGAAAGAGCGGCCCCGCCGGAGGTGCTGCGCTGCCCCTGCCGCGCCTCCGGCCAGAATTTTTGAGTTTCAATCACCTGCTTGTAGGCGGACAATCAAACCGAAAGGGATTCTGAGGGGGGTGTGAACATTCCGACGACAAGGCCGCCGCTCATCACCTATCCGTGCGTCCAAGGGACCAAATCGTTCACCGAACAAGGCAGGGATGAAACCACGCAATACCTAATGAATGACACTACTCAACATACCAAAAGACTGAGCACGCCAAGTCTTGGGATGCCCTATTTTTGTGATGGCATTGAGGCTCGAATGTTCTGTAACGGCCTGCGGGTTGATCGACTGAAGCGGGCGGACCAGAAGAAGTGGAACGAGAATGGGCTCACCGTTATATTCGTCCCAGATTAAACACTGTCCCGTCTGCCGCATCGCGCTCACTACGTCGGTGTGGCTCGGCATTGAGATCGACCTTTGTACGCAATGCCAAGGTCTATGGCTTGGTTGCGGCGAACTCGAAGAAATCGAGCTGCGAATCGAGACAAGGCGGCGATGGGGGTTGCAGTTAGACTGCAGGCTCGGACCTCCTTGATTCCGCGCTTCGACGCCATTGCCGGAATAACCAATTGGAATGGGATTCCAGCAATGAACGTCGAGGCCGCCAGGATTTTGGTTATCGGGTGGAAGTGGACATAAGAATCATGACCTATTGTGACATCGTCGTCGATGCTTGCCCCAAGAAGGACATCCAGCAGACGCTCGAATTTGCGAGAAAGATGGCTCTCGAATTCGGGGCGAGGCTATCAGTGGTTGCTTATGCTTGGCCGCAGTATTCTGACATGCGTCCACTGGTTGGAAACGCACTAACCGCTCAGTTGCAGGAGCGGGAGATGAGTGATGCGTTGGATACCGCGCGCAGCATTTTCGACGCTGTCTTTGGCGACAACGCGGTTGAAGCCGAGTGGTGCTCTGGCATTGCTGAGCCGAATGTTGCACTGCGAGATCATCTGTTGACCGCAGACCTGCTCATCACCAGCGCATCTGAAAGCAAGACGTGCGCTTCGCCGGACGCTGCCGACCTTGCCTTGCGATCGGGCACCCCCGTCCTGCGTCTGGGCACGAACATGGCGGAGGCGCGCTTTGTCAATGTGCTAGTGGCATGGAAGGATTGCTCGCAAGCACGCCGCGCTCTGCATGAAGCGCTGCCCATCCTTAAACTCGCCAATAAAGTGACGATCTTAGGTGTAGGGGATGAAGTTTCCATCACCAGCCTGGAAGCGGTCGGCGAGCACATTCAACGTCATGGAGTGACGAGCGATTTCCGGCATATTCCGAGCACTCAAGGTGAAGTTGACCTGGATTTGGTGGACCAAGTTCATCGGGAAGGCGCCAGCCTGATAGTTGCCGGAATCTATAGCCGTGGAGAATTCGCTGAGAGACTACTGGGAGGCGTGACCAAGAGATTGTTAAAGAATACCGAAACGGCCTGGCTCATGGCGTATTGATGTGTCTGACAACATCCCACTTCTTGCGCGCGTCACCGTGGTCGTTACCCCAAAGCAACTGTTGGATAACATCAAGGTCGATCTTTGGGGCCTGCAGGCCGTCGGTGAGCGAACTGGCAAATAATAGGCCTTTCGTCGAGATACCGGAGATACTAGGGGCTTGACTTACCATCGTAATGCCGCCCTCATGGGAAGAGCGCGATTCCATCAAGACAGCACGCCAAATGGAGGCGTGCGGTGAAGATACTAAGACTTACGGTCTGTGTCGGCCTCTCGGCAATTTGGTGCTGCGGTGCCTTTGCGCGGGAAGCCGATGTACTGGACTTCTCAAGGTCTTCCGTCAGCACGCAGGCAAAGCTGGATACCGATTGGCGCGCTCGCCCTCCAGGTGAAGGCATCGCAATGGCGATGCAGACACACTTCGAACTCAATGGGTTTGGTCATCATGTCGGCGATCTGCCGACGAGAAATTTCGCTATCCCGGACTGGATACAAAGTCGAACAAGAGCGTCGATTACCAAGTCGGGAATACAACTTGGCTTCGAAAGCGACTTCCGTTCCTGGGCCTCCGACCATTGCGACGGCGCCCGCTACGCTGCAGCGTGGTGGCTCTCACGCGATGTCGAAAGTCGCAGGACCCTGTATTTTGATCAGGTTTCGGCCATAGCCTGCGAGTTTGGCCTCCCCACCAACCTGCTCGACGCCGTGATCGCGCAGGAATCCGGCTACAAATCTTGGGCCATCAGCACCGCTGGTGCCATGGGCATCATGCAGATCATGCCGGGAACCGCTCGACTACTTGGACTCGTAAACCCGTTCGATCCAGTCTCTAACATGCGGGCAGGCGCGCGTTACCTGCGTCAGCAATTCGATCGCTTCGGCCGGGTAGACCTGGCGCTTGCCGCCTACAATGCAGGCCCCGAACGCCGATCGCTGAGCGCTGGCTACGTACCAGCGATCCCTGAGACCCGGAACTATGTTCGCACGATCACCACCAATTGGGCACGCTTGGCGCAATTGGGTGTCGGGGGCAGCGATGCAACAAGTCGCGGTGAAGCGGCCATGGTGGCCGTGCATGCGTCGGGCTACCGGAGAGTTGAATTGGTCCGCTACGACGGATTGAACGCCGTAAATCCGATGTAGTGTGCATAAAGCAGGGCGATGCCAAGAATGCACGGAAACCCGCAGAAGTAGCTGAGCTGGAAGTGCAACCAGATGCGGGGCAGGCAAAGCAACTTCTGCAGGGTTGTGGCGCAACGAAACTCAACCGCGTGGCTCCGCACCTCGTAGACGGTCTTGATCAGCGCACACACCGCGCAGATCGCTGCCAGCAGACCAACTGCTGCGTATAGCTGCGTCCAGGCTTGTGCTGCCTCGGGTCTCATGCCTGCAGCGTCCGATTATGCTCGAGCACGCGGGCCTGATGCGAGAGAAGCATCTCGTATGCCTTGCGCAGCGCCTCATGAATAATCGCGGGGCGCAGATCGACCTGGATTTCGCCGCGGCGGCACGTGGCGACTTCGCAATAGAAGCTCTTTAGGCCCTCGCAGGCCAGAAACACAGCCTGTTCGCCGTAGGCCGTATAGTCATGCAAGAGTGCCACGCTGAACTTGGCCCGAACATGATCGATGCCAAGCTCCGCAAAAAGCCTGTCGCGCAGCTCGTCTTTAAGCGCACGGGTTTGCCGGATCACCTTGTGCAACCGGGTCCGGTGCATGTGAAGGCGATCAGCCAAGTGAGCGAGCGGGATCCCCTGCCGGGCGGCTTCCGCATCGATCAGCCGTTTGTATTGCTGCTGCTCGCTGAGGCGCTGTGGCGGCTCGCCGAAAGAGAATGCCGATTCTTGGCCCGAGGCCGGACTCGGTCTGAATACGGTATCGGGTGTCACGGTGCTGTGCGGCATGGCTCGTCCCTCCCCAAGAGGGTTGCTCTATGGGATGCCATAGAGTGTCAAGAGTCCAAAGCTTTGTAGCGGCTACACAATCCAAAATGGATCAAAGAAGGTGGTTCACCTGCGCGAGGTGGACGACAAACGGGATAACTACCTTGTCGTGCACGGTTTTCCCGCTGATTTGCGCGATTTTCTGGCGCATCTCATCATAGTCGGCAATCCAGTCGGGCTTCACCTCGAGCCAGACGGCGACCCTGCCGTCTACTGGATGCTCGAAGACGAACCGGTCGATGTAATGTCGGTCAAATTCGAGCGACCGCGTTCGTTCGCAGGCATGCTGCACAGTCGAGCGAAGGCTCTGGAATTTGGCGGATTTCTTGGAGAATTGGCACATAGCATCGGCCAGTAGATCGAAGCAATCCTGGCTCAAAAGCATCCGGATATTGCGTGTTCCACTCGCCATTGAGTTCGCGCCCGGTTTTCCATGTTGGCGCGATAATGGGGCACAAACGTTAAATTTCCGAATCTGTGCCTGCGGCACCCGATTCGCCTGTCACTTTTCCCGACGACGGGAACCAGATTCCCCGAAGAAGGGAATCACAGTTGCCCGACCGAACAAGTCGAGTTCCCGATATCGGAATCGGATTCCCCCTCATAGGCAAACAATAGCGGTTTTGAATCCTCCGTCGGTAAATTCCGTGATCCGCATGGCGCAAGAAACCAATCGTTGATTGCCGAGCGGCGCGCCGCCCTATTCTTTTGAGAGGCCCCTGAATGATGCGGGCGGTTTCGGAAAAGGGAACGATGCGATGCAAGACAAGTTCAAAGGGAAGGGCGCGATACTTCTGCAGGCAGCGGCGGTGGTCGCCGTCGCTGCGCTTTTTGGAAGCGAAGTTGCGATGGCGGGCGCCGACACGACCTTCAACACGGCGCTCTCCAGCTTCACCGGCTTCCTCGAAGGTTCTGGCGGCAAGATCATCACCGTGCTTTCGCTCGCCGGCGGCATCGTCGGTCTCGCCTCGGGCCGCTTCAGCCTCGGCCAGGTCGCGATCCCGGTTGGAGTCGGTGTCGGCGCGGGCACGGGCGTGCCGATCGTCACCGCCGCCGTCACCGCGACGGTCTGATCCGGGTTTGCCGATCCGCTTGGGCCTCAACAAGCTCAGCGCGGACCGGCCCGAGGGCGGGGTTGCCTCATGAACAGATACACGGTCCCGGCGCATCTCGATGATCCCGAGCTCATCGGCTTTTGGACGCTTGATGAGTTTCTCGCGATGATCCTGCCATTCGCCTGGGGCGTCCTGTCTCAACATATTCTGATTGGGCTCATTTCAAGCGTGCTGGCCTGGTGGGGATTGCGCAAGTTGAAGGCGGGACGCGCCGTTTCGTGGATCATTCATACGGCCTACTGGTACCTGCCGGGTGCCTTCATGGGTCTGAAGGCGACGCCGCCCTCACATCTTCGACTGATGGCGGGCTGACATGGACCTCTCGATCACGCACCAGCAATCGCAGCGGCTCCTGAAGCAGCGCAACCTGCTGGCCAGTTCTTGTCTGGTCTTGTTCGGCGTCTCGGTGATGCTGACGCTGACCGCGCTAAAGCGCGATCGCGAGGTGGTGCTTCAACCCGTGCTGGCGCGACCGCTGACGCTGACTTCGAGCCAGGTCGACAAGGACTATCTCGAGTTGGTGACGCGCGATGCGGCGCTGCTGACATTGAACCGCTCGCCGTCAAACCTCCAGTACTGGATGGAATCGATCCTCAGCATAACCGATCCGAGGACGCACGGTCGGATGAAGGCCGAGCTGATGAAGGTGGTGGGTGAGCAGAGCGGCTCGAACGTCTCGCAGTACTTTACGATCCAAAAGCTGAGCGTCGATCCCGACAATCTCACGAGCGAGGTCAATGGCACGCTGCACACCGTGGTCGGCTCGAAGGAAGTGACCGCCGAGGCGCGCACTTTCCGCTTCGTGTGGAGCTACTCGGGAGTGTCGCTGAAGCTCGCCGGGTTCGGCCGAGTCACAGACGCTGAGAAAAAGGGAGAGCAGCCATGATGGCAGGGCTCGGATGGGGCGCTTGCTTCGCGGGCGCCGTGCTGGCGGGACGGCCCTTGACGATTTCCGGGCGCCCGCTGGGAGCAGCACTCATTTGTTTGGGCACACTATGCCTGGCATCGCCCGCACTTGCCGACCAGAACGTCATGGCCGCCGACAATGGCACGGTGCAATGCGTGGCCTCGGCGAAGGACCTGACGCGGATCAGCCTCGCGGGCGACCAGTTTGCTTCGGTTTCCAAGATCACCACCGGCGTGCCCACAGAGGACTTCAAGGTCGTCAACGAGCCGGTGCGCGGCGATATCTACATCTCGGTGCCCGATGGCTTCGTTCGGCCCAACCTTTCGTTCTTCGGCACGACCCGCAAGGGCTTCGTCTACAAGTTTGTCTGCCAGGTGCGAGGGCAAGACGCCGAGCAGGTGTTCATCGCCAATGCGGCGATCAAGGCCGAGCAGGCGCGTGACTGGGAAGTGCGGTCCTCGCCCGAAGACGCGGCGGTACGGCTTGCCCAGGCCATGTACCGCAGCGAAGTGCTGGACGGTTTCGACATCCGTCAGTCGGTGCTCGAACCGGTCACGGTCGGCAAACTCGAAGTCCAGCAGGTCGGCGAATACCGCGGCGCGGATCTCAAGGGCCTGATCCTTCGCGTGCGCAACAGCGGCCGCGATGCCCAGGTCCTCAACGAGAACATGCTCGCAGCACGCGGCGCCGTCGCTTTCATGACGCCGGTGAGCGAGCTCGCCGCAGGCCAGGAAACGGCCGTCTACCTCATCCAGGCAAATGGAGGCCGGTGATGGATTTGCGCAGGATATTCCAGAAGAAGCCCAAGGCGCTCGATGCGGGTAGCGACGAAGACGCCTCGCCGCTCGGTGATGCGATCGCCGCCAACGAGACGGTGAAAAAAAAGCAGATGCTGCTCCTGGGCTCGGCCGGCGCCGCGGCGCTGGTAATGGGGTCGCTCTATATCTTCGACGATAGCGGCAAGGCGAGCGACTCCGAGGTCAAGGAGGCCGCCGAAGGCGTATCGGTCGATGAGATGGTCAACAAGAACATGGCCGAGAAGGAGTGGCGTGCGCAGTCCGAAGCGCAGATGATGTCGATGAACTCGAACATGCGCGCGCTCGCCGCCCGAGCCGAGCGCGCCGACCAACTCGAGCAGCAACTGGCGAGCGCACAAGGCGCAGGCGGGGGCCAGGGCGGGGCCATTTCCTCCGATACCGAACGCGTGTTGTCGGCCTACCAGGCTGAAAACGAGCAGCTGCGCGCTGCCCTCAATGCAGCGCGGCAATCACCTGTCGGTGCCAATGCCGGGCCGAACGCGCTCTACGGGCGCACCAGCCCGCCAAGCTACCAGGTTGCCGGCGCGCCGCGTGTCGGAGGACCGGTGCCGACGACACCGGCCGGACAGGCGGCAGCCTCGGCAGCAGGCCTTCCGGTGATGCGCGGCAACGAAGTGAGCCTCGTATCATTCAGCGAAGGCGCGAGCGGGACGGGCACGCCTGTGCCCAAGGGCAATACGGTATTTACCGACAGCGCGAACTACCTGCCGCCCAATTCGATCGCGGTCGCCAAAGTGATCGTCGGAGTCGATGCCAATGCCGGGGTCGAGAGCCAGACCGATCCCTTGCCGGTGGTGCTGCGCATCACTGGACCCGCACGCTCGGTCTACGAAAACGGGCGGCTGCTCACGACCAATATAGCGGGCTGCCTCGTCAATGGCGCGGCGCGCGCCGACCTTTCCTCGGAGAAGGTCTACGTCAAGCTTCAGCGCATGACCTGCCCGCAGCCGGGCGGGCGCTACGCGGTCTCCGACGTCAAGGGCTTCATCGCCTTCGGCGGCAAGACCGGGGTGCGGGGCCGAGTGGTGAGCCGCGAAGGCGCGCTCGTCGGCCAGGCCTTCCGGGGATTTCCGAATGGCAGCACCAAGGCCTTTGTCGAAGGGCTGAAGCGCGTGGTCACCGACCAGGCGCAGGAAGCCCATATCGCGATCGACCCGCGGCTGTTCCGCGCCTTCAAGGTCACCGCCGCGCCGACCTTCATGGTGACGGGCCGCGAATACGAGCTGTGCGACGGGTTCGATTGTTCGAGCGCCGCGCCCGAACACGACCGCATGAGTGGTAATGTCACGGTCGAATACGCGCTCGAGAGCTTTGCTTCGGCACGCGGGCCGGGTGCCGGTGTCGCCGGCGTCGCGCTCGCCAACATGCGCAAGCGGGACTGACCATGCAGCCGCGCGCCCTCCCTGGGCCAGCCTGGTCCCGGCTCGCGCCAGCCCTGCTGCTGCTCGGCGCGGCCCTCGCGGCCGGGCCGGCAAACGCCCAAGTCTATATCCCGCCGCCCGACGATCTGATCGAAGACCTGCCTGTCCTCCCCTCCGCCATCGACCCTGGCATCGCTCTGCCTGCACCGCCACCCCCTTCCGCGCCGAGCACCATGACCCCGGACGAGGCCAAGGCCGAGGCGCGGACGACGGGAAGCGCCCTGCGCGGCGCCTACGAGGGGCTGACTCAGGCACCGGGTGCAGCCGGGCAGATCCCGGGCTACCAGGACTCCTATCCAGGCCAGACGAGCTATTACACCAACCCCGAAGCCATGCAGACCGACGGCGCGGTGGCGGGCTGGAACAGCGAGGCCTACCAGACCGCCAATTCGACGACCCGCCCTACGGTCGATGTCACCCGCAGCGATCTCGCGCGCGCCACCGCGATCGCGGCCGATCCGAACGCCTATCTCGATGGCATGAGCGCCGACGGCTCGACCGGCTCCTGCACCCCGCTGCCACCGGGCTCGGGCACGCCCAATGTGGCCGAATGGACCTGCCATGTGGGGTCAAGCGTGGTCGAGCAGCCGCGAACCTGCACCCGCAGCCTGTCGGTCGCGGAATGGAACGACACGCTCTACCAGTACCTTTGCGTCACAGGCTCTGGTTTCGATGGCTGCGCATCGCTTGCCGGCAACGCCATGTGCCGCAAGACCGCGAGCTATCCGGTTCCCGAATATGGCCTGACGGTCGACTATTACGACTGCGACAGCCCGGTCAGCGACCCCAACGTCTATCTGATGGGCACGCTGCCTAAACCGCCGCCTGCGGGCGCATTTCAGGTCGTGAGCAATGTCTATCGCTGCAACACGCAAGGCATCACCGATGCCCTGACTTTCGATCCCGTCACCGGCACGCCGCTGCAATACCTGACCGGCCTGCAGCAATGCGGGTCGATTGCCTCCAATGCCAGCTGCACGGCCACCAGCGCCACCGCTGCGGGCCTGGCCGAGCGCTCGCTGTGCAAGGCCTGGGATTTCATCGGCGACCCTTTCGGAGGCGGCTATCTCACCTGCCTCGAACCCGCAGCGCCCGAAGAGGTCTACGTCTGTACCGCGAACATTGCGGGGATGACGGCAGAGAGTTCGATTTCGAAATGGTTCGTTGAAACCTGGACCGACAACGCCTGCGCCATCGACCTTGGTTCCTGCACTTTCGCCAGCGAGCAATGCACAGCAGCGGGCGAGACACGGGTCATCGGCGGCGTCGCGGTCACCAGGCCGTGCTGGGAAGTGACCAAAACATACCAATGCCAGACCGTGGTAGGCGGCGGTAACGATTGCGGCACGCTCGAGGCGACTGCGGGCTGCAGCCTGGCGCGCGAGATCTGCCTCGACGATCCGCCGCGCGGTGATGGCACCTGCGACGTGCTCGAGCGCGTTTACACCTGCCCGATCCCGGGCACGGTCCAGGAACCCACCCAGTATATCTGCGGCGGCGACGTCTACTGCGTGAACGGCGAGTGCGAGGCGGTGGAGCGCGAGGCCTCCGACGAGTTCAAGGATGCCGCCGTTGCGCTCAACGCGCTCGGCCAAGCCAATGCCGAGTTCGACGAAGCCGCGCTCACCCTGTTTCGGGGAACGCGCGAGAGCTGCTCGCACAAGGTCTTCGGGCTCTCGAACTGCTGTTCGGGCAAGGGCATTCCGCTTTTAACCCCCTGGCTGTGCAGCTCTGCCGAAAAGCTGCTCGACGAGAAGGACGATGCCGGGCTCTGCCACAAGGTCGGCACCTATTGTTCCTCAAGCTTCCTGGGCATCTGCGTCACCAAGAAGGACGTCTATTGCTGCTTCCAGTCGAAGATCAGCCGCATCCTGCAGGAGCAGGGCCGCCCGCAGATCGGCAAACCCTGGGGCAAGCCCAAGACCGAGACCTGCGAGGGCTTCTCGATCTTCGAGTTCCAGCAACTCGACTTGTCGGTGATGGATTTCTCCGAAGTCTACGCCGACTTCATGGAAGCCGCCAAGCTCCCCGACGAGGCTGCTGCCCTCGTCTCGATCCAGCAGAAAATCGCGGATTACTACGCCGCGAATAAGCCGTGAGCCGGGCGATGGATGACGACATCGTCACCCTCGGCAAGCGCGGCATCGCCGCCGACATGACGGTGGTCGAGTTTCTGGTCGGCATGGCGCTGACCCGCGGCGGGGCCATGTCGCCACGCGATCTTGCCCATGCGGTCTCGGCCTGGCTCGGCAAGCCGGTGCGCAGTGCCGCGCTCGGGCCGGCACTGACTGCGCTCAGGGCCAGGGGCTGGGTGCACTGCGCCGCGGGCACCTACACAATCGGCGAGGAGGGCATCGAGGCCCTGCGCGGCTTCTACGCCGCCATGGTGCGGATGCTCGACGCTGGGCGACGCCTGCTCGACGTCGCGGTCTTCCTGTCGCTGATCAAGGAATTCGAGAGGAACGAATTATGATTCTTCATCGCACCATGACCCTCGCCGCATGCGCGGCAGTGCTGGTAACATCCATCACGCCCGCCATCGCAGCGGACGGAGATGGCGTGGAAGTCGAGAGACAAGAGGACGCGCTCTACTGCAAGGAGCGCCAGCTCGGCACGTGGTTCTACTGCGAGAAGCCGAAAGAGACGTCTCGGACCGACGCCGCACCGCAGGTATCGGCGCGGGATCGCCTGGCCGCGATCAGCACCAGTCTTGAGGAGCTTAAGGCGCGCGCGATCCTCGAGCCGAGCCCAGTGAACGTCACTGCCTATGTCCGCTTCCAGCGTGAGCAGCTTGATCGCTCCTCGATGTTCGCCGACGTCTGGCAGCGCGCACTGTGGCAGGATCCCGGGCTCGACTACACGTTGCAGCGCCCGGTCTCGACGCTTGGCAAGCGCGCGTGGATCGACCAGCGCAAGACCGACCGCGACCTGGTCATGGCCCAGCTCTCGCAGCGTTACGGGGTATTCTACTTCTACGCCTCGAGCTGCGGGGCCTGCGACATCTTCTCGCCGATCCTCAAAGCCGTCAGCGACAAATACGGTCTCTCTGTGCTCGCCGTCTCGATGGACGGCGGCCCCTCGGCTGTCTTCCCGGGCTACATGGTCGATAGCGGCCAATACGAGCGCCTTGGCATGGGCGCCGACCGGCAGGTGCCTGCCCTCGTCCTGTTCGACAGCGTGACCAAGCAGCCCATGCCGATCGGCTACGGCATCCTCAGCCAGGACGAGATCATGGACCGGGTGTTCCAGCTGACCCAGGTTGCGGCGGGGAGTGACTACTGATGCGCAAATCTCGTGCCTCCCACCGCTCCGCAGTGAAGTTCCTGACCCGGCTTACCGGTGGCTCGAAGCGGGTGCTCGGCACCCTGCTCGCCGGATCGGTCGTGCTTGCCTCCCCGACCCCGGCACTCGCCGGGGTCGAAGGCGAGATGCAGAGCTTCATGTCCGACATGGGCGTGCAGGGGAACATCACCGGGCCCAGCGCCTACCAGGGCCAGTCGGCGGGTTACTATTCGGGTGGCGCGGTCTGGTCGCGGTTTCCGCAGAAGAACATCCAGCCCTTCAACATCCAGCTGCCGCATGCGCGTGCGGGCTCTCGGCCACCACCTTCTTCGTCTGCATCGTCGTCGCTGGCGGGCTTCGCGAACTCGATTGGCTCGACATTCTCGCGCAGGATGTAGCCCTCGGCGACCGCCGGGTAGTCCTTGTAGGTGAGCTTGATCCGCGCGGCATCGAAGCCCTCGGGGAATACCAGGAACCCGCGCAGCGAGGGCAGTTTCATGATATCGTCGGGCAGGACCAGAGGCTGGACTTCCGAGCGCGGGGTAATTGTCGCGGCATCGCGGATGTTGGAATAGCCGTAACTGTAGGCCTCATCCATCATTCGCACCTCGCGGTGGCCGATGTAGTCCGAACAATGCTCAGCGGTATCGCGATCAGCGGCGGCCAAAATGAGCTTGGTGCGCGCCAGCGAAGATAGGTTCTGCGCGCCTTCCTTGCCGTAGGTCTCCGACAATTTGGCGAAGGAATGGATGCCGAGAACGAAGGCTCCGCCGAATCCCCGTGCGGTCTGCAAGCCGTCCTCGATTGCAGGCAGGCGGTGCAGCGCATGGACCTCGTCGAAGAAGAACCAGGTGCGCAACGAGCGCGTGCGCGGCAGGCGCATCAGCGTGTGCACTGCCAGGTTCATCCAAAGCGAGAGCAGTGCGCGGTTGAGGACGAGTTCGTTGTGCGAGGAGGTGATAAACAGGATGCTGCCCGGCTTGTCATCGTTGCAGATCCACGCTTGTATCGAGAAGGGCTCCTTGCCCTCGGGCAGGAAGCGCAGAGCTTGGGCATTGGTGTTGAACACGGCCCGGATCGACTCCGCCATCTTGGCCGCTTCAGGCGCAGTCAGGGGATCGGCGACGGTGTTTTCGAGCATCTTGTGGACCTCCTTGAGATCCGCCATCATCAACCGGCTGGCGAGCGCCTGGTTGGTCGCCTGGCCATCCTTGATGAGCTTGATGCAGGTCTCGACAAACAGCGTGCGGGCAGCGAGCATCCAGAACGGCTCTGCCCCGCCGCCATCGGCGGGCAAAAGGGCCGCGGCGATACCGGTAAAGTCGGCATGGTTCTTCGCCTCGCCGAACACCGACCAGGACGGGCAGCGCTCGTCCATCGGGTTGAGGATCACGTCGGTCTGGGGATTGTAGAACGCCTCGACGTAGGCACCGGTGAGGTCGAAGACGACGGCGCGATCGCGGCGCACCCGCATCTGGGCAATCAGCGCGCGCATCTGGGTGGTCTTGCCGGTCCCGGTCGAGCCAATCATCATCGTATGCGACTGTTCGGTGCGCCAGGGGAAGGCGACCCCGGCGAGCGAATAGGCGTGGTGAATGCCGGCCGCTTTACGCGGGGCAAGCGGCATCGCCATAACCTCGTCGAAGCTCATGTCGGGAAGCCGCTCGGCGATTTCCTGGTCGAGCGCAGCCCGGTTGTGGGCATTGATGACGGCTGCCAGCTCTACGCCGTCGACCAGCATCGCGCCGCGCTGGTGACGCTCTTCAAGGATCGACTTGCCGCGCCGCTTCGAGAAGTCGACGAACCAGATGGCGAGCGGTACGGCGAGGAACAGCGAGATGAACAGCGAGCCCCAGACCGCGCGCATCATCCGGTTCCAGGCGATGGCAACATCGGGGTGTGAGGCGACCATCGAAATCGGCGCCGGGATCACTTCGCCAGAGGGCAGGGTGAGGTTGATGACCTTGCCGGGATTGAACTCCATGAACCCCCATCCGGCTGCATAGATCCGCATGAGTATCATCTGCACTTCATGTTCGTGGAGACGCAGCGCGAGCGCGACCGAGAGCACGAGGAGGAAGGTAGAAAACCAAACCATGAAAGGCAGGCGCGCGGAGGCAAACCACATCAGGAATTCATGGGTGATGAGCTGCGATCCGCGGGTGAAATCACCGGCATTGCGCGGCATGGTCCCGCGCGCCGAATGGTGCTGTAGCTTGCCCGGCCGGGCGCGGTCGGACCAGGTGTCAGGCCCCGCCATGAAAGGCCTCCATGCGCCGCTCGGCTTCGGTCAGAAGTTCGGTGTGCACCTCGGGGTATTCGCGCTGGACGATGAGGTCGAGGGCGAGGAAGGTATACTCGGACGAGAACTGACGCCGGCGATCCTGCTCGGATGAACCGCAAAGGTCATCGATGAAGCGCTCGATGGCGATTCGCAGAAGCTTCGATCGGGAGATACTGCGCGAGACCGCAGCGGCATTGGCCGCCTCGGCAACGGGTCCGGGAAGCCGGACCGAAATCAGGACTGTTTCTGTCATCACCAAACCCTTCGAAAAGGGCCCGGTGGAGATTGCGCCTGGATGTTTTAGGCCATCGCCGATGGCTTGGCAAGGGAAGGGGGAGCCGGTGCCTGCCGTATTCAAATGTATTACGCGCAAAATGGCGCAATTGCGTCGCCCCCAATTGTGTTCAGCAATTATCACACATTGTGATACAGGAATGGCATTGCTGTATACGCGCGAAGTTCTGCCAATTTCTCCTAATGCGGTGCAGTGTACGGTCTGCACCTTTACCCCTTGATCCGATGCAACTTGGTTCGCGTTGGATTGCTGGTTTTTTCAGGATCGAGGATCGGGCCTTCAGTGCCAGTCTCTAGGCGCAGCAGCAGCAATCTATGCTTCGCAGGCCACGGCAAATTACAGATGGTTTGAACAAGAGGACTTGCCAACCGGCGTTGGCGTTGTGATGCTTCTGCCGGGAGGTTTCAGCGCCAACCCAAGAGGTATCATCATGGCCAGGAAAGGAAGTCTTGAAGCGGAACGACAGGCAATCGCAAGGGAGCGAAACGCGCTGGAAGCGCGCGAAGCGAAGCTGCGGGAAAGCGAGCAGCATGCCATGGCCGAACTGCTGAGAAAATCGGCACTCGGCAAGGCACCGTTCGAGCGGGTTGAAGGCTTCTTCGCCGCACTCGGAAAGCTCGGCCTGGCCGAAGCGGAAAAGCGCTTGGCGAAAAGCTGAAACCGGTCTCGCAAGAGACCAGCACAGCCGGGGTTCCCAAAATTACTGCCTGCATCCGCAGGCAGTCGAGGGGGCCCCGGCTGCGCTTTATGAACCGGAGCAAAAAAGGGGCCGGAGAGCCCCTGAGGAGCCCTCCGGCGCTGTGCGATGTTTCTGCATGTCAGAACGGGCAGTCCGCGTCCCATTCGGGATCCATTACCACGCTCATGAAACTTGCGGCGCGGGCGATGTTCGCCTCGTCGAAATCATCGGCCATCATGCCTGGCACCGTATGGACGATCCGGTCGATCAGGTTCTGGGGCAGCGCATTGTAGTCGCCCTCGTCGATGGCGACGAAGCAGCCCTCGTCGTCCTCGATAACGTGCTGGTCGAAGAAGCTGTGCTGGGCCCGGACAGTGGCGGCGCGCAGTGCGGCGTCATAGCTGATGGGATCGAAAGCCGGGATGTCGAGTGCGGTCGTAAGAGCGTTCATGGGAAGCCTCCTGTCAAAATCATTGAAGAGGCCTCCGAAACGATGACCGAGCTTGGCCCGGGTCAGGAACGGGCCGCCCGCGGCCCGCCGCGAAGCGGGGGTGGGGGTGCCGATTTTTCTGGAGCGTAGGCGCAGCCGGAGTGGCAAGAAAAATTGGGGGAACCGCCCTTCTTGACGCGGGCCAATGGCGGTCATCATGCTTGGAATTCTGCGAGAGTTTTAACCCCTGTTGGTCCGCACCGCCGGTGGGTCCAAGTGCTGGCCTGCCGCCCGGCCGATGCGAAGGCTGGGAACCGGGCAGGCCGACAGGCCGTCACCCGGGGCCCAGCGAGCGAGCCGGGGCAGACCAGGGGCGTTCCAATCGACAAAAAAGAAGGGCATCCGGCGGTTAGACCGGACACCCTTCGGTAAAGTCGGATCACGTTGTCTCCCGCTCAAAACGGCGGGAGATCGTCACCATTGACCGTGCGCTTTGCACCGCCGCGTTCTGCCTGAGCCGGTGCTTTTGACCGGGCTGGGGGAGCCTCGTTCGGGACACCGGCCTCGCGCACGATGTGCATCGGCACGCGCGCCTCGCGCAGCCGGTCGGCGAGGTTCGCCTGGATGCCGCCGCCGCTGCACACCACCGCCTCGACCGGTTTGAAGCTGAGCATGCGCGCATTGCGTTGGTAGGGCGCCGAAGGACCTCGCGACGCATCGGGCTTGCACAGGATGACGGGGACGTTCTTGCTCGATGCCCAGGCTGCCGCGATCACGTCAGCGCCCTTGTTCTGTGCGGTCGTTGCCAGCACCATCGAAGGGATGCGCGTCCGGATTGCATTGAGGTAGTCTTCAACCTGAGCAATGTCGGTGAACTGCTGCCCGCCCGAGAACACCACAACCGGGCCCGTGGGCGCAAACTGCTCGCGCCGCTGCGCCTTTTGTGCGGCAAGGTAATCGCGCGCTTCGATCATCGAGGCATTGGTCTTGGACGACACCCGCGAGCCGCGCACCGGTGAGAAGGGACGGCCGGTCTCCACGAGGTAGATCTTCGCGGCATGATCGCGCATGCATTCCATCGCATCGCGGCACTCGGCCAGGCTGCGGGCCTGCATGGTGAGGTCTTCCAGATCGGTCGCATAGACCTCCGAAGGATCATATTCGCGCAGCTTTTCCTGCAGCCGGTTCGCCATCGAATCCTCTCTGGTGTCGAGCCGCTTGGCGACGACATGGAAGCTGTTGGCGATGCCCCAGGCGACCTCGCTTGCCATGTCCTCCATCCGGGTATCGCGGAACAGGTCGAACACCGTTGCCAGCATCATCTCGATTGCCGCCTGCGCCACATCCGGATCGGGCATTTCGGCAGCGCTCGGTTCATGTTCGATCGAGAGCTTGGCAAGCTCGGTCTGCTCCATGAATGCGGCGGCATAGTCGGGAGTGGCGATTTCGCGCGCATAATGTTCGGCAAGGTCGGCGAAGTTCGAGAAACGGTCCGTCATGATAACCTCCAAAAGGAATTGTCTCTCATCAGGCTGATGAAAGTGAGCCTTGAAGGACGCCGGAGTCAGGCAGTCAGGGACGGCGGCGCGCACGCGCTGCCGCCGCGAGTAGCGGGCGTGGGGGGAGCCGATTTTTGCTCGCAAGGCGGTAGCCGCAGCAGGCCAAAATCGGGGGGCACCCGCGATCCTTGACGGCCGCCAATCTCCCAGGCGTCATGCTATGGCGATGCTGATTTCGCTCAGCCACCGAGATGAGAGAGAGATTACGGTTTTGCCCCCGAACCCCATTTGGGCGTTCGGGGTTAACCGCAAAACGCCATGTCCTCTGCGCCCCGCTTGATTGCCGTGGCCGAAGAATGTTGGTGGGTCGTCGCGGCGCGCGCTGGCTGCGCCGTGGTCGGCGGAGCCAGCAACAAATGACGGACCCCTTGTCGGAGACAGTCAGTCGGCCCGTGGTCTGGTGCATCGCACGGGCGCGGGACGGCGACGGAGGCGAAGGCAAGAGTGCCGGCGGCCCAATGCAGGAAACCCCGCACCCGCAGGAGCGCGCCAGCAAGGCGCGCGGGACCGAGTGCGGCAATCTTGACGGGGCCGCTCCTTCACTTCTGACCGGCGATGTCTGGCACCCTGCCGATCATCGGCATCACCAATGCCAGAAGCGCCAACGTTGATGATCAGCAGGCAAGCGATGGCGATGATCATGATGGTCATCAAAAACCCTTTCACGGGGATATGGTTTGTTAGAAATATGTGTGCTAGTTTCTAACGAAAGGAGCACTCGAATCATGTCCGCCATGGCCGACAAGATCATGAAGCGCGTTCGCGCGAAGGGGAGGGGGTGGGTATTCACCCCCAAGCATTTCATCGACTTCGGCACACGCGGCTCGGTCGACATGGCACTGTCGCGCCTAGCGCAGGCTGGGGAGATTCGCCGGATCGGGCGCGGCCTCTACGACTATCCGCAGTTGCACGACAAGCTGGGTGCGTTGACACCCGATGCCGAGATGATCGCGCAGGCCGTATCGGCGCAAAGCGGCGACCGGCTCGCGCCCTCGGCAGCGGCAGCGGCGAACAGGCTTGGCCTGTCAACGCAAGTACCTGCCAGGACGAGCTATGCGACGACAGGACGAACCCGCGTGCGCCAGGCCGCTGGCCGAAGCGTCACGCTGAAGCACAGCCGCGCACCAGTGCTGGGCAATGCCTCGGAGGTTGCCAACGGCGTGGTCCAGTACCTGGCTGGACTGGGGCGCGACAACATCAATGCTGATGCGATTTCGCAGCTTGCCGCGCGGCTCGATGACAAGGACGTGCAGACGTTGCTCAAGGGCCGCGCGCAGATGCCGGGGTGGATGGGCGATGTCGTGCTGAAGATCGGGGCGGTGCACCATGGATGAATTTGCCCGGCGGCCTGCCGAAGAGCGGCGGGCGTTCTTTGCCGAAGCAGCCGCACGCCGCGATCTCACGCCGCTCATCGTCGAGAAGGACTTCTGGGTGTGCTGGACCCTGCGCCGGCTGATGGGCGTACCCGAGCTGGCCAAGGTCCTGACCTTCAAGGGCGGGACCTCGCTCTCAAAAGCATTCGGGATCATCAAACGGTTTTCAGAGGACATCGATCTCACCATCAATCGCGCAGCGCCGCTGCTCGGCGAGGTTGCTTCGCCGATGGCGAGCGACATCAGCGGCAAGGAGCGCGAACGGCGCGGCAAGGCGCTCGGCGCTGCCGCGCAAGACTGGGTTGGGACGATCCTCCTGCCGACGCTCGCGCAAGCGATCGAGGCAGCCCTGGGCACCCGTGATGGTTGGAGCATTGAGGCCGATCCCGATGACAAGGATCGGCAGACCGTCCTCTTCAACTACCCGGTATCCTCGGGCTACGGTCTCGACTATGGCAATACTTATGGCGGGCGTACCGGCTACGTGCAGCCGCGGATCAAGCTCGAGTTTGGGGCAAGGGGCGACCCCGAGCCATTCGAGCAGCGGGACATCCTGCCCTATGTCGCCGAGGACTTTCCGGGCGAAGTACCCGATGCGGTGACTGCCATGCCAACGCTTGCGCTCGAAAGGACCTACTGGGAGAAGGCGACGATCCTGCATGCGCTGCACCACAGCGGCAAATTGCGGCCAGGTTTGTCGCGGCACTTCTACGATGTGTTCATGCTCGATGCTGCCGGCGTCACGGAACGGGCGCTGACCGAGCGTGTGCTGCTGGAGCAGGTCGTCAGGAACAAGAGCCTGCTCTTCGCTGATGCCAAGGCCTCCTATGGAACGGCGCAGCTCGGAACACTGCGGCTCTCGGTCACCGAAGCAATGCGCGAGGAACTGGCGGCGGACTACGCCGCCATGGCGGAAATGTTCATGGAGGAACCGCCGGCCTTCGAAGAACTGGTGTCCCGCCTCGCGGATATCGAGGGGCGGATCAATGCGGCCAGCTAGCCCGCAAGGGCACCGGCAAGGCGATAAGAAAAATCAGGAGATGCCTCGGATGGAATTCGACGACCAGATGCGGCGCTTCTTCGGGACCGATGATCTCGGTGCGGTTTCGCCCGCAGCGATGGCCAGCGGTATCGAACGGATGCAGGTCGAGTTTGGCCTTGAAGCCGACAAGGGCCGCAGGTTTGCGATTTGGTCGCTGCTCTACATGCTGGGTTCGGCGCCGGACCTCGACGTCGCCTTCAAGGACGAGCGCGACCGCGATGCGGCGCGCACGTTCATGGACCTGCTGGACCAAGCAAACGATACCGCAGCGGGTTGATCGAGCCTCGGAAACGCCAGCCTCAGGCTTATCCCACATTCGGGCAATCAGCGCGATCTGTAGGATAATCAGTCCGCCCAAGGCGGGCGATGACATCTCTATTTGGCGCGATAATTCAAGATTGATAATATATCTTATGTTAAATCAATGGCTTAGATGAATCACGCATTGTCAGGCCACGATGACTGGTCGCGCGGCAATCGCTGCTCGTCGTCGATCACTTCAAGACGATGCGGGGCCTCGCGGCTCCAGGACCACAGCACCAGATTGCGGTCATCGACCGTAGCTCGCGAAGCGAAGCTTGGCACGATCACGCCGGCGCAGCCGGCGGCAATGAGCCGATCGGCCAGTTCCCAGGTCGGAACGGACTTGCGGTCTCCGGCAAGACGCTCCCAGGCGCAGCTGAGCTGCGCCAAGGTGACCTGCGCTGCATCCCGCACGTCAGGGCTGGTCAGGTCGAGAATTTCCAAAAGATCGGCGCGGTAGCTGCAGATCGTCAGGGGCTGCGCCTTGAAGGCGAACCCTTGCTGAGCCTCGAGCCAGGCGGTTTCGAGGCTGAGCGCCGCATAGAAGCACGCCGTGCCGACGCGGTTGAAGCGGCCGCCGTGAAGCTTCGCGCCTTCGCCCGATTCCGGATCATAAGCCCACGCCGGATGATGCGCCCGATAGACCAGGCCGTCGAACCGGGTGAACGGCAGAGCCGATTTCGAAATCTGGCTCAAAGATCAGGCCCAAAGATCAGGCAAAGCCGCCGGCGGCAATCCGGCCAAGATAGGTGCGAACCTTCTCGCCCTGTCCCTGACGGACAAGCTCTTCCGCCGTGGCATCGCCGAAGGACGGCAGCGGCTGCGATCGGTACCAGGCATAGGCGGCAAGTTCACTACCCGCCCAGGGAATGACCCGGTTGATGATTTCGCTCATTTCACGCAGCCGCGACTGGGTGGCGATGCTGTTGCTGCGGGCGGCCTTCGAGACGGCATCGCGTGACAGTCCCGCGGCGAGCGCCAGTTCAGACTTGGTGATATGAAGCGCCGCCGACAGCCTGTCGACTGAGACGCCCTTGTCGCCGGAGACTTCGCTCAAAAATGCCGCGCTCGCCATTTGCCTCACCATATGCCAATATTTAGGTCATTATATGCGGCGTTCTCCGAAAATTGTCAAGCTGGACGTCAGGCTGCGAACAGTTCGCCCTGACCCGTACCGGACGCTCGAACCGCGCCGATCATTAGCGCAGGCCGACGCAGCAGTTTCAGGACCGCCGGGTTCACCACGTAGACCGCATGGCGCCCGCCGCCGCGATTGCGGTGGTTGGTGGCGTAGCCAGCGTAGTGCCGTGTGACCAGACCCGCACGCGCCAGATCCGAGATCGCGCGGCTGACATTGGCGCGGCCCACGGCCAGGACCTGCTCCTCGACTGCCTGGTCAATCTGAGCGGCATCGCGGGCCTCATCGCCGGAGAGTTCATGCCTGAGCGAGGCTGCAACGCGGGCGCGCAGCGCCGCGCGGCGGCCCTGCTGTTCGCTCAAAGGAAGCAGCTGGGTGCAGAGCCAATCGCGCAGGAGTGCGGGCTTTCCATCTCGGGCAACGAAGGGACCGGACTGCCCTCGCCCGTCGGCGGCTTCGGATACGAGTTGGAGAACCAGGAAAGCGTAGCGCGGCCGGCTCGAAACTTCGGCCAGCACCGCGTAAATGTCGCCAACGCCAGTGATCGGTGTCTGTTGCTCCATGAATCAGTATTGAGCACAAAAGGTGAATCCTGTGAATCCCCTTTCGTTCAGGCCATGTCGTTTGTCGCCCGTGACACTTTGCCTGGCACCGCATCAGAACATTCGGGACCTGCATCGTCAGCCAATTCGATCGGCAGAGCATTCAATACGGGCGGGTATCACCCGCGCTCCTGCAAAGGCTGATGTCGATGATGACACTTTGCCCTCGGGGCAGAGTGTCACAGACGGCAGGACATGCACCGATAAGTCGACAGAAAAGGAGCCAGGGAATGAAGCTGATATCCAACGTCGGCGCATCAGGCATAGCCGAAGGCGACCCCAAGCTTTTTGCGCGGTTTGGCGGTCGCGACCGGCATAGCCTCTGCCTTCGGACTTTGTCCGGGCTTGCGACCAAGTCCGATCCGGACGGCGAGTTCCTTGCGTTTGGCGGCATAGTCGGGCGCGACCATGGGATAGTCCGCAGGCAGGTTCCAGCGTACGCGGTATTCGGCCGGCGTCATGCCATGATCGGTGCTGAGGTGGCGCTTGAGCATCTTGAACTTCGCGCCGCAATCGAGGCAGGTCACCGCATCGGGTTTGACCGACGCGCGCACCGAGACCGCGGGTATGCGCACTTCCTCTGTCGGCTCGGGCACCTGACCAAGCGAAGCCAGAGATGCGTAGACCGACTGGATCAGGCCCGGCAGATCGACCACCGCGACCGAATTGTTGCTGACGTGGGCCGAAACAATATCAGCGACGTGATCCAGGAGCATTTCATCGGCCATTGCGTGCGGTCTTTCTCTAATTGGCGATGGCGGACCCTATGGGCCGCGGCCGCCAAATGCCAGTGCCGTTGGCTTGCGCTCCAGATCGACATGCGCAAAAAAATGGGGCCAGCTTGCGCCGGCCCCTTGGAAAGTTTTGGGAGAGGATGCCTGAAAGGCACTCCTGATATGGGGTGACGCCTTAAATGCTGCAAGTGCGAAATAAGGTCCGGCAGTTGAATTTTGTGCAACGCGGCATCCACCTTCACCCCGGCGGCCGGTAGCGCGGGGTCGGATCGGCAAACCGGCGCGGATGAGCGAGTTCGGTGCGGGCGACACGGAACGTGTAGCCGTCCCATTCGCGCCAGGGATGGTAGCGGCCTGCCTCATCGAGGCGGCCATAACAGACCCGCGCGAGGACGGTCGGACAGGCAGGATCGTCTTCAAGCAGCGCCACCGTGAAGGTGCCGCCCATGCCGCTCGGCGTATCCCACACCGGCGTTTCGGCAGTGATCGTCATGGGGAATTCCTGTCTTTGTGAGAAATCGGGGGTGCAACGATCCGGCAGGGATTGGCCTCACCCCCCGTTGGGAGGCGGCGCTGCCGCCTCCCGGGCTCCGGTCAGAGGAAGAGGACTTCCTCGGCGACGATCTCGACCGCGTAGCGTTCGACGCCCTCGCGGTCCGTCCACTTCGAGTAGTGGAGGCGGCCCTGGACCTCGACCATGTCGCCCTTCTTCTTGTGCTTGGCGACCGAAGTGCCGAGGCCGTTGAAAGCGGTGACGCGGTGGAACTCAGCGAGGGTCTCGGTGTAGCCGGCCTCGTTCTTGACCGTCTGGCCATCGACCAGCTTGGGGCGGTCGGTGACAAGAGTGAAGGAGGTAATCGCGGTTTCACCGGCGTGACGGGTTTCGGGCGCGGAAGCGATGCGGCCGATCAGGATGACGAGGTTCTTCATGGGGCTTCTCCGTGGCTTGAATTCGGCGGAACCGCCCGCCGATGAACACCACAGGCAGGGCCAAAGGCGCGGGCCCGCACCGAACGCCAAAAATCAAACGGGCGTGAGGGAAACCCAAAAGCGAGGAGTGGTGCGGCAAGCCCGCAGGGCTTCACGGTCCGTTGCTTTTGGGTTGCGGCCAGCGACTGGTGCTGCAGGGTTCATCGGCAAACGAAGGGCGGTTTCGTCAGTTCAGGCCGCAGGTTCCCAGGCGTTCCTACCCGTCTGCCTTGGTTGCATCCCGTCAGGGCACCCCGGCACCACGCTGGTGTCCATGCGCACCCTCCCCTCGCAGCGGTACTCCCGCCTGCGCATGTCCGGGCAAGTCAGAACGAGATCGCGCGAGAAACCTCGATTTCTCTGCGCTTACCGCAACGGCCTTGTGCGTCAGCACCTGCACGAAGAGCGGGCTGATCCGGAAATTTCAGGGTGCCACCGCGTGCGAATGGGCGCGTCAGCGCCAGGGTTTGGCGAGGCCCTGTGTGATCAGGTAGTCGCCGGCGTCCACGCCGTTCACCGAGATGGTGGCAAGCGTCCGCCCATAGGCGTCGGTGCCAAGCCGCGTGATCATGACCCGCCCGCGCGAGACGAACCGCACGAGCGCGGCGCGCGATGCTTCCCCGGCAGTGAAGTCGCACCAGGCGTAGGACCGGCGACGGTCCTGACACTTGGGACTGTCCGGCAGTTCAGGTGCATCGATATTGGCGATGCGGACCCGCTCGCGGCCGCAGCGGATGGTGTCGCCATCATGAACGCTTGGCGAAAGACATAGGGCGGCAGCGGCGAGAACGATGGGCATCGGCAATCCCTAGCGCGGCCGCACTGTCGAACCAAGCCCTCCCCTCTTCCCGACTGGCCCCGATCGTCACCCGAAGGGCCGGCATTCTTGCCGGCGAGGTTGGGCGGGCGGCGGCGCGAGAGCGCCGACCGCGCGCCCTAGCGAGTAGAGCGGGTCGCCCCAAGCCCCGCGCGGGGCGCGGGCGTAGGGGTGCCCCCGCCCTCTCCCCTGCCCTTTGCCTCCCAACACCCCATCCACCTTTAGCCCAATACCGATGTGCGATTGTCGCCCGCATGGCGGGCCCACCGCGTCAGTGGATTGCGGCAATGCTCGACCAGCGGCTCTAGAAAGGCTATTGGGGGGCCGTCCTGGAACCGCCCGCAGGGGCAGTGTTTCCATGCGACTGGCAAGGGAGAATCGCGAATGGATCAGGAGATCCAGATGCCGAGCGCGCGCATGGTTGCTGAGGCCATGGCGACGCTGCTCGCAGGCAAGCTTGCCGACCAGGCGGCGAGCGAAATCGTGCTGAGCCGCGAAGAAGCCGCACTGTGCCTCGGGCTTGCCGAGGGAATTGCCGAAAGCCTCGCGCACGAGGCGGGCGAAACGGACTGATCCAGCTTATCTGACCGCAAGCTGCGCTATACGCCGCCGGCCTTGCCGGGGGCCACGGGCAAGGATAGACTTGGCCCAGCGCGCGCCATGCGGGCCGCGTCAGACAAACCAAAGGAGAATGCGCGAGAGGTCGAACGGGCAGCGTCGATCGCGAGAAATTGGAGAATCCCAATGATCCAGCGATACCGTGTGCTCGGGAAGGTCGTCACCGGCGGCCAGGATGACCTGCAGGCTGCGCTCGGCGCGGCCTATGCGCGCAAGGAGCGGGTGCTCTGCGAATGCCGCAGGCACGAAGAGCTGCCGCTCTATATCAGTCACCGCCATGATCGCTATGTGCTGGCGCGCTGGCCCGGTTCGGGCGCGCGTCATGCGACCGCCTGCGACCATTACGAGGCCCCGGACTTTCTGACTGGCATGGCCCAGGTCCGGGGAAATGCCGTGATCGACGACGAGGCTTCCGGCGAAACGACGCTGAAGCTCGCCTTTCCGCTGTCGCGCGGCGCGGCGCGGCTTGCGCCAGCGGCACTCACCAACGACAAGCCGACGGTCAAGTCCTCAGGCCAGAAGCTGTCGATGCGGGGGCTGCTCCATGTCCTGTGGGACCGTGCCGAACTGACGCACTGGCATCCCAAGATGGCGGGCAAGCGCAGCTGGTTCGTGGTGCGCCGCGCGCTGCTCGAAGGCGCGGCCAGCTGCAAGGCCAAGCAGGAAACCCTGTCCCATGTCCTGTTCGTGCCCGAGACGTTCCGGCTCGAGGACAAGGAGGACCTGCGCGCGCGCCGCCGGGCGGCGCTTGAGCGCGTTTACCGTTCGCGTGACGAGTTGATGGTGGTGGTGGGCGAGATCAAGGAGATCGCTCAGGCGCATGGCGCTGAGCGGATCGTGCTGCGCCACGTCGGGGACATGCCGTTCGTCATGGACCCGGACATGGCGCGCCGCTTCCACAAGCGGTTCGCGGGCGAACTGGCGCTGTGGCAGGCACAAGGGAACCAGGGCCACCTCGTCGTTGCCGGCTCGTTCGCGCGGCGCAGGCAAGGGACGTTCGACCTGATCGAGGTGGCGCTGATGCCGGTGACCGGCGAATGGCTGCCCTACGAAAGCAGCGACGAGCAGTATCTGATCGCCAAATCGGTCGCTGAAAAGCGCCGGTTCGTGAAGGGCATGCGGGTCAACCTCGATGCCAGCACGCCGATCGCCAGCCTGGTGCTCAAGGACACCGGCGAGGATGCTACCGCGATCCATATCCATGATGGTGATACCGAGGCCAACGAACCGCTCGAGGCCCTGCTCGCAGGCGAGGGCGTCACGCACATGGTGTGGAAGGAAGGCGAGCCGCTGCCGCCGCGTGGGTCCTGGCGCCGAACCGGCGACACCCCGCCGGACTGCGCTGCTGCGTGAGCGGGCACGCACCCAGGCGTCAGTCGCCCTTCGGCAAGGGCTTTGTCGGCAGCAGGTCGATCCGGCGCGTCGCGCCGGGTTCGGACCGTAGCGCGGCAAGGCGCGTCTCGACCGAGGCCGCATCCTCGGTGATCTCGATGCGATTGAGCCCGATCAGCGTCCAGACCTTGTGCTCGGGGTGCTCGGCGGTGTGGACCGCGTAGGCGAGCGGCAGCTTGTCGGGGTAAAGCCAGAGGAGGAGCACCGGTACGGCGGCAAGGTTGGGCCTGCCCTCGATATCCGTGACCAACAGCAGGTCGGTCACGGGATCATAGCGGCAGTCGATCCCGAGCGGTACGGGGTGGCCGATGATTCCGAGCAGCGCCTCGCGCGCGTTTGCGCCGAAGGTCGCGTCCAGTTCCGGCCCCGGTTTGGCATCCGGGTCGGTTTCAAGCTGTGCCAGGAAAATGAGCACGGCGAAGAGCCGGGCAGCTTCATCGCGCGTGCAGGGAATATCGAGGGCGAGATGGATTGCGGACATGGGAGTTCCTTCGCGGGAAGCGCACAGCCGCCCCAGACTGGCGCTGCCCGGCGCAGGTGCGTCGGGGACCGGAACGGCAGGGCAATGCTCAGAGTGAGAGGTGGCGTTCGACGTGCGCACGCTCGCGCGGACGCTGGAAATTGTAGACGGGAACGCCGTGGGCAGCGGCGATGCGGATTGCCTGACCGGTCCCGCCCGAGGCTTCGCCATCGGCGGTCCAGCACAGGACGAAGTCGGCGGGCGCATCGAGCACAGGCCCCAGCACCTGGAACACGTTCCGGGTGAGCGCGACGATTTCGTACTTGGGCGCGCGGGCATTGCTCGAGCTGACCGGCCGCAGGCCGATGGTGCGCGTCATCGTCAACGTTTCGACAGTGCCGATCAGCTGGCCGCTGGCGTTCTTCTTGATTTCACCGATGTTCATGGACGTTCTCCTAGGTGGACTGAATGTTGGATTGAATGCGACCGAACCCCTTGTCCGATCACTCATTCCCACCCCCCCTTCCCTCCCGGCCGTCAGGCCGAGCTGCGGGCCCTGCCCGCAGTCCTTCTCTGGCACCTTCCATCGGGGACATTCGTCAGCGTGTTTCAGGCGGGCAGACATGCAGGTAGCGCGAGCCATTCGGGCTGGTCGTCCGCAATTGGCAGGTCGGTATTCTGCGCCTGGCTCTCGGTGAACACGTCAGCGATATCGAGAGAGCCGAAGCCTGTTCTGCTATTCCAGAACAGCAGGCCATCTTCGGGATCGCGCATGGCGATGACCAGTTTGGGGGCGAAGTGGACTGTATCGTGGACCTTGCTGGTCTCGATCCAGTGGATGCCGGCGGCATCGATCCTAAACCCGCCGCCGCCGAAGGCATCCGGCTGATGACGATCACTGTCGTAGGACCAGGTCACCATGACAGGGAGCGAATGGGTGATAATGCGGTGCAGCAGGGCGGCAACCGCGTCGGGCTCGAACTGGTCGGCGGTGGCGAACACGCGGACAATTCCATCGGCCTGCTGCTCGAAGGAAAAGTCAGTGCCAAAGGTCGGGAAGTCGCAGTCGGGGAAGATGGCGAGGAACCCCGATATCACTTCCTCGCCGGTAGGCGGGAAGATCGTTCGGAACGCCTCAGACAGGCCGAGCCAGTGTTGGTTGATGGCTTCAGCGTCGGGTTGATCTTCGATGTATTGTGCAAGGGCGATGGCCTCGCGCAGAAGGCCGCATTCGGCAGCGGTGATATGCAGGACAAAGCAGGAATGCGTGTAGCAGTTGGACATGGGTGGTGATCCCTTGTTGAGCTGAGCCGAACATATGTGCGCGGTGGCGCAGGTGTGATCGACGCCGGTGGACGGGGTGCGGTTCAGCCAGTGGCTGAACGAGGTCGCCCGAGGAGTTCCTCAAGCAGCTTGCTTGCCGGTCGGTCCGGATTGTGGGGACAGGCGAGCCGGTCGATCTCGAGTTGGCGCGCGAGGTCATCCGGAATCTCGGCATAGGCCGCAGCTATGGCGACGATCTCGGAAGATACGCCGATCTCACGCGGGCTGGTGCCGCACCACAGGCGAATGCCGGGTTCGCGGTCGCGGTCGGGCGGGCCAAACACCGTCACGAAATAGGTCCCGAGGCCCTGATCCCAGCCCAGCGCAATCTCGAACAGGTCGGTATGTTCGGCGAGCGGCCGCAAAGAATAGCGCGACATGGCTCAGTAGTCGGTCGCGAGCATAATGGTGACGACACGGAAGCTCGTCTTGGCGTCCCAGGGCGTCTCAGCGCCCCACGAATAGGTTCCGTCGTTCTCGTAGACATCGACCTTCCAGAAGATTTTGCGCTCAAGATACGTCACCACCCCAAAGTCCCGCTCTCCGTGTGGATCGTTGCCAGGATCGATCGGGGTCTCGTTGATCAACCGACGCATGGCGCACTGGCCCTGGAACAGCCTGACCTGGCGGATCGCGGGATCGTCCGAATCCCCTGCCAGCAGGTCGGCGAGCGCACGGGTGAGCACCGTCCGGGAGTTTGCCAGCGTGCCGGACCGGGCAGCATCGTTGAGCCGGGCAACTTCGGCGGTCCTCGTGGTCTCTTGGGCTTCGGGCGATGGGGCGATGGTGGCGACGCTGGTGGTCATGGGCAGGCTCCTTCAATTGATCACCGGTTCATCCCCCCTCCCCTCCCTTCCCCAATTGACGGGGTTAGAGCGTTCACGCTACGTTCTAATCTCGAAAGGAATTGCGATGAAGCTGGATGACGTTCTGGGCGGGTTTGATCTCGACATTGTGCTGCGCGATGTGTCGTGTGACGCGGGCGTGCCGCCGGTCAGGCGCGCGATCGCCGCGCTGTGCATCGGGGTCGGTATCGACGATGCCTGGCTATCGGTGCGCGAACTGCGCGAGGCAGTGTCTCTGGTCCACGAAGGCGCGGACGGCGGACGCGCGCGCCTTGCAACGATCCTGAGCACGGCTTGCGATGATTTTCAGCGAGCGATCTATTATTGCCTCGCCGGGCGCGGCGTCGGTGAAATGGCGGAAGCGATGGATTGGTTGCTGGCCATCCTCAAGGCGCGTGGCCGCACAGCTGCCTGGCTGAGTCGGTCGCGGGTCCAGCGAAGGGATCTGGTATCGCCCTATGTTTGCGAGGCACCGGATGGGCCGCTGGTGTCGCCCGATGCAGACTTTGAGCTTGGCCGGTCGTGGTTCGTTGATCGGGGGCCCGGTCCATTCTGAAGCCCTGTATCGCGAGGCCCATCAACGTCCCTATCGGACAAGCCACGGCCTGATTTTTTCATAGCTTATTAAATCTGTAGATTTATTATACTGGGATGTTTATAAAGTCGTGGGTTGAAATATTTTCTGTCGAGATAAAGCTATGAGCTTATGAAAGCTACCATTCGCAACCGTGCCCGGGGCCGCCTGGACAAGAAGTTCGAGGCGCTGAGGCCCCTCGACCGCTTTGCTATGCCCCCAAAGGGATGGATTCGCGCGATCCGTGACGCCATCGGCATGACCGGGGCGCAGCTTGGCAAGCGCGTCGGCAACAGCCCGCAAGGTATCGTCGGCCTCGAGCGCTCGGAGGCAGCCGGGACAATCCAGCTCAACACCCTGCGTCGCGCTGCTGAAGCTATGGAATGCGTACTCGTATATGCCATCGTCCCCAAGACGAGCCTGGCTGATATGGTCAACCGCCGGGCACGCGAAATCGCCCAGCGGGCGCTTCAGCGTGTCTCCCATTCCATGGCGCTGGAAGATCAGCAGGTAGATCGCGACATGGAGCTGCGCATCCAGACCTATATTGAGACGGCGCTGCGCGACCGGGATCTGTGGGAGGCGCA
This sequence comes from Sphingobium subterraneum, assembly GCF_014199435.1. Classification (GTDB taxonomy): domain Bacteria; phylum Pseudomonadota; class Alphaproteobacteria; order Sphingomonadales; family Sphingomonadaceae; genus Sphingobium; species Sphingobium subterraneum. The sequence goes on along the minus strand of NZ_JACIJP010000007.1, from coordinate 7,912 downwards.
GTGACAGATTTGTTCGCGCAGCCTGACGATGCCACGCCCCTCGACGCCGAAGAGCGCGAGGGCCTTCTTCAGACCTGGATCACGACCCGGGCCGATCTCAACGAGGCAGAACAGGCAAACATCGACGGCGCTGTGGCATGGCTTGAGCGCCGCCGCGACACGAAAATCCTGACCGAAGGATTTGTGTTTGGTCTCCACAAGCGGATGTTCGGTGATGTCTGGGCATGGGCCGGCTCAACGCGGCGTACGGGCAAGAACATCGGCATCGATCCGCAAATGATCCACATTCAACTGGGCGGGCTGCTCAGGGATGCTGCTTATTGGATCGAGCATCAAAGCTACCCACCCGATGAAATCTCCGTCCGGCTTCACCATGGGCTCGTCGCAATTCACCCCTTCCCCAATGGTAATGGTCGTCATGCCCGGCTCATGGCCGATTTGCTCATCGCCCAACTGGGCGGGGAACCGTTCAGTTGGGGCGGTGGAACCTTGCGTGATATCGGCACGTTGCGCGCCGCCTATATCTCAGCGCTGAAAGCCGCCGATGCTTATGACTTCGCGCACTTGCTGGACTTCGCGAGAAGCTGAAAGTGGAGACTGCGTGGCAGAATATAGATCTTTAGCATGCTTGGTCGGAAATGCGGAGCAACAACCAGGCGTTTGATGTGGACTCTCAACCACAACAGGACGGACCAGACATCTGAGTTTGCGTCGGCGGAATGTTTTTCCGCCGCAACCAATCAATAATTTCAATTATTCAAGTCAATCAGGCATAATTTATGCTCAAATTACCTTGCTAAGAATTTTAATGCGCGAGTTATATTTAGCATCCCCTGAATTTTTCATCGCTTTCCAAACATTCTTCAAGTAGTCGCGGCCACGTTTCGACGACGCCATGTTAACGGCCAGTGCCGAGAAAAGCTGATCGTTTGCGGTGAGTCGATTAAAAGCGGTCGGCGGGAAGCCTCGTTCCGAAAAGAGCTTGCAAACCGCGTCCCGGACGCGGCTGCAACGGTCCCAGTCCGCCCAGGACCAAGGCAGACGTTTTTCGATGAGCTGCCATCCATCGTCGGGCATTTGACGATGGGCGAGCGCGTTATGAATAAGTTCGAAAGTCTGAATTGCGAGTTCCGCGGCCTGCTGGGAACGGTTTCCGAAAGCCCGTGCCAAGATAAATGCGCGAAAATACGCTCTGTCGTGCTCCGGAACATCGCCGCGCGACGTCGCAAGCGCTGTGATCCACGGGTCGGCACCGAAGTCGTTTGGCATCGTGTCGGGCTGCATCGCACGTGCAAACTGGACGAGCGATTGCCGAGCGCTAACCGCGTGGCTGGCGAATAGCTCGGCAACGGCCTGCGGATGGGCCGACACTGCTTCATACCACGAACGACCAACATTGAGCGGCATATCAACCTGCAAGACCGCGCGGCCGACACAGGCGGCACCGAGTGCCTCTACGGCGGGATAGGCAAGATCATGCGTCGACGCGACTAGCGCGGTCGAGGCGGCTGCAGCGAGACTTAGGTCGGAGGCGGCAAGTGTCAAAGCGGCACGCACATCCAAGCCTTCGAGCGACCAAAAGGACGGTTCGCCCACAACTTGCGGTCGGCGATGCAGCACTTCGTTCGACAGCGACGGCGCGGCCTTGATACCGGCGACCAGGGAATCGAGCTGCACGGAATCGATGGCGCTAATCGCAATGCGATTGCCGGATCCCGTCTCTGCAAGCATCACAGCCACCCGCTCGGGCTCACGCCGCCAAAGCTCGACACCGATGTTTTGGAGTGTTGCGGGTGCAGGATTAGGGCCGAGGAACTCCAAATTCCGGAGCACGAAGTCCAGCGCGCCGGTATGAAGTCGTTCGGGTTGAGAGGCGGCTGCCTGGGTGATCGCGATGCGGGCGAACCGCGCCTGACCCGTTTCGAACTCCCGGTCAAGCAAAGCGATAGCCTCATCAATGCTCGTTGCATCCTGTTCGAGCCGATCCAGCATTGTGTGCAGACGGCACAGGGACGCGAAGGATTCTCGGCCGTGAGCAACATCGCCGCCGACGCGCCGCAGAAAGAATCGCAGGCCGTTCGCGCCGGGTCGGAGCAAGTCATCGAGCGCATCATCGAGCCAGGTTGCGTCGGGTATCAAGACGCGCTCCGCTTCAATGCTCTTTGGAAATCTGCTGCGGACGACCTTGTCGGGCGGCAGAAGTTGGAGGTCGAACGGCGTAGAATCGGTCGAGCGGTCAGACGCGGACAAGGAGCAGAACCTAAAGGCCCGCCTCAGGCGCGGCCATTGCTGGCTCCAGACGCTGAGCGCCAGAATGTCTGGATCGGCTTGGGAGACGCTAGCGATGATCCGGTCTGTTGGTCTGCCATAGAGCGCGGCAAGGATAGGCCGCGCCTCGGATCCAAAAAGCGCGGGCGAATTCGGGGTGGCCGGTAGATACTGAATTGGCTCATGATAGACTGACGGAATGCCTGACCCCGGCCGGACGAACATTCGAAGAAGTCCGGTCGCATCCTCGATTGTCGCGAGGTCGGTAAAATCGACGAGCAGACTATGTGTCCACACGCAGCCGGGCCGCGGCAGTTCGGGTGCCGCCCAGGTTCGCGCGACGACGTAGAGGTTCGATTCCGCAAGCGGATATCCTGTCAGGTAGCCGCCTGACGGGATCTTCACACCGGGTCCGGACCGATCGCTAAGCGTCAGTAGCGTTTTTGTGTCGCGGGCACTTAGGGCCGCTGAGAGAGCGAGTTCGCGATGGCCGTCGGTGTAACCATGGAGGGCCTGATGAATCTTGATGGCGCTTGCGGACGTCATTCCATCAGCCATGCCAGGGGTTCGGTGAGGTCATGCGAATGAACATCGCCCATCACGACATCGACGCGCGTGGACGCCTTATCATACTGACGCAGCGCCTCAGCCTCGAGCGCCTTCTCCTTTTCGGGATCCACATCGTCATAGTCGCCGCCCTGCGCGCTGATGCCGTATGTGACATGCGTCCAAGCGTCGGCATTGTGACGGAGATATTGGTCGAGCAACGGCATCTTTTCGGCGAGGAACGCTGCCGGCGTCCGACCTTCTCCACTGACCTTGTCCCACACGCTCAGCATGATTGCGAGTTTGCGGGGACCGATGTCGATTGGTGGTGAACGGAGCAGTTGGAGCATGTCGACCAGCTGGACTTGCGTCGGTGCAGCGCGTGGGTGCCAGGGGACAGGTTCGCCAGGCGCGATCGGAGCAAGACCCCATTTTGCGTACATGGCGTTTTCGTCGGCAATCCAGTTGGGTCCGTGAATGTCGTCAGCATTCATGAAGAGGAGGACGCCGCCGGCGCGCAAGATCGCGATCACGTCGGGATTGGCGTCGCGATCTTCCCACATCCGCCGATACTCTTCTCCCGGAACATCCGGGAACGTGACCTTGACGACGCTATCGTTGGCGCTTTTGAGATTCATGGAAACGACGCGGCTACCGAGCATGAGCGTGCGCTCCTGCTTCTGGGCGTTGCGCCACCGTGCCGCTATTTCGTTCAGGTGCTTCGCTGTGCCTGCAAGCAAATTGCCGAAGCGCAGTTTCGTTGGAACGTCACGCGCGGTGACAACATGCCACAATGCGGCAAGGTAGGTGGTCTTGCCCGATTCCGGCAGACCGATGATCACAACCGACTGCTCGCTCATTGGGTGTCCCCCAGCGGTTCGGAAAGTTGCCGAAGCTGACCAAACAGACGTTGGATCCGGGGCGGGGTGATCATCGCGGTTGCGATCGTGGGAGTCGGCTGGAGCCAGAACTGCAGAACTTCATCGACACCGTCGCCGCGCATGCCTGCATTGATCGACGGAGACGCGGCGATCCGAAAGATATCGACGCGGGTGATGATGCCAGGGAAATTTCCAAGAATTTGGTCCCGAAGGCCTGTGAAATCTTCCTCGGCGCGCGCTTCGTGGGCAGAAGCCTTGATGAGGTCGAGCTTGGTCAAGACAAGGCCGATCCGCTGTTCGCAGCTAATTGCCCCTGCATCGATCAGCCCCTGAAGGATCATGATCACTTCGCTTTTGATATTGTGGCGCTTACCTGCGTCGAGGAGACGCCCACCATCGATGAGAATGGTGATCGCGTCAGCACGGCGGATTTCAGCCAGCTCGGCTGCTGCCGATACGTCGTCGGCAACTTCGCTATATTCTTCCCCGGATCGATCGGCGAGGAGTAGAGTGATCCCATCGCCGGCCGTTCCGCCGTCAAGGTCGAGATGATAGAAGAGAACCTCGCCTCGCTGGGTTCGCTCGGTATGTGGCACGCCGCGACGCGAAGCGTCCCGCGCGTCGTGGCAGGCCATCTCGAACGCGTGGAGGGTCGAGCTACGCGCGAAGCCGACACCATCAACCTCGCCGAGCTGGAACAGGTCATAGAGGCCGACAATCAAGCTTGTCTTGCCTGTCTCGCGCGGACCGATCAGCGCTATCAGGCGAGAATCGGCACGACGGATCAGGACGCCGGCATCGACAAGACTGAGCGCCGCACCGTTGGGCAGAGCGACACCAAGCGGGGACTCGGCTTCGACACCCTCTTCGGTCTCCTCGACCTCGGCGGTTTCGCCGTAATGAGGGCAATCAGCGAGTTCGAGTCCCTCGACGCATTTACCCGTCTCGGCGACACGACAGTCCGGGTTTGAGCAGATGACCGCTTCGTCGCTCATGGCTGCTTCAACATCCTCAGGCATGTGTCACTAGAAGGCGCTCGCGGTAGAACTGGACCCCGAGTGCAAGGCAACTCATGTCATGGGCGGCCGGGATTTCAGACACGCTGGCCCAGTTGCCGACCCAGGTATCATCGTGTCCCCCGGTTTCTAGGCGCCGCGCGAGCGCGAAATGAAGCGGGGTCGTCACTGGTGAGAACTCCTTCTCTTCGGCGATGGTCTTCGCCCAATCGAGTGGAACCGCATTGACCGCCTCAGCTAGTGTGAGCTTTTTGCGCGCCTTCAGGCCCGCGCGCGACAGCAATCCTTTAACCGAAGCCGGACCCGGCAAAATTTCGGTTAGTCCAGCGAGTTCGGTGCCGAGGACTAGCGGTTGCGCATCCGCCGAGATTACCGAAAAATCGCAATCGAGATCAACGCTATGGGATCCTGTCAGCCACCAAAGCATCTGAAGCTCTTCGTCCTTCATCTCGATATGTTCCCCGAGCTTGCCGAATGCGACGTTAAGCTCATCGATCAAGACATCAAACGCGATGCGGACAATGCCGGCGGCCTCGGTTAGCGCTTCTTCGACGCCAGCAAAGCTTGGTGTTGTGGTTATCTTCTCATTGGCTGCCGCAAAATCGAATTCTCGCCCTGCTTCCGAGATGAATCTGGAAATATCTGGGCGCGATCGACGAATTTCTGCGATCTCGAGGATCGTCGCCTCGGCGCGCGAGACAAGGTCCATAGGCAGCTTTGGAGCGCGGGCCCTCTGACAGGAAGCCGTTGTCACCGCGAGTGCCGCTATCGCGTTCCAATTGCTGCTTTCCATCATCTGAGCGAGGCAGATTGCGGCAAGAACCTGGAGCTCGCGCGCGTTGCCAGAGGTGGGGAAAGTTTCATCCACCCCAAACGGAACACGAAAAGCGTCGATCGCTGCGCTCGAGGGCGATTTCTTCGATTTGAATGCAAGTCGCACCCAGGTTTCGATCATCGCTGCATCTGCCTGGGCGACCGCAGCGATCACACCTTGATGGCGCAGACCGCGCAAAGTGCCATCATCACCGACAGACAAGGTTGCAAACCAACCCGCGAATTCTCTTTCGACAGGTGCTAGCGCTTTGGTTGCCATTATGCCCTCTCCCTTTTCTTGATTTCTGCTCCAAGCGCATCGACGAGACCGCGCTCACCAGCGCGCAGTAGCGCGCGGCCATAGCGTTCCGGTTCTAGCAAGGCCATTTCTTCTTCTTCTAGGAGACCGAGATCTGCCGCGATATCGCGACGCTGAGAGCTGGTCAGCTTCCAGAAGCGATAGACAAGATTTCGGGTTGTTTCATCGCTCATTGCGGCCTCCGTATCGACCGCGTCGGGTAGCGTCACCGGCTCGGCTTTGATCACGACGAGTTCCGCCACAACCGGAGAGTTTTGAACTGCCCCGATCCGTGGCGGGAGCGCTGGGATCGGAATCGATTTCCGATAGACCGGCTGATTACCGTTCATGCGCGACTGGTAGCCCTCGGGGTTCGTCTGCCAATGCCGAAGGTGTGCTGTGATGTCGAGCGATCGTCCATTTCCCTCACCGGAAACGTGGACTTCGATCAGATTGTAGCCGGGATCGAAGCCCGCTTCGTTGCGATCAGGATTAACCCCGGCTGCACCGATCCGGACGTAGTTGTCGGTCAGGGTTACGCGCTGGGTGTGTTTGTGCCCGAAAAGATGGATGGCCGCCCTGTCGGCGATACAGGCTTCGATCTGATCATGGTCCATGCACCAGTCCGGCGGGTGATGTGCAATGACGAGGTTGACGACATCTTCCTCGGGATCGAGCGCGGTCTGCAACGGGCTGAGGTAGAGTCCCATTCGTTCGTTGGCATCGCCGTTACGGCCGGACAATAACGTCGAGGTCAGGCCATTGAGACGGAGGCGAACGCCGTGTTCAAGATCGAGATCCTGCTTCCAGTATAGGTGCTCGGGCGAGTAGACCTGACAGCTGAAGATCTTGGCGAAGTCGTTATAAGCTGCATGAGGCCGAAGCAGAGCATTAGCGGCTTCGGCATCCTCGAATTGCTCCCGCAGCACTGCTTCCCGCCGGTTGTCGGCTGCGTTGAAAATGGCAGCCTGGACGTTCTTCACAGACGGCGTTTTTGCGATGATGCCCCGATCGACGTCGTGGTTGCCGGGAATGACGTAGACGCGCTCGAACGGACAGCCCGTAGTATCGGCCAGTTCCTTGATCCAGATCTCGGCTGCGCCGTATTCGACGGGATGCGCCTTAAATGCGATATCGCCGCCAATGAGAATTGCGCCGACCGGTTCGCCAAGTTTCGCGATTTCGACCCGCAGATCTTGGATCATCCGTGTGCGGTAGACACGATCAGGATCGGTGGCCGGCCTCAGGCATTGCGGTTCGCGAAAGTGAATGTCGGAGATGTGGAGTAAAAGCATAGTCGATGACCTTAGCAGCCTCGACGCAGAATGCATCACTGACCAACTGCCCGCGACTTTTTGTAAGCTTGAATGCCACCCGACACGCGAGTGAATGGCAGAGGCGAAAGGCTGTCGTTCAGGTCTCGTCATCGTTGCAGGTGACCACCCGCGACACCGTGCGTCCCTGCGGCGCGTTGCTTGCTAGCACTACCCGGAAGGGCTGAAGCGGATTGCCGGTCTTGACCACGGCGGTGTCGCTGAGAATGTGGTCGGCGACCTGGGTTGCGACCCGGTTGGCGTTCTCGATGCTACATAGTTTAGCCCGCTTGGCAGAAGGCTTGGAAAAGGCTGGGTCGGTCATGGTAATGCTCTGATGTCCGCTATCAGGTCGCAGCTGGTGCAAGCGGTGCAGGAACAATCGTCCAGGCGCGGGTCATCAGCCCGGAGATGCGCACGCCGATCCCGTCGCTCATCCGGCGCAGCGCGGTCTTCTTGCCCGACTGCGCGACCCGGAAGCTGCGTTCGGCAACGCCGTCGGTGAAGGTCAAGGTTTCAGGCAAGACCAGCGTATCTCCCGGCCGGGGCTTCCGGCGCGAAGTGAGCGCAAGCCGCTGGCGACAATGCTCGCGCCAGTTGACCGCATAGTCGTTCGCCGGCGGACCAAGCAGGTCAAGGATCGAGGCCGGGCAGTCGTAGTTGTATGGGCCCATGGTCTCGCTCAGTCGGGTAGGATTGGTGCTGCTCATGGAGTCAGCCCTGATCCCCCCGCCGAACCGCACGTGCAGCTTTCACCGCATGCGGCTCTCCACTGTG
>NZ_JACIJP010000006.1 GCF_014199435.1 Sphingobium subterraneum | reverse complement strand
GGGGAGGCCGATGCGGTTTTTGGGCAGTGCTGGAGGCAGCCGATGGTTTTCTTCCTCGAACCCCGGATTGGGGCTGGACTGTCAGGATATGTCGCTGAAATGGGTTCGGCCTTCCTCTGCGCTGCGCTGGGCATTGTGCCGACCGTGCGCCATGCGGATTATCTGGGCAGTTGGCTTGAAGTGCTGCGCGAGGATAATCGGGCGATATTCCGCGCGGCGAGCGCCGCCAGCAAAGCCGCCGACTGGCTGCTCACCCGCCATACCGAGGCGCGGGCCGCCGCGATGGACGAAGTTGGGAGGATCGCAGCATGATCCTGCTACCGGATGACCTTCGCGCAAAGTTGCTGGCGAATGGGCGGGATCGTGGTCCCGATCACGCGCCCGTCCTTAAACTGTTCAACCCTTGCGGCGCGGCAACATGGCTCTTCAGCGAACTGGATGAGGATGGCGATACATTGTTCGGCCTTGCCGATCTGGGCTTTGGCAGCCCGGAAATGGGGTATGCGAGCCTTTCAGAAATCGCCAGTGTGCGGCTTCCCTATGGCCTACGCATCGAGCGGGATTTGCATTTCAGCGCTTGCTTCGACCTGACCATCTATGCCGAGGCCGCGCGCATCGCTGGCCAGATCACCGAGAACCAACACGCGCTGATCGCGGCGGCGCGGGCCTGTGAGGCCCGCAGGGCCAAGCGGGAAAGCACCCAAAGCAACATGCCGCATCGGTACGAATGAACCAGTTCCGTGCCTCCATCGCGGGGCCGGGTAACGCGGGCGGGCGTTTCCCGCCGATAAAAAGCCGATCCGTATCGCGATCAAGAAACACGGACCGGCACCTCAAGAAAGGCTAAGCCCATGAAACTCGACTTTATCGACCTTGGCAAGCTCAGTGTCAGCAAAGCCAATATGCGTTATGCCAAAAAAGCCCCGGACGTGTCCGACATCCTGCCGACCGTGCGTAAGCGCGGCGTCATCGTGCCGGTGCTGGTGCGCCAGAATGGCAGCCCGGAAACTTTCGAGATTGTCGCCGGTGCGCGGCGTTTCACCGCCGCTTGTCAGGTCGCCGACGAACGGCGCGCGGAGGGCCAAGAGGTGAAACCGATGCCCTGCGCTATTCTCGACGAGAGCGACGATGCCGACGCCATAGAGGCATCGCTGATCGAAAATATCGCGCGGCTCGATGCCGACGAGGTGACCCGTTGGGAAACGTTCACCCGGCTGGTGAGGCAAGGGCGCGGCATGGAGGATATTTCCACGACCTTCGGCCTTCCCGAAATTGCCGTGAAACGCATCCTTGCGCTGGGCAATTTGATGCCGCGTATCCGCACCCTCTACCGCGATGAGGAAATCGATGCCGCCACCGTCCGCCATCTGACGATGGCGAGCAAGAGCCAGCAACGCGCGTGGCTGGCTCTTTATGACGACCCCGACGCCTATGTTCCGACCGGCCATCAGGTAAAGGCGTGGTTGCTCGGCGGACAGTCGATCCCGGTCAGATATGCGCTGTTCGATACGGCTGGTATAGCGGGTATCGTTGCCGATCTGTTCGGCGAGGATCGCTATTTTGCCGATAGCGATGCCTTTTGGACCGCGCAGAACGCCGCTATTGCAGCACGCCGTGAAGAGTATCTCGAAGCTGGCTGGCCCGATGTGGTGGTGGTTGGTCCCACTGAGCATTTCTCGACATGGGAATATCAAAAGGCGCCCAAGCGCAAGGGCGGGCGGGTCTATGTCGACGTGCGCGCCAATGGCGAAGTGACCTTCCATGAGGGCTATGTGACGGGGAAGGAGGCGCGCCGCCTCGACAAGGGCGAGGCGCTCGACACAGGACGCAAAGCGCCCCGGCCCGAAATTACCGGCACGTGCCAAACCTATCTTGACCTGCATCGTCATGCCGCCGTGCGCGCAGCGATGACCGGCCACCCCGGCATTGCGCTGCGTCTGATGGTGGCCCATGCCATCGTCGGTTCGCCTTTGTGGACCGTCCGGCCCGAACCGCAAACCACGCGCAATGACGCTATCCGCGAGAGCGTCGAAATCTGCCGGGGCGAAGCGGAATTCGATACCAAGCGGCGCGAGGTTTTGGCGCTGCTGGACTTTTCGGCCGAAGAACCGACCGTTACCGGCGGCAATGGCGATGCCTATGGGCTGGTAGGTCTGTTCCTCAAGCTGCTGGGACTTCCCGATGAAGCGGTGATGGCTATCATCGCCATTGTCATGGGCGAAAGTCTGGCGAGCGGCAGCGCCGCCGTGGAAGCGGTAGGGCAGGAGATTGGTATCGATATGGCCCGCTACTGGCAGGCCGATGATGCCTTCTTTGATCTGATCCGCGACCGCGAGGTTTTGACCACCATCGTTGCCGAAGTGGCAGGCCAGACCGTGGCAAGCGCCAATCAACAAGAAAAGTCAAAGACCTTGAAAGCGATCATCCGCAATCATCTGGCCGGGGCCGATGGCCGCATTAAGGTGGAGGGATGGGTGCCCAGATGGATGACCTTCCCGCCCGACGCCTACACCATGCGCGGCGGCGTCGGCACGGTGGACAAGGCGGCGCTGGTCGCGGCGGCGCTTGCCGCGACCGAATCCGACGCAGAACTGCAACCGCTGGCGGCATGAAGCAGCATGAAACCGGGGGGATGGCGGATACCGCCATCCCCATTTTTTGACAGAAGCGCGATATGATTCCCGATCGTCCGAGCTTCCTGCTGGAACAGCAATATCCACAACTCTCGCGGCGCGGCACATACTGGTCGCATTACGGCACCTATCGCAGCTTTGCCACGGCGCGCGCGAGGGCGGCCCTGCTCGATAAGCCCTCCCGGATCACCGAATGCCGCGTGGTCTGGCGATCCGTGCCGATCCGGTAGCGCCTGCATTATTCTCAAAATTGGAAAGGAATTTATCATGGCGGATCGCGTTTCCGCATCCATCACCATCGGCGGCACTCTGTCCGCCACCCTGCTCCCCGACCTGCTCGCAGCCATCGAAAATGAGGGGCTTTCCACACAATGGGACGGCGAACCCTTCGCCGCCGATCAGCTTGTCCCGAACGAACCGCTCGCGCTCATGGCGCACGAAGTGGCGTGGGGGCATTTCAGCGAACTCGAAGTCTTCTGCATTGAACAGGGTCTGCCTTTCGCGCGCTGGTCTGGGGCGTATCATGGGCAATGGGGCGCGCAGCGCGTGGTGTTCAGCGGTAACGGCGAGCCTTTATCCTTTGCCGCTGATGAGGACGATACGATCCTGATCGACCGCAGCACTGCCGAACGATTGGATAGCATCGAGGCGATTTTCGCGCATTTCGATGCGGCGGATTTTGCCATTCCCGCGCTGGTGATCGTCGCGCAAATGGAGGAGACGGCGCATGGCTGACACATGGATTCAAGGCAGCTTCGCTTTTCGGTGCAGCGCCGCCGAGGCGGCTCTGCTGGTGCAAGCCGTCGATGCCGCGCATGATATGTGCGCGGCGCTAGGGAATGAGCCGCCCGGCCCGGACTTGCTGGCGGTGTTCCCGCCGACCGATCCCGGCGATCTATGGAGCGGCTTTCGCGCTGCCTTTGCCGACCCGGAATTTCCCTGCGTCGGGGCAGACTTTTCCAGCGCTGGCTTGCCTGATGAGCCGGAAAATTGCGTCATATGTTTTTCCAGCATGGATGATTTCGATCCGGGCGCTATCGCCATGCTCATCCAGCGCTGTTGCCAGCAAACGCTACGCATCGCACCTGTCGGGTTCGAATGGGCGATGACCTGTTCCAAGCCCCGGATCGGGGAGATAGGCGGTGGATGGTGCGCGGTCTTTGCTGATCGTATCGCGTTCGAATCCACCGGGGAGGCGCTGTCCCGCGCACTTGACGGTATCCTCTGAAACCCATTTTTCTACGCCGCCGGGGTTCGATCCCCGGCGGCGCTTGATCCTATCTGATCTTTCGGATCGCCATGCCTTCCGTGTCGCACAGACTGCAACGGCTCCGTTCGCGCTGATAATCGCGCTCGCCAGCGAGTTCGCCGATCCCGGCACGGAGTGTGTCTGACACCCCGATTTCGAGGCGTTCGGCTACGCACGCATCGCAGATTGGCGCGGGTTTCAGCCGCTCGACCAATCGTCTGATATTTACCAGAATCACCATGCAAAAGCCCCCGCCCATGCCATCTTAACGGAGTGCGCGGTTCAGCGTAAGCGCGCTCGGTGCTGCCAAAAGCTGCAAAAATGTGGCGAGGGGGCACGAAAACGAGGGGGGCGATCTTCGAGCCTCTGCCAGAACCGGACGGCAGGGCATGTTCCGGCGTCAGATGCGGCCTTTCGCCGCCTGCCGGAGCACACATATATGGATGATGATACCGACCGCGCCAGCGCTGCGCGGCGTGGCAGCCCCTATCTTAACGCGCAACAGGCCGCCCATTTCCTGCACATGTCGCCGCGGACGCTTCAGCGTCTGCGCGTCAAGGGCGAAGGGCCAGAGGTGCGCCGCCACGCGCGCATGGTTCTCTATCATATTGACGATCTTCTCGCATGGTCACGTGCCCGTGCCGACCGCCCTGCAACGGGAGCCGACGCATGAGCCGCAGGGGCGCGGGCAGCGATCTGCCGCTGATCGCATGGGGCGAGGAGCTGCGCCGCCGCAAAATCGCACGCCACAGATTGCGTCGTAAAATCGTCGCGGTTGCGTTACTGATCGGGGCTGTCATCGGCTTGGCTTTCTTCCATCCTGCACCGCGTCTGGTGTTGAATGCCAGCGCCAGTGCGCCCATCGGATTATATGCTGTTAGCCCCGGAAATATCCCCCGGCGCGGCGAAATGGTGATCGCGCACTTGCCGATCAAATATCGCCGGATGGCGGCATCGCGGCGCTATATTCCTCTCAATGTGCCGCTGGTGAAACATGTCGGAGCGGTTCCGGGTGATCGCGTCTGTGCGCTTCACGGTGTCATCACCGTTGACGGAAAGCCCGTCGCGATTGTCCAAGCGTTCGACTCTATGCACCGCCCTTTGCCGTCATGGTCGGGTTGCCATGTGTTACAGCAGAATGAGCTGTTCCTGTTGTCGCTCGCTGTCCCCAATTCGTTCGACGGACGCTATTTCGGGATCAGCCGGAGCGCCGACATCATCGGCACCGCGAGGTTGATATGGGCGCGCTAAGAGGAAGGATGGCGCTTGCCCTTATCGCCATCGCTGTCCCCGCAACAGCCCATGCAAGGACCGATCCGAGTGCGCAATGGATGCCCCTTATTGCAGAAGCATCGGCAAGGTTCGGTGTTCCGGCAGACTGGATTGTGCGGGTCATGCGCGCTGAAAGCGGCGGGCGCACATGGCTCAATGGGCAACCGATCCGCTCGCGCGCAGGAGCGATAGGTCTGATGCAATTGATGCCCGCAACATGGGCGGCGATGCGGGACAAATACTTTCTTGGGAGCAATCCCGACGACCCGCACGACAATATCATCGCGGGCGCCGCCTATCTCCGGCTGATGGCAGATCGCTTCGGCTATCCTGGTTTGTTGGCCGCCTATAATGCTGGCCCCGCGCGATATGCCGACTATCTCGCCGGTAAATCGCGCCTTCCCGGCGAGACGATTGCCTATATTTCAGGCATCACAGGCAAGACCCAAACGGCGGCGCTAGCCATAGCCAGCACCCCGCGCGAATTGCTCTTTGCGCTGCGCCGCGACCTTGGCGAATTGCCACAATCTCCCTCGTTCCCAGTTTCGCGGGATACCTTGTTCGCGATCCGCAGGCCGGGTTTATGACGACGAATGCGAGCATTTTCCTGCCGCCAAAATCGCTATGGCAAGGCTTTCAGAAGACCATCTGGCAGCGGAATTATGGCGCGGAATGGCAGCATGAAATTGCTGAAATCTTGCGGGTTTTCGAGCGGAAACCTGGGAAACATCGTCGGAAGGAGCGTTTGCAAGATAAAGGCAGTGCCTCCGGGGCACTGCTAATCGCCTGTCTGCACATCCTTTTTTCAGGAGGCACTTGCGCCATGACCGGAGGCAAATGCTGTGGGCATAGTTATGCCGTCCAGTCAGGCCGCAAGCCATGAGCGATGAGGACGAGTTCACACCCCGGCTTGGTAAACCGCGCGCGCGGGGGCAGGCCAGAAGCCGCACATATTTGGGTGCGGTGGTCGGTGGCGCAGCGCGCGCGGGCATCACGACGGCCAAGCGCGCCGTGCGGTTCGACGGCAGCCGGATCGGACGTGGCGCGAGTATTGGGCGGGTGTTGTCCGGGCGCGACCGCCTGACCGGATTGCGCGGACGGCGCGCGGTGGTGAAGGCGAAGCTGGTTCGTCTGGGTGCCGCAAGGCTTTCCGCCGCGCGAACCCATTTGCGCTATATCCAGCGCGATGGCGTCACTCGCGAAGGCGGCTCCGGCCAGCTCTATTCCGCGACATCGGATGATGCTGATGGCCGAGCCTTTATCGAACGCGCTGGCGAGGACCGTCACCAGTTCCGTTTCATCGTTTCAGCCGAGGATGGCGATCACTATGCCGACCTCAAACCATTCACGCGCCGGTTGATGACGCAGATGGAGCAGGATCTGGGCACGAAACTCGATTGGGTGGCGGTCGATCATTTCAACACCGGCTTTCCCCATACCCATATCATCCTGCGCGGCCGCGATGATCGCGGTGACAATCTCGTCATCGCGCGTGAATATTTGAGCCATGGACTGCGCGAGCGTGCGGCCGAGCTGGTGACGCTCGATCTGGGACCGCGTACCACCCTCGAGATTGAGGAGCGGCTTCGACACGACATGGACGCCGAGCGGCTGACGCCGATTGATCGGCGCATGGTCCGCGACATGGATGAAATCCGCGAGATCGGCCAGTCGATGCGCGATCCTTTCCAACAATCGCTCCGCATGGGGCGCCTGCGCAAGCTTGAAGCAATGGGATTGGCAGAGCCGGTCGGCGGTGGCCGCTGGCAGCTTGCCGAAGGGATCGAGGAAACACTGCGCCACATGGGCGAACGTGGCGATATTATCCGTACTATGCAGCGGGCCATGGCCGCCCGCAATCGCGCTGGTGTCGAACAGCATATTTTCGATGCGGCAGATACCGACGCCGCACCCATCATCGGACGCGTGATCGGGCGTGGACTCGCCGATGAACTCAAGGACCGTCATTATCTGCTGGTCGATGGTGTCGATGGGCGCAGCCATTATGTCGATATCGGTACGCCGGTCCTGAGTGGGGTCGAAGGGGGAGAGGAAATCGGGCCGACACCTGAGGGCGCGATCGTCCGGATTGCACCTGCGCGCGGCGGTGTGCGCGCAGTCGATCGCACCGTCGCCGATATCGCTGTCGCAAATGGCGGGCGCTATTCGGTCGATATCCATCTGCGCCATGATCCGTCAGCGAGCGAGGCCTTTGCCGAAACACATGTGCGCCGATTGGAAGCAATCCGGCGTCTGACCAGCGGCGTCGAACGCTTGCCCGACGGAAGCTGGGACATCGCACCCGATCATTTGACGCGGGTAGACGCCTATGAGGCAAGGCTGTTACGTACCCGGCCGGTGACGATCGAGACCCTCTCGCCGGTGCCGATCGAGAAGCTCGGCATGGCCGATGCGGCGACCTGGCTTGACCAGCGGATTGCCGGCGAGGAAACGGCGTCGGTCCGCGATGCAGGATTTGGGCGCGAGGTACGGCAGGCCGAAACCCTGCGCCGTCAATGGCTGGTCGAACAGGGGCTGGCTGAGGAGCAGAATGCGGGTATCCGGCTTCGCGCTGATGCCCTTGCAGTGTTGCGACGGCGAGAGTTGCTGCGCGTCGCCGACCATCTGTCCAACGAGCTGGGGCTGGCGTTTGTCGAGACCAAGGCGGGGGAACGAATCGAAGGGGCGTTGCGGCGACAGGTGGAAACGCTCGGCGGGGGGTATGCGCTGGTCGAAAAATCCCGCGAGTTCACGCTGGTGCCTTGGCGGCCAGCACTCGAACGTCATATCGGACGGCCCCTATCCGGCATCATGCGGAGTGACGGCATAAGCTGGACGTTTGGACGTGGACGGGGTGGTCCGAGTCTTTGAGCGGGCACTGCACTGATAAGCTGGCTCGGACATATCAAATGACCGCGATTGCGGGCGATCCGGTTATGGGAGCGTGATCGGGGTAAGCCGCTGTAGGTTCGGAAGCAGGTTTTCGCCGGCTTAGCGCCTGAAATAAGGTGTTCAGATGGGTGTATCAGCGTCTTGTCGGCTGCACTTCTTCCAATCGGTGGATCGCTTACAAAGTGAGCGGTGCGCCACGCTCAACCTGGAAAACGCGACGAGCCGAGCGCTGCTATGAAGAAATATGTGGACTAGATATCTCATATATGTCAAATTGTAGTCCACATAAAATGAACGCTTTTATATAGAGAATGGGCAAAAATGGACTTGTCGAGTAAATTGTCTGAAAATATGGTCCAACTCGCAAGACTTGGCCTTCAAGGCCGCCCGCAAGATATTCAGGCATATCTTCGCCAGTCCATCCGTAGATTCCGTCAGCAAAATCCCAAGCTTGCTCACGATCTTTCCGAGCTTCTGGCGCTAGCGCCGACATCGCTCTCACCGTTGCGCGACATGGGCGGGGCTATCGTCCCCGTCGATGCGGATTCTCGTCTTGCTTTGGCGAAGACCGAATATCCGGTTGTACTCGTCAGTGAGCCCATCCTAAACGCCCAACTGGCATTGCGCCTTGAGCAAGTCGTCCAAGAAAGGGGGCATCTTTCGGCACTCGAACGCCAAGGCTTGGGTCCCACACGTTCGCTTATGTTCATAGGCCCTCCAGGTGTAGGTAAAACAATGAGCGCGCGATGGCTGGCGGAGCGGCTCGACCGTCCACTGATCACGCTTGATCTTGCGACGGTAATGAGCAGTTATCTCGGGAAAACTGGCTCGAACATTCGCTCAGTCTTGGAATATGCCAAAGCAGTGCCGTCCGTCTTGCTACTCGATGAGTTTGACTCAATAGCGAAGAGGCGGGATGACGAGGGCGATGTCGGTGAATTGAAACGCCTTGTGACAGTCCTTCTTCAGGAGGTCGATGATTGGCCATCGACCAGCCTCTTAATAGCTGCCACCAATCATGGTGAGCTGCTCGACTCGGCTGTGTGGCGGCGGTTCGACGACGTCCTTGAATTTGATCCACCTTCCAATGGTGAGCGAGCCGCTGTGCTTCAGCGTCTTTTTGCCGAAGATGTCGCGCAAC
The DNA here is from genome assembly GCF_014199435.1 of Sphingobium subterraneum. GTDB lineage: Bacteria > Pseudomonadota > Alphaproteobacteria > Sphingomonadales > Sphingomonadaceae > Sphingobium > Sphingobium subterraneum. The sequence continues at coordinate 212,083 of NZ_JACIJP010000006.1, read as the reverse complement.
TTGAGCCTTGGATGCCCCTGCTCGTGAATTTGTGGGATGGACAGTCCTTCAGCGATCTTACGAGGATGGTCCAATGGATTCGGCGTCGGGCTACGATCACAAACGTAAGCGTGTTGGACGTCCTACTCGAACGTATCGGTCATGACCTTCGATCTGGTTCAGCGCAGGATCGAAAGCGAGCGGCCGACCTGCTTGCCAAGGGCGGTTACAGTGACCGTGCGATCAGCGAGCTTGTGGGAATTTCGCGCGACACGATCCGCAAGAGCAGAACGAAGAATTCCGACGTCGAAATGGCGGTGACCAATGGCTAATCCCCGATATCTTATCGGTCAGGGTGAAAAGCTTTCCGAAGAGATCGCCCGTGCGCCTCGCGGGATGGGTGATAAGGCTCATCCGTATTCATTTACCGAAGCACGCCGCCGGCTTGCGCCGATGTGGAAAGGTGCCGCCGAAGCTATAGAAGACCTACCAGATTTGGCACTGCCCTGTGGCCAAGCTGCACTCGAAGTTACACTCCATCCGAGCTACCTCGCCAAGTCCTATTATCCGGGAAATTTGATTCGAGAACTTGGGCTGTCGCACCTTGGTAGCCGGGCGGTTCATATCGTACCAAACAAGGTAGTGGCCGCTAAGGCGGAAGAAAGTGGCAAGGCGCAGCCTGCTCCAGTATTATTTCTGGCAGGATCCGCGGATGCCCTTATCGAATTTGGCGAAGCGGCGGCATCATGGTCACCCGGAGACGAACGGATTGAGGACGATTTTCGGCGGATAGAAAGCATAAAGACACCCGGGAAAAACCGCCTGAAACGACTGACTGACCGGTTTGCGAGTCGTGATACGTTTCCGCTGGAAGTGGTGCTTCACAATCCTGATCAAAACACCAATAACGACATTGTAGGTGCCTTTGCGGATTTTATGCGATCTCTTGATGTCTGGTGTGACATCGATCGGCGACGTCAAGTCGGTGGTCTTGCTTTTTTGCCAATCATCGCGGGGCGCGAGCAGCTGAACGATGTACTCGATTTTGCTTTCCTTCGCGTCTTGCGGGAGGCGCCGAGGATCGTCCCTTTCGATCCAGTCACCCGCTCTATTGGTAGCGCGTTCCCTGTCACGCTCAGCGACGAAGACGCAGTTGCCCCTGATCTGTCGGTCGCCATCTTCGACGGCGGGCTCCCCGACGACCATGGGCTCGAAAAGTGGGTGACATTGCACGACGCGCCTGGTGTCGGTGCTCCCGACGCTGCAGGACAACGTCATGGACTTGCGGTAACGTCTGCCTTCCTATTTGGGCCACTCAAACAAGGTGAGGCTCTGGCTCGACCCTATGCCAATGTCGATCACTGGCGGGTATTCGGAAGAGGCGATGACGACTTTGAGGCGTTTGATTTGCTTGATCGTATCGAAGACGTCCTCTCCTCGCGTCGCTACGATTTCATCAATATCAGTCTGGGTCCCAGTTACGCCATCGACGATGACGACGTAAGTCCTTGGACCGCACGACTCGATCAGTTGCTCGCTGCCGGGGAAACCGTAGCCACCATTGCATGCGGTAATAACGGAGAGAATGATCGCATAGGTGGCTTGCACAGAATTCAGCCGCCGTCCGACGGGGTCAATATGCTCGGTGTCGGCGCTGCTGGCAGCTTTGGGGCGGGTTGGAAGCGCGCAGACTACAGCGCATGCGGACCCGGTCGCAGCCCAGGCTATGTAAAGCCAGACTTTGTTGCATTTGGTGGTTCCCACGGCGCTCCGTTCCTTGCGTTGAGCACGGTTAGTCCCCTCAAGGCGAACGGCACCATGGGTACGAGCTTTGCTGCACCGGTCGCCATGCGGTCGGGCGCTGGGATGCGCGCACAATTCACCGAACCACTCTGGGCACCGGCAGTCAAAGCGCTGTTGGTGCACCAAGCTGCAGGGGATGAGATGCTCAGGACCGAAATAGGTTGGGGCCTCGTTTCCCATGGCTTGGGCGACCTAATCCTGTGCGACGACTATGAAGCGCACATCGTATACCAAAGGCAGATGCCGACGACTGGGGCGGTGCGGCTCTATTTGCCAGTCCCGGACGGGTTGACGGGCAATGTTGAAATCAAGGCTACTTTCAGTTTCTATTGCGAAGTCGATCCCGAGGATGCGATAAACTATACGCGAGGGGGTCTCGATATCCAGTTCAGGCCAGATACGACGCGAATTCCGCCACCGTATTACAGCGGTAGTAAGCTGATTACGCCGACTGTTCCGGCATCCGATTCCTTCTTTTCAGCCAAGAACTTCTACGCGACTGAACATATGCAGCGCGACGATGCGCAAAAGTGGGAAACTACCCTGACTCGCACAAAGACTAAACGCGCGACATCGCTTGCGCAGCCAGCTTTTGATGTCAGCTACATCAACCGCGAGCATGGGCATAGCGGCCGACGGCCGGCGACTATGAAATTTGCGCTCGCGCTTACGATCAGGAACCGGTCCGCCAAAGATCTCTATGATCGCGTTATTGTTAGTTCAGGAAATCGTCTCCAACCTATGCGGCCACGCGCTGGCGTTCAGGTGCCGATCCGATTGCCCAAATAAGCCTTTCCCCATTCAGCTCACGCGAGATTCTGTGGCGACTACCGGCACCTAAATTACGCTATGTCCTTCTCGGGTGTAAGCGGTGTCATGACAGGCTTTCCAGATAGGGATGCATGACATATTCTACACCCGACAGATCGCAGCATAGTGCCATAGATCGGCATGGATCGCCTTGCGCTGGCGCAGACCGTCGCGCACCGCTTCAACGGCAACGTCGAGGCCAACCCGGCTGCGATATTTGAAGCAATCGACGATAGTTTTTTGCAGGATCGTAGATCGGTACCCTGATGCCTTCGATATGAGCGGTCATTCGTCCACTTCAAAAGCTTCGCCCGATGCATGCAATGCTTCGATGCCGAAAGGAAGCGTCTTTGGAATCCGCGCCTTTTGATGGAGCCACCAATCCATCTTGGCCATCTGTGTCTGTTTCTGGCGTCGTAACGACACTGCCGCGCAGAACAAAATAGCGGGAGTTTGTGGATCAAGGCCCACGGCGATTCTCATGCCGCGGGTGGAGAACCCGCATGACCCCTACCAAATTGCTGATCGGCCAGATCATCATCGTTTTTTCTATCGTGATTGCGGGCATTTGGTTCGCGACGGAGTGGGCGGCGTGGAAGCTCGCCTGGCAACCGGAACTGGGCAGCCCATGGTTCATCATCGGCAACTGGCCGGTCTATCGGCCCTGGTCGATCTTTCCGTGGTGGTATCATTTCAATGCCTATGCGCCGCATATTTTCGCGCGCGCCGGAGAGATCGCGGGCGCGAGCGGCTTTGTCGGCTGTGGTGCCGCCATTTTCGGTTCATTGTGGCGCGCGCGGCAGGCGCGCAACGTCACCACCTATGGCTCGGCGCGCTGGGCCACGCACAAGGATATCGCGCGCGCCGGTCTTCACCGCGATGCAGGTGTGTTCCTGGGGCGCTCAGAGGGCGCCTATCTTCGCCATGACGGCCCCGAACATGTCATGGCGTTCGCGCCCACGCGGAGCGGCAAGGGGGTGGGCCTCGTCGTGCCGACGCTGCTCGGCTGGACCGGATCGGCGGTCATCCACGACATCAAGGGCGAGAACTGGCAGTTGACTGCTGGCTGGCGGCAGCGCTTCTCCCATTGCCTGCTGTTCAACCCGACCGATCCTCATTCGGCACAATATAACCCGCTGCTCGAAGTCCGGCGCGGCGAACATGAAGTGCGCGACGTTCAGAACATCGCCGATATTCTCGTGGATCCCGAAGGCGCGCTCGAACGCCGCAACCACTGGGAGAAAACCTCCCACTCGCTGCTGGTCGGCGCGATCCTGCATGTCCTTTATGCCGAGGAAGAGAAAACCCTGGCGCGTGTCGCCACGTTCCTTTCCGATCCGCAGCGCCCGTTCACAGCGACATTGAGGCGGATGATGACCACCAACCATCTGGGGACGCAGCAAGCGCCGAAGGTCCATCCGGTGGTTGCGAGCGCGGCACGCGAGGTCTTGAACAAGAGCGAGAACGAACGTTCAGGCGTGCTCTCGACCGCGATGTCGTTCCTCGGCCTTTACCGCGATCCCACAGTTGCACATGTGACATCGCGCTGCGACTGGCGCATCGCCGATCTGATCGAGTCCAAACAGCCGGTCTCGCTCTATCTGGTGGTGCCGCCGTCCGACATCAGCCGCACCAAGCCGCTCATTCGCCTGATCCTCAACCAGATCGGACGCCGTCTGACCGAGCACCTGCATGCCGAAGGGAACATCGGTCGCCACAAGCTGCTGTTGATGCTCGACGAGTTTCCGGCACTGGGTCGCCTCGACTTTTTCGAAAACGCCCTCGCTTTCATGGCAGGCTATGGCATTCGCGCGTTCCTGATTGCGCAGTCGCTCAATCAGATCGAGAAAGCCTATGGCGAGCATAACGCCATTCTCGACAACTGCCATGTGCGCGTGGCGTTCGCGACCAATGACGAACGGACGGCGAAACGCATATCGGATGCGCTGGGCACCGCTACCGAACAGCGCGCGATGCGCAACTATGCCGGGCACAGGCTTGCGCCCTGGCTCGCCCATGTGATGGTGAGCCGCCAGGAGACGGCGCGCGCGCTCCTGACGCCTGGCGAAGTGATGCAGTTGCCGCCATCAGATGAGCTGGTGATGGTATCGGGGCAGGCGCCAGTCCGCGCGAAGAAACTGCGCTATTATGAGGATCGCACCTTCATGGCGCGCATCCTGCCGCCGCCTGCGCCCAGCGATGGTCTGTATGCTGATCGGCCACCGCAGCGGCCAAACGACTGGGGCGGCTTTGCCCGCCTGCCCGACGCGCGTCTCGCTGGCAGGCAAGCCGACACCGATGAAGCGGAACTGGTTGATGAAGGCGGCCTGCAACAGCAACGCCACCCCGGCCTGCCGCAGGAACAGCATCTCGCCGTCACCGAACCCGGAGCCCCCGATCCGCTCGGACTGGACGAGGGCGAGGGTGACAGCGCTGCCGATGCGCGGATAATGGAGCAGGCCCGTTCGGCAAGTGTCGCGCGCACCACTTATGGCCTTGACGTCAGCGCATCGCCCGCGTCCGACCTGCTGCCGGGCTTTTGATCATGGCACGGATCCGGCATCAGTTCATGCTCGATGGCGCCTTGAGCCGCCGACTGGACGAGCTGGCCGCGCGTCCCGGCGCGACCAAGTCGGCGATCGTCGCCGACGCGGTTGCAGCCTGGCTCAACCGGCGCGGAGGAAACGAGCTCGACGACCGCTTCGGTCACCGGCTCGACCGGCTGACGACGATGCTGGGCAGGATCGAACGCAACACACATATCCTCATCGAAACTCTGGCGCTGTTCGTCCGCTACGAACTCGCGATCCATGCGCCGCTGGCCGACAACGATCATGCGGGCCGCGCGATTGCGCGCGAACGCTTCAGCGCCTTCGTCGCGCAAGTCAGCCGCCAGATGGCGAGCGGTCGCCGCACGCTGGGACAGGAGGACGAGCAGTGAACGGCTCAACTGCTGCGGGCGAACACCCAACGGATACGTCGGCTGAACGCGGGCATGCCATGCTGCGCACCGCGATGGGTCCCGACATCGCGGCGGCACTGGCCGATAGTCTCGTTATCGAGATCATGGTCAATCCGGATGGCGTCCTTTGGCTCGATCGCCTCGGCGAAGGGCGGCGTAATACTGGCGTCAGGCTCGATGCGCCTCAAGTCGAGCGCATCATTCGTCTGGTCGCCAGCCATGTTCGCAGTGAAGCCACAGCTGAGCAGCCTATCGTCTCGGCCGAGCTGCCGCGACAGGGCAGCAGCGCCGGTGAGCGCTTTGAGGGCATCTTGCCCCCGGTTGCGCAAGGTCCCTGCTTCTCAATCCGCAAGGCCGCCGCGCGCATCTATACGCTCGCCGATTATGTGGAGAGCGGCATTCTCTCGATCTGGTCGGCGGAGTTGCTGTCGTGCGGTGTGGCCGATCGTAGCAACATCTTGATCGCCGGCGGCACCAGTTCGGGCAAAACCACGCTCGCCAATGCGCTTCTGGCTGAGATGGCGCAACGCGACGAACGCGTGATCCTGATCGAGGATACCCGCGAGCTGCAATGTGCCGCGCCCGATGTGGTGGCATTGAGAACACGTGCTGGTACTGCGGGTGGGACCGGTTCCGTCACCATGGCCGATCTCGTGCGTTCGACGCTCCGGCTGCGACCCGACCGGATCATCGTCGGCGAGGTGCGGGGCGCAGAAGCGCTCGATATGCTGAAAGCATGGAACACCGGCCATCCCGGCGGGATCGCGACCGTCCATGCCAATTCGGCGCTGTCCGCGCTCTATCGGATCGAGCAGCTTTGCCAGGAGGCTGTGACGAACGTACCGCGACCGCTCATCGCCGACGCGATTGACCTCATTGTTTTTATTGCCGGGCGCGGCCTTGCCCGCCGGGTTGAGACGATCGCGCGCGTTGCCGGGCTCGACGCGCACGGCGGCTATCAGCTCATCGACATTACCCCACCAGACCCAACCCCAAGCTGAAGGAGACTGAATATGCGTCTGCGCGCCCTCATATTATCCAACCTGCGTACCTTAACTGTTACCAGTGCCATCATCAGTGTTGGCATAGCCGGCCCCGCTCACGCCACCGGCACCGGCATGCCGTGGGAAGCGCCGCTCCAGTCGATCCTCTCATCGGTGGAAGGGCCGGTCGCCAAGATCATCGCGGTGATCATCATCATCACGACCGGGCTGACGCTGGCATTCGGCGAGACGGCAGGCGGGTTCCGGCGGTTGATCCAGATTGTCTTCGGCCTCTCGATCGCATTTGCCGCCTCGTCCTTCTTCCTGAGCTTCTTCAGCTTTGGCGGCGGAGCGCTGATTGGATGAGCGAGAAATCCCCCATAGACAATGGCCATATTGCCGGCTTCGAGGTTCCCATTCATGGGAGCCTCGGTAGCCCGATCCTGATGGGCGGCGCACCGCGCGGGCTCGCCATCGTCAACGGCACGTGCGCGGCCGCGATCGGTCTTGGGCTCCAGCAATGGATCCCCGGCATCATCGTCTGGGCGGTCGGACATAGTATCGCCGTTTTTGCCGCGCGGCGCGATCCCGCCTTCGCCTCCGTGCTCATCCGTCATCTCAGACAGCGGAGCTATCTTACATGCTGAACTTGCGCGAATATCGCCACAAGGCCGATCGCCTGGCCGACCATCTGCCCTGGGCGGCGCTGGTCGCGGACGGCGTCATTCTCAACAAGGATGGCAGCTTCCAGCGCAGCTTCGCCTTTCGTGGTCCCGATCTCGAAAGCGCGACCGAGGCCGAACTGGTCTCGGCCAGTGCGCGCGCCAATAATGTGCTCAAACGCTTAGGGACGGGCTGGGCCTTGTTCTTCGAGGCCGAACGGCGCGAAGCACTGGGCTATCCTGACAGCAGTTTTCCCGATGCAGCGAGCTGGCTCGTCGATCGCGAACGCGCTGCACGGTTCGAAGCCGAAGGGGCGCATTATGAAAGCCGCTATTATCTGACCCTGGTCTGGCTTCCTGCCGCCGACAGCATGGACGCGGCCGGACGTTCGCTCGTTGATCGACCGGACGCGAATGCCGGTTCCGTTCGCGGTCGTGACTGGCGCGGGGCCCTTGCCAATTTTGTCGCCGAAACGGACAGGACGTTGGATCTCTTCGCCACCTTCATGCCCGAGATACGCGCGCTCTCCTCGGCCGAAATGCTTGCCTATCTGCATGGCACGATTTCCAACCGGCATCACCCGGTGGCCGTCCCCGATACACCGATCTATCTGGACGGCCTGCTTGGCGATACTCCGCTCACCGGCGGGCTCGAACCGATGCTGGGTACACGGCATCTGCGCACGCTTACGGTCTGCGGTTTCCCCAATATGAGCCGACCAGCAATATTGGATGCCTTGAACGAGGCTGATTTCCCCTATCGCTGGGTTACGCGCTTCATCGCGCTCGACAAGGCGGATGCGACCAGGCTGCTCACCAAATTGCGCCGCCAATGGTTCAACAAGCGAAAATCGGTGACTGCACTCTTGCGCGAGGTCATGTATAATAGCCCCGCGCAATTGCTCGATTCAGATGCCGACAACAAGGTCGCTGATGCCGATCTCGCGCTGCAGGCGCTGGGCGGTGATCATGTAACCTTCGGATATTTGACGACCACGATAACGGTGGCGGATGAGGATCGGGCCAGGCTCGAGGACAGGATCCGGGCCATTGAGCGGATCACCGGCGGGCTGGGTTTTGTCACGATCCGCGAGGGCGTCAACGCGGTCGAGGCGTGGTTGTCGTCGCTCCCCGGTCAGACTTACGCCAATGTCCGCCAGCCCATCGTTCATACGCTCAACCTTGCGCATCTGATGCCATTGTCGAGCGTGTGGGCGGGACAGGATGGCAATGCGCATCTCGCCAAAATCACCAAGACGAAATGCCCGCCGCTGCTCGTAGTACAAACCGCCGGATCAACGCCGTTTAGGCTCTCCACCCATGTCGGCGATGTTGGCCATATGATGGTGGTCGGTCCAACGGGCGCCGGTAAATCGGTGCTGCTGAGCCTGATCGCACTCCAGTTCCGGCGCTACGCACGTGCGCAGGTCATTATCTTCGATATGGGGTTTTCTGCGCGCGCGGCGGTGCTGGCAATGGGCGGCAGCCATCATTCGCTGGGGCCGCAGCCCGAACATGGCGAGAATGGGGGGCTGAGCTTCCAGCCCTTGCGCAACATCGATGACGATGCCGAGCGTGGGTGGGCCGCCGATTGGGTCACTGCCCTGCTGGCGCATGAAAAAATCACGGTGACACCTGAGCTCAAGGACAAGATCTGGCTGGCGCTGTGCAGCCTTGCCACGGCGCCGGTCGAACAACGGACATTGACCGGGCTCCAGTTGCTGCTCCAGTCCAATACCCTGAGAACCGCGCTCGCGCCCTACACGCTCGACGGCGCCTATGGCGGTTTGCTCGATGCGGCGGACGAACATCTCGCCGAGGCGCAGGTGCAGTGCTTCGAAACCGAGGCGCTGATGCTGCGAAAGGGCATCGTCGCACCGGTTCTCACCTATCTGTTCCACCGGATCGAACGGCGCTTCGATGGGCGTCCGACGCTGCTCATTCTTGATGAAGCCTGGAGCCTGCTCGACGATCCGCTGTTTGCGGCACGCATCCGCGAGTGGCTGAAAACGCTCCGCAAGAAGAACGTCGCCGTGCTGTTCGCCACCCAGTCTCTGGCCGACATCACGACCAGCACGATTGCGCCTGCGATTGTCGAAAGCTGCCCGCAGCGCATCCTGCTGCCCAATGATCGCGCCATCGAACCGCTGAGCCGCGAAGCCTATGCGCGCTTCGGCCTTAATGACCGGCAGATAGAATTGATCAGCCGGGCCAGCCCCAAGCGCCATTATTATCTGCAATCGGCACGCGGCAACCGGTTGTTCGAGCTCGGCCTGGGGCCGATCGCGTTGGCGCTATGCGGGGCGTCCGATCCCGCCAGCCAGCAACAGATCGACGCAATCCTCTTCGAGCAGGGCGGCGATGATTTCGCGGCGAACTGGCTGCGATCCATCGATCTCGGCTGGGCCGCCGACCTGCTTGGCGATTTCCCTGCCCCGCAATCCCAGAAGAAGGAGCTTCACCCATGAAACGCACAATCCTGCCCGCCATGTTCGCGCTTGCAACATCTGTCTCACTGATCGCCGCCGTCATACTGCCCGTGGCACCGGCGCAGGCGATCATCGTGTTCGATCCCTCGAACTACAGCCAGAATATCCTCACCGCAGCCCGCACGCTCGCGCAGATCAACAACCAGATCCGCATGCTTCAGAATCAGGCGCAGAGCCTCATCAATGAGGCGAAGAATCTCACCACCATCAGCTTCCCCGAATTGCAGGCGCTGCGGCAGACCATCAGCCAAATCGATGCGCTGATGGCCCAGGCCAAGGGCATCCAGTTCCAGGTCGCGACCCTCGACCAGCAGTTTCGCGCGCAATTTCCTGCCGTTTTCAATCAGGCGCTTAATCTCAACGGTCAGGTGACGGCGGCGAAAGGCCGGTTCGATCTGTCGATGGAGGCCTATAAGCAGACCATGACGGTGCAGGCACAGGTGGTAGAGAACATTACCGCTGATGCCGTCAATCTGAATGGCATCGTTACACGCAGCCAAGGCGCGCAAGGGGCACTGCAGGTTGCCCAAGCCAGCAATCAGCTGCTCGCTCTCGTCGCCAAGCAACAGTTCCAGATCCAGCAGTTGATGGCGGCACAATATCGTGCCGATGCGATCGAACGCGCCAACCGCATCCAGCAGCACAGCGATGCGCAAGGCGCGACCGCCAAATTTCTCGGCTCCGGCAATGCTTACACCCCCTGATAGGCATGAGGATAGAGGGGGCCGGAACAGACGGCGCGCGGTTTTTGGGTATCCCCGCCGCGCTCGCAGCAGGGTTCGTTCGCCTTGCAGCGCCCCCGACAACCCCCGCAGCACCACGCGCTCAAGTTCAGGAAAACCGCTTTGAACAACCTCAACATCATCGATCAGTTCCTGGCTGCCTTCATTGCCTATATCGACAGCGGGTTCGGGCTATTGGGCGGTGATGTCAGCTTCCTCTCGCGCACCCTGATCGCGCTCGACATCACATTGGCGGGCCTGTTCTGGACGCTGGGCGGCGATGATCATGTGCTCGGGCGTTTTGTGCGCAAAATTCTCTATATCGGTGCCTTCGCGTTCATATTGAACAATTTCAATGTTCTTGCCGACATCATCTTCCGCTCCTTCGCACAGGCGGGTCTTACTGCAGGCGGCGGCACGATCACGGCTGCCGATCTCCTGAAACCCGGACGGTTGGCTGGCACCGGGTTTTCCGCCGCCTGGCCATTGCTGAATCAGGTAAACCAGTATCTCGGCTTCACCACTTTCTTCGATAATTTCCTGACCATCATCGTGCTGCTGATAGCGTGGCTGATCGTCATCCTCGCCTTCTTCATCCTTGCCGTGCAAATGTTCGTTTGCCTAATCGAGTTCAAGCTGACGAGCCTTGCAGGCTTTATTCTTGTGCCCTTCGCGCTCTGGAACCGGACCAGCTTCCTTGCCGAACGGGTGCTCGGCAATGTGGTGTCGTCCGGCATCAAGGTGATGGTTCTCGCCGTCATCGTCGGCATCGGTTCCAATTATTTCACGCAGTTCACTACGGCCCTGCAGGGGCAGCAGCCCGATATCGGTCAGGCGATGAGCCTGGTGCTCGCCAGCCTCGCGCTGTTCGGGCTCGGTATTTTCGGTCCCGGCATTGCATCGGGCCTCGTCGCGGGCGCGCCGCAGCTTGGCGCGGGTGCAGCGTTCGGCACAGCCCTGGGTGCGGGCGGCATCATATATCTCGGCGGCGCCAGCGCCATCGGCGCGGGGCGCGGCCTTGCCGCCGCCGGTCTCGGCGCGATCCGTGCCGGAACGGCGATGGGATCAGCGGCATCGACCGCCTACACGCTGGGCCAGGAAGCCGCCGGCTCGTCAAGCGTCAGTGCAGGCGTTGGCGGCCTCGCGAGCGCAGCCTCCGGGGCGGCAAACGCGGCGGGATCGCGCATGTCGGCGGCGTTGGGGCTGAGCGAAGCCGCTGCATCGGGCCGTAAGTTAGCGTTCGATGCGATGACCGGTCGTACCGCCACTGGAGCAGGTGAAGCTGAGGCCGGATCATCCGCCATGCCCGGCTGGGCGCGCGCGATGAAAGCGCAGGCGAGCAATCGTCATCACAGCCAGGCCGCCCTGCATGTGCTCGGCCAAGGGACAAGCGGCGGCCATGGCGCCAACCCCGATTTGCAGCAAAAGGAGGACTGATATGATCTTCAAACGCGCGGTCCAGCGCTATGGCATAACCCCGGAGCCTGAAACCCCTTACCAGCGCGCGGGCCAGCTCTGGGACGAGCGCATCGGCGCGGCCCGTGTACAGGCGAAGAATTGGCGTCTGATGGCATTCGGCTGTTTAGGATTGACCGCTGCCTTGTCGGGCGGACTGCTTTGGCAGTCGCTCCAGAGTCGGGTCGTCCCCTATGTGGTCGCGGTCGATCGCCTGGGCGAAGCGCGTGCGGTCGACCCTGCCGTCAAGGACTATCAGCCGACAGATCCCCAGATAGCCTGGTTTTTGAGCCACTTCATTCAACAGGTGCGATCGATCTCGCTCGACCCGGTGATAATGCGTGACGCCTGGCTTTCAGCCTATGACTTCACGACCAAGCGCGGCGCGCTCACTTTGAACGAGTATGCCCGCGCCACCGATCCGTTCGGCCAGCTGGGGACAAGGACCGTGTCGGTGCAGGTCACCAGCGTTGTGCGCGCATCCGCCACATCCTTTCAGGTCAAATGGGTCGAGACCGCCTATGAACGCGGCAATCAGGCGGGAACGTCGCACTGGACCGCGATCCTGACCGTGACGATGGCGCCCCCGTCTAACGCCGATACGCTCCGCAAAAATCCGCTTGGACTCTATGTCGATGCGATCGACTGGAGCCGCGAACTCGACCCCGCGAGCGCGGCGCCAGCGACAGCAACTGCAGCAGCGACCCTTCGCGCATCCGTTCCCGCTCCGTTGGTGGCCGCGGCCCCAGCGAGCAATTCAATCCCCACGATGGAGACCAATCCATGAGAACCTTACTTCTCGCAGCGACGACGCTCGTTTTCGCCCTGCCAGCATTGGCCCAAGGCGTTCCTGGCCCAAAAGCCCAACCACAAACCGCCGCCGTTGCCGCACCAGTGGCGCCCAACAGACCGCCAGTGACTCAAGATGTTGCGGCATCAGTCACTGATGTGCAACCGCATCCGATAAAGCTCAAGCGCCATCGCGCTCACCCGCCGTCGCTTGCCGAGCTGCGTGTGCGCGCCGCCAATCGCGCTGCAACGCTGGAGCCTGCGAGTGGCGGCTATCTCAACGCGGTTCAGGTCTACCCCTGGAGTGACGGCACCATCTATCATGTGTTTACGGCGCCGGGTCAGGTGACCGATATTGCATTGCAGCCGGGCGAAACATTGGGCGCGGTCGCCGCCGGTGACACCGTCCGATGGGTCGTCGGTGACACGTCCAGCGGTAGCGGTGAGGGGAAGCAGACCCATGTATTGGTGAAGCCGTTCACAGCCGGGCTCGCCACTAATATCATCATCACCACCGACCGGCGCACCTATCATCTCGCGCTCACCAGCACCGGGCATAGCGCCATGGCGGGGCTGTCATGGACCTATCCCCAGGATCAGCTTCTGGCATTGAAAGCGGCGGCCGAGCAAGCGCGCGCCGCAGCGCCGGTCGCCTCAGGTCTGGCGGTCGAGCAGCTTCATTTCGACTATGTGATCTCGGGCGACCGGCCGGCATGGCGACCCTTGCGCGCGTTCGATGATGGCCGACAGACATTCATCGAGTGCCCCGAGAGCTTAAGCGTCGTGGAAGCGCCGCCGTTGTTCCTGGTCGACGCGAAGGGCATAGCGAGTCTCGTCAATTACCGCGTGCAGGGTCGCTATTATGTAGTCGACCGATTGTTCGACACTGCAGAATTGCGCCTCGGCCTCAAGCATCAGGATATCGTGCGGATAACGCGCGGAAGCGAAAATCTCAAGCGGCGGAGGGGCGCATGAGCTACGTTGACATAAAAGCTGATGCCGCATCGGGGTCCGTCAAGCTCGACCCCGAAAGCCTCGCGATCCGTAGCCGCCCGCCGCGCGCGATCCGGTTCAAGCGCGGCGCAATCATCGCGATATCAGCCTGCCTGTCGGTCAGCCTGATGGCGGTGACCTGGATGGCGCTGAAACCGCGACTGTTTCAGCGCATCGACGAGGGCCAAGAACTCTCGCAGCCCAATGTGCGCCCCGCCAGTGACGCGCTCGCCGGCGCACCCGCCACCTATGGCGATGTCCCAAAACTCGGCCCACCGCTCCCTGGCGATCTCGGTGCACCGATTCTCGATCATCAGTTGGGACAGGTCAATTCTGGCAACACCGCAGACCGGCAGATCGAGCAATCTCAGGCTCAGGACCGTGAACAACGCTTCGCCGAACTGAAAGCCGCGCGTGAATCCGGCCTGCTGGTGCAGGGGCGGCAAACGAGTGGTAGTGACAACATCCCCTCGTTCGCGCCGTCGTCGGTGGCGAGCGCCGATCCGTCGCCAACCCCGAAACCGGCACTCGATCCTTCCAATAATCCCAATGCGCAAGGGCGCAAAGAAGCCTTTGTCGGCACGCTTGATCCCAGGGGCGACGTTAATCCGCACATGATGAGCCCGCCGCCATCTCCCTATACTCTGTCCGCAGGCAGTGTGATTGCCGCGAGTCTCATTACCGGTCTGCGTTCCGATCTGCCCGGCCTTGTCACCGCGCAGATCACCGAGAATATATATGACAGCGCGACGGGGCGCTTATTGCTGATCCCACAGGGATCGCGCCTGATCGGCAGTTATGACAGCGTGGTAGCGTTCGGGCAGAGCCGCGCGCTGATTGTCTGGCAGCGGATCATCATGCCCGATGGCAGCAGCTTGCGCATCGACAATGTGCCCGCCACCGACGCCTCCGGCTATGCAGGGTTGCAGGACAAGGTGGATTTTCACACATGGCGGCTTTTGAAGGGCATCGCGCTCTCGACCCTGCTTGGTGTCGGCTCGGAGCTGGCTCTCTCGGGGCAGAGTGACCTCATCCAGGCGATCCGCAGATCGAGCGAGGACAATGTCGCGCGTGCCAGCGACCAGATCACGCAGCGGAATTTGGGCGTCCAGCCGACGATCACCATCCGCCCCGGCGCGCCGGTCATGTTGGTCGTGCACAAGGATCTGGTGTTAACCCCCATCGGGAGCCACTGACATGGCTGGAATCAAGCTCGCCAAACTGCCCGACCGCACGCCGGTCAAACTGACGATCAGCCTGTCTCCTGACATGAAGCGCGCGCTCGACGATTACGCCGCGCTCTATGCCGAAACTTATGGCCATGAGGAACCGCTGGCGGAGCTGATCCCGCAAATGCTCGCTGCGTTTCTGGAAAGCGATCGCGTTTTTCAGAAGGCGCGCGGGACGCAAAGCCGTGAGAATGTGCGGTGACCTTCTCGTCGGACGATGCCGACCGGTTGATCCGGATCGGCGAGGTGAAGCGCCGGGTCGGTCTTGGGAAGACCATGATCTACCAGAAAATCAAGGAAGGCACCTTCCCGGAACCCTATAAGCTGTCGCCTTTCGCTGCCCGCTGGAGTGATCGTGAAATTACCGCCTGGATTGAAACCACGAAAAACAGCCTGGGAGGCAAGAGACATAAGATATGAGAATGGTGTGCGAAGAAGTCGGCGTCATCACCATATGGTCGGCGTGCCGACTTGCGCCCTATCCGGCACGCCACGAACTGGTCCGCTGGACGCGAACGAACCGGTCGGTCCTATGACTGCCGACCTGGCAGGCTTCAGCGGGGTCGCCGCCCTTCCTGCCACCGCACTTGATCCACCCCATAGTGTGGCTTCTCCTGCGGTCCCCGCGCTTGATGGGTCCGGGTCCCCAATCCAATAGAATTGATCCTCGGGGGTGCGTAACATTTGGAGGTGACATCATGGTGACAGCTCCAGTCGGCAAAGCCAGCTTTGATCTGTTGCACCAAATTTACGGCGAATGGCGCCTCGTCACTTGCATGACCATGGTCAGTGTCAGAAAAACGCAATCGCCGTGTCACGATTGCCGGATAGCTTGATGCGAATCCAAGAGCCTGGAGTAACGTAGGTGGGAGTAAAGCACTCCGACGGCAAACGTCCTTTCCAGGTGGAAACATCGATGCGGGCGGCTTCGTATGTACGCATGTCCACCGATCATCAACGCTATTCGACCGAAAACCAGGCTGACGCTATCAAGGTCTATGCCGAAAAGCATGGGATGGTCATTGTTCGTGAATATGCCGATGAAGGCAAAAGCGGTCTCAACATTGGCGGGCGCGATGCGTTTGGACGAATGATCGATGACGTTCGCAACGGTGTTGCCGATTTCGAAGTCATTATTGCTTATGATATTACCCGTTGGGGACGCTTTCAGGATGCCGATGAAAGTGCTTCCTACGAGTATATTTGCCGTCGTGCGGGTATTCCGGTCCTCTATTGTGCCGAGCCATTCGAAAACGACGGGACCCCGACCGCTACCATCATGAAAAATGTAAAGCGGGCGATGGCGGCGCTCTATAGCCGCGACCTGTCCAACAAAGTCTTTGTCGGACAGTGTCGCTTGATCGGGCTTGGCTATCGGCAAGGCGGTGCAGCAGGTTTCGGGTTACGCCGTCTGATGGTCGATGATCGTGGGGACCCCAAGGCCGAGTTGGCGGCTGGAGAACGCAAAAGCCTGCAAACAGATCGAGTTATTCTTGTGCCAGGACCGCCGGAAGAGCGAGCGGCGGTGGAGCGTATTTTCAGATCCTTCGTAGAGCTGGGCCGCAATGAACGCGAGATTGCCACCGCGCTCAATAGAGATGGCATTGTTACCGATCTGGGCAGGCCATGGACCCGTGGAACTGTCCATCAGATACTGACCAATGAAAAATATGTCGGTAACAACGTATTCAACAAGGTCTCGTTCAAACTGAAAGAACGACGGGTACGCAATCCGCCGGAAGAATGGGTTCGGGCCAAGGGTGCGTTCAAGCCATTGGTGGAGCAAAGCCTGTTTGAGCGCGCGGGAG
Organism: Sphingobium subterraneum; assembly: GCF_014199435.1. Lineage (GTDB taxonomy): Bacteria > Pseudomonadota > Alphaproteobacteria > Sphingomonadales > Sphingomonadaceae > Sphingobium > Sphingobium subterraneum. The sequence continues at coordinate 195,399 of NZ_JACIJP010000006.1, read as the reverse complement.
CCATTATCGCTGCCCGGTCGCAGCGCCTGAGTGATGATGAAATGCTCGCCTTACTGCAAACATTGTTCGGCGAACTCGGAATGCTGTCCGGTCTGGTGATTGATGAGCAGGACGGCCTTCCGTCGAGTAGCGCTTATCGCAGTCGATTTGGCAGTTTGTTGAGGGTCTATGCTCTGGTGGGTTATCGCCCGCGACGCGACTACCGTTACGTTGAAATCAACCGCGCCTTGCGCCGCCTCTATCCGGCGATGGTTGGCGCGGTTCTCGATGGATTGGCGGCAGCAGGTGGATCCGTTCGACAGGTGCCTGACACGGACCTGATCTGGGTTAACGATGAATTTTCCGTATCGGTCGTCATCGCGCGCTGCAAACCGACGATTGCGGGTTCCTATCGATGGCGACTGCGCTTTGATACGGCCCTTTTGCCCGACGTTACAGTCGTGGTGCGCATGGACGTCCGAAACGAGCGGGCGTTGGACTATTATTTGCTGCCGCGTATCGACGTGTTGTCCGATCATGTTCGTTTGGCCGAGGATAACGGCTTGGCATTGGATGGGTATCGGTTTGCTGACCTCGATACTCTCTATTCACTGGCAACGCGGGTAACGATCCGGGAGGCGGCGTGATGGCCGAGGACAGCAGCGAGGATGTGGTGATGGTTCCACTGGATCGTGTGACAGTCCTCAATCCCCGCACCCGTGATCAGCGTCAGCACGCTGACATCGTTGAAAATATCAACACCATCGGATTGAAGCGACCAATCACCGTGCGGCAGCGCCAAGGCGCCGATGGTCTACCCTGTTATGACGTGATCTGTGGCGAGGGAAGATTGGAGGCCTTTCGTCAGCTCAAGCAAGAGCTCGTGCCGGTTATCATCCGCGATGCCTCCGAAGAAGATTGTCTGATCATGGGGCTGGTCGAGAATCTCGCGCGGCCTCACCATCGCCCGATTGACTTGATGGCGGAAATCGGAAGTCTGCAACAGCGCGGCTATAGTGATACTGAGATTGCGGCAAAAATTGGCGTAACCGTGTCATGGATCAATATGATCAGCCAGCTGCTCAGCAAAGGCGAGGAGAGGCTGGTATCCGCGGTAGAAACAGGGCTTATTCCGATTAGTCTGGCGACGGACATCGCTCGCTCAAGTGATGCCGAGATACAAAATGTACTGGCGGACGCGTATGAGCAGGGAAAAATCAGGGGCAAGAAGCTCGGTAAGATACGGCGGATGCTGGAACAGCGACAACTGCGCAGCAAGAGGTTGCCGGATGGCGGCTTAGGCGTGCGTAAAAAATCGCACAAACTGACACCGGATGAATTGCTGCGCCTCTATCAGCGCGAGGCTGAAAAGCAGCAACTGGTCGTCAAGCGTTCCGACTTCACGCGCAGTCGCCTGTCGTTCGTGGTGGAAGCCTTGCGCGACATGACGGCAGATGAGGGGTTCGTGACCTTGTTGCGTGCGGAAAATCTCAACACGCTGCCCAAATGGCTCGACGATAAACTATGCGAGCATCAGGTGGCCTCGTGGAGGTGACGCAGCCGCCGATCCGACTGGCGTTTGAGCGCAAATTGCTTCTTCTCTCGATAGACGGCCTGTTCCCGCTGAAGCCGCTGCGGGCAAAAGTCAAAGAAAGCAAAAAATATCTTCAGATATTGGCGTCGGTCCGGACCATTGGTGTCGTGGAGCCACCCGCTGTCATTCCCGACCCACAAAACGCCGGTAGTTATTTGTTGCTTGACGGCCATTTGCGGATCGAAGCTCTCAAGGAGCTCAGCATAACAGAGGTGTTGTGCCTGGTGGCTACCGAGGATGAGACATACACGTACAACAAGCGCACAAACCGCATGAGCGCAGCCCAGGAACATAAGATGGTTGTGCGCGCCATGGATCGGGGCGTTTCGGTTGATAAGATGGCGCGGGCGCTTGGTCTTGATCCCGCATCGATCCGCCGGCGATCCCGTCTGCTGGAGGGCATTTGCCCAGAGGCCGAGAACCTGTTGAAGGACACATCCTGTGCAATGGCAGTCTTTGATGTCTTGCGGATGATGAAACCTATACGCCAAATCGTCGCCGCCGAGATCATGACAGGGCAAGGCAATTATACGGCGGCGTTTGCCCGCACGATATTGGTAGCGACACCGGCCGACCAATTGGTTGCCCCGAGTGCTCCATCAAAAGCCAAAACCAATACAGTGGAACACATGGCGCGACTGGAAAAGGAGTTGATAGGCTTGCAGTCGCAGGTCAAGGCGGTTGAAGATAGCTATGGTATCGATAATCTGCATCTGACCGTCTCACAGGGATATCTCAGGAAGCTGCTGAGCAATGGACCCGTGGTACGGTGGCTGAGCCGGAACCGTCCTGAATATCTGGAACAGTTCCAGTCCATCGCTGAAATCACCGCTTTGCCGACAATTACGCCTGCCGACGCCTAGTTATGCTCAACGGAGAAAACCCTTTGTGATGATATTCTGGTCGACGTGTCTAACGTGTTTTCCTGCTACACAGGGGGCGATAATGTGTCCTAAAATTCCGGTTGCATATCGTCAAGATTGCACTCGTGGCAACCATCCTCACCCAGACGCATATCAAATATAACCATTTAATGAGCATATAGACAAATACCTTATACGACCATTATATACCTATACATGGATCGTCGTCATAACCCCTACGCCCCCGGCGCTGGCACGCCACCGCCACACGAACTGTTCGGCCGCGCAGAAATCATCGAAGAAATCGACATTGCGCTGGATCGCCTGCGGCTTGGACGGCCATCGCAGCATCATATGCTGGTGGGCCTGCGCGGCGTCGGCAAAACCGTGCTGCTCGACCATATCGAGCGCCGGTGTGAGGATCGGGGCTTTATCTGTTTGAAGCTCGAAGCGCCTGAAAGCCGCTCACTCCCCGCGCTGCTGGTTCCCGGCTTGCGCGCCGCGCTGTTGCAGCTTGACCGCGGGCAGGCGGCAATGTCGCTGGCAAAGCGCGCGCTGGGCGGCTTGCGGAACTTCGCCAGCGCCTTCAAGCTCAGCTATGGAGAACTGGAAGCCTCAATCTCGCCCGCCGCACCCGGCGTAGCCGATAGCGGCGATCTGGACTCCGATCTTTCCGACATATTGACGATGGTAGGCGAAGCGGCGGCTGAGCGGAAAACAGCCTTCATCCTGTTTATCGACGAACTGCAATATGTACCGGAAGCCGACTTGGGCGCACTGGTGACAGCGCTTCACCGTGTCAACCAGCGCAAGTATCCGTTGGGGATCGTCGGTGCGGGCCTTCCGCAACTCGTTGGCCTCTTCGGTCGGGCAAAGTCCTATGCCGAAAGGATGTTCCTGTTCAACGAAATCGGTCAGCTTGGCGAGGTGTTCGCCCGCGAAGCGGTCAGCGTCCCTGCGCGCGACGAAGGGGTGGCGTTCACCGAGGATGCCATTGATGCAATCCTTTCTGTCACCGAGCGCTATCCCTATTTCCTCCAGCAATGGGGTTTTCAGACGTGGAACGTGGCAGAACAGTCTCCGATCACCAAGGCAGACGTCGAAGCGGCAACGCCAGCAGCAATTGCCGCGCTCGATGCCAGTTTCTTCCGAATGCGCTTTGACCGGCTCACCCCCAAGGAACGCCAATATCTTCGCGCGATGGCCGCCCTTGGTGACGAACCTCAGCGTTCGGCTGATGTGGCAGCACGGTTGGCGCGATCAACCAACGCCGCTGGTCCCGCCCGCGATAGCCTGATTCGTAAGGGCATGATCTACAGCCCCGAACATAGCATCGTCGCATTCACCGTGCCGTTGTTCGGCGATTTTATGCGGCGAGCGATGGCTGAAGGCGGAGAGTAGGAGGCAACGGATGCTTGGGTGTCATCGCGCTGACATTCGGACTGCAAGAGGTACGTCTTCGAGGCTTCAGATGTGCGCAACCTGCACGATGAGCGCCTGTCGATCTGACGCAAAACCAGCACTGCTGGCCGCAACAGTTCGCAATAATCCACATTAAAAACCCGGATGCAGACCCGGACGCAACAGATTTTCTGACAATTTATCCAATGAAATCAATGGGTAGTGGCGGAGACGGAGGGATTCGAACCCTCGGTACCGGATTTACCAGTACGACGGTTTAGCAAACCGTTGGTTTCAGCCACTCACCCACGTCTCCGCACGCGTTGAGGACGGAATTTCCGTCCGGCAACTGCTGAGCGACGGGCTATAGCGAGCGCTCCGGTGGTTGGCAACGGTCCCTTTAAGGCCCCGTGCGTTTTCCTCACCGTGCATCAGGCAGGCCGGGCCGCGCTCCGCCGGTTCAGGCCGGTGCGCGGGTCCTCGCCTGGGGATAGCTGCCGAGCAGCCGCAGCCACTTCGTGTGGAAGCGCAATTCATCGAGCGCCCGGTCGACGGCCGGATCGCCGGGCATGCCTTCGATGTCGGCATAAAACTCGGTGGCGGAGAAGCTGGCGCCGCGTTGGTAGCTCTCCAGCTTGGTCATGTTGACGCCGTTGGTCGCGAATCCCCCCATCGCCTTGTAGAGAGCGGCGGGGATATTCTTCACCTCGAACAGGAAGGTGGTCATCGTCGCGACATCCGGTTGGGGCAACCGGGCCTCGCGCGCGAGAATCACGAAGCGGGTCATGTTGTCGTGGCTGTCCTCGATATCCCGCGCAGCGATGGTGAGGCCATAGAGTTCGGCGGCGAGCGCGGGCGCGATCGCGGCGGCACCGGTTTCGCGCGTTTCCGCGACAAGCGCGGCGGCGGCGGCGGTGTCCGCATAGACGACCGGGCGGATGTCATGCGCGCGCAGATATTTGCGACACTGGCCCAGCGCCTGCACATGGCTGATCGCGGTGGCAATCGGCGCCCCGCCGTTCGCCGTCATCAGGCAGTGATGAATCGGCAGGAAATATTCCGCGACGATCGACAGGCCGGATTCGGGCAGCAGGAAGTGCATGTCGGCAACCCGGCCGTGCAGCGAATTTTCGATCGGAATAATCGCCTGGTCGGCGCGTCCTTCCTTCACCGCGTCCAGCGCATCCTCGAACGAGAAACAGGGCAGCGGCAGGCTGTCCGCGCGCCAGCTCATCGCGGCCAGATGGGAATTGGCGCCGGGAGCGCCCTGAAACGCGACCGCACGCGCCGGATCGGCAAGCGCTTGCGCGCTCATCTGTTCGACGAGGGTTTGGGCGGGAAGAGGGTAATTTTCCATAGAATTGCGGCTCGGTCGGCGGGTGTGACACGGTTCTGGCGCCGCTTATGCGCTATGTGGCGCGGGCGCAAGCTTCGGCTTGCACCTTCGCGCTTGCGCCATTAAGGCAGCGCGAATATGGGGGGCGCAATTTTCTGCGGCGCCAACAGTCATTTCGGAGGATAGCGGACGCATGGACGATCGTTTCAATACCATTGCCGGCTGGACCTTGTTCGCCGGTATCGTCGCACTCGGCGGTGCGATCGTCAGCGGCAAGCTGTTCCATGACGAGCGCCCGGAAAAGATGGGCTATGTGATCGAGGGTGTCGAGGCCGAAGCGGGCGCGGGCGCGGAAGCCGGTCCTTCGCTCAATACGTTGCTGTCCAAGGCGGATGTCGCGGCCGGTGAGAAGGTATTCGCCAAGTGCGCGGCGTGCCACACCATTAACGCGGGCGGCGCGAATGGTATCGGTCCAAACCTGCACGAGATTGTGGGCGACGCGGTGGCGGCCGGCCGTGGCGGCTTTGCCTTCTCCGACGCGCTCAAGAAGAAGGGCGGCAAGTGGGATTTCGCGGCAATGGACGCGTGGTTGACGAGCCCGCGCGATTATGCGCCGGGGACGAAGATGACCTTTGCCGGTCTGGGCAACCCCGTCGACCGCGCCAACCTCATCGCCTATCTGAATACCCAAGGGTCGAACTTGCCGCTGCCAGCTGCTGACGCCGCTCCGGCTCCGGCGGGTGATGCGGCGGCTAACGCGACCGCTCCGGCAGACAATGCTGCCAATGCTGCGGCGCCTGCGGAACCCGCAGCCAAGTAATTTTCGAGGTGGAGAGGAGGGGCGGCGCCGCGCAGCGCCGCCCTTTTTTGTGTCCGTTCCGGTTAGGCGATCAGCCGGTCAGTCACATCCCGGCGCGGCGGCGTCGGCGTAAAAGGCCTCCACAGCATCCCATGCTTCCTGCGCTGTTTCGACCCAGGTGATCAGATGGACGTCGGTCGGCGCGATCACGCCCTCGTCGACCAGCGCGTCGAAATCGACCACGCGGTTCCAGAATTCCCGCCCGAACAGCAGGATCGGGATCGGCTTCATCTTGCCGGTCTGCACCAGCGTCAGCAGCTCGAAAAATTCGTCGAACGTGCCGAATCCGCCCGGGAAGATCGCCAGCGCGCGGGCACGCAGCAGAAAGTGCATCTTGCGCAGCGCGAAATAGTGAAACTGGAAGCTCAGCTCCGGCGTGACGTAGGGGTTGGGGCATTGCTCGTGCGGCAGTACGATGTTCATGCCGATGCTCTGCGCGCCGACATCGGCCGCGCCGCGATTGGCGGCCTCCATGATGGAAGGGCCACCGCCCGAGCACACGACGAAATGGCGGCATCCGGCCTCATTGGGCGGCACCTGTGCCGCGATCCGGGCAAGGGCGCGTGCTTCCTCATAATAGCGCGCTTTTTTGGCCAGGTTCTGGGCGATGCGTCGTTCCTGATCCGTGGTTGCGGCATCGATGCGCGCCTGCGCGTCTTCGGGGGAGGGGATACGCGCCGAGCCGTAGAACACGAAGGTCGACACGATCTGCGCTTCGTCCAGAAACACCTCCGGCTTCATCAGCTCCAGCTGGAAACGCACCGGGCGGAGATCCTCGCGCAGCAGGAAATCCTTGTCCTGAAACGCAAGACGGTAGGCGACGCTCTGCGTCTGCGGGACGGCGATATTGGTTTCGGCATCCTGCGCCTCTTGGGAGGCGGGGCGAAAGATCCGCTGTTCGACTTTCTTCTTGGCCATGGTGCGCCGCTAGCCTGTTTTTGTCAGGAACGGAAGCCGGGGAGGCGGGACGGGGTTAGCGGCAAATGCCGCCCGTGCCGCCCATGTCGAAATGCAGATGGTCATGATGGGCCGCGTTATAGTCGGGGCTGAGGACGGTGCGGAACCGCTTGCAGGCGCTGGCACGCACAGTGCGCAGGAAGCGCTGGCTGTCCGGGTCGCCGCGCCATCCGTCCTGCACCGTGATGCGTCGCCCGTCGGACAGCACGAATGCGGCGATATCGACGGCGTTGCTGCGGGCATGCTCCGACAGGCGACCGGATCCGGCGACCACACGGCAGTTATAGGTTCCGAAGGTTTCGATCCGCACCAGCTCCGCGCCGAGCAGGACGCGCGCGGCGGGTTGCACGCCATATTGGGTCCAGGCCGCGAAATTGGAGGCGAGCGGGCAGGTCATGGCGCCGAGGTTGGTCGTGGGCACGCCGACGTCGATCAGCTTTACCGCACCCAGCGCGTTGCATCCCCCACCGAAATTCTGGTCGGGCAGGGGCGTGTAGCGGGCGTTGATGCTCGCTAGCTTGGCGGTGCATTGGCGATAGGCTTCGCTGTCGTGGCGGATCACCGGCGCACGCGCGGGGCGGGACTTCACGCGCTGCGGCGCCTTGTGCGAAGAACGGCCAGCGGGGATCATGTCGCCCGCGCAGGCCGACAGCAGCGAGACGAGCGCGAGCGCCGCAATCCTTGCCCGGCACGAATCAAAAAGGGATAAGCCCGCCATCGCCGTCCACTGCGCCAGAACATGGTTAACAAAAGATTAAAAGTCGTCCGAAGCGCGGGGAGATGCGGCGAACGCCTTGCGGTTTTCGACAGGCGGAGCGGGCAGGTTGATTCACCGCATTTTTCGCTTCTCCAGCATTCGTCATTGACAATTAACCCATGGCCTGTAGGTGCGGCGACGGGCCACGCGGTCCCAACGCCGCGCGTGCTCTCTGTGAGGAGAGACTACATGACTGAGACTACCCGTCCGGGCTCCAAGCCTGCGCGTCCTTTCTTTTCTTCCGGTCCCTGCGCGAAGCCGCCGGGCTGGGACGCTTCCAAACTCGCTACGCAATCGCTGGGCCGCTCGCATCGTGCGAAGATCGGCAAGACGCGCCTTGGCCTCGCCATCGACCTGATGCGCGAAGTGTTGCGTGTGCCCGATACGCACCGCATCGGCATCGTGCCCGGATCGGACACCGGCGCGTTCGAAATGGCGATGTGGACCATGCTGGGCGCCCGCCCGGTCACCACGCTGGCATGGGAAAGCTTCGGCGAGGGCTGGGTCACGGACGCCGCCAAGCAGCTGAAGCTCGACCCGACGATCATTCGCGCCGATTATGGCCAAGTGCCGGATCTGAACGCGGTCGACTGGTCGAACGATGTGCTCTTCACCTGGAACGGCACCACGTCGGGCGCACGGGTCCCCAATGGCGACTGGATCGCGGATGACCGCGAAGGCCTGTCCTTTGCGGACGCCACATCGGCCGTGTTCGCGTATGACATGCCTTGGGACAAGCTCGACGTCACAACATTCAGCTGGCAGAAGGTTCTGGGCGGCGAAGGTGGCCACGGCGTCATCATCCTCGGCCCGCGCGCGGTCGAACGGCTGGAAAGCTACACTCCCGCCTGGCCGCTGCCCAAGGTGTTCCGCCTTGTGTCCAAGGGCAAGCTAGCCGAGGGGGTTTTCAAGGGCGAGACGATCAACACGCCCTCCATGCTCGCGGTCGAAGATGTGATCTTCGCGCTCGAATGGGCGAAGTCGGTAGGCGGTCTGGAGGGACTGATGGCCCGATCCAATGCCAACGCCGCGGCTTTGGGCAAGATCGTCGATCAGCGCGACTGGCTCGGCCATCTCGCGCCTGATCTGACGACCCGCTCGACCACCAGCGTCTGTCTGACGGTCGAGGGTGCGGACGAAGCCTTCATCAAGAAGATGGCGTCCCTGCTCGAAGCCGAAGACGCGGCCTACGACGTCGCGGGATATCGCGACGCTCCGGCCGGTCTGCGGATCTGGTGCGGCGCGACCGTGGAAACCGCTGACGTCGAAGCGCTCGGTCCGTGGCTCGACTGGGCCTACGCCAGCGCGAAGGCTGCCTAATCTGTAACCGTTCGGGCTGAGCCTGTCGAAGCCCCGTTCTTCTGCTCAGGAAGTGCGGCCCTTCGACAAGCGCAGGGCGAACGGGTTTCTCCAAGATCAAAAGGAGCATTGTCATGCCCAAGGTACTTATTTCCGACAAGATGGACCCCCAGGCCGCGCAGATTTTTCGGGATCGCGGTGTGGAAGTGGACGAAATCACCGGCAAGACCCCGGACGAGTTGAAGGCGATGATTGGCGAGTATGATGGCCTCGCCATCCGCAGCTCGACCAAGGTGACGAAGGAAATCCTCGACGCGGCGACCAACCTCAAGGTCATCGGCCGTGCAGGGATCGGCGTCGATAACGTCGACATTCCCTATGCGTCGTCCAAGGGTGTGGTGGTGATGAACACCCCGTTCGGCAACTCGATCACGACCGCCGAACACGCCATCGCGCTGATGTTCGCGCTCGCGCGCCAGTTGCCCGAGGCCGATGCCTCGACGCAGGCGGGCAAGTGGGAAAAGAACCGCTTCATGGGCGTCGAAGTGACCGGCAAGACGCTGGGCTTGATCGGCGCGGGCAATATCGGCTCGATCGTCGCCAGCCGCGCGCTCGGCCTGAAAATGAAGGTCGTCGCCTTCGATCCGTTCCTGACCCCGGAACGTGCGGTGGAAATGGGCGTGGAGAAGGCGACGCTGGAGGAACTGCTGGCCAAGGCGGATTTCATCACGCTGCACACGCCGCTGACCGACCAGACCCGCAACATCTTGAGCCGCGAGAACATTGCCAAGTGCAAGAAGGGCGTGCGGATCATCAACTGCGCGCGCGGCGGCCTGATCGACGAGGCGGCATTGAAGGACGCGCTCGACAGCGGCCATGTCGCGGGTGCGGCGCTCGACGTGTTCGCCGAGGAGCCAGCCAAGGCCAGCCCGCTGTTCGGCACGCCGAACTTCATCTCGACCCCGCATCTGGGCGCATCGACCAACGAAGCGCAGGTCAACGTCGCGCTGCAGGTCGCCGAGCAACTGTCGGATTATCTGATGACCGGCGGCGTCACCAACGCGCTCAACATGCCCAGCCTGTCGGCGGAGGAAGCTCCGAAGCTCAAGCCCTATATGGCGCTTGCCGAAAAGCTCGGCAGCCTGATCGGTCAGCTGGAGGGCGAGGGCATTCAGGGCGTATCGATCGAAGTCGAGGGCCATGCCGCCGAACTCAACCAGAAGCCGATCACCGCTGCGGTGCTCGCCGGGCTGATGCGCGTCTACTCCGACACGGTCAACATGGTCAATGCGCCCTATCTCGCCAAGGAACGCGGCCTCGACGTGCGCGAAGTGCGTCACGATCGCGAGGGTGACTATCAGACGCTGGTGCGCGTCACAGTGAAGGGCAAGCAGGGCGAGCGTTCGGTGGCCGGATCGCTGTTCGGCCACGCCCAGCCGCGCCTGGTGGAGCTGTATGGCATCAAGGTCGAAGCCGATCTCGATGACACAATGCTCTACATCGTCAACCAGGACGCGCCCGGCTTCATCGGCCGCCTTGGCACCGCATTGGGAGCGGCCGACGTCAATATCGGCACCTTCCATCTGGGGCGCCGCGATCAGGGCGGCGAAGCCGTGCTGTTGCTGTCGGTGGACGGAACGGTCGACAAAGCCGTCGTCGACGATATCTGCAAGCTGAGCGGCGTGAAGGACGTGAAGCTGCTCCGCTTCGCCTGATCCTTCCATCAGAATAGCCGGAAAGATGCCCTGTCCTCCACCACCAGAGGGCGGGGCTTTTTCTGGCCAGATGGTTATGTTGCGGTGCAAAATTTTAACTATACTTGATCCAGGATTGCTGTACCCTAGCTTGTTGAAAGACTCGTCACGTTGCGAAAACCGTTCCGCCCCGTAACACGGCCAGACGACCGCAAGGCAAGGCAACTTTTTGCACGGGATGGCGTTAGACTAAGCAATTCCGTTTTTTCGGGAGTTTTTCCGGAAACGGGCCATCTGAACAGAGAGAGCCCATGAACGACATGCGATTCACGCCCGATGCCATCAGCCGCAATTTGGGGCATATTGCCCTGATCGGCAACAGCGTACCGCGCCGCTGTGGCATCGCAACATTCACGACCCATTGCTACGACGCGATGCGTGGGCAGTTTCCCGAAATGCAGATCGATCTTTACGCGATGGACGATGAGGTGGAGGATCTGGAGTATCCGGCCGACGTCAGCCTCATTTCCCAGCATGATCGCACTTCCTATTCGCTGGCCGCCAAGGACATCGACGAGAGCGGCGCGCAGGCAATCTGGCTCCAGCACGAGTTCGGTATTTTCGGCGGGCCTGCCGGTGATTACATCCTGCACCTGCTGGCGCGTACAAGAACGCCGCTGATCACGACCCTGCACACTATTCTTGAACGCCCAAGCATCGACGAGCGGCGGGTCATGGATGCGCTGATCGCCCGTTCGAGCCAGCTTATCGTCATGGCGGAGCGGGGACGGGACATCCTGCGCATGGTCTATGGCGTGTCGGATGCCAGCATTCATGTGATTCCCCACGGCGTGCCAGACCGGGCCTATGTCGAGCCCGACAGCATGAAGGCGCCGTTTGGCTGGGAAGGACGCAAGGTTATACTGACCTTCGGCCTGCTGGCACCGGACAAGGGCATCGAAAACATGGTTCGGGCCATGCCGACCATCGTGCGGGATCATCCTGACGCGCTGTATGTCATTCTTGGCGCGACGCACCCGAACATCGTGCGCGAGCAGGGCGAGACGCTCCGTCACCGCCTCAAGGATATGGCGGTTGAGCTCGGCGTTGAGCATAATGTGGAATTCGTGAACCGCTATGTCGAACAGGAAGACCTGCTCGATTATCTTCAGGCGGCCGACATTTATGTGACGCCTTATGTCAATCCCGCGCAGATCACGTCGGGTACGCTCAGCTATGCCGTCGCCATGGGCAAACCGGTGGTGTCGACTCCCTACGTCCACGCGGCGGAGATCCTGGCCGACGAGCGCGGCAAGCTCGTACCCTTTGCCGACAGCGATGCGCTGGCTCGGGAAGTGAAAAGCCTGCTTGACGATGACGGGCTGCGGCAAGGTTATGCGGAGCGGGCCTATGCATGTGGTCGGCAGATGCTCTGGGTGGAACTGGCCCGCCGGGTCGGTCGCCTGCTGATCCGTGCGCGCGATGGCCAGCCCACCAAATTGCCCGCGCGCCGCAGCTATGGCGCTCTCGATCCCAACCTCTCTGCGGTCCTGCGGATGAGCGACAGCACGGGCATGCTCCAACACAGCATTCTGTCCGTGCCCGACCGGGATCATGGCTATTGCATCGATGATAATTGCCGTGCGCTGATGCTGATTAACCGGGTGGAAGATCTGGATGTTGAGCTGCGCGACAAGTGGACCACCATCTACGCCAGCTTCGTGCAGCATGCCTGGAACGGCGGGGCCGGGCGTTTCCGTAACTTCATGGCGTTCGACCGGAGTTGGTGCGAGGACGTGGGGTCTGAGGACAGCAATGGCCGTGCTCTCTGGTCGCTTGGCAGCACCGCACGGGATGCACCGCTCGCAAAGCACGCCGAATGGGCGCGCATGATGTTCGACCGGTGCCTTCCCGCCCTGAGCGGATTGCAGCCGCTGCGTGCGCGCGCCTTTGCGATGCTGGGTGCGTCCGCGATGCTCGAGGCGGTCCCGGAGCATGAACGCGCGCGGGCCTTGCTGCGCGAATTTGGTGAGCATCTGATCGCGCATTACCATGCCGAGCGCCGGACCGGATGGGAATGGTTCGAATCATCGCTGTCTTATGACAACGTGCGGCTGAGCGAGGCTCTGCTGCGCGCGGGCGTGCGTCTGGGGGACGAGCGGTTCATCGCCTGTGGCCTCACCACGCTGGAATGGATCACCGAGCTGCAGCAGGCCCCCGATGGCCATTTCCGCTCCGTGGGGACGGAAAGCTTCGGACGCACCTATGCTGATCCCCTGCCGTTCGACCAGCAGCCTCTGGAAGCGCAGGCGATGATCGAGGCCGCCGAAGCCGCGTTCGCGGTCGATCCGTCGGCACGCTGGGTGGAAGCGGGCGAGGCGGCGTATGGCTGGTTTCTGGGCCGCAACGACCTCGATCGTCCGCTGGCAACGCGTGAGGATGGCGGCTGTTTCGACGGTCTGAACCCGCAGGGTGTGAACCGCAACCAGGGCGCAGAGTCCATATTGGCGCTGCAATTTGCATCCTGCGCGATAAAGCGGCTTTCCACCGCAGCGCAAAGCGTGCCAAAGACTGTTGTGGCGGGCACGGAAAACCTGCCGGCTTGACACAATAATTTGCGGGGAACGCTTTGCTGGGAATAGATACGTTGCCGTTGAGGCTGTACGCCGATGCGCGCCGGGTCGTCGTGCGTCCATTCCATCTGGGCTGGCAAGCGAATGGAAATGCGCCGAGCCGCACGCATCGCATCGTCGACGCGGTCCTTGCGCTGGACGAGAAAGCGGTCGAGGATCAGCTTGCTCATGTGCTAACCGATTTCGAGGCGCGGCACTGGCAAACGCGCCGGGTGTTCATGACCCGCTACGAACAGATTGCGCGGCTCGTGCAACTGGACGGTCGGTCGATCAGCGATGCGCGCTGTCAGCTCATCGGAGCGTATTTCTGCCACGAATACAGCTATGCCGCCGCCGCGCTGATGAACCCCAGCGTCGTGCCCCATTTCGACCAGAGCGGCATGCCGAAAGGCTGCGCGCGGATCATTATCTCGCTGCGCGCGGTCGGCGAAGGGCATATCAGCTCTATTGCGTTTCGCGAGGGCATCATCACGAGCGATGGTGAATTGCAGCTTGCTTCCGAGCCGCCTTTCGCGACGGCCACGGACGCGCAGGACGGCGACGATGTGATCCAGTCCGGCACGGTAGAGATTTTCCGTCACAACGACAGCACCCTGTCCGGCACGGTGATCTTCCCGATCACCGCGGCGCAGGCCAACGGTCTGGAAGACCTGCGACTGGTCCATTTCGAGCATGACGATGGCAGCTACGAATGGATCGGCACCTACACCGCCTACAACGGCCACCAGATCCAGTCGGAAATGCTGCGAACCCGCGATTTCCGGCAGTTCGAGATGGTACCGATGACGGGAAGCGCTGCGCGTAACAAGGGCATGGCGCTGTTTCCGCGCAAGGTGAACGACCAGTATATGATGATTGGTCGGCAGGATGGCGAGAATCTCTATCTCATCACATCGGACACGCTCACGGATTGGGGCGAGGGCCAACGCATTCTTACCCCGCTGTTCGACTGGGAACTGGTGCAGATCGGGAATTGCGGTGCGCCCATTGAACTGGACGAAGGCTGGCTGCTGCTGACTCACGGCGTGGGTGCGATGCGGGAATATTCGATCGGTGCGGCCTTGCTCGACAAGAACGATCCTTCGAAGGTCATCGGCCGGACGCGCGAGCCGATCCTGGCGGCTTCGGATGACGAGCGCGAGGGCTATGTGCCTAACGTCGTCTATACCTGTGGCGCGATGAAGCATGGTGATCAGCTGTTCATGCCCTATGGCGTGGCGGACAGTTCCGTGGCGTTCTCTTTCGTCCCGATCAAGGAACTGCTTGCGTTGATGGATTGATTAGAACGGTTTCCGAGCTGATGGGGTTAGATTGGCCGCTCTTATTCCTTGTTTTACCGCGATTTCTGAATCGTCAGATTACGGCATCTGACTGGAAATCGCTCTAACGCATTTCCACGATGCCCTCTCGGGCGTATAGCGAGATCATGACCCTCACCCATGTCCTTATCTTCCTTGCCACTGTCGCGGCGATGGAGGGCTTCGCCTATGTCATGCACCGCTGGGTGATGCACGGGCCGGGCTGGTTTCTGCACGCAAGCCATCATCGCCCGCGCACGGGCAACTGGGAAGCGAACGACTGGTATTTCGTTATCTTCGCGCTGCCGTCGATCCTGCTGCTGCTGGGCGGCGTGCAATGGGGCTGGGGCGGCTGGGCCACGGCGATGGGCGCGGGGATCGCGGGTTATGGCGCGATCTATCTCGGCTTTCACGACATCATCGTGCATCAGCGTGTTTCTCACCGTTATGTCGCGCGCAGCCGTTACATGAAGCGGATCGTGCAGGCCCACCGGCTGCATCATGTCGTCGAAACGCGGGAGGGCAATGTCAGCTTCGGCTTTCTGGTTGCGCCTGCGCCCGATGTGCTGAAGGCCCAGCTCGCCGCGCGACAGGGGCAGGGCATGCGCGCGCCGCGCGGAATATAACGGTCTCTTCCGCGCCGCAGCATCGGCTCTTGGCCCGGTCGCGCTTTTGGTCTATGGCCGCCGCCTGTCCTGCCCAGTCGAGCCGTAACGCTAAGCGACGCCGCCGGGTAGGTTGTTGCGTGCAGCGCTTTCGCCGCGCGCCGATCATCTGAATGGAACTGTTTTGTCGGACGAAATCATGACCGAGGCGCCGCTCGAAGCCGCCTCTGATACCCTGCCCGCGACGCTCGTGCCGGTGCTGGCCAAGGCGCTGCGTGACCGGGGCTATACTGCGCTCACGCCCGTGCAGGCTGCGGTGCTGGAGGAAGAAGCCTTCGGGCGCGACCTAGTGGTGTCGGCGCAAACCGGATCAGGGAAAACGGTTGCGTTCGGCCTCGCCATGGGTTCGGAACTGCTGGATGCGGAGGGCCGCACGGGTCCGGCGGCATTGCCCCAGGCGCTCATCATCGCACCCACGCGCGAACTGGCGTTGCAGGTGAGCCGCGAACTGATCTGGCTGTACGGCCCGGCTGGCGCGCGCATCGCCACTTGCGTCGGCGGGATGGATGCCTCGAAGGAGCGGCGCTCGCTTTCGCATGGCGCGCAGATTGTCGTCGGCACGCCGGGGCGCTTGCGCGACCATCTCGAACGCGGCGCCCTCAATCTGTCCGATCTGAAGGCGGCGGTGCTGGATGAAGCGGACGAGATGCTCGACATGGGGTTCCGCGACGATCTGGAGGCAATTCTCGACGCCACGCCCGATGGCCGCCGGACCCTGCTCTTCTCCGCGACCATGCCCAAGCCGATCGTCGCGCTCGCCCGGCGTTACCAGAAGGATGCGCTGCGCATTTCGACCGTGGGCGAGGATCGCGGCCATGGCGACATCGTCTATCAGGCGGTGACCGTCGCCCCTTCGGACATCGAGCATGCGGTGGTGAATCTCCTGCGCCTCCACGAAGCGCCCACGGCGATGCTGTTCTGCGCGACACGCGACAATGTGCGGCATCTCCACGCCAGCCTGACCGAGCGGGGTTTTGCCGCCGTGGCGCTTTCGGGCGAGCACAGCCAGAACGAGCGCAATCAGGCGTTGCAGGCGCTGCGCGACCGCCGTGCGCGAGTTTGCGTTGCCACCGATGTCGCCGCGCGCGGTATCGACCTGCCCAGCCTGTCGCTTGTCGTGCATGTGGAACTGCCGCGTGATGCCGAAACGCTCCAGCACCGTTCGGGCCGCACCGGGCGCGCGGGCAAGAAGGGTGTTGCCGTCCTGCTCGTGCCTTACCCCCGTCGCAAGCGTGTCGAATCGATGCTGCGCGGCGCGAAGATCAACGCCGAATGGATGACCGCGCCGACACCGGACGACATCCGCCGTGCCGATCACGAACGGCTGCTCGAAACGCTTCTCGCGCCGGTCGAAGTCGACGACGAGGACCGTGCGCTGGCTGAGCGCCTTCTTGCCGAACGGTCGCCGGACGAGATTGCGGCGATGCTGGTGCAGGCGCACCGTGCGAAGATGCCCACGCCCGAGGATCTGGTCGATGCCAGTTCCGGGCCGGTCCGTCCCGAGGGCCCGCGCCCCGGCTTCGAGGGCAGCGTGTGGTTCCGTATCGATATCGGCCGGACGCATAATGCCGACCCGCGCTGGCTGCTTCCGCTGCTATGCCGCCGGGGGCATATTACCCGCACGGAAATCGGCGCGATCCGCATCACCGCGGCGGAGAGCATGTTCGAAGTCGCAGGACCTGCAGCGGCGCGTTTCGCCGCCGCCGTCAAGCGCACCGCCAGCCCCGACACGGACGAGGGCAGCGTTGCCATCGTCCAGGTCGACGGTAAACCGCGCGAGGCGGCGCGCGAGAACCGCCGCGAAGGACGTGGAAACAACGATCGCGGCAATGAAGGCCGTGCTGCCCCGCGCCACACTGCCAAGCCGTTTCAGGCGGCTGCCGATCGGGCAACGCTCAAGCCGCGCACCGGCGGTCGCCCAGGCGGCGGCGCGGGTGGACCCCGGCCGGGCGGTAGCAATGCGGGTGCCCCGCGCCCCGGTGGCGGGGGACGTCCCGCCGGTCCACGCGGTGCCGGCGGTGGTGGCCGTCCCGGTGGAAAAGGGCCGCGTCGGGGCTGATCCACGGATAAGCCGTTGCGCCGCCTGCCGAACCGATTACAGCCGCGATCATGACTCGCGATCCCGCCACGCTGCTGCACGAAGTCTTCGGCTTTCCGGCGTTTCGCGGGGTTCAGAAGCAGGTCATCGACCGGGTGCTGGACGGAAAGAACACGCTGGCGATCATGCCGACGGGTGCGGGGAAATCGCTGTGCTACCAGCTCCCCGCTCTCGCCCGCGACGGGTGCTGCGTCGTCATATCTCCGCTCATCGCGCTGATGCATGATCAGCTGCGTGCCGCCCACGCGGTCGGCATTCGCGCGGCGAGCCTGACGTCGGTGGACAGCGACTGGCGCGAGACGCAGGATCGGCTGCGGCGGGGCGATCTTGACCTGCTCTATGTCGCACCCGAGCGAGCGAGCGGCGAAGGCTTCCGCGCGCTGCTGCGGGAGGCGGATCTGGCGTTGTTTGCCATAGACGAGGCGCATTGCGTGTCCGAATGGGGGCATGATTTTCGCCCCGATTATCGTCTGCTGCGCCCCTTGCTGGACGAGTTCGGGTGGGTACCCCGCCTTGCCCTGACGGCGACGGCGGACGCGCATACGCGGGAGGACATCCTCGTCCAGCTCGGCATTCCGCATGACGGGATGATCATTTCGGGGTTCGACCGCCCCAACATCCGCTACGCGGTGCATCCGCGCGATGGGCTGTCGCGGCAGATCGGCGATCTGGTGGCGAGCCAGCCGGGCCCCGGCATCATCTATGCGCAGACCCGCGCCGCGACCGAGAAGATGGCGGAAATGCTCGGCAAGGACGGACGGCGGGAAGTACGCGCCTATCATGCCGGAATGCCGCCCGAGATGCGCAGCGCCAACCAGTCGGCCTTCATCGCCAGCGAGGATATGGTCATGGTCGCCACGGTGGCGTTCGGCATGGGTATCGACAAGCCGGACGTGCGGTTCGTCGCACATGCCGGGCTGCCCAAATCGATCGAAAGCTATTATCAGGAAAGCGGCCGCGCGGGCCGCGATGGCGAACCGGCCGAGGCGCATCTGTTCTGGGGCGCGGAAGATTTCGCACGCGCCCGCATGCGCATTACCGAGCTCGAGGACGCGCGGCAGGCAGGGGAACGCGCGCGGATCGCGGCGCTCGGCGCACTGGTCGAGACCGGCGGGTGTCGCAGGGCGATCCTGCTGCGGCATTTCGGGGAAAGCCCGCCCGCGACGTGCGGCAACTGCGATAACTGCCTCAACCCGCCGCCGCGCATCGACGTCACGCAGGTCGCGCGGAAGTTTCTGTCAGCGGTGTATCGCACGGGGCAAAGCTTCGGGCTGGGACATCTCGAAGCGGTGTTGACCGGCACTCGCAACGACAAGGTAGCACAGCGCGGGCATGACCGGCTGTCGGTGTTCGGCATTGTCGAGGGCGAGGAAGCGGCGCTACTGCGTCCCGTGTCGCGCGCGCTGCTGTTGCGCGATGCGCTGACGACCAACGAGCATGGCGGACTGGTGCTCGGGCCGGGCGCGCGCTCGATCCTGCGAGGCGAGGATGAGGTCGCGCTGGTCCTGCCCCCCAAGCGCAAGCCGCGCGCGAAAAAGGGACAGGAAGCCAACCCGGTCGACGATCCGCTGTTCGATGCGCTGCGTACCTGCCGCCGCGATCTGGCGCGCGAGGCGGGCGTGCCGCCCTATGTCATCTTCCACGACAGCACGTTGCGCGAAATGGCGCAGGTTCGTCCGATCAATCTGGCGGCGCTCGGGCGGATTACGGGGGTCGGCGCGCGTAAGCTCGAAACTTATGGGCAGGCGTTTCTGGACACGATCCTGCGTTTCGACCGCTGACGGCTGGCGATTAGGTAAGCCCTCCTGAAACCCATGCAAATGCCGGGCAATGCCTCCCTGTAACGTGGGTTGAACATGTTCCGTTACCGTCAATTACGGTTCTTAACTGGCGCACGATACCGGGGCCGGGCCATGCTTCTCCCTCAACACATAAGGGGAGACATATGAGGCTTTTGAAACCCGCTTTCTGGCGCACAGGCGCGAGCCTTGGCATCATGCTGGCTACGGCCGGGACGGCGTGCGCGGCACCGTCTGACGCGGCACCGGACGCGTCCGGATCCGAAGATATTTTGGTAATCGGCGAACATGTCTCGCTCACGACCCCGGTCAGCACGGGCAGCCGCCTCGGCCTGTCGTCGCTGCAAACCCCGGCGAGCATTGCGGTCGTGAATGGCGACGACATTCGCCTGCGTGGTGACATGAGCGTCGTGGAAGCTGTGACACGCGCGCCCGGCATCACCACCGGTGCCAACCCCGGCAACGGCGGGACGGCTCTCTCGGCGCGCGGCTTCTCGGGCCAGGGCTCGGTCCTCCAGCTGGTCGATGGCGTCCGGCTCTTTCCCGTGGCGAGCACGATCACCTTTCCGGCCGACCCTTGGAATATCGACCGGATCGAGGTTCTGAGCGGTCCGGCTTCCGTGCTGTACGGCCAGGGTGCGCTGGGCGGCGCGGTCAACGTCGTCACCAAGGCGCCCAATGCGGATCATACCGTGGTCGAGGGGGAAGCGGGCTATGGTTCGCAGAATACCGCGCATGTCGCCGCTGGCGTGGGTGGACCGATCAACCCGATGCTCTCCTATCGGGCTGACGCCAGCTACCGCCGCTCGGACGGCTATGTCGATCGCGGCGACTCCCACAGCCTCGCCCTGTCGGGCGCATTGCGGTTCGCGCCGAGCGAGACGCTGAAAATCACGCTGCGCGACGATTATGGCGATATCCATCCCAGCAAATATTTTGGTACGCCGCTAATCGCCGGACGGCTGGACACGCGGATCCGTGAGCGCAATTACAATGTAAGTGACGCGCAGATGTGGTCGAAGGACAACCGCCTCACGCTCACGGTCGACTGGGCGGTGAGCGATGCCATAACGCTGAGCAATGTCGGCTATTATCTGACGAGCGAGCGGCGCTGGCGTAATCTGGAGACCTATCGCTGGGTTCCGGACGGCACCATCTTCCGCACCGACAATTTCGGTATCGTCCACGACCAGAAGCAATGGGGCGATCAGAGTTCGGTGCGGCTGAGCACACCGTTGGGCGGCGGAATATCGAACGATCTCGTCGTCGGGTTCGACGTCAACCTGATCCGGCTGGTCTATTCCCATGATTTCGATACGGACACGCAGGAGGACGTGGTCGATCCGTTCACCTTTGGCCCGGGGTTGTTCCTGGACACGCAGGGGATTGCGCCGCGTTATCGGTCGCGCACGCTGGAGTGGAGCCTGTTCGCGGAAGACCGCCTGAAGATCAGCGATGCGCTGTCGATCGTGGGTGGCGTGCGGTGGGAGCGCGACCGCGTGTCCCGCTACAATTTCGTGTACACCGGCAATCAGATCACGGGCGAGACGCCCGCGCTCAATGGCGGCACTTCGCCCACCAAGCGGCTGCGCAACACGACATGGCGCGTCGGCGCGGTGTATCAGCCCAACCCCAATGTGTCGCTCTATGCCCAATATGCGACGGGCGTCGATCCGCTAGGGACTCTCACAAACTATTCGACCTCGGCGAGCCAGTATCTTTTCACCAATGCGACCGGTGACCAGTTCGAGGGCGGAGTGAAAGCGAGCTTCCTGGGTGGGAAGGGATCGGCCACTCTGTCGGCATATAAGATCGTGAAGCATAATCTGGTGACGCAGCGCACGGTCACCAGTCCACTGCAACAGATTGGTCAACGGTCATCCAAGGGGATCGAGGCGTCGCTGCGGCTGCAATTGCCCGAAGGCTTTGCGGTCGACGCCAACGGCACCGTCCTCAAGGCCCGGTATGATGACTTCCCCAATGGCGGGACCAGCTATACCGGCAACGTTCCGGCTGGTGTTCCGCAGGAAAGCGCGAATCTCTGGCTGAGCTGGACCGGCGGAAAGATGGGCGCGCGGGCGGGCATCCGCTATGTCGGGCACAGTTTCTCCGACGACGCGAACCAGTACCGCGTCCCCGGTTATACGGTGGTGGATGCGGGGCTGAGCTATGCGCTAACGCCCAACGTTGCGCTTGACGTTCGCCTCTACAATCTGTTCGACAAGGATTATGCGCTGAACGCCTATGGCGATGAACAATGGATCCTCGGTCGACCGCGTTCGGTGGATGTCTCTGTCCGCGCCCGTTTCTGACGCCCGCGCGGTTCCGGTGGGTCATCGCCTGAAGCGCTGGCTCTATATCGGTCATCGCTGGCTCGGCATAGGAAGCTGCATCCTCTTCGCGATGTGGTTCCTGTCCGGGCTGGTGATGATCTACATGCCCTTTCCGGCCCTCACCCAGAGCGAACGGCTGGCCGATCTTCCCGCCATCGACTGGCGGCTGGTCCGGCGTTTTCCGGCCACGGATCTGCAAGCGGCGGGTGTCGAAAGCCTGCCGCGCCGCGCCGTACTGGAGATGCGTGGCGCGCTCCCCGTATGGCGGGTGCGGGCCGACAGGGGGGATGAACGCACCATTTCGGCTCTGGACGGCACGATGCAGCTCCCGCCGACGGAGGGGCAGGCACGCGACATCGCGGAACGCTTCGGTCATGCTCCGGCACTGGGTGTTACCCGGGTGGAGCGCGATCAGTGGACGGTGGCGGGCAGTTTCGACGGTCATCGTCCGCTGTGGAAAGTGGCGCTGGCGGGGCCGGGCCAGCGCATTCTCTATGTGTCCGGAGAGACCGGCGCGGTGATGCTCGATACCAACCGGACCGAACGGTTCTGGAACTGGCTCGGCTCGGTACCGCACTGGCTCTATTTCACGGTGGTCAGACAGGACAATGCGCTCTGGCGACAGGTGGTGATGTGGGTCGCCGCGCCGTGCATCGTCGTCGGGGTGACCGGTTTCTGGATCGGCATTCTGCGCGCGCGGCTGGGCCGCCGCCGGTACCGGGACGGGCGGATGTCGCCTTATCGAGGCTGGATGCTGTGGCATCACTGGGCGGGGTTCCTGGGGGGCCTGTTCCTGATAACGTGGATTTTCAGCGGCTGGCTGTCGGTTGACCCCTTCCGCCTGTTTTTCGGCAAGGGCGGTATCGCGTCGGAAGCGGTAGAGCGGTACGAGGCGGCTGGGTGGAGTTCGCCGCCGCCGCTGCGGGTTCTTGCCCGACAAGGTGGTAGCGCCAAGCAGGTGGAACTGGGGTGGGTCCACGGGCGGCCCTTCCTGGAACTGCGCTGGCCGGGGCGAACGCGGGTGCTCGACGCCCGCACGCTCCAGCCGTTTCGTCCCGTGATCGCGCCCGCGGCATTGATGCCAAACGCGCACGTGGTGGCGGTCAACCGGCTGACCGAACCCGACGCCTACTGGTATCAGGCCGGCGGACTGCCGAAATTGCCGGTGCTGCGCGTCCGCTATGACGACGATGCCCGAACCTGGGTCCATCTCGACCCTGCCACTGGGAGGATGCTGGGCGATCTCGACGCGCGCGGGCGCACCTATCGCTGGCTCTTTGACCTGCTCCACAAATGGGATCTCAACGTGTTGACCCAAAGCCGACCGAGCTGGGACGTGCTGCTCTGGCTGCTGTCGGGTCTGGGACTGGTCACGTCGGTCAGCGGGATCTGGCTGGGGTGGAAGCGGTTGCGACGGCCGCATCAGCGGCCGTCGTTGGTCAATCCTCGCCGAGGAACGCGATCAGCGCACGATTGACCTCATCGGGTTGCTCGAGTTGGGAGCAGTGTCCGGCTTCGGCCACCAGCAGGACGCGCGCCTTGGCCATCTGGCTCGTCAGCTCTTCCCACCACCCATAGGGTTTGATCTTGTCCTGTTCACCGGCGATGATCAGCGTATCGGTGGCAATCCGGCTATAGTCGATGGCCGAGGGTGCTCGCGCCTGCTGCAATTCCACCGGTCGGCGGAACCGCGCAGCCGAAACGGCTTCCCATGCGCCCGGCAAGAGGCTGGAGGCTCGCCTCCTTTCCAGATAAGCGTCATCATCATACCATTTCTTGTCATGAAACAGCGCGGTGACGATTTTGCGCATACCCTCGACGCTGCCATCATAATCGAACAGGGCAATGGTATGGGGCGACTCCATTTCCAGCGCGCCCCCGCCCGAAATCGTGACGATTTTTTGGGGATGGAGCAGCGGATGTTCCGAAGCGGCGTCGAAAAGTAGGAGCATGCCCCCCATGGAATTGCCCACGCAGGGCGCCCCGGAAATCCGCATGATCTCCAGGAAACGGGCCAGGTGACGAACCCGGCGCAGGCGTCCGTCGACAAAGTCGATGACCTTCGCCGTATGCCCAAAACCCAGAAGATCCGGAGCAATAACCCGGAAATGTTCGGCCAGGGCGGGTATGGTCGCTTCCCAGCAGGCCTCGGCTTCGCCGCCGAATTCGCCGCCGTGGAGCAGGACGACGGGTTTGCCGGACCCGGCTTCCAGATAGCTTGTCTCTATGCCGTCAACGAGTATCTCTTTGCGTTGATACGGCTTCGGGCCTGGGTCGCCTGTCATAATCGTTCAGTTCTCCTGTGCTCGTGAGGCATGCTGCACGGCGAGATACGCAAAGACGAGCGCCGGGCCGATCGTGATGCCACCACTGGGATAGGAGCCCGCCATGATGGAGTTGCGATCATTGCCGCATGCGTAAAGACCGGGGATGGCGACGCCATTTTCGTCCAGCACGCGCGAGTGTTCGTCCGCCGCCAGGCCCATTGCCGTCCCGATATCGCCGGCGTAAACCCGGATAGCGTAGAAGGGCGCCTTTTCGATCGGCCCCAGGCATGGGTTGGGCCCATGCGTCGCGTCGCCCAGATATCTGTTGTACGCGCTCGATCCTTTGCCGAATTCCGCATCGACGCCCTTGCGCGCGTCCTGATTGAACGCAGTGATCGTCTGCTTCAGCCGAGACGGGTCGACGCCGATTTTGTGTGCCAGTTCCTCAACCGTCCGCCCTTCGATGAGATACCCCGAGCGGAGCGCCCGCCGCCGCTCTGACGCAAGCGGGGGAATGGCCCCGAACGCGTATTTTTTCAGATAGGGTGCGTCGCAGAGCAGATGGACCGGCTGTTGATCACCGTTCCCCAATTCCCTGTGCATGGCGCGGACGAAATCATGATAGTTTTCGGCTTCATTGAAGAACCGCTGGCCCAGCCTGTTGACGGCGATCAAGCGCGGTTTGGCACGGTCGGCCATCAAATGGGGGAAGCGCGCCGTCGATCCATCGGCTCGCGTGCCAACCGAAACCGGCGTCCAGAACGCCCCTTCGCTGTTTTTCCGGTCGAACTGACCGCCATTTTGCATGGCGATGGCGATGCCGTCCCCCGTGCTGTCCGGACTGGTCGCAGAATAGCCGAACTCCGTGTCCCCCATGAACTGCTCGCGCAGATCTTTCGACCAAGGGAAGCCGCCTGTCGCCAGGACGACGCCGCGTTTGGCGAGGATCTCGCGCTTCACGCCGTTTTGGGTGACCTCAACCCCGCAGACGACACCGTCTTTCTTGATCAGGCCAACCAAGGCCGTGTTGCGCACAACAGGGATGTCACGATCCAGCGCCGCCTTGTACAGTCTGGCGACAAGCGCGTTGCCCCCCGTCAGGCGCGTGCCGCGACCATATTGACGGTAGAACAAGCGATCCTTGACGTCTCGCAACAGCAGCTTGCCGGTATGCCATGCCGACCGTAGCGAACGGCGGGCGTTGAGCAGATGATAGACATCCATCAGCTCCAGCATTTGCCGACCAAACAGGCACAGCTCCGGCAGGGGACTGCGGAGGTCGCGAAACCTCTCTTTCAAATTACGGCCATCATATGTGATGGGCGTCATCGCGCGACCCTGGATCTCCGCGCCATCGGCTTCCGGGTAATAATCGGGGGAGTTTATCGCGCGGACATAGAAGAGCGGGCCGGTCTTTTCTTCCAGATAGGCAACCGCTTCGCCGCCCCGTTCGAGATAGACCCTTCGCGCTTCGCGCTCATGCGAATTGCTGATCGTGCTGTCGAGATACCGCTCTGCCCGATCAACGCTGTCCTGTACCCCACTCGCGACATTCTGGCGGCTGTTTGGAACCCAGATGACTCCCCCGGAATAGCAGCTCGTGCCGCCGACCAGGTCCGTTTTCTCCACAACGATCGCCCGCATCCCCAGCGAGTGGGCGATGATCGCTGCGGCCAACCCCGCCGAGCCGGAGCCCGCTATTACGAGATCATAACTCTCATCCGACACTGTGTTCACCCGAAGCTAAGAGGAAATGCGCAGGATACCCTGCTGCAGGCGCCGGTCGTCGTCGCCATCACTTGATCGCCAGCACGTTGACCGGAGCTCCGGTCGCCTCATGCACCTTGAGCGGCGCAGCGGTGTACAGGAAATCCCACTGCCCATCTTCATGGCAGTCTTTGGCCAGTTCCTCGAAATTGCACACTTCGTTGAAGGTGACGCCCAGATTGCGCATCAGGGCACAATGCAGTGGAATTTGCACGCCGATATCCGGATCAAGCTCGGTCTCGTTGGAAATCGTGTCCGTTGACAGGCACGGAATTTCCATCCGGTAGAACCAGTCCACCAGTTCAGGGGAGTAGGTCAGACCGGGTTCGACAAAATCCTTGTAGAACACATCCGGCCCCTGAACGTGGAGCAGCTGCAGAAAGCCAAGCCGAAGACACAATATGTCGTGTTTTTCGATCGTGACACCCTGGCTCTTCGCGCAACCGAGCAGGTCATCAAGATTAAGCAGATCGCCCTTGTCGAGGTAGGGTTTGCCCTTGTACGCCGCCATATCGAGCAGCACGCCCCGTCCCACCACGCCGCGTTGTGCGATGGGCAGGATCGACGCCTTCTTCATGCCGCCGTTGGAGGAGGCGGCCGGATAGCCGTTCCACATCTTGTCGTCGTACCAGACATGCCCAAGGGCATCGAACTGCGTCGATCCCTGCAGGTACATCTCGATCTTGTCGTCGGCAAACTCCGCGCCGCCCGGAAGGCTCTGCATATCGCCGCGCACGTAGGTATCCTTGTCAACCGCCATTTCGCGCTGGACGGGAACCCGTCCAGGCCACAGCGGATCGCCCTTGGGATGACCGATCACTTCGCCACAGGTGAAAACCTTGCCCTTCCGAATGGTGCGAACGCCGCGCAGAACTTCGGAACTGGTCAGGAAATTGAGCGCGCCGACTTCATCCTGTTCACCCCACCGGCCCCAATTGCTGGGCGCATTGCGCAGCAGTTGGCTGACATTGGCGTCGGAGCCTGCTTCACCATCGTGATTGTCACACATTTTTTCAGGCTCCCGTTTGTGAAGTTCGGTCTGAGCGAAGAGCATGTCCTCACGCTGCCAACAGGGTTGGCGACCTTGCCCATGAAAGGATGATCGATCACGGAAAGTTTGTTTCCCATAATCACTAAGGGGTGCAATGGCGTCCAACAACAGCAAAGGGAATGGCGTTCGCCCAGCGAACGGCCCCGTCGAGCTACGGCGGGTATGACGTAAGACTGCCCCTCGCCCTGCAACACCGGCTCGGCACGCAGATGCCCGAAGACCGGATGACCCGTCGGTGTGCCGTATTCAGGGACAGTGTTGGGACCCCCATCCTGATTTCCCGGTCCTGCTTTTTCGATCCGAGCAAATGCAAGCAATTCTGTGCACGCACCTTCTCATCCGGCTGTAGCGCGCCGATATCAGCATCGAAGCGATATTAGCGCATGCGCGAAGAGGAGATGATTTTGGAACATCAGCCGATCAAGATGCCGGCCTTTCTGAACGGCCAGGCAAAGAAGCTGCTCATTGACGGCAAATGGGTGGACGCCAAATCGGGCCGGACATTTGAGAGCATCAATCCTTCCACCGGCAAGCAACTGGATTCGCTGGCTTGGGGCGGACCGGAGGATATCGATCTTGCGGTGGCCGCTGCACGTCGGGCGTTCGAAGGGCCGTGGTCCAAATTCACGCCCAATGAGCGCCACAAGGTTTTGCTCAGGCTTGCTGAGCTCGTCGAGCAACGGTCGGCAGAACTTGCGCTGCTCGATACCGTCGACATGGGCGGACCGCTGGCCATCACCAACTGGGTGATGGGCATGACCGTCGACACATTCCGCTACAACGCCTCGCGTGCGCTCAACATTCATGGTGAGACACTGTCGAACTCCTTGCCGATTTCGGCGCTTTCCTACACTCTTCGGGAGCCGGTTGGCGTGGTCGGCGGGATCATTCCGTGGAACGGGCCGGTGTTCAACGCCTGCTGGAAGATCGCACCGGTGCTCGCCAGCGGATGTACGCTGGTGCTTAAATGCGCGGAGCAGGCGGCTCTTTCGCCGTTGCTGCTGGGTGAACTCTGTCTGGAAGCGGGCGTCCCGCCCGGCGTGATTAATGTCGTGACCGGCTTTGGAGATGCGGGTGCCGCGCTCGCCGAGCATATGGACGTCGACAAGGTTGCGTTCACCGGTTCCACCGAAACGGGCCAAAAGATTGTCCGCGCTTCTGCGGGCAACCTCAAGCGCCTGACGATGGAACTGGGTGGCAAGTCTCCAGACATCGTCTTTGCCGACGCTAACCTCGACGCCGCTGTCCCCGGCGCCGCCATGGGTATCTTTGGAAATTCCGGACAGGCCTGTCTGGCGGGTTCGCGTCTGTTCGTGGAGAGGCCGGTGTATGAGGAATTCACCGAGAAGGTCGCAGCCTTCGCCAACTCGCTCAAGATTGGCGACCCGACCAAGCTGGACACGATGATCGGCCCGGTGGTTTCCAAGGAGCAGATGGAGCGGATCAGCGGCTATCTGCAGGCTGGTGTGGCAGAGGGCGCGAAAGCGATATCGGGCGGTGAACGGGTCACGGAAGGCGAACTTGCCGACGGCTATTTCATTCCGCCCACGACCTTTGTCGGTGTCGAAGATTCGATGAGCATCGCAAAAGAAGAAATCTTCGGGCCCGTCGTATCGGCAATCCCCTTCGACGATGTCGACGAAGTGATTACGCGCGCCAATGCCACACCTTATGGTCTGGCCAGCGGCG
This sequence comes from Sphingobium subterraneum, assembly GCF_014199435.1. GTDB lineage: Bacteria > Pseudomonadota > Alphaproteobacteria > Sphingomonadales > Sphingomonadaceae > Sphingobium > Sphingobium subterraneum. The sequence continues at coordinate 167,060 of NZ_JACIJP010000006.1, read as the reverse complement.
TGTGGACCAGCAATGTCGACAAGGCGATGAAGGTGTCCCGCTCGCTGCGTGCGGGCACCGTGTGGGTCAACAGCTATTCCCTGATGGATCCTGGCGTTCCCTTCGGCGGCTACAAAATGTCGGGATATGGAATGGAATCTGGCCCGCATCACGTCGAGGAGTATCTGCACACGAAGGCGGTGTGGATCGCGCATTCCTAATGGGGTCTGCCAAGGGCTGAAGGCGGTGACGATGCGACGTTGGGTGCTCGATAAAGCGGCCACCGATGTGTCGGGCCTCCGTATCCAGGAGGTGGCCGTGCCGCAACCGGGGCCGCACGAAGTGCGTGTCCGGGTTCAGGCCGCCTCCTTCAACCGCCGGGACCAGATGGTGCTCAGCGGTATCTACGGGCGCGCCGGGTTGAGGGACCTGGTGCCGCTGTCGGATGGCGCGGGCGTGGTGGACGCGCTGGGCGAGGGCGTCCAGCGCTGGCGCCTGGGCGACCGGGTGGCGGCGACCTATTTCGCGAACTGGCAGGACGGTCCTCCGCGAACCGACATGGGTCTCGGCCTTGGTGCTGGAGACGAGGACGGCATGTTGTCCGAATATGTGGTCCTCGCCGAAGACCGGCTGGTCGCTATCCCCAACGCGATCGATATGACGACCGCTGCGACGTTGCCCTGCGCCGCGCTGACGGCTTGGAACGCGGTGATGGGTGGTTTGCAGCCGCTCGCCGCCGGACATAGCCTTCTTGCGCTGGGGACGGGCGGCGTTTCGTTGTTCGCGCTGCAATTTGCCGGTGCGGCAGGAGCGGTCTTGCATGCGACGTCCAGCAGCGAGGCGAAATGCGCGAAGCTGCGCGATCTGGGGGTGAAGACCTGCCACGATTACTCGCGCGACGACCAATGGGGCGCGGCCATATTTGCGGCGACGGGCGGCGTCGACAAAGTCGTGGACGTCGGCGGAGCGGGCACGATGAATAATTCCCTTGCCGCGCTTCGTCCCGAAGGGGAGGTGGCCATGGTGGGATTTCTCGCCGGAAATGGCGAGCCGCCCGATCCCTATCTGCTGCAGGGTAAACAGGCCATAATCCGTGGCGTCGCCGTTGGCAGCGCGCACCAGTTCGAAGAGATGACGCGGTTTATCGTCCGGCATCGTATCGAGCCGGTCATAGCAGCTGTTTTGCCGTTCGAAGACGCCCCGCGCGCATATGGGCTTCAGGATGCACCTGAAATATTCGGGAAGGTGGTCATCTCGGTTTGCTGAGTAGCTGAGCCAAGGAATGATCAATTTGGGAAAGCCAAGCCTACCCGGAAGGCCAGCGGAATGATGTAGGCTCGTTTCACGGCTCACTGCCAGACGGGGTGAGACCCGATCGCGATGGGAGGACAATGTGAACGGCAACCCTAATTTCGAGACCGAGCTGGCGGACTATCGCGCCAAGCATGTCCCGCTCTTCAACAACCAGCCGCTGAAGTTCGGGGTCTTCTCCGTTAACGCCAGCGGCAATATCTTCATGACCAAGGCGCCGACTAGCTATGAAATAAGCTGGGAACACAGCCGGGATGTGGCTCGACTGGCCGACGATCTCGGTTTCGAAGCCTTTATTCCGGTCGGACGCTTCAAGGGCTTCGGCGGCGAAACCAACTGGAATGGCGAGGTCTACGAGACACTGACCTATGCCGCCGGCATCGCGGCTGAGACCAAGAATATCATGACCTTCTCCACCCTGATCGCTCCTCTGGTTCATCCGGTGCTGGCGGCGAAAGCCCTCACCACGATCGACCATATTGGTGGCGGACGTGCGGGACTTAATCTGGTGATGGGCTGGAACATGCCGGAAATGCGCATGATGGGCACCGAATTGCGCGAGCATGACGACCGTTATGGCTATGGCGCCGACTGGGTGAAGGTCGCGACCAAGCTTTGGACGGAAGAGGGGATATCGGACTATCACGGCAAATATCTGGATCTGGAGGGGCTGGAAGCGATGCCCAAACCGATCCAGCCGCGCCCGGTGATCCTCAACGCCGGTGCATCGCCCGCAGGACAGGATTTCGCCGCGCAATATGCCGATCTCAACTTCGCCAGCTTTACAACGCCCGATCAGGCCAAGCGCTATGTGGCTTCCATCCGTGGGAAGGCTGCGGAATATGGTCGCACGATCGGGGTCGTGACACTCGTTGTCGTGGTCTGCCGCGATACCGAGGAAGAAGCGAAAGCGGCCTATCAGGCGATTATCGACCATGGCGACTGGGAAGCGGCCGACAACTTCATGAGCGGCGTCAGCCAGCAATCTTTCGCCGAACATCTGAAAAAGGAATATCTGGCAAAGTCCGTCGCCGGATCGGGCGGCCATGCGCTGATCGGCACCCCGGAACAGATTGTCGACGGGCTCAAGGAAATCAAGGAATGCGGCATTGACTGCGTTCTGCTGGGCATGTTGGACTACAAGAAGGAACTGAAATATTTCGGCGAACGGGTCATGCCCTTGCTGAAGCAGGCCGGTCTGCGGATTTAGGTCGAGAGGAGAGCGCCATGAGGCACGAAGACATCACCATCACAATGGAAGAGCTTCTCGATCGGGAGAAGATCCGGCACAATCTGGCCCGTTACAGCCGCGGGATGGATCGTCAGGATGCCGATCTCATCGCGTCTACCTACTGGCCGGACGGTTGGGACGACCATGGGATGATCGAGGCGTCCGGTCGTGGGTTTGCCGATTCCATGAAGCCGATGTGGCCGACGCTGAAAATGGGCCACATGCTGGGGCAGAGCTGCATGGAAATCGATGGCAATCTCGCCAATGTGGAAACCTATTTCCTCGCCTGGCACAGGATGGGCGAGGAGCCCGATCTCAAGGATGTGTTCCTCGGCGGCCGCTATGAAGACCGGCTGGAGAAACGCGGAGAGGTGTGGAAGTTCATCCACCGGGTCGCGGTCTATGACTGGGCGACCAACCCGGCCGACAGCCCGCCGTGGGACGATTCGGTCTTTCCGTTCGCGGCCATGCCCTCGCGCGCTTATGGCGAAACGCAAGACGATTACAGCTGGGAGCTTTTCAGCAAGGCGCCTTCACGAAAAGGCGCAGACTATCCCAAGGGAAAGCGCGGCCATCTCGGCGTTTGAGCTTTCCCGTTACGACAGCGGACCCACAGGAACGAACAGCATGCGAAGAGTTGTCACCGGACTGAACGAACAGGGCAAAGCAGCCGTGCTCTATGACGGCAAACCCCAGTCGGTGCTTTTCACCAGTGACGCGCGGGTCGGTAAGCTGAAAATCGAGGCGGTCCCCGATTTTGTAAGCCCCGTTCCGGCCGGGAACGCCTGTTTCGCCGAATTGTGGGAAACCGACGGCCTGCCGCCCTACAACATGCCCGACCCGCTCGACCGGTCACGCGGCTTTACGCTGGAACCGCCGGGTACAGGTTTCCGGTTTCGCTATTTCGAATGGGGCCCGGACCTGGATTCCTCCACGATGCACGCCACGGATACCTTTGATATCAATTATGTGATCGAAGGCGAGGTGGAACTGCTTCTGGAAGAGGAGCAGTCAGTGACCCTGCGCGCCGGGGACAGTGTGATCATCCCGGGAATCCTGCATGGATGGCGCGCTGGCCCGGCGGGCGTGCGGATGATCAACTTTATGCAGAAGCAGGCGCCGGGTACGGCTCCGACGGCCGATCATTAGCGGCGAGCCGCCTCTCCCCCTGACGGATCTGGGTTCTAAGGGTTCCAGGGATAGGACTGGTCGGTGCGGTCGCGTGTTCCGCGCAGCTTGAGGAAGCTGTACACGCCTTCCTCCTCGACGCCGGAATAGGGCTTTGCCGAACTCCAGTCATTGACGATCCGTATGGTCGCGATCTTCCACACGCCGCCCCGTTTTTCGAGCCGCATCGCATAGCGCATGCCCATGATGAACTCATAGCGCCGGCTGGCGTCGTTATTCATTTCTGCGAATTTCTTGGGACCGAGCACCGCCATGATGGCGTGTTCGTCTGCGGGAACGATATGATACGCAAGGGCGTAGGTTTCGGTGAAGGCTTCATCTCCGCGCACATCGATCAGGAAATTCGCCATGTAATGATTGGTGACATCGAAATATTTTGGCAGCATTTCGCCGTAAATGATGGGTACCGCTTCGCTCATCAGCTGGTCGACAGGACCGCCTTCGAACACCGCGTCATCCCAACATGCTTCCATCTCAAGGGCCTGATCCAGCCGGTCGGCGGCCCGGAAATGCTTGTAGATAACCTGACGGATTTCTTCGCGGTCCGACAGTTCTGAGAGTGAAAGCGCCATTTCTGCCTGCTCCTGTCCAAATTTATTATGCGTGACTGATATAATGCATCATCAGCTCCATCCCCCGCGTCTCGGCTTCCTGACCGAAGGTCAGCCCAGAGCCGGCAAGCGTCTCTTCGGCCATGATGTGGGTGAAATGATCGCGGATGGCTTCCGGCGTGGGCGTGCTGCTCCAATAGCCCTGTGTTTCAGCGATCTTTATGCGCGTCGTCGTCCCCGACATCACGCCCAGCACTTCGCCATTCACGCCACACTCTGGATGGCAGAGCCACAGAACGGTGGGAGAGACCAAATCCGGTTCGAACGCTCCGGGTGGCACCAGTTGCGCGACTTCCTCCATCTGGTTCACCGGCCGGGTCAGGGCGCCTGGTGCGATGGCATTGACCGCGATGCCGAGCTCCGCAGCTTCAAGCGCCAACGTCTTGGTCAAACCAAGTATGGCCGCCTTGGCCACCGAATATTCGAGCGAACCGCGTGATCCCAGCAGACCGGTGTGCGACGCGGTGTTGACGATCCGCCCGTAGCCCTGACCGACCATGTGCGGCCAGGCGGCACGGATCACGTTGATAGAGCCCATCGTGTGAACCGCCCAGATTTTGGCGAAGCTCTCAGAACTGCTTTCGGTGAAGCTGCGGCGCGGCAGGAAGTTTCCGGCATTGTTGACGACGATGTCGATCCGGCCGAAGTGATCGATCGCTGCGGCCACCATGGCGCTCGCTCCCGCCTCGCTCGCGACGGAATCGAAATTGGCGACAGCCTGGCCGCCCGCGCTCGTAATGTCCTCTACCACGCCGTCGGCGGGCATCCGGTCTTCGCCGTCTCCTTCCAGGCTGCCCCCCGGGTCGTTGACGACGACTGCCGCGCCGCGTGCGGCAAGGAGCAGGGCGTGCGCGCGACCTAATCCCCGCCCGCTGCCGGTCACCAGTGCCACCTGTCCATCCAGGCGGAGTTCCTTCTCCATGTCGCGGCTCCTCTTGGCTATTTGCCAACAGGCTAGCAGCAAGCGTGATCGGATCCCATGAACGACGCTTTTGGAAAGCGCTCATGATTATGAAAAGGATCGCGCGATGACCGGATTTTGGGTCAGAAACTGCCCCAGGACGATAGTATCGACGAGCCCGACATAGTTTTGCGCGGACCGCGTTACTGCGCGGTGTAGCCGCCATCGACCGCGAGCGTTACACCCGTAATGAACCGGGCGTCGTCGCTGGCGAGAAAGGCGATGGCCGCAGCGATGTCGTCGGCGGTCGGCATACCCGGCATGGGGTTCATGCTACTCATGTGGTCAATGAACGCCTTCGCGTCGCCCGTCGTCTCGGCCAGCTTTTCGTTCATGGGCGTCAGCAGCCCCGTCGGCGCGACAGCGTTGGCCCTGATCCCCATTGCGGCATATTCGATCGCCGCTTCCTTGGTCAGCTGCGACACGGCTGCCTTTGACGCGTTATAGGGAGGCAATTGCGCGAAGGCGACTAGCGCCGCAGTGGACGTTACGTTGACAATCACCCCGCTGCCCTGCGCGACGAAATGGCGCAGCGCATATTTCATTCCGTAATACACACCGTCCAGGTTGATGCGGAGAACGCGATCCCAATTTTCCTGGGTGGATTCATGAATGAGCGCACGCTCGGAGACAACGCCGGCATTATTGACGATGATGTCAAGTCGACCAAAATGTTCCACTGCTGCGGCTATCGCCCGCTCGACCGAGGCAGCGTCGGCAACATTGATCGGCACGAACGGGCAACTCAGGCGATCGGCAACCTGACGCCCCTTGGCTTCATCGATGTCGGTAACGACAACGAGCGACCCTTCCTCGACAAACCGGGCCACCGTTGCCTCGCCGATGCCTGCCCCGCCTCCGGTGACCAGCACAACTTTGCCCTTCAAGTTCCGCATTGCCTGTCCCTCCCTTGCTATTGTCCCGGCCGAATATTGTGCCCATCTATAGAGGAGTGACCGCGCAATCCCACAACCCGCGGGTGTGAATTGTGCGTGCCTTTTTTCTGAAATGGGCGCGCGGTTCCGGCTCGGCTTTCGTCGATGGTGCAGCGGACCTGCCATAACGGAGCAGCATGGACTCGTGGCCGCCATCCTTCTGCTCAACAAAGCAATGGAATGCGCTAGTTTTAAAAGCAGTTGTGCGCGCATATCGTACCAATCTCCAGCACATTAGACGCAATCAAACGGGAGAGTTGGGATGCGGGTGCGGATAAAAGCGGAACGATGCGTCGGCCATGCGATGTGCTACCTCGCGGCACCGGAAATTTTCGTCCTCAGCGATGAAGATGGGCGCGCTTCGGTGACCGTGGATGTCGTGCCGGAAGAGTTTCAAGAAGCCGTCCGCCAAGCCGCGCGGAGCTGTCCCGAAGAAGCCGTCGACATCTATTGAAGGCTGTTCGACGGAAAAAAGAGGATGAGAGGCGTCATGCAAAGCAAGCTTTCCGGCAAACAGTGCCCGATCGATCACGATCACGAATCCCGAGCCTATGCGAGCAGCTGGCCCGACCAGTATCGCGAGATGCGCAGTGAATGCCCCATAGCCTGGTCGAAGAACCATGGCGGCTATTGGGTGGCGAGCCGCTACCGCGATATTGTCGCCATCGCCCAAGCAAGCGATGTCTTCCGTAGCAACAAGACCTACGATGCCGAAAACGATGTTGTGAAGGGCGGCGTGCTGATCCCGCCCGGCACGAGCGTGCGGGGCCTTCCGATCGAGACCGATCGCCCCGAGTGGGATTCCTATCGGTCGTTCATCAACCGCAAGTTCGCGCCCAAGGCCTCCGAGGTCAGGCGGGAACGGGTCCGTCACTTCACGACCGAGATGATCGACCGCGTGATCGAAACGGGGAAACTCGATTTTGTGCACGACCTGACGGGTCCGGTTCCGGCCATGGCGACCATGGAGCTGATGGGGCTGCCGCTGGAAGAATGGCGCGAACATGCGGACGCCATGCACGAAATCGTGTTTTTGCCCAAGGAAAGCGAGGAGTTCGGCAAGGCGCTGGAACGCTTCAACTGGGTGTATCAGCGCTGTGCCGAAGAATTTCGCCGGTATCGCGAACTTCCGGAAGAAGACAATCTGCTGTCGTATTTCGCCCACGGTCAAATTGACGGTCGGCCCGTGACCGAGGAAGAAGCGCTGGGCTATGCGCTGAATATCCTGGCGGGCGGGGTCGATACGACGACGTCTCTGACCACGCATACGCTGGTCTATCTTTACGAGAACCCAGAAGAGCGCGAGCGGCTGATTGCTGAACCGGAACTCCTCCCCACGGCCCGGGAGGAACTGGTTCGCTATTTCTCACCCATGCACGGGATCGCCCGCAACGTCGTGGAAGATTTCGATATTGGGGACGTGAAAATGGAGGCAGGCGACCGTGTGTTCCTGCCCTGGTCCTCCGGGAATCGCGATCCGGAAATATTCGACGAACCGGAAAAGATCGACCTTGCCCGCTTTCCCAACCGCCACATCGCATTCGGTGCGGGTATGCATCGTTGTATCGGCTCGTTCATGGCACGGGTCATGTTCGAGGAAATGCTGACTCAGATCCTGGAACGCATGCCGGACTACAAGGTGGATGTTTCGGCGGCGGAGCGCTATCCCTCGGTCGGGACGATCAACGGCTGGATCAACATGCCAGCGACTTTCACACCGGGTAAGAAACGGCTGGTTTGATCGAGTGGGCGTGCAACCCATGCCCCTCGATGGAGGGGCAGCGGTCGCATGTCCGCGATAGGATACGACCATTATTCGTTGGTCTTCCGGGTGCGTGACGGCACGTCTCTGGGCGGTACCAGAGATATTGTCCCTTCTTGGCCGATGGCCGTTTGCCGCGACATTTGGTGATTCGGGCCACGCACGCTATCATATACGCCGGAAACCAGAAAATATCTGAACCTGTCCTATGTCCGAGATGTGCGGACTTACAGAGAGGGAAGCAAGGCGATGATTGCCGCATCCAACAGCCTGAAAACATCCCTCCCGCCTGAACCTACGGGAAAGGATGCCACAGGATCGATCCACGCGAATGGAATCAAGCCCTGCAGGGTTCGCCAGATTGCGGAATACACCGTTCCGGGCGCTCATTTTTCTGTTGTGGAATATCAATGGGGGAACGAACAGTTCGTCTTCGAAGCGGACGGATATAATCTGCAATACCGCCTTCTTCCTCACCAGTTGAACTTGCATGGCCATTGCGATGAGGGTGACGACGTAACCCTTGGGAAGATGACCTTTTTGCCGCCGGGCGGCAGGCTGCTCGTCAACCCAACGGAGGAAGAGCATAGTGCGCGTGTTCTGGTGTGCAGGATCGAGGATGAAGCCCTCACCGGGGCTTTGGCCAAGGCGTGGGAAAATCTGCGGGCGAACCAGCCGCCGACCATCGACGATCCCGATGCGTGCCATAGCCTGCACCGCATCTCGCTGGAGATCATGTATCCGCGCGCTTCGACCGCGCTCATGGTCGAGGGGTGCCTGCGCATGGCCCTTGCTTCGATTTTGCGATGGTCCCTGAGCGAACCCAATTTTATGATCCGGGAGGTCGTGGGCGGCAGTCTTCTGGATACGGAGCTTGCGCGGCTCGAAAGCTTTATCGACGAGGCAGAAGACATTATCCCGAGTGCGCACGATCTGGCGGGAGAGCTGGGTATCAGCGCTTCTCATCTTCGCCGCAAGTTTCGGGTCACGACGGGCCTGACGGTTCACGAATTCGTTATGCGGCGCAAGGTAGCGCAGGCGCAGAATCTGCTGCTTAATTCCACGCTGTCGATGAAGAGTATTGCTTACCGGCTCGGATTTTCGTCGCCCAGCACCTTTTCGATCGCCTTCCATCGTATGGTTGGCGTCTCGCCCACGCATTTCCGGCAGTCGGCCAACAGGTGACGCGTTCGGCAACGGACCGATCCTGTCGTGGACCGGTGATCGCGAACGCATGAGCGCTCTGGGCACTCGATTTATATTTATGTTCTTCTGGCGAACAGGCGCGGCGACATGCTCCCCCCGGCAAGGGGGATAGCTCGTGCCCTATGCGACTTGTCCGATCCCGAAAACCTGCCCTCCTTTGGTGAAGGAGCCTACCGGACCGTCAGAGGGAAGAAGCTTTCCAACGGTACCGGTATGCACAGGATCGCGGTTCAGCTCACACTCGTCGCCAGCTTCTTTTCGTATCGCGGCTTTGCTCCGGAGTTCTTGGGCGTACGCCGGTAGTCATCCGGGATAAGCCCCTCCAGATCGGCTTTGATCAGCAGGGCGAGACGCTCCGAACCCGGCCGCATCTGATTAATGCCGCCGCCGTTGAACCACAGGCCCTGTTGCCCGGTCTGGCCCCACATGCACGACCATTCGCCTTCGGCGTCGAGCCGCGCGATCTCACCGACCTTTTCGGCTACATCTTCGCCAAAAAAGTCCACGACTTCCGTCCGGCGGCTCTGATATCCGGTGGCGAGAATGATCATGTCGGTTTCCAGCACCGATCCATCCTTGAACTTGACGCCTTGGGGAACGAACTCGGCAAAATCCTCGTGTTGCCGGATTTTGATTTCGCCGTTGGCCACCATCTCCGACGTGCCGGTGTTGAGGTAATAGCCGCCCCCGGTACGCAGGAACAGATCGAGGAAGCCTTGGCCGTTCACCCCATCTCCAAGACGTAGGCCAGCCGCGGACAGCCGTTCGAGGAGAGCCTTGTCCATCTCCTTGGCCATTTTGTGATAGGCTTGGCTGGCGGCCTCGCGCGTCGGATTGATCAGGTACACGCCGTAGCTGATATCGACCAGGGGAGTGGGAATATCGGGGTTGATATACCCTGCATAAGCGAGATTGGCGGTTTCCACATTGGTGACGACAACGGCCCCCCGTTGCAGCATGGTTACCTCCACGCCGCCTCTGGTCAGGTCGCGGGCAATGTCGTGCGCACTCGTTGCGACACCGACAATGAAGGCGCGCTTGATGTTATAATCGGCGCACTTCGTGTATTGCGACGAATGCAACACCTTGCCGGAAAAGCTCTCGAGACCCGGCATTTCCGGCACCTGCGGCTTGCCGCCGATACCCCCCGTTGCAAGAACGATATGTTTGGGATGCAATGTGCGTTCTGCGCCATCGGCGGCGTTGGCCGGGCGCACGACCGCTGACCAGCGGCGCGTGTTTTCATCAAACTCCGCGCTGCAAAATTCGGTCGAGGTCCAGACATCCAGATCCATGTAGCGGGCATAAAGTTCAAGCCATTCCGCAATCAGATCCTTGGGCAGATATTCCGGATAATGCGGCGGGAAAGGCAGGAACGGAAACTCGTTCATTTCGATGGGATTGTGCAGATAGAGCGATTCATACCGCTTGCCCCAGCTGTCGCCGACCTTTTCATGGCGATCAATGTTGAGGACGCTAACCCCGAATTTCTTCAGGAATGCGGACGACACAAGGCCCGCCTGACCAGCGCCGATGACGAGAACTTCAGGATCTTCCCGTTCAAACCGCCGTTCTGCGTCGCGATGCTGCTTCCATGTTTCGCCGGGATAGCTTTGTTCAAAACCGCGTCCGCGCGGATAGGGAGCGGTCGGCTTGATGGCATTGAGATCTTCCAGCCGAGTGTAGAGCGCGCGGCCTTTCACGGTCGAACGGCTTTCGTCCCAGATGGCATGAAACAACAACACGCCTTTGCCATGTTTGGTGTCAAAGTCGGCAAACGCTTCGATCATCACGGGATCGCTGCCCTCCATAACGCGGGGGGCGGGCCACACACTGGAAATCCGAAAGTTATGGGGTTCGACTTCGCGCGCCGCCGCCAGCAGAACGTCAACCGAAGCCTCACGGCTGTGGAATTGCCGATAATCCCACGTCAGAGCGCCGTTGTCGCGAAAATAGGCAGGATCGCTGAGAAGAGCGGTTAGGGTGTCGACGTCCTGTCCTCCCAGCGCGCTTTCAAAAGCGGACAGCCATCCCTGAACCTGTTCCGCGATCGTCTTATCATCCATTTCGGCATCCTAAGGGTAGAGCCGCTTTAACCGCGGCGTTGGAGTGTCGCATCGAACAGTTCGCGTGGATAACGGTTCGTGCGTTCGTGGGGCGGACGATATGGCGCGCGAATTTACGTGACAATTGCCATGGTCAGACTGTTCATAAAATGAACGGATAAGAGAAGTCTTCCTGCCCGTCGTCGGCACAATGGCTGTGAGGGCAGCGGGTAAGGCGGGAAAATGTCGTGATCGGCTTTGGGAAAAAGGGACGGGGACGGATGTGCGGAGCGGGCCCCCCGTGTCCGTTTGCACTGCGAACGAACGATTTTTGGTCGTTGCCAAGCCCGACTATGTGCACTTATCGATACACCGCCAGAAGCCGATTGGTACTGCCCGCTCGTCGGGGCCAAGTGTCTTCTGTCCATGAATCAAAACAACCGGCGCGCCAGCGCAATCGCCTCATCATAAGGAAAGAACGTCGCAATGGAGATGATCGCGTATCCCAGCCTGGAAGGTAAAGTCTGCTGGATTGCGGGTGGGGCAAGCGGGATCGGGCGTGCGACAACACGCGCCATGATCGCCAGCAAGGCGAAAGTGATCATCGCCGATGTCAACGAGCAGGTTGCTGGCGAGTTGATCGCCGAGATCGCCAAGGAGGGAGGGGATGCCTTCTTCACGGCGGTTGACGTGCGCGACGATGATTCCGTCAGAAGCAGCATCGAAGCGGGCGCCGGTCATTTCGGGCGGCTCGACATCGTAGTAAACTCGGCCGGGAAAACCAGTACCGATCAATATGATGATTTCGAACGCAATGTGAATATGTTCCTGCTGGGTACGTGGCGTGCCATGCGGGCGAGCCTCCCGTTATTGCAGAGTGCAGGCGGTGGATCGATCATCAACATTGCCTCCATTGCCGGGGTTACCGGGTCCATCGGTCCCACAGGTTATGGGCCGTCCAAGCATGGCGTGGTGGGCGCGACAAAGGACGCCGCGCTCAAATACGCCAAGGACGGAATCCGGGTGAATGTCGTGTGTCCCGGCTATATCGCAACGCCTATGACCGCTTCGTTCATGCCGACCCAAGCCGAAAGTGACGAGCTGATCAACAACAAGCTCAGGGTGCCGATGGGGCGCTGGGGAGAGCCGGAGGAGATCGCGGCGGTCGTCGCGTTTCTCGCGTCGGATCAGGCATCGTTCATTACGGGACAGGCGATCATCGTCGATGGAGGACTGACAGCACGATAGGCGGACATCGGCGCCCGGCGACCGGTTCGCAAGCCGCGCAAAGCGCCGCGGTCCTTACTCGGACAGGAAGTCCTTTCGTTCGGCGAAATCCCGGAGCGAGCGCTCTATTTCCTCGACGCATTCCCGCAGCTTCGCCAAATAGCGTTGAGCAGCCTCTTCCGTCGTCATTGCGCTTCGAAAAAATACGATGTTGACCGCACCTGCGACGGTCCCGTCGGGCGCCAACGCAGGCAGGGCTATGGCGCTGATCTTTGCTTCGGTCTGGCCAGCAGAACTCGCGTAACCCTGGCTCCGGACCAAATCCAGCTTCCGTTTCACCTCGGCGCGGTCTCGGACATCTTCGCCGTTTATTCCCCCGCTCACCTCGACGAGCGAAAGAATCCTTTCGACCTCGTCCTCGGACATCTTCGACAATATGGCCTGCCCCAGCGCGGAGCGGAGCAGATACCGTTCCTTGCCAATCATGCCGCGATGGATCGACATGGGGCTGATCTTGTGGGTGGTCAGGCTGATGAGGACCTTGCCGCTTTTCAGGCTCGCAAAATCGCACGGCCATAGGACCTCTTTGGTGAGTTTGAAGAGCGGCGGCCAAGCGAACTGGGTGACGAAATCACCATCTTTCAGCGCATCGGCGATATAGGAGAATTTCGGGGTCAGTGCGATGGCGCCATCCTCGTTCCTTCTGGTGACATAACCGAGGGACTCCAGCGTATTGGCAAGACGATAGATCGAAGACCGATCGATATTCGCCGCCGCGCTTATGGTCCCGATCTTGGCCCAGCCAAGCTCGCTGAGCGTCTCGATAATCCGGAGCCCGCGCGCCAGCGACCTGACGTCTTTGTACGGGGTTGCAGTTTCGGAAGCCATGGATTCGCCCGTTCGTTAGGCGAACAGCCATGCAATTGATGTTGCCAAAGATCAAGCGATTATCAATCCTCGCCCGCAATCCCGACCATCGAAATATGATGGCGGTGGGACTTCGGGAGATATGCCGTGATTGTTGGAGCCGTATGTCTGTCGCACAGCCCGCTGAAGGACAGCAACGCCCCTCCACCTGACACAGGCCGTCGTTTCAACCAAGCGCTGGAACAGATGGCGGATTTCGTGTCCGGCGCCGAGCCGGATCTGACGATCGTTTTTTATCCCGACCATCTTAACGGGTTCTTCTACCAGATGCTCCCGCCCTTTTGTGTCGGTATAGAGGGCACCTCGGTCGGGGATTACGGCACAGCATCGGGCAAGCTGGATATTCCGGAGGATCGGGCCACCGATCTTGCCCGGTCGGTGCTCCTGTCCGGTGTGGATACGGCGCTGTCCCACGATATGCAGGTCGATCACGGGGCGATCCAGCCGCTGGAGTGGCTGTCCACAACCTTCCCGCTGTTCCGGATGATCCCGATTTTCGTCAACTGCGCCGCGCCGCCATTGCCGACGTTTCAACGCGTGCGTGCCCTGGGCCAGGCGGTTGGCGATTGGGCGCGACAGGCGCCTGAGCGCATATTGATCATCGGCTCGGGCGGGCTGTCTCACGATCCTCCGATGCCGTCGCTTGCCGGTGCGGCGCCGCAGGTGCGCGAGCGGCTGGTAAAGGGAACGCCTCTCCCCCATGGGCAGCGCTTCGCGCGGCAGAGCAAGGCCCAGCTCGAGGGGCAGGCGATGGAAGCTGGCAAGTCACGCCTCCGGGCCATCAATCCGGAATGGGATCAAACGCTGTTGGATGCCTTTGTTGCTGGCGACCTTACGGTATTGGATGGTACGTCGGACGACAGCATTCGTGAGGCAGGCGGCAGGGGAGGTGGCGAGGCGCGGGCGTGGATCGCGGCGCTCTCCACGCTGGGCGAGAACTATTCTGCCACGCAGATCTATTACGAGCCCGTTCAATCCTGGATCACCGGAATGGGGATGCTGCTGGCCACAGCGAATGAGGACCAATCGCTGACGGATATTTGAGGGATCGAAGATCCCACCCTGTTTGCGAGTCATTGAAAGAGAGAAAATGTCGGAATATTATAGATCCATCTGGTCGGATTTGACCCGCGTGCCGTTCAGTCAAGGCTTTCTGGACGCCGATGGCATTACGACCCGCTATATTTCATCCGGCTCTCCCGACAAGCCACTTCTCTTGCTGATTCATGGCACGGGCGGCCATGCGGAGGCCTATAGCCGGAATTTTGCGGCGCACGGCGAGCATTTCTGGACTGTGTCCATCGACCTGATCGGGCATGGTTGGACGGACAAGCCCGACAGCGCATATGAAGTGGCCGATTATGGGGCGCATGTGCTGGCCGTCATGAAGGCACTGGGTCGGGACAAGGCCCACATTTCCGGTGAATCGCTGGGAGGCTGGGTCGCAGGATGGATCGCGATCCACCATCCCGAGAAAATCGACCGGCTCGTGCTCAACACGGCGGGCGGCTGGACCGCGCATCCCGAAGTGATGGAGCGGATCCAGCGTCTGTCGATGGAAGCCGCCAACGATCCCAATCCCGATCGTATCCGGTCTCGGCTGGAATTCCTGATGCACGATCATTCCAAGGTGAACGACGATCTCGTCGAAACACGGCGTGCGATCTATGCGCAGCCGGGGTTTCCGGACGTGATGCGCAGAGTTCTTTGCCTTCAGGACATGGAAACGCGGCGACGCAACATGTTCTCCGACGAAGAGACCGGAAGGATCGCTGCGCCAGCGCTGGTGCTGTGGACCTCTCATGATCCGACCGCGACACCGGAAGAGGGCGCGCGGATCGCGAGTTTGATCCCCGGCGCGCACTACGAGGTCATGAACGGTTGTGGACACTGGCCACAATTCGAGGACCCCGAAAAGTTCAATCAGATTCATCTCGACTTCTTGTTGGGGCGTGGGGAGCCATGAGCGCGGCTACGGACATGGGGCGCGGGACGACGGATGTCGTCATCGTCGGTGCGGGGCCGGTGGGGCTGACCATTGCCAATTATCTCGGCAAGATGGGCGTCAGCGCTTTGGTGATAGAGCAGCGTGACAGGCTGATCGATTATCCCCGTGGCGTCGGGATGGATGACGAATGCCTGCGCAGCTTTCAGGCTATCGGGCTTGGTGAGCAGGTTGCCGCCCATACGACGCCCGATCAGAAGATGCGTTTTCTCACCATGACGGGCAAGACGTTCGCGCTGATCGATCCGAAAACCAGGGAATTTGGCTGGCCCCGCCGCAACTCCTTCATTCAGCCGATGGTCGATGAAGTGCTGTACGAAGGCCTTTCCCGCTTTGATCATGTGCAGGTGCAATTCAACACCGAACTGGTCTCGTTCGAGCAGGACGCCGAGACGGTCACACTGAAGACGCGGTCGAACGAGGGTGAGCGGACGATCGCAGCAAAATGGCTGATCGGGTGCGACGGCGGACGGAGTCTGGTGCGAAAGACGCTGGACATTGCCTTCGACGGCGTCACCGATTCCACGCGCTGGGTGGTCATCGATCTGCTGGATGATCCGATCGGGTTGCCGGATTCCTATCTCCATTGCGTGCCGTCCCGGCCATATGTTTCCATCGCTCTGCCGCACGGCATGCGCCGACTGGAGTTCATGGTTTTCGGCGACGAAACCGAAGAAGAACTGACGACCGACGAAGGCGTCCAGAGTCTGCTCTCACGCGTCCTTCCGCATCCGGAGAAAGCGAAGGTCATGCGCAGCCGCGTTTATACGCACAACGCCCGGCTGGCCGCCCATTTTCACAAGGGCAGGGCGGTACTCGCTGGCGATGCCGCCCATCTTATGCCGGTCTGGCAGGGACAGGGATATAATTCGGGTATCCGTGATGCCACCAATCTCGCGTGGAAAATCGCGATGGTCGTCCGGGGCGAGGCCTCTGCCGACATTATCGGCAGCTATGAAGCGGAACGACGGGATCACGCCAAGGCCATGATCGATCTCTCGGTTACGGCGGGAAAGATCTTTGCGCCGACCAACAAGATCCTCGCCTGGTTGCGGGACCGGGTAGCGCTGGCGCTGAATGCGATCCCGCCCGTGAAGCGGTATTTTGTGCAAATGCGTTTCAAGCCGATGCCCCGGTTCACGCGTGGCATCATTCTGCCCGAACGTCCGGAGCGGCCGCGCGGTCGTGCGACGGGGCGGCTGTTCCCGCAGCCTCGTGTCATCGATGGCAACCGTGTCACGCGGATGCTTGACGACGCGGTGGGCTTGCGCTTCGCGGTGATCTCCTGGGCGACGGACCCGCAGGTTCACATGTCCGAAGATATGCGGCAATATTGGAAGTCCATCGGGGCGGCGATGATCGCGATTATTCCACCAACTCAAATGGACGGGTTCAGAGGCGAGGTGTTGCCGGGAACGGAGCTTCTCGGCGATGTCGGCGGCGATCTTCACGAATGGTTTGCGCAGCAGGAACCCGATGGTTCGATCGTGGTGCTGCGTCCCGACCGTGTCGTTGCGGCTATCGTACCGCCCCAATCCCTCGACAATGCGTGTCGCGAACTGAAGGGCTTGATCGGGGGCGCTCCCATTCCGGTCTGATCTTCAGTGCCAATAATTATTGCGGAGATGTTTGATGAGCCAGGAAGCGCGCGTTCAAAACTATTCCGATGAGTTGTTCGAGGCCTTGCGCGCCAATCGTACTGTGCCACCGCTTCGCCACCGGGAAGAGCTGACGATCGACGATGCCTACCGGATTTCCCTTGGTATATTGGCGAGACGGGAAAATGAGGGCGAACGGGTCGTTGGCAAGAAAATCGGCGTCACATCGAAGGCGGTACAGGACATGCTGGGCGTGGATCGCCCCGACTTCGGTTTCCTGACCCATCCCATGCAGGTGCCGTCCGGCTCCGCCTATCCCATCGAGGGCAATCTTATCGCGCCGCGAGCGGAAGCGGAAATCGCGTTCATTCTGCGGTCCGACCTCATCGGGCCGGGCGTGACCGAGGACGATGTGCTGGCAGCGACCGAGAGCGTGTGCGCATGCTTCGAAATCGTGGACAGCCGGATTGCGGGTTGGGATATCAAGATCATCGATACGATCGCTGATAATGCATCCTGCGGCATATTCGTGCTCGGCGAGGAGCGGGTCGATCCGCGCGATCTGGACCTCCCCGGTCTGCACTGTCAGGTATGGAAAAACGGCGTGGCCCTCTCGGAAGGCTATGGTTCCGCCGTTCAGGGGTCGCCGCTCACCGCTGTAGCGTGGCTGGCGAACACTTTGGGGGCCTATGACGTGGCGCTCAAGGCTGGCGACATCATCCTGTCGGGTTCACTGGTGCCGCTCGAACCCGCCGCACCCGGCGACGAGTTCGAGATGGCAATCGATGGACTGGGAAAAGCGAAGATCGGTTTCCGCTAAAGCGGCGTTACGACGCCGCTTTTTCCTTTTCGCGGACCATGTCGAGCGCCACATCGACGATCATGTCTTCCTGTCCGCCCACCATCTTGCGACGGCCCAGTTCGACGAGGATCTCGCGCGTGTCGATCCCATAATCCTTGCTGGCCTTTTCGGCGTGGCGCAGGAAGCTTGAATAGACCCCTGCATAACCCAGCGCGAGGGTCTCGCGATCGACGCGGACCGGGCGATCCTGAAGCGGACGGACGAGATCTTCGGCCGCGTCCATTAGCGCCATCACATTGCATCCATGGTTCCAGCCCTTGCGGTCCGCGGCTGCGATAAACACCTCCAGCGGCGCATTGCCGGCGCCCGCACCCATGCCGGCAAGGCTCGCGTCAATGCGATAGGCGCCTTCCTGAGCTGCGACGATGGAGTTTGCGGTACCCAGGGACAGATTGTGATGCGCGTGAATGCCGCGCTGTGTTTCGGGCTTTAACACCCGGTCATAGGCTTGCAGGCGTTCCCGCACGCCGTCCATGTCGAGCGCGCCACCGCTGTCGGTGACATAGACACACTGAACACCATAGCTTTCCATGAGCAGCGCCTGCTGGGCGAGCGCTTCGCCGTCGATCATGTGGCTCATCATCAGGAAGCCCGACACATCCATGCCCAGATCGCGAGCTATACCGATGTGCTGCTTTGATACGTCCGCCTCGGTGCAATGGGTGGCGACGCGTACCGAGCGCACGCCAATGTCATAGGCACGGCGCAATTCGTCCACAGTGCCAACACCGGGCAGGATCAACGTGGTCAGCACCGCCTTTTCGAGGACGTCCGCTACCGCTTCTAGCCATTCCCAGTCGGTATGCGCGCCGAAGCCATAATTGAAACTCATGCCACTGAGGCCGTCGCCATGCGCGACCTCGATCGCGTCGACGCCCGCCTTGTCCAGCGCCGCGGCAATAGAGCGCACATGGTCGAGGCCGTACATATGGCGGATGGCGTGCATGCCATCACGGAGCGTGACGTCTTGGATGTAAAGTTTGTCACCCGCTTCTACATTGAGTTTTGGCATTATATTTCCTTCAGGCAGCAGCAGCCATGCGCCGTTCGGCGAGCAGTTCGCCGGTCGCCTTCGCTGCGGCGGTCATGATGTCGAGATTGCCCGAATAGCTGGGCAGATAGTCGCCAGCGCCTTCGACCTCCAGAAAGATGGACGTCTTGATGCCGGTAAATTCGCCCCGACCGGGAATCTTCAGCTTGTTGTTATCGCCGAACCGTTCAAACTGCACTTTCTGCTTGAGACGGTATCCCGGCACATATTTCTGGACCTCGGCGACCATTTCTTCGACCGATTGACGGATGGCGTCCTCGTCAGCCCCTTCGGACAGGGTGAAAACCGTATCGCGCATGATCATGGGCGGTTCCGCGGGGTTGAGGATGATGATCGCCTTGCCTTTGGCAGCGCCGCCGACTTTCTCGATCGCGTTGGCCGTGGTGCGAGTGAACTCGTCGATATTCGCGCGCGTGCCCGGTCCGGCCGAGCGTGACGAAACCGATGCAACGATCTCTGCATAGTGCACCGTCGCAACCCGGCTGACCGCTGCGACCATCGGTATCGTAGCCTGGCCGCCACAGGTGACCATGTTGACATTGGGCGCATCCAGGTTTGCGCGCATGTTGACCGGGGGCACGGTAAAAGGACCGATGGCGGCCGGCGTCAGGTCCACCACCTGAATGCCGTCAGCGCGCAGGGCCTCGTCATGCGCCTTGTGGGCATAAGCGCTCGTTGCGTCGAACGCGATGCCGATTTCGGGGTAGCACGGCAGCTTCTTGAGGCCCTCGATCCCCTCATGGGTTGTCGCAATCCCCCGTTCGCGTGCCATTGCCAGGCCTTCGGATGCGGGATCGATGCCGACGACCGCGACCAACTCCATATTCTGGGGATATTTGATCATTTTCATCATCAGGTCCGTGCCGATGTTGCCGGAGCCGATAATAACGGCCTTTACTGTTTTCATGACGTTTCCTTGAGAGATGATGCCTTTGGCCAATAATCGCGCGGAGCGTCCTACCCGTGGCTCCGCCAGCTGAAGGCGCCCCGTCCCGCTTTATAGCTTTCCAGATAGGACCCGTTGCGAATATCGTCGATCAGGTCCCGATGCCGTGGCGACCAACCAAGGTCTTCAACGGCGCGCTTCGCGATCGAGCGGCTGTTCACCGCCAATGCAAGATCGACCCAGATGTTGCCCCAAAGCGCAACGGCGCCCTCATAGTCGAGGCTCTTTGTGCCACATCCCGTGACATGGGCCACCGCTTCGGCGATTTCGCGAAAATCGGCTTCTCCGCTGACGGTGTGATAGAGCGCGCCGGGCGTGCCCTTTTCAATTGCGAGGCAGAAGGCTTCGGCCAAATCCTCGACGTGAACGTTCGAATAGAGGTTGAGCCCCGCGCCCAGATAGCAGGCGTTACCCGTCTGCCGCGCGGACTCGAAGATCTGCGGCACCTGGATGCTGCCCGCATTGCCCCAGATCAGCGGCGGGCGGATGACGAAGGTGGAAAGGGTGTCATTGCTGGCTTCGCGAACCAGGGTTTCGGTGCGGATGCGCAAGGCGCGGTTTTCCCGTGCCGGAAACGGAAACGGATCGTCCTCCGCGAAGGTGTACTGGCTCCACTGACCTTCCTTGGCCTCGATCGACAGTACGCCGGTCCCCGATGTAAACAGTAAATAGCGGGTCTTTCCGGACTGGCAGCCATTGACCATCGCCGTCATCAAATCGATCTCGACATCGAAGGGCACCATCCCCGCCATTACGACGATGTCGTAGTTCCCGACGAGGGTACGCAAGCCGTCGAGATCGTCAAGCGAGCCTTGTACCGCTCCCAGGCCTGCCGCCTTGAGAGTGTTCACGTTTTTCTCGTTACGGGCAAACCCCGTGACCTGATGACCCCGCGCACGCAAGGCCGCCGCGACGTGCGAACCGACATAGCCTGTGGCGCCAATCACCAACGCATGCAAATTCATAAAATTCTCCGGCTGGACCTTCTCACCGGCTATACGCGTATTGCCGCCACCGACTCAAAAGCGCTGAGTTGTCTGATCCGAACACTTTTTCACCAGACTGCCCAAAAGCGTGGCGATCTCGGACCAACGTCCAGCGTCGTTGTCCCGCCCCGCGCCGTCTTCGTTGCTGGTTTCGATCAATGGCGATGGCGGTAGCGATACTCGCTTGGGCTTTCTCCCGAGATCCTCTTGAAGGTGGACGAAAAGGTGCTGGAGTTGGCAAATCCCAGGCGGAACGAAATTTCCTTAAGCGCCAAGTCCGAGTCGGCCAACAGATGCTGCGCTTTCTTCAGCCGGATATCCTCGACATATTTATACACCGTCTGACCGGTCGTATTCTTGAACGACCTGCGCAAATGCGCCGGGCTGATATCGCAATGCTCCGCGATTTCCTGAACATTGGGACATTTGTTCTCAACGCCGCTCACATATTCACATATTCGTGAAATGTCCGCTTCGCTCAGTTTGCCCGCTCGCGTCCTGACGCGCATGTCATTGTCCGAGTCCCGGAAATATCGGGCAATTTCAATGGCGATCACATTGGAAATCGACTCGATCATCAGCGGGCTTGCAAATCCCGGATTGGTGATTTCAACCCCAAGTCGGCGGACGGCCTGCTCGATCCGGACGTTTCGCATGTCGAAACATTTTTCGAGTTTCTCGTCATCCCACCGCTCGAAGAGTGT
This sequence comes from Sphingobium subterraneum, assembly GCF_014199435.1. Classification (GTDB taxonomy): domain Bacteria; phylum Pseudomonadota; class Alphaproteobacteria; order Sphingomonadales; family Sphingomonadaceae; genus Sphingobium; species Sphingobium subterraneum. The sequence continues at coordinate 145,525 of NZ_JACIJP010000006.1, read as the reverse complement.
GTTCCAGACTTTTCCGAACCACTCCGGGTCGAACCGACACCGAATGCTTCGCACCAGTTCGTTGACGTTCGCCGCGGCTGTCTTGATACTCAGGTCGGCAGGGAAAAACATGAGCTGCCCAAAATCGAGAAGCCGTGCATCGGTTCGTGCGGCAACGGTGACTTGGGTGTTATAGGGCCGGTAAAGCACGACGAAATCACGTTCACTATACGTAATCTGTTCCCCCGCGCTCCATCGATAGTCCATCAGTTGTACCGTAACGCCCGGAACTGCCATCTGTGCGACAATATTCTCTCTCGCTCGCATGTCCTCTCCTCTATTCGACACGACGCCAACCCGGTTATTTTGATTTCCGGTACGCCTTCATATCCGCAAACTGGAACGTCGGGTGCGGTGAGTATCTCTGCACTGGACTGTTGCCCTCAATGCTCTCGCTCAGCTAGTTTGATCATACGATCATAACTTAACCAATGTGCGCCCGAAACACAGGAAAGACGCACGTTCGCATAGCGAACAGGCTGAGGTTCGTTAACTCAAACCAGATGCGGTAAGAAGGGGGCTAAGATCCGCCCGGCGGCACGATCATAACAGTAATATGAGGCAGGATATTGGCTTCTCAATCCGGACAACGCCGCTGCGGGGGCGATCGGCTCTGGCTCGGAAATCCACTGCGCAAAACAGCGCGATCCGGCGCTTTGTTAGCGAATGGCCCTCCGCCGTCCCGCTATGTCGTGCTCTTCAGACCGGCCGTGTATTTGGTCTCGAGCGCCACAAAATGATCCAGGCGCGCGGCGCGCATAAGTTCGAGCGGGTTGGTATAAGGTCCAGCCTGTGTTGCGAAATAGGACACGTCGCTCCCAGTTTCGCGAATGGATTTGAAGAGGTCCGCCATCGCGTTGGCGGCCGCGCTCAGCGCACTCGCTGCGTACATGGTGAACGCATAGCCGACCTCGGCAAGGTCATCAGTGGTGTAGCCGGGTGGGGGGCTCCCGCCCATGTTCATGACAGGACCGTCGATCGCGCCAATCAACTTGCGCGACCATGCAAGCTGTTCATCGGGCGGCAGGCTGAAATAGGATTTTCCGTCGACATGCATAATCATCGGCATGACCATGTCCGCCCCTTCCGCGAGAAAGAGGTTCGCCCGTTCGACCACTTCATCGAACGAGATGGTGTCGGCGTCCGTCCGGGCAACAATGACGAAATTGGGGTCCGTTCGCGCGTCGAGCGCCGCTTTCAGTCGGTCAACGGCGTCTTCCCGGCTGACCACCGTGCGACCCGCGAGCAAAGGGCAATGTTTGGGCAGCGCCTGATCCTCGATATGCACGCCCGCGATTCCCGCCCTTTCCATCTCGCGAATGGTACGCCCGACATTCAGCACACCGCCAAAGCCTGTGTCGATGTCGGCAAGGATCGGAATATCGACCGCCTCCGCCATTCGTGCGGCATGCGTACAGACCTCGGTCATGGACAATAGCCCAAGATCCGGCGCGCCGAGTTGGGATGCCTCGACGCCAAGCCCGGTCATGTGGATCGCGCGAAAGCCCGCGAGCTGCGCGAGCCGCGCCGACAGCGCGTCGAAGCATCCGGCCCCGACAACCATTCCCTGCGCCAACTCCGCGCGCAGCTTGGCAGTCATTTGCATGGATTGAAGACCTTTTCTCTCGTTGCTTATACCGCCAGTGTCAGCGCCCAGTTGAGCGAATTGCCAGCGTTCAGGATATCCCGGATCAGTTCTGGTATGGGGGTGAACTGTTTGATTTCGCCAGTCGTCTTGTTCGTTGCCATCCCGGTGGCGAGGTCTATCTCAAGCTCGTCGCCGTCCCGGACGAAATCCGAAATGCCGGGAAGCGGCCAGACAGGATAGCCCGCATCGATGGCGGCGCGCTGAAACAGCGTGTTGACGCTTTCGCACAGGATACCGCTGATCCCGGCATGTTTGCATCCCATGATCGCGGTCATGTAATAATGGGCGTGCCCGGCGCCCAGGCGCGTCCCGGCGATCAAGATGTCGCCCCGACGCATTTTTCCGAGAAATCCGGGATCGACCTTCTCCAGCAGATGTTGGGCGCATCCGTCCCAATCGTGGGTCATGCCCAGTTTATCATAGTCGGATGAAACGAGGTCGGTCGCGCCCAAGCCATTTCCGAATTTCCAGCTTTTGCCTTGCAACTTCATGCTGACACCTTTTCCTTAGCCCTATAGCGGGCCGGGTCCGCAATTTCCCCGGCGATGGCGGACGCTGCGACTACTGCGGCATTGGCCAGGATCACTTCGGATTCGTTGCTGCCCATGCGGCCGCGTAATGTCTCGACGGAAGTCGAAATGCACCTTTCGCCGTCGCCAAGCTTCAGGGGCGAAAGATTGCCGCTGTAGCACGCCCCGCATCCCGGCTGGGTCACGGTCGCACCGGCGTCGAGCAGGTCCTGTATAATCCCTGCGCGGTTCGCCTCCCGGTAGGTTTCCGCGGATATGGGCGTAACCACCAGACGGACGGAGGGGTGAACGTGCCTCCCGCGCAAGATGCTTGCGGCCAGCGCCAGATCGGACAGCCGACCGCTGGAGCACGACCCGATATTGGCGGCAGTAACCGGAAGGCCCGTCACCTGGTTCAACGGCCGCACGAGCTCGATATTGTGCGGTCCGGCAACAAGAGGCTCTATCCGGCTCAGGTCATAGTCGTAATGCGCGACATAATCGGCGTCGCTGTCGGCCTGCACGGGCTCAAATTCTTCGCGCGCCCGGGGTCCGATATAATCGAGCAATGTGGCGTCGGAGGGAAAGATGATGGTCAGCGCGCCGATCTGGACCGAGCCGTTTGCAATGGCCAGGCGCATATCCATGGACAGGTTGGCAACGCCCGGTCCGTCGAATTCAATAACTCTGCCCTGCACATCCTCGCCTAGATCGGCAATAAGGCGGTACACAAAATCCTTGCCGTTCACGCCTTCGGGAAAGGCCCCGGTCAGCGTGATGCGCACGCATTCGGGGACGATCATCCACAATTTCCCGCTGACGATGATCGGATCGACGCCAAACAGTGCGGGCAGAGCAAAGCAATTCGTGGCGCCCATGGTCGAGCTTTGCGTGTCCGCGCCGACGCATACGGTGCCGGGCAACGCCCAGCCGTGCTCGACAGGGATCTGGTGCGAAATGCCGTTTCGGCCAAGATCGTAGATGTTTTCGTCCGGAATCCCCTGTTCCTTTGCGAAACTCTTGATTTTTGGATGCTCGGTGGCCGCCCGCACGGGCATCCAGTCGGGTTGGAACATATGATCGAAGCAGAATATCATCCGCTCGGGATCCCAGACCTTCAGGTTCTTTTCGCGAAAATTGTCGATGAAAGTCTGGCCGTCGAGGCAGGTGATGAAGCTGATTGCGGCGACCACTGCATCGCCCGTCGCAACACTGGAGGCGCCGGATGCGCGCGCCAGTATTTTTGCCGCCATTGTCGATCCCATAATGACATCCTTTGGTACGGTGTCTGAACTGCCCTGGGCAGTCAGCCTATCATCGCATGTTTAGCGTAGCGCGCGCAAAAAGGGGGCTGGACGGCTTTACATATTCGCGCATCATTTCTTTAACCTGACTGGCAGGCATTGGATTGAATTGGGTGCCCTTACATTACGCCATAGGTACGGAGTTCTCAATTGGCATAGCGTTTGCGGCGCGTGTGCAACCAGACAGGAGCACGAGATGGCAACCACCGAACTGAAACGCTATCATATCAAGCCCGGGACCTGGGACGAGTTCCTTGTGATACTCCGTCGGATTGCGGTGGTGCGAGAACGGCACGGCTTCAAAGTGCTGTTTACCTTTGCCGACCGTGAAAACAATATTTTCACATGGGCCGTCCAGCATGACGGAGATTTCGATGCGGCGGCGGCAGCCTATTACAAGGACCCTGAGCGCGTCGAACTGGAAACCGTCGGAAATTACGTGACCGACTATGAAATCCGCAAGGTGGAAGTTCTGACAATACCCTGATCCTTCGGATCGCGCCGGTGCCAGATAGGGGGTGCCCTGTCTGGCGCGTTATGGGGCTGGCGCACCTCGGGCACCCGGCCCAGTGACTATCCGCGTCGGTCGAAGGCCATCCACAACTGGGTCAGCCCATAAGCGACATATGTCGTGGTATAGGCGTAGCTATCCTCGCCCCGCGTCGCACGGAAATTTTCCATGCGGGTGACAATCTGCCTGAAAGCGGCGCGCAGTTCGCCGCGCGCTAGCTGGTTGCCTATGCACATGTGGATGCCCGCGCCGAACGTCAGATGGGTACGGGAGTTCGGACGGTCGAGATCGATCGCCTCGGGGTCGGGAAAAACGTCCGGATCCAGGTTCGCCGCTCCGAAGCGCGTTTCGACAATCGATCCTTCGGGAATGGGCACCCCGCCAATTTCCATATCGGTCGTGGCGCGGCGAAACATGACCGTAGCCGGGGTTTGCGTCCGCAGCACTTCCTCAACAAAGGCATCGAGCTTTCCGTCATCATCACGGATTTCATCCGCCAGATGAGGGTTCTCGATCAGGATTTTCATTCCTCCAGCGAGCGCATTTGCGGTCGTCTCGCCCCCGCCCAGAAATAACAGCCACAAAATGCTGATCAACTCGCGCATGTCGAGCGAACGTCCGTCGATTTCGGCATGGACCAGCGTACTAAGGAGGCTGTCGTCAGGTTCGGCGCGAACGCGCTCGACATTTTTCGCCAGATACTGCTGAAGAGCGATCACCGCGGGTACCAGCTCCAGCTCTCGTTCGGGCGAAAGAGCCGGATTGGAGGTTTCGAGGGATTGGTCATTCCAGCGCTTGAATTTGTCGATGTCGCGGTCCGTCACCCCCAGTATTTCGGTAAATATGGTGAGCGGAAGACGCATGGCGAACGCATCGAAAAAGTCGATTTCGTCCTTGTCGATAAAGCCATCGATCAGATCCTCGACGGCCTTTGCGATCTGGGGCTCAAGGCCGAGCACCTTGTCCCGGCTGAAGGCCTTGTCGACCAGCGCGCGATAGGTCCGGTGAGACGGCGGGTCATTGGTGACCAGCGTGTCCATCGGCAGATAGCCCTGTTCTTCGAACATCTTGTCGACCAGCTCGCTGATACTCGATTTGCGGGTCTGGATCACGCCGGTCTTGCACGACAATGTTTTGGTATTCATCGCCGCCTGGCGGACATCCCGATAGCGTGTCAGCACGTAATTTCCGCTGACAGGGTCCTTGTACACCGGGGCTTCTTCGCGGAGCCGATGATAGGCCGGAAAGGGGCAGCGCCGCGTTTCTGGATCCGTAAAAGTGATCGGCCCGGCTTCTGGCTTGGAGGCAATTTCCTTCAGGGTCACGATACTCTCCGAACAAAACTGTTATGTTCGTCGAATGTAAGCGGACCGGACCAAAAAGCCCAAAGCCATGAGTTAAGGATTCCGACCAAATTTTGTCTTGTGTGGCAGCAGGCACCCATTGTGCAGGCTGCGCACTGCGGCAAAATCCTGTTCTCTGCACATGCGCGGAAAGGTCGCTGTAAGGCGTCCGTGTGTCGGAACACGAAACGGGCAGAAACTCTTTCTCATTGTGACCGTCGCTTAGCAAATCAGATCGGGCAGATTGCGCCCTCCCGGCCAGCAATTACTGATCGTTCCACGCAAAAGACCATAACGAAATATTGCGACGATGACGTCTTGCGACGTCGGGTATGGGGAGAGGCTGGTTTGAACAGACTTGCAATTATGTCCGTCGTCGGGTTTCTGCTTCTGGCAGGGTGTAGCGGCAATGCTCCCGACAAAGGCGCCATGTCCGACTGGCCGCTTTATGGCGGCGATGTTTACAACCAGCGCTATTCCGGACTGGACGAGATCAATCGCGACAGCGTCAAGAAACTCGGGCTGGCGTGGTATCATCAGTTCGATACCGACCGGGGTCAGCAGGCCACGCCGATCATGGTGAACGGCGTCCTCTATGTATCGACATCCTGGAACAAGATATTCGCGTTCGACGCGGCCAGCGGCAAAATACTGTGGGAATATGATCCCAAGGTTCCTGCCCCGACATTGGCCAAAAGCTGCTGTGACGCGATCTCCCGGGGCGTAGCCGTCAGCAACGGTCGGGTTTTTGCTGCGACGCTTGATGGACGGCTACTCGCGCTCGACGCGAAGACGGGCAAGCCCATCTGGAGCAAAACGACGGTCGATACGACAAAATCCTACACCATCACGGGTGCGCCCATCGTGGCGGGCAATCTCGTGCTGATCGGCAACGGCGGCGCCGAGTACGGGGTGAGGGGCTATGTCGCGGCCTATGATACGAACAGCGGGGCGTTGAAATGGCGGTTCTATACCGTACCCAATCCGGAAGGTAAGGCCGACGGGCAGCCGTCCGACCAGCCTTTGCGGGAACTGGCCGAGCCGACTTGGTTTGGCGATGTCTGGCGCGAAAGTGGCGGCGGGGGAACCGTCTGGGATTCGATCGTGTACGATCCGGACCTCGATATGATCTATATCGGCGTGGGTAACGGGACGCCTCATGATCGCAAGTTGCGGTCCCAGGGCAAGGGCGACAATCTGTTCCTGTCGTCCATTGTCGCGCTGAAGGCCAAGACCGGCCAGTATGTCTGGCACTATCAGACCAGTCCGGGAGACAGTTGGGACTATACGGCCACGCAGCACATCATGCTGGCGGACATGGACATTGGCGGAAAATCGCGGAAAGTCCTGATGCAGGCGCCGAAGAACGGGTTCTTCTATGTTCTCGATCGTACCAACGGCACATTACTTTCGGCCAAGCCCTACACGAAGGTCAACTGGGCCACGGGCGTGGATCTCAAGACCGGAAAGCCGCAGGTTGTCGAGGCGGCGCATTTCGAAAAGAGCCCGTTCCTGCAGTATCCGGGCGGTCTGGGCGGACATAGCTGGCATCCGATGGCGTTCAGCCACGAAACCGGGCTTGTCTACATCCCGACGCAGTCGATGCCGCAACTGTATGTTTCGGATCCGGGCTACCGTTTTCGTGCGGGGCATATGAACACGGGCGTCGAAATGAGCGCCTTGTCCGTTCCGGACGACGCCGCGGCGGTGAAAGCGATGAAGGCCGCCGCCTATGGAGAGTTGATTGCGTGGGATCCCAAAGCAGGCGTGATCCGCTGGAAACGCAAGCAGGACTACGTCGTCAACGGAGGATTGCTCGCCACGGCTGGCGGACTGCTTTTTCAGGGCGATGCAACGGGCCAATTCTACGCACGCGATGCGCGGACCGGAGACCCGCTCTGGCGCTATGATGTGGGCAATGGCGTCGTTGCTCCGCCGATGACCTATCGGCTGGGCGGCAAGCAATATGTTGCGCTGATGGTCGGATGGGGCGGTCCCGCCGCCATGTACGGGACAATCGTTCCGTATCGTGAACGCAGGCCGGGTCGGCTCATGGTGTTTGCTCTGGATGCAAAGGAACGTGCGCCTGCATTCCCGGTGCAGGAAGCCCGACCCGTCGACGTTACGGGTCTTCGCTCCGACGGCGATCCGGTAGCGGGCCTTGCTGCCTATAACGATACATGCATGCTATGCCACGGATTCAGCGCGACGGGTCGATTCACCGCTGATCTGCGACGTTCGGATTACATCAAGGCGCCGCAAGCGCTGTCGTCGGTGGTAATCGACGGCATGCTCTCCGACCGGGGTATGGTGAGTTTCGCGAAATATCTGGACAAGCGGGACGTTGAAAATATCCGTGCCTATCTGCTGAAGGAAGCGAACCGGTTGCAGAAAGCGGAAGCTCGCCCAGCCGGGGCGGGGAGCGTCAGCGGAAGCCATTGAACATTTTCGGCCAAACGCATCACATGCCTATAATCGGCCAGTAAAGCATGGTTTGAGGAGATCTTTGCGTGTGTGCTCAAGTGGACGGGCATCTAGCATAGAAAAGGGCTGCGGTTTGGTGTGCCCGGCGGGGCGTGGGTAAAAAAGTTAGGCAAGCATGGCGAATAGATCCATCCCTTCGGTTACTGACGCGATTCCAGAAGGTCGTGCGCCTGCCGCTCTGGAGGAGATGGAGTACAAACCGGTACGCGCCTGGATTTCCATCGCGATCCTCCTGATCTTTTCGCTGTTTTCCTTTCTCGACCGCCAACTGATTGCGCTGATGGTCGACCCGATCAAGGCCGATCTGGGCTTGAACGATACCGAACTCGGCTTGCTGCAAGGCATGGCGTTCGCCTTGTGCTATGCGGTGGCCGGATTGCCGATCGGGTGGGCCGTCGACAGATATCCGCGTCGGATCATCCTCTTTGCCGGGCTGGCAATATGGTCTGCCAGTGCGGCCGCATGCGGTCTGGCGCGCTCCTTTTGGCAACTGTTCTTTTTCCGGACTCTCGTAGGTGCGGGCGAAGCCACGTTAAGCCCGGCTGCCGTCTCGCTGATCAGTGACCTTTTTCCACGGGACAAGATCGGTGCGCCTTTGGGTGTCTACTCGGCCGGATATTATATCGGAAGCGGGGCCGCGCTTGCCATTGGTGGATGGCTCGTGGTGACGTTTACAGCGATGGGATCCATCAGCCTTCCCTATCTCGGTGTCATAGCACCCTGGCAGGCAACATTCATGGCGGCCGGAGCTCCGGGCATCCTCGTGGCTTTCCTGGCCTTTGCCATGTATGATCCCAAGGATTACCGGAAAATTTCCCGGCAGCCTGAGACCCAATCCGTCATTGCCTTGCTGCGGATTTCCATGCGCGGACGATGGACCGCGACGAATTTCGGCTTTCTGGCATTCGGCGCTGCAACGCTGGCCAACTATGCGGTGGCGGCCTGGACACCGGCATACATGATGCGGGTCTTCGGCTGGCAAGCCAGCGATGTCGGCTGGATATTCGGACTGGTCGTGGTGTGCTCCGGCGCATCCGGTGCATTGCTGGGGGGCATGCTGCTCGACAGACTATTTCGCGCGGGCCGGAAAGACGCCTGTTACCTGCTGGGTGCGGTCGTGACGGCGCTGGCCCTGCCATGCCTTGTAACAGCCTATTTCGTTTCTTCGCCCACGGTCCTGATCGTGTTGCTGTGCATGGCGCTCAGTTTGCTCGGAATGGTTACGCCCTGTTGCTGGTCGACGTGGCAGTGGGTGGCGCCCCCATCAACCCGAGGGCAAGTGACGGCGTTGTTCGTCCTCATCTCAGCCTTGATGGGGACGGGCCTGGGGCCGGTTCTGGTCGGCGCCATCACAGACCATGTTTTCGGGAACGAGCTGATGGTGGGTTATTCCATCGCGGCGGTTGCTGCTATCACGCTGCCGGTGATGATACTGGCCTTCCTGTTGGGCCGCCCATCTTTGCGGGCCGTGGTCACAATGTCGCTCGAATAGCTGGTTTAGCGGTTAAAGAATATGAACGGTGCGGTGTACGACGCGGAGTTTCGCACTCACAATGTCGATGCTCTGATCAATTATTCAAACTCGGACCGGGTGTAAAAGCCACGGGGCTGTTATAGACCCCTATGGACCGGGCAGCGCTGCCGCCGGCAATCTTTGAACCAACCCAATGATCGCGGCAGGGTGTGATGGCAGCGAACAGCAATCATGGAATACAGGTGCAATGAGCGTGACAAACGGGTCCGATCGTAAAATCAGGATAGGGATAATAGGGGCAAGCGCGGATACCTGGGCGTGGGCATCCGCCGCGCATGTTCCGGCACTGAAGTCGCTGCCGGAATATGAACTTGTGGCCGTGGCTTCGCGCAATCAGGCAAATGCCGATGCCGCCGCCAAGGTCCATGGCATACCGCATGCCTATGGCGACTATCTGGAGATGGTGCGCCGTCCCGATCTCGACATGATTTGCGTCAGCACCAGCTCCGTCCATCACCACGCGCTCGTGATGCCAGCGATTGAGGCGGGCAAGCATGTGTTCTGCGAATGGCCGTTCGGGACCAACATGCAAGAGTCCCTCGCCATGCGGGACTTTGCGCGTCAGCGCGGCGTGCGTACGCTCGTGGGCCTGCAGACACGCTATGCACCGATCGTCCGCTATGTGCGTGACTTGATCGCGAATGGCTATATCGGCAAGCTCTGGTCGGTCAATTTCGACCGTGCCAACGATCAGACCGCGCAAAAAAGCGTCACACGCGAATATTACGAGTTCCTCGAGCGGGCCAATGCAGGGTTGCGCATTCTGGTCGGCCACAGCCTCGACACTTTGGCGGCCTATGTGGGCGAGCTGGCGGACCTTCAGTCGTACTGCGAAGTGGAAATGAACGAGATCACGCTCGCCACTGGTGAGACCGTTCCGCTTACCCACAGGGATCATATCCTGGTGCAAGGCCGGTTGGGCGGCGGCGCGGTTTTCTCATCGCTGCTCAAGCAGAATTCGCCGACCTACAAGCCGTTCCACCTCGAGATCAGCGGATCGAAAGGGGCGCTCATCATCACGACGGGCGAAGACCTGCTGCCGGCGGCGCGCCATCCCGGTGTCCCCTTTGAACTGACGCTTCTGGGCACGCCCGGTCATGGACAGCCGTTTGAGCGGATGGACGTTCCCGCACATTATCGCCTTGTTCCCGATGCGACCCCGGCAGGGCAGCCGGTCGACGTGGCCCATATGTACCGGCATTTTGCGGAAGCGCTCGCCAAGGACGAACCCTGTGACACGGATTTCGATCATGCGGTCATGCGGCACCGCTTGCTGGAAACCATTCAGGATTCGGCTGACGCCGGCGCGCGCAGGACATTCACAGCGCAGCGAGATTGAGCGGGTCCGGCTGCGGGTATGAAATGGTGTATTGAAGAGATCGATTGGAGATAGGCGTTGCGATTAAAAGACAGAGTGGCGCTTGTGACGGGATCGTCACGCGGAATCGGTGCGGCTATCGCCGTTCGGCTTGCGGCCGATGGTGCGAAAGTCGTTGTCCATGCGGGTGCCAATACCCAGCGTGGAGAGGAAGTCGTCGCTCATATTCGCGATTCCGGGGGGGTCGCCGATCTGCTCTCCGGTGATCTGTCGGAGCGTGACGCCCCGGCGCGGCTCGTAAACGACGCGTTCGCCTTTCATGGCGCGCTGGATATTCTCGTCAACAATGCCGCGGTATCGAATTACCGTCTCCTCGTGGATCATAACATTGACACGGTCGACTTCGAGCTCGCTCTGAACCAGAGGGCGGTGATATTGGCGTGTTGCGAATTCGCCAGATTGACCCAGAGCGCCCATGGCAGAATTATCAACATTTCGTCGTGCGCAGGGCATCATTCCGCTTATGGCCGATCGGTCTACGCGGCGACGAAGGGTGCCATGGAATCCTTTACCCGGTCCATCGCTCAGGAACTGGGCGAACGAGGGATCACCGTTAACGCGGTCGCGCCCGGTACGACGGTCACCGACCTTTTTGAGGAAAACGAACGGGCGGACACACGCGATTGGCGGGCATTGTTTGCCCGATGGACCGCCCTTCGGCGGGTCGGGGAACCCAGCGACATTGCTGACATCGTGGCGTTCGTTGCGAGCGATGACGCACGCTGGCTGACCGGCGTTACGATACCTGCAGACGGTGGCCTCGTCACAACCGGAATCAATATCGCGACCTACGCAGGTTAGGGAATTTGCCTGAAACGGCGCGCTGCTTGGGGATTTTGAAGATATGAAAGTGCTGATCATAGGGGCGACGGGATTTCTGGGGTCGGCCATTGCGCGCGTCCTGAACGCCCGTGGCCACGCCGTCCATGGTCTTTCACGGAACACCGAAAACGAGACCAAACTGAAAAATGCAGGGGTGGTACCCGTCCAGGGCGATTTCGAGAATCCGACTGCGCTTTGCGAGACCGCAAAGGCGTTCGACACCATTGTGTTTTCGGCCATGATCCCTTTTCAGCGCGAGGCGGAAATCGTTGCCGCCCTGCTGGAAGCGCATCGGGGAAGCGGTCGCCATTTTCTGTTTACATCCGGCACCGGGGTGCTGTCGATCGCGGCGCCCAACGGAGAGTGGAACGAGAATACATTTACCGAAGACGATCCTTTTCCTTTCCTTGCCCGGACGAACCGCGAAATTCGCATCAAAACCGAAGACATGGTGCGCAGTGCGGCGAAGGACGGCTATCATACGACGGTCGTGCGTCCGCCGCTCATTTTTGGAAATGGCGGGAGCGTTCAGATCCCCAGACTTTTCGAATCCGCCATCAAGACCGGCTCGGCCTGCTACCTGGGGCAGGGACTTAATCTCTATTCCAATGTCCATGTCGATGATCTCGCCGAGGTTTTTGCGCTGGCCATAGAGCGCGGCGTACCGGGTGCGCTGTATCATGCGGTGGCGGGCGAAGCGAATTTTCGCGCTCTGGCCGAAGCGGTCGCTCATGTTGTCGGCTGCGACACCAAAAGCCTCGATCTGGAAGCCGCTTCGGCTTTGTGGGGCAATTTCTGGGTCGAAGTAGGCCTTGCGGTGAACAGCCGTTCGCGGGCGCCACGCACGCGATCCGAACTGGGCTGGATCCCCAAACATGTCGATGTCGTGGAGGATATCCGGAGCGGATCCTATCGCGATGCCTATATGGCCTGGAAAGAGGGGCGGGGCGGCCTCATCAAAATCAGCAGCCACGGCTGATCCCTTCGGGTTCGCGGCGCAAGGAAGGTACGGGAGACACAATGGAACTATCCCACTACCGCACTCTGGGCCGTTCGGGCTTGATTGTCAGTCCGCTGTCTTTGGGGACAATGACATTCGGAACGCAGCGCTGGGGAATAGGCGAAGAGGATGCGCGCAAGATCTTCGCGCGCTACCTTGAGGTCGGTGGCAACTTCATCGATACCGCCGATATCTATGCGGGCGGGCAGAGCGAGGCGATGCTCGGGAAATTTATCACCGAGAGCCATGTCCGGGACGGCATTGTGCTCGCCACCAAGGCGGGATTTAACAGGCAGCCGGGCAATCCGACGGCGAGCGGCAATGGCGCAAAGAACATTCGCGCGTCGCTTGAAACATCCCTGCGCCGGTTGCAGACAGACTATATCGACCTGTTCTGGCTGCATGTGTGGGACAAGGTGACGCCCGCCGAAGAGGTTCTGCAGACGATGAATGCTCTCGTGCAGGAGGGCAAAATCCGCTATTATGGCCTGTCGAACGTACCGGCCTGGTATGTCGCCAAAATGGCCACGCTGGCGGCGGTTCATGGAATGGCGGCGCCCATCGGCCTTCAACTGGAGTATTCGCTGACCGAACGGGCGATTGAACGGGAGCATTGCCCGGTTGCGGCGGAATTCGGCCTTGGCATCCTTCCCTGGAGCCCACTCGCGGGTGGGTTTTTGACGGGCAAGTATCGGCGCGAAGATCCCAAGGCGACCAGCGAGGGCCGACTGAGCGGAAGCAATCCGCTGGGAGACAGCAAGTTTTCGGATCGCAACTGGCCTATTCTGGACAGCCTTCGCTCCGTCGCGGAAGACATGGGCCGTCCTATGGCTCAGGTCGCATTGGCCTGGGCATCCGCCCAGCCCCTGATCGCGTCCGTTGTTATCGGCGTCAGCAGTATCCGGCAGCTTGAGGACAATCTGGCCTCACTCGACATCCGCATGGACGCCGAGCAACGCGATGCACTGGATCGAGCGAGCGCTCCGGAACCTGCCTATCCTTACCCCATATTTTCCGAGACCATCAATCGGTTCGTTTTCGGAGGCGTGGACGTTCAGGGATGGCGCGGGTAGGCCTCTAAGCGCCGGATTTTACGCAGCACGCCCTAATCTGTCATTCCGCCACTATTGATGGATTGGATCGTGGAAAGAGCGGACAGGCCCTGACTTTTTAAGCTGGAAAGACGCACGCGATGGACGCTGATCGCGGGCGGCGGGCCATCCACCTTGACCAGCCGGAAACTCCAGCCGCCGTGCCGATGGCCGTAAGGATCAATCCAGTTGCCTCCGACAGCAGGATCTTCTTCGGCCAGGATAATCAGGACCGATCCGTCCTCTTCCAGACGCGCGCCGTGCTTATAGAGATAGCCCTGGCCATCCTGGTAATTGTCCAGGTTTTCCTGCCAGATGTTGCAGATCTGGAACGTCCAATATGCACAAGGGGTGGGAACAAACCGGACAACCAGCGCCTCATCCTGATCCCGGACCCAACTTCCAAAGCCATGATACCTGTTGTCCGCCACGCCACCATTGCTGAGATACACAGCCTGACTGAACACGATCGTGTTCGGTCGTTTGGCGAGGTTATCCGTCCACCAGTTTCGGATGAGCGTCGCATAACCAAGCGTGGCTTGTGCTGCTTTCGCCAGTCCGTTGCTGACATGGGCTGCGCTCACGGGTTCGGGATCGCGACAGTCGAGCCGTTCGATTTTCATCGAAGGGGATACAAGCCCGTCGCGCGATGCCAGCACCCAACGCACGATCAGGCCGGTGCAGTCAGGGGTTATGGGTAGCCAGTCCTCGCCATCAGACGGTCGCTGCTGGCTTACGATGAACGAGAAATCCCCTGCGGGGGAAAACGTCATGTCCCCGCTTTCCAAAGTGGTGCGGGTGTTCAGCAAAGCTGGATCGAATTCCTTCAGACCGTCCATTCCCAATTCGGCCCAATTTCGTGCTCCCGGATCGGGAGGTTGGGGAGAGCTCCAGCTGGCGATGACGAAATATTCTACCGATCCGCGATTTCCGCTGATGCGATATGTTCCCGAGGCGTCCGGAAATTCCGCGAACAGATGGTCCTGCATCGGTGAGGCAAAATTGATTGTGTGTCGCCAGGCGAGATCGCGCAGTTGCGGTCGTGCAGGCTCTCCGGCTTCCAGATAGCGTTCCAGTCCACCCCGGACGTAGCGGGTCAAGCAGCGATACCATTCCGCGCGGTCGAGATCGTCGACACCCTCCCCGAACTCGTCGATGACATGCCCTGTACGGCGCAGATTCTCGCAGAAATCGTCCCACGCCTCGCCGCTGATGAGCCTCTGGGCAGCAGGATCGGTCATAGCGCCTCTCCTGGCACGGGCTCCTTGCGCACCGGGAAGCGGTCGTAATAAAACTGGAACCTGTTGCGCAGCGCGCGAACATCAACGCCGAAATACCCGACGAGGTCATAGACGACCTGTCCGTGTTTGCCGCGCGGATTCTTGTCGATATACTGGTCGATGCGCCACTGGGAATCGGCCGTCGCCACCAGACCGGCCTTGGCGTAGATGGTGTCGATCACTCTGCGTTCGTCAGCCATATAGTCGTGAAAAATAACATCCGTTATCTGATGTTCGGGGACGAGATCCCGGTCGCGCACGCAGGCTTTGAGCATATGCTCGATCCGGTTTATCCAGAGTTCGGCAAGTCCTGGAAGGTCCATGTCTGTCCGCCGGATACGATCCCAGTAGGCCAGCAGCGTAATGGTCGACTGGATGACCGCGACCGGGTCCCGATGGGTGAGCGCTATGGTTGCGTCGGGATACGCTGCGATGAGCGCTTTCAAATTTTCCATGTGCGGCGGCGACTTCATGACCCAACGGTTTGGACCGCGCAGCCATGTCATCGCCTGCAAGGCTTTTCGGCCGTAGAAGTAATGGGGTGTCTGGTCGTGCCGGTAATAATATTCCGTCCACCGCGGCATTCTTGCGCGCCACTCGATAAGATAGGTGGTGAAATCCAATCCCTGAAGCTCGATATCTTCATGGACATGGTCCGGCTCCATCTCGTGCATAGCCGGCATATGCTGCAGGATATGCCCAAAAACCTTCCACATTTCGCGCGTTTTCATGAAGCGCGGGCTTAGCTCCGGCCTGGCGGTGTCTTCCCCCGCCTCCGGAAAGGGCATCATGGTTTCCCACAATTGCATCGATCGAAGCTGCGGGTCGCTTGCCAGTATGTTGACGAGATGTGTGGTTCCCGAGCGAGGCAGGCCGGCCACGATCACCGGCCTGTCGATCTTTACATCCAGAATCTCCGGATGGTCCCGCAACAGCTGCTCGAGGCGCAGCCGGTTTGCGGCGTAACGCACCATTTCGTCAAACGCAGTTGCCCGTCCCAGCGGTCCCAGCCCCGAGTCCTCCTCGACCGCCGCGAGCCATATGTCCAGCCGTTCGACGAAATCCTCGTCGCCAAAGTCGGCAAGCCCGGTCTGTTGCCGTGCAGCGTTCAGAACGTTGTCCCGCGTGAATACCACTGCGGGCGCGTCCGCCATATACTGGCGTTCGACACCGTTCAGCTCGGGATGGGCAAGATCGTCCAGATGGATTAGATTGCTGTTCATCAGGCCCTCTGGGGCGCGCGCGGGCTTGGCTTGATATTGCTGGGTCCCCAATAGGCATGAAGCGATTCCACAAGCCCGTCCGAGCCGAACTTCATGATATCAAGCGTCTCGACGATGACATGCATGCCGTCGATGGTCATGACTGCGATATAGGCAGCGGCGCCGAAATTGCCGGCCACCCGAACTTCGCCCTCCACTTTCATTTCGATGAAGCCGCCCTGTGCATCAAAGGCGCCCCGGAAAAACGACCTTAGCTCCGAATAAGGCCGAGGGACGGCGTTTACCGGATCGAAGATCATGCTCTGGGGCGAGAACAGCGCCGCTATTCCATCTTCATCGCCGCGACCCATGCATTCGCCATATTTGTGCATGACGGCCTTGATATGCTCGGGATCGACATCGCCGGCCGTGCAGGTCGACAACAGGAACTGCAATTGGGCAGGAATTTCGAAGGTGTCATGCATGGTCCAACTCCTTATCCGACGATCGTGTATCCCCCGTCGACGACGAGGGCCTGTCCGGTGATCCAGCTTGCCGCCGCACTGCTGAGAAAGAGCACCGCTCCGGCTGCATCGATCGGCTGGCCATGCCGACCGAGCGGAGTACGGGCGAGCGTCGCTGCGGAATATTCAGGATTTTCTATCGTGGACGCGGCGGTTCGGCTGTGGCTCAGGCCGATCGCGGCGACATTGGCCCGAATGTTGTCCCGTCCCAGGCGCGTGGCGAGGGCCCGTGTTGCGCCGAGGAGCGCGGTCTTGCCTGCGCCATAGCCGGGCACCCACTCGATCGCCATGAACGACGTCACCGAACCGATTCCGATGATCGATGCGCCCCCTGGCAAGCGGCTTTGTGCAAGCTTGTCCTTGCAACGCATGGCGAGACGGAAGCCGCTCGATACGTGAACCTGAAGAGCGCGGTCAAAAACATCCGGATCATATTCGTCCAGCCCTAGATTGAAAAAGGCCAGTCCTGCATTGTTCACCAATATGTCGAGGCGGGGCAGAGATGTGGCCAGCGCATCGATGTTGGCATGATCCTCCACATCGAGCCGATGATAGCTGTAGGCGGACAGATCGTCCGGATATTCCGCCGCGGCAGAGCGAGTACCGGTAATGATGACGTCAGCGCCCGCATCGTGGTAGGCTTTCGCGATCCCGGATCCCAATCCACTGGTGCCGCCCGTCACCAGAACGGTTGCTCCGGAGTAATCGAAAGCGACGTTCGACCATGTCGCACCCATTCAAGCATCTCCCAGACGTTGTTATTTCGCGTTATTATTCGGGCGGACATGGGCCCGCCTTGCCCAAGAACGATTCGCTTGCGGCAAGCCAATTTTCGGTCACATTATTTAATGAAAAAGCACGGTGGCATATAAGTAGAATGGAAATTCAAAAAATCCACAAAATTTCCTTAAAAATCGCCATTTTATGCTTGTAATATTATAATAAGTTTCGTGATTTTATTATAAACGATAAGAGTTATAATTTAAAATATTTAACGCGGACTGCTAGCTCGATAGTCAATAAATTTGTTTCGTCCGAGAAACATTTTTGCCCCATAAAGCAAAACCTGCAAATTGATTTCGTTATCGTTCCCGGCCATAATTGACCGAGACGTCCAAAGGCGCACGACGAGATGGAGAAAGTGGATGCTGCTTGGATCGAGGGCGAGCATACGGACTCGTCTGGAAATGGAACGGTTTGCGTTCGAGTTGATCGACTATGAATGGGAAGCCGGTGCAGAAGTGTATGAGCGCCACGACGATGTGACGCTGCTATGGCGCGCAGAGCCGTTTCGGCTGGAAGTCGCCGGTCGCATTGGTGACAGCCAGATCGAAAATTTCGGACAGCTGATGTTGTTGCCCCCGCATATCCCCCTGCAATCTCACGGGCCGACGCGCATGGCCGGGTCATCTCAGGTGTTGGCGTGTCGTTTCAACCCCAAATGGCTGAGTGAAATCTTCGGCATGAACCCCTCTGCTATTCGAGAAGATCTTTGTATCAGCATGACGAATCCCCATATTGCATATGCGATGCGGCGATCGTGGTCGGCCCTCGTGTCCCCGAGCTTTGCAGGCGCTTTTCTGGCTGAAGGTCTTGCAATGACCATTGCGGCAGATCTGGCGCGGCACCTGTCGGCTGGCGAGAAACTCGGCCGGACGGGCGGAACGTTAACCCGTCGCCAGCTTGTGCTGATTACGGAATATCTCTGCGAGGACGCCAACTGGCCGCCAACAGTCTCGGACCTCGCGGCCGTCGTAAACCTCAGCGAAACCCATTTTCGACGCTTGTTCAAGGCAACAGTGGGCGAAACGATCCACACCTATGTGGAGCGGATTCGCCTCGACCGGGCCAAGCATTTGCTGAGCAGCACCCGGTTGCCGCTGAAAATCATTTCCTATCGTTTGGGATTTGCGCATCCCAGCGCCTTTTCAACGGCTTTCACAAGGCTCGCGGGGCAGTCACCCAAGGCATTCCGCCGCGCGAGCAGCGGCTCATCCTGACGGTCCTGCCTCAAGGGCGTTCGCGCGGGCGGCGCGTGCCCGGTCCGGCTCTGCCGGATTATGGACCGATGGCCCGCCTTCCCATTCTGCGCCCGCGATCGCGTCCACACCAATGGTCATAATGCCAATAACGCGCGTACTTTTCCTACAAGCGCCGGTTTGCGATTTCCAGGGCGCTTTGTAAAATCGGGCTTTTAGGGAAAAGCATATGGACGCGCTTTTTCGTCTGACGGCCATTGAGGATATCAGGGTGCTGAAGGCGCGTTACTGCCGATTTGTCGATAACAAGGACTGGGCGGCGTTTCGTGCCCTGTTCGCTGACGACGCCACGCTGTTTTTTCCCGAAAATTACAATGAGCCTGCGTCGATAAACGACTTTATGCCTGGCGTGGACGTGGCACTCGCCGGATCAGTCACCGTTCATCATATTTTCGCCCCGGAGATCGAAATCCTTTCAGAAGTCAGTGCACGCGGTCTTTGGGCGATGGAGGATGCGCTCTATTTTCCGCCCGATGCGGAGGGGTTTGCCGGGGCATCCGAAATCCATGGATCAGGCCATTATCACGAGACCTATGTACGGCAGGGGGATCGGTGGCTTTTCCAGTCGATCAGATTGAGCCGTTTGCGCCTGGATGTCCGCGCCAAGCCCCGGGCGGTGGGGTGATCCCATCGACCTGATTGCATTCGGCCGGAAGATTGGAGGAGATGATGCCAGGAAAGCCCGATTTTACAGGAGGAATTCTCAATCTGACAGGCGTGCGACCGGGGCAGGCTTTTTCCTATGACGGGCTGAGCTTTCCGAGCATGAACATTTACATGCTGTCCTTTCGGAGCACCTACGATGCGATTGAAAAGCTTATCTTACCGCCGCCGCTCAAGGCCGATCGCGACTTGCCGCCGGACATTCAGATCTGGTATTTTTCAAGCCACGATACTCTGCCGATGGACGGTCGGCCCCTGGATTATCACGGGGTGCAGTTTCGTGCCCGTACAAGCTATGACGGCGTGAAGGGTGCCGCCGGGTGGGAATATATTGACGCGTTGGATGGCGACAAAACCAAAGTCGATATCATGGGCCCCTGGGGCGTCTATTTCGGAATGCTCAAGAAACTGGCGGACATAAGGGTTACGCCCCGCAGCATCGATGAAGTCGAAATCACCGTGGACCGCCGCGGAGTACGTCTCATCACAATGCGCATGCGTATTGGCGCCGAACTGGCGGAGGATGCGGTCGCTCGTATGAACGAGGAAGGGGGCTATGATACGCTCACGGTACGCGAGGTGCCCGACGTCACCTATACCGGTTTCGTTGATCGGAGCGTCTGTCTCTCTCCAACCAAGGGCAGCAACGCGATCGTGAGAGCCTGGGAAGCGCATGACGCGTCCATCAATTTTGGGCATCTGGAGCTAGACCCTCTTGACGAGATTGCCGTGAACAGCAGCCCGCAGGCTATTGCCCTGAAAGGGACGGCGTCGCTTGATACATTTACAAAGATGAAAGTGTTGGCCGCGTTGCCTCTGAATGGCTGAGCCTTAGAACGAAGCGCCATCTCGACCGACGATCAGAAACCCCGGCGCTGGGCGGAGCCGCATGAGCAGGATGCGGAAAGGCCAGCATATTGATAACCGCGTGGGTGAATAAGCGCATACAGAATAAAATGCACAGAAATTATGCGTTCCAAAGAGTCTGCCATCGACCGTTGGAAGCTAAACTGCCCTTCTTAATAAGCGGGTCCAGCGTTGCCATTGGTTGCGCCTGAGAGATCCTATATTGGGGAGAGGGTACATGAAAATGGCATATTCGTGCCGGAATCGGTCCAATACGATACGCATGCTCATGCATGGGTTTTTGGTGTCGTCCGCACTTACCGTCCAACCTGCCATCGCGCAATCGGCTCCCGGATCGGATGCTGACCGGACTGTGCTGGAGGACATCGTCGTTACGGCGCAGAAGCGCAGCCAGAATCTTCAGGACGTGCCTGTCGCAGTAAGCGCGGTCAGTAGCGCCATGCTTGAGTCAGCGAATGTGACCAACGCCACTGATATCAGCCGGCTCGTTCCATCGATCAGCTTTTTCAACACCAGTGGCGCGGTTCAGCCATTCCTGCGGGGCGTGGGTTCGCCCATTTCCCTGGTCGGAGCGGAAAACAGTGTCGCGACCTATATCGACGGGGTCTATATGGTTCGCGTCCATCCGGCTCTGCTGGAACTGACGAATATCGAACGCGTCGAAGTGCTGAAGGGGCCGCAGGGCACTTTGTTCGGGCGAAACGCCAGTGGCGGGCTGGTCCATATCGTAACCCGTACTCCCACTGGGGAGCCGTCGGGCAAATTCTCCGTGGGCTATGGCAATTACGATACGCTTCGGGCCAGTGCCTATGCGTCCCTGGGACTTGCCGAAGGTTTGGCGTTGGATGTCGCGGGCGTAACGCTTTACCAGCGGGACGGCTGGGGCACCAACCGGTTCACCGGTGAAGATTGGGGTAAGCAAAATACGAAGGCCGTTCGCGGGAAACTGCATTGGCAAGGGGACGGCACTTCGCTGGACCTGACCGCCGATTACAGTTCAACGCACCATGATTTTCTGGCGCACAGCCAATATCTGCCCGGCGGTGTGCGCCGGGGATATGATCTGCCCCCTTATGGTCTGCAGCCGATACTGCCGTTCTACGATATCTCGACCAATGACCGGCCGCTCGCCAAGGAAAAGGCGTGGGGCTTGTCGGGCAAGCTGATGCAGGAGCTGCCATTCGCGCAGTTTTCGAGCATCACCGCTTATCGCAAGGACGACAGCCTGATCGTCTTCGATGCGGATTTCAGCGAACAGGACAATCTGGCTGCCGATCTTTTTGGCAAGGTCAAACAATTCTCGCAAGAGTTCCAGCTGGCGTCGTTGTCGTCCAGCAAGGTGCAGTGGATCCTGGGACTTTACTACCTCAACTGGAAAGCCGGTTATGACCCTGGGCGGTTCCGCGGCGGAAGCTTCGGAGGGTTGTATTTCGACGGCGTAGGTATCACGCAAAATAAGTCCTATGCGGCCTATGCGCAAGCAACCGTTCCGTTGGGAGTGGACACCAATGTGACGGTAGGAGCCCGCTATACCCATGACAAGATTTCTGGCCGCGGCAGCAGTACGCTCTACGTGCCAGGCGGCCCTGTCATTCTTCCGGTAACGCCGACACCCTCCGCCAGCGAAACGTTTAAAAAATTCACGTACAAGGTTTCGTTAGACCATAACTTTTCGCGAGATCTCATGGTCTATGCGTCGCAAAGTCGCGGGTACAAGGCGGGTCTTTACAACACGCTCCCTTATGCGCCGCTAGCCGCAAAGCCCGAGGTCGTCGACGCCAGCGAAATCGGTTTCAAATCGCAGGTGGCTGACCGGCGGGTGCGTCTGAATGGGGCCGCTTTCTTTTATAATTTCAAGAATGCGCAGTTCCAGCAGTTCAATGGCCCCACGGTCATCTATGTCAACGCGCCCAAATCTGAAATCTATGGCGCGGAGATGGAAGGGCAGGCCCTTGTCGCCAATAATCTCGAGTTGCGTTTTGGCGCGACCTATCTTCATTCCAAATACAAGAGTTTCCCCAACGCGCAGACCCCCACGCCGAACACCAATACGAACCCGCTTGTAGGACCGGTCGGCGGTTATGGCCCGGCCTTGGTTCCCTTCGACGCTTCGGGAAATCGCATGATCCGCGTGCCGGACTGGACGTTGTCGTTGGGTCTCAACTATACCTTGAAGACGGGTGCCGGGGACTTCAACTTCGATATGAACTGGGCATATAACGACGGGTTTGCGTGGGACGCTGATAATGTTTCCCATCAGAAAGCCTATTCCCTGGTCGATGCGCAGGTCAAATATGGGTTGTCCGGACCGCTGGATGGCGCCGCAATCAAATTCTGGGTCAAGAATTTGACCAAGGAAAAATATTATGCGGCGCAAGTGCAAAGCAGCGGGGCGCGTGGCACGTCGGCGATGCCGGGTGCGCCCCGCACATACGG
Source organism: Sphingobium subterraneum (assembly GCF_014199435.1). GTDB lineage: Bacteria > Pseudomonadota > Alphaproteobacteria > Sphingomonadales > Sphingomonadaceae > Sphingobium > Sphingobium subterraneum. The sequence goes on along the minus strand of NZ_JACIJP010000006.1, from coordinate 122,851 downwards.
AGTGGACCTGTCCTTCTCCTTTTGAATTATGAAGGGGGGCACGATGCCCCCCTTTTTCGTGCGCGAAAATAGCGCAGCTATGGAAAATTGATTTCGTCCTTTGTCCAAGGCTGAGTTCGTCAAGGTGTCGGTCGGGCTTCGCAATCAATAGCATCAAGGAGGCCTGCGCCATGCAAAGTACGCATAAGAGCTTCTGCCGTAACTGTACGCACAGCTGCGGCGTAGTTGTTACCGTGGAGAACGGCCGGGCCACCACTGTTAAACCCGATCACGATCACCCGGTGACGGAAGGATATTTCTGCATCAAGGCGCGCGCCAGTCTGGAGCTGCATGAAGGCGGCGACGGGCGTGTCACGGAATGCCTGAAGCGCAGTGGTCACGACGACTGGACGAGACTGGATACGTCGCAGGCGCTCGACGAAATCGGAGACCGACTGAAAGCCATTGTCGAGAAACATGGCCCTCGGTCCGTGGCTGTGTATATGGGGACCGGTGGCTTCTACAACTCGTTAGCGCATCCGCTGGCCAAGGCGTTGCTTCACGAAATTGGCAGTCCCAATTTCTTTTCGTCGGCCTCGGTGGACCAGTCCGCGCGATGGGTTTCGATGATGCGGATGGGCTTCCTTGCATCAGGAAAGCCCAACCCAGCGGACGTGGATGCGCTGATGCTTGTGGGCGCCAACCCGCTCATCTCCCACTGGCTTCCGGCATTCAATCCGGCCAAGCGGCTGCGTGAGTGGTCGCGAAAGGGCACCCGGACAATCGTCGTTGATCCGCGGTACACCGAGACTGCGAAGCTAGCGGACCTTCACCTTCCTCTTCGGCCGGGAGAGGACGTCACTTTGTTCGCGGGCCTTGTCCGGATCGTGCTGGAAAACGGCTGGCAGGATCGGGACTTTTGTGATCGCTATGCCGGACGTCTGGAACAACTGCGCACGGCGGTTGAACCTTACACATTGGATTATGTGCATCGGCGAACACAGGTCACGCCGGACAAACTTGTCGAAGCGGCGCGGATCTTCGCGTGTAGCGGGAAGTCGTTGTTGATTACAGGAACGGGCATAGCGATGGCGCCCCGATCCAATCTCGCGATGCATATGGCCGACACGCTCAATGCGCTGTGCGGGGGCTGGAGGAGGCCGGGGGACTGGGTCAGCAATCCGGGGGTCCTTCTTTCCCGCACCTTTTCCGACACGGTCATAGCGCCGTCCAGGCCCTGGGAGTCCGGCATCCAGTGCCACAGCGCACCGACCGGACTGGTTCAGGGGGAAATGCCGACGGGCGCATTGCCGGATGAGATACTGACCCCCGGAGAAAATCGCATACGCGCGCTTGTCGTCCTGGGAGGCAACCCGCTCAAGGCGCTCGGCCAGCCGGAAAAGACGATGCGGGCATTTCGCGAGCTCGATCTTCTCGTCAGCCTTGACCCCCGCATGAGCGATACATCCCGGCTGTCGCACTACGTGGTGCCGCCGCCCTTGCCGTATGAGCGCCACGATCTGAACTATGTGCTCGATGGCATCGGTTGGTCGACGAAGCCGTTCCTGCAATATGCCGAACCGATTACGGCCCCGCCGCCCCATGTTGTCGATGAGTCCCGCTTTTTCTGGCATGTGGCCGGTCGGATGGGTCTCCAACTGGAATATCGCAAGATCGGTTTATTGGGCCTATATCGCGATGCCGCGCCCGGGTTCCCTTTGGACATGACCAGTCCCCCGCATCCGGAGGACCTTGCCCGCTGGTGGGTAAGGGACACACCTGTGGATTTTGATGAATTGCGCGCCAGCCCCGGCGGTCTGCTCGTCGATGTGCCGGGGCAGGCGGTTGCCGCCAGTCCTGACGATGGTGTCCGGATGGATCTTTGCCCGGACGATATCGCCTGCGAGCTGGCGCAAGTTCATGCCGAACAGCCAGATACAAAAGGGTCCTACAGGCTCGCGACACGCCGTATCCGCGAAACGCTAAATAGCATGTATCGTTCTACCCAGGCCGCAGAACGCAACTTTCCGGTCAATCCCGCCTTTATGAACCCGGACGATATGAAAGACGAGGGGCTGCAGCCCGGCGATCGCATCGTCATCGCGTCGCGGCACGGCTCGTTGCAGGGGACTGTCAGGGAAGACCGAGACCTGGGGCGGGGCACCATATCGATGGCGCAATGCTTCGGTGAGAGTGACCTTGAGCGAGACCCGGATCAAAGGACCGGTAGTTTTACGGGGCGGTTGGTTTCTCTGGAGGAAGACGTGGAGGCAATCAATCATATGCCCGTGCAGACCGGTATTGTGGTCACTATATCAAAATCCGGCCTCTCGTGACGGATGCGTTGTCCACGGGACGCGAGCGGTAGGCAGAGGCGCTGTCTGCTCGGCCCCCTACCGCGTCACGCACCGGAAGGACGACGCATTGTTGATATCTCCCTTGCCCGTGTAGCGGGGCCAGCCGGGATAAATGCATAACGGGCGGGTGCGTCCGGGAACGCCGATCGTATCCACCCCTATCTGGTTTCCGGCGGGATCGATGCCCTTTTCCACCCAGTTTTCGAGCGCGGAAAGCTGGTCCCAACCAAGGTTGAAGGTCGGGCTGATGGAATGACCAAAACCGGGCACCTGATAATAGCGCAGGAAAGACGAGAGCTTAGTGGCGCCCATTGTTTTCACGAGCGCATCATAATAGGCTGCCGTGCCGCGCGATGAAACGAGCAGGTCTTCCGTACCGTGGAGCATCAACACCTTCCCTCCCTTCGCGGCGAAGGGGGCAAGATCATTGTCGCTGCTGTCTGCAACCGATAATTCCGACAGGCGCAGCGCATAGCCGCCACCGTGCACGACGTCGAACGTGAGCGGATCGTAACCGGGGCTGTTGGTAACGGCGTAGCGGATATAGCTTGCGCTCATATGCGCCATCATCGCCATGCTGGGCGATAACGGTGTCGCAGGTTGCTCCGCACCGACAGACATGGCGGACATCATCGGCTGTAGCGGTGAGCCATCAGGAACTCCGCTGTCGGAAAGGAGGATATTGAAGCCCGGAAATCCGGTCGATCCGCTGGCAAGGCTAAACTGAAAACGGAGCGGTGCATCAATGGACTTGAGCGTCGCGATCTGGGCGTTCGAGAGACACGTGTCGCCGGTATCCTGACCATCCGGACACCGCACGGGGATACCGTTGAGCGTCGCTGTCGCCGGATCGAACCGGGTGGAGCACCCTTTGACGTTGGATATGATGCCGTCCTTTGCTCCGTCGAGCGAGTCGCATGCAGCCAGCGCCGCACGGCGCAACACTCCGCGCTTTTCCGGAGTAAGGAAGTGGCCCGGGCCGGATAGGGCCTGTGTCGCTGCGAGCATTCCGAGTAGGGATGTCGTGACATTGCGCGCGGGATAGAGCGAGACCACGCCATCCCAATCGGCGGGCCAGCGTCCCGCCGCCTGCAACGCCTGACGGCCGCCAGTGGAACTGCCCAGGAAATAGGAGCGGAGCGGCTTCCTGCCATAGGCTGCCTGCATCACGGCCACGGCGACGTCCCGGGTTTTCTTGATCGAATCGCCCATCCAGTTGTGCCGGGCTTCGTCGTTGACGAGGAACGCACCATCGGCTGCTGCACCCGGATAGGAGGATTGGTGTCCGGAATCGTCCGCGAACACGGCATAGCCACGAGCAAGCGGGGATAGCGAACCTGGGGCAGCATTTAACAGGTTGCCCGCAACCTCATAAATGGTCCCACCATATCCGGCGCCGCCCATCATCGCTGCCTTGCCGTTCCAGACCCACGGCAGGGCCAGCTTGACTTCAATATTGGGAGCTTGTGGATCGACCGGCATGATCCTGGCGTTCACAAGACAATATTTGCTGGTCGCCGATCCGGGTCCGTCCGCGTCGACGACGGCCGTGCCGACAACCTTGGCTCCCGATGTCGGCAACCCGATACGATCGGCTGGCACGCTCACGCCTCTCAACCGCTCACAGCCGTCGGCGGCAAGGGAAGCAATGTTTTGTGCCGCCGATGGGAGAGGAACGGCGGCCCAGGCGGCGGCAATGAAAACCCATGCCGCCCGTATATGTGTTAGCCTCCAATGGCGCATCGCCACAATCCTCTCCATAGTTTCGACCTTAGCGCTTGCCGCCAAAGCGGATACCCAGCTCGATACCGTAAGTGCGTGGTTCGGAGCAGGTGTCGGTCAATGCCCCGGCAACAAGGGTGTTGGTCGCGCACGCAATCTTGTCGCCAAGGTTTTTGCCGAAGATAGCGACATCCACACCGGATCCAAACAGGTTGCGGGCGGAAACCCGCGCGTCAATCGAACTGCTATGTCCCGTATCCACGGTCGTCGTCGCATTTGTGAGGGGCTTTGCCCGATAATAATAGCTGACGGTTGCACCGATCGATTCCACCGGTCCGTTGACCGGAATATCGAGCTGCGCCGTCGCGCCATAGGTTTCGGGAAAAACGCCAGCCACGTTCTGACCACTGATATCGAGATTGACGCCCGGTACGACAAACCGGTCATATTTTGCGCGAATCTTGCTGTAGAAGCCCGAGAGCTGAAGCCAGCGTGTCGGCGCGGCGTTGACCTCGATTTCAAAACCCTTGATGGTTGCCTTGCTCGACAATCCCGTCAACGGATCTGTATTGAGCACGATGACCGTCACGTCACCGGACGATGGGTTGATCGACACCGTCGATGTCTGAATATTGTCGTATTTGGAGCGGAACACCGCGATATTGGTTCGAACGGGCATCGAGCCGACCTTCCAGTCCGCCTTAAGCCCGCCTTCAATATCTGTCACGATTTCCGGAGAATAGGAGGCCAGAGCCGGGTTCGATTCAAAATTGTTGAAACTCCCGGTCTTGTAACCCCGGCGCGTGGCAACATAGGTCAGAATTCGGTCTGTGATTTTCCAATCCACCGAAGCATTGATATTATAATCCTTGAAGCTTTTTTTCAGGAAGCGCGTGCATGTTGTTAGATCGGTATTGGGATACGGAACAGGTCCTGTAGTCGGAACCGGCAAAGTCTGCAGCCCGCATTGCTGAACGGGTGCCCCCTGAAATACAGTGGTTTTGATCGACCTGTCGTCCCACGTATAGCGATATCCTGCTGTGACCGTCACGCCGCGCAACAGATCGGAGAGATCATAACTTGCCTGCGCGAACAGTGCCTTGGACACGAAATTCGTGCGGGCGCGGGTGGTCTTGGGTGTTGATAGCGACAGGGGGAGGGGAAACAGCGTCGTCGTCTGCGACTGATTGCCCTTGTCCTTGCTGTAAACGCCGCCGATCCGCCAGTTCAACCGATCGGAGAACAGCGTGCCGTAAATCTGCGTCTCGACGTAGGTTGTCTGGATATGATCGTCGTAGAAGGAGTCAATGACGCGGGCGGGAGTACCGTCATAGTCGCGGTTCCACCCCACATTGACATCTCCATAATAGAGAATGTTGCGCAGATTGATGCCGCCCAGTTTCAGGGTCAGCGAATTCGTGATGGAGTCGCGGTCTACGTCGTCGCGGTGCGGATCGTCCGCGACCGTGCGGTGTGAAGACAACGCCTGCTGCTGCAGAAAATAGGGCAGGATGTTGTCTGTACCCAGGATCGTGCTGAACGGCGGCTGATAGAGGCAGGTCGGAGCCGGCGTCGTCGGACCGGTGCACGGCGTCGCGAGCGCCGTGATGCGCTGAGGGTTGCGATTCTCGCGAACCCTGTAATGCGTGAACTGCGTATAATTTTCGACGACGGAACTGGGCTCCCAGAGAACGCTGGCACGGAGCGCGCCGTTATGGCGGTTCTCAAAGTCGAGCGACGGCACCGTCACGCTTCTGATATAGCCGTCGCGTCGTTCAAGCTGGCCCGCCACGCGCACTGCCAGATGCGGCGTCACCGGAATATTGAGCGCACCTTCCGCGCGCCGTTCGTCCAAATTGCCATAACGGAGTGTCGCGTAACCACCCAGATTTTCAGGATCCGGGCGTGAAGAGAAAAACAGGACCGCGCCTCCGGTGCTGTTGCGGCCAAACAATGTACCTTGTGGACCCTTTAGTTGCTGCAATGATTGCAGATCAAACAGCCCATATACGAGGGTACGGGCGTCTATCGGAACTTCGTCTATATAGGTGATCACCGCGGGGTCGACGCCGAAGCCGCCAAAAGAACCACGGATGGTAAAGTCCTGCTGCCCTGTGGCGCCCTGCTGAATTTGGAGCGACGGCACGAGCCTTTGAATATCGCTCACCGATGAGGCGGCCGCCTGTCTGAGCCTGTCACCCTCCACCGTGGAGACGGCCAGCGGTACAGCCTGCTGGTTCTCGGAAGTCCTGCGAGCCTGGACGATGATATCCGGGATCCATTCGTCCGTTTCGCCATTGCGCTCCGCAACTGTGCCGCTGCTTGGCGTAGACTGAGCCCATCCGGACTGCATCGCGCATTGCTCGGCTAATATGGCCCCCAGTAGCAGCCGGGTCGCCAGCTTCCATTGTCCCTTCCATCCGTTTTCCATTAACCCCTCCCATGATTCCGTTGCTTACTTATTGGTAGGCTTGAGCGTTCAGGCCGCTCCGATGGATCCTTTCATGAAGGCGCATTTCGGCCAAAATGAAAGCTCCACCCTAGGAATATCAGCATTTTTCGTTCAAAAAGTTGTTTTGAGTAATTTTTTGTTCTGAAGATAAAGCGACAACTTATCCGCAAAATATACCATTTGGTATATGTCTATCAATCCCGAACTTACTCGCGGCTGCTTCGGTGGGCTTCCTTGTCTTATTGTGGGGGTGGTTTGAGGTAAGGGCTGGGATTCAGGTTGTTCCGTGGAGCGGGCCCCGGGGCAGAAGGCATCTGAATGCCTTAGACTTGCGGGCATTTTATGCTCTTTGATCTTTGGCTCTCAGCGAGCGCGTGACGATCTCGGCAGCTTGCTTTGTATGGTGTCACAGCCCGGAGAAGTGGGCGGTTTCGGCGCAGCTTGATCTGCAGGCTAGTCGGAGCGACTGGATCCGCGATTACTCCCTCGGACCCGGCGATTTATTTCTTAAGAAAACCGACTGGTAAGTATTATGCAACGGCCTTCGCTTTCCGTTAGGCTGACCTCAAGCCGGGTGGAGGCGGGCGACAAGGGCCGGATGGACCATGACTGGGTCTGGCTTCAAGAGCCGTCCGGCTTATTCCTTTTGGGTTTGAAAGGTCGGCTTGCGCTTCTCGCGGAAGGCTCGGAGGGCTTCCAGATGGTCCGCCGACATATTGGTGACGCTTTCATAGCCTAGCCCTACGTCCATTACCGCTCCGGCCATGGCGCGCAGCGCGACATTGATCGTCATTTTGGTGTAGCGTAGGGCCTGTTGCGGAGCTTTGGCCAAGCGGTCTGCGAAGGCGTCTACCGATGCATCGAGTTCCGTGCGCGCAACGGCGTGGTTTACCAGGCCGATGCGGGCCGCTTCCGCCGCCCCGATCCGGTCGCCGGTAAACAAATATTCCTTTGCGCGGGCGAAACCGATCAATTGGGGCCAGATCAGGGCGGCGCCATCGCCAGCGACCATGCCGATGTTCACATGCGGGTCGGCGATATAGGTGTCATCGGCGATAAAGCTGATGTCGGATAACACGGCAATTGTCGCTCCGAGGCCAACGGCCGGACCATTTATCTTGGCGATGATCGGCTTTTCGCAATCAATCATTCCATAGACGATCTGCTTCGCTTCCCGTACCGTTTGCTCGAACATGAAGGGCCGACGGGCGGCGTCTTCCTGCCAATCAAGGTCGCCGCCCGCGCTGAATGCCCGCCCGGCGCCCGTCAGGATGATCAGATCGCTTTCCGCGTCATGGGTGGCCAGCGAGATTGCGTGTGGGAGCTCCGTATGCATCTGCGCATCGAACGCATTCAGACGGTCTGGCCGGTTGAGCGTGATCGTCAGCGTCCGGTCGCGCCGGGTCATCAGCAGCGTATCAAAATTCATGGTGATGCCTTTCGTTGTGATCGAATGTATACCAAACGGTAAAATCACACAGTCAAATCGTCTTTTCGCTTTAAAAGGAGATTTTGTTGCGTAAAGAGATGTTCCATCCTGCTCGCTCGGTTTGGCCGGGATGCGACCATGTCAGGGAATGAATGGACCCCAATGCCCAAGGCAGCCCCCACGGAGATTGCAACTTTAGACCGCCCAGCCTTCGAGGCCAAAAGGATGCAAATTCTGCACAAGGTCGCACTCGCATTTGCTGCGGATGGTTACCACCAGACGTCCGTCAACAGCCTCGCAGAGCGGATCGGCGTTTCGAAGCCTGTCCTCTATTATTATGCTAAAAACAAAGATGACCTGCTGTTTCAGTGCATGATGGTTACCCATGTCGAGCTGATGGAGGTTATCGAAAGTGCGCGCCGCACAAAGATGAGTGCGGTTGGCAGGATTGCGAGCTTTTTCGTGTCCTATACGGAAGTGATGTGCGGGGATTTTGGCCGTTGCGTCGCGTTGGTTGATCATAAGGCGCTGAGCCCCGATACGGGTGCCAAGGTGGTTACAATGCTGCGCAAGATCGAGCGGGCGGTGGCGGACATGATCAGCGAAGGACACACGGATGGGTCGGTCGCACCGTGTGATCCGCTCTTGGCTGCAAGGGCGCTGTTCGGAGCGTTCAACGGAATACCGCGGTGGTTCAACAACGAAGGGTCTCTTCGTCCACGCGAAGTGGCAGAGGCCTATCTCGACATTGTTTTGCGCGGCCTTCAACGAAGCTAGCTCTTCGCCGTCAGTATAGGCTCACGTGCGGCGGTATAAGCGCTGATTACGACAATCGGAATCGGTTGACAGCCCCAGTTCGCGCATTTATTGAAGACCCTACCGAACGGTAGATATAGGGTTCTGTATTTGTCAAAAGTCTCATGGATTGGCGAAGATCTTGTCATGCTACAAGACAGCGTCGCGCGATTTATCGCGACCGAGCTTCTGCCAAAGGCGGAGCAGTGGGAGCGTGAGCGGCAAATAGACAGGGCGTCCTGGGCAAAGGCGGGGCAGGCGGGCCTTCTGGGCGCCAGTATCCCCGAAGAATTTGGGGGAAGTGGCGGTACGCTGGCGCATGAAGCGGTGATCCAGCATGAGCTCGCCCGGGCCGGTCTGGCGGGCAGTTTCGGGATCGCGCATGGCATCCATTCGGCCATCGTGGCCCATTATATTCTGAGTTACGCTACCCCGGCGCAAAAGGAGCGCTGGCTGCCCGATATGGCAAGCGGGCGCAGCGTCGCCGCCATCGCGATGACGGAACCCGGCGCGGGGTCGGATCTGCAAGCGATCCGCACGAAGGCGGTGGCCGAAGGCAATGGCTATCGCCTGAACGGGCAGAAGACCTTCATCAGTAACGGTCAGACGGCGAATCTCATCTGCGTCGTCGCGAAGACGGACAATGCCAAGGGTACCGGGAGCATGTCTCTGCTCATGGTCGAGGCGGACAAGGTCGACGGATTTCGGCGCGGGCGCAATCTGGAAAAGCTGGGGTTGCACGGTCAGGACACATCGGAGCTGTTCTTCGATGACGTGTTCGTCCCCGCCGACAATCTGCTGGGCGGAGAGCCGGGGCAGGGCTTCGGACAACTCATGTCCCAGCTGGCGTGGGAGCGGCTGATGATCGCGCTGAATGCCCAGACCAATATGGAGCGGGCAGTCGAATTGACGATCGAATATGTCAAGGATCGCAGCGTTTTTGGCGGGCGGCTGATGGACCAGCAGAACACGCAGTTTGTGCTTGCGGATGCCAAGACACAGGCCGCGGTGGGGCGTGAATTCGTGGACGCGCTCATGGTGCGGCTGCTCGACGGCGAGCTGGACGCAACGACGGCGGCGATGGCGAAGCTCTGGACCACCGACACGGCGTTCCGGGTGATCGACGGCTGTCAGCAGATGTTCGGCGGATATGGATATATGCAGGAATATCCCATCGCGCGGCTGTTCGCCGACGCACGTGTGGCCCGCATTTACGGCGGTGCCAATGAAATCATGAAACGGATCATCGGGCGCTCCCTCTGAGCGGGGCGGCAAGGAGAAAGTCGTGAATATCAAAGCCAGAGTAGCGGGTGTCGGCATGATACCCTTCAAGAAACCCGGCCAGTGCGAAGACTGGGATGTCATGGCCGAAAAAGCCACACGGCTCGCGCTGGAAGATGCAGGCTTGTCCTACGACCAGATCCAACAGGCCTATGTCGGCTATGTGTACGGCGATTCTACAGCGGGCCAGTCTGCCCTTTATCGTGTCGGGATCACGGGCATTCCGATCGTCAATGTCAACAACAACTGCTCGACGGGATCGACCGCCCTGTATCTGGCCCGCCAGATGGTGGCTGCCGGTGTTGCGGACTGTGTGCTGGCGCTGGGTTTCGAGCAGATGGTGCCTGGAGCACTGGGCATGATTTTCAATGACCGGAAGCGCACGCTCGATTTCCATCTGACGAAGCAAACGGAAATTCAGGGGTGGGACGATGCGGCGCCGATGGCGGCGCAGCAGTTCGGCGGCGGTGGGGTGGATCACCAGCAACGCTATGGAACGAAGAACGAAACCTTTGGCATGATTTCGGTCAAGGCCCGCAGGCATGCCGCCAACAACCCGTTGGCCATCTTTCGCGATCCGCTGACGCTGGAAGAGGTGATGGAATCCAAGCCGCTTTATGGGCCGCTGACCCGCTTTCAGGCGTGCCCGCCGACATGTGGCGCGGCGGCGGCCGTACTGGTGTCGCCCGCCTTCGCCAAGAAGCATGGGCTGGATGCGTCGGTGGAGATCGTCGCCCAGTCGATGACGACCGACTATGCGCAGACATTCGAGGGCCGCTCCATGATGAGCGTCATCGGGTTCGACATGGCCAAGGAAGCCGCGCGGCAGGTGTATGAGGAAGCGGGCGTCGGTCCCGATGATGTTCAGGTCGTTGAGCTTCATGACTGCTTCACGGCGAACGAGCTGATCACCTATGAGTCGCTCGGCCTTTGCCCCGAGGGTGGAGCGGAAGCCTACATCCTCGACGGGCAGAATACCTATGGTGGGAAACACGTCACCAACCCCTCCGGCGGCCTACTGTCCAAGGGGCATCCGCTTGGCGCGACCGGACTGGCGCAATGCTATGAACTGACTCATCAGCTTCGCGGCTCGGCGGACAAGCGGCAGGTCGACAAAGTACAGCATGCGCTTCAGCATAATCTGGGCTTGGGCGGCGCGTGCGTCGTCACTATGTACGGCAAAGCGAACTGACCATGGCCATCGATCGCAGCCATATCGGCGTGGTGTCGGAGCCGAGGGAAATCGATGTGGAGAAAGGGCAGCTACGCTTCTTCGCGAAGGCGACGGGCGAAATTAACCCCGTTTATTTCGATGAAGAGGCCGCTCGTGCCGCCGGTCATCCGACCATCCCCGCTCCACCGACGTTTCTCTTTTCGTTGCAGCTTGGCGCACCCGCCAAGCGAGGCGATATCTTTGACCCCGAAAACGGGATTGGCGTCGATGTCCGTCGCATTCTGCACGGCGAGCAGCGCTTTACCTATCACCGGCCCATCTACGCTGGGGATCGGATGACGCTTACGACCACGACCACCGACATTTACGACAAGAAGGGCGGGGCGCTGGAGTTCATCACGCAAAAGACGCAGGGCGTGAATGCTGCGGGTCAATTATGCGTGGAAATGCAGGTCGTGACGGTGGTGCGCAATGGTTAGCCCCGTTCAATATGTCGACACGGCCGCGTTGGCAGTCGGTGATCGTTTGCCCGACCATGCGATGGGGCCTCTCAACCGTGGAACCTTGGCGCTCTTCGCCGGTGCCTCGAACGATCATGTGCCGCTGCATATCGACAGCGACTTCGCAAAAGCCGCCGGGATGCCCGATGTGTTCGGGCACGGAATGCTCTCGATGGCGTACCTTGCCCAGATGATCACGCACTGGGTACCGCAGGAGCGCCTCCGAACGTGGAATGTGCGCTTCATGGCCATCACGCCGCTGTATGCCACGGTCATATGTCGCGGCGAGGTGACGGAGATATTTACCGACAATGGCGAGCGGCTCGCGCGCCTGTCGATAGGCTCCTGGATCGATGACGCCACGCAAACGCTGGGCGGCGAAGCCATCATTGCTCTGGATTAATACGAGGATAAAAATGGGTAAGCTCGACAAGAAAGTGGCGCTGATATCGGGTTCGGGCCGGGGGATCGGCAGAGCGCTTGCGCTCAAGCTGGCGTCAGATGGTGCGAAGATTGTGGTGAATGATCTGGATGACGCCCCGGCTGCCGAGGTCGTTGCCGCGATCAAGGCTGCGGGCGGCGATGCGGTCGCGTGTGTCGGCAATGTCACCGCACCGGACTTTGGCGAGCGCTTCGTTCAGACGGCATTGGACACGTTCGGGGGACTCGACATCATTGTCAATAACGCCGGGTATACGCGTGATGGCGTGATCCAGAAGCAGACCGACGAGCAGTTTCAGGCCATGCTCGATGTGCATGTCGTGGCTCCCTTCCGAATACTGCGCGCGGCGTCCGAATATCTTCGCGTACAAGCCAAAGTGGAGGCCGCTGAGGGGCGAGAGGTTATCCGCAAGGTCGTCAACATCTCTTCAATGGCGGGCACCCATGGCAATGCGGGCCAGATCAACTATTCGTCTGCGAAGGCAGCACTTGTCGGCATGACCAAGACCATGTCGAAGGAGTGGGGGCGCTACAAGGTCTGCGTGAATTGCGTGGCCTTCGGGTTCATCGAGACCCGGCTCACCAAGGCGATGGATAATCCCGAAACAAAAATCGAGATCGAGGGCAAGGCCATTCAGGCAGGCGTACCGGGGGCTGTTCTCGAAAATCTCAAGCACATGGTTCCGCTGGGCAGGGCTGGCCATGCAGAGGAGGCGGCGGGCGGCGTCTATCTGATGTGTATCCCGGAAAGCGATTACATCAGCGGTCAGGTCCTCATTGTTGGCGGCGGCATCAGCATATGACGGCTGTGCGGCCCGGCAGAGACGTCCGGCTGTGTACTCCATGCCGGGGATGACGATCGACCTGAAGGGAAAGGTCGCGCTTGTCACCGGCGCGGGCAGTGGCATCGGACTTGGTATTGCGCGTGGATTACTGGCGGCGGGTGCTACGGTCGCGATCAACGATATCGTCGTCGAGTCCGCCGAGGCGCGGGCGGAAGAACTGGGCGACCGAGCGTTCGCGCTGCCCGGTGACGTTACGTCCGAAGCAAGCGTGGCGGAAATGATGGGGCGGATCGAGCGCTCTCATGGTCTCGATTGCCTGATTAACAATGCAGGCATTCCCGAGCCTCTTATGGCCATCACACGACAAAACCCTCAAGACTGGCAACGCGTGATGGATGTCAATCTCAAAGGGGCGTATCTCATGAGCCGGGCCGCAGCGGAAAGTTTCAAAAAGCGGCGGTCGGGGAATATTGTCAACATAGCGTCGATCGCCGGGATGACAGGTTTTCCTGGCTCGCACGCCTACGGCGTTTCGAAGGCAGCTCTCATCATGTTGACCAAGACTTTGGCTTGTGAACTTGCCCGCTACACCGTGCGCGTCAACGCTGTTGCGCCAGGGGTGATTGAAGCGCCGATGCTGGGGCATATGACCGGATCAGGCGGCACAACCGACAGTGTTGCGGCGCGCGTGCCGCTGGGGCGGGTTGGGAAGCCGGAGGATATTGCGAACGCGGTCGCCTTTTTGTGCTCGGATTTCGCGGCCTACATTACCGGAGCGGTCCTGCCGGTTGATGGCGGCTGGACCGCCTTTGGCGGCGTCGGCGATGCGGCGAGGCTCTCATGACCTTCGCGGCGTCCTCCGATAGCAGCGCTGGACCCCTCACCGGTTTGCGCGTTGTGGAGTTGACCGGAATCGGGCCGGGTCCGCATTGCGCAATGCTGCTTGCCGATCTCGGTGCCGAGGTTCTCAGGATCGACCGTCCGGGCGGCAATGGATGGCCGAACCCGGTTGTCGACAGGGGACGGCATTCCATTGAACTGGATCTCCATGCCCCGGCTGGCCGGGAGCGATGCCTTGCCGCTCTGGATAAGGCCGACATACTGATCGAAGGCTATCGCCCCTGTGTCATGGAACGGCTCGGGCTGGGGCCGGATGTCGTGCTCGCCCGTAATCCCAAACTCGTTTACGGACGAATGACCGGCTGGGGACAGACTGGCCCCCGGTCCGCCAGAGTGGGGCATGATATCAACTTCATTGCCCTGACGGGCGCTCTTGCGGCCATGGGGAAAGCCGACGAACCGCCGTTGCCGCCCTTGAACCTGGTGGGCGATTTCGGAGGCGGATCGATGATGCTCGCCTTCGGCATCATGGCGGCTCTGTGGGAACGCGAGCGATCGGGCCTGGGCCAGGTTATCGATGCCGCGATCATCGACGGGACATCTTCGCTGATGGCGTTGTTGGTCGGTGCCCATGCTGCCGGTGCCATCTCGCTGGAACGCGATCGCAACCTGCTTGCCGGAGTGGCTCCCTTCTACCGCTGTTATCGTTGTGCGGACGGCAAGGACGTGGCCATCGGTGCAATCGAGCCGCCCTTCTATGCCGAACTGATCCGCCGCATGGGAGCGCCGTCGCACCTTGTAGATGAACAGGGCGCAACGGAGAAATGGGGAGCGCACTGCCAAATTCTGGAAGCGATTTTTCTCCAGCGAACGCGAGCCGAATGGCAGGAGTTGCTGGACGATCACGACGTCTGTTTTACGCCCGTGCTGACGGTGGGAGAGGCCATGGTTGATCCGCATATTGTGTCTCGTGGTGGGTATAGGGATGTCGGTCCTTGCACCCAGAACGCACCGGTCCCGCGATTTTCCCGAACGCCCGGTGCGATCGGCAAAGCCGGCGATGGCGAAAAGCTTTTGCAGAAGTGGAGCCAGGGATGAGCGGCAAGGGTGCCCAGTCCACACATCATAACGACGGCGCGGACCGGACGGCGCACGATGACGTTCTCCTCCTTACGGAGGGCGATCTCTCGATCATCCGACTCAACCGGCCTCATGCACGAAATGCGTTCGGAGCCCGTTTTCGTCACCAGCTCGCCGACGCGGTCAACCGGGCCAATGACGATGCCGATACCCGCGTGGTCATCATCGAGGCAGCAGGTGCGGGTTTCTCGGCGGGCGCCGATTTATTAGAAGACCTGCCCGAGGATTTCGATGCCGGCCGGGAAATTGAAGAGCGGATAAAGCCGACCTTCATGGCAATTATGAACGCGCCAAAGCCATATATAGCGGCGGTAAACGGGGGTGCCGTGGGCGTCGGCTGCGGGCTTGCGATGGCATGTGACCTCACGCTCATGGCGTCCGATGGATTTTTTCTGTTTGCCTTTGCTGGCCTCGGGCTTGCGCCGGATGGGGGAACGAGCTGGCACCTCGTCCGGCAGATAGGCCGTAAGAGGGCGTTCGATATCTTGACCGGCGGTCAGCGCATAACTGCGCAAGAGTGCCATGCTTTGGGTCTCGTAAATGCGGTTGTGGCCCCCGACGAGCTGTCGAAAGCCGCCAGGGAGCGCGCGCGCAATCTCGCCGACAAGCCGTGGCGGGGAGTGGCCTTTGCGAAACAGGCTGTCGGGCAAGCCGCATTGTTGAGCGTGGGCGACCTGATGTCCCTTGAAGCTCGATTGCAAAGCGAGGCTTTTGCCAGCGAGGAATTCAGGGCGGCGGCGCAAGCATTTCGTTCCGCCCGGCCATGAAGTGATCTGGTTACGCTTACGACACGAACACGGCGGATAAGACAAAGGAGATGGCGATGCAATTGACACAGGGATTGCGCCGAAGTGCGCGCCTTTATGGTGAGCGGCCAGCGACCATCTTTGGCGAACGCACAACATCCTGGAGCGAACTGGCGCAGCAAGTGGCCCCCCTAGCGGGGGCCTTGCGGGCCAAGGGAGCCAAAAAAGGCGACCGTATCGCTATCCTTGCTCTGAACAGTGACCGCTATATCCTAGCTTATTACGCCATTGCCTGGGCCGGCTGTGTGGCGGTGCCGTTCAACACCCGCTGGGCACCAGCAGAACTCGATGAAGCCATTCGCGACAGTCTTCCGTCCATCATAATAGTGGATCGGGTTTTCGCCGAACAGGGCAGGATGCTGGCTGCCACGGGAATGACGGTCATCGGCCTGGAAGACGATCTGGAGTTTCCCTCCGTCACGTCGCTCCTCGGCACGCATGAGGCTATCGAAGACGCATGTGGTCACGGAGACGATCTCGCCGCCATCTTCTATACGGGCGGAACGACGGGGCAATCGAAGGGGGTCATGCTCAGCCACACCAATCTTCTGACCAACTTCCTGCTGGTAAACGCCGCGGAGCCCTATGGTACCAATGCCGTTTTCCTGCACATCCCCCCCATGTTCCATCTGGCGGATGCTTTTCATATCTTCGGGATGAGCCTGATAGGCGCGACCCATGCCGTACTTCCGAGCTTTGATCCGGACGCGGCCATTGATGCCATGGAAACATATAATGTGACGGCGCTCGTGTTGGTGCCGACCATGATTGGCATGATCTGCGAGAAACTGCGGGAGCGGAAAACCAATCTCGCGGGCATTCGCAGACTGACCTATGGTGCCTCGCCGATTTCCGACACGCTTCTCAAGCAGGCGCTGGCAGCCTTCCCCAACGCCACGCTGTGCCAGAGCTACGGGCAGACGGAGCTATCGCCCTGTGTCACGGTGCTGGACCACGCCGACCATATGAAAGGACTGTTGCGGTCGGCCGGGCGGCAATTGCCTGGCGTCGATCTGAAGATTGCCGACGCAGACGGAATGGAGCTCGAAGCGGGCCAGGTCGGAGAGATCGTTGCACGCGGCCCATGCGTCATGAAGGGCTATTGGGGCAAGCCGGAGCTGACCAGCGAAGTATTGGTGAACGGCTGGATACGGACGGGCGATGCCGGATATCTGGATGCAAACGGCTATTTGTTTCTCGTCGATCGCGTAAAGGACATGATCGTTTCGGGTGGCGAGAACATCTATTCGGTCGAAGTCGAAAATGCGATCATGCGCCATGAAAATGTCGTGCAATGCGCGGTTATTGGGGTGCCCGATCCGGTATGGGGCGAGAAGGTGCACGCCATCGTGCAGCTAAGAGAGGGCAGCGTCCTGACCGATGCCGAGCTTGTGAGCCACTGCGCGCCTCTTATTGCGAATTACAAGAGGCCCAAGTCGTGCGAGTTCCGCTATACGTCGTTGCCTCTGTCGCCGGTCGGCAAGATTCTGAAAACGGAACTGCGCAAGCCTTTCTGGGAGGGGCATTCGCGCAGCATCGGCTAGCGGTTCTGCGCCTCGGAGGCGAAATGTGCCGGGCGGCTCAGAGCGCCGCCCCAATATTCGACAAGCGCGTCGTATAACTCCTGGTCGAAAAGTCCGGGGTCGGCACCGCTCCAGGTGCAATGGTCCGACATATCGGCCGATCGAATGCCCACGCCCGATTGCCATAACCCGCGCATCAGCGCGTAGGAACGCATCAATATCTGTAGTCCGCGTGGGGAAACGAGAGAAAAAGCGCTGTCGATCAGCGCTCCAGACTGCCCCAGTCGCTGCAGAAACGTGTGCTTGAGGCGCTCAGAGATCTCCCGGTCCAAATTCCGATCGAGCATTCCATAGCCGAGGGCATCCAGTTCCAGAAGCTTTCTGCGCTCGCTCAAGGCACCGATCCAGGCTCGCAGAAATACGTCTATCTTATCCTGCCGGGACCCCGCCGCCTTACTCCAGGCGGCATCGATTTCGTCCGCGACGCTCGTCCATCCGTTTAGCAGGAGGGTGGCGAATATTTCTTCCTTGGTCTCGAAATACAGGTAGACCGTCCCTTTGGCGAGCCCGGCGGCCTCCGCTATTTCCTTTGCGGTCGGCAGGGCGCCGCTTTCTTCAAAAAGGCGCGCGGCCGCCGCCAGAATAGTCTGGCGACGCGCCAATTTGTCCTCGTTGCCATACGCCCATTTCGTCATGTATTCAGCGATTTTTGTGCCATTCTGTACGTACCTTTGGCTGACACGTGACGCGGAAGCAAGCGGCTGCTGAACACGATGGCCTTGTTCATTCGGCCCGCAATGACGGTCGGTTTTCCGGCAAACAAGGCATCGAGGCCTATCTCCGCCACCCTGTCCGTGCTGAGAATGGTTGCCCGAAGCGAAGCCGGAGTCTGATATCCCGATACGTCGTTGAATTCCGTCTCCATCAGACCGGGCGACAGCACCGTCACTCCCACTTTGGGTGCGAGTTCGACGTTCAGTGCTTCGCCCAGCGACAATACATACGCCTTGGCCGCAGCATAGGCCGCCATGAGGGGAGCGGGTTGGTAGGAGGCAAGGCTCCCCACGAGCAAAATATGCCCGCTGCCCTGTTCGCGCATGTCCCGACCGAAGATCTGCGTGAGTTCCGTCAGGGCGACGATATCGAGTTGCAACATGGATTGAAGACGGGCCGGATCTTCGTCCAGAAAGGGATGGTTCAGGCCGAACCCGGCATTATTGACCAGCACCTTGGGCGAAATGCCCTGCTTCCCGAGGCGGGCATGCAACTCCGCCGCACTGCCGATCTGGGCCAGGTCCAAGGCCTCGATCACGCTGGACGTTCCGAAGGTATCGCGCAGCCGATCCGCCAGCTCCTGCATGGGCTTTTCCCGGCGGGCGACCATCACCAGATCATAACCGCGCCGTGCCAGCTCCGTCGCCAGCGATACCCCCAGTCCGCTCGAAGCGCCCGTCACCACAGCATAATCGCGTCTCATCGTCCGTACTCCTAAATGACCAATGGTCATATATAATGACTATTGGTCATTGTCTAGGGTTGTCGGGCGGGACGCCATTCGCAGGGCGGGGAGGGTTTCATGAAGGCGATCACCAACGCACGCGAAGCAGGAAGCTCCGCCAGCGCGCAGGAACCACGATCTCAGAAGGTTACGACCGAGCGGATTCCTTCGTGGCGCCGCATCATGTCGAAGCCGGTGTTGATATTCTCGAGGGTAAGGTGGGACGAGATAAGATCCCTCACGTTGATTTTGCCGTCCATCATCCAGTCGACCAGCTGGGGGATCTGGGTGCGGCCCTTTACATCGCCCGCCGGAGATCCCTGGATCTTGCGCCCGGCCAAGAGGCTGTAAGCGGGGACTTCCACAGACGCTCCGTCTTCGGCGAGACCCACCACGGTACAGACGCCCCATCCGTAGCGCGCGGCTTCGAATGCCTGCCGCATCAGGGCGGTGCTTCCCACGGCTTCGAACGTGAAATCGGCCCCGCCGCCCGTCAGTTCATTGAGATGTCCGACGATGTCGCCGGCTATTGTCTTGGGATTGACGAAATGGGTGGCGCCCATGAGCATGGCGATCGACTTCTTGTCGTCGTTGATATCGACGGCGATGATTTGCCGCGCACCCGCGAGGCGCGCGCCCTGGACAATATTCAGTCCCACGCCACCCATACCAAACACGATGACGCTGCTGCCCGGCTCCACTTTCGCCGTGAATAATGCCGCGCCGATTCCGGTGCTCGCCGCGCAGCCAAAATAAGACAACTGGTCAAACGGTGCATCTTTGCGCACTTTGGCCAGGCACACTTCCCGGATGACGGAATATTGGGTGTAGGTGCCGAGACCCTGAAAAGGGAATGCTCGCTGACCGTTTACCGAAAATCGCGACCGCGCGACAAAGTCATCTATCACGACCTGATCACACAGGTTGCTTTTGCCCGACAGGCAGGTGGGGCAGACTTTGCATTCCGCGAGAAACGAGACGACATGGTCGCCCGGTGCAACACTTGTCACGCCCGGCCCGACTTCGCGCACAATGCCGGCGCCCTCATGACCAGGTATGCCCGGAAACGCGATCCCGGCGGTAGATTTCCCCTCCATGGCGTGAAGATCCGTGTGACAAAGGCCGGTCGCCTTCATCTCGACCAACACTTCCCCAGCCTGCGGTGCATCGACATCAATCAGTTCTATTTTGAGCGCCTCATGGGGTTGGAAGGCGACCGCGGCCATACTCTTAATTGACATACACTCTCCATTTGCGCCGCCGACGACCCTGCGCAGCGCTATCGTCCTAACCGCAGCTGTGCGCAGGCCTCTTCGAAGCCCTGAAACCGTTTCAATCCGGCCTTTTATTTAGCAAGAAGCTATAGCAGCGTCAGTCGCCTTGCTCACATAGATTATATGGCGTTCGTTTATCGAACGCATAAGGTCCGCATTCGCGGATCAGAAATATCCCGGATGTGGGTCGTCATTGTGCCCGCAACGCGCTCCAACGCCAAAGCGCTGCGATCCGACGCCCCGAAAAGCGCATTTTCCGGCGTGGCGCGATCAGTTTCGTGGATGAAGTGATCGTTTTGAGAATGCGCCCGTCTATTATGTTCAGGGTTACCTCGTGGTAGATCCTGAGCATCGCTTTGGGCGCGCTCTATCCGTTTGGCGCCTATCACAACCGAAAACAACGTAAGGGGAGGACTAACGAAATGAAAAAAATAGTAATGGCACTCATGGCTTCAGGCAGCTGTCTGATTTCAGTGACGCCGGTTCACGCGCAACAGGCCGCCGCGGCCTCTACGGCAGCGGACGATGGCTACCAGATCGAGGACATCGTCGTGACCGCGCAAAAGCGCGCACAGAATTTGCAGGACATTCCACTGGCTATCTCGGCGTTCAGCGGCGAAGATCTGGCTGACAGGGGAATCAAGGAAATCGCTGATCTCACGAAGATCACTCCGGGCCTTCAGATCGGCAACCAGAATGGCATCGCCACGCCGTTTCTTCGCGGCATTGGCAACGCCTCTGTGGCCGTGGGCAATGAACCGAGCGTCGCAACCTATATCGACGGGGTGTATTACGCCACTGTGGCGTCTGGCTTCTTTTCCATGGGCAATGTTGACCGGGTCGAGGTGCTCAAGGGGCCGCAGGGCACTCTGTTCGGCCGTAATTCCAGCGGTGGTGTGATCCATATCATCACCAAGGATCCCGGCAAGGACCCTGGGTTCGAAGGCAATTTCTCCTATGGAAATTACGACATCAAGGAAGGGTCGGTCTATGGCCACACCGGTCTTGGCGACAACTTGGCTGTTGGCGTTTCGCTTAACGGTCGTCGTCAGGGCAATGGCTACGGCAGGTCGATCACCAACGGTCATCGCCACAGTTATAACGACTATTTCACGGCTCGGGCGAAGCTGGTGTATGAGCCGAGTGATCTGACCAAGGTTACCTTGTCGGGGACTTATGGCTGGTCAAAGGCCAGTGTGCAGGCCAACATCTATCCTGGTACAACGCGTAGCTATGTGTTCAACACGCCCGTCGGTACGCCTGTTGGGACGAACCCACGCACCGTTCAGGTCGCCCCTGCCGGCTTTTACGATTCCCGCAATAATCGCGATAGCTACACCCAGTACAGCCTCTGGGGTACGTCGCTACGGATCGACCAGGAACTTCCGTTTGCAACTCTCTCCAGCATAACGGCATATTCCACGACCAACTCTTATGCTTCCATTGACGTCGATTTCACCGAGTTCGACGATTTTTATGTGCTTCAGCCCGCCAAGATCAAGCAGTTCACGCAAGAATTTCAGCTGACGTCCTTGAAAGGAAGTTCGGTTGATTGGGTCGTGGGTGCTTTCTATTATGATGTGAAGCAGACTTACGAGAGCGTCAAATTCCGCGGCCCGGCCGTGGGTGGCGGCTTTGATGGCTATTTCCAGCAGAAGCCGAAATCCTACGCAGCTTATGGCCAGGCGAGCTATGAATTCTTGCCGAAACTGACCTTTACCGGCGGCCTGCGGTTTTCGCACGACAAGGTATCTGCGGATGGTTTCCTGACGTTGCCGGGTAATGCCGCGGTGGTTATTGCTCCACGAAACCCCCAGTCTAAGTCAGGTGACAAGCTGACCTTCAAGGCGGCGCTGGACTACAAGGTGACGGACGACGTGCTGGCCTACGGCTCCTTCAGCCGCGGCTACAAATCGCAATCATTCAACTTGCTGGTTTACAGTGGCATTGCAAACAAGCCTGAGGTTATCGATGCTTATGAAATCGGCATCAAGAGCGACCTCTTCGATCGTCGCGTTCGCCTCAACCTCTCAGGCTTCTATTATGATATCACCGATCCGCAGATTCAGCTGCTCCGTGTCGGATCCATCGTTTTGTCCAACGCTGACAGCGCGCGCGTATATGGTCTGGACGTCGACTTCACGGCCGTCCTCACGGAAGGCCTGACCCTCCGGGCAAGCGGAACCTTCCTGGATTCGAAGTACAGCAAATATGGAGAAAATTGTGGTACAGCGCAGGCTGTGAACTGCGCGCCGAGCGGTCCGCCGCTTTTTGGCCCGCAATTTGGTGCGCAATCTCCGTTGCTAGGCATCGATGCGGCTGGAAACTACACCACGCGCGCGCCGAAATTCTCGGGCAATATCGGAATTGACTATGTCATTCCTGTTGGGGACGGAAAACTCACTCTGTCTGGCGATTATTACTATAACGACGGTTACTATTTCGAGCCGGACAATATCATCAGGCAGCCTAAATATGGCCTGCTGAACGGCCAGATTAAGTATGCCCCGACTGAAAATGTTTCTGTCGCGGTTTGGGGCAAGAACCTGAACGACAAGAAATATGCGGTCTACTCCGGCACGCAAGCGGGCGCGGCGGGCAGTCCCTACATCGCAGGGGCACCGCGGACCTACGGTGTGTCGGTCGGGTTTAATTTCTAAACCGGTCGCTGTGAAAACGGAAATGGGTCACCCGTCTGGGTGGCCCATTTTATTGGTGCTCTGGGGCGGTTAGTATTGAAGGACGGAGAAAATCGGGTGCCTTATTTTGACAGAAGAACTACCCTGGCAGGGGTTGCATCTCTGCCGTTCTCGATGATGATCTCCCACGTCGCCAGGAGCGCTACTCAGATGAAAACCATCGATAAAACGAGACTTGCTCAGATTCCTGCTGCCCTTCAACCGTTCATCGACAGGCGAGAGCTTGCCGGAATTGTCCTCCAGACATGGCATCGCGGCGAGCTGGTGCAGGCCGAAAATCTCGGTTTCCGCAATCTGGAAACCCAAACGCCGATGACATCGGACACGCTGTTCCGCATCGCGTCGATGTCCCGCGTGCCCACCTCCGTTGCCGTCATGATGCTGGTCGAAGAGGGCAAACTGGCGCTGCAGGACCCGGTCAAGCGCTGGCTTCCCGAATTGGCGAACCGGCAGGTCCTGCGGAACGCCGAAGGTCCGGTGGATGACACGGTGCCCGCCAACCGGGATATCACCATCGATGATTTGCTGACCCACCGGTCGGGCCTCGCCTACGGCATTTTTTCCCAAGGCCCGATCGCGGGCGCCTATTTCGCTGCGCTGGGCGATCCCCGGGTCATGGGACTGCCATCGGACAAGTGGATTGCCGCGCTCGGCACGCTACCCCTGAGTTATCAGCCGGGAGAGCGCATGAACTATGGCCATTCGACCGACGTCCTGGGCGTCCTGCTGGAGCGCATCGAGGGCAAGCGGCTGGGCGTGATTTTGAACGAGCGCATTTTTGCACCGCTGGGAATGAAGGACACTGGCTTTTTCGTGCCGGAAGGCGCGCAAGGCCGGATCGCAACAACCTATGGGTTCGACAAGGCAGCCGGAAAGCTTGTCCCTTCCGCTATGCCGGTGTCGGCTACTCCTCCGGTTTTCGATGCAGGAGGCACCGGGCTTGTTTCATCCGCGCCCGATTACGCCAGACTGGCGCGGATGCTTCTGAACGAGGGCACACTGGACAAGGTGCGCGTGCTGCGCCCGGAGACGGTGCGCACTATGGCATCCAATCACTTGACGGCACAGCAGCGCACATATCCCTTCATCGGCAGACCGATCTGGGACGGCATGGGATTTGGGCTGGGGCTGGGGGTCGTCGACATCCCTGAAAAGAGCCTGCTGGGCTATGGGAGCCGGGGGGCGTTCGGCTGGCCGGGTGCATGGGGCACGTGGTGGCAGAGCGATCCCGCCAACGACCTTGCGATGGTCTATATGATCCAGCATGAAATGCCATTGAGTCCCGACGCGGGCGATGTAATCGCCGGTGGCCAGGGAATGGCCGGACGCATGGCGCTGCCCGTCTACCAAAAGCTGACGTACGGAGCGTTATCGGGTTAATCGTGCTCTTGGGAAAGCAGTGGCCGTTGAAGCGAGCCCACGGAATAATCTGACCATTGCCGGAGGGCGTCGCGCTGGCGGTTCTTCAATCCCCTGTCGGAATGACGAGATGCAGAAGCGTTGATCGGGCGGATGGGGATTCCAGCGGCCGCGGTCACGAGCCGATGGGGTATGCCATCGACAGGCGGTAAGATAGGCCTTCGCGCAAACAAGAGGCAGCCGCCTGCCACTCTATTCGGCGTTCGCATACGCGGTTCTCAACTCATGCTTCAGGATCTTCCCCCCGGCGTTGCGAGGGAGCGGGGCCAGTGCAACATGATAGGCGGCGGGTGCTTTCTGGCGACCGACCGTCGAATGCATATACAGGGCGACGCCGTCGACGTTGGTTATCCCATCCCTCAGTACGAGGATCGCGATCGGTTCTTCACCCAGACTGGGGTGGGTGCGTCCGATGACCGCACAGTCAAGCACGTCGGGATGCGCAAGAAGCGCGTCTTCGATTTCAACGCTCGAGAGGTTTTCGCCTCCCCGGATAATGATGTCCTTGAGGCGGTCGACGATCGTGACGAAACCGTCTGCATCCCTGATGGCGACGTCACCTGTGCGGAACCAATTGCCATCGAAGGCGGCTTTGGTCGCTTCCGGGTTGCGCCAATATCCCAGCGTGATGTTGGAGCCGGAGACTTGTAACTCTCCGGGTTCGCCTGGTGGCAGTGCCTTGCCATCCCGATCAACAACGCGCGCACCATTGACGAGGGACGCCACGCCGCAACTGGTCGGATTACGAAGATAGTCTGCGCCGCCATTGTACAGGAATGTCGCGGATGTCTCGG
Source organism: Sphingobium subterraneum (assembly GCF_014199435.1). Lineage (GTDB taxonomy): Bacteria > Pseudomonadota > Alphaproteobacteria > Sphingomonadales > Sphingomonadaceae > Sphingobium > Sphingobium subterraneum. Next base: position 97,943 of record NZ_JACIJP010000006.1, on the reverse strand, counting down.
TCATTCCCCAACCCGTCGCCGCGATCGCGCCGAGGCGTGAACGAATGCTCTCCGGCAAATGGGTGGGCGGTGGGGCGCCTCCATAGAGTACCCCGCACAATGACGCGAGGTCGCGTGTATCAAGATCGCCTTGTTGAAGAAGCTGCAGCGGTAAAGTGGGAACACCGCCCAGGCTCGTCGCGCGCTCTTTTTCGATGATGTCCAGCGCCTGTGCGGGATCCCATTTGTGCATCAGAACCAGCTTGTCTCCCATTCCCGCAAACAGGACGACACCCGCAACGGCGCCCGTGACATGAAAGAAAGGGATAGGGTATAATCCCACCTGCTGCCCCGCCGCGTTCATGCCGATGATCGAAGGGAAGGTGGGGTAGCGTAACTGCATCCGGCTGATCTGAAAATCGGCATTGCGTACGGCGTTTGCCATAGACCTGTGGGATAGCATGGCCCCCTTGGGCTCCCCGGTCGTACCCGAAGTGTAGAATATGGCTGCCAGATCATCAGGATCGGGCGCAGCGAGCTTCATGCTCGGGACAGCAAGGGTATCCCACCTGTCATGAGGCGGTAAGGGAACCGTTCCGCGGTAGCTGGGCTCGGAAATGCTCCAGACGGTTTCAGCCTGAGCGAAGGCGAGCGTTTCATCCCGCCGATCATGTATGAGAAAGCGGGGCTCCGCGTTAGCGAAAGCGGTGCGCTTGTAAGGGTCGCTCGCCCATGCATTGATCGGCACGATCACGCCGCCAGCGGCCACAGTCGCAAAGAAAACGACCGGCCATTCCGGCCTGTTATGCATCAGAAGCGCAACGCGATCTCCCTTGCGGAGACCGGAAGTGCGTAACTTTTCAGCCAGATGCCGAACCGCGTTGCCGAACGCCCCAAACGTCACGCGCACATCATCGATCACCAGATATTCATTCTCCGGATGAGTCTGGCTCATTTTGAAGATATCAACGAGGCTTTTTGGCCCGCTTTTCCATGCCAGAAAGCTGCGGCTTCCCCATTGGCAATGCTCGGTTTGAAACCGCTCTTCACGGGCTAGCAGGCGGTTCGCTTCCTCAAGCGTGCAAGCGGGTTGCGGGAGAATGACGGTCATGGTGTTTGGATGTCCTCGTCGCGCCAGACGCCTTGGTCAGGCGCAATAGTCCGACACGAAAGCGCGGATGGCAGCTGCAACCTGTTCTGGTGCCTCAATCGATACGGAGTGGCCAGCTTCGGGAATGACAACCGCCTTTCCGTGTCGCGCGGCGCGCGCGATATTTTCCGAAAGAGACGGGGGGAAAACATGGTCCTGCGCACCAGCAATGGCGAGGACTGGAACATTGCAATGACGCAGTTCGGGATTGACGGCGCTTCGGTGCGCTACCGCCGCTCCCGGAAGGGCGTAAAAGGTCGAAAGGCTGGTAAGATGGTTGAGCCAATAGTTTCGCAAGGGCGCGAAGCTCTCGCTGGTGAGGGACGCGTCGCCAAAGAAAATAAACGAAAATCCGTCTTCGAACCCTTCGCCGCCACGTGCTCGCAATTGTTCGAGTACCGGGTCGAAGGCGTGGACATCATCCTCGTCATCGCCCGTGGAACCCATGGCAATGGCCGAGCGGATGAGGTCAGGGCGCCGCGCCGCCATGCGCAGTGCTACCCAGCCTCCCATCGAATTGCCTGCGAAATGCACCGGACCAACATCGAGGCGTTCCACAAATTGTGCGGCCTCATCATAATAGGCCTCCATGTCGTAACGATCGTCAGTTGCGGTCGAACTGGCACCGTGACCCCGCGAATCATATGCGACCAGCCGGAAATCGTCGGCCAGGGCACCCATCAACGGCTTGAACATATCCTTGTTGAGAAACAGAGAGTGGGCGAGAACCAGCGTCTCTCCATCGGCTCGGCCTGTCTCGTAATAGGCCAGACGCGCCCGGGGCAAGTCGATATACTTCTCTGCGAACGTCATTCTGGCTCTCCATTACCAATGCATCTTGTTGCATCGGTGCATCCATCTATATCGTGCTGATACGACCGTGCCAATAATAATGATGCGATTGTATCAAAAGTGGTCCAAGCTATATGGTCTTCCATATCCGGCACGATAGCGGCACGCCGGTAGTCACTCGGGGAGCCAAAACGTGGCGGCGAAGAAAACCATCGCGAAGAGCGCCGAAGCGGAGGCGCGGATCGCATCTCGGCGGAATATGCGGCTGGTGGGGCGTCCCGCACCGGACGATGGCTTGAACGTCGCACATGTTCCCGAAGGTCCTGAACTCGTCGGCACCGTCACCGAAATTCCGCAGCGTTCCGGCCGCGCCGAACCCATCCGCAGGCATATCCTAGACGCAGCAGAACAGCTCTTTGCGAAATGGGGCTATACTGGTGTTTCCGTCCGCGATGTCACCGACCTTGCGGAACGGCGCCTCGCCGACGTCACCTATTATTTCGGGAGCAAACAGAACCTCTATTTCGAGGTCCTGCGCCGTCGCGCCGCTCCCCTTGGCGAAGCGCGGCTGGCCGAACTTGGCAAATATGATGATCAGAAACTGGAGGGGCAGGCCTATATCGAGGCTTGGGTGAACGCCTATCTCGACCCCCCGTTACGCCTGCTGGAAACGCAGGACCCAGGGTGGAGCCACTATCTGCGCCTAATCGGGCATGTCGCTTATTCTCGGCTGTGGCCTGATCACTGGGGATCCTTTTACAACGAACCCGCAGAAAAGTTCATGGCTTCCCTCCATACGAAGTTTCCGGCGGCGTCGGACGCGAATATCCAGCAGGCCTTTCTGATGCTCACTGCCTCGACGATGTACACTCTGGCGCGCACCGGCCGCGTGGAAACCTTTGTAAAGCCGGCATTTTCGTCCGATGACATCGGGCTCCTGGCGCAGCTGACAAGGGATTTTATCGTCGCTGGCGTCGCAAAGCTCGTCATGGGCTAACTTGTCAAAAAAGATACGACCGTATCATTTTTGTTGCCTACTCATCTTTCAAGGGTATAAGCGCGCGGAATGGCAAGAATCGAGCCATAGCCAGCATGGAGAATCTGATGTCCGCTTCCGTCCCCGAGACGAACAAGGCAATATCATCCCTGGTCATGGAGCATGGCGAACTGGAAGTTTCGCTTGTTTCTGCGCAGATGCCAGTCCTGCGCGACCATGAAGTGCTCATCAAGGTTCAGGCCGCGCCGATCAACCCGTCGGACCTGTTTCTGCTTTTGCCGGGCGCAGATATGGAGCAGGTGGTCTATTCGGAGCGGGGCGGCTTGCCCGTGCTGACAGCGCCCATCGCAAACAATGCCCTCAAGTCGCTGTCCGGGCGGTTCGGCCAGCCGATGTCGGTGGGCAACGAAGGCAGTGGTGTTGTTGTCAAGGCGGGTGCCTCACCGGAAGCTCAGGCGCTTCTCGGCAAAGCGGTAGCGGTGGTTGCAGGGGGCATGTATGCGGAATATCGTCGTGTGCCCGCGTCGATTTGCATGATCCTGCCCGGAGGGACTGATCCGCGCGATGCCGCGTCCTGTTTCGTCAATCCGTTGACAGCACTGGGCTTTGTCGAAACCGCGAAGCACGAGAAGCATTCTGCCATCATCCATACCGCGGCTGCGTCCAATCTGGGCCAGATGCTCAACCGCATTTGCATTGATGACGGCATTCCACTGGTCAATATCGTACGAAGTGAGGAGCAGGTGGCGATTCTCAAGGGGCAGGGTGCAGCCATTGTTCTGAATTCCACGGTGCCATCGTTCATGGATGACCTGATCGAAGCGATCCAGCGGACAGGGGCGTCGATCGCCTTTGATGCTATCGGCGGTGGCAAGATGGCGTCGTACATACTGGCGGCGATGGAAAGCGTCGCGGTCAGCCGGATGACCGAATATAATCGTTATGGCTCTAACGAGTTCAAGCAAGTCTATATCTACGGTGCTCTTGATCTGGCACCCATTGTGTTGAACCGCACCTTCGGGTTTCGCTGGTCGGTTTCCGGCTGGCTGCTCACCCAGGTCCTGCCGACATTTGGCCCGGAAACCGAAAAGCGCATGCGCAATCGGATCCTGGCCGAGCTTACGACCACGTTCGCCAGCACCTACAGCCATGAGATTTCGCTGGCTCAGGTGCTCGATCCACAGGCGATTGCGCACTACAATGCCCGCAAGACTGGCGATAAATATCTGATCGTCCCTTAATTCAGATCCATGATTTCGGCTGGGGGCTCAACATTCGATCATGCCACTCCGGTCTCTTGGAACCGGAACGGCATCGTACAGGCCGTCCCCTGCGCCTGACCCGAAGGCTCCAGGCAAGATCAGTTGCCTATTGATTTGCCGCTTGCTGCGCAATCCGCCAGGATCGGGGACAACCGGAAATCCTTGCCCAGGCGGTTCCGATAGGCGGTCAGGCCGTCGACGATAGTCTTGAGGCCGATCGCATCCGCCCAGTGCATGGGACCGCCCGTCGAACGGGGCCAGCCATAGCCGTAGAGCCAGACCAAATCGATATCCGAAGCGCGTTGGGCGATGCCTTCCTCTAGGATGAGCGCGCCTTCATTGATCACCGTATAGAGCGTGCGAACGGTGATCTCCTCCTCGCTGATCGCGCGGGGGGCACGGCCCTGCCTGTTGCGGAAGTCTTCGATGATCTGTTGTGTGACCGGCGAGGGGTGGGGTTTGCGTTCTTCGTCATAGTCGTAAAAGCCCGCCTTTGCCTTCTGGCCCCAGCGCTCCCGCGCGCAGAGCGCATCGCGGATGCTTTCGACACGGGCCGGGTCGCGGTGCCAGCCGATGTCCACGCCCGCCAGATCGGCCATCTGGAACGGGCCCATGGGCATACCGAAATCGGTGTGCACCTGGTCGACCTGCGCCGGTGTTGCACCTTCGAGGAGCAGTGTTGTGGCTTCCCCCTGCTGCGGAAGGAGCATGCGGTTACCGATAAAGCCGTAGCAAACGCCCGCCACGACCGGCACCTTGCCGATCTTGCGGCCGATCAACATGGCTGTGACGAGCACATCCGCTGCGGTCTTGGCTCCGCGCACGACTTCGAGCAGCTTCACAACGTTGGCGGGTGAGAAAAAGTGCATGCCCACGACATCTTGCGGACGCGCCGTGACCGAGGCGATCTCATCGAGATCGAGATAAGATGTGTTGGACGCCAGTATCGCGCCGGGCTTGGCCACGGTGTCCAGCCGGATGAAGATATCCTTCTTGACGTCCATGTTCTCGTAGACCGCCTCAATGATGAGGTCGCAGTCAACCAGTGCCCCGAAATCGAGGGTCGGGGCGAGCAACGCCATAGCGCTTTCCACCTGCGCGTCGGTGATGCGACCCCTGATGGCGGATGCCTCGTAATTGCGGCGCATGACGCCGGTGCCGCGATCCAGAGCCTCCCGGGTCTGCTCGAACAGGGTGACGGGAATGCCCGCGGACAGAAAGTTCATCGCAATGCCCCCACCCATGGTGCCCGCACCGATCACGCCAACGCGTCCAATAGTGCGGGGTTTCGTGTCCTTCGGCAGGTCGTCGATCCTGGCCGCAGCGCGCTCGGCGAAGAAGGCATGGCGCAGTGCTTTCGAGGATTGCCGTTCATCAGCTCCATGAACAGCCCCCACTCTTTCCGCAGGCCCTCCTGCAGCGGCAGCATCGTAGATGCCCGCACTGCATCGATGCAGGCGAGCGGGGCCTCCACCATGTCGATCAGGCGGGCATTGTGGTCCATGAACGTCTCGAACACGGCGTTGTCGGCCTGGGCGGTTCGTTCACCGGTGCGACGAACCTGAGTTTGGGCACGGGCAAAGGTAATCGCCTTTTCGACCCACTGGCTTTCGTCGACCAGAGCATCCACCAGCCCTAGCTCTAGACCTTTTGTCCCCGTTACCGGTTCACCGAACACGATCATTTCCAGCGCGCCGTCCACACCGACGAGGCGCGGCAGCCGCTGGGTTCCGCCGGCGCCGGGGATGATGCCCAGTTTCACTTCGGGCAACGCGAGTTTGGCCGAAGGTGTCGCGATTCGGTAGTGACAGCCCAGCGCCAGTTCGAGACCGCCGCCGAGCGCCATGCCGTGGATCGCGGCGGTAACAGGTTTTGCGCATGCTTCGACCCGGTTGACCAGCTCGGGCAAATTCGGCTCGAGGAACGGCTTGTCGAGTTCGGTAATATCGGCCCCTCCCGAAAATAGCTTGCCGCTTCCACGGATCACGATCGCGTGGACGGCTGGATCGTTTTCGGCCGCGTCCATCGCCTCTGCCAGATGGCGCCGCAGCGCTCCGCCCAGGGCATTGACGGGTGGATGAGAGAGAATGATTTCAAAGACATCGTCGTGGAGATGGGTCGTGATCATGGCACCCTCTTGGGTAAGGTCTGAATGGATCGCGCCGGTAGGAAAGCATGAACGGGCATGCGAACGCGGGTTAGGCGCGAAGGCAAAGCAGCAGGGAGAGGGTAACTCCTCCGTCGCGTGCCCCAGCGTCGACAATCATATGGCTACCGTCCATTGCCAAGAGGGTCCGCTCAATCCCGTAAAAGAAATTACTCATAAATATATGAATTAATTGGATAATATCAGAGAGTGGCTGCTGCATCGTCCTTTAGCACTTCCCGAAAAAATTTCTATATATAAATTTATTCCATATATTGACACAAATAACCGTAATGATACGATCGTATCGATTTTGGAGTCTGGTGCAAAACCACACTCCCGAAGCGCGCTTAAGGAGAATTTGGACGCTCATTCCGGTCAGGGAAAAAGGGGACTGAAGATGAAAATATATCCGAAATACCGCAACGCCGTTTTGCGCAACTGTACAGTCCATACATTGGTGGTTGCCGCCGCTGTCATGGGTCAACCCGTTTATGGGCAGGAAGCGGTGCAGTCGGCAGAAGAGCCGACAAATGCCGGAGAGATCATCGTCACCGCGCAGCGCCGCAATGAAAATCTTCAGGATGTTCCCATTTCGATCAGCGCATTGAGCGACCAGACGCTGAAAAACAGTCGCCCGTTTGACAGTGTCGACCTGTCCCGGAGTGTGCCGAACCTTAATGTTCGAAACGTGGGCATCCCCGTCGCCCATGTCTTTATCCGGGGTGTCGGCAATTCGGACTTCAATCAGAATACCGCCACTTCGGTAGGGACCTATGTGGACGAAGTGTTCATCGCATCGCCCATTCAGCAGGGCTTGCCGGTTTATGATCTGGAACGCGTCGAAGTGCTCAAGGGGCCGCAGGGAACGCTTTATGGCGCAAATACGTCCGGTGGCGCGCTCAACTATGTCTCGAAAAAGCCATCGGTGACGGGTGATATCAACGGCTATTTTTCCGCGAGCTACGGGCGGTTTAACGAACGGCTGATCGAGGGCGCTGTTGGCATGCCGCTGGCGGAGGACAAGGCCGGTGTCCGAGTGGCCTTCATTTCTAATGTGCGGGACGGGACCTCATTCAATACGTTCAACGCGATGCCGATCAACAACCGGAACGAGTTTGGTGCTCGGGGCCAGTTGTTGCTGAAGCCTACGGAAACGCTATCGATCCTCGCCAGCGTATCGACCCGCCAGCGGGACGCCGATTTCGGGACGGGGACCGGGCGGACGATTTTCGACACCCAGAACCGGTTCAGCCACGCGCCGGGATCGGGCTGTACGCCGCTGGATGCCAGCAATCCGGGTGGTACGGCCGATTGCAGCGCCTTGTATGAGCGTCCCGGCGCACCCTTCCAGATCGATGGGCTTACGACCGTGGGGGGTGGCGCTGATACTGATCCCGATCCGTTCCGCAATCCCGCAGACTATCCCAACCTCAAGGATCGGATCAATGATTGGGTCGGCTCATTCCGGGTCGATTATGATCTGGGCTGGATGACGCTGACCGGTATCAGCTCCTATATTTACGAGAAGTATTTCTGCAACGAAGATGCGGACTTCACCGGCGACAATGTCGTCTCGCTGACCCGCCACCACACCGATAAGTCCTTTACCCAGGAAGTGCGCCTGTCGACCAACGGTAATGGCCCCCTCAAGGCGGTGCTCGGCGCCTATTATCTCCGCCGCAATCTCAATGCGAACAACTACTTCAACCTGTTGGGCGATCAGGGCTTCACCATTCGCCAGCATTACATCGACAAGACCAAGGACTTCGCCATTTTCGGACAAGTCGGTTATGACGTGACGGAGCAGCTGACCGTTACGGCGGGTGGGCGTTACACCATCTCGAAGAAAGATTTCTTCCAGACGAACAATTTTACAGCTGGCACATCCGTATTGAACCCCGGGCCCGACATCGGCACCGTCATTCCGCCCACCTATCTCGACAGCAAGGACAAGGTTTGGTCCGGGCGTCTGGCGGTGGACTATAAGTTCAACCGGGATGCCATGGTCTATGCCAGCATCGCGCGCGGTTTCCGGGGCGGTGGGGTTACCGGTGGCGAACTGTTCAACGTACAGGCGCTGGTCCCGTATAAGCCCGAATTCATCACCGCTTATGAAGTGGGTACGAAGACAAGCTGGCTCGACCGAAAACTGACGGTCAATCTCGGTGCATTCTATTACGACTATAAGGATCTTCAGGTCTTCGTGTTCCGTCCTGCGGATTTCAACGGGGTGCCGGGCTCTGTGCAGCAGACGACCAACGCTGCCAAGGCGGAAGTCTATGGCGTCGAGCTGGAAGTGAATGCGCGCATCGGGGAGCGCCTGACGCTGAACGTCGGCGCCGGCTATACCCACGCGCGGTACAAGGACTATATCGATACGATCGCCGGGGATGATTTCAGCGGCAACAGGCTGGTTAACGCGCCCACATGGGATATCAGCACCGGCTTTGTCTACAAGGCGCCGGTCAGTGAAACAACTGACGTCGAGCTGAGGGGCGATATCTCGTACCTGTCTGCGCATTATACGGATCAGAGCAATCTGCGCGCCTTCCGCATTCCGTCTGACACGCGGGTCGATCTGGCGGCTGCGGTCCTCACCAAGATTGCAAACACCAAGGTACGATTTGAAATCTGGGGCCGAAACGTGTTCAATCATGTCCAGCCAGTCGACATCGTGCCGTTGCGTGCATTCGGCTATGATCTGGTGTGGTTCAACGATCCGGTCACCTATGGCGCCAAGGTCGCCGTGGAATTCTGACATCGATAGCACCGGCTCGACCGGCCGGTGCCCCATTTTCCCTTATTGCGGAGACCTCCATGACGCTTCCCCCACCCACGCTCGATGACATGAGGGAACATGCGGCGGTGCTCCGCCTCCATCTTAGCGATGCGGATCTGGAAATATACCGGGTCCTGATGGATGGCAGCCTCGACGTGTATCGGGCGCTCGACGAGATCGAGGACGAAATCCTCGCGCCTTCCTATCCCCGTGGTACGTGGTATCGTCCGGCGCCGGAGGACAATATCTACAACGGCTGGGCCACGAAGGCCGAGGTCAAGGGCGCGCCCAGCGGACCGCTTTCGGGCCGGACCATCGTGCTCAAGGATAACATCGCGCTGGCCGGGGTTCCTCTGCTCAACGGCACCAAAGTCCTTGAAGGCTATATCCCCCGGAGTGATGCGACGGTGGTTACCCGTATTCTCGACGCGGGGGGCACGATCGTCGGCAAGGCTCATTGCGAATTTATCAGCGGATCGGGCGGAAGCCATACCTGCGCCTGGGGGCCTGTCCGCAACCCGCACAACCCCGCGCATATGGCGGGGGGGTCCTCCTCCGGCTGCGCGGTCCTGGTCGCGGCGGGCGATGTCGATATGGCGATCGGCGGCGATCAGGGCGGCTCCATTCGCATCCCTGCGAGCTTTTCGGGAATTGTGGGACTCAAACCTACGCACGGTCTGGTTCCCTATACCGGGATTGCCCCAGTCGATCCTACTCTCGACCATGCCGGGCCGATGACGGCGACCGTCACGGACAACGCCTTGCTGCTTAGCGTGATTGCGGGCGCGGATGGCCTAGATCCGCGCCAATATGCGCCCGAGGTGAGGGATTATCTGGCAAACATCGATGCCGGTGTTGCGGGGCTGCGTGTGGGAATCGTGGGCGAAGGCTTCGGGCAGTCGACATCTGAGGCGGATGTCGATGTCTGCGTGCGCGCCGCCGCGGACGAGATGCGCGCGCTCGGTGCCGTTGTTGAAGAGGTGTCCATCCCGATGCATACCAACAACGCGATCGTGTGGATGCCGATCACCGCTGAGGGAGCGCTGCGTACCGTCTTTGAAGCCCATGGCTTCGGATCAATGCCGCGCGGCTTCTACGCCGTGGACTTTCTGGAGCAGACCGCCCGGTGGGACGATCTGGTGACCGAGATGCCTGCCAATGTGAAGGCGGTGCTGCTGATGGCCGAGCATGTCAATGCGCGGTACAAGGGGCGCTATTACGCCAAGGCGCAGAACCTCCAGCGCAAGGCAAGAGCGGCCTACAACGCGGCGCTGGAGCAGTATGACATCCTTGTCATGCCAACGATCCCCAACAAGGCACCGACGTTGCCGCCCGAGGACGCTTCCATCGAGCTGGTCCTGGATCGCGCGTTTGGCACCCATCCCAACACAGCCATTTTCGATGCCACCGGCCATCCAGCGCTCAGCATGCCGGTCGGCTTCGGCGATGGCTTGCCGATCGGGTTGATGATGATCGGCAAGCATTATGACGAGCCGACCCTCTACCGCGCGGCGCGAGCACTCGAAAAGCACCTGAACCTCGATCTGCAACCGAACACCAACCGCCGCTGAGTGGCCTGATAACAGGACCGGGAGAATGTTGATGAATTTCGCTCAGGCTGTCTCTCTGGTGGCATCCATCCTGTGTACGATCGCGCCGGGGCTTCAGGTGCTCCACATCTTGCGAACCCGCTCGGTTGCGGGGCTGTCGGTTCTCACCTGTGTAGCGCTCGTCATGGGCAATTGCCTCGCTATCCTGATCGGCGTGCAATATTCTCTTGGGCTGACCCTGGCGATCATGATCCTGTCGCTTATCATCCAGTCCGTGATGCTCCATCTCGTCTCCCCTCGAGCCGCGCTGGCAACCGGGGCTGCGGTCATCGCCGCAATTGCCGGGACGACTCTTCTTGCGCCGGGGCTCGCGGCCGACATATTGACGACACGCTATCACGAACAGGTCGCCTTCCTGTGGGGTATCATCGCAGCAACGACATTTATCCCGCAGGTGCTGGTGACGCGCAGAACCCGGCAGACGAAGGATCTCTCGTGGCTGACCGTGATCACTTTTGCCGTGGGCTTCACTCTCTGGACCACGTTTGCAGTGATGGTCCGCAACTGGTCGCTCATGCTCTGGTGCGGTATCCTAACGCTCTCCGTCTATGAACTGGTGCGGCTCAAGCTGGCCGAAAAGGGCGCGCGTGCGGTGATGTAGATCCTGATGCCTCGTGGCGTGTCTGGCGATCAGCTATCGGAGGGCGCATCCCGGCTAATGCGGATCGGCAGGTCGCTGAAGTGGCGGGAGGACAGCAGGGCGTCGATAACGCGCTTTTCGCTGTCGCGCACATGCTCTTGCGAAAGGGCCGCTGCCGCTTCCACATCCCCGGTGTCCAGCGCTTCGAACAGCGCCTCGTGATCGTCCATTGTCACATCGCTTCCGGAGTTTCCCTTGCCGCCAACCTTGGCAACGAAATAGGCGATGCGGTTGGACTGATCGAGAAGCTGGTTCAGGACCTTTTCCATGATGGGATTGTTGCTCGCAGCATAGATGATGTGGTGCATCTGGTTGTGCACGGCCATCATACCATGTTCGCCCGCATTGGCGCCCGTTACATAGCGCTGATTAAGGTTCCGCAGCGCCGCGACATCGACCCGCCCCATACAGGCGCGGGCAGCGACGCCTTCCAGGGAAGCGCGCATTTCAAATGTCTGCCGTATGGACACGAGGCTGATATCGGAAATATGAAATCCGAGCCGGGGGATAGGCATTATCAGCCCATCGTGAGCGAGTAGCGCCAGCGCGCGGCGCACCGGGCTACGACTAAGCCCGTAAGTGTCGCACATCTGCGCCTCGGTAATGTCCTGTCCCGGCAATATCCGACACCGAATGATCTCGCCGTACAGAAGTCGATACGCCTGCTCACCGAGATCTGATCTCTCTTCTTCCGGATGGGCGACTCTGACTTTGTGCATTTCGCTCCCTTAACGTTGGGGTGAAACCGAACCGCCGAAAGGACAGGTTCGTTGGCTTCGTTCGGGGCCAGAATAGAAGGTTGCCCGGTCCGCGTCAAAGCCGTTCCCCTGCGTTCATCGGCACCGCACTTATCCTGCTTCTGTTGTGAAATGTCAAAAATGGTCATTGACATCCAAACAATGCAGAATAAAAATGTCATAAGGCGAACAAAAGGGGTTGTGAACATGCATTGGCGAAATAGGCTCCTGATTTCCGTTATGACGTCGGCTGTTGCGATTGTTTCACCATCGTACGCCCAGTCCGTACCGACCGATAATGCCAATGCAGCGGAAGAGCGACCTGACGAGATCGTCGTGACCGCGCAGCGACGGGAGACGGTTCTTAGCAGAACGGCGGTTTCGGCCACGGCTTTCAGCGGCGAGCAATTGCAGAATGCGGGCATCGGCACGCTAGACGATCTGGCGACGCAGACTCCCAACTTCAGCTATGTCGATACAGGGCTGATCCCGCGCTACCGCATTCGTGGCGATGGGCTGCAGGTGTTTAACGACACATCCGATTCGCCAGTCGGCTTTGCGGTGGACGATATATTCTATGGTGCAGGCGCGTTGCAGCGGGTTCCGCTCTATGATGTCCAGCGCGTGGAGGTTCTTCGCGGTCCGCAAGGCACGCTCTTTGGGCGTAACACGACCGCGGGACTGGTGCAGGTCACAACCAACAAGCCCGGCGCCGAATTCGGCGGCTATGTGCAGGGGCAGCTCGGTTCCTTCTGGCAACGCCAGATCGAGGGCGCAGCCAACATTCCTCTCGCCGAAGGCATCCGCGGCCGCGTATCCTTTTATTATGATGAGGATGATGGTTTCCAGCGCAACGTCGCCATTCCCGATGGCAAGCGCTGGTCTGCGCGGGATGTGCTGTCCGGACGCGCCCAACTGGGCTTTGACCTTGGCGCAGATGCCACGATGGTGCTCAAGGCCGGTTTTACCCGAGACCGCAGCGTGGCGCCGTCCTCCGGCAGTCAGGGTGCGCTCGATCCTGTTACGGGCGATCCGTGCAGCACCGGCCGCATTCTAGCCAATGAATGCGTGAACGGCACCGGCTTCAATTTCGGCAAGCCCAGTCCGAAAAAGATCTTCAGCGAATATGACGGGATGCCGAACCATCTCGATTTCGCGGAATATAGTGCCCGGCTGAACTGGAAGCTTTCGCCGTCGATCGAGCTGGTCGCGATCACCGGCTATCTCGATTATGATCGCATTTTCTCGGAAGACGCGGACGGAAGCGCCGTGGGCGGCTTCCTCGGCAATGCTGCGGCAATTTATACGCTCGATGCGCGGCAGTTCAGCCAGGAAGTGCAACTTCGCGGCGGCAACGAGGGCGCTCTAAACTGGGTGCTCGGCGGTTTCTATTACAATGACCGCCGGACAGCGACCAGCACGGTGCCCGAATTCTTCGGCACCGCGATCGACACAACCGGTCGCGTGCGCACGGAAGCCGGGGCGCTGTTCGGCAATGTCGATCTCCCGCTGGGCGAAACGGTCGGTGTCGAGTTGGGTGGGCGCTATACTAAGGAAACCAAGAAACTCGACCTCGTCTTTGCAACCGCGCCCAGCGCTGATTACAAAGTGTCGGTTGATGAGTTCACATGGCGGGCGGGCGTCAACTGGCGGCCGGATGATGCCCTGTTTCTCTATGCCAATGCTGCCACCGGGTATAAATCCCCCGATTTTAACACGACGCTGCTGTTCGGCGATGCCTCGGCAGCGGCACCCACCGATCCGGAAACAAGCTTCTCGCTCGAAGCAGGCGCGAAATTGCGCCTGAATGGGGGGCGGTTGCTCTTTTCCGTCGCCGGTTTCCGCAACAAGGTCGAGAACAAACAATCGACCGTTGCACAGCTCGTCAATGGCCTTCCGGTGTCGCGCCTTTTCAACTTCGGGGATGTGAAACTGTATGGAGCGGAGTTTGAGCTGACAGGTAAGGTGACGGACCGGCTGACGACGCAGCTTGGTTTGTCACTGCTCGATTCCAAGATTAGCGCACCGGCAACGACGACCTTCCGATCCGGCCCGGCGGCCATCGAAACACCGGTGGACGGCAAGCAATTGACGGCGACCCCGCACTACAAGATCAACGGGTTGCTGCGCTACGATTTCGCGCCGTCATCTGTCGGTAGTTTCGCTGTGCAAACGGATTTCACCTATACGGGCCATCAATATTTCCAGCTCGACAACAATGATCGCGATGCGCAGGACGCCTATGGGATAGTGAACTTCCGGCTGTTCTGGCGTAATCCAAGTGATCGCTTCAGCGTGCAGGCGTTCGTTGAGAATGCGACGAACACCGCCTATGCCTCTTATGTCGTTACACCCGGCGGCTTCGATACGCGCTATATCTGGTGGGGCAAACCACGGACATGGGGCGTACGCGTCGGCATGGATTTTTAAAGGCGCGCGGCCGGCTGTCCTTCTGTGGGCGGCTGGGTGTGCGGTCGCACGGGCTGGATTGTCGGAGAATATGAAATGAACGACACGACAATCGGCACAAGGCGGCTGCATATCAGCGTTTCGCCCATGGTCAAAAAGGCGCTGGCAGGCTTCAAGATCAGCCGTGCCGTTCGCGCGGGCGACTGGCTGTTGACCAATGGCCAGATGGACATGGGTGATGGAGGGAAAGTGCTCAACCCCGATGACCTTATGGCGCAGACGGTCACCTGCATGCGCAGCGTTTACGAGGTCTTCGCGAAGGCCGATTGCAGCCTCGCGGAGCTGGCACAACTTCAGATTTTCTATCTCGCGGGTTCGGTGGACGATGAGGCGGCCTATCGGCAACGGATTCTCGACGAATTTCCCGAGTGTAGTGATGTGCTGATGATCATGACCCCGGTGCCCAGTTTCGCGACCGTCGGCAGCGAAGTCGAGATTGATGCGATCGGCGTAAAGGGCACGCGCGCCGTCGCAAATGATGCTGCGGGCGTGGTAAAAGCTGTTCGACGCGGTGATTGGGTCTTCGCGAGCGACCGGGTGACGGCCGGCGTGGGCGGGCTTGTCGCGGGTCTGCAATCCACTTTGTCAGAACTGGGTTGTGGCCTGCCGGACATATGCCGCCTGTATGTGTATTACCCGGAAGACCTAAGCCGGGAAGAGTGCGTCAGGACAGAGCGAGAGCTGGCCCACGTCTTCGCCGATGCGCCACCGGCCTTCCATGCGACGCTGTTGCCGGCGGACGCAATGCGGACCTCCTCGGTCGAGCTTGAGGTCATCGCCCACCGTAACGGCGAGCAGCAGAAGCGCGGATATGGCCGGATCGAACCGGGCACGATCGGCCTTGACTGGCCTTTCGCACGGGCATTGTGTTGCGCAGAAGTGATTTTCGCGAGTGGCCAGTTTCCACTCGACGAGGCCGGAGCGATCGCGCATCGAGGCAAGATTGCTGATCAGGCCCGCACCGTGATGGCCCGGCTGGAAGATGCGCTCCATGAGGCCGGGGCGAGCATGGCGGACCTGGCAAAGATCAAAACCTACTATGTGGGCGCGTGGGATAAGGACAACTGGTTCGACAATCTGCGTGCGCGCATGGAGCGGCTGAGCGATCCCGGCCCTGCGTCCTCGGGAATAGAAGGGTTGCCGCCCGTACGGGAAGGGGCGTTGCTTTCCGTCGATGGAATAGCGGTGCTCGATGGCACGACGGGTGCATAAGGAGCGCCGTATGCCATGGCGCGGCACCGCCGTATGATCCCGGTCGTTCAGGGGCTGATCCGCAGGCACGGCGTTTTGCTGGCACTCACGCTCATCATCATTATCCATGCGGTGGATCGGTTGGCGATTGTCATCCTGTTGGAAGACATAAAACATGACTTGGCGCTGAGCGATGCGCAGCTCGGAGTGTTGTCCGGCTTTGCGTTCGTCGCCCTCTACGTTGTCGCGGGCATTCCCATGGCCTTTCTGTCGGATCGTTCGAACCGCAGCCGGATGATCGGCCTTGCCCTCACGGCGATGGGCGG
Organism: Sphingobium subterraneum; assembly: GCF_014199435.1. GTDB lineage: Bacteria > Pseudomonadota > Alphaproteobacteria > Sphingomonadales > Sphingomonadaceae > Sphingobium > Sphingobium subterraneum. The sequence goes on along the minus strand of NZ_JACIJP010000006.1, from coordinate 81,862 downwards.
CATGACGATGTTGTGCGGTATGGCACAGAATTTTCTGCAACTCATCGTTGCCCGCTGCGGCCTTGGCATCAGCGCGTCGCCTTGCGTCCCGGCAGCGCACTCCATCATCGCGGATCTCTACCCCCCCACCCAGCGGACGACGGCATTATCAATCACGGAATCCGGCTTTTTCGTGGGTTCGTTCATAGGCCTTTGGGTGTGTGGGTGGATCGCGACGGATTTTGGCTGGCGCACGGCTTTTTTCGCCATCGGTTCGCTGCCGCTACTGCTTGGCGTGGGGGTGCTGCTGTGGTTACGCGATCCGGTGCGCGGCGTGCGGGTCCAGAACGTCAGACTGGGCTTTCGCGCCACCATGCGCACGATCATCAGCATCCGATCCGTACGCTGGTACGTGGCGGGGAGCGGATTTGCCGTGTTCGCTTCGGCCGGGATGATGACCTGGCTGCCCACGCTCATGATCCGCTCCTATGGCATGACGCGCACAGAGGCGGGCGGGACGATCGGCGCGATCAACGGTGTTGGTGGCCTCATCCTCACCATTGTCGTTGGTATTCTGGCGGATCGTCTGGCGCAGCGTGAGGCGCGGTGGAACCTGTGGCTCCCCGCCATCCTGTTCGCGCTCAGCGCGCCCTTCGCTGCCCTTGCTTTCCTCAGTCAGTCCGTGCCCGTACTGCTTGGCTGTTTCGCTATTGCGGCGTGCCTGATTACCGCCTGCGGCGCTCCAGTGATAAGCTATTCGCAGCAGATTACACCCTCCAATGTCCATGCGATGGTGACGGCATCCATTTTTTTGGTCTTCAATATTCTGGGCTTTGGCCTTGCCCCTCTGGCCGTTGGCGCGCTCAGCGATTATCTCACGGAACATCAAGGCGCGGAGAACGGCTTGCAGCTGGCGCTGCTCTATCTGACGGCGCCTTCGCTGGTCATTTCTGCCGTGCTGGTGTTCATGGGCTCGCGCATGAACACGCGGCCCACCGCGATACTCGTTTAAAGGAAAATTATGAAAGCTCTGCTGTCCGTTCGACCCGGTGGCCCGGATACGCTCCAGCTGTCCGACATTGAAATGCCCCGGCCCGCTCCCGGTGAGCTGTGCGTACGGGTGCTGGCGTGTGGTATCAATTACCCTGACGTCCTGATCATCGAGGACAAATATCAATTCAAACCCCCGCGCCCCTTTGCCCCTGGCAGCGAGATCACCGGCGAAGTCGAGGAAGTTGGCGAAGGGGCAGGCGATTGGCGCCCTGGCGACCGGCTGATTGCGCTGCTCCGTGATGGTGGCGGCCTGGCAGAGCAGGCCGTGGTGAAGGCCAATACGGCCATCCGGTTGCCGGAAGGGTTCGATCCCGTGGAGGGTGCCGCACTGATGTTGACCTATGCCACGACGATCCACGCGCTGGTCGACCGCGGACGTCTCCAACCCGGCCAGACATTGCTCGTGCTGGGAGCGGCGGGCGGCGTGGGCCTTGCTGCCGTCGAGATCGGCAAAGCGATGGGGGCAAAGGTTATCGCGGCTGTATCGGACAATGCGAAGGCTGCGGCGGCAGGTGATGCTGGGGCCGATCATGTCATGATCTATTCGCGCGGTCCCTTCGACAAGGATGGGCAGCGCGCGCTGGCCGCCTCGTTCAAAGAGGCGGTGGGGCCAGAGGGCGCGCATGTCATCTACGATCCGGTGGGCGGCGATTACAGCGAAGCGGCGCTGCGCGCCATCGCATGGGAAGGGCGGCATCTGGTCGTCGGCTTTCCCGCCGGCATTCCCCGCTTGCCGCTCAATATTCCGCTGCTCAAGTCCTGCGATGTCTGCGGCGTATTCTGGGGCGCATTTATGGAGCGCGACCCGGAAGGGCATCTTCGCCATGTTGCGCAGCTGCTCGACTGGTGGGCGCAGGGCCGGATCCGGCCGCGTGTTGATACCGTCTATGCCTTGGCCGAAGGAGGGCAGGCGATTGCGCAGCTGGCGGCGCGCTCGGCGATCGGCAAGCTGGTTGTCTGTCCCTGAGCGGCTATTCGATCCCGCTCATGTCGAGCTCGGTCCATTGTCGCGCGAGATAGGCGACGCTATCGCCGCAATGGACGACAGGGTCCTGCCGAATGGCGATCACGAGCACATCCATCGGCATGGTCACGGTAGACAGGGTCTCGCCGGTGAAATCGATGATCGTACCAATGGGATCGCCCGCCTTCACGAACGCTCCGGGTTGGAGCGGCGATTGCCACATGCCTCCCACATCCGTGTTGCAGTGGCCGCGCGCTGTCACAAGATGAGATGATGTCGCCCAGGCCGCGCGCTTTGTGGCAGGCAACATGCCCAGTTCCGCGCATACCCCGCGATAGCAGGCAACGCCGCGTTGTACCTCGTCTGTCGTCGATCTCTGCGCGACGCCGAATTCGACCATGAACGCGGGAATGCCATGGGCCATTGCCTGATAATCGAGCGCTCCGGCATGGTTTCCCGGATGCTCGCCCGCACCGGGATCGACGCGCATGAGGCAGACCGCGAATGGTTCGAACGCGCGCAGGAAGGGATAGAGCTGGCGCGCTTCCACCGTGCAGTTCGGCGGCAGCTTGTAAACGCCATAGACCTTGCTTGCGAAATCGGTTCCCTGCGCGTGCATACTGAGCAGCAGGGCTGGTCGGACGGCGAGGATTTCATTGAACAGCCTGTGTGCCATGCGCTCGGTAATGAAGCCCTCCGCGCGGCCGGGGAACGATGTATCCATATTCTGCCCGAAATCCTGCTGCGTTGCCCAGGTCCGGCTTTCGAGCGCAAGGGGGTTTCCGCTGGCGGTGAACACTATGGTGCCCGCCAGCCCGGTGGGGTCCAGCCCGCGGCAGAATTCGATGCCGGCCACAATCGCGCAGACTTCCGTGCCGTGGACCTGCCCGTTGATCCACAAGGTTGGCCCGGGTTCGCTGCCGTGCACAACAATATAGCTGATGGCAATTTCGGCTCCGGTCGCTCTGGTGCCGATCAGGATGCGGCCCCGCTGGGTCGTGCCGCGGGGCGCCTTGGCGATTAACCCGGCGATCGTTCCGGTCTTGGTGTCGATGGAGTCGTGCATCGTTCTATCTACCTATATGCAACCGATATGGCTTGCGGCGGCGGGAATGTTTCAAGCCTGATCGGCCAACTGCGGTTCGCTAAAATATCATATGTTCATATTTAAAATGTCAATATCTCGCAACCCTGCGTGCGGCGGGATACGGATAAATGGCGATTAACGGCCTTCCGATGCAACGCTAGGCAAGATTGGCGAACGTTTCGGTGTGCCGCACAGATGCAAGATGGAACGTGGATTACCGGTAATTTCCACTTGAACTCTATATGAAATGTCAATAACCATATAAAAAAATGTCAGATGAGACATGGCGAATGAGGACGTTCACAGTGCTTAGCGGATGCAAGAATGTTGAGGTAAGGCAGGCGGATTTTGTGAGTCCCAGCGCGGATATGGTCGGGTTTCGTCTCAAGGCTGTATCATGATCCTCGAGAGCCCCCTCCCGCCGCCGATCTTGCATGATGTCCGCGACGGGGTGGGCACCATCACACTCAATCGCCCGGAAAAGCGCAATGCGATGATGCCGGAGATGTTTGCCCTGTTCAACGCGGCCATGCGTGCACATCAATCCAACCCCGATGTGCGGGCGATCCAGATAATGGCCGAAGGTCCGGCGTTCTGCGCGGGTGGCGATCTGCAAATGATCGATAAGGCCAATCTGGGGGAGGTGGACGCGGACACGCTCGATCTCGATTTTTTCATCCCGGGAACGGTGACCAAGCCGATCGTGTGTGGCGCCATCGGTCCTTGCGTGGGCGAGGGGGTGGCGATGATGTTGGCAAGCGATATAGTGATCTGTGGCCGCTCGGCGCGATTTGCGCTGCCGGAAGTGGGGCTAGGCATTGCCCCTGTGGATATTCCGTTGTTGGCCGCGCGCAGGCTCGGGGCCAACCATATCCTTGAAGCCCTGCTTTCCGGCGACTGGATGGGTCCAGACTGGGCGGAAAAAGTGGGGCTCGTCAACCGGGTTGTGGATGACGGTAACGTGGCGCAGGAGGTCTCTGCGCTGGCACGGAAAATTGCCGGTTCGCCCGCACCCGTCGTCGCACTGGTCAAGTCGCTCGTCTATGAAGCGCGGGCGAGCGTTGACCCTGCCGCGCTCCGAGCCAGCGGTGCCGAGCGCCGTTCCCGCTTGCGTCGCGGTTTGCAAGGCTGACAGAATAACGACAGGGCTGCATGGGCGGCCGTAATGGTGGATGTAATGGCACGATTTCTGCACCAACCGCATCTGGAACAGTTGAGTGGCGAGACACTGCGGGATCTGCAACTGCTGAAGCTGCGAAAGCAGCTTGTCCGCGTTTACGAAAGCTCCCTCTATTATCGGGATAAATTCCGGGCGTCCGGAGTCGATCCGTTGCAGTTTCGCGGCTGGGAAGATTATGTTCGCTACCCTTTTTTCGACAAGGAGGAAGAAAGGCTCAGTCAAGAACGCTCCCGCGAGGAACTGGAGCACCCTTTCGGCATGCATGTGACTTGTGACGTTCGGGACATCAACCGCGTCAGTGCCTCCTCGGGAACGACCGGCGCGCCCACCTACATCGGCTATACGGCCAACGACCGGGCCGTTTCGCAGGATCATGTCGCGCGTATGATGGCGCGAGCGGGCCTGGTGCGCGGGGACAGGGTGCTGTTTGCGGGGGTGATGAGTATGTGGATCGTCGGCATTCCCGCGGTCGATGCGTTGCTCAATCTCGGCTTCGGCGTCATTCCGATCGGGGGCCTTGCCACGACCGAGCGCTTTGCCCAGACGGCGATAGACACGCGCCCGGATATGCTGATGTGCACGCCCTCTTATGGCCTGCACCTTATCAAATCGGTGCCGGAAAAGACGCGCTGGCGTACCGAGGACTTCGGTATCCGCAAGCTGATCGTCTTCGGCGAACCGGGTGGGGGCATTCCGGAAATCTGTGCGAAGCTATCTGCCGGTTTCGGGGGGGCGGAAATATACGATATGTCCGGGGGGACGGGCTGCAACAATCCCCTCGGCCTGTCCTGCGAAGCGCACGGCGGGATACACATGTTCGCCAGCGACAATGCGCTGATGGAAATTTTGGACGAGGATCTCATGCCCATGCCCCTGGAAAATGGGGTCGAAGGGGAAGTTGTGTTCACTGGACTGGTCAAGGAATGCCAGCCGCTGATCCGTTGGCGCGACAAGGATCTAATCCGTGTCTTCACCGATCCTTGCGCCTGCGGCAGGCCGGGCGCGCGCATCGAGTTTCGCGGGCGTATCGACGACATGCTGCTCGTCAAGGGTGTGAATGTCTTTCCCAATGCCGTGCGGGATGTCGTGGCGGCCAGCTCCGACCTTGTGAGCGGGGATATCCAGATTCTGCGCTATTCGTCTTCGGCGGTGGTTGAAGCTCCTGTCGATGTGGAAATAGGCCTGAAACCGGGCGTCGGCGCGGAGCAGCATGCCGAACTCACCATCCTTCTGGAAGCTGCCATCCAGAACCGCCTGCGCTTCCGCTCCCGCGTGCGCCTCGTCAATGCGGAAGATTTCGCCATGGAGTATGGCGCAACGGGCAAGGCGAAGCTGGTGCGTACGGTCACCGAATAGCGGTCTCGAAAGTGCACCGAGCATACTGGAAAGCTGCCCGCGGCGTGTTCAGAAAGACGTCGCTCTCCTACGCTCCCTCGTTACCCATCGAGTGACGATGATTGAGAAGCATTTAGCTTTCTTCTGATTGGTTCAAAATCTATGCTATTCTGAACCATTCTGACGACATCCGCCCATCCTATGGTCCCGGTTTACATCCATCGTGTAACGGCTTCGCGCCTCGGCGGCTCTTTCAGTGTCTCGATGTCGGTCAAGGGTTTTCTCCATGACGGGCGGCCAAACACCCTCTTGGTTCTTCACCGCCAAAGCAAAGCCGGCACGCACTTTACGCAAAAGCGGAAAGGGAGTGGGCAAGGAACGGCACGGCCGTAGAGTCGAGAGGATGGAGGCAAGGGGCGTATTGTGGCGGGAAGAGAATCCTACCGTTTAACAACCCGCCCAATTCTATTTTTCGGAACGCCGCCACTAACTGATTGAAAAGTATGGTGATCCCTGGTAGATTCAAACCAGCGACCTGCTAATTAGAAGTCCCGGATTTGTAACTCAATTGGCCTGGGCGGCGGACCCATGTTGACCGGCCTGCTCAGCGACAGGTTCGGAGCTGGGTATGGCTCGGCGATGGGCTTGCGCATCGCAATGCTGATGGCCGTCAAGTTGACCGGCGAGTTGATTGGCTCTGGCGAAATAGAGACTGCAAAATCCGGCAGTTCAACTTTGATACCTCATCTGCCTTTAGAAAGACCGGCTAGGTGAGGGGGGGGTAATCGAGATTCTTTGACGACCGCTGTGCGCCCTCATTGCCGCCATTTTGTTCTCAAGCCTTGATGCGCGAAAACGGGGACCCTGTGCTAGAGCGAACTATTCCGGGACGGCTACCAGGGGAATTTGGGCTGTTCGTTCTTACGGCCACTCACAAAGCAAAAACGCTGGTGAAGGGACGTCTTCACCAGCGTTTTTCTCCTGTTTACTGGTCGATGTTTCTGCGGAACGTTTCCGGCAGGAATATCAGTCCGAGGATTGCCGTTGCCGCGGCAACCACCACGGGATACCAGAGGCCGTAATAGATGTTGCCGGTGGCCGCGACCATTGCGAAGGCCGTTGTCGGAAGGAAACCACCGAACCAGCCGTTGCCGATATGGTAGGGCAGTGACATCGAGGTGTAGCGAATCCGGCTTGGGAACAGTTCGACCAACATCGCCGCAATCGGCCCATATACCGCCGTCACCAGCAGCACCAGCGCGAACAAAATGGCGACCACCTTCGGCTTGTTGATCTGGGCCGGGTCCGCCTTTGCCGGATAACCAGCATCAGCCAATCCCGCTTTCAACGTATCCTGAAAGCCCGTGATCGCGGCCTTTTTGTCATCTTTGGAAAGCCCGACGGGGTTCGGCGCGGTGAAGACGGTGGACCCGACTTTCACCTGAGCCTGTGTCCCGGCCGGAGCATCGACGTTCGCATAGTTGATGCCAGTCTTGGCCATAAAGGCCTTGGCGACGTCGCAGCTGTTGGTGTCGAACTTGTTCTTGCCGACCGGATCGAACTGGAACGAACACTCGTCCTGATTGGCTGTAATCGTTACCGGCGCCGATGCCTGCGCTCGTGCCAATACCGGGTTGGCGGCGGTGGTGAGAGCAGCGAACAACGGGAAATACGTGACCGCTGCGATCGCGCAACCGCCCAATATGATCGGCTTGCGGCCGATCTTGTCCGATAACCACCCGAAGAAGACGAAGAACGGCGTTCCCAGGGCCAAAGCAATGGCGATCAGGATGTTTGCTGTGGCGCCATCGACCTTCATCGTTTTTTCTAGGAAGAACAAGGCGTAGAATTGCCCGGTATACCAGACGACGGCTTGCCCCGCGACCGCACCTACCAGCGCGATGATGACCCAACGCAGATTTCCCCATTTCGCAAAGGCTTCGGTAAGGGGTGCTTTTGAGGTGGTGCCTTCGTCCTTCATCTTCTGGAATACAGGGCTTTCGTTCAGCTGCATGCGGATCCACATCGACACGGCGAGTAGAACGATGGAAATCAGGAACGGCACCCGCCAGCCCCACGCCGCAAAGCTCTCTTCACCGATTGCCGTGCGCAAGCCGATGACGACCAGAAGCGCGGCAAACAAACCGAAGGTCGCGGTGATCTGAATCCAACTGGTGTAGAGCCCGCGCTTATTATCAGGCGCATGTTCCGCGACATAGGTTGCAGCGCCGCCATATTCGCCCCCCAGCGCGAGACCCTGCAACAGCCGCATGACGATCAGGATGATCGGCGCCGTGACGCCGATCGATGCATAGCTGGGCAGCAGACCGACGGAGAAGGTCGAGAGGCCCATGATACCCATAGTGACCAAAAATGTATTCTTGCGGCCGACAATGTCGCCGATACGCCCGAAAACCAGTGCACCGAACGGACGCACGGCAAAGCCGGCGGCAAAGGCCGCCAGCGCGAAGATGAAACCGGTCGTTTCGTTCACCCCGGAAAAGAACTGTGCCGAGATATATGTCGCCAGCAGTCCGTAGAGATAGAAATCATACCATTCAAATACGGTGCCAAGCGATGATGCGCCGATTACGAGCTTTTCGTTCTGGGTCGCGGTGTGATGCTTTGGCATTGTGTCATACGCAGTAGCCATTTGCCCTCTCCTTTCTCATGTTATCAGAATGAATATTTGGCGGCGAATTCCAGCCGGTCGAGCTGGCCTTTGGCGCCGCTGCCCAGCTCGCGCTGGCCATGGCGATATTCGGCACCGAGATCGAAACCTTTGGCCGGCGACCAAAAGATGTTGCCGGCAACACTCAGGGCGCTGGCATTAAAGCCATTAAAATATCCCGGCGCGAACCCGCTCGGATAGTTTACGTCCTGATAGCTTGCCATGAGTGTCGTGCGGACAGTGGGTGTCAGGCCGATCTTGAGCGCGGTGAACGCAGCAAAGACTTCCGGCATTTCGAGTCGATTGGCGCTGTTGATGACTGCGTCCGGCGCGAAGTTGAGGCCAACATAGCGGCCAATTCCCTTGCCATAGGTCGCCATGAATTTAAGGTCATGGCGTTTGTTTGAACCGAAGCTGATTTTGCCGGAGCCGCTCACACCCCAACCAAATGCCGTGTCGCTCACCGTGCTGCTATCGACGCGAAGCTGGCGTGCCACGCCGGCCAGCGCCAGTTCCGCAGGCCCTGCGGACACATTCAACCGCGTAGCGAAGTCCGGGATCTTGTCCTGATCATTTTCCACCAGACCGGGCGCCGCCGATTGCGTTTCGGCATTTTCCGCCGCCAGATGAAGCACGACGTTTTTGCCGAGTTTCTTGCTGAAGCGCACAAGAGGTTGCCGCACGAATACCGTGCCTTCGGTCGGGCCCACGAAGTCCGTGCTTTCGGGGAGTACCGAGGCATTCTGGAACGTCGACCAGTCCTGTCCGACCGTTAGATTGTCGAACTGGACATAGGCACGGCGCAGCGCGAGATTATAGCCGTTGGTGGTCCGCTCGGACCCTTGCGTGCCAGCCGATGTCTGGAAGTCGGTTTCGACATAGCCTTTGAGTGTGTGACCAGCGAGTTTCGTTTCGAGGTTCAGCCACAGGCGGGTCTGCTTCGCCGAGAAATCGTTGTTGGTGGTCGATTTGCCGCCGGTCGGGATAGCCTGGGGCAAATAAAAGTCACGGCCCAGCGAATTGGCGGCAACCGTGCCGTCGTCCCAATGGCTGAACGTCACAACTGACTTCAGGAAGCCGCCGATCTTCACGCGGGTGGTGCCGTTACCGACGGTAAAACCGTCCTGGCTCGCTGCCGCGAGGGCAGGACGGGCATCGTCAATGGCCTTGGTTGCCTGCACGGTTGCGGCTTTCGTCTCGGCGACGACTTCACGAAGCTGAGCGTTCTCCGCTTTGGTGGTTTGCAGTTCAACCGTAAGGGTTCCGAAAGCCTTTTCCAGCGCCACGATGCGCGCTTCAAGTTCCTGCTCTTTCTGGGTTGCCGCCTGGGCGCCGGTAACCGAAAGTGCGAGTACTCCTGTACCAATCATTAGCCCGATTGATGCTCGGTTTTTATTTCGCATCAGCCCTCTCCCTATTTCATTCTGGATCCATTCATTGTCCATTGTTGGGATCCATGGTCCTCCATTCCGCGCAGCAAGACTACATAGACCTTGGTCGTGGGTCGGTTAGACCTTAGTCTAGGATGTGAAAGTTCCGGGGCTGCTATACGATTGCCGGTGATAAGCATGTGGGTGAAGGAGCAGGGCAATGACCATCTATCCGGTGCCGTCGAAATGGGCCGCAAAGGCCAAGATCGATGCGGCGCGTTATGAGGCGATGTATGGTGAGGCGGCCAGCGATCCCGACAGCTTCTGGCGGCGAGAGGCGCAACGCCTGGAATGGATGACCCCCTTCACGAAGGTGAAGAACACCAGCTTCGACGAAACAGATTTTGGCATCAAATGGTTTGAGGATGGCGCACTGAATGTGGCCGCCAACTGCATCGACCGGCATCTGGCCGAGCGCGCTGACGCCGTTGCCATATTGTGGGAGGGAGACTCCCCGGGCGAAGAGCGCCGTATCACCTATCGCGATCTGCATGAGGAAGTGGGCCGTCTTGCCAATGCGCTCAAAGCCAATGGTGTCCGCAAGGGCGACCGGGTAACGATCTACTTGCCGATGATCCCCGAAGCGGCCTTCGCGATGCTCGCTTGCGCGCGAATTGGCGCGATCCATTCTGTGGTGTTCGGGGGCTTCTCGCCCGATGCGCTGGCGGGCCGGATACAGGATTGCGACTCATCCCTCGTCATCACCGCCGATGAGGGCCTGCGCGGTGGCAAGAAGGTGCCACTGAAAACCAATGTGGATGAGGCGCTGGCGCGCTGCACCAGCGTTTCGCGCGTGCTCGTGGTCAAGCGCACGGGTGGCGATGTCCGCATGAAGGACGGCCGCGACATCTGGTATCATGACGCGCTCAGGGCCGTTTCCGCCGACTGCCCGCCCGAAGCCATGGACGCGGAAGACCCGCTGTTCATCCTCTACACCTCCGGCTCGACCGGCAAGCCCAAGGGTGTCCTGCACACATCGGGCGGCTATCTCGTCTGGGCGTCAATGACGCATGAATATGTATTCGATTATCGCCCCGGCGATATTTTCTGGTGCGCGGCGGATGTCGGCTGGGTCACAGGGCACACCTATGTCGTTTATGGCGCACTCGCCAATGGCGCGACAACGCTGATGTATGAAGGTGTACTGAACTATCCGGATTTCAGCCGTTTCTGGCAGATTGTCGACAAATATCAGGTCGACATCTTCTATGGCGCACCGACAGCTTTGCGCGCGCTGATGCGGGAGGGCGACGAATGGGTGAAGAAAACCAGCCGTAAATCGCTGCGCTTGCTGGGCAGCGTCGGTGAGCCGATCAACCCGGAAGCATGGGAATGGTATTATCGGGTGGTAGGCGAAGAACGCTGCCCGATTGTCGACACTTGGTGGCAGACGGAAACGGGTGGTACAATGATGACGCCTTTGCCGGGCGCGCATGCGCTCAAGCCCGGTGCGGCATCCATGCCGATGTTCGGAGTAAAGCCAGTGATCGTCGATGCGGAGGGTTGTGAACTTGGTGGCGCAACCGAAGGCAATCTGTGCATTACCGATAGCTGGCCAGGGCAGATGCGGACGGTCTGGGGTGACCATGAACGCTTTTTCCAAACCTATTTCAGCGCGTATCCGGGCAAATATTTCACCGGCGACGGATGCAGACGCGACGAGGATGGCTATTACTGGATCACCGGGCGCGTCGATGATGTCATCAACGTATCGGGCCATCGCATGGGCACGGCGGAAATTGAAAGCGCGCTTGTTGCCCACGCCAAGGTGGCAGAGGCGGCGGTTGTCGGATATCCGCATGACCTCAAGGGGCAGGGCATTTATGCCTATGTGACCTTAAATGCGAATGAGGTGGAAAGCGCAGAGGTGCGCGCCGACCTTGTCCAATGGGTACGCCACGAAATCGGTCCCATCGCTACGCCCGATGTGATCCATTTCTCGCCGGGCTTGCCCAAAACGCGATCCGGGAAGATCATGCGGCGCATCCTGCGGAAAATTGCCGAAAATGATGTGTCCAACCTCGGAGACATTTCCACCCTCGCTGATCCGTCAGTCGTCGAAACGCTTATCGCTTCCCGCGCGGTGGACGCGTGACGTGACACTGTCGGGCACCATCCTTATCGCCGACGATCATCCGTTGTTCCGTCAGGCGCTAGCGATGGCGGCGGAAGCAGTGATGCCCGATGCGCGTATCGCCGAGAGCGCAAATCTGGCCACCGCTTTGGCCGAAGCGGTGGCAGCGGATGATCTGGTCCTGATCTTGCTCGATCTCAAGATGCCGGGGGCCGAAGGTTATTCGGGTGTCGCGCTTCTCCATGCCGAAAAGCCAGGCGTGCCAATCCTCGTCGTGTCGAGTGCCGACGCCGCGCAGGGTGCGCGTGAAGCCGTGCGCTTCGGCGCGGTCGGGTTTGTCGGCAAGGACGCTGACCTCAGCGCAATAGAAGATGCGATACGAGACGCGTTGGCGGGCAAGCGAATGGAGCCGCCAAAGGACGACATCATTGATCCCGTTGCGGCGCAGATCGCATCGCTGACCCCGACCCAGCTTAAAGTGATGCTGGGCGTGATGGAGGGACGGCTCAACAAGCAGATCGCTTACGATCTCGGTGTCAGCGAAGCGACAGTCAAAGCGCATATGACCGCAATCCTGAAAAAGCTCGACGTTCGAAATCGCACGCAGGCCGTGCTTGCAGCTAAGGCTCTTGGGATGTCGCTCATTCACGCTTAAAGCCATGATCGACTGGTTCCCCCGTTTCGTTTAAACTCGGGTTCATTCGGCGGCGGATTTTGTCTCGATCTGCCTGAGCCATAGCTCAAGCGTCAGGGGTGACAGGGGTTTGCGCATTACCGATATGCCAAGCGCCTGAGCCCGTGCCGCATAGCTGCTTTCGCGGGCGGCGGTGACAAGCGCGAAGTGGGTCGTGGGGGAGTTCAGGCGTAATGCCTCGATCAGTTCAATACCGTCCATGTCCCCGCCAAGATTGAAATCAATCAAGGCCACATCGAACAACTCCTGACAGGACATCGCAGCGGCTGGGGAGGTCACACTCTTCACGTCATGGCCCAGACGTCTCAGCCAGCCCTGCAATGCCTCGCAATTGGTGGGGTCATCGTCGGCAACGAGAATAGAGAGGGGCGTGGCGGAATATCCCTGTTCCGGCGGCACGGGGGAAGGCGCGGCGAGACTGGGGCGCCCGAGCGGCAAGGCTATACTGAAACGGCTGCCTCTCCCTTCTCTCGATCGCAGGGAAATGCGCCCGTCGAGCAGCCGCGCCGTGCGTTCGACAATCGCCAGACCCAGGCCGATCCCGCCTTCACTGGCGTTGGGCAGGCGCTCAAACTCACGAAAAATGACTTTGTGCTTTTCCTCGGCTATGCCCGGGCCAGTGTCTATCACGTCAATTCTTGCGCGGCTGCCCCGGTGTCGAACCCCCACGATCACGCCGCCCGATTGGGTATAACGGATGGCATTGGACAGAAAATTCTGAACGATCGATCGTAATAGCCCGGGATCAGTTTCGACACTCGCATCACCCGGGCCAATACGAATTTCCAGCCCCTTTTCGACGGCGAGCGGCCGCATCGTTTCGACGAGTTCGACGAGCATCCCGCGAAGCCGTAGCGGCTGAGCTTCAGGGCTGACGCCCCCTGCATCCAGCTTTGATATGTCGAGCAGCGACCGCAGCAGCGTTTCAGCAGAAAGGATCGAACGATCGAGCTTTCCCAGCAACTCAACTGGGGCGCCAACGAGGTCACGGCCCAGGGCAGCGGAAAACAGCCGGGCTGCATGCAGCGGCTGGAGCAGATCATGGCTCGCGGCAGCAAGGAAGCGTGTCTTGTCTTCGTCTGCCTCGGCCAGGGCAACATTGGCAGCGCGCAGTTCGCTGGTCCTTTCTTCGATCCGCATTTCGAGTTCCGTCCGCGCCATTTCGAGCGCGGCGAGCGCCTGTTCTTCGACGGTCACGTCCGTAAACGACATCACATAGCCGCCGCTCGGCATCGGGCCGCCGACCGTTTTGAGAATGCGGCCGTCCGGCCTCACCCGCTTGAAGCTATGCGGCTGGCCGTGTCGCATATGGTTCAGCCGCCGTTCGATATGCGCTTCTACTTCACCCGGCCCACATTCGCCGCGCTCCGCATTATAGCGGATAAGGTCCGCCACAGGTGCGCCCACACGAACCATGCCGGGCGGGTAATCGAACAGCTCGAGATATCGTCCGTTCCAGGCAACCAGATTGAGCTGACGGTCAACGACGCTCACACCCTGATCGATATTTTCCAAGATCGAGGCAAGCAAACCCTTTGAAAATCTTAGGCTTTGACCCGTATCGTCAAGAATTCGCGCAACCTCTTCGTGGGTTAAATTGGAACCGTAAAGTGCCGAACTCACAACCGCGCGAGCAGACGGCACGCCTACGACGCTGGCGATCAGGCGCTCTGCCTTGCGGCGATCGGAGCGATCGACGGTCTTGGACTTGCCCACCCCCGCAAAGGCTTCTGCCGTAATCTCCGGTCCGACAAAACGCGCCACAAGTGCCTTGAGTTCGGTGATGTTTGAAACCGCCGCCGCGCCACTGCTGGGCGTCCTCAGCAAGGCTGGAAAGGCCCCGGGCTGCACGCGGCGCATGGTCGTCAGTACAAAGGCTGCTATGTTGACGCCCAGGCTCCAGAAGGTGCCGTGGCTGATAGGGCTCAGGCCGTCGACCCCGAACAATGCATGCGGATTGAGCGGCGTCTGTTCGAGCCAATCCAGTATTTCAGCGGAAGCGAGTTGCGGCAAGGCAAGTGTATAGATCCAGACAACCAGGCCAGCACCAAGACCAGCCTTTGCTGCCAACGCATCTCGGTTGCCGCCCATGACCGCCAACACCAGCGCCGGTGAGAATTGCGCCATGGCCGCAAAGGCGACCAGCCCGATCGAGGCGAGCCGCTGATTATCCCCTATGCCGAGCGCCCATGCCACCGCGGCACCCATGATGCAGCCGATCGCCGCCCGACGTGTGGTAAGGAGCGCCTGACCCAGATCGCCTTCCCCCGAAAACCGGTTGCTTCGCACCAGGAAGGGAGCGATCAGGTCGTTCGAAATCATCGTTGAGAGCGCGATCGTTTCCACCAGCACCATCGCGGTCGCAGCAGAAAAGCCCCCTAGGAAAATCAGCAGCGCGGCAACAGTCCAGCCATGCGATAGCGGAAGCTGCAAGACAAAGAGGTCGGGCCGGTCATCACCCGGCAGCAGCGTTAGTCCTACAGCTGAGATCGGCAGGACAATCAGCAGGGTGACCAGCATATAGGCCACAAATGGCCAGCGTGCGGCGGATATATCCGCGCTCGATCTCGCTTCAATTACGGTCACATAAAATTGGCGCGGCAAACAGACAATGGCGGCCATTGACAGGGAGGTGATAACGAAGAAGTCGATGCCAATCCTGGAGGGTGCGAAATTTGCCGCCAGGTGCGACCAACCGTCAGCTCCGACACCAACGGGCGCATTAAAGAGCAGTATGAGCGCAATGATTCCGGCGAACACCAAAGCGCCAATCTTGAAGATAGATTCGAAGCTGACGGCAAAAAGGATGGCGTCATTGCGGCTCCCTGGCTCATACCGCCGCGTGCCATAGATCATCGCAAACAGCGCAAGCATCGTTGCGGCGAGTCCGATCGTTATGGGCCGGACCTGCGTGCCCGCAATCAAGGCATAAGTCGTGCCGAGTGACCGTAACTGCAGCGCCAGATAGGGAATGCTGCCCAGAAGCGCGAGTGTGGTGACGAGCGCGGCCACGCCCTGACTGTTACTGAACCGCCCGCCGATAAATTCGGAGATGGAGTTGGCGCCATCCGCCTTCACCGCATCAATCAAGCGGCGTAGAAAACCGTGCCCGAAGATGAAGACGAGGATGGGGCCAAGATAGATCGGAAGATACGACCAGCCACCGGCCAGGGCGCTGCCCACCGCTCCATAATAAGTCCAGCTTGTGCAATAGACGGCAAGCGCGAGCGCATAGGCCGGGGGGCGCAGGCGACTTTTCAGTTCTGGGTGGCTGTCCCCATCCGCCCAAGACGCGAATAAAAACAGAACAGAGGCATAGAAGAGCGCGACTGCCAGCGGCAGCATTTGTGGCATCCTGCTCTCCCTGTATATTGTCTTACAGTAGGGAGTATCCTGAACCGGAATCTCGCTATTAGCAACGAATAGTGGCTGGCAAAAAAGATCACCCGACGACAGCTGGAGCGGCCGATGAACCGAAGGTTGCTTTCGCGGGTAGCCGTTTGGCACACCAAACTAACGGCAACTACTGACTGCGGGCACGCAAGGCCATCACGGCCGCTTTTGAGCGGCTTTAGCCCAGCCGCGCGATTAACGTCTGCGCAGCAACAGGGTTGCGGACCTTCGCCCCGCCAATCAGGAACATATAGACGTCGCGGCCCTTGGCTGCCGTCTTCTCGCGCGCGGCAGCGTAGTGGAGACCATCGGGGGCGTGACCTTCGGCCCAGCTCTTCGCGATCCGCGCCCAGTCCTCAAGCTCCGCCTCGCTATAACCGGCAGGTATGTCCTCCCGGCTTTTCTGCACGCGGGCGTAGACGAACCCGGCTGTGAGATCACCGATCTGCGGATATTCAGGGTGATCGGCGATCACGATGGCGACGTCATGTTTGCGGGCGAGGGCAACGAACTCCGCGCAGGCGAAGCTCGCGTGCCGCACCTCCACCGCGTGGGACATGGCGAGACCGTCCTGCTGGGCGGGCAACAGCGCGAGGAAGGCGGCAAAGTCCGCCGGGTCAAACCGTTTGGTCGGCGCGAACTGCCACAGGATCGGCCCCAGCCGGTCGCCCAACTCCGTCAACCCCTGCGACATGAACTTCGCGACGCTGGCCTCCGCCTCTGCCAGCACCTTGCGGTTGGTGCAGAAGCGCGAGGCCTTCACCGCATAGCGGAAGCCCGGCGGGGCGGCATCGCGCCATTTGGCGAAGCTCTCCGGCTTGAACGTGCTGTAATAGGTGCCGTTGATCTCGATCGCGGTCAGATGCGCGGCGGCATAGGAAAGTTCGTCTGCCTGCCGCAGCCCCACCGGATAAAAGGCCCCGCGCCATGGCTCAAATGTCCAGCCGCCGATGCCGACGCGTATGTCTCCGCGCATATGCGCCATAGTGCCAGTCCTCCAGGCTTCACTCTAGCGGGTCAAGGCAGCGGCTCAAGGGCGATGCGGCGAGGGGTTTCCGCCACGGACCAGAGGCAGCCCGGAAGGGGCGCTCTTCCCGCCTGCCTATTCTCGATGAGCTCCGCGATGGCTCGGTGCGTTCCCGCCCGACACGGGCCGCATTGCGAAGAGAGCACCGATAGTCCATTTGCGAGGGAGATGATCGATTCTGGCGCTATCGTCCTCGCGAGCGGGGCAGGCTTGGTCGGCGGCGCAATGAACGCGCTTGCTGGCGGAGGGACGTTCGCAACCCTGCCGGCGCTGATAGCGCTGGGACTACCCGCCAACATTGCCAATGCCACGTCGAACGTCGCCCTGCTGCCGGGTGCAGCGGCAAGCGCCTGGACCTATCGGGACGAACTCGGCCCGGTAGCGGATTTGTCGGTGCGGCTGCTGGCGGCAATAACCTTTGCGTTCGGGCTCATCGGAAGCTTGTTGCTCGTTGTCACGCCAACGGAAGTGTTCGACCGTCTTATTCCATGGCTGCTGCTTTTTGCATTTGTTGTGATGGCGTTCGGTAAACGCGCTGCCGATTGGCTCCACGCACGCGTCACGATCGGCCGCTATACTCTCCTTGCGACCCAGTCGCTGCTCGGCATTTACGGGGGCTATTTCGGTGGGGGTGTCGGACTGATCCTGACGGCCGTTTACGGCCTGCTTGCCAATATCCGCCCGCGAGAGCTTTTCGCGATCCGCACGGCGATGCTGGCGGCGGCGAACCTTGCGGCCGCCTCCGTGTTTATCTCGTTCGCGATGGTATGGTGGTCGGCCTGTTTTCCGATGTTGCTGGGTTCGATCGCTGGAGGCTGGCTCGGGGCGCTGCTGGGAAGGCGCATGTCTCCCAACCTCGTGCGTCTTTGGACCTTACTCGTAACCGGAGCGACAACGGTGGTGTTCTTCGTTCGCGCATATGGCGGTTAGAATGGAAAGAGGATGACCCCGCCTCCAAAATGGTCACACCAGAGGGCGTCCGGCGCTCTTTCTGGAGAAACAGAGTGGGTAAGCGACGTGACCCCCAACTTTCATCCAGTTGCGATTAGAGCTTCGGCATTGTTGTTGCCCACGTGGGCAGGCGAAGGAAGGGGCTGCGTCGCGTAGCCGCCCGGTGTTGGATCGGACAGCAGCCGGATATTCACCCGCAGCCGCTTCCAGAATTAATGCCGCTCAAAAAGCGCCTTGGGCAAGCCGTCGGGTTGGAAGCCTCCGCCGGCGCTCTCTACCGACGCCACGGCGTCGAGCTGGGCGCCACCAGCCAGCGCTGGCAGTCGGAAATGGTCATGATTGCCCTTTGAAGTTTGATTTTCGGTGCGCCCCCCACGTCTTGCGAGAGCGAGATTTGTAACGGGTTAAAAATTACGCAGACGGGCTAAGATCAGCCAGTTTGCGACGTTATTTAATACACCTCTGAATTTTCTCAGATATTTGGGGCAAGCTTATTTCGAAACTCGTGCGGACGAAAAGCGCTGCCGCGAAGCTGGCATCTGCATCTTTTGCGCAGAGGAACCGATCGTTGACAATATTCGCGGAACTTGTACACTTTGTACAGCAGAAGATCAGGCCGCGCCTCAGGCCGCGCCTTAGTAAGGACACCGCAAGGCGACCAGCAGAACCGGTCTTGCAGACTTTCTAGATCAAAGACTTAATTTCGCACGCGAGCGACGAACGAAAAATGCCGTCGCATATGCAAGACCGGCTTTTCAATCAGATGCCAAGAGAACGCCGCGAAAATCAGAATCGCTGGCATTGATACCAGGAAATTGATCAACGCGGATTCGCTGTGCACCAACGCTCGCATGGCCTGCTGAATTGGCGCCCCATAAAGATAAATACCATAGGAATAGTCACCCTTACGGAACAAAGCTGCCGTCGGTATTTCCGAGGCTCCCAAAAAAACACAAATATAAACAGCTACTGGACCTATAACTACGTTCAGCAGCGGATAGCTTTCAAGATCAGGAGGACTGAGTAAGGACAATCCCGCGAGATAAACACAACAACCAAGAAAAAGCGTCTTGCTGTAAGGGATCTTGTAACGAAAAAGATAGGCGGCAATTCCCAAAAGAAAGCAAATCAATAACCGGGAAGCTCGCCCCACAAACACGGCATACGCCCCTCGTTCAATAAATAGAGAGGATTCCTGCTGAATCCCAATAATCCACAGAGCAATGCTCACAAACGCGAAGATTGCAGCGGCCAACACAACAAGCCACGGTCTCTTCAATGCGCCAAATATTATAAATACCGACATTATGAAATAACATAGAAGCTCGTAAGGTACAGTCCAAAGAGACAGGTTGACTTGTGGTATTGGATTGTCATTGAATACGCCGGGAAGATAATACTTTATATAACCAAATAAACTGGTAAAATACTCCCATGTCTGATGATGACTGAAATATTCCGAAAGTGACAATGTTGTGAATATTGTACCTAATATTATTGCGGATAGCGCTGTTTCTACAATAAGCGCCGGAAATATTCTTAGTCCTCGGTTGAGTAGAAAGTTTCCTAGACTCAAACGTTGAGCGCTACCTGTGATAAGAAAGCCGCTCAGCCCAAAAAACACCGCAAGTATTGCGTATCCAGGAACCCAAGCGACCCGGGCATCATCGAACCAAGCGGTGTCTCGCGACGCGATTGGCACAGAGTGCCATGCCACTACCGCAACCGCTAACACCACACGAACAATGTCGAAACCCGGAGCAAGGCCGTTATTGGCGTCGATCTTTGCCCCGATGGAAAACATTTTGGCCGTTGGACCAACTTCGCGCCCGACTTGCGACAATTGAGTATCCACTTTTGCCCCTGCAATCTTCACTAATTTTGTGCGGCGCATCATCAGTTTTGTCAACAGGGCGTTTGGGTTTAAACGTCCGCTTTCAGCACATTATTTGACCTAACTTTTAGTCGCAAACCTTGCGAAACGGTATGATACCGCGCGCTTAGCGTGGGATGTCCGGTGATGTGCCCCCTGATTTCCGTCTAAGATTGATTAGAGTCCGGCCCTGGAGAGGACGGACGATGAAGCGACTGAGATTTACGGAAGAGCAGATTATCGGGGTTCTGCGGGAAACGGGGGCAGGTGCGACGACGGCTAACCTTGCCCGCAAGCATGGCGTGTCGGAAGCGACGCTTTACAACTGGAAGGTCAAGTAGGGCGGGTTGGAGGTGTCCGAGGTGAAGCAGCTGAAGGCACTTGAGGAGAACGCGAAGCCCAAGCGATTGCTGGCCGACATTATGCTGGACAATGCGGCGTTGACGGACCTTCTTTCAAAAAAATGGTGACGCCTGCCGCGAAGCGGAAAGCTGTGGCAGGCTCTAATCCCAGCTGGCTGAAAACTGGGGGTCACGTCAAAAATATCCATACCATCCCAATCTCCAGGCGCACCACCATATCGCGAGCCAACTGGTCCTAAAGACAGTCGCACACTAAATTCGTAAACGTTCAGCCCAAAATCAATCGGAGACAACGATCCGCTGCATTAATCGTCGCGACGTCGGGCTACAGCCGCAAGCGAAACACCGAACGGGAATCGAAATCGAGCAGCCCAATAGCGTTCGAATCCGAAGACCCTTTCGAGCATTGCATTTACGGGGGGCGGGGGTACGTTATCGTCGCCCCCGGTCCTTTTGGTCAGCTTACCGATAGCGCGAGTTGCCACGATAATCGGAAGCAGCAGGCTGTTAAAATGGGTCAGGTGCTCAACTTCGAATCCCGCCCCATCCAGTACACTCCGCAGCGATCTTTCCGTGTATCGGCGCTGGTGATGATGCGCGACGTCATGTTTGGACCAAAGCCAGGGTATCGCGGGAACCGTGATCAACAATACCCCCCCTAAGCTAAGCTTTTTGCGCAGCAGCATAAGAGTGCCAGCGTCTTCAGGAATGTGTTCCAAAACGTCCAGCAGCGCAATGAGATCGTAGCGATCGTCTTCAAGATCGACGCCGTCGGGCAGAAAACCGGATTTGATATCAATCCCGGTGCGATGACTGGAAAATTCGCGCGCGCCGTCGTTCGGCTCCAATGCCTCTACTACGCCGTATCGCTGCAAAAGACGTATGTTAGATCCTGTCCCACAACCGACCTCGAGTAGCTGGAGCGGGCGGCGAGCAGGTGCATACCGATCCAAGAGCGTCGCGATGATCCTCCGTCGGGCCCGAAACCACCAATGCGTCTCATCAATCTTTGTCATTCGGTCGTAGATAGCTGCATCCATTACTCGCGCTCCTCTAGTCCGAATGAGTCTCTTACGATGTAGACAGGGCGCTGTTTTACCTCAATTAATATCCTGCCAACATACTCGCCAAGTATTCCCAGCGAAAGTAGTTGGATGCCCCCAAAAACCAGCACTGCTACCATTAGAGATGAGTATCCTGGAACGGAGTTGCCTCGAAGAATTGTGTCCAATACTAGCCACCCAGCAAACACGAGGCCCACCGCAGCTAACACAAAGCCAAGGTAACTCCAGATTCGAAGAGGAACCGTGGTAGTGGCCGTAATCCCGTCAAGGGCCAATCGCCAAAGTTTGAAGTAGTTGAACTTTGTTGTCCCAGCCTCCCGTTCGTTTCGTTGGTATTCAACCGTTGTCTCCCGGAATCCTGACCATGAAAAAAGCGCTTTCATAAACCGATTTCGCTCAGGGAGCCGGCGCACGACTTCAACAACGCGTCGATCCATAAGCCTGAAATCTCCCGCATGCTCTATTATTTTGTGATCAGACAACCAATTGTGTATTCTGTAATACAAATTAGCGGTGCTCCGCTTTACAAACCCATCGGTCTGCCGATTTGTCCGTACACCACAAACAACTTCAAATCCGGCGCGCCATTTTTCGACCATGGCCACAATCACTTCAGGTGGATCTTGTAGGTCAACGTCGATTGGAATCACTGCCGCCCCCCTTGCGTGATCCAGTCCAGCCGAAAGAGCGGCCTCTTTTCCGAAGTTGCGTGATAGTTCCACAGCACAAATTCGAGAGTCTTTGGAGCGAGAAGAAAGAATTTCAGCAAGAGTCCCGTCGGTACTGCCGTCATCGACGAATATAATTTCCCACGCGGGCTTTTTTGGAATGTTCTCTAAAACAGGGACAATTCGATTCAGAAAGTGCTCTATTCCATCGGCCTCATTCTTCACTGGAACAATGATAGTCAGAACCACAGGGTAAGTTGGAGATTTCATCGAAACACCCATGTACGGTTGAACCAGAACGCCAAAGCCGGAGATAAACCGATTACAAGCGGATATGGGGACCAGACTGGCATGCCGAAATGACGCACCATGAGCCATACCCAAAAGCTGTTGAGGGCAAACGAGGAGAGGGAGACGACAGCGAAGCGTCGCGCCATCGGAATCTTTTGTGATCGAGCAGTTGGCGTGCGAAAGCTCCATCGGTCGTGGAGGATAAAGGCAATCGCAGAGGCCGCTATAAACCCCGCCGTCCAGGCCACATTTGGGTCGATCCCGCCCAACACTACGCCTGCATGATAGACGGCGAGGTTAATAAGGCTTGCGACCAAGCCAGAAACGGCGAAGCGCGACACCTGTCCCGCCAGGGTTGCATAATGAAAAAAATCAATGCGCCGAAACATTCGTTTTCAAACTCTGTGGGTGGCCGACCTCAAAGATGACCGATCCTTCCTTGCTCCAGATCCGCTTTAACCGGCGATCCTGCGGCAAGTGAATGCCGACCGTGTCAATGATCCACAAGTAGTCCACCTGATCCAAATTGAGCTTAGCGTATGCATTATCAAAAGTTGCGACATCACCCCTTAGGCACCCTGGATTGCGCACATCTTGCCCGGGCATTTCCCGGTTAATTTCGGTAGGGGTAAGGTTCATGATCTGCCCGGAGGCTTGGGCGAAATTGTCGTTCACCATGGCATCCCGGCGAGTTATCGCCATGCTCTGAATATGGTTCAGATAGCGGGGCTCCCACTGACGATCACAACCCGTAATGTGGAAAGCCGCGATGCGGGAGCCCGGCCTGACATGAGTAAGTCCGGTCAGTTCAAGATGCGCGCGCGAACTGGCCGTTTGGATTGCAAAAAACAGGATAGCCGACCGAACTACAAAAAATGTGTAACCAGCCCACGCCAAAGGCAAACTTGGGCGCTTCGGGTGCACCGCCAACAGTACGAGAGCAACGGCGACGGGGATAAGGCGCAAGGAGCCATAGTCCGAACCATTGATTAGCCGGGGCAAAAGCACCCCGAATATTGCCAACAAAATCCCTGGAATCAAAAGACTTAGGGACCACTTAAACGAACGACGCAGCAACAGGGGCAATGACGCGCCACATAACACGATCAATGCGGACAAGATGTCGATCGCCATCCATCGCGTACGCAGCATGCCGACAGTCCAAAGTAAGATACCGTCTATGTCAAACCAAATCCCAGTGAACCCCGCACTCGGTTTTCCTGAGAGTATAAGGACAACAAGCGGCCAGGTAATTGGCATGCACGCGACGATGGCGCGAATTATGCTATGAAGAAGAGACTCACCCTTCTCCAAGGCGTTTCCTAAGACACCCCCAAAACAGAATATGCCGAAAACTCCGAAGCCCGCCATATGCGATACCAAAACGAACGGAGCGTAAGCAGCCAGCGCAGCTGATCGAGCAAGCGGCCTTTCAAGTCTACTAAAACGCAAGCAGATAAAAAGGCCGATGAACGCCAGCCCAATGGACAGCCAATAGTTTACAAAACCAAATATAAATGGGTAGGAATAGGCGAGCGGCAAAGCGAATAGCGACGTCCATGGCAGTTTTTTGTGCACTTCTTTCGCGACTAACAACATTCCTAGGACAAAAATCCCAGGCAACAGTGCTACAATCATATGGGCGGCGCGCTCTGTGCCCAGTAACGGACCAAGTGCTGCAACGAGGATATCCACGCCTAAATTGGGTATCAACTGCCAGTCGTAAACAAAATAATGACTTAAATAGGAGGAGGTATGGATTTCTTGCTGCGTGTGATAGCGGGAAACATGCGCTGGCAGATCGACCAACACGGGTTCCGCCATCGGCCATAAGGGAACCGTAGCCAAGGCCGCCAGTACGATAGCGGACCTGCCGCTCTGCAACCAATCGGCTTTAGCAATGTCTGTAAGCCGAATGATGCGACTCCCTGTGAAATAGAGAAACTGTGGATATTCAGCTTTGTTCGCAATTGCAACAGATATGCCCGTCATACCCGGTTCATTCTCCACCAGACCTGCGCGGCAATCGGTAACCTATCGTGGCGGCGTGCGGCAGCATGCTGGAAGTTAGTATCCGTATCAACACTTTAAGAGGAAGTCGTGATCGTCGTCGCTCTCGCTGCATTGACAGTTGCGACGACGATCGCAGCGCACACCTTCATGCCATTTGCTTCGATCACTCTGGACGCGAAGATCGTCAGCGGAGCTGAACCGACGGCGGCTTTGAGGGCGCGCCCATCAGCGCGTGGACGTCCGCTCTAGGGGCGGAAGGCGTTGTAGTAGCCCCTCAGACTGGGGTGACATTTTTCGGGGCTACGATGCTTGGGCCCTTCGTTCAGACGCGGTCGCTTCAGGGGACCTACTGCAAAAGAATGATTTATATCCCGCATCTCGGATTGGACCAGTCCTTTGCCGTGGCCAGCAAGGTATCGCCCCGGTTGCCAGGTTTTGGTCAAACGGGTCCCTTTCGAGGCTGGTTTGATCAGGGCGCGATCCGCTCCATACAGGCAATGTCATGGTATTCCAGGCGGACACGATGGTAAGCATAGGTTTGCCGCCACATGCCCTTAGGCCGCGTCGCCTCCGCTCCCAACTTGCCTCGCTGCCAAGTTTTCGCCGCACTCGAAACAGCTTTTCAAATGGCCTGTCGATCCGGCTCAAACGCCCCACGCAATATGCAAGCCTCAACGCCTTGCGGCTAGCGAAATGCTCGCATTCCGGCGGTAAATATAGCAGTCGCACGAGCTCACCAGTATCCGGGCAGCGCATCCACCAGTGGAGCCCGCCAAAATGCTGCGAAATAGCTGTGAGAGCGATCGTCTGCTGGACGGGCATTTGCTGTCCCAGTGGCGTCACAAGGGAGTAGAAAATATCAGCCGGGCAGGACCGCCTGCCCGTAAATCCAGCTGGAAACGCAGGGACGCTATCGCGTGGCCATCAACCGACCAACTGACTTCTCCGCTGCCGACCTGTCCCATCCGGATTGGTCCTAGACGCATAAGCCAAGCGAGATCGAAGGAAATGCAGTCCTCTGCCAATCGCCACCCACGTGCGTTCTCCGCGCATTGCCCAAATCATCTGAGAAATCTATTCTGGCAGGGGGTTTGGTGAAACGTCTCCACCTGATTGCTATCTGATTGCTGATGCAGCGTTCGTCAGAAATGCGCCGGAGTGTATTCCCGCTAACCACTTGATTTTATGGTGAGCTCTGCTGGATTGGAACCAGCGACCTACTGATTAAAAGTGTAACTAAGTATCTGATTATATTGACCTATATCGCTTTATATCGTTCGGTAGGTCGTTGATCGGGCGATTCTTCGGTGCCCCGCATCATTGCAGGTGCAGTAGGCTCTATCATACAATTTCAAGCGTCTGATACCCCGATGATACCCGGTTTAGCAGAGCGGAGGAATCGCGTTGTCATTGCAGCAATGAATTCGGGATTGGAGAAAAATAGAACGAGCTAATTGCATATAAGGGCAGTGGAAGGATTCCTCACCAAACGCGATAGCTCCGATGACTTGGAACGCCATTTCATTTCTACTCGCTAATCCCGGGCGAATAGGACTGTCTGTTTAGCGCCAGGCTGATCCTCCCACCCATCGCATCGCCCCATTCCGAAATCGTCGCTCGCCCGGCTTTCTGTCAGAATTCCTTCGATACGTAATGGCAATGGGGTATTAAGCCTACCTGCCGCCTTCCGCTTCGTCTCGAAAGTAGCCCCAAGAATTCGCCGAAATTACGGCAAACATGAGACGTCCAGTGAAAATGCGTTTGCCACTGTGATCAGCGTGGAAAAGCGGGGGGACACGATGTTGTCGACCCCGCGTCGCACCTGACAAACAAACGGGACCCTGAACCATGCAGTCTGGACAGAAGCAATTCCTGCCCAGAACTGGTCCTGCTAAAACGTTGTACATTAGACCCACAGCACACGGTGCGTAACAGCACTGATCGCGGCCATAACATATATTATTTGAGCGATTACCCATGGACATCTCGAAAATGGGTGCACAATTCCCGGATGAATCGAACTTCAAGGAGTGGCACTCGATTCGCCCTGATTTTGCCGGGGACGATCAGAGCTGGAGAAAAATATGCGTATCAATCTGCCCATGGACCTGTTGAGAACCCTTGTGGCGATTGTCGACACAGGATCGATGGTTAAGGCAAGCGAGCATATCTATCTTACCCAATCGGCCATCAGCCTCCAGATGAAAAGGCTATCGGATATTATCGGCCAACCGATCCTTGTACGTCAGCAGGGCGCGCTTCATCTTACACCCGTCGGTGAGCGCTTGGTTGCCAGCGCCAGAGAAATTCTTGCGCTGAACGACAGCTTGATTGGGGATATCGGTAACCGGGTCGATAGCCCTGTGCGTATCGGCATGGTACAGGATTTTGCCGATGCAATCCTTTCCGGCGTACTGTCGCGTTTCAAGCGCTCTTATCCCGACGTGAGACTGGAAATCCGCGTTAGCCATTCCGAGGAGCTTAAGGACCTGTTTGCTTCCGGCCTCCTGGATATCGCGCTTTATCTGGGCGATCCCGATACGCTCGAAGCGACCAGCAAGGCTCAAATGGCCTGGTTTGGCGATGCGGATCTTCTTCTGGAACCGGTCTTGCCGATCGCAATCATGACCAAGCCGTGCCGGTTCCGGGAGGCGGCGATCCAGGAGCTCACTCGTATGGAGCGTCCCTTTTCCATTACGGTGGAGACGCCCAGCATCTCAGTATTGCGTGCAGCTGTCGAAAGCGGTCTTGCGGTGACGTACCGCACTTTCCTCGGTAACCGGTCTGAGCCGCTTGTTATCGGAGGCGAAACCGCCCCCGAAATTGCGTACATCGTTTCCGTTCAACCTTCTGCCGATGCGACGGCCTTAGCGCTGTCTGAACTAATCACTGCGGCTGTCCGTAAAATATAATTGGCGAGTTTGCGGAGCCCGGTACGCACGATGCTTTCAGGATGTCCCAATCCCCGGCGAACGTGCCGGCATGTGACGGTCGGTCAACATCGCTCCCACAACTAAAAACACCGCCGCACCTGCCAAAGCAGCAAAGAAAAGCGCTGGAGATACGGTAGATAAAACCGCGCCGCCCGCAAAGCCGCTGATAATTCCCGATACCCTGCCCACGGTCGAACAGGCCCCTACGCCGGTCGAGCGGGATTCCGTTGGATAGGCATGCGCAGCCAGGACGACCAGCAGAGCCTGGACGCCGCCCATGAACCCACCCGCCGCGATGTAAAGCGCACCGATACCGATAGTCGAAGGCGTTTCGCTCAGGCCCAGCACCGCGCTCATGGCCAGGGCAACAACGGTCGTAGCGGCCAATGTCAAAACCACAATGCGTGTGCCGAAGCGCGCAGCGACGAACGAGGCGCCTAGCGTGAAGGCGAGAGAGGCGATATTATACGGTACGCCCAGTCCGATGGCGACCTTAAGGTCAAGTCCCATGCCTGTTAGAGCGGTGGTTCCCCAGAGGATGAGCCCATTAACAGCAAACCCGTTCATGAAGAAGCATAGCCACAGCGCGATATTCGTTCGGGCGTTTGCCTTCGTGAGAATCCTTCCTGCCTTGGTTACCCCATTTTTTTGGACATCCGGCGCTGGTGGAACAACCCAGCTTGAATCCTCTTTCGGCCAAGCGCGAACCAAAAGCGCGGAGAGGCCGGCCTTGGCCCGTCGTGCCGTCCAACTCGGGGATTCGGGCATCGACCACAAGACCAGGAAGCCAAGTGCCATCGGAAGAAATCCTCCGATCAGAAAACAGCCCTGCCATCCCCATCGTTCAATCACGATCATCGCGATGACGGCGCCCAGCATTCCGCCGACAGGAATGCCGGCCGTCATGATCCCGATGGCCTGACTTCTCGCACGACGAGGCATCCATTCAGCCACAAGCGCGGCCGCATTAGGGAAGCAAGCGCCGAACGCCGCACCCTCGACAAGCCTAAGAGCGGCAAGCGTTGGGACATCGCCTGCTGCAGCGCAACTGACAGTCGCTATGCTGAACAGGAAGGTCGTCCCGACAAGCAACGGCTTGCGGCCCCACCAGTCGCCGAATTTAGCGCCAATTAGAGCTCCTGCGGCCATACCGAATTTTGTGAGACCTACGGCTGGTGAGAATTCGAGCTCGGTGACCTGCC
Source organism: Sphingobium subterraneum (assembly GCF_014199435.1). Classification (GTDB taxonomy): domain Bacteria; phylum Pseudomonadota; class Alphaproteobacteria; order Sphingomonadales; family Sphingomonadaceae; genus Sphingobium; species Sphingobium subterraneum. Next base: position 53,618 of record NZ_JACIJP010000006.1, on the reverse strand, counting down.
AATCGGCAAGGATGGCGGGGGTCGCATAAGACAGCATCTGAAGGCTGAGCCCCTCCAGCACGAGTATGGCGGCCATCATTCCTACGACCAGGATCTGCAACCGTGATAGGCTACGCTCATCGATAAGATCAGCAACAGGGTCACCACGCGTTATAGCCGGGCTAGACGCAGCAGGGGCGGGCATTCTTCTCTCCGGCATGCATCGTACCCTGGCCATGAGACAAAGCGGAACGGAACCGGTCCCGAACATGCGGCAATCGGCACGGGGGCCGACGCTGACGCACATTCCAGATAGGAACTCTCCTCGTGATCGCGACTAACGGCCCGCCAGCCTCGGTGTCAACATAAAGCGGGCATATATACTTCCGATATTTAGGGGATATTGTCGTTGTTAAACACCAATATTAGAAATATTCACTTTGATAGTGAAGGCGACGGGCAAAACCGGTGACAAAGCGCTTTCTGATTACAGGAAGCGACCAAAATCGGCTTCCTCATATGGTCTGCATACATCGAGAGTCGGGTCGTTTGCGGTTTCGGTGCTCCGTCGCCCCACTTTGATGGCGCTCAAGAGGTACATTTCCAACTATCGTTTGATTCCACGTCAAAATGATAAATGCTTAGACGCGTATTGCCGAATCCGGCAGACGCGAAGGCCGTGGCGTTCCTGATAGCGTATGGAAAATATGAACTATAATTGGCCTCGCCTGCGTGAGTTTGTGATCGATTTCGGAAGGATGCTCGGGAAGAATCCCACGGAAAGCGTCCTTTTTGCGGAGGGCGGTGCGTTGCTCGCTGCGCTTGTCGCGGTCGACGACTGGCTGCCGCCGGAATATGCCGAACCCCATCCCGAGCGGTACCAGCAATATCTCCTTCATTGCGACAGCCAGGAGCGTTTTTCGGTTGTCAGCTTCGTTTGGGGGCCAAATCAGGCGACGCCGATCCATGACCATCGGGTTTGGGGCTTGATCGGCATGTTGCGCGGCGCAGAGACAGGCGAACGCTGGTCAAAAGGAGCGGACGGTCGCCTGCAAGCCGACGGGTTGCCACAACGACTGGAACCCGGGGACATCGACCATGTTTCTCCGCGCACGGGCGATATCCATCGTGTCGCAAATGCCTTCGCCGATCGCGTTTCGATCAGCATTCATATTTACGGGGCCAATATTGGCCGGGTCAAACGGTCGATCTATCACGAGAACGGCGACGTGAGACCATTCATATCGGGTTATGCCAATCGCCATTGCCCGAATATCTGGGGTATCCAGCAGATCATATGACGTTCCATACAACCATCACGCCACAGGAAGTGCGACTGATGCTGCTTGCGCGGCAGGAACTCGCACTTATCGACCTGCGGGAGGAAGCGCCGTTTGCGCTGGCTCATCCGCTGTTTGCCGCACAAATGTCAGCCGGTCGTATCGAAATGGAGATTTTCGATCGAATTCCGCGACGCGGCGTGCCGATCATTTTATATGATGACGGCGAAGATCTGGTGGAAGGAGCGGCCGCACTTATCCGCTCGCTCGGCTATTCCGATGTACGCGCGTTGGACGGTGGACTGCAGGGCTGGAAGAACGCAGGGTACGAACTCTTTCAGGACGTCAATTCCTACAGCAAGGCCTTTGGCGAGCTTGTTGAGCACCGCCGGCACACTCCGTCGCTTCCCGCAGAGACGGTTAAGGAATTGATCGACCAGAACGCCAACGTCCGCGTTGTGGATGCGCGCCGTTTCGACGAATACAGCACAATGAATATTCCGGGTTCGACCAGTGTTCCGGGGGCGGAACTGGTGCTGAAGGCCCCGGCGCTGGCCAAAGATCCTGACACGATGATCATCGTCAACTGCGCAGGGCGGACGCGCAGCATTATCGGCACGCAGTCGCTCGTTAACACCGGAATTCCAAATCCCGTGTTTGCTTTACGCAATGGCACGATCGGATGGGTGCTTGCAGGCCAGGCTCTTGAGACTGGCCAAGAGCGCCAGGCCCCCGATGCGACCGAAAATGAACAGGAAGCGGCGGCTCAGCGCGCACGCGAGGTAGCCTATCGCGCCGGAGTGCGCCACGTAACTGCCTGGGAGGCAGCTGTGTTGGCGCAGGACGGAACCCGAACATTATACCGCTTCGATGTCCGTTCTCCTGAGGAATATCGGAAAGGTCACCTGCCTGGATTTCTCAACGCCCCTGGCGGTCAGCTCGTGCAGGAGACGGACATGAACGCCCCGGTGCGGGGTGCGCGCATTCTGCTTTCCGATCCGCTGGGATCACGTGCGGACATGACCGCGTCATGGTTGGCGCAGATGGGCTGGGAAGTCTATGTCCTTGAGCGCGGCTTCAATGCGCAACTGGAAGAAGGGGATCATAGTCGCGCCCTTCCGCCTCATCCCGAGCCTTCCATAGTCTCTCTGGCGGAACTCGATCGTTTGACGGCCTCTGAACAGGGGATATTGATCGATTTGGCAACATCGCGCGAACACCGAAAAGGACATATCCCTGGTGCCCGCTTTGCCCTGCCGATCGAGCTTGAACAGCTCTTGCTCGAAAAGGCTGGTGAGGAGCCCGTTGTGCTGACGTCCCCGGACGGTCGGTTGGCGCGTCTGGTTGCCGCACGGTATCGAGAACGGCAGACAGTGTCTGCGCTGGAACTGGGGACGGCAGGCTGGAGTGGGGCGGGTCGGCCGCTGGCGACCGGGTTGGAAAATCCGCTGAGCGAACCACGTGATATTTACAAGCGGCCTTATGAAGGGACCGACAACGCATCAGAGGCCATGCAGGCATATCTGGACTGGGAGTTCGGTCTGGTTGAACAGCTCAGGCGTGACGGTACCCATGGATTTTTTGTCATCTAATCCCTGCGGTAGAGCACCCTGCGTTGCGGGACCTGAAAGCCGAGGATCTTTAGATCCATCGTTAACGGGGAAATGAGCAAGAGTTATCTTCAAACTTATACAAACTCGTTATCCAAACCCGATCCGCCCCAATATCATCGCTGGCCTAACGCCAATGGAGGATATGGTGGCAGAGTCGCTGCGTGGGTTGCTGGGAGAACTGCATGAAGAGCGTCTCCGTACCTGGCCGCCTGAAGATCTTGAACTGAATATCAGGCAGCGGCGCGAACTTGTCGAGGCGTTTGATCCTTCCAAGATAAAGAGCGTCGGTGAACAACTCGACAATTTCGAGTTTGTCGATGTCAAGGGCGGCCGCTTCACGCTCGATGATGTAGCCAAGGGCGGAGCCGCCGTTTTGATTGTCTTTCGGTGGGCCACATGTCCGTCATGCAACGTGGCATTGCCCTATTATCAGCGTAACCTGTGGCCGCAACTTCGGGAAATGGGCGTTCCCCTTGTTGCGATCAGCCAGCAGGTACCCGAGAAGCTGATCGAAATCCAAACATCCCACGGTCTGGAATTTACGGTCGCCTCGGACCCGGGCAATCGCTTTTCAAATGATCTGGGTATCACGTTTTCGTCGAACAAAGATGTCCATACCTGGCTGGCGGTCAAGGAGTTCGATCTGCCGGGTATTCTCGGTTCGAACAGCACGGATCTCCCTCAGACGACGGCGCTCGTGATCGATCAGGCGAGGACGATCCGATTTATCGATGTGCAGCCGGACTGGCTCATCCGTACGGAGGCGGAGCCGATTGTCGATTCCGTCAAGGCGTTGATTGCCGGAGTGCTTGCGTGATGCGTGGTGAGGGATCGATCCTGCGCTCGCATCTTGGAAGATCTCTCGGCATCTGGCTGCGATCGCACCAAGGCACAGAGATAGCGTAAAAAACGAATATTGAGGTCGGCTAAGGACAGCATTTTCCGACGGAGGAGCAAAAAAACTATTTATCAATTAAATCAGTTGAGATAAAGGCCTTGATGATTAGGTTATCTACAACCTGTGATTCGGGGAAATATAGATGTTGTCGTGTAATTTATTATGGGGCGAAGGATCCAAGTACGTGGATTTCGTCGAATATTCGTCATGTAAAAATAATGAAAAATCGAAATTAAATACATGCAAAATAGGAAAATTTACAAAATACATTCTTCTTTCGACTGCTATAGTATTTTTGTCGGTTCCTAATGTTCCAGTTTTTGCGCAAGAGACAGCTTCTCCGGATTCGGGCGAAGGATCGGCGGGGACTATCGTTGTGACCGGGCAGCGCGGTGGCAGACCACGGACCGTCGCAGAAAGCCCGGCGCCGATCGATGTCATCAAGGGCGACCAACTGGCGGCGCCCGGACGCGCCGACCTGTCCGAGTCCCTATCGAAGTTGCTGCCTTCCATTAACTTCGGTTTCAACGCCGGTGGCGTGTATTCCGTCGTGCGGCCGATTTTCAATCGCGGGCTTGGTCCCGCGTACACGCTCGTGTTGGTCAACGGCAAGCGCCGCCACAACAGTGCATTGTTTACGAATGGGGGCGGAGACACCAGTGGCGTCAATCCGGTTGATTTGGACGCTCTTCCCTTGTCGTCGGTGGCGTATATCGAGGTCTTGAAGGACAGTGCCGCCGCGCAATACGGGTCGGACGCAGTCGCGGGTGTGATCAATCTGAAAATGAAGTCTCAGGACCATGGTGGTCATATCAGCGTCATGGCCGGTACCTTGTGTTCGTGCGACCGCAATGAGGGCGACTTGGTAACACTGAAAGCCGAAGCCGACATCGGGTTCAAGCTGGGTGACGGCGGCTTCGTCCATGTAAGCGGCGATCTTCGCAAGCGAGGAATGGCGTGGAACAATTATCGCGCGACCGTGCTTCCCTTCTCCCCGGCAGCCAATCCCAAGAATGCTGGTTTTGACGGTCGTGCGGCGCAGAACGGCGACCCAAAGATCCGCTCATACTCAACCAGCTATAACGCGGAGCTACCGACAGGCGATACGACGACGCTTTACTCATACGGTACGTTTGGCCAGCGCTGGACGGTCAGCGGCAACAGCCTGCGTCGCCCAAATTCGAACGCTAACATATCGCAGATATTCCCCAACGGCTTCTTTCCGCATTCCAACACTGCCGAGACCGATTATCAGGCCCTCATCGGGATTAAGGGGCAGATCGGGGAAACGCGCTGGGATCTTAGCACGACCTACGGACGCAATCGCGTGCGTCAATATAGCGACCGGACGATTAACGCGTCGCTCGGTCCCGCTTCACCAACCCGTTTTGACAATCTGGCGACATTTCAGTTCGGTCAATGGGTCACCAATCTGGACCTTACTCGCGGGATTGAGATTGGCCTGCCGGAGCCTTTGCAGATATCTGCAGGGGTAGAGTATCGCGTCGATTATTTTCAGACCTTTGCGGGAGATCCGCTCGGTTATGCGAATGGCGGCTATATCTATCGACCCGGCGATCAGGACGGCAATCCGAATGTCGGCAGGCCCGCCGTGGCGACCGCGCAAGGCGGCATCAGCCTGTCACCTGCGGACGAAACCAAACTGACGCGAGGCAATATTGCCGGTTACCTCGATGTAAGCATCAACCCCGTCAAAAACTGGTTTGTGGGCGGCGCGGTTCGCATCGAGCATTATGACGACGCCGCGGGAACGACATTCGGATACAAGCTCAACTCGCGTTATGATTTCACACCCTGGCTGGCGTTGCGTGGCACCGTAGGGACGGGCTTCCGTGCGCCGTCGCTCACACAGATCGGCTACTCGCAAACCGACAGCCGGGTACAGCCGAACCCTGTTTCGGGAGTAGTGGAGCCGACATACACAAAACTCGCCCGCAATGACTCGGCGCTCGCACGGGCTCTGGGCGCGCAGGATCTGAAAGCCGAAAAATCCACCAATTATGGTCTTGGTATTGTGCTGCGACCTGCGCCTCGGCTCAACATCACGCTGGATGGATACCAGATCAAGGTCAAGAACAGGATTGTCCGGACCAGTCCGCTCTTCGGGCCCGCGCTCGCCAACATTCTGACGGCCAATAACGTGCCGGTCACGGCGCAAATCATTTACTTCGCCAATGGCGTGGATACACGTAGTCGTGGGTTTGATCTGGTGGCGGACTATAGTCTGAATGTTGGGGACGGTCGCCTCGGTTTTGATGCGGCGCTCAATTATAACAAGATCAAGATAACACGAATTGCCGCGCCCCCGGCCGCCCTTTCCAACCTGGGTCCAAATCCGGGGGGGAGCCTCGCGTTTCTGGCGGTGGGTACAATCGGAGACATGAGCACCAACCTGCCGAAAATGAAGGTTGTTCTGGGTGCACACCTGTCAGTGGGGCGGTTTACGATAAACCTGAACGAGACCCGTTACGGAAGCTATCGATGGACGCGCAGCCCGCTGATCCCCAACGGCATACCTCACGCTGCCCGATGGCTTACCGATGTCGATGTGTCGGCGCGGTTGTGGAAAGGCCTGAGGGTAACCGCAGGCGCTTCCAACCTGTTTGGCGTGCATCCTCAGGAAAACGGTGCGCCTGACCCCACGACGGGTTCATCGCTTTTTCTTTACGGGCAGCCCCCGTTTTCCCAGATGGGAGGGTTTTACTACGGCAAGCTGTCGTTCGATTTCTAATGCGAAGCTTCTTGCATCTCTCTTTCAGATAGAGAGATGCAAGGGCGTTGCAAATCGTGAATATGATATTTCCTCAATTTAAGTATTAAATTCCTTAATATATCTAAAATTATTAGATTTCAAAAGTGTAACTGGTGTTGACGTGCAATTGTCATTAAAAATATGCACAATAATGATCGGCGCGAAAATCTGACTATTTCATGCTGATGGTTTTTGCATCAAAGGACGGAGATAATAATGGCTATCAATGTGGCCGCCGCACGCAAAGAGAGTGCGAGCGAACCGATCTCGCAGGACTATCTCGATGAGATTACGCGCAAGCTGGCGGCGACGGCGGAGGAGTATGATCGTACCTCCGAATTTCCGCGCGCCAATTTTGACTATCTTGCCGAAAAGGGTTTGATCGGGCTGACGGTAGCGCCGCAATATGGCGGGCGCGGCGCCGGTTATGCGGAAGCGATCAGAGTGTTGGGCGCGGTTGCGAAAGGAGAGCCTTCAACGGCGCTCATTTTGTTCATGACATATGCCCATCATGCCCAGCCCGAGCGGCTTACGCGGTGGCCGCGGCACTTGTACGAAAGGCTGGCCCGGGAAGCTGTAGCGGGCGGCGGGTTGATCGGCTTCTTCCGGGTAGAGCCGGAACTGGGCACGCCGGTACGCGGCGGGATGCCCAAGACGATCGCGCGGCGGACGGGGGACGGCTGGACGATTACGGGGACCAAGATTTACGCGACAGGTTCCACGGGCATCGACTGGTTTGCCGTATACGCAACGACGGACGAAGATAAGCCCCGCACGGGAGTGTTTCTGGTCGGGAAGGACGCACCAGGCATTTCAATCGAACCCGAATGGGACCATTTCGGAATGCGCGCGACGGTAAGCCATCGGGTGGTTTTCAACGAAACTCCGATCCCGCTCGACCATGCGGTCGATGTGCGCAAACCCAATGAGTGGGTATTCGGTGTGGACGATAAGTCGCTCGCCATTTGGAACTCGCTCTCGATCTCCACCATCTATGATGGGGTCGCGCGCGCAGCACGAGACTGGCTGTGCAGTTATCTCAAGGAACGGGTGCCCACCAACCTTGGTGCGTCGCTCGCTACGCTGCCCCGTGTGCAGGAGAAATTCGGCGAGATCGAGGCTCTCCTGCACGTCAACCGCACGCTGCTGGAGTCCACGGCGCAGAAAGCCGACCGGGGAGAAGATCTCCCGCTCGTCTTCCTCAACATCGTCAAATACACGGCAACTTCCAATGCGATCCGTGCTGTCCAGATTGGCCTCGAACTGACGGGTAACCCTGGCCTGACGCGCAAGAATCCGCTGGAACGCCACTATCGTGACGTTATGTGCAGCCGGATCCACAGCCCCCAGGACGACACCATTCTGGTAGGAGCGGGCCGGGCAGGGTTCGGCCTGTGAGCGGTCCGCTCGTCATCGCCACCCAGATGACGGAGAGCTTCAATGCAGGGCTCCGCAAAAAAGTTGACGCGACGGTGATTCCGGCGCCCGAGGCATGTCCTTGGGCGGTCGCGGACGAAGCGGACATCATGCTGGTGCGGCCGACTTCAGCCTGGACGACCCATCGTGACATCGCGCGCCCGGCCACATGGCCCGGGCGGCTGAAGTGGGTCAATAGTGGCACGACCGGCATTGATTTTTATCCGTCCTGGTTGCTCGATGCGCCGATTGTCACCTGCGGGCGCGGGGTCGCTTCGGCCTCGATTGCTGACTATGTGATGGCCGCCATCTATCTTCATGCCAAGGATCTGGAGGCGGTTCGCGTCCATGAGCCGCAGCTGTGGAAGACGCAGCCTCTCGGGCAGCTCACCGGCAATACGGTAGGCATAATCGGTTTCGGTACAATTGGTACCGCCGTGGCTCGCCGGGCGCTCGCCGCGGGCATGCGGGTGACGGCCGTCCGCCGCCGCCGGCTCCCGGGCACCGTCGACGGGGTGGACATGCTCGACCGCATCGAGAATGTCATCGCTTCAGCGGATCATCTCGTGCTGGCGCTGCCTGCCACCGATGCCACGCGGCTTGCGGTTGACGCAGACATGCTCGCGCATGCCCGACCGCATGCACATCTTATCAATGTCGGGCGGGGTGCCGTTCTCGACCATGACGCTCTTGTGGCGGCGCTGGATGCAGGCCATCTCGGCTTTGCAACGCTGGATGTGACGGAACCGGAACCTCTTCCGGAGGGGCATGCGCTCTGGACGCATCCGCGTGTCAGGCTTACGCCGCACGTTTCCGCCAACCATGCCGACGCCCACACTGTCCTGCTGGAAAAAGTCGTCGCCAACATTGCTCGCTTCTCGCGCGGTCAGACCTTGATCGATATCGTCGACAAGAGCGCCGGCTACTGATGCGATGAGAAGGAACCGCTGATGAACACCATAGACCCTGCACACAAGCACATCTGGCAACAGGAGCAGGAAGCGCCTCGCTCGATCGAAGAAGAGCGTACATATCGCAAGCGTCGGCTCGCCGCGTCCTACCGCATTTTTGCGCTGCGTGGTTTTGATCTTGGTTTGGCGGGCCATATCACTGTGCGCGATCCAGAATATGATGACCGCTTCTGGGTAGCCCCACTTGGCCCCTGGTTTGGTCATATTCGTGTTTCCGATCTCGTGATGGTCGATCACGACGGCAATATTGTGTATGGGAAGGGGCCGATCAATCAGGCGGGATTTGCCATCCACTCTGTGTTGCACGCGGCGCGTTCCGACGTTGTCGCAGCGGCGCATTCCCACTCCCTTTATGGCAAGGCGTGGTCGACGCTGGGCCGACTGCTCGATCCGATTACGCAGGACGCTTGTTTCTTCTACGAACAACATGCGCTGTACGAAACGTTCGGCGGCATCGTGCTGGATACGTCGGAGGGAGAGCAGATCGCCAAGGCGCTTGGTGACAAAAAGGCGGTGATTTTACAGAACCACGGGATCTTGACGGTCGGGCAGAGCGTCGAGAATGCCGTAATGAGCTACATCATGCTTGAGAATTGCTGCGAAACGCAACTGCTGGCCGAGGCCGCAGGACACGTCAAACTGATCCCGCAGGACGTTGCTCAGTACACGTCCAACCAGATGAAACGCAGGGATGCCGCGGCGGCAGGCTTCCAGCCTTTCTGGGAAAGGATAGTGAAGGAGCAACCCGACTTTCTGGAGTAGCCAGTCCATCAAAGGGTTGGTTTCTGTCGACAAAAGATTTCCGTCTTAGCTGCGGCAGCGAAGTGGCTTTGTTGTATAAAGCGTGAGTGCCAACCTATGATTACTTGTGAGAAGTATTTCTCATGACAGAGCAATGATGAGACGTTTGGGTGACGAGCAGAGCAGTGCCTAAAGACATTGAATGCGCAGTGGCACCGGATTTTCCGATAATCGATGTCCATCATCATCTCTGGGATGAGAGCTTTGGATTGGCGGAGAATTTCGGTCGATTTCTGCCACAGGATTTTGTTTCCGAAGTTGAGGAAAGCGGCCACAGGCTGATAGGGTCGGTTTATGGCGATTGCGGCTTTGCCTTTCGCGATAATGGACCTGAGGAATTTAGATGTGTCGGCGAAACCGAATATGTGGAGCAGGTGGCCGAACATTTCTCCCGCAACCGGGGCGCGGCTGGGAAGGTGGCGTGCGGAATCATCGCCCGGGCCAATCTGATGATGGGAGACGCGGTGGGTCCGGTGCTCGACGCGCATAGGGAGGCGTCGCCCAAGCGGTTTAAAGGAATACGGGAGTTGCTGGCGTACGATCCCGAAGTGTTTAGGGCGCTCAATATTCCACAGCACAAATCGCGCCTGCCCGCATTTCGATCAGGCGTTTTGCAGCTTGCCCGCCGGGGTCTTATTCTGGAAGTACTGGGCGTCCATCCCATGCTGGACGACATTGTCGATCTGGCACACGCGTTCCCAGAGGTCTCAATCGTCCTCAATCATTTTGGCTATCCCATAGGGATCGGTCGCTTTCACGGCCAACGCGCGGCTGTGTTCGACGACTGGCGAAGCAAAATTTCTGCGCTGGCGAGGTGCGAAAACATCACGATCAAGCTGAGTGGCGTGGGTGCTGAGGTACCTGGCTTTGGCTGGTTCGGGGGTGGGGCGCCTGCACGCTCCGTCGACGTCGCGACCGTGATCGAACCGTATGTGACAGCGGCAATCGACGCATTCTCGCCCGCACGCTGCATGTTCGCCAGCAACTTTCCGGTCGACAAGGCGTCATTTTCTTACGGGACACTCTGGAACGCGTTTAAACGGGTAGCAGCGCGCTATTCGCTGGAGGAGCAGCACATGCTGTTCCACGCGAATGCCACGCGGATCTACCGTCTGGAGTTGTAAGGCCTGATCGGAGGCGCCAGCCTCGATGCTAAAGTGCTTGGGTAACCAAGGCGAGCAAGAGCCGCCGCCACGATTCAGGTATCATATATACTTTTTTTAAATCTGTTGATCGGCGCTCGGGGTGATAAGCGTGTATCAGCATCAGCGAGCATTTGTGGTGACTCACCATTTTACAGGTGAATGCCCCGATAAAGTCGGGTCAAACCCGAAGAGGCATAAGCGCCGAATTTCGCTCGCTTATTTGTGGACCCAACGCCGCAAACTGACGTTTTTTGAGAGGGGCATGCCAAAAGGCAAAACCATAACAGCCTGAAACTGTGCTCATTCTGGGTCGAAATAACAGAAGGGTAGGAGAGATGTCAGATAAACGTATTTGGGCCACCGGCTCTGCGCCGGGCGCGGAAATGGAATATTGGCGGGCCGCAACTTGCGAGGCAGTGTTCGATATTGAGATCAAGTCGTTCGATGAAAATATCTCGCTCGATGCGAGCATTGTTCAACAGTCTTTGGGCCCCATCCGTCTCAGTCGCATTAGCGTAGGATTTGGGCAGGTTATCAGCCGGACGCCGGCCGCAATACGACGCAGCAAACTTAACCAGTTCGAGCTTGTTCATATCATGGAAGGCAGTGCTTTTTTATGCCAGTGCGGGCGGGAAACGGAAATTAACCCGGGCGATTGCATCCTTGTGAACGGTCACGAGAAATACACGCTCACGACCAGCCCGGGAAGCCGTAACCTGTCGTTTCATCTGCCAACCGGCTGGCTTAAACAATGGTTGGCATGTCCCGAAGAACACGCAGCGATACCCATTGCGGGTCGTAAGGCATGGGGTAGGGCGCTGGTGGCGGCGATGGAGGCCATTGGCGACGATGTCGATGAGAATTGCTCCAGCCTGTGTGCCGACCAGATTGGCGGAGCGCTGGCACTGGCGCTGGCAAAGCGGGAGGATCGTCCGATTAGCCAGCATCAGCTTCGTCATTTCCATCGTTTGCGGCAAACATTGGCAGATCTGGCGCATGATAATACGTTGGACGCAAAAAAGGTTGCACAAATGCATGGCATCTCGGTGCGCTATCTCCATGCGATTTTCTCCACGGCAGGCACGTCCTATTCGCATGAACTGCTCAACATTCGTCTTGAGCGGGCAGCGCGGATGCTGAGACTGGCACCGTTCAGCGATCTCAGCGTTGCGGAAATCGCATGGCGTTGCGCTTTTTTCGACGCCAGTCATCTCACACGGCATTTTCGTCAGCGTTTCGGTACAACTCCAGGAGCATTCCGCACGTCCAGCGCGTCTCTTCCGGTTTCGTCCCTTGGTGCATCGCGTCTGGGAGTGGCGTAAAAAGACGCCCGTCGGGATCAGTCCGGTCCCGGCGGGCGCCGCATGGCAATTTTTGGGGGCGGTGCGGCTATGCTGGCGGCAAGCCGGAATAGCTCAATGGAATGATAACGGACTTCTGGATGGTATATTCACGTAACAGCTCCCAGGTCAGTTCCCGGCCAAATCCGCTCTGCTTATAGCCCCCCAGAGGCATGCCGCGCGGGAGGTTGTAATAGGTGTTAATCCAAACGATTCCCGTCTGCATTGCCCGCGAAAGACGGTGGGCCTGTCGTAAATCTTCAGACCAGACTGCACCAGCCAGCCCATAGAGTGAATCGTTGACCTGCGACAGAAGGTCCTCCTCATTGTCCCAAGTGATAACGCTCGTTACTGGCCCGAAAATCTCCTCCTGAGCGACCCGCATTCCGTTGTGAACGTCGCCCAAAATGGTGGGCTTCACGAAGTAGCCGTTTTCAAGGCCATCGCCGGTTGCGATTTCGCCGCCATGCAGGATTGTCGCGCCTTCCTCACGCGCCACATCAAAATAATTCCGGACCTTGTCATATTGGATGCGCGAGGAAAGGGAGCCTAGCCCCGTCTTCTCGTGAAGCGGATCACCGACACTGATCTGTTTGACGGCCGCGACATATTTTTCCAGAAAGGCATCGCGCACGGATCGCTCAACGAAAAGGCGAGAGCCGGCCATGCAGACTTCTCCCTTGTTGAACACCATTGCCAACGCGGCTGTTGTGGCCGCCGCATCCAGATCAGCGGAGCTACAGACGATGTTAGCGGACTTGCCGCCCAATTCCATGGTTTGGGGAATGATGTTGCGGGCGGCATATTCGATGATCTTGCGCCCCGTCGCCGTCGATCCGGTAAAGGCGACTTTGCGAATATCGGGATGCGTGACCAAAGCCTCTCCGACGTCCTTTCCATAGCCCGTAATAACATTCAGCACGCCGGGTGGAAGCAAGTCGGCTATTTCACCAATAAATTCCAGAACGGTAAGGCAGACGATCTCTGACGGCTTTAAGACAATCGTATTCCCGGCGGCCAGAGCCGGAGCGATTTTCATGGACGCCATGAGCAATGGCACGTTCCATGGAATGATCTGTGCAACAACGCCCAATGGTTCGCGGTGGACGAGACCCAGCAGGTCGGCGTGATTGTGCGTTTCCCCTTTCAACGACCATACCGAACCGGCAAAATATTCGAACTGGCCGATCGCTTCCGGCAGATCATGGATTGTCGCTTCGAACACGGTTTTGCCGTTGTTCATGGACTCCATCACGGCGAAGTCTTCCCGACGCCTGCTCAGTCGCTGCGCGATTTCAAGCAGAATGCGCTGACGCTCTTCGAAAGAGGTTCGCGACCATGCGGGAAATGCGCGTTTGGCGGCGGCCACAGCCCGCTGAACGTCGGTGGGCGTGCCCGCCTGAATATTCGCAAGATGCTGGCCGGTGGCTGGGTTTGACAGGCCGATGACATTGCCGCCATCCGAACCGGTCCAGGCTCCATCGATAAAGTGCCCATATTCTGCACGAAAAGTCGGCCTCACCGAAATTTTTGCTTCCGCGTTCATAATCATCCTCGATATGTTGTGCGTGATCGGGAACCGGATGCCTTGTTCAAAGGTCCGGCAGCCTTCACAGCATCTATCGGCGCTCTGTTGCGGCGTACCAATATATGAGGCTGAAGCAGCCCCTTGTACGCGGTTGCGGCGGGGACAACCCAACTATTCGTGATTTTCTCTCATTTGCGGGAACAATAGACGTCCCCGCAAATGGTCGTGTATCGAGCCGTCAGCTATGCGCGCCTTGCGCAAGCCATTCGGCGCCCTCCTTGTAGAGTGCAGCCTCTTCGGGGCTGCCGGGCGCAGGCAGCTTAAGGTTCATGTCAATGCCCATCTGTGAAAGGCAATAGGCGATATTGCGAAAGGCGGCGGGGAGGCTGCTCCACCGCTCCATGTCGATGTCAAGTTTTTCGCCATATTTCACCGGAGCGATCATGTCCTTGTCAAATACGCCGACGCGCTTCGTCATCTTCCATCCGTTGTCGGTCTTCAGGAAGAAATCGTAGAACCGCACGACAGACGTGATATCGCATAGCACACCATGGCAGGGCAGGCGGATGAGCACTTCTCCACGCGCCTCTGAGACAGCGTGCTTCCCGTTAATCTCTATCACCGATCCGCAAAAGAGGTGCTGGTTGAATGGTTGCCGGTTGGGGTTTTCCGTCAATTCTTTGCTTGCGGCGATGAACTCATCCGCAGTGCCCTTGAACCAGGTAACCTCAATGGTTCCGTCTTCGGTCCAGATGTCCCGCAGCGGCGCCCAGTTGCCGGCATCGCGGTGGATACCCCACGCCGCCACCTGCTGGGCGATCATCATCTTGTCCATTGCTTCCTGTTCGTAACTCAGCATCACTCTTTCCTCTATCCCAGATCGTCAAACGAGCGGAAGGGATCGTTCCCGTCCCATCCCAATGCGGCTTTATAGATTTGCGTAAAAAACAGGTCGTTGGGCGGACTATATTCGATCAGCTCGGTAAAGCCGGATAGGGTGTCCACCGTGTCTACATATCCGATCCGGGAACCGGTCGGCACCAATGCCTGAAAAACAAGCGGATGGCCGCGCGCAGCGTAGAATGCGATATCCGCATCGAAGTCGTCCGAAGCGCGGGCGACGTGATGAAAGCCATAGCCTCGCGTTTCGATCATCTCATGATATACCGATGGGCCATCGCCAATTGGCTGGATCAACTCGATCAGAATATGTCCGGAAAAGGCCATGGCAACGCCGATTTCCTGTTCGACGGCATTCCCGCGATATGTCGCGCTTTCCAGGCTCAGCCGATCGGCAATGAACCATGGTCCTACACCAAGTGTGTCGCGCCAGCTTTTCACGGACGCGCGAAGATCCTCGACGACATAAGCTGTCTGGATGATACCGCGGCTTGGCTGACCAAAATCGGAAAGCATCGCTAAATGTCCACTTCAATATGCATGGCGGCACCGTTCAAGCGCATGGGCGTGATCGAACAGACACAAAACGCGCATTGCTTGTTTCAGACGCCTGTGCGGTCCGTTTTTTGGATGCTGCATCAGGCTCTCCATCATCTGCCCGGTGATGGGCTAACTGGCGATCTGCGCGCGATGCACAGCAGTGAATGCGGGCATTGTATGCCAGCAAAAGCTGGCGCGGCAAGCTGGCTGATGCCGACCGCGCAAGAGTTCACGCGGGTTTGGGCGTCGTTTACACGGAAACAGTTCAGGCTCGTATAATGCCGACCGACGGTGGAACCTGGACGATCCGCCATGCGGCGTTCCTGAAAGGCTGACGGATAGTTAGATGGCTTGTCGGGATACGGACAGGTGGGAAGATTTAAGGATGGCAACATGTACCGACTAAAAAACCGGAAAGCCTTTATCACAGGCGGGTCCGAAGGCATTGGAGCTGCCATTGCACGCCTGTTCGCGCGTGAGGGGGCCGATATTCTTCTTATGGCGCGCAATAGGGAGCGCCTTGACGCGCTGGTTTCGGAACTCAGCAGCTATGGCGTACAAGCGACTGCTTTAGTTGGGGATCTGACAGACAGGCATTCCGTCACCGCCATCGCGAAACAGGTCGCCGAGCTTTGCATCGACGGGCTGGACATCTTTGTGGCCAACGGAGCGATCTCCGGGCCGGCCGCGCCGATTGCTGCGGTCACGCCCGATCAATGGAACGCGGTATTTCAGAGCAATGTGCTGGCCAATGTGCAATTCCTGCACATCTTTCAACCGCTGCTCCAGCGTTCGGACGCGGGTCGCGTTGTGTTTTTGAGTTCCGGTGCCGCGAAAGTGACGCGCCTGCCGAATACCAGCTACGCCGCGACAAAAGCATCTCTGGAAGCGATTGCACGAATTTATGCCGCCGATAATGATGACGGGTCGATTTGCGCCAATATCATCAATCCCGGTCCCACGCGCACCGACATGCGCGCGCGGCATTTCCCGAACGAAGACCCGATGACGCTGCACACGGCAGAGGATGTTGCGGAGCTGGTACTGGCGCTTGCCGAACCGGGCTGCACACAGACCGGCCAGACCATAGACTATATGAGCTGGGCAGCGGAAAGGGCGCTTACATCGTGACGTCAACCGAGCAGAGGGGAGTACCCACCTCCACATCCTCGCCCTCTTCCACGAAGATTTCCATCATTGTGCCGTCGGCAGTTGCCTCAATATCCTGGGTGATCTTGTCGGTTTCGATGGCATAGAGAGGATCGCCGACCGAGAAGCTCTCGCCCGGCTTCTTGTGCCATTGTGCAATAGTCGCCTCCTGCATGCTCATGCCAATGCGCGCCAGCTTCAACGTTATCTTCATTACGCAACCTCCCGCTGGCAAATAGATGCGGCGGCGCGCACGATGTCATCGGCATTCGGGAAGATGGCTGCCTCCGCGTTTGGTGCGTAGGGCATGGAACTGTTATTGACCGTGACCCTGCGAACGGGCGCCCGTAACCCTGCAAATCCCTTGTCGGCGATTACGGCAGCGATTTGGCTTGCGGCGCTGCACATGTCGCGCGCCTCATCGATCACGACCGCGCGTCCAGTCTTCATCACGGACGCGACGATGGTCTTTTCATCCAGCGGTACAAGCGAGCGCACATCGATGATTTCCGCGTCCACGCCGATGGCGGCCAATTTTTTGGCGGCACTGTGCGTCGCGCGGATCATGGAACCGACGCTGATGAGGGTAACGTCCGAGCCTTCCTTGGGCCTTGCGGCCTTGCCAAGCGGTACGAGATGCTCGCCATCGGGCACGTCGCCGCCTACTGCCCCAAGTCCGGAAGCCTCCAAAAAGAAAGATGGCCGGTTGCTGCGTATTGCTGTTTTCAGCATCCCCTTTGCGTCCGCAGGTGTCGCGGGGACCAGGACGTCGATGCCACCCAGATTCATCAGAACGGGATGGTTGGCGTCCGAATGCTGGGCCGCCTGAGAAGCCCCGCCGCCATAGACGGCAAGCACGGTGATCGGCAGGTCGATCTGTCCGCCGGTCATGAGCCGGAGCTTCGCCATCTGGTTGGCGATCGCATCGAAGCCAGTGTAAATGAAATTCGAAAAGAGCATGTGTGCAATCACCCGATACCCGGCGGCGGCCGCCCCCACTGCCATGCCGGCAATCGTCGCCTCACAAATCGGCGTATTGCGCACGCGCTGCGGCCCGAATTTATCGAGCAGGCCGCGTGTGTCTCCAAAGACAGCGAGGGCTACGTCTTCGCCGAAAAGGATCGTTTTGGGGTCACGCTCCATTTCCTCGTGGAGCGCTTCATTGACTGCTTGCGTGTAGCGTATTTTTGTCATGTCAGGCCTCCTCACCAACGCCCATCAGAGCGTAGGCGAGCCGCGTATCTGCCGGAGGTCCTTCCTCCGCAAAAGCCACCGCAGCGTCGACGAGAGATTCGGCGTGAGCCGTCATCCCTTCCAATAGGGTTTCATCGCAAATGCCGTCCCGCAATAGGCAGGAGCGAAAGCGCGCAATCGGGTCACGATCATCCTTTCGCCAGCGTTCCACCTCCTCGCTGGTGCGGTAGGTGCCTCCGCCCAAGATCATGTCTTCGGCCTCCAAATGCCCGTGAATGCGGTATGTTGTCGCTTCGATATAGGATGGCCCTTCGCCCCGGCGGCATCGCGCTACTGCTTCTTGCGCGGCCTGAGCGACGGCGCGAACGTCATTGCCATCCACGACACTCACCGGCATGTCGAAAGCGCGCGCGCGATTGGAAAGCTCGCCCGCCGTCACGGTCGAGGAGACGGTGAATTCCGAAAGGCCGTTGTTCTCGCACACGAAAATGGCGGGCAGGTTCCAGATATTTGCGACGTTCAGGCATTCCATGAACACGCCTTGATTCGCGGCACCGTCGCCGAAGAAGCAGACTGCGGCTCGCCCTTGTCCATCCAGTTGCGCAGCCAGAGCCGCTCCGGTGGCGATGGCAAGACCTCCGCCGACAATCCCATTCGCACCGATGATGCCCTTGGAGAAATCCGCGACGTGCATGGAACCGCCCATGCCCTTGCAAATGCCGGTGCTCTTGCCCCATATTTCAGCGAACATCGCGTTTACATCGCCACCCTTCGCGAGGAAGTGGCCATGTCCTCGATGGGTGCTGGTCATCCAGTCGTCCTGATCCAGTTGGGAACAGATACCAACGGCCGTCGCTTCCTGACCAATCGACAAATGGACTCCCCCCGGCAGACCAACTTCCTTGGCGGTTTTGGCCAGGCGGGCCTCCGCATGGCGAATAAGCAGCATTCGTTCCAGCATGGCCAACTGGCCACTGGCCCACGGCTCCGATTGGTCCTGTGTCAAATTCGGGGTGGCCAAAGTCGCTTCTCCTGATGGCTTGCCTGACAACATGTGGTGGGATGCCTGTTGCTTTGGATTTTTTCTAAGCTGTCATGGTGCAAGAGCATTGGAGGCGACTGCACAAAAGTGCGGTATGGATCATGATAGCGATCAAACGGTACGGGCGGGGCGATCGGAAGCGCCCCGCCCGTCGATGCTGCGTCTTCATTCCGTGAGAGGGAAACAGCCCCCGCCATGAAGGTTGGGGGAGCAAACCCCTAGAACTTCGCTCCCAGCGTAAGAGTATATTCTCGCGGCGCCACGCCGTAGGACACGAGGCGTCCGTAAACCAATGTGACATTTCGCGAGTAGATCACTCTGTTCAGCAAATTGGCAACGCCGAAGCGCAGGCTCACATTGTCTGACGCATCGGACAGCCTGACGCTCGCATTGAGCATCGTAAAACGAGGTTGCCTGGTGGTATTGTCGGGCTCGAAATAATAGTCGCCATTGCGCGTTGCCGTAAGGTTGAAACCGAAATTGCCTCCCATCAACTGTGTTCTGTAGTCTACCGCCCCTGTCAGCCCATATTTGCGTGCATATGGCAGGCGATTGCCCTTGGCATTGGGCAGGATACCAACCGCGATCGTATTGCCGTTGGCCGGGTTCGGAGTCGCCAGATCTATGTTCAGCGGAGCATTCGGATAGTCGGTAAATTCAGAGTGTATGAGGGAAAGTCCACCCGTCAGGGTAAGCCCGTCCACTACCTTGGCCGTCAGATCGATGTCTACGCCGTAAAGCTCCGCGCCTGCACCATTGGTAATGCGTTGGGAAGGCGGGTTCCCGTTGAATTGAGAGACCTGAACGTTCTTGTATTTATAATAGAAGCCGGTCGCGTTGAAGGTGATCCTCCGGTCCCAGAACTGGCTCTTCAGGCCGATTTCCCAATCATCCAGACTTTCCGGCAGATAGTTGATCGCGGCGGGGGTGGAGATGTTGAAACCACCGCTTTTGAAACCCCGGCTATAAGATGCGAACAGCATGACGTCCTGAGAAAGTTTCTGATTGGCGGCGAAGCGCCATGTCACCTTCTTCGCCACCAGCGGCGCTGGAGTAAAGTGATTGAGTGCGTTTGGAACGCCCGCGATGGATGTCGTCTGGCTGAAGCCGTCCAGACTGCGCTTTTCATAGGTATAGCGAAGGCCCGCCGTCACCGTCGTTCCGGGTGTCACCTCCAGGTCCGCCTGCGCAAATGGCGCAATGGATTCCGACTTCTCGAAAGTGTTCAGGGTCGCGTTGCGACTGAGGGGCGCAAAACGGTACACGCCTCCATTCAGCCTCTGCCCGGCACTGATATCCCGATTGAAATAATCGTAACCCTGGCGGTAATTAAAATAATAGACGCCAGTCACCCATTTTAGCGGCCCCTTGCCATCGGAAACCAGTTGTAGTTCTTGCGAATACATTCTGCCACGGCCAGTAGCGTCAGCATCCACAATTTGAGCCGGGCTACCGTCAAGATCATACCGGAACGCAAAATCGAATTTGCGATAGGCGCTGATCGAAACCAGCTCGGCAAAGCCGAAGTCATGCTTGAACGTCGCGGCTACACCGCCTCCCTTGAAGGCTGTGCGTCCGGCAGTTCCGCTATAGCTGTCGAAGCGATTGCTGGACGGACCAATCCCCTGATAGGCGATCGTGGTTTTAGGGAGACCTGGATAGGGGGCAAAGGTGGCGCCGTTGTCCTCACGATTGAGATAGTCGCCCACGATGAGAAGCGAGCTATCGTCTCCCATTTTGAACAATAGCTTGCCACGCGACGAATAGGCGTGATCGAGCTTGTTCTCTTCCTTGCCCGTTACGAGACTTTTGCCCCAACCCTTGCCCTGAGTTTTGTATGCGCCCGACAGGCTGACAGCCACATTGTCGCTAAGGCCGGTGCTTACATAGGCGTTGGTGTTGATGGTCTGGTAGCTCCCGTAACTGATGTTGAACTGCCCCTGTGTGCTGAAGTCCGGACCCCGCGTGGTCATCTGGATAACGCCTGCGGTGGCATTGCGACCAAACAACGTGCCCTGCGGTCCTTTCAGAACTGTGACCTGTTCCACGTCCGCAAGATCGCGGACCCCCTCTTGCTGAAGTGGCAAATAGACGCCGTCAATATACAGCGAGACAGGATTTTCGACCACGTTGCTTGACGTCGCAATACCGCGCAGCGAAAGCTGCAAGGATCCGTTCGCCACCGTAACGTTAAGGCCGGGAACAATAGTCTGAAGCTCCATTACCTCCTTGACGCCGGAATTCTGAATCTGCTCGGAGGTCGCAACACTAACGGCAATCGGCACGTCTTGCAGCCGCTCACTGCGCTTTTGAGCAGTGACCACAATATCCGCGATCTTTTCTTCACCCTCTGCAGTGGCAGCCTGTGCCTGCGCCGAAGCGGATGGTGCCGCCAGTGCCAGATATGATATTCCCATCAAATAGATACTTGCTTTCATGATCTTCCTCCCTTTTATAAATTTGAATGTTAGAAACTGTCACCGTGGCTCGGATGCGACCGGGTTGCGTAACGTGCCCACCGGGTCGACAATTACCTCGATTTCGTCACCGGCCTTCATCCACAGCGGAGGAGTCCTGCGGGACCCCACGCCTCCGGGTGTTCCGGTTGCAATCACGTCTCCGGGCTGCAACTCCGTCCACAAGGAACAGTAGGCAATCGCGTCCGGTATCGAAAATATCATGTCGCTGGCGTGGGCCGACTGCACGAGAACCCCGTTCAGCTCCGTCCTGAGCGAGAGATTATGCGACCCGATTTCATCCGCAGTTACAATCGATGGACCCATCGATCCCGAACGCAGGAAGTTCTTTCCCGCCGTTAGCGAATGGCGCTGATATTCACGCACGCTGCCATCCATGAAGCAGCTATAGCCAAATATATGTTCCATCGCGTCTTCGGGAGCGATGTTGCGGCCGCGTTTGCCGATTATGACCGCAATCTCCCCTTCAAAATCATATGTTTCGGAAATGGCAGGAGCGATCAGCGGCTGGCCCGCGCCCACCAATGAGTCGAGTGGCCGCGTGAACAAGACCGGATATTGGGAAACCTCGACCTTGATCTCGCTTGTGTGATCGCGATAGTTCATCCCCACGCAGATGATTTTTCTGAACGGACTGACGGGCGCGACCAACTCTATATCGGTGAGCGCAATATCCTCTTCATGCTGCAATTGCGCCAACTGCGTGAAGCCCAGTTCGGGCAGTGTAAAGGGAGCTTCGTGAGCAGGGACATTGAACCATTCGCCAATGCGCTTGATCGTGTCGCCCTCAATAATGCCCTGGCCACACAGCCCCCCCCTGACGAATTTAACCAGCTTCATACGAAAATTCCTTATCCAAAGAGGGGGGGGGTGCCGTGCGGTGAGCCGGAGACGCAGTCAGTCCATGTTGTGGTCGCCAGCGTGCCAAGATCCCGGCACGTTTGGGCGTCGTCTGGCGCAAATACTGCCATGACGTAGCGATCAGGGCGGAGCAGGACTGCTTTTCCCGACAGATAGGCTAGTTCGGGAACGACGCTAGTTTCAATCGCCTTGCGGTGTAGAGGTAGGTTGTCCCAGACCTCTCCCAATCGGATCTGTTCCAGAATCTGCCCACGCAGGTCGACACCGACCAACACAAATCCGCGCCCCAGCACATCATCCAGCAAGCGGTTTGTACCGTCCTTCAGCCGTGGTTGTGGCAGCATCGCCCCCACGCCTTGCCGGTGCGATGTACCCGCAACAAAAAAGCCCCGTTTGAAGCGTGGGGGCGGCTTGTATCGCATCTCCGCGAAATAGCGGTGCGCGCGCGGCCATGTTCGCAGGCTGCGAAAAAAGATGCGGGTAAGGGCCGCCGTAACCGCGTTACGCGGCCCCATGATCTTGCCGACCAGAACCGCAAGGCGGATCATCTGCGCAACATGGTCCTCGCGTTCGATCTGATAGCTTTGCATCAATCCCGGACCCAGCGCACCGGCGAGGATCAGATCAAGGCGCCAGCCAAGCGCGATCGCATCCCGGATACCGCTATTCATTCCTTGGCCTGCAAACGGCGGCGTCAAATGCGCGGCGTCTCCGGCGAGCCATATCCGACCGGTTCCCCAACAATCCGCAATAAGCGCATGAAAGCGATAGACGACCCTGCGCACAATTTTTGCCTCGACCGGCGCATCATGCCGCTGGAGCAGGTCGGCGATGGATATGTCCGTCAATAAGTCCGCTTCGTCCTCGGAAGGATGGAGCTTGAATTCATAGCGCAACGTGTTGTCCGGACCGGGAAGTGCGATAGCAGGACGCTTCGGGTCGCAATAGACCACCGTATCCTCACGCGGAACAAGAGCGCCCTCCAGATCGATGATCAGCCACCGCTCATCGAAGCTGCCGCCGACCATGGCGGTGCCGAGCCACTGGCGAACCGTGCTGCGTCCGCCATCGGCACCGATAAGGTAACGACCCTTGACTTCGACTGTGCCAGACGCATCAGTCAGGGACGCGACCACGCCATCATCTTCCGTGCGAATGTCGGACAAGCGTGTCGAAAAACGGGTTTCCACCGACGCGAACCGGTCCAGCGCCTCGCGGATCTGTCCCTCCAGAATGGGCTGTCGGAAGGCACTACGCTTGGGATGGCCATAGGTTCGCCCTCCGGGCTTGACCTTCAAAAATGACTTGCGGGCAGGCGACCAATATTCCGTGCCATATCCCGCGACCGTCTTGGAGACTACTGCATCGAGAATGCCCAGATCCTGCATGACGCGAAGCGACTCATCGTCGATCGATACGGCGCGCGGCTCACCTACGGTTGCCGAATTGGCCTCGACCAGCAGCACATGTCGACCCGCCATGCCAAGATAGTTGGCAAGCGTCAGGCCGGTTGGACCTGCCCCCACTATGATGACGTCAAAAACGTTCGACATGCTATGCTCGCTTGGAAGCGTGAAAGCTAACCAACCGCCACCTGTCCTCCTCCGCACGCCATATCTGCGTCGTTACAGCGCGCATTTCATTAACCTGGTCGCTGTCCCGGTAATGGAGTGTCTGATCAATCGGGCCGGTCATGATGGCGATGTCGCCGAAAATCCGGACCGTCAGATCATGGCGTGAAATCGCCTTGAAGATGAGACGCTCTTCAACGCTCTTCAGATAGGCCGCTTTGTCCTCAATTCGTCCCGTTCCATGAATATGGATCAGGTCGTCACTGAGCATGTCGCGCAGGCCGGCCATATCCTTGTGGAGAAGGGCCGCAACGCGTTGCTCTTCCAGCCTGATTATATCCCGCGCCAAAATCGGGCCGCTGTCCTTATCACTTTCAATCATGCGTGGTCCTTGTCGCGTATTCGGATTGCCGGGCCGCTCTTTCAGGTGCGCGCTACTCAACTGCGCATCATCCCATAGCCCCAGCTATTGAGTGTTTTGCGTTCATGCGCCCATGTCGCAGTCGGTCGGTGATCGGGAATGATTTCAAGCTCGGCGGACAATTCGACAGAATTGCCGTCGGGATCGTGGGCAAAAATAAAGAGGTTGTTGCCTGGGCCGTGTCGGCCTGGTCCCCAGAAAAGCGGAATGTCGAACCCGGCGAAATGGTCTGCCCAGTCCCGCATCGCGTTCCAGTCCCGGGTCTCATAGCAATGATGATCCAGCCTGTTTTCGGGTGCCTTGAAAACTGCGAAGCTGTGGTGTTCTTCGCTGGAGCGGAGAAACGCTGTCCGGATGCCGCCTTCGTCGTCCAGTACATAGTCCGATACAACGAAGCCGAGTATGTCGCGAAAGAACGCGATGACTCTTTCCGGGTCGGTGCTTGCCGTAACAAAATGCTGGAGGCGGGCAGGACGTTCGTTTCGATCCGGTTCGCCATGCGGCGCGGCGGCAGAGTGCCCGATCCCGAAAATGAACCGGTTACCATCGGGATCGCGAAATTCCTCCGCATCGGTAAATAATCCGGGGCAAGACACGGTTGCATGTTCGACGGCCGCTTGGCTTAGGCGGGACCGCACGCCCATCAGTGCTTCCGGGCTTGTCAGTGCATAGGCAGCGTAAGCCAGCGTATTTTTGGGACCGTCGAGAAAGCGAATGGAACGATGCGGCCCACGTCCCCTGCCATCGCCTGTCGTAAAGGCGTAGCCCATCGTTTCATGGTAAAATCGTTCCATTTCCGACGTGGCAGGCGAGTATAGGGCCAGTTCACACAGACGGGCGGTTAATATCGGGCGGAGCGGAGTGTCGCATGCGTGGGTCACGAGAATTCACCCTGTCTGATTGCGGAAGGGAAAATGTCGGCAACCGGGGCTGAAGGGATGGTTGGGTGAAAAGGTGCGCGAAGTCCCGCAGCTTCCATCTGGGGAAGCACGTCCGCCACGAAACGATTTAACCCGTCAATATAGTCGACCCAGGTGAGCAGAACACCATCGATGCCGCAGTCCGCCAGCAGGTCAAAGCGCTCACAAATGTCATCAGCGGTTCCGACCAAGGGAAAACCGCCAGCACCTTCCACGAACCTGCGACGGAAGGCGGCCATTTTTTCGGGCGCCATCAGTTGAGCATGTTCGAGCTGAAGCTCCATCCATGCATCGGCCACACGAACATCCTGCTGATCGATAGTGACGTGGCGCAGATAGGCTTCGGCCTCTTCGACGGTGTCACGCTGGATGACCGATCCGATCGTCCATATGCCGATTTCGCGGCCAAACCGATCGCGCGCCTCGGAACGATAGCTCTGAACTTCGGCCCGGATTTTTTCGGGATCTTCCGACTTGATGATGATAAAGCACATGTCGGCGTGTTCGCAGGCGAAGCTGCGGCCGCGATCCGAGCCACCGGCGTTCATGATGGGGATGCGCGGCTGCTGGAGCGGCTTTGGCATGGATGATCCACGGTTGATCGAAAGAAACTCGCCGTGGAAGTCAAATTCATTAGGGTCGGCCCACAGCCGCTCCATTATCTTCAGCCATTCCGCCAGATATTCATAACGCTGGTCGTGCTCGCGTAGCGGGGCGCCGAACATTTCAAGTTCCGGCTTGTTCCAGCCCCCCACGACATTGAGGACGAACCGTCCGCCTGAAATAATGTCAACCGTGCTTGCCATCTTTGCGGCCATTACTGGATGGACGGTCGGTGCATGCGATGTGGCGAAGACCGCGGCGTGCCTCGTTGCCTGCGCAATGCCGGCCGCGAAGGTGAACGGCTCCAGCACCGTGCCGGTAGGATCGCCCGGTTCGCCCGGAATATAGCCTTTCCAGCGCGCATAGGGAACGATGGCCTCAAACCCCGCTTCGTCGGCAAGGCGCGCGGTTTCCAGCGCCATCGGCCAGGATACCTTATATAGTTCGGATACGAGGCTCATCGTCGGCGAGCGGCCGTTGGAACCAAAAATTCCGAGCTTTAGCCTGTTCGGCCCGAAGATCGGGTTGATGTTGGCCATATCCTCTGTCTCCATATGTTCTTCGCTCGTGATACAGGCGCGCGGAGACAGAGGTGTTGGCCCATCCTGCAACTTCTCGTTGTACGAAAGTGAGTGGGACTTGAGACTTCGCTCTTTTACTTGCCGCGCTTAGCGTGAGTGCGTGAGAAGACGTTGTTGGGCGTTTATAATGGCGCGGGGAGGGCGTTCACGTTCGGGATAGCGACGGATCAATCTTTATCTGCAACGCTGCGATCAAATCCGGACGCCGTTTTCGGCGCAACACGAAGTCAGTAGCTGTTGGCGTTGTGTGCCCTTACAAACAGCAGGGTTGGGAACGTTTCCCCGGGCATCTTGTAAAGCAGGGATTCTTTGGGAAATAAGGAGAAAAATACGATGAAGCTCCATCATTTTCGCGATCTTTTGGCAGTAGCGGAAACCGGCAGCCTCCGGTCGGCAGCCCGTCATCTCGGATTGGCTCAGCCAGTGATCACCCGCAGCATTCAGGAACTGGAGCGAGAACTGGGCGTAGCGTTGTTTGATCGTCACGCCAAAGGTGTCACCTTGACGGAAAAAGGGATGATGTTCGTACGGCGGGTAGAGGCCTTTCAGGCCGACCTGCAACGTGCCCGCGACGAAATAGCACAGAGCAAGGAAGAGTTGGTCGGCGAGATATCCGTCGTATTTTCCCCGGTGATATGCATGACAGTCATGCCGCGAATTTTGACGGCTTTCAGCAAGCGGTACCCTCAAGTGGTATTGAGGATTTCCGAAGGCCTGTTCCAGACAGTGGAAGCCCAGCTCGAAAATGGGGTGATCGATTTCTGGGTCGGCCCGCTTGAATTATCTGTTTCGCACCCCCGATTTTCTGTCGAGCAACTTTTTGACACAAGCCGAACGGTGGTTGGGCGAACCGGTCATCCTCTCCGGGAAGCGAAAAATCTCGCCGAACTCAAAGATTGCGGATGGGTGCGACCAGCGCTTTCGAAGCGGACCACGGAAACCGACTTCACACCAATTTTCGAGGATGCCGGTCTGCCGCAACCCAAGTTCCTGGTCCACTCAGGGTCACCCCTTATAACGATTTTGGCCGTGGCGAGCACGGACTTGCTCACGATGCTCCCGGTGCATACCTTCCGCTTTTCGTCCTTGTCCAAACTGATACAGAAGTTCGATAATATCGAGCCTTTTTACTCCGCACCCATCTGCAATGTGAAGCGGCACGGCCTCCAGCTTACACCTGCGGCAGAACATCTGTGTGACCTCATTCGCAAGGCTGCCCACAACTTCATTCTCGAAGAGGGAAGCGGCCAAAGCGTGTTTGACACCCAGTCCGATCGTTGATGCGATCAGTTTGTGGATTGAATATGCCCGGTAACCACCATCAGGAGATTGGCCGGCGGCACTATGCCACGCCATGCGATGTGTTGATCTGGCCTCACGAGCACCAGCGGCGCTTCATAAAGTTCTCGCACCGTGGGATCGAAGAGCGACACTATGTCAAACGGAATGGCGAGCTTAGCGGCCTGTTCCCGCAGATTTTCTGCATCGCCACGGCTTTGCGCATCGAGCACAAGCATAGTGTACCCAGTTCCGAACTTGTCATAGAGCGAACTGTCATCGCTAAGCCAGCGATGAGGTGCCAGACTGCCAGCAGAGGCGGACGGAATATAGTCCGGACCGGGCTTCCAGATCTCCGGGTCCGTCTCGTTCCGTTCGATAATTGGCGAACCAAAATAGCTGTATCCGAGCACGATGTTGAGACTGTAAAATTCTCTCTTTTTTGTTTCCTGAATAAATTCCGCCACTTCCCTGCGTACTCTGTCTCCTTCCTCGGTAGAGTCCTCAACGCCCTCCCGGAACAGCTTGTTGGCGGCAGTGGCGTGGTTGATTGCCGTTTCCTCAAGGAAGGTTTCATGGACGGGCCTTCGTTCCGCCTCGTAGCTGTCGAGCAGGGTAGGGCCGCCCCATCCCTGCAGCACCGCCGCCATTTTCCAGCCGAGGTCGACGGAGTCGCCAACCCCCATGTTCATGCCATGTCCGCCAAATGGCGGATGAAGATGGCAGGCGTCCCCGATCAGGAACACCCTGCCGTCCGAATACCGATCGGCCAATAGCCTGCTCGCGACCCAATAGTCAGAACTCAGAACCCGGAAGGGAAGATCGAGACCGGTCGCGCGTCGCAGGATATCCGGCATTTCCTCGTCGGAAAATCGTTCGCCCTTGGGTAGGCCCATAGGGATGAAGTACCAGCGGTCGCCAACATCCATCGGCCCGATGGTACTCGGTAATTCTCCATTGAGCTGCCAATAATGAATTCCGGGTCCGTGCCCATGGGCCTCTGCAATGCCTGGCGCTTCGAAGATAGTATTGTAGTTGTGTGAAAGGCCGTACGCCCCCTGCATCTCTATCCCTGCCAATTCGCGCACGGTGCTCCTCGCTCCATCCGCGCCTACCAGATAGGCGGCCGATACTGTCTGTACCTCACCGCTGGTGACATCGCGGATATGGACGCGGACTTGTTCTTCGTCCTGATCATAGCCGATAAGTTCGTGAGCCAAGGCGACATCCACGCAGGGGAAGGTCGAGACATGCGCGAGCAGTTCCGCCTCCAGCTTGTATTGCGGTATCCATTGAGCATGTTCGGAATATCGCTGGTCTTGCCCCGGACCGCAGAAGAAGGCGTTTTCGAACCGCGTGATGGAGCGCCCTCCCAACCGCGTAACAAATACTATGTTCGACGGATATTCCACCCCGAGCGGCGCTGCGTCGGCAAGGCGCTGGGCAATTCCCCAACGCCGCAGATGCTCGCGCGTTCGTACATTGGTCAATTTGGCTCTGGGGGCTACGCCGGTGCGGTCATTCTTTTCAATCACCAAACAGGGTATGGAGCGGCTGCCCAACTCTATAGCGAGAGCCAAGCCGGCTGGTCCTGCGCCCACAATGATCACAGGCAGCGCATTTTCCTTTATTTTGATTGTCACTCTGAAGCTCTCCTGTGCATTTCGGGCGCGCGATATCGCTGGTGGCGGCTATCGTCCCAAGGCTATTTCCGGCCCCGGACCAATATCTTGTTCATCATGATGTTGTCGGTCTTCGCGCCCGCTTGTGAAACCGGTTGGGACCTTGTCATTGGTGTGGGTAGGCAATGGCGAAACGAATCTGCGGCGATGGTTCGGGTGCGACCGATCGCCAGTTGGGAGGCCACCCCCAAGGGCAATGCTTTTCCGACTTCATGAAAATGCCTCTCTCCGCTTCCTCGACGTTCTATTGTCTCGCTAGCAAAGGTGCAGAAGTACGGCAGGATGCGGGAAATGAACGGTTGATACTTTACCGAGATCACCAATGCATCAGGGACCGGTCGGGGAGAGATAAGATTGGGGTATTGGTGATATGTTTTCGTCATCGCTTCCAAAAACGCCTTCGGCAGTATCTGTCAGGGAGAGAACAAAGAAATTAGTGACAGGATGAAAGGAAGCCCGATGCGCTCTCTCATGATTTCAGCGCCCTGGGGCATTGAGAACATCCGTTTCATCGATGTACCGCAACCTGTGCCGGGGCCGGGTGAAGTGCGCCTGCGCATGAAGGCCGTGGCAATAAATTATCGTGATCTACTGATTGCGAGCGGAAGGCACGTCAATGGAGCACTGGCGCAGCAGGAAATTGTGCCCTTCGGGGACGGCTGCGGGATCGTCGATGCCGTGGGGGAGGGCGTAACACGCGTCAGTGTCGGAGACCGCGTGATACCCATGCTGATACCAAACTGGGTGTCCGGTCCGCCGACACCAGAAACGGTTGCGAAGGCGCTGGGCAAGGATTTCCCCGGTACCGGCCGCGAATATATGGTTGTGAGCGAGGAGAACCTCGTCAAAGCCCCGGAGTGTCTTACCGACGTGGAGGCAGCCTGTCTGGCTATCGCCGGATTGACGGCCTGGGCAGCTCTATTTGATGGACCGAAACTGGTTCCTGGCAATGTCGTGCTGATACAGGGCACCGGTGGTGTTTCGATGTTCGCGCTACAATTTGCCAAAGCTGCGGGCCTTCAGACGATCATTACCTCATCATCAGACGAAAAGCTGGAGCGCGCGCGCGAATATGGGGCCGATCACCTTATCAACTACCGGATGGAAAAGAGTTGGTCTGGCGCAGGACGGCGACTGACAGGTGGACTGGGACCCGATTTCATTCTGGACATGGGTGGCGAAGGTACTCTGGAGGAAAGTCTTCGGGCCGTCCGGATGAACGGGTATATATCTGTCGTCGGGCTGGTCGGGGGGGTGGGATCTGTCGTCAACCCGACATCGATGCTGGCTAGCTGCGCCCATGTAAAAGGCGTTTTGGGCGTATCCCGCAACACTTTCGAAGATATGTGTCGCGCGATTTCGTTTCATCGCATCCGGCCTGTCATTAGTGAAGTAATGCCGTGGACTGAAGTGCGCACAGCGATGGAAGCGCTTCAGTCTGGCGCGCATTTCGGCAAGATCGTGCTGGAAATTCAGTAAGCGGGTCCGTGACGCCTGCATACATTGCACGATCTCGACAGTTTCAGGTCCGGAGACAAATGGTCCATGACGCAAATATCTGGTGAATTCGTGGAACCTTGGGCTGACGGCCCGTTGGGGCGGTCGGTTCCACAACGACTGGCAAAAGAGGAGTGGGCGCGGCAATGGCCTTTGGTGGCCGTGGCAGCCCTCGCAACGGGAACTTCGACGGCGTCCTTCATCTCGCTTTCCACCCTGTTGCCGGCGATATTGGCGGAGAACGGCTGGACCAGAGTTCAGGCCATGAGTGCCGCATTGATATTCAGCATTTCGGCACTGTTGCTGTCACCATTTCTGGGTCGTCTGGTCGACCGGGTGGGCATCAGACGGGTCGCCGTTCCCGGAGCGGCGATATTTGCGCTCTGCCAGTGCGCGATTGGCTTTTCGGGGCATAGCATCGAGTCTTGGTGGGGAAGCTGGGTAGTGGCTTCGGTCGGAATGCAGCTTATCGGTCCTGCCGTGTGGGCCGCCGCCATTGCACCGCGCTTTGTAAAGAGCCGAGGGCTGGCCTTGGGATTGACGATGGCCGGCGCCGGCCTCTCTCCTCTGCTGGTGCCCGTCGTTTCGACGATGGTCAGTGAAGCAATTCACTGGCGTTATTTCTACTTTTTGTTGAGCGGTTTCGGGCTGCTGGTACTGCTGCCCTTGTTGTATGCGACGCTTCCCCGCGAAGGCCAGGCGGAGAGGCGTTCTGTCGAGCAGTTGCCTTCAAAAGCGGGAGCCTCGCTGGGTGAGGCGCTGGCCAGTTCATTATATTGGCGATTGCTGCTGGCGATTCTTCTCGTTTCCGCCACGATCGGATTCCTCCTGTTGACCATGCCCTATGTGCTGGCGGACAAGGGCTACAGCGCCATGGCCGCCGCTACGATCGCGTCCATCTATGGTCCGGCACAGATTATCAGCCGGATCGGAGGGGGCTATTTGCTCGACCGGGTTCGGGGGGATTTGCTGGCAGCGTTTATCTTTCTCCTTCCCATGGTTGCGTGCCTCCTTCTGCTGAAAGCCGACACGGGGCCGTGGCTGATGCTGGCTCCGGCTTTTGCCGGATTTGCTGCGGGTGTCGAAGTCGACGTTATGGCGTATCTGATCAGCCGCTATTTCGGGCTGCGCCAATATGGCGCCATTTACGGCATATTATTTGGCGTTTTCAGCATTTCCCTGGGGACCGCGCCTTTGATCGGGGCGATGCTCAGGCAAGCCTATGGAAGTTATGAACCCGCCCTTTGGATCGCTTCGGTGGCCCTCCTGGCGAGTTCGGCCATCATGTGTACGCTGGGCCGATATCGATACTGACCGGTTCCGGGTGAAGCCGCGCGGCAACGGCGATGCCCATGAGGACATCTGTTCGCCGCACTTTCCAATAGGGATGCCGAACCGTGCATACACCTGTTTTCAGCTCAATCATACATTTTGGAGAACCATATCGTGATTATAGAAGTAGTCGAATTCCGGGTCAAAGAGGGGATGTCAGAACAGTTCATCGCGGGCACCGCAGAATCGAAAGCGATTTTTGAACAGGCTCCCGGCTTCATTGCGTTGGAGCTTCACCATGAAATTGAAGATCCATTGAACTTCCTTATCCACGTGTCGTGGGAAACTATCCAGCATCATTGGGATATGCAGGAAACTCCGTTGTATCCGCAAATCCGGGACAAGGTAGTCAAATTTCTCGCCGAAAAACCAAAGGTTCGGCATACAGAAATAAAAGTAAAATATTGAAATTAAACAAACTTATTTTCTGTCAGGAGGGGCTGTGGTCAATCGTAAGCAGATCGCCATCAATGCATTTTACATGGCATCACCCACGCAATCCTGGGCCGGACTGTGGTCTCATCCCCAATCGAACGGGTTGAACTACAACGACATCGAATTTTGGACGGACCTCGCCCGTCTGTGCGAACGCGGATTGATCGATGCGGTGTTTCTGGCCGACATTCTGGGCGCCAATGATGTGTACGGCGGAACCGCCGCCGCTGTCCTCAAGTCAGCGGCGATGATGCCCAATAATGATCCTATGATGCTGATTTCCGCCATGGCGGTCGTCAGTCGTGATCTCTGTTTCGGCATTACGGGTAACACAACTTATGAGCAGCCCTACCTTCTGGCTCGGCGCTTCAGCACTCTCGATCACCTTACCAAGGGGAGGGTCGCATGGAATGTCGTGACCGGCATCCTGGCCAGCACGGCGCGGGCAGTTGGCGCGCAGAACCAAGTCGCTCACGATGCCCGTTACGACATGGCAGACGAATATATGGAGCTGATGTACAAGCTCTGGGAAGGAAGCTGGGAGGATAATGCGGCGGTGCGTGACAGGGGGTCGCGTATTTTCGCGGACCCGTCAGCCGTGCACAGTATTCATCATCATGGTGAAAACTATCATTGCGATGGCATCCATTTGAGCGAGCCGTCACCGCAGCGCACACCGCTGATTTATGCGGCGGGCGCGTCCTCAAGGGGGCGGGCCTTTGCCGGCAGGCATGCGGAAGCGACCTTCATGTCCACGAGTGACATGGGTTTCGCGAAGAAAACCGTGAAGGGATATCGCGACGAAGCCGTGCGGGCCGGAAGAAGACCGGATAGCGTGAAGGTATTCAATGCGGCCACAGTGATCGTGGCTCCGACGACAAAGCAAGCGCGAGAGATCGAGCAGGAGATGGCAGCATATAGCGATGAAACGGGAAATCTGGCCATGTTCTCGCAATGGCTAGGCATAGATCTG
This sequence comes from Sphingobium subterraneum, assembly GCF_014199435.1. Lineage (GTDB taxonomy): Bacteria > Pseudomonadota > Alphaproteobacteria > Sphingomonadales > Sphingomonadaceae > Sphingobium > Sphingobium subterraneum. Next base: position 20,418 of record NZ_JACIJP010000006.1, on the reverse strand, counting down.
GCCAAATATGCTCCGGACGATCCGATTACCTACGTTGAAAGCAATGCGATCCAGTCGATTATGGAGGCGATGACCAAATATAATCCGGGTCGTCCGCTTAAAGTGCGGGATTTGGGAGGGTTTGGCAAAATAGGCGGGCGTGAAGCCTATTTCGTCGGTTCGGTCGACGAAGTCTGCACGGAAATGATGCATTGGGTTGATGAAGCGGATCTCGATGGCTTCAACCTCGTGCGAACGGTTGAGCCGGGCGGCATGACTGCTTTTATCGACCTTGTGGTGCCAGAGCTGCAAAACCGGGGAGCCTATAAAACGCACTATGCCGCAGGCACCATGCGGCAAAAATTCTTCGGCGGCGGTGATGGGCGTCTGCCGACGGACCACATAGGTGCCAGCTTTCGGTATTAGGCGTGGACGGCCATCCTGAACTCTCCGCACAGATCGCGCTTACCGCTCTGCGCTGGTACTATTGAACGAGGTATCACCAATTTTAAGTTCTCATCTACCCGCAGGGATAAGACGAGACCAAAATGAAGCTGCAAAAAGTGCTGATATAGAATGCGTCGTTTCGGATTCTGTCGATCTGATCCCGTTTTCATTTGTAGATTTAATTACAAAATTTGGCAAATTAGCGCCACGATTAAATAATATTTCGCACAAATAATCGGATTGCGTCCGAAATTTGATCAATAGTATTTAAATCACTATTTATTGAACATAAATATATAAATAATTTCAAATAAAAAACATCAAAGGAGAGGTGTACATGAAGGGTTTTTTACTTTCAACTGTTGCGATGGTATTGGCTGTGCCATTGGCTGCGGGTGCGTATGCGCAGACGACAAGCCCCGCCGCTGGGCCGGCGGCAGCTACTGATCAGGAACAGGGCGGCATTGTTGACATCATTGTGACGGCCGAACGGCGTTCGTCTTCTGTCCAGGCGACGCCCATCGCTATTTCAGCGGTCAGCGGGGATTCCCTGCGTGAAAAACATATTGCAGATGTCGAAAGCTTGTCGACGAACATTCCGAACCTGAACTTCAGCCGCATCGCCGCCGACGCGAGGATCTCGATCCGCGGTATCGGTTATAATGCGATTGCGCCGGGTGGCGAGCCACGCGTCGCCCTGTATCTCGACGGAGTATATCAGGCTCGTAATCAGGCTGGTTTTCTGGGGTTTTACGATGTTGATCGTATCGAGGTGCTTCGTGGTCCGCAGGGCACCCTGTATGGCCGGAACGCAATTGCCGGTACGATCAATATCTTGACCCGCGATCCGGGCGAAAGGCTTAATGGCTTTTTCACCGGCTCAGTGGGCGACTATGGTTTGGTCGGAACGGAAGGCGCCGTAGGTGGCCCGCTTTCGTCCACAGTGCAGGCGCGTATTGCCTTCAATACGGTTGATCGTAACGGTTACGGCAAGAATATTACCACTGGGGAGGACGTCAATGACGAGCACTCGCGCAGTGTCCGGGGCAAGCTGAAGTTCGAACCGAGTTCCGCGTTTACCTTTACCCTGATCGGGGACTATAGCAGGGTCAACGACCATTCGGGTGGATATCGGTCCGCCGGACGTGGCAATTCTTCCATCGCGTCTCTGGTGGAAGTGCTGGGTGCCGCTGTTCCCACCGAACCGCAGGATGCCGCGGGATTTGGCCCACGCCTGCGCATCAATACCTATGGCGTATCGGGTCAGGCCGATCTTGAATTGTCCCCTGACACCAAGGTCACGCTCCTAAGTTCGTATCGTAATTTCAAGGTTCGGCAGCGCACGAATATCGATGGCTCAGCCGCTGAACTGAGCAAGCAATATATCAACGAGGACTCAGACGCTTTTTCGACTGAACTTCGGCTTGCGCAAAATTTCGGAGATTCCGTCAATCTCCTTGTTGGCGGATATTATTTCCATGAGAAGAACACTGCCAATAACGAGGTGGGTTTCAAGGGCGTGGTCTTTTCCGGTGCGCTTTCTCATGCTCCTTTTTTCCCGCCTGCCGTCGCTACGGCGATTGCCAATCTGGACCCGAACACGCTGTATGAGTTCTACGGCTCATTCGGTCGGGTAAAGACCGATGCCTACGCGATCTTTGCCCAAGCTCACGTGCAGTTTACTGACCAGCTCGCGCTTGATCTGGGTGGTCGGTACAGCAATGAGAAGAAGTCAATTTTTGAACAGCATCAGGTTGACCTGCTCGATCCATTTGTGCCGTTCAACCCCTTGAAGCCGGGCTTCAATCCCGCACTTGGCCTGATCGGCAATGGGCAGGGAAGCCAGTCCACTAGCTGGCATTCGTTCGATCCCAAAGCAACGATAAGCTTCAAACCGGCGCAGGGGATTTATCTTTATGCGACCTATTCGCGCGGTTTCAAAGCCGGCGGTTACAACATCGGTGGAATTCAGCCCGCCTTCCGTCCGGAGAAGCTGACGAATTATGAAATCGGCCTCAAGACAGACCTTTTCGATCGCAAGCTGCGTGTCAACCTGGCAGCGTTCAACTATGATTATAAGGATCTCCAAGAAAATATTGTTCAGGGTATCCAACTTGTGACAATCAACGCCGCCAAGGCACGGGTCCGCGGCGTCGAGGCTGAAATCACTGCGCGACCGACGGATGCGCTAATGATACAAATCAATGGAGCTTATCTGGACGGCAAGTACAAGAATTTCCTTGATAGCGATCCGTCACATCCCAACTATTGCACAGTCAACCCGACCGATTGTGTGGGCGGCAAAGAAAATCTCGCCGGTAATCAGATTACGGATGCTCCGAAATATCAGATTGGCGGCGAAATTGGCTATACGATCAACACGGGCTTCGGCAATGTCACGCCGCGGGCAAGTGTGACGTGGTTCGACAGGATCTATTTCGATCATTACAACAATATCGAACGGTCCCAGCCTTCGCGCACGATGGTTAACCTGTACCTTGGCTGGGAGTCGAAGGACGGTAGCTGGAACGCTTCAGCCTATATCAAGAACCTGACCGATGACACCTACTTCGTGGGCACCAACACCAACGCGGATCTGCTTTTGTTCCAGAGAACAGCCGCTTACGGTCCGCCGCGCACCTTCGGACTGAGTGTTACCAAGTCGTTCTGATCCGATAGCCTTGTTGTCCGGCTGGCCAGCGCAGATGGCTGGCCAGCCGGATTTTTTCGTATCCGTCGCAGCTAGTCCGCCTGACGTCGAGCTATTCTATATTCCCTAGGTGAAACCCCGCTATGGGCTCGGAATGCTCTGGCGAAAACGAAACCGCTATCATAACCCAGCCTAGTTCGAATGTGTTCGATTGTTTCGTTCGACTGAACGAGAAGGTCTTCCGCAATAGTCATTCGCCACCGCGTCAGATATTGAATAGGCGTTACGCCAATGACTTGCCTGAAACGTTCTGCGAAGCCTGTCCGCGACATTCCCGCTTCCCGCGCCAAGGATGCCACAGTCCAGTGGTGCGATGGCGCCGCGTGAATTGCGCTGAGGGTGCGGCTGATGTTCGGATCGACCAATCCGGCCAACAGCCCGATCGAGACATCGGGTTGAGAAATCGCCGAACGTAGCACCTGAATAAAAAGGAGATCCATCAGGCGACTTGCAACGGCGATATATCCCGGTCGCTTGATTTGGCTTTCGTAATGGATGAAATCGAGCGCCATCTTCAGCTCCGGCGCCAGATGTTGTTCTTCCACCTGCAAATGCATCATCGAAGGCAATTGATCAATCAGCAGCTTGGCTCCCCGTCCGTTGAGCGAGAAAATGCCGGACAGGATTGACACATCTTTTTCCTCCGTGCCAGCTTGCAGAATATTGGGCCTGTCAAGCGTGCCGCCGGTCCAGAACGTCATTTCGTTCCGTGCCACCAGTTCCCTCGCGGTCAGCAGCGGGCCATTGGGCGAAGAACTGAGCGCGTGGCGAGGCCAGTGCATCGCTATGACCATGTCACCCTTGGACAATTTGCGCGGCTTCTCGTTGCTTATCAGCCAGCATTCGCCCTCCGTCACATAGTGAAAGGGGACGCCATTGCCGGATTCCATGTCGATGCCCCATTCACCGCCACAGCGCACTTCGGATAGCACCGAACCATCGATGCGAATTAACGACAGCAGATCGCTGAGCACATCGGTCTTGGTCGAACCGGAAATATCCTGGGCGCTGGTGTAATTCATCGGTCATCCGGCCCTTCAGCTAATATCATCACCAAAGCTATGCGCCAATTCCACGTTCCCATTCCGGACGACAGAAGGACGAATCAACCCGAACGAATAGTGCCTTTATTTGTACCTTTAGCAGCTATTCGTCCAGATCGAATTCGCGCAATATCCCCTCAGAAAATGGGTCATGAGGCGGGGCGGCTGTCCTGACCATGTGACGATTAATGGGAGAGTGATACGTGGCGATAGTGAGCGGCATCCTATATGTGCGTTATCAAGCACCTGATCTGGATCTGATGGAGCGTTTTCTGACCGATTTTGGCCTTAACCGGTCACATCGGACTTCAAATGCCCTCTATATGCGGGGGGTTGGCGGCACACACCACATCCATATCACTGAAATTGGCCGGGAAGCGCGGGCTTTGGGTGCCGGGCTGCAAGTGTCCTCGATGGAAGGGCTCAAAGAGATTTCCGCCAGAACCGGAGCGAGAGTACAAGAATCGGAGGAACCGGGCGGTGGGCTGATCGCGAAGCTGATTGATCCTAACGGATTTCAAATAGACATTGTTTTTGGTCAGGCAGCCAAGGAATGTCTTCGCGTTCGTCCTGCCCTGACCTTGAACGACGGATGGGAAGCCCGGCGTCTGGGCAATCTTCAACGGCCAGACCGGGGACCGTCGCATGTTGTCCGTCTGGAACATTGCGTGCTTGCCGGGCCGAACTTTGACTCAGCACTGAGCTTCTATCAGGACGTGCTGGGCATGAAGCCGTCGGACGAAATCTATGCCGGCAACGAGCAGGAAACGGTCGCTGTATTTCTGCACTGCGGACTAGGTCGAACCTACACCGATCATCATACCCTGGCGCTGCTGCGACATCCGGAAACCTTTGTGGATCACAGCGCTTTTGTCACGCTCGACTGGGATGATCTGGCCTTGGGCCACGATCATCTGCGGGACCGCGGACATTTGCATGAGTGGGGGATAGGACGCCACATCATGGGAAGTGAAGTGTTTGATTATTGGAGAGATCCATTCGGCTTCAAGCTCGAACATTGCGTCGACGGCGACATGGTCAATGATGATCATCGCCCGCAACGCGCGGCGTTTGAAGAGAGTAGCCTGTCAATTTGGGCTCCGCGTTTTCCGGCAACCTTCAATCAGATCACCCGTCGACTGGCCTCCTGATCAGGTCGTCAGCCTTCCAACATGTGCGACGGCGCAATTTATGCTGCAATGGAGAGGATGGAATATGAAACATGAATATGATGTAGGCGTTGTGGGCTATGGTCCCAGTTCTGCTGTCCTGGTCAATCTGCTTTTGGAACAGGGGCTTAGCGTCATTGTTTTCGAACGGGACGAAGATATTCCGACCAGCCCGCGCGCCGCGCACTTTGATGACGAATCCTTGCGGCTGTTCCAGACGATCGGCGCTGCGGATGATCTGGCGGAGTATTTCAGCAAGTCCAAGGACTATGGTGTCTATAATGCGCTCGGCAAGCGCGTATGGGGATTTTCGGCCATCGGTCAGGTGCCTACAGATCAAGGCTGGTTGAGCGATTACTGGTTTTTCCAGCCCAGGGTGGAACGCTATCTGCGCGCCAAAAACATAAAGCAGGGCGCAACCGCGCTTTTGAACCGTGAAGTCATCGACCTGACTGAGCTGCCCGACGGTGTCGTGATTACCCACAAGAACACCGACGATGAAACCGGAACGACGCAGCAGCAAACCTCTGTGCGCTATGTCGTGGGAGCCGATGGTGCGAAGTCATTCGTACGCAAATATATCGGCACGTCGATGGAAAAGCTGGCGCCGAGCCAGCGATGGATGATCGTTGACATCAAAATACACGCAGGCATTCCAGTAGAACTGGAAAGCGAGTCCTGGACCAGAGTGTCTCCGAACGAGACGATCACTTATGTACCCATGCCGGAAGACATTCAGCGCTTCGAATTCTCCATGAAAGAGGACCAGAGCGAGGATGACGTGAAAAGCCCGGAAGCTATTACCGAATTCATCGCCAAATGGTTCCAGCCTGACGAATATGACATCCTCCGCGCCGATGTCTACCACTTCCATTCGCTGGTGGCTGACGAATGGAAAAAGGGGCGGGTCCTTATCGCTGGCGACGCCGCCCATTTGAATCCCCCTTTTCTTGGTCAAGGCGTATGCGCCGCATTTCGTGACGCGGCAAATCTTGCCTGGAAACTGGCCCGCGTCGTACGGGACGGAGCATCCGAAGCGTTGCTCGATACTTACATGACAGAGCGGCGGCCCCACGCGCGCGAAATCGTGAAGATCGCGGGCGAGGTCGGCAACAAGATCGCCTGGATGGCATCTGCCAGCCCGGAAGAACTCAATGCCATGGGCCGAGAGGATTACAAACAAGCAAAACCTCCTCTCGGACCGGGCGTGTTCGACGGCAACTTCACATCCGCAGGCGTGCGCGCGCCTCAGCCTGTCCTCAGTAATGGCCGTATGCTCGATTATGCGGTGGGCTATAACTTTGCTCTGGTCGGTGACTCCGCGCTGATTTCTGCCATATCTTCTTCCAGCATGGCCGCATTAAAGGCCTTGAGGGTCGTGATCCTCGCCGACGACTGCGATTCAGTGCGGAATGCCACTGCTGCGGTTGGTGGAAAAGTGATGTTTGTTCGTCCCGACCGGTATTTGATCGGGGTGGCGAACTCCATCAGCGAAATTGAGGCAATGGCCATTCAGGCGGCCACTGCTCTTGGATCGACAGTCGCCGCCTAAGGTCAGGATCTGTTGGTTGCGTGATAGAGGCCCGGCCCAAATTGTCACACTCTATTTGGGTCAGCATGGCTTCGTTATCGGACAGAGAGGGTCGCGGGATGCATAACCAGCGTTCCCGCGCCCCCCTATGTTCGCCATTCTGAAACAAAGCCAGTGCTCATGTCGGCCGATCCGCCCGGGTAAGCGCTTGTGGATCAGAAAGCATCATGCTGAGGCCCGTGGCCAGAACCAGAGCGCCCACAGGTATAAATAGCAGGCGCTCTATACCGAAATGCTCGACGATATAGCCCGCCGCAATGGGGATCATGCCGCCGCCTACTATCTCGCCCACACCAATCACTAGTCCCGACGCCGTTGCCATCAGGGCCGCCGGGACAGCTTCGGCCGAAACCGGCCCCACGGCCAGCGCGATCGCGGCGTGAACTGAGAAACTCACCATGAACAGCAGGATGAACAGCACCACGGGGTTCGGGCCCATGTTCATAAACAGGCTCAGTGCGATTAGTCCGGCAATGCACGCGCCACTCATTACATGTTTGCGACCCAGACGATCGGATGCGGACATTAATATTACCGTCCCAAACGCGGCCCCGATGCCGACGGAGGACATCACGACACCCATTTCGTTGAAGTTCAGTTTCATGTGATCAAGGAGGTAGCTTGGCAGGAACGCACTGACAATGATGATGCAGGTAAGATTGCACAGCATGAGGCCCATCGCCAGACGCACATTGCGCTGTTCAATCACCGTGCGCCAATCGGTGCTGTCACTGTCGGTAACTGGGGTTTCATCGACATTTCCTGGAATATAGCGCCCCATAAGCCAGGCGACTACGATACCGGGCGCGGAGAAGATCACGAACACCCAGCGCCAGTCGATCAGGTGCAGCAAACCGGTAATGGCCAGCGGTGCGAAGCCAAGCCCGCACAGGATGGCCGCCATTTGTTGAATGCCTGAAGCCCGACCATGATGGCGCGGCTCGGAGCATTCCAGCGTGGCGGCGACACAGGCCGGCGTGTAGGCACCGTCGAAAAGTCCCATCACAATCCGCACAGCCAGCAGCCCTAGCAGTCCGTTCGCGAGTCCGCTCGCACCAATAAGCAACGAAAAGGCAATCATCGACCCAATCAGGACGCGCTTGCGACCAAGTCGATCGGCCCGGTTGCCCATGATCAATGCTGCACTGCCCCAGGCAATCGAGAGCGCGCCGGCTATCAGGCCGATGTCGCTGTATTTGAGGTTCAGGTCCTTCGCGATGACCGGAAACATGGTTGAGATCATAAAACGATCGATGCCCACCAGCCCAAAGCCCAAGGCTAAAATGGCAATCGCCCGCCAATTGGTGCGCACAGCGCCTGCTCTGCTACCCGGGTTTAAAATAACTATGGCACCCTCCCTCAACAAGGCGGGGTTGCGCCCCGCATTTTTGTTATAAGCGTTCCGTTACCGCCACGTTCCCCGAACTGGTTTCAGGGATGATTGGCCTTTGTCACATTGGCCGCTCCAGTGCTGGAAAGGCTATTGTTCGCGGTCATATTCATGAACAGAGACGGAAATCGTCTTGTTTGCGATGGCATCCATCAACGATTGCCCTGCGGTATCGGCCAATGTCGCAAAAAGACGGCCGCTTTCGTCCGTGCAACACGCAACCGGCAGGGTATCGCCTGTGTCGATGGTGCGAACCACCTTGCCTTTGCTGATCAGCACAATCTTGTGCGCATAAAGTGTGCAAACCCAGACACCTTCGGCCGTTCCCCACAGTCCGTCAGGCGCCGCTTCCGGGCTAACCAGTTCGGCAAGGTCGGCAAAAACTTCCCTCCTGCTCAGCTTGCCGGGTGCGTCAACCTGAAAGGAAACCAGCCGTTTGGCCGTAGTCTCCGCCGCGACCAATGTCCGGCCGCCGTCCAGAAAGGCAAGACCATTGGGAAAGGCTACGTCGTCGGCTGCGACATGCGCGGAGCGGTCGGCGGAAACAAATATCAACCGGCCGGGGCGCGGCTGCTCGCCCTTGTGCAGGGAGTAGGCAACATCATCGACATAGAGATTTCCGTGTTCGTCACCAATCAGGTCGCCCACCGGACCCACATCCAGATGGCTCAGGTCCGCATAAGGACCCCATTCGCTTCCGGTCCACATACCGATGCGCCGTTCGTGCATCATAGCTGCAACCAGTCGCCCATCGGGCAGGAACCATAATCCGTTGGACGGGGAGGGGACGGGTATCGATCGCCATTCGCCGGATGCGTCGGTCCACAGTTTGGAACCCTGGGTGTCAGACAACCATAGCGCACCGTCGCGCCATCTTATGCCTTCACCCCACAACATGCCGGAATATTTTTTCATGTGGGTCTCCCTGTTTGCTCAAGGTGTCGTCCGCTTTGACTATTGAATGCCCGTCACCGTCCCTCAGAGCCGACCATGTTCGGCCTGTATATCAAAGGCGGCGACAAAGCGGGAAACCATGTTGTAGGCAGCGATGAGGCCGACGAGATCCACAATGTTCTCGGAGCTTTCAAAGGCATCCACCGCAGCCTGAAACGTATCATCCTGAACCTGCACATTGCGCGTCATTTCAAATGCAAGACGCGCCGCCGCGCGTTCCTGCTGATCGAATAACGCCTCGTCAGCAAATGTTGCGGGCATGTCTTTCAACGCATCCAGTTGGGCTTGTCGGCCACCCGCAGCCAGAAATCGGGGGGCGTGACTGATGACCTGATAGTCAACCTCGTTTGCAATGCCAATTACGCACATCACAAACTGGCTCAGCCTTGTCGGCAAGGACAGGTCGGCAATCAGCATCCGGCTAAAATCATTCCAGCCTTTGGTAAATGTCGGGCTGTGGAGCATCAAAAGGTCCATCTTGAGGAAGGACCCTCCGCGCCGCTCCCTTACGGCGTCGGCGACCGCAATTGCTCCAAGGTCGTTTTCTCTACAAAGCGCGATTCTAGCCATCTTGCTCTTCCTTTTTGCCGGAGCAGCCAAAGCGGTCGGGGCAATCGCCGGGCGCTGTATCCGCAATCTTCAGGAACTGGGCATCAGGTCCTCGCTGGGTGCGGGGGACCAGATTGCCAGAACGTCCTCCTCCAGCGGGACATTGTCCGCCTCGTGCTCGTCATTTACCATATCACCATCGTTGCAGTGCTCGACGCGGTTGCCAAACGGGTCACGCCAGTAGTCGAATACCTCGCTGCCCATGATATGGCGTCCGATACCCCAATCGTGGGAATAGCCCTGACTTTTCAGATGATAATGCCCTAGCATCAGATCGTCCCAGTCTAGCGTGACAAAGGCGCTGTGGTGAAAACCTGCCTGTGGAGCCTGGGCGAGTGCAATTGTATGATGGTCGGTATAGGCCGAACCCAGTCCGCAATGCAGAAAAGCGACCACAGTGTCTGCCGGGTCGTTTGTGTACAGGCTGTCCGACATTTCCATACCCAGCAGGTCGCAATAAAAGTCCTTGGCCGCCGTGTAATTTGGTCCTTCAAGCACGGCGTGTTCCACGCGCGATATATGGGACGCTCCTCTGGGCGGTCTTTGGAACGAACCCAACCGCTTCGCGCATTTTGAATCATTCATCACCAAGGGTTCCCGGACGGGCAATGGGTCAACATTATCCTGCCCATAAAGCAGATCGACCCTCATGCCATTTGGATCGGTCAACACGGCACGAACGCCGCCGCCCGGCTCGTCCGATGGCTCGGTCTTCACGCCTGCTCGCGTCGCGATCGCTTTCAAATCCTCAAGGCTGTCCACCCGCAGACCCACACCGACAGGGCCGGAATTTTCACCCAGTTCCGTCACATGGATGTGATGTTCGCTGCCGGTCCCGCGCATATAAAGAGCAGACGGGGTTCTGGACGAACGCGTTAGTCCAAAGTCGGTAAGGAAACGCTCCATCAGATCAAGGTCCGGTGCCAGATACCGGACGTATCGAATTCCAGTCACGCCTGCCATCTTCGTCTCTCCATTCGAAAATCATGCGCCTTGCGAAAATAGCACCCGGTTACGCAGTACGCCTATTCGCTCGATTTCGAGTTCGACCACGTCCCCGTGACGGAGCGCCTTGTCCAGCTCCAGCCCGCAACCGCCCAGCACTGTGCCCGACCCAATAACCTCGCCCGCAAAAAGCGTTTTGCCGCGGCTGAACTGCACCAGCGCATCTTCCCAACTATGATGCATGGTGCCGGTCGATCCCGACGACCAGACCTCACCGTTAATTCGTGCTGTCATCTGGAGATTGTAGGGATCTTCAAATTCATCAAGCGTAGCGATGCAGGGACCAAAGCTGTTCGCGAAATCCTTTGCTTCGCCGGGACCGAGCTTGGCTTCCATAAAGGGAAATTGCAGGTCGCGGGCCGACCAGTCATTAAATATGGTGAAACCAAAAATATGGCTGCGTGCGGCATCTTGCTGGATGTCTTTACCACTCGTGCCGACGACACACGCCCATTCAAGCTCATAGTCGGCCCATCCGGGCTGGACCGGCCAGTGAATCTCATCGTCGGGGCCGAAAACATGCAGATGGTCGGCGTTATAATAAATGACCTGCTTGTAGAATTGTTCGTTCAACCATGTCCCATCCGGGCCTTGGGGTGTCGGTTCGGGTTGTCCTGCCGCTTTTGCCTGGGCTTTGGCAATCTTGCCAGCAGACACTTCCATGTGCTCCAGAAACAGGCAGCAGTCGCGTAACCGTATCGGCCTTTGCAGCGGGGCGAGAATTTTGGGCGCAGTTGCCAAGGATTGGGCTGGTGCTGCTTCGACCAGAGCGCGCGCAGCAGCCAAGCCCTGCTCTCCGGCTTCGATCAGCGCCTGCATGGATGAAGGAAAATCCGTTATTCCCTCCAGCGATGCGGCGGCGGCCAAATCCAGAACCTTATCCACAACAAGTGCCCCAAGACGGGGACCGGTTCCGTTGTCGAAGGTGACAAGTCTCATCTTACACTTCCTAACTAAACATATCCTGCGCAGGCTCGCGGCGTTCTTGGCCTGCTTCTCGCCGGTTCGGCACTAACGAAGCATGTCAATCGCCAGGACCTGATCAACGACGGGCAGTTGAAGCGCAGCTTTTTGACCAGAATGGATTGGCCGCGATGGCACGACTTCTTCCGGTTTAAACCGCAAGCGGAGGGCCAGCGCTCCGCTTGCGGTTCTCTGAACAGGTAATTTCACCGCTGGCGCCTCAGACGCATTCTTCCGCTTCGGCGAGTGCTCTGGCTATCTTGTGCGGCTCCAGTTCGGGATATCGGGGGGCAGTGCTGGGAACCACCTTGTTCTCGGTCGCTCCGAGTTTGTCGATTTCGCAACGGATAAAATCACCGACCCCGATATGGGCCTGTGGGATCATCGCGTGACCGACGCCCTCTGGCGTGCCTGTCAGGAGAAGGTCGCCCGGCTCAAGCGTATATGCGGTCGAGACATATTCGATCATTTCCCAGACATTATGGATCAACTGCTCCGTGTTCGAATTCTGGCGCAATTCACCGTTCACATACGTCCGAACGCCCAGCGTGTGCGGATCACCGACCTCATCGGGAGTGACGATCCACGGGCCTATCGGTCCGAAGTTTTCAAATGACTTGCCAATGAACCAGGTCTGGGAATGCAACTGCCAGTCGCGGGCGGAAACGTCATTGGCGACGAAATAGCCGAAAACATGCGCAGGTGCCTCTTCCTTGGAAACATAGCGGGCCTTTTTGCCAATTGCGACGCCCAGTTCGACCTCATAGTCGAGCATCCTTGTCACGCCAGGATCGATATCAACATTATAGGGCGACAGGCTGATGGTAGATTTGTTGAACCAGACCTGATGCTCCGGAGGCACAACGCCCAGACGGACGCCTTCCTTGCAATGTTCAAGATAGTTCATGCCAATAGCGAGGAAATTGCGCGGCCGTTCCATCGGGGCCAGCAGTTTGGCACCTTCGAGGGCAACGGTGGGCTGTGCCGACACCATTCTGTCACGAAGCCGGTCCAGTGCCTCGGGACCTGCGGCGGCAAGCTGCTGCATTTCGGTGAATTCAGGTAGCAGATCAGCAATCCGTATGATTCCATCGCCGGAAACGACGCCGATCACCGGCTCGCTATCGACTTCGTACCGTACGAGCTTCATTTCACTCTCCAATTGTACGCGCGTGCGCTGGTTTACCGTTTGCTCTTATCAGGCAAAGCGCCAATCTGGGGCGATTAGAAAACCTTGCGGGAGATACCTGAAACTGGATTACGCGATTGTCCAAGCGACCAGGCCGTGCGGCAATTGCAGGGCTTTGGGGACGGCAGCTTTGTGGAATTTACCGGAGCTGGCTTTGCAGCGCGTGATTATGCGCGGTTTTTTTACCATCAAAGAGAAAACCCGGCAGTTCAAAAGTCTGGGCGCTTAATATGGTTAGCGCTATGCGGGTTGGCCGATTATGCTGAGCGACGGATCGGATCTTCCGCCGCCTTCGCTATGATGCTTATACCCGAACGTCGCTCCCTGGTTATCGTGCGCCGCATGTTGGCGTTCGGAGGGAAACTCTCTTTATGATCATTTGGTACAGGGTTCTGCCTGCTGACGCTGGACGCGAACTGCGACACGGCACTGTTTAAGGCCGCCGCCGCAACCAATGGATTGCGGCTCAAGATCCAGCATCTTGATAGCGAAGCGGTGCGTGCGCAATATGATCGGAAGCTGACGCTGATTCGCCCAGAACGGCATGTCGCCTAGCGAGGCGACGGGCTTGCGGACGACAGCCGATATCTGATCGATGTTGTGCGCGGTGCTGCCCAGTATCGCTGAGATTTTAATGGTCATGCGCGCCACGTTTGTGGGATCTCGCTGCATTGCGAACCGAAGCTATCAAGGGTGGATTTAGAATCGATGTCTGAAAACTTGGTTGGGAAGGGCTATATAGTCACCGGTGCGGCAGGCGACATCGGCGCGGCAACTGTTCGTCTGCTTCGGGATCAAGGTGCTCGCGTTGTTGCGCTGGACAAGCGCCGGGACGCCATACACACACCTGACGATCACATTCCCAGCGATCAGTTGAAGGTCATTTCATGCGATGTGACCGTCGAGAAAGAGGTCGCTGCAGCCCTGGACGGCGCTCAGCAATTTCTGGGTTCTATTGACGGTATCGTGAACGCTGCGGGGATCGAGGGCAATCGGTCTCCAATCGACCAATGTTCAATGGAAATGTTCTCTGCGGTGATGGCTGTGAACGTCACTGGCGTATTTCTTTGCATGAAACACGCCATTCCGCTGGTCCGGAAGCGCGGTGGATCGATTGTAAATATTTGCAGTACCGCGGGTTTCAAGGGCGTGGAAGGCATGGCGCATTATGTCGCGAGCAAACACGCGGTGCTCGGGCTGACCCGAAGCGGCGCTCTCGAATGGGGCCGGCACGGTATCCGCGTCAACTGTGTTGCACCCGGACCGGTGGAGGGGCGAATGCTTGCATCCATTTTTGCAGAGAAAGCAGATGATCCCCACTGGCCGACGCTAGAAAGCCGAAAGGCGAGTAATCCATCGGCGCGGTTCGCCGATCCGGCTGAGATAGCAGCCGTTATCGCTTTTCTGCTTTCCGATGCCGCCACATTTGTGAACGGGGCGATGTTCCCGGTTGATGGGGGTGTGTCGGCACTTTAGGTGTTTGCTCCAGCGCACCTATTCCGGCGATCAACCGCCATTCGGCGCCTTCTGCACCTTCCTCATCCAGACGACGGCAGCGATCAGCAATACTGCGGCAAAACAGCATATGCTTGCCAATCTGGCAGGGCTGTAATCGGCAGGGGAAATAACCAAAGACGCTAACAGCGGGCCAAGCGCGACCCCAAGTAGCTGAGCGGTTCCTGCAAAAACCGCTGCGCGCCGGGTGGGATCGGCGTCGATCGAAAAGGCGATATGGAACGGCAGGCTGAAGAACCAGCAGAACGCGAAAGCGAGCAGGGCCGGTATCCACAATGAGGCGCTATCGCCAGTCAGAGTCACGCCCACGGCGATCAATTCCATGGCGGTAGTGAAAAGGACCACCCGCGTTGCGTTCAAACGAGCCGCCAGCGTAATGGCCGCGACACCGGCCAAGATCTGGGCACCCGTCGCGATCCCGACGACGAATTGCATCGTATTGATCGGAATTCCCGACTGTTGGCCAAGCGGTATGGAATAGATCCAGAATGCGAAAACACCCATCATGCTCAGGCAGATGCCGACCAGTCCCGCCACACCGAGGGGCGGTGGCATTGCCGTGCCGGTTCCGCCCGCAATCCGCACATACGCACGGGGGAGAAAACGCACTGCCGCCAGCAACAGGATATAGAAGCCGACCAGAATGAAATAGCCCGCGTCGGCCCCGAAGCGCGCGATAGCAAATTTGCCCAGCACCAGAGAAATCAGGAACGTTAGGGTCGAGTTGCCAGCGACAAAATAGCCAAAAATCCGCGTCGGTAGCTCCGAACGCGCCAAGAGGCATAAAAACAGCCAAAGCAACACCCCATTACTCACGCCGGCAATGCCGCGAGCCACAACGATGCCCGATGCGGGTAGAAGGATCGTCATGACGTTGGCAGCCAATCCCGAAGCAATCGCGATGGCGGCGATCCCTCGCAGGCGTTCCGGGGATTGCCACGCACCACCGATTGCGGTTGCAAGGACGATGCCGAGACCTTCTACGGTGGCAGCCAACCCCATCGTGGCTCCGTTGATCCGCCCTTCGGACAACAGCGATCCAAGCAATAGTGGTTGCAGGGGAGCTATGATTCCAACGACAATGGCAATGACCAGAACCGACGCTATTTCGGTTGCGCGGAAAGATTGTGCTTCCATGGATTATGCTCACCCTCGCCTGTTCGTTGGGTCGGAGAATAGAATGGCTGAGCGGGTTTAGATACGCGTTGTCTTCCCTGTGCATTCCGGTGCTCTGACTTTCGACCCGATCATCCTTCCGAATGGGGCGAGGAAGCCGGTCAGCCGGAATGCACGCCCGTGCGATTGGCGCGGGATGAGCCAGGTCGGTGCTCTCCATTACAATGCCGCCCAACATAAATGTGCTGGGCCTTTAGGGTTTTTGCTCACCTTGAACCGGCAATTTTTGGGCGATGCACAGCGCGAGCGTGTCTGAAAAACTTGATTTCCGCCACGGGGCTTTGCCTGCCGGATATCCCTCGCGGGATGTCACGATCGGTCGATCCATTGAGGGATTCTAGCTACATTGGCAATGCCGTTTTATATACTACTGGCCTCAGTGCGAAGCTGGTAGTGACCTGCGCGACCCCTTCGATCTTAGTGAGCTTCTGTCGGAGAAAATCCTCGAACGCATTCAGGGACTCAACCAGGACGCGCAGTTGATAGTCGGCGTCGCCGGTCATGAGATAGCACTCCATAACCTCGGGGAAATTAGCCACGGCTGTCTCAAAGATGGCAAGGTGTCGATCGTCCTGCTGGTCGAGGCGGACACGGACGAAAGCCGTCACCGCCAGTCCGACCGCTTGCGGATCGACCAGCGCCACGTAGCTGGAAATAGTGCCGCTGCTTTCCAGATGCTTCAGGCGGCGTAGGCAGGGCGACGGCGACAGACCGATCTTTTCCGACAACTCCTGATTGGTGATGCGCCCATTGCTCTGGACCATTTGCAGAATCTTCTTATCGGTGGAATCCAAAACCGACTTTTCTGGCATTATCCACCCAAAAAATGCAATAATTGTGATTGATCTACCAAGATATAGTATAAAGTTGGTGGAATTTGCAAGGACATGCTCCGCCTGATTGAATTATCTGGCAGTTTCCATCTTTAGGGAGCAGGTTCTTGGCTACAATTGCGTCCGACCGGCAAGATGTCATTGATAATCTAGACCTGCTGGAGACCCGCCTTCGATGGCTGTCGTCATGGACGATCCACAACGCGAACCATATCCGGCCCAAGCGGGACGGGCTGAAGGTGGGCGGGCATCAGGCCAGTTGCAGTTCGATGACGGCGATCATGGCGGCGCTCTATTTCCATGCACTGGGCCCTCAAGATAAGGTCGCGGTCAAGCCACACGCGGGGCCGGTGCTTCACGCGATCCATTATCTGCTCGGCAACCAGTCGCTGGATAAATTGCGGCGCTTTCGCGGGCTGGGCGGGGTGCAGAGTTATCCGTCGCGCACAAAAGACTCCATCCCGGTCGACTTCTCGACCGGCTCCGTTGGCCTGGGCGTGGCGGTGACGGCCTTCTCCTCGCTCGTGCAGGATTATCTGATCGCGCATGGTCAGGTGCGCGAGGAGGATGCCGGCCGCATGATCGCGCTGATGGGTGATGCGGAGCTGGACGAGGGCAATATTTACGAATGCCTGATCGAGGGCTACAAGCACGACCTGCGCAACTGCTGGTGGATTGTCGATTATAACCGCCAGTCGCTAGACAGCACGACCGCGGAGCGGATGTTCCGGCGGTTCGACGACATCTTCGAAACCTGCGGCTGGCGGGTGCTGACACTTAAATATGGCAAGTTGCAGCGCGCGGCGTTCGCGCGGCCGGGCGGCAAAAGCCTCGAGGAGTGGATCGATAATTGTCCGAATGCCGACTATGCGGTGCTGACCTACAAGGGTGGCGCGGCGTGGCGCGAACGGCTGATGGCCGACATTGGCGGCAAGCCCAATGTGAAGAAACTGCTCGACAGCTTCGACGACAATGCGCTTGCCGCTTTGATGACCAATCTGGGCGGCCATTGCGTTGAGACGTTGGTGGAGGCGTTCGATAGCGCCCAGGACGACAAACCCACGCTGTTCATCGCCTATACGGTGAAGGGCTATGGCCTGCCGCTTGCCGGGCACAAGGACAACCACAGCGGCATGATGAACCCGCCGCAGATCGCGCAGCTGCGGTCCGACCTCGGCATCAAGGAAGGCGAGGAGTGGGAACCCTGGGGCGGACTTGGCGATAATGTAGCGGCGCAGCTTGCCGCATTCGTTGCGCAAAGCCCGATAGCACGGGTGAAGCCCGAGCCAGTTGCGCCTGCCGTCGTCGTGCCCGCTATCCCGGCGCCGGAGGGCGAGGAGCATTCGACCCAGGCGGTGTTCGGGCGTATATTGCTCGATCTCGCCAAATCGGGCCATGAACTGGCAGACCGGATCGTAACTACCGCGCCCGACGTCACGCAAACCACCAATCTGGGCGCGTTCGTCAACCAGCGCGGGCTGTTCCGGCGGCAGGAGCTGGCCGATGTGTTCCACAAGGCGAAGATCCCGTCGGCACAGAAATGGGCGCAGCATGCGGCGGGCCAGCATATCGAGCTGGGGATCGCGGAGAACAATTTCTTTCTGATGCTTGCCGCATTGGGATTGTCCGCTTCGCATTACGGCACGAGGCTGATCCCGGTCGGGACGGTCTATGATCCGTTCATTGCGCGCGGCCTCGATGCGCTCAATTATGGCTGCTATCAGGATGCGCGCTTCCTGCTGGTCGGCACGCCTTCGGGCATTACGCTGGCGGCGGAAGGCGGCGCGCACCAGTCGATCAACACGCCGCTGATCGGCATGGGCCAGCCCAATCTCACCAGCTTCGAACCGGCCTTTGCCGATGAACTGGCGGTGATGATGGAATATGCGTTCGGGCATATGCAGCGCGACGACGGCAGCAGCGTCTATCTGCGCCTCTCGACCCGCTCGATTGCGCAGGTCGCGCGCGCGGATGACTCATGGAAGCAGGATGCTCTTAAGGGCGGTTACTGGTTAAAGCAGCCCGGAGCCAATGCCGAGGCCGCGATCGTATTCAGCGGTGTGGTCGCGCCCGAAGCGCTGGCCGCGTGGGAGCAACTCGCCGAGGATATGCCCGGCTTGGGCCTGCTCAACATTACCTCGCCCGATCTGCTCCATCGCGGCTGGTCGGCGCACAGGGCGGCGCGCTGGACGGGCGGGGCGGATGAGCCCTGTCATGCCGAGACCTTGCTCTCCGCGCTGGCACCCGGCGCAGGGCTGGTGACGGTACTCGACGGATCACCCGGCGCATTGTCATGGCTGGGCGGGGTCAAGGGCATGCGGGTCAGCCCGCTCGGTATCGACCGCTTTGGCCAGACCGGCGACCTGCCCGATCTCTATCGCACTTACCGGCTGGACGCCGACGCCATCGTCGAAGCCGCCGCTGAACTTTTTCTGGAACACTGACATGGCAACCGAACTGAAGATGCCGGCGCTCTCGCCGACGATGGAGAAGGGCACGCTCGCCAAATGGCTGGTGAAAGCGGGTGATGTCGTGAAGGCGGGCGATCTGATTGCCGAGATCGAGACTGACAAGGCGACGATGGAGTTCGAGGCGGACGAGGAGGGCGTGGTCGCGCAGATCCTCGTGCCCGATGGCAGCGAGGATGTGGCGGTCGGCACAGTGTTGGCGCTGCTGGCGGAGGAGGGTGAGGTTGCTCCAGAGCCGGTGCTGGAAGAGGCGGTAACTGCCATCGCCGGCCCGGTGGAGGAGGCCGCGCCTCCGCCTGCTGCAAAGGTTCCGGCTGTGACGGATATCGCTCCAGCAAGCACGCCGTTTCCCCGCGCGCAGTTTGCCGACAAGGTGAAGGTCAGCCCGCTCGCAGCGCGAGTGGCTCACGCCAAGGGCATCGATCTCGGAGTCATCACCGGCACAGGCCCCAATGGCCGGATCGTGCGCGCGGACCTTGGCCTGCCCGCCAGCATTGCCGCGCCGGCTCCATCAGCACCGGCATCGTTTACGCCCGCGCCAGCCATCGCCATTGCACCCCCGCCTGAAGGCGTGCCGGTCGAGACGGTCAAGCTCTCGGGCATGCGCAAGACCATCGCGCGCCGCCTCACGGAATCCAAACAGCAGGTTCCCCACTTCTACCTCACCGCGCGCTGCAATCTCGATCCGCTGCTCAAGCTGCGCGGTGAGCTAAATGCGGGGCTGGAAAGCCGGGGCATCAAGCTCAGCGTCAACGACATGCTGATGAAGGCGCTCGCCATGGCGCTGGTTGCGGTGCCGGACGCCAATGTCCAGTTCGGCGGCGATGTGCTGCATCGCTTCAGCCGCGTCGATATATCGATGGCGGTGGCGATCGACCGCGGGCTGATCACGCCGGTCATCAAGGGCGTCGACACGCTCTCGCTCTCGGCCATCGCGTTGCAGGCGAAAGAGCTGGCGACCAAGGCCCGCGACGGCAAGCTCGCACCGGAGGACTATCAGGGCGGCACAGTCTCCCTCTCCAATCTCGGCATGTTCGGCATCGACGAGATGTTCCCGGTCATCAATCCGCCCCAGGCCCTGATCCTCGGTGCAGCCGCAGGCATCGCGCAACCCTGGAACGTGAACGGCGAAATCAAGCTTGCCACCATCATGGCCGCCACCGCCAGCTTCGACCACCGCGCCATCGACGGCGCTGTCGCCGCCCAGTTCATGAAGGCGTTTAAGGAGCTTGTCGAAAATCCGATAACGATATTGGGATAGGAGAGGGGACATGCTCCTTAACAGGCTGCGGAAATAGTCTGCCTACGGTCCGACGCCTTGGCTGATTTTCGGGATGTTGATCGTTTGGGAGGCGATTTGGCGTCGTTTTTCGGGAC
>NZ_JACIJP010000005.1 GCF_014199435.1 Sphingobium subterraneum | reverse complement strand
GGGTCAGCGCTACGGCCAGCCTGATAACTGCCTACCGTGGGCGTCCATCGCCGACCTTACTGCAATGTTGCGGGCGGCGCAGACTGTCCAGATAAGGCAATCAGTTCCTCACGGGCATAATCTTTGCTGCCGAACGCATTGGTCAGATTGCGATTGAGGCGCGACGGGTGGCCGCTCGCGTGACATAATTCGTGCAATGCCGTCCGGTAGAAATTAATCTGGTCAAAGAACGCCGGTTGCGGCGGCACCTGCACATAATCGGCGCTCGGCACATAATAGGCTTTGTCCCCGCCGATACGAAAATCAACGCCCGACGCAGCGATCACTTCCTCCGCCAAAGGCACAATCTCGCGTTCGGGCAATGGCACAGGATCAACGGCAAGGCCGGGCCTTAAGCCTCCGCATTGCGCCAGATTGAACACGGTAAAGCGTTTGAGGAACGGCACGGACTTGGCTCGACGGGTATCGCTCCCCCGGAGCGATCCCGTGTTCGTCTCGCCGTCGCCGGTCTGGCGCGCGCGTTCCCTTTCCTGTTCCGGGGTGAAGCGGTCGGCGTAAACCACAGTCACGCCCTTCTCGCCCTTGCGGACAGTGCCTCCCGCTTCGAGCGCCTGTCGATAAGTCAGCCAACTTTGCGAAGGATAGCCATACTCGATCACGGCGCCCCACAAGATCAGCACATTGACACCCGAATAGTTGCGGGCAGTAAGCGCATTGCGTGGCAGACCGGGATGAGCCGCGCCATTGCGGCCCCAAGGCTGAACCCAGGGAAAGCGTCCCGCTTCCAGTTCGCCGATGATCCTGGCGGTCACTTCGTCATAAAGGCCGGTGCGGGATTCATTCGCACGTGCGGCATCGTTCCCGCGCGCACGGCGCGCAGTCTCCTTCGTCATGGCGAAGGCTCCTTCTCGAATATGAGGGGACAAGCCGGGGAGCGGTGAACCGCTCCCCGGATCGGATCAGTTCAAAGTTTGGGTGTAGTGGTCATCGTCGCCCGTCATGGTGCTGTCATCGGGCAGGTCGATGCCGTCCATATCGCGCCGCCGCTGGGCGGTCTTACGCACGATGTTCCACGCATTGGCATCCTGCCGCGAGCGGAACAGCCGGATCGGCACATATCCCGATTGCGCGGTGTCGATATAGCCACCGAAATAAACCTCGCCGGTTTCGCGCGATGCGCGTTCCCAGATCGAACCCAGTCGCACCCCGCGACCGCGCGGGCTTTTGGTCATCAGGTTGAACAGCGGGGCGCGGGGATGATCGGAGGTGACTTTCTCGAAATAGACATTCTCAAAGTCAAACCCCGCTTCGGCGATATAGCCTGCAATAGCTCCGTTCTCGCTACGGATCATTTCACCAATGTTCATTGTCTTTACTCCATTCCTATCGGTTTCGTGTTGTCGTCAGAAGATATTCTCCTTCTCTCTGACAGTTATACTTATACAATATTTGATAAAATCTCTCTATCTCATTGTTTTCTTGACACAATTCCATCGCACCCGGTGAGTCCGAGCATCCAAAAGGGCCGCGACCAGCGGCCCAGCAAACGACAACCACGCATCGGCCGCCCCATGCGGCCGATACCGCTTCAACAAGGAGCAAGAGCAGGGAGACCGCCGATCCCATCGCACCCGGAGCCGTCCTCGCAGGGTCCCCAGGGCCATGCGGATTTCTTGGCGGCAAGAGGCACGGGAGCTGCCTAGCGCAGCCTGAGACAAGCGGGTCAGCGCTTCTTCCCATCAGCCAAATGCCACTGACCCGCTTGTGTCTGGCGCAGCTTGGCTGCGACGCAACTCCTTGCCGCCGAAAATCGGTGTGGCACGCCAGGGACGCTGGGAGACGGCGCAGGGCGCGCATGGGATCGACCGGCTCGCGCGCCCCATCGTGCGGTCGCCCGCACGATTCCACATGGCCGGACCCCAAGTCCGGCTGCCCCAGCGATCGTCGCCGGATGGGCGAGACACGCGGAATGCGTGGCTCGACGGAGCGGGGCGCAGCCCAGCGGAGCAGAGCGCGGTCGCACCTAGTGCGAGGGGTCATTTCTTGATGTCTGTAGGGTATTCCCGACAGCATAAATATCTGGCTGGCCCACTATGCGCGGCAATGACCGGGGACCGCAGAATCGTAGCCAGCAATTTGAGAGCCTTGCGCGAAATCCGCAAAGTGGCGCAGGAGGAACTGGCGGTCAGGTCCGGGATCGATCGCAGCTATATCAGCGACCTCGAAAACGAGAAATATGCGATCTCGGTCGACAAGCTCGGCAATCTTGCAGAAGCATTGGGCGTCGAGACCTGGGAAATGCTCCACCCGGCAACCGCGGCTAGACTGCGCGAAAGCAAGCAGGCGTGAATCGGACTTCGTCGCCGGCTGCGGCTTTTATCTGATCTCCCCATTCAGCCATCCCGCCGGTCCCATCGCGAGATAAGCGCGGGCACTTGCGGTGAGACGCTGCGCGCGAAGCCGCCAGGACGCGCAATCGGTGCGCCAGCGTGGATGTGAGGTATCGACACCGAACAGACCGGAAACGATCTCGCGGGTAGACGCCCCGCTCGCCAACGCATCAGCTACGCGCAGCATGGCGATCCAGCGCCGGGCGCGGCGTTCAGGTGGATGCAGATTGCGCGAAAAACGCCCCTGCCGCGCCAGTGTAATGAATTGCCCAAGGGCAGCGACCTGTACCCCGATATGCGCCACGCCGCTGATGTGCCAGTTGAGCGATACCGGCGCGCCCATCGGATCGCCACCCTGCACATCGATCCTGATCGAGCGCAGTCCGTCCGACAGCAATATATGCGCGCCGCCACAAGGCGCAGGCAGTGTCGTAGTCAGATCGACGAACCGCGCGAAATCGCAGCAATCATCCTGATCGACCAGAGAGATCTCGGCATGCAGTACGGCGTGATCGACAGTGGTATTCCAGATCGGCCGGGCCAACAGCGCATCGTGGTCGGGGTCCGCAAGCCGGATCAGGCCGAACCGATGCGGCGAATCCCGTTCGATCCAGGCCTGCCTATATGCCGATGTCCGGCGTAGCCACTCCCAGGCAAAGCAGCGCCGGTCACCCGGCATAAGCCACGTATAAGCATGAGCATCGCGCCAATCGCTGGCCGCGAGCACCATGACATGGACTCCGCCCGGCGTTCCTCAGCCGCCCAGAGTCCCGGCGCGCGCAGCTTCCTGCTCGGCGACATAGTCGCGCAAGGCTGCCGCTTGCTCCTCGCGCAACGCATCGGTCGCCGCATGATGATCGTTCATGTGATCGCGCAATAGAAGCGAAGGATCCTGGCCCTCGACATTACCGAGATTGGGCCGGTGCTGGGCATAGCCCACCAACGCCGCCAGCTCCGGCGCAAAGCCCCGCGCCACCTCCGGCGGATAAACGAGCCATTGCAACTCATAGGGCTTGAGCCAACCGAGCGCATAGCTGACGATGAGACCGCGCCGCGGGTGTGGCGTCCGGTTGCCACCACCGCCATGCAAGGTACTACCGAGAAAGGCCAGCATATCGCCCGGCATCAGTTCCGGCACCACCGCCGCATCTTCGTTTAGCGCCGCTCCAAAGCAATGATTGCTGCCCGGCCAAAGCCGGGTGCCGCCATTCTCTTGCGTAAACGGGGTCATCGGCCAGATGATGTTGACAAGATATTCGATCTCCCCCTTGGGGCCGCCCCACATATCCTCGTCGCGGTGGGGGTATTGCGCGAGCGCGCCCTCGTGAATCTCAATCCCTTGCGTCAAATTGAGTGCGATCCGGTCGCAAAATTGTCCCAGGGCATGGTCGGCGAGGCCGAGCGCCATCGGATGCTGCACGAAGTGTGCGGCATGGGGTGAACGGGTCAGCAGGCTGCCGAATCTTTTGGTACGACGGCCATAAAAATCCCCATCGCAAAATGGCGTTGCCGCAAAATGGGGATCGAGATCCGCACTGAGCACTGAAACAAGGTCCGTCGGCACCGCACCCCGGACAATGGTATAGCCCTGATCGAGAAGCTCGGCGGCGTGATGGGAGAGCAAATATGTCATATCGCCCTCCCTCACGCCGCGACCGGGGCGAGCGACGCGACCGCTGTGTATATACCGTTACGCGCGAGCCGCGCTGGCGTATCGGCGGCGACCTCGATACGAAATGCGCCAAGCGCCATGCCGTCGATTGTGCGGACGGGTCCAAGAGGAGAGGCTTTCCAGCCCATCGCCAGCACGCTTGTCCGAAAGCCGGGCCGCACCACTCCGGTAAGGCAATGAATGCCAGCATCGAGCGCATAATCGACCATCGCACTGATCAGGCGGTTGCGGACACGCAGTCGTTCCTGCGATCCCAGTCGCGATGGCAGGCACAATCGCGTAATCTCGTATATGCCGGGTCCGCGCGGCACACCATGCTCACAAAGGCCAGCGAACAGATCGGCGAGAATATGCGGGCCAGACGACGGCAACAGCCGCAGCGAACCCAGATGCGCACCTTCATCGCCAAACTCCGTGATATAGAGTGCGTCCGGCCCATCGAACTGGTCAATCTCGAACCGACCGTTCGTGACCGGCACATCCCAGCCCATCATTTCAACGAACAGCCGCCGTCGATCCTCGAACATGCTGGCGTCCTGCACGTCGGCGAGATTATACCCCGTAGAAATTCTGATCATCCTTCGGCTCCCTAGACCTGTGGAGCCGGACAAAGATCAGCTTGGCCGCGATCGATCTATTCACCCGAACGGGGGAATGGAGGGCAAGAAGTCGATCACTCCAAGACGCAGAGCTTCGTGGACGAGCTGGCCGCGGGTGATGACATTGAACAGCCGGAACGCGGATTTAACATAGGTTCGCACCGTCTCAAGGCCGATGCCGAGAATGTCGGCGATGTCCTGATCGGTCTTGCCATGCGCGATCCAGTAGATGCACTCGCGCACGCGGTTCCCCACATGCGGTGTGAAACCGGGCAGGCCCGCGATACCGATGACGCGCCGGGCTGCATCGAATGCGATGCGCCCCACCGCGTCCGCGAGCAGGATACGCTCAGGGGTGATATGGCTCAAACGTCTGGTGGCGAAGTTGACCGAGCCTTCCGGTTCGCCAGGCACGTTCACCGGAACGGTGATGCCCTGGCGGATGCCATGGCGCCCGGCAAGGCCAAGAATCGCCAGTTGGTGGTGCGTGAGCTTCGTCTGCACCAGCACATCGGCCCAGAGGAATCCCGAAACCCGCCTGCGTGCGATTGCGAGAATGGGATCGATGATCCTGCCGCCACGCCCGACAAGGCGAGTATCCCAGCCCGGCGGATAGTTATCATAGCGGATCAGCATCGGAGAGCGGCGAAACAGGCTTGCCGAATGCAGTAGTGCGACAAACTCGAAGCCCAATTCTTTTGCTATCGCCTCGATCTGCAAGACAAGTTCGATCTCGGTTGTCACGCTTTCGATCACATCGCGAAAATCCCTGATCAGTCGCAGACGCCGCACCGATCAGTCTCTCGTTCACCGGGTAACTATTCTATGTGCGCTACTCTCACCCAAATTTGAGGTGAGAATGAATAAGGCAATGACGGTTGTTGAGTATTTCCTACATATAGGGTCGTTTGGATTGAAAAAGCCCTTCTGTCTATTTTTCCGCGAGAAGGAATTGCATTTACATTTGTGCGGGTAGTGCCGATTGAGACCGATTTCTATTTTCCTTCACCGTTAAAGCGTTGATTGAAGTCCATCTACCAGGCCGCGCGTCAGGTCAGGTGCTCATCTCTGACGTTCCCGTCTACGTCGACGCGAGGCGGGGAATTAGTGGGCCAACGGAGGCCGTATAGGGAGGAACGCCCACGAACCTGATGGGAAGCCGAAGACCCGGCACCTCATTCGCTCCTTCGCGCGGCAGCGAAAGCGCGATCTGACGGTGAATGACTTGCGGGTCGGCAAATGCCTGGGAAACGTCATTAATCGGGCCTGCCGGCACGCCCAGGCGATCCAGCTCAGCAAGCAGCGTATCACGCTTCCAAAGCCGCGTCGCCAAGGCGATCGTCGCGCTCAGTCGCTCGCGCTGGGCCACCCGCTGTCCGTTGGTCGCGAATTCGGGATCAGGTGCAAGCCCTATCAGGTTCCAGAAGCGCTGAAACTGCGCATCGGAACCAATCGCTAGGATAAACCAGCCGTCCTCTACTGGAAAAGCCTCGTATGGCGCGATGTTGGGATGCGCATTCCCCATGCGTTGCGG
Organism: Sphingobium subterraneum; assembly: GCF_014199435.1. GTDB lineage: Bacteria > Pseudomonadota > Alphaproteobacteria > Sphingomonadales > Sphingomonadaceae > Sphingobium > Sphingobium subterraneum. Next base: position 236,944 of record NZ_JACIJP010000005.1, on the reverse strand, counting down.
ACAGACCCCAGACGACAGATAGTTCATCGCCTGATTGGCGAGTGTGCCAACCATGACGTCTAGCAGCGCCATGTCAATCCACGCACCGTTTCCCGTTTGCGTCCGGGCGATGAGAGCGGACTGGATCGCCACGACGGCATAGATGCCGGTCATGATGTCCGCGTAGGCAACGCCGGTCTTCTGCGGTGTGCCGTCTGCTTCGCCGGTCAGTGACATAATGCCGCTGATCCCCTGAACAATAAAATCGTAACCAGCGCGGGATGCATAGGGGCCATCCTGGCCGAACCCGGTTATCGAACAGTAGATCAGGCCCGGATTGTCGCGCGACAACGTGGGATAATCGAGACCATAGCGCGCCAGGTTCCCAACCTTGAAGTTTTCGATGAGGATGTCGGACGAGCGGGCAAGCTCGCGTATCTGCGCCTGCCCCTCGGCTGTGCTGAAATCAATTGCGATCGATGTCTTTCCGCGGTTGGCCGAATGGAAATAGGCAGCATCGCGGGTTCCGTCTGCATTGTCGATGAATGGTGGCCCCCAGCGCCGCGTCTCGTCCCCTTCTGGCGACTCGATCTTGACCACTTCCGCGCCGAGATCAGCTAATATCTGGCCGGCCCAGGGGCCTGCCAAAATCCTGGCCATTTCCAACACCCGAATGCCTGACAGCGGCCCGGCCATCAAAACGCCGCCAGGTCGGTGATCGCCCGCCCAAGAATGAGAGCGTGGACATCATGCGCGCCCTCGTATGTGTTCACCGTTTCAAGGTTCGCCATATGCCGCATCACCTGATATTCTTCGGATATGCCGTTGCCACCATGCATGTCGCGTGCGAGCCGCGCGATATCAAGCGCCTTGCCGCAGTTGTTGCGCTTGACCATGGAGATCATCTCGGGTGCAAACCGGGCTTCCTCCATCAGCCGACCTACGCGTAGGCTGGCCTGAAGACCGAAGGCGATGTCCGTCATCATATCGGCCAGCTTTTTTTGATAAAGCTGGGTAGCGGCGAGCGGCCGACCGAACTGTTTTCGGTCGAGGCCGTATTGCCGCGCTGTGTGAAAGCAGAACTCCGCCGCGCCCAATACACCCCAGGAAATACCATAGCGGGCACGATTGAGACACCCGAACGGCCCTTTTAAACCTTCTACGTTCGGGAGGATAGCGTCGTCGCCGACTTCAACATCGTCCAGATCGATCATCCCGGTCACCGATGCGCGCAGGGACAATTTACCGTTGATTTTCGGCGTGGAGAGACCCTTCGCACCCCGTTCGAGAATGAAGCCCCGGATAGCGCCGCCATGGGCGTCGGATTTCGCCCAGATCACGAAAACGTCAGCAATCGGCGCATTCGAGATCCAGGTCTTGGCTCCGTTGAGCCGATAGCCGCCTGGGGTCTTGACCGCACGCGTGCGCATCGATCCGGGATCAGATCCGGCGTCAGGCTCGGTCAGGCCGAAACAGCCGATTGCTTCACCCGTGGCGAGTTTCGGGAGGTAGCGCAGCTTCTGTGCCTCAGAACCAAATGCCTCAATGGGATACATCACCAGGCTGGACTGGACAGACATCATCGATCGGTAGCCCGAATCGACGCGCTCGATTTCACGCGCGGTCAATCCATAGGCGACATAGGATGCACCTGACCCTCCATAGCGCGGATCTACCGTCAGTCCCAACAGGCCCAACGCTCCCATTTCACGAAAGATCTCGGGATCGGTATATTCACGGGCATATGCGTCGATCACGCGTGGCTGCAACTTATCCTGTGCATAGGCGCGAGCCGTCGCAGCGATCAGCGCTTCCTCCTCGGTAAGCTGCCCCGCGATCACAAATGGATCGATCCAGCCGAACGAATTCATACGGGTAATATCCTCTATCCAGCGGTATGGGAACCATGCCCACGGGGCTGTTGATCCATCATCGGTTTACACGACTGCTCCACCGAATTGGTACCATCAGCAACTTGCTCGTTGCTGCGGGGGCACACATCAACCTAGTGCGGTGTTCAGCGGCGCTGACCTGTTCTTGACAATGACAGCCGCGACTGAGGCGATGCCGGCCAAAACCATCAGGACCGCAGCAGCCGTGAAGGCCGAAGATACATCATCATGGGCCACGACACGGGACGCCAGAAACGATCCTCCGCTCAATCCCACCAACGTCAGCGGCGTGAGTTGCGGAACCGCCCGCCCTTCCGGATCCATCCAGATCATCAGGCGAATACAGCAGGGCGTGATCACGATCTGAAAGAACCCGAACAGGGCCGAAATGGCAAGCAGCGCTGGACCGGATGGCGCATATGGAAACACGAGCGACAGGCAAGCCAGCAAAATCGTCAGGAAAAAAATCGTGTACCTGCTGCCATAGGGCGCTCTTTTGAAGGCAGCGCTTGTTGCGCCCAAAAACTGGGCGGTGAGGAAGACGGAAACGGAAAGGCCGATTTCGCTTCGCGTTGCTCCGCCAAGCGTCGCCAGACGTTCGATATAATACCACACGCAGGCGATGGCCGCGTTATGAATGAATATCACGGCACAGATCAGCAAGATCGGAACCGACCATGCCTGATTGTGGGCTGCCTGCTTGTGGGGGCGATGGGGCGCAACAGCCGGCATAAGGATCGAGAGGAAGATGCCGAACACAGTCAGAACCGCCATGACCCCAAAGCCAGACACGGGACCGAACTGCGGGATGAGATATACGGCGAGTGCGTAGTTGATCGCGACCTGGGGTACTGTCGATGCCGAAAGATAGATCGCCTGGGATCTCTCCGGATCGCGCGAAGACACAATCATCAGCATCATCGCCGCCGTCAACAAACCTTCGAGAGTTCCTGCGGCGATCCGTACAAGATAGATGCTATAGGGCAGCGCGGACTCATATGTAGCGAGGTTGGCGACTAACAACAGCGCAGAGATTATGACGAGCTTGTAGCGCATGGACCCCTTGGAGAGGAACCAAGGCCCGACCGCGCCGCCGAAGGCTAAGGACAGTATCTCCGCTGTCGCGACGCCCCCGATAGCGCTCGTGGTGAGCTTGCCAGCATCGACCAGAGCGCCCATCGAAATCGGCGCCGTCCCGATAGAGAGAGTCGCGAACGTACCAAGGAACATGGAGATGCCCAGGGATCGCCAGTCGCTAAAGACGGGCAGACCAAGGTCGCCCCGTCGCTCATCAACGGCTACAGGATGCGCCATGTCGCCGTTCTCTTCAATTGCGGGGGTCACGTTGCCGATCCACGTTCGGCACGATAGGCCCAAAGCAGCGCATCGCAGAAGGCGTCTATATGGCTCTCCTCGTGCGCAATGCTCAGATAGGCCTTGCTGAACTGCTTATAGATGCCCGCGCCATACAGCCTGCGATGGATGGCATCGCCAAAGGCGTTGTTCGCGCGGCGAACCGCCGCGTGATCATGAACATCCTCTTCGGTGAAGTAGAAGTGAAAGATCGGACCATCACCGGTGACGCACACCGGTTCCTGAAGATCATGGAACATGCGGTGCAGGCGCTCGCGCGCATATGAACCCAGTTCAGCCAGCCGAGCAATGCCACCTTCGTCGACGAGCAGATCAATCGCTGTTTGGGCACAAGCGATGCTCATCGGCAATCCGTTGAAGGTGCCGCAATGGAAGCTGTACTGGGTGCTCAGATCCGAAGGATCAAGATGTTCCATCAGCGACCGGCGACCTACAATCGCCGCCAGCGGCATTCCGCCCCCAAAAGCCTTGCCCAATGCCGTCAGGTCGGGCGTCACGCCGTACTTCTCCTGTGCTCCGCCGGGAGCAATGCGGAAACCACTGACCACCTCATCGAAGATCAGCACGGTGCCCGACCGGTCACATTCCTCCCGAAGTGTCTCCAGAAACCCCGGCAGCGGGCTGAGCGTGCGCTGCATCGGTTCACATATGACCGCCGCGAACCGACCGGGGTTCGCACGCATTACTTCCCGGAACATGGCAGCGTCGTTATACGGCAGGATCACGATTTCGTCCGTTACCCCCTTCTGGATGCCGTTGCTCACGGGGTAAGGGACCCACTGGTTGGCAGGCGGCGGAGAACGCCGACATCGAACCGGGGGATACCGTGGCGGTCTGGGGCTGCGGTCCGGTCGGACTGTTCGCGGTGCAATCGGCATTTCTGATGGGCGCAAAGCGCGTCATCGCTATCGATCATTTCCCGCACCGGCTCGAGCTGGCCAGGAAATTTGGCGCCGAAACAATCAACTTCGAGGAATCGAAAACCTATGAAGCGCTGATGGATATGACCGGCGGCATTGGACCCGATGCAGTTATCGATGCGGTCGGCCTGGAAGCCCATGGCTTCTTCGTCGACAATGTGGTGGACCAGATCAAGGCCAGCATGTTTCTCGGCACCGACCGTATTCATTCGATCCGGCAGGCCATCGTCGCGTGCCGCAAGGGTGGGCGGGTCTCCATGCCGGCGGTCTATGGCGGCATCGTCGATAAATTTCCCTTGGGCGCGTTTATGGAGAAGGGTCTGACCCTGAAAACCGGCCAGACCCATGTGCAGCATTACATGCCTGCCCTGCTCACCGCGATCATGGAGGGCAAGATCGACACGACTTTTCTTATATCGCACCGGCTGCCGCTTGAGCAGGCACCGGAAGGGTACAAGATGTTCCACGACAAGCAGAATGAGGTGACCAAGATCGTGCTCAAGCCAGGAATGGATTTGGCGCTGGCCGCATGAATCCATCTCCGGCACGGGCCTCGATCAAGATCCCATTACAACAGCCACGAACGGATCGCTAAATTATCCGAGCATGATTTCGAAGACCGACATGCCTATACTCACGATCGCAACGCGGAAGGGTCGAACTCCCTCGGGGTGTTTGAAGAAACGATCGGGAGGAGCGTGCTATGTCACATGCAGCTGGCTTTGCCACCGACATTTGCGAAATCATGCGGGTAAAGGCCGAATATTGCCAGGCCGTCGACCAATGTGTCACCGACTCTGCAACCGGCATTGCGCGGCTTACAGCTGTTTTTGCCGAGGATATCGTGTGCGATTACGGGGAATCGGTCTTACATGGTCGCGGCGACGCGACAGCCTTTCTGGGGGATCTGGGAAACTCCCGAGATTGGCTGTGGCACTCCATTCAGACGCCGAACATCGCGATTGACGGAATGAGCGCCGAGGCGAGTTGGACCATCGTCGCAATGATGCGCGAGAAAGGCGGCTCCAGGACGGATAGCGCAATCGGACGCTATCATGACCATTTGCGTCGTCGGACGGACGGGTCTTGGGAGATTGCTAGAATCCGTTGGGTTTCCGAACATCTGCTCAGCCATTAAGCGCGTTTGATACTCCGCAGCCGCAACGCGCGTCAGAGCGCAATGCCATGCGGCGCGCCTTGGGGTACGTCACGTCACATTTCGTCACGGCCGCCCCAGGCGATTGACGAAAGGCCCCTGATCAACGCCGCGCGGTTGGGCCGGAGAGATGCTCCGAAAGGGCTTACTCGACCGTCCGGTTTTCGGGAAACGGGATGAATTCGCCATTATCGACGTCGGGGAGCTTCATCCGGCCCTGAATCCAGTCTTCCCTCGCTTGCAGGAGACGATCCTTGCTGGACGACACAAAGTTCCAGAGCATGAAGCGCTCTCCGATCGGCTCGCCGCCCACCACCATCACCGTGGAGGGAATTTCCGCACGAACCGGGACACGGCCACCCGCCGACAATATGGCCATCTGACCGGCGCGCAGGGGACGGCCGTCCACCTCCAGCGCACCGGTGGCGCAATAGACCGCCCGTTCGGAATATTCGTCGGATATCGCGCTGTGCGCCCCCGCTTCCATCTGCCAGTGCATGTAAAATTGGGGTGAATGGACCGGCACCGCCGACTGCATCCCATCGATAGCGCCAGCGATCAGCCGCCCGCTGATCCCTCCCTCGGCCCATGTCGGCAGGTCTTCGCCCGCATGATGATGAAAGGACGGTGCACTTTCCTCGGTTTCGGTCGGGAGGGCAACCCAGGCCTGGATACCGTGCATCGTCGCGCCATAAGCGCGGGCGTGATCGAAACGCTCGGAATGGGTGATGCCGCTGCCCGAAATCATCCAGTTGACCTCGCCGGGGCGGATTTCCTGTGTGACGCCGACGCTGTCGCGATGGGTCATCGCCCCGTCATAAAGATAGGTCACGGTCGCAAGGCCAATATGGGGATGCGGCCGCACGTCGAGATCCTTGGGAACGCCGGGCGGCAACTCCGCAGGCCCCAGGTGATCGAAAAAGATATAGGGTCCGACCATGCGCCGGGCATGAAAGGGCAGCACCCGCCCCACGATCAGGCCGCCACCAAGATCATGGCCTCGCTTGTCGATGATCCGTTCGATCATGTGTCGTTCCCTTCCCGGTTCTCCGCCTTCTCTTGCCTCTGTTTTCCGATGCAGGCCACCCAAAAATGCTTGAGCCTAACATGTTGATTGGCGGCAAGATTAAAATACGGTCGTTGTAGATTTCGTCCGATTTGTCGGAACTAATGCGCCGGTTGCGGTTTATTCCGAGAGGAATGGGGCGAGTTGGCAGGTTTAATGGCGAATAGCGGATTTCAGGTTGACCTGACCAATTGTGATCGTGAACCCATTCATCTTCTTGGCGCTATACAGCCGGTCGGCTTCCTGCTCGCCCTGAGCGCGGACTGGGTGATTGCGCGCGCTTCTGTCAATGTGGGGACCTATCTCGGCCTTGAGCCTGCGGATCTGGTCGGCAATCCGTTGTCGGATTTCGTCGACCCGGATTTGCTGCACGATCTGCGCAATCGTGTGGCGTATCTTGTCGGTTCGGATACGGTGGAAAGGGTCTACGGATGCCGCCTGCGCTCCGACGCCCCCGCGTTTGACGTGGCGATCCATTTTGCCGGAAGCCAGATCATCATTGAGGCGGAACCGGACAGCGGCAAACACAGCGATGCGACCAGCACGGTGCGCTGGATGATGACGCGGCTCGACAACCAGCCGAACCTCGACGCCTTCTATCGCGAAGGGGCGCGGCAGGTGCGTGCGCTGCTGGGTTACGACCGTGTGATGGTCTACAAATTCGCACCCGACGGGCATGGCGAGGTGGTCGCGGAAGCCTGCAAGCCCGGCATCGGGAGCTTCAAGGGCCTGCATTACCCGGCGAGCGACATTCCCCAACAGGCCCGCGCGCTGTACCTGCGCAATCTCATCCGCATCATCCACGATGTTGACGCCGAGCCGGTCGCGATCGTCCCGCCGCTGGACGAGCATCGGCAACCCATCGACCTTTCGCTTTCGGTGCTTCGCTCCGTTTCCCCCATTCACCTCGAATATCTCAAGAATATGGGGGTGGGTGCGTCGCTGTCGATATCGATCATTGTTGATGACACGCTGTGGGGCCTGTTCGCGTGCCATCATTATGCGCCGCTTTCCCCCAGTTTTCACAGCCGTTCGCTCTCGGAACTGTTCTCGCAGATGTTCTCGATGCGGCTCGAAAGCCGGGAGCGCCGCGAGCTTGTGGAATATGAACGCCGCGCGCGCGACATCTCCGACCAGTTGCTCGGTGCCGTCGCGTCCGACGAGACCCTGCTCAAGGATCCCGACTGGCTTGCCGACATCCTGACCCGGACCATACCGGCCGACGGTGTTGGCGTGTGGATCAACGGCGCCTACGCCTTTTCGGGAACGACGCCGCCGACCGAAGACTTCCGTCGCATTGTGCGCGCCCTGAACGCAACGGCGGCGGGCAAGGTCTTCGCGACCGATCATATCGGCTCGCTGGTTGACGGGGCAAGCGCGTTTGCCGGCGAGGCCGCAGGGCTGCTGGCCATTCCCATTTCCCGTTCTCCGCGCGATTATGTCGTACTGTTCCGCTCGGAAATGAAAGGGTCGGTCCGCTGGGCAGGCGATCCGCACAAGCAGACCGAGTTCGGTCCCAACGGCCCGCGCCTCACCCCGCGCGAAAGCTTTGCCGAATGGAAGGAGCAGGTGGAGGGGAAATCGGCGCCTTTTACACCGTCACAATTGCGTGTGGCCGAAACGCTGCGCGCCACGCTGATCGAGGTCGTGCTACGCCTCGCCGACGAAGCGGCGGCGGAACGGCATCAGGCCAATGCCCGGCAGGAGCTGCTGATCGCCGAATTGAACCACCGCGTACGCAACATTCTGGGCGTGATCCGCGGTCTGATCCGGCAATCGAAGCCCGACGAAGATGTGGTCAACGACTTCGTGAAGGTCGTAGATGGCCGCATCCACGCGTTGGCGCGCGCGCACAACCAGATTACCGACGACCATTGGGGGCCCGCCCCGCTCGAAGCACTGATCGAGGCGGAAGCGGCCGCGTTCGCTGCGCAGAAGCAGAACGCCATCGTCTCTCAGGGCCCCCGGGTGCTGCTCAATCCGCAGGCCTATTCGACAATGGCGCTGGTGATCCACGAGCTGGTCACCAACTCGGCCAAATATGGCAGCCTGTCGGGTGACGGCGAGATCAGTCTGACGTGGAAGCTGGACGGGGACAAGGATCTCATCATCACCTGGCTGGAAACGGGCGGACCCCGCGTGGAAAAACCCACGCGCAAGGGGTTCGGCACGACCATTATCGAACGCTCGGTGCCCTATGACCTGGGCGGCGTGGCGACGATCGATTATCGCCCGTCGGGTGTTCATGCCCGCTTCTGTATCCCTAGGCGCCATGTCACCCTGCCCGCTGCGGGGCGAGCAGCGCGCAACCGCCTTGCGCCGCACCAGCATGCCCAGGATGTCCCCGTGCGCCCGGAAATGCTCGCCGGTCTGTCGGTTATGCTGGTCGAGGACAGCCTGATCATCGCGCTGGATGCCGAAGACATCCTGCAACGCTTTGGCGCGTCGATCAGCACGGCATCAACCGTCGATGCCGCGCACGATCTGCTCGACCAGATCACCCCGGACTTTGCGATTCTCGACATCAACCTCGGCGACCAGACCAGTTTCGGCATTGCCGACCGACTGCTCGACATGGGCGTCCCGTTCTTTTTCGCCTCGGGCTATGGCGAACAGGCCAAATTGCCGATGGAGCATCGCGCCCGGCCGGTTGTGCAGAAACCCTATACCAGCGGCAATATCATGCGGAGCGCGGAGGATTTGCTCGGGATCGCCCCCGATGTCGCCTGATGGACGCAGCGGGGCAGGCATCGCGCCGCAGCCGGAGAGGACTTCCGATGCTTCCGCCGCACACTATCTGCGCGCCGTCACGCGCGTAGACCACGACGCCGTTGATGCCGCTTTCCTTCGTTTTTCGTTACAGACCCGGGACGGCTACCGCGCCTTCCTGACCGCGCATGCCCGCGTTCTGCCGGTTGCCGAGCGACGTCTTGACCCCGCGTTCCTGACCGGCGACTGGCACGGACGAAGCGAGGCACTCCGCGCGGATCTGGCGGATCTGGGCTGCGCGATGCCCACGGAGGACGCTCTGTTGCTGCCGACGGGCGAGGCCGCGCGTTGGGGTGCGCTGTATGTGCTGGAGGGATCGCGTCTGGGGGGAGCCGTCCTTGAGAAGCAGGTTCTCACCGGCCTGCCCACCCGGTTTCTGGGCGCCACGCATCCGCACGGCGCATGGCGCCGCTTCCTGGACATGCTGAACGCCGCCGATACCGGTCCCGCATGGCGCGCGCAAGCGGCGGAGGGCGCCAAAGCACTCTTCGGAGCCTATGCCGTGGCAGCGCAAACATCTTCTGATGGCCCCTTAGCTACCGCTGCGATGGAGAGGTCATAAACGCTACACAGCGCCGCGCTGCGTGCCATCACGCCCGAGCGGACCGAGGTTTCGTTTGATATTCCAACAGCTACAGGTCATCCTGCGCTTTTCGAGGACATCCGATCGTGAGCGCAACGGAACAGGCAACGCAGCGTGAAACAGCGGATCGATCGCCGGTGTCCGCCGATCTGCTCGGGCAACTGATCGCCTTCGACACGACCAGCCGCAACAGCAATCTGGACATGCTCGACTTCCTGACCGCCCTGTTTCGGGAGGCGGGGATCGAACCGTGGCTCACCTTCGACGCGGAACGGCGCAAGGCCAATCTGTTCGCGACCCTTCCGGCGGCGGACGGAACCGAAACAGGCGGCATTGTCCTCTCCGGTCATACCGATGTCGTCCCTGTCGACGGACAGGCCTGGGACAGTGATCCGTTTGTCATGACGCAGCGGGACGGGCGCCTCTATGGGCGCGGGACGGCGGACATGAAGGGCTTTATTGCCGCGTGCATGAGCCGCTTGCCGCGGATGAAGCAAGGCACGCTGCTCAAACCCTTCCACTTCGCCTTTTCGTTTGACGAGGAGATCGGTTGCCTGGGCGCGCCCCTGATGATCGACGAGATGGTGCGGCGCGGCCTTCGCCCCGACGGCTGTCTGGTGGGCGAACCCACGAGCATGAACGTGGTTGTCGCCCACAAGGGCATCAACCTTTACCGCTGCCGCCTCCATGGCCGCGCAGCCCATAGTTCCATGCCTCACCTCGGCGTCAACACGATCGAATATGCCGCGCGGATCATCTGCTTCATTCGCGACATGGCGGACAGCATGAAGGCGGACGGGCCGTTCGACAGCTGTTTCGACACCCCTTATTCCACCGCCCAGACCGGAACGATCGCGGGCGGCGTCGCCACCAATGTCGTGCCCGACGCGTGCGAGTTCCAGTTCGAGATCCGCAACATCCCGCAGGTCGAGGTCGGCGCGGTCTACCGCCGGATCAGCGATTATGTCGAGCGCGCCATCAAGCCTGCGATGAAAGGCGAGTGGGAAGGCGCGGACGTGGCGCTGGAACAGATTTCCAACGCGCCCGGGCTCAACGCCGACGAAGCGGCGATGATGACGCGCCTCGCCCGCGCACTCACGCGAGATACTGACATCCGGAAGGTGGCATACGGCACGGAAGGCGGTCAGTTCCAGAACGCCGGAGTTCCCGCCATCATCTGCGGGCCGGGCAGCATCAGTCAGGCGCACCGCGCCAACGAATATGTCGAAATCGACCAGATCCTGCGCTGCGAGGACTTCCTCAATCGGCTGATCGGTTCCGTGGAGGCATAGGGACGCCCGTCCGGACGTGGCGCGATCGCCGTTACCGGAGCCGCGACGCGGTTTCCCGGATCAGCGCGATCATGTTGGGAATGCCTTGCGTCCGGTTGGAGCTGAGCTGGTTCCGGAGGTCAAAGGGAGCCAGCGCGCCCTCGATATCCGCCGCTCCGATTTCTGCTGGTGTCCGGTCCTGCACGGAGAGCAGCACGAGCGCGATAATCCCCTTGGTGATCGCCGCGTTGCTGTCCGCCAGGAAATGCAGCCTCCCGTCGTCGCGCGTCGTCGGATAGACCCACACCGCCGCCGAACATCCGCGCACCAAAGTCGCGTCGGTCTTCAGCGCATCGGGCATGGGCTCGAGCTGCTTGCCCAGGTCGATCAGCAGACGATAGCGGTCGTCTGCATCCAGGAATTCATATTCTTCGTACAGATCGGCAAGCTGGGTCATCGTGCCCATATAGCGCCTCGCGCCGCCGACGAAAGGGCAACGGCCACGAAAAAGGCCCGCCCAACGCGGGGCGGGCCTTTATCCGGACGCGCGACCTTAACCGTGGTTCGCGTTCACCATGCAGTACAGCATCGCCAGCGACAGCAGCGTGTTGGTGCGCGAGAAGATCATCGCGGTGGTCGCGGCCTTCGCCTTGGTCGCATCGTCAGCCTGGACGATGCCCAGCGCCTTCTTCTGGTTGGGCCAGATCACGAACCAGACGTTGAAGGCCATGATGAGCGCAAGCCACATGCCGATGCCGATCAGGCGGAAGCTGGGATCAAGCGTCAGCGCCTGTGTCAGATAGCCAGACAGATGGGCGACGATGAGTCCGGTCAGAACGGTGAACGCCGCACCCCAGCGGAAGAAGAACAGGGCCGACGGAGCGATATGCTTCGACACACCCGGCTTCAGCTCGGCGGGGATCTTGGGCATGGTCGGGATCTGCACGAAGTTGAAATAATAGAGCAGGCCAATCCACGTAATGCCGAAGAACAGATGCAGCCAGCGGAACGCGGCGTTAACGGCTTCTCCATTCGGTCCTACGCCGAAAATCACCGCAATGGTGAGCACGACCCCGACCAGCAGCACCAGGTGAAGGTTGCTGAAAAATTTGGTCATTTTCTATCTCCCAGACGAACAAATGCCATCGTTACGACGGATGGTTGCTTTTAGAGGGCGAATGTTAGGCGAACCGATGAAGATTGTCATCGATTATTAATCCTGCCCGTTCTCCCCGATTCGCTTGCATTTTCTTGTACTTGCCGGACTGAAATCCGGACCTTATGGGCGCCTCGGCGGTTGAAGGGCTTTCGTTCTTCCTCTTCCAGGAGTTTTTCTTCCCATGGCTTTCACCCTTCCCGATCTGCCCTATCCTAAGGATGCATTCGGATCGACCATCAGCGCCGAAACCTTTGAATATCATCATGGCAAGCATCACGCGGCCTATGTGAACAAGGCGAACGAGCTGGTCGCTGCGGATCCGTCGCTGCAAGGCAAGTCGCTCGTCGAGTTGATCCAGCTCGCCAAGACGCAGGGCAAGCAATCGTTGTTCAACCAGGTCGGCCAGATCTGGAACCACAGCTTCTACTGGCTCGGCCTCTCGCCGGAACCCACGACGCCCGATGCGCGCCTGCAGGGCATGATCGACAGTGCGTTCGGAAGCACCCAGGGCCTGCTCGACAAGCTGAAGGCCGAAGCGGTCGGGCATTTTGCCAGCGGCTGGGCCGCCCTTGCTCTGGATGGCGACGCCCTCTCCGTCACATCCTACCACGATGCCGACACGCCGGTTGCTTACGACGTGAAGCCGCTCTGGATCCTCGACGTCTGGGAACACGCCTATTACATCGATTACCGCAACGCCCGCCCCGGCTATGCCGATGCCCTGCTGAACGATGGGATCAACTGGGATTTCGTTTCGCAGAACCTCGATGGCGCGGGCGTATCGCGCGCCGATCAGCCGGGCTGATCCCGCCGACAGCTTCAGACAACAGCTCTTCCTCACCCGCAGCCGCTCGCTCCCCTCTATAATGGAACGACCGGCTGCGGGATTTCCGCGCCGGCAACCATAAAGACGGGTGAGGCATGACGAGACGGGAAGGGTTGGCCCGCAACGCAATGATGATCAGCCTGGCGCTGCTGATTCTGGTCGTTGCCTGCGGTGGGATCGGGATCGGGGCGGCATTCCTGCAGCGCAGCGCCATGCGGCAGCAGACGGAGGTCGGCCTGCTGATGCGACGGCACATGATGGCGGACATGATGCACGACGCGGTCCGGAGCGACGCGCTCGCGATCGTTCTCGCGTCGTCCAACCCCGCCTCTGCGGTTTCACTGGCGGATGCGCGGAAAGACCTGAACGAACATCTCCAGACCCTGCGATCCAGCATCGCGGCGGAGCGGATCTATGACGGGTCCCGAGCGGTGACCCGCGCGAGTACCGCGATCGCCACCCCACTTGCCCATTACGCCACAGCGGCGCAGGACATTGCCGACATCGCGGCGCGTGATCCGCAACAGGCCTTTGCGCATTTGCCGGCGTTCTTCGAACAGTTTCGCGCGCTCGAAGTGAGCATGGAGGATGTCTCGGTCACGATCGAACGGCACGCCGCCGACGTCGAGCACCATGCGCGCTGGCTTGCCCGCACTGCGATTATCCTCGTGATCGGCGGTCTGGCTGCCGCGACGGGTGGCGTTCTGTTCGTCATGCGCATGGTCCGCCTTCGCCTCATCCATCCGCTGGTCGATCTGACTGCGGCCACCGCCGCGATGGCCGTCGGCGACCTTCATGTCGCGATGCCCTGCACCGACCGGGCGGACGAGTTGGGCACGCTCGCCACCACAGTGGCAACATTCCAGCAGAGCCTGCTCGACGCACAGCGGGAGCGGGAAGAGCAGGCGCGCATGATCGTCGACAGCATCGGCAGTGCGCTGGGCGACCTCGCCAAAGGCGATCTCACCGCCCATATCGATGCGGACCTTGCCGGGATCTTCGTATCGCTGCGCACCGATTTCAACAGCGCGATCGCATCCCTGCGGTCCTTGCTCGGTGCGATCCTGGGCAGCTCTGGTGTCATCCTCAGCGGCGCGCAGGAAATCACCCAGGCATCCGATGATCTGGCCCGTCGGACGGAGAACAACGCCGCTCATCTGGAGGAGACGTCCGCCACGCTATCGGGCGTCGACATGCGTATCCGCTCCGCCGCCGAAGCAGCGGCCAACACTGCCGACCTGACCAACCGCGCCAGCGAGGCCACGCAGGAAGGGCACGCCCTCGCCGCCGAAGCGGTCGAGGCGATGGGTCGCGTATCGGACAGCGCCAAGGGCATCGACGCGGTAATCGACGGGCTGGACCGCATCGCCTTCCAGACCCGGATCCTCGCCATGAACGCCGCGGTCGAGGCCGGGCGCGCAGGGGAAGCCGGACGCGGCTTCGCGGTCGTCGCGGACATGGTGTCGTCTCTCGCCCTGCGCGCGGAAGAGGAAGCGCAGCAGGCACGCGATCAGCTGACCGTGACGCAGACCGAGGTCGCGACCGCCGTGCACGCGGTAGAGCAGGTCGGCACCGCCCTCACCACCATCAACGAACAGGTCGATGAAGTCCGCACCCTCGTGGTTTCGATGGCGGAGGACAATCAGGCGCAGTCCGAAGCGATCAGCCAGATCGCGACGGCCGTCGGCACGCTCGATACCTCGACGCAACAGAATGCCGCCATGGTCGAACAGGCTTCGGCCGCCGCCCGGACTTTATGCAACGAAGCCAATGCGCTCGCCGACCGGGCCAGCCAGTTCCGGACGCAGAAGGAAGAGAAAGCAGGACGGAGAACAATCGCGCTGGCGGCTTGAGCACGAGTTCCGGGCTGTTCTAAGGGGTGATGCTAGCCCTGCGGCGGTTCGATCCGGCCGACGTCCTCGCTGTCCGTCCGCTCCCCCAGATTGAGGCCATGGCGCATCAGCATCGGGATATTGGATGCCGCGAACAGGAAGGACACGATCGTTACCCCCCACACCTTGAGCGAGAGCCACTGGTCGAAGCTCATCGACCGCCGCATCAGTTCATTGGCGACCGCCATGGCGACGAAGAAGATGGCCCAGTTGCGCGACAGCTTGCGCCACCCCTCGTCGCTCAAGCCGTCATAGGCGGCCTGAAGGAGATATTTGAGCAGCGGCTTGCCCCGCGCCAGACCCGCGAACAGGATCAGCGCGAAAAAGGAATAGATGATCGTGGGCTTGATCTGGATGAAGCGCTGATCGTGAAAATAGATGGTGAGCGAGCCGAAAAACAGGACCAGCACGGCCGACAGCCACAGCATCGGCGAAACCTTGCCCAGCTTCACTTTCGACACGATCACCGCCACCGCGATCGCCACCATGAACGCGCCTGTGCCGACGATCACGCCTGCGAATTTATAGCCGAGGAAGAACACCAGCAACGGCCCGAAATCGAGCGCAAGGCTGATGTTCCCATGTCCCTTGGACGGTGCGGCGGGCTTTGTTTGATCAGGCATAGGCTGTTCCTGCAATGGCGCGCGCCATGTCGGCCGGATCGAAGGGGCGCAGGTCGTCGATCTTCTCGCCCACACCGATCGCATGGATCGGCAGGCCGAATTTCTCCGCCGCCGCGACCAGCATACCGCCGCGCGCCGACCCGTCGAGCTTCGTCATGACGAGGCCGGTCACCTGCGCCACCTGGGTGAATACCTCGATCTGACTGAGCGCGTTCTGCCCCGTGGTCGCGTCGAGCACCAGCACCACATCATGCGGTGACGCCGGGTCGAGCCGCCCGAGCACCCGGCGGATCTTCGCGAGTTCATCCATCAGTTCGGTGCGGTTTTGCAAGCGTCCGGCGGTATCGACGATCAGGATATCGATACCCTTCTCCGTCGCCTGCTTCACCGCCTCGAACGCGAGACCGGCAGCATCCCCGCCTTCCTTGCCCGCGACGATCGGAACGCCCAGCCGCTCGGCCCAAATCGTGAGCTGCCCGATGGCGGCGGCGCGGAACGTATCGCCCGCCGCCAGCATGACGCTGCGTCCCTGCTCCTGAAAGCGTTTGGCAAGCTTGGCGATGGTGGTCGTCTTGCCCGATCCGTTGACGCCGATAACGAGGATGACGTGCGGGCGTGCCGCCTTGAACTGCAGAGGCTTGGCCACCGGGGTCAGGACCTTCTCGACCTCGTCGGCGATGACACCGCGCAGATATTCCTCGGTCAGTTCCTTGTTGAACCGCCCCTCGGCCAGCCGGTCGCGCACCCGCATGGCCATGGCCGGGCCGAGATCCGAAACGATCAGCGCCTCCTCGATCTCGTCCAGCGTCTGCGCATCCAGCGCGGCCTTGCCGAACAGCCCGGTGAGGTTGTCGCCCAGTTTTTCCGATGTACGCTTCAGCCCGCCGAACAGGCGGTCGCGCCAGCTTTTTTCGCTCATGCCGTCTCTTGCGCGATCAGCGCGCCATTCTCAACCCCGGCGATGGCCACGCGCATGATTTTGCCGCGCTCATGCGGGCGGGCGAGGCGGACGGGCGCGAAGTTTTCGGCATGGCCCATCAGCCCCTTGCCTTCCACGAGTACCGATTGTTCCGTTCCCACCAGGCTGCCAAGCCATATGTTCCGCCGTTCCGCACAGGCGGCACGGAGACGCGCGGCGCGATCCTTGATCGTCGCCGGATCGACCTGCGGCATCCGCGCGGCCGGAGTACCGGAGCGCGGAGAATAGGGAAAGATATGGCCGTGGACGATCTGGCAGTCCGCGACCAGCGCCAGCGAACGGGCGAACATCGCCTCTGTCTCGGTCGGGAAACCAGCAATGATGTCCGCCCCGATACTGATGGCTGGACGCGCGGCAAGCAACCGATCCACCACACGCACAGCCTCCGCCCGGCTATGGCGGCGCTTCATGCGCTTAAGGATCATGTCGTCGCCCGACTGGAGCGAAAGATGCAGGTGCGGCATTACCCGTGCCTCCTGCGTGATAAGCGCGAACAGCCGGTCGTCGATCTCCACGCTGTCGAGCGAGGACAGGCGCAGGCGCGGCAGGGACGGAACATGGGTCAATATCCGCTCGACCAGCTGGCCAAGGCTCGGGCTGCCGGGCAGATCGGGGCCATAGCTCGTTACGTCGACGCCGGTGAGGACCACTTCCCGATAACCCTCGTCCACCAATGCGGCGATCCGCTCGATCACCGCCCCGGCGGGGACCGACCGACTGTTCCCCCGGCCATAGGGGATGATGCAGAAGGTGCAGCGATGATCGCATCCGTTCTGCACCTCGACAAAGGCGCGGGCATGATCGGCGAAGCCTGACACAAGATGCGGCGCCGTGTCGCGCACCGCCATGATGTCGGACACGCGGACGCGTTCGGTCCCATCCCTCGTCCCGTTCGTATCGAGCGGCGGTGGTGGCACGAACGAAGCCGCGTCCATCTTCTCCCGGTTGCCGATAACGCGGTCGACTTCCGGCATGGCGGCGAACATGGCGGGGTCGGTCTGCGCCGCACAGCCCGTGACGACGATCCGCGCATCGGGCCGCTCGCGCCGCGCACGGCGGATCGCCTGCCGCGCCTGCCGCACGGCTTCGCCCGTCACCGCACAGCTGTTGATGATGACGAGATCGTCCTGACCGGCGGCGAGCTGCCGCATCGTCTCGCTCTCGGCAATGTTGAGACGGCAACCAAAGGTCAGGATGTCCGGGCCGTCCATCACAGTCGGTCGAGATCGATCTCACCGTCGAACACATGGGTCGCCGGGCCGGTCATCCGGATATGTCCGCCCGGCGCCCAATCGATGGCAAGATCGCCCCCCGGTAATGTGACGGTCACTGGCCCACGCATCAGTCCGCGCCGGATCGCGGCAACGGCGGTCGCGCAGGCGCCCGTGCCGCACGCCCGGGTAAGGCCCGCGCCACGTTCCCATACGATCAGACGGAGATGGCGATCCCCGACCTGCTGCGCGAAATTCACGTTGACGCGCGCCGGAAAGAGCGGATCGACCTCGATCAGCGCGCCGAGCCGGGCCGTATCGACCGCGTCGAGATCGTCCACGAAGAAGATGACATGCGGATTGCCGACGTTGACGGCGGCGGGCGCGGGCAGATCTTCCCACCCGACAGGCATCGTCAACGTGTCCATGGCGTAGGCCAGGGGGATCGCTTCCCACTCGAAACGCGGCGTGCCCATGTCCACGCTCGCACCGTCATCGGTCAGCCGCGCGTCGAGGAGACCCGCCGCCGTTTCGATCCGCGCGTTACGACCGAGAAACAGCGGGATGCACCGCGTGGCGTTGCCGCACGCCTCGACCTCGGATCCGTCGGCGTTGAAAATGCGCATCTTTACGTCCGCGACTGCCGACGGCTCGATCAGGATAAGCTGGTCACAGCCCACGCCCGCATGCCGGTCGGCGATCGCCTGCGCACGTGCCGCCGATATCGCCACCGCCGCCTCGCGCGCGTCGATGACGACAAAGTCGTTGCCCAGGCCATGCATCTTGGAAAAGCGCGTCATGATGCGCTGCGATGTAGGGCGCAGACAGGCGAAAGTCTATAAGCCGGGATCAAACGTCCAGATTGGCGACGTTCAGGGCATTATCCTGAATGAAGTCACGGCGCGGCTCGACCACATCACCCATAAGGCGCGTGAAGATCTCGTCCGCGACATCCGCTTGTGCAATTTCGACACGCAGCATCGAGCGGTTGTTCGGATCGAGCGTGGTTTCCCACAACTGCTCCGCGTTCATCTCGCCCAGCCCTTTGTACCGCTGGATCGACAGGCCCTTGCGCCCGGCGGCAAGGATGCCATCCAGCAATTCGCTCGGCCGCGACACGAAGGTCGTACCGCGCGTGGCGGTCGGCGCGGCGGGCAGATCGTCGCCCTCTTCCGCTTCTTCCGATGCCACGGCGGCCTTCAAAGTGACGAGGCGGCTTCCCCCGTGATAGCTGTCCGACTGTTCGGCCGCGAGCCCATGGAGCTTGCGCGCTTCCGCGCTGCCCAGAAACGCCCCCTCGATCACCATATGGTCGGTCACGCCGCGCCACACGCGCTGGAAGTGATAGCCACCCTCTTCCGCCAGCGCCCCGGTCCACGCGCCCTCGGCATCGTGCGTGTCCATCCATTTCACGGCATCGGCAAGCCGCAGCTTGCGATCCGCGTCATTCAGCTCGACATCAAGAGCACCCGCCAGCGCCAGCGCCTCGATGATCCGGCTGTCATAGCGGCGTGGCACATAGCGCATGACGGCACGCAGGCGGCGCGCATGGTCGATGAGCATCCGCAAATCGTCCCCGCGACGCGTGCCCTGGTTGGTTTCCAGCGCCATAGTATCAACGCCGTTGTCGACCAGATATTGTTCCAGCGCGGCCTCATCCTTGAGGTACACTTCGCTGCGGCCACGGCTCGCCTTGTAGAGCGGCGGCTGAGCAATGTAGAGATGGCCGTTCTCGATAATCTGCGGCATCTGGCGATAGAAGAACGTCAGCAACAGCGTGCGGATATGCGCGCCATCGACGTCGGCGTCGGTCATGATGACGATCTTGTGATAGCGCAGCTTCTCGATGGTGAAATCGTCGCGGATGCCGGTGCCCATCGCCTGAATGAGCGTGCCGATTTCCTTGGACCCCAACATCCGGTCGAAGCGCGCGCGCTCGACGTTGAGGATCTTGCCCTTGAGCGGCAAAATCGCCTGATAATGGCGGTCGCGCCCCTGCTTGGCAGAGCCACCCGCCGAATCGCCCTCGACCAGAAACAGTTCGGACTTCGCCGGATCGCGCTCCTGGCAATCGGCGAGCTTGCCGGGAAGCGAAGCGATGTCCATCACGCCCTTGCGCCGGGTCAGTTCCCGTGCGCGCTTGGCCGCTTCGCGGGCGGCAGCGGCATCGATCACCTTCTGGATGATCATGCGGCCGTGCGCCGGGTTTTCCTCCAGCCATTCCGCCATCTTGTCGGCCATCAGGCTTTCCAGCGGCTGGCGGACTTCGGATGACACGAGCTTGTCCTTCGTCTGGCTGCTGAACTTGGGATCGGGCAGCTTCACCGACACGATCGCCGTCAGCCCCTCACGCATGTCGTCGCCGGTGAGGGACACCTTTTCCTTCTTCAGCATGCCGGATTTCTCGGCATAGTTATTGAGCGTGCGCGTCAGCGCCGCGCGAAACGCCGCCAGATGCGTGCCGCCGTCCCGCTGCGGAATGTTATTCGTGAAGCACAGGACATTTTCGTAATAGCTGTCGTTCCATTCGAGCGCGACCTCGATGCCGATGCTGTCGCGCTGGCCACGAATGGCGATCGGCGCGGGCATCAAGGGCGTCTTGGTGCGGTCGAGCCAGGACACGAAGGCGCCAATGCCGCCTTCGTAAAACAGTTCGATTTCCTTCTTTTCTTCGTGCCGCGCATCGACGAGGAACAGCCGCACGCCGGAATTGAGAAACGCCAGCTCGCGGTAGCGGTGCTCCAGTTTCTCGAAATCAAATTCCGTGATCTTGAAGGTCGCAGGGCTGGGCAGGAAAGTGACGCGCGTGCCCTTCTTGCCCTCCGGCGCGGGGCCGACCACTTTCAGCGGCGCGACCGCATCGCCAAAGGCAAAGCGCATATAATGCTCCTGCCCGTCCCGCCAGATGGTGAGGTCGAGAAATTCCGAGAGCGCGTTGACCACCGAAACGCCCACGCCGTGCAGGCCGCCCGACACTTTATAGGCGTTGTCGTCCGACGTGTTCTCGAACTTCCCGCCCGCGTGAAGCTGGGTCATGATGACCTCTGCCGCCGACACCCCTTCCTCGGCATGAATGCCGGTCGGGATACCCCGTCCGTTGTCCTCGACCGAAACCGAGCCATCGGCGTTGAGCGTAATCGTGATGCGATCGCAATGCCCGGCGAGTGCCTCGTCGATGGCGTTGTCGCTGACTTCGAACACCATGTGGTGCAGGCCGGACCCGTCGTCCGTATCACCAATATACATGCCGGGGCGTTTGCGAACGGCATCCAGTCCTTTCAGGACCTTGATGCTGTCGGCACCATATTCGTTGGCGTTGGGGATGTTTTCGGGGATGGCGTCGTCTGGTGTATCGTTCATCCCGGCCTTATAGAGAGCGATGAACCGAAACGGAAGGAAAACATATGGGAACGCGCTCGCGGGCAAGGGGTTGATGTCGCGATGATCTCCATGTCCCCGACCTACTCGTCCGTCCTTCGGCAGGGCATCCTGAGCACCGCAGCACTCGCCTTTGCGGGGCTCACGCTGTCCGGATGCGAGGATCGCACCGCAGGCAATGGCGCGACCGCCCTTCCCGGCAATGACACGGTGATTGTCGAAGACAATGATACTGTTAGGAACGCCGCACCGCCTGCCAGCGGCACGGCGCTGCCAGCGCTCATCCCGCCCGCGCCCGGCGAAGTCGGCGGACTGCCGGATGACCGCGAGCCACTGGACGAAAGTCCCATAGATCCCCAGAGCGTTCGCGGCGCGGGAAGCGTCGTGGAACGCTATGCCATGGCGCTGGAACAGGGACGCTTTGCGGACGCCTATCGCCTGTGGCGGGGCAATGGGGCATCCAGCGGCATGAACGCGGCGGACTTCGCCCGAAGCTGGGGGCAACATAGCCAGCTGCGTGTCCTGATCGGCCGTCCGGAAACCGGGGGAACGCAGACGGCCGTCGTCCCCGTGCAGGTCTATGGGCGCATGAAGGCAACCGCAAAGCCATTCAACCGGATCGGCCGCCTTGTTCTCGCCCGCAACCCGGAACGCTACAAGCCGGGGTCCACCACTTCCCCCTGGCTCATCGCAACGAGCGAACTGGCGGAGCGCGGCGTGGTCCGAGAGGAGGGCTCCGCCGCGCCCCTGGCATCGGCCGCCGTCATACCCTCTGCCTTCCGTGGCCGCTGGGCCCGCAATGCCAATGCCTGTTCAGCGCCCGCCGATACCGGCGAACTGGTCGTGACAGGATCGGAGCTGCGCTTCTACGAAAGCAGCGGACGGGTTACCAAGGTCACGCCGGACGGTGCGCGTGCTGTCCGCGTCAGCGCGCTCTATTCCGGCGAGGGCCAGGACTGGGCGGCCGAGCGTCGACTGGAAGTGAGCGCCGACGGTCGGTCCCTGATGGCCGACGACATGACGCGGGTACGGTGCGGCTGAACATCCAGCCGTTAGTCGTATCTACTTCCCCGTTCGCCCTGAGTAGGGGCTGAGTTTATCGAAGTCCCGTATCGAAGGGTCGGTACTTCGATACGCCATTTCGACACGCTCAATGGCTACTCAGCACGAACGGACGAGGTTAACGGCTCGATGCTCTGGATTTCGCCGATCAATGCCGGAAGTGCCGCATCCCGGTGAACACCATTGCCAGCCCGGCTTCGTCCGCTGCGGCGATCACATCGTCGTCGCGGATCGACCCGCCCGGCTGGATAACGGCGGTCGCGCCCGCTTCCACCGCCGCCAGCAAACCGTCCGCGAAGGGGAAGAATGCGTCCGATGCCACGGCGCTTCCCACGGTCCGCGGTTGCGCCCAGTTATAGGTTTCCGCCGCCTCACGCGCCTTTACCGCCGCGATGCGGGAAGAATCGCGCCGGTTCATCTGGCCCGCGCCGATCCCCGCCGTCACGCCGTCCTTCGCATAGACGATCGCGTTCGATTTCACATGCTTGGCGACCGTCCAGGCAAACAGGCAGTCCTTCAGTTCCTGCTCGGTCGGCGCGCGCTTGGTCACGACTTTCAGCATGCCGGGCGTGACATGGCCGTGGTCGCGGTCCTGTACCAGCACACCGCCCGCGATGATCTTCGTCTGCAACCCGCGCCGGTAGGGATCGGGCAAACCGTCCGAGAGCAGCAGGAGGCGCAGGTTCTTCTTCTTCGCGAACACGGCCCTGGCGGCATCGTCCGCACCGGGCGCAACCACAACTTCGGTGAAGATACCGCTGATCGCTTCGGCGGTCGGGCCATCGAGCGGGCGATTGACCGCGATAATACCGCCAAACGCAGACACGCTGTCGCAGGCGAGCGCGGCTTCATAGGCCTCCACCAGCGTTTCACCGGTGGCAACACCACAGGGGTTGGCGTGCTTGACGATGACGACGGTCGGCGGCCCGTCGCGGAACTCCGCGAGCAGTTCGAGCGCGGCGTCGGCGTCGTTGTAGTTGTTGTAGGACAGCTCCTTGCCCTGCACCTGTTCCGCCTGCCCGATGCCCGAAGTCGCGGGGCCGAGCGGCAGATACAGCGCCGCGTCCTGATGCGGGTTTTCGCCATAGCGCAGCGTCCCGGCAAGGCGCGATCCCATCACGCGGGTCGCCGGGAATTTCTCGCCCTGATCGACCGCCGCGAACCATTGCGAGATCATGCTGTCATAGGCGGCCGTCGCGGCATAGGCCTTGGCGCACAGCATCCGGCGGAAATCGTAGCTGGTGGCCCCGCCCTTCTCGTCCATCTCCGCGATCAGACGGGTATAGTCGGCCGGATCGGTGACAATCGCCACGCTTTCATGGTTTTTCGCGGCAGAGCGAACCATCGAGGGGCCGCCGATATCGATATTCTCGATAATCTCTTCCCGCGTACCGCCGCGCGCCACGGTCTGCGCGAACGGGTAGAGGTTGACGACGACCAGATCGATCGGCGCGATCGCGTGCTCCTCCATCGATGCGCGATGCTCGGCATTGCTGCGTACCGCGAGCAGGCCACCATGGACCTTCGGGTGCAGGGTCTTGACCCGCCCGTCCATCATCTCGGGAAAGCCGGTCAGATCGGAAATATCGGCGACATCCAGCCCCGCGTCGCGCAATGCCTTGGCCGTGCCGCCGGTCGAGACCAGTTCCACCCCGTGCCGCGCCAGCGCCTGCCCCAGTTCCACAAGGCCGCTCTTGTCGGACACCGAGAGCAGCGCCCGCCCGATCTTCACTTCGCTCATCATTCGCTTTCTGTTCGTGTGTTGCCGGTTATCCGACACGTTTGAGCAGCCACCCCAGGCTGCTCCCCCCGGTTTCGGCCGTTGCGCTCACCACCAATTGGTGGGTCGGGTGGGGCCGACCGTCGCCATCCACCCACAGACTTTCCTCGATCGTCAGTTGCCCCGCACCACAGCGGAACTGCCACAGCGCGCCCATGTCGATACGCAGCAACGCGCCCTGCCCGTCGGCGGTCATCGATGCCTCGACCAGCGGAGCAAGATGGAAGCGCAGCGCGTAGGGCGCAGGCGCAGGCCGCTTGCGCCGCTCTGAGGGCAGCAGCATGTCCTCGCCGCGAATATCCTTGCCGTCGCTGCTCACCAGCAGCAGGCGGCGGTGGATGAAGCCCAGCCGCCGGACATAGCCGTCATGGCTCAGTTCGAGGCGACTACCGTTCTGCAATTCCTGCCGGTGCAGTTCCACTTCCGTCACGCCACGCCCCAGCGTGCCGTCGGGCAGGATCGCGGTCGAATTGCTGTCGGCGAGCACCAGCGTGCTGTGCGCCGCCGTGGTGCGCAGGCCATGCGCCAGTTGCTGCGGGATCAACACCCCGGCGAGCGCCGCACCCCCGCAATTAACGATCAGCCGCTCCGGCCCGTCGCTCACCTCGATCGCGCCGGTGGACGCGCAGCCCGCCTCGGCAAGACGCGCGACCGGCGGCGGGGCTGCATCAATCTGGACCACGGTGCTACCCGCGCTGATCCGCTGATAACCCCAGTCGCGCGCCTGCCGCAGCGGCCGTGTGCGGATCCCGGTAGCGGCGACGACCGACTCGACGAGAGCAGGATCGACAGCGCCCCCACCCTGCCAGCTCCCGAGACCGCCATCACCGTGCATCAGGCCCAACAGCGCAGGGACCGTGCGGCCCATCGCCTCGGTCAGGAAGCTCGGCACATCCTCGCGCATCACGTCGTACACGGCGCGCACCATCGCCATGAGCGCGATGCCTTCGGTCTGCGACAACGGCGAGCGGGAAATGGTGCCCCCATCGGTGTAGAACGCGCCCTCGATCGCACGACGCAACCCGGCTTCGCCAAACGCGCGGCGCGGCCCGCCACCGGGCAGCAGCAGCCCCGCCGCGACCAGCCCACCCCAGGCCACGAGTCGCGGAATGCCGATCGGCGCCTTGTCCGCGCTGCGATCCAGATGCCGGGCGGTGCGTGCGATGCAATTCAGCACCAACGAGCGATAGACGAGATCCCCGCTCGACAGGATCAGCGGCGCGTGGCTCGACCAGAACAGCAGCCGCCAGCCGGCATTGTCCGCGCGCCACGCCGGTTCACTCGGCCGGTCGGCATGGGCGGCCAGCCATTTGCGCATGATCTTTTCGGCGATCGGCGCGCCCTGTTCGCGGTTGGCGGCGATGGACAGATCCCGCAGCCAGGAAAAGCTGTGCAGATAATCGCCAAAAGCCAGGGACGGCATCGGTCCGGCGAAATCGACGTCATCGATCGCCTGCTTCTGCCCGCGAAACAGGAAATGGCCGGTCCGCATGGCGTGCCCGGCGCGCGCGTCGCCCAGGATCGCGTCCTTGGGAACGGCCAGCAGCTTGAGCGGATATTTGCCCTTCAGCCGCATCGTGTGCAGCGGGGTGCGCCAGGTCAGGCGGTGGAACTGAACCGCGAGTCGTTCCGCCAGTGACGATCCCTTGTCCGGCGACAGGCGGATCAGCCGCTTGCCATCCTCTACTCCATCGGCAGGAGCGGGCGGTGCCTTTTGGGGCGGGAACGTCGGCTGGTCGTTCATCCGCCGCGCAGTCCCTTTATGTTGGCGGCATAAGCATCCGGCCCACCGCGGAAGGTCGCCGTGCCCGCCACCAGCACATCCGCACCGGCGGCGATCACACGCGGCGCGGTGTTGGCATCGACCCCGCCATCCACCTGAAGGTGGATTGGCTTACCGAGCTTGTCGATTGACTTGCGGATGGCCTCAATCTTGCGGAGCTGGCTTTCGATGAAGCTCTGCCCGCCGAATCCAGGATTGACGCTCATGACCAGCACGAGGTCGATCTCCTCCAGCACATAATCGAGCATTTTCGCCGGAGTCGAGGGGTTGAGCGACACGCCAGCCCTCTTGCCCAAGGCTTTGATCCGCTGGATCGTACGGTGAAGATGCGGTCCCGCTTCCTGATGCACGGTGATGATGTCGGACCCCGCCTCCGCGAACGCGTCGAGCATCGGATCGACCGGCGTGATCATCAGGTGAACGTCCATCACCTTCGTCGTATGCGGGCGCAGCGCCTTCACAACCATCGGCCCAATGGTGATATTCGGCACGAAATGCCCGTCCATCACGTCCACATGCACCCAGTCCGCACCGGCGGCGTCAATGGCGCGCACCTCTTCCCCCAGACGGGCGAAATCGGCGGAAAGGATCGACGGGGCGATGAGGATAGGGCGGTCCATGGCGTTTCGCCTTAGCCAGTGGGGGTGCGCCGCGCAACAGCCGAGGCGGGGATAAGTGTCATTTTGGAGGCAGAGCCCGATGCGCCGCCGTCATCGGGCAAACGGCCGGGTCCGCAAGGCCTTCTCAGCACACCCGAATCTGACGCATCACCATGGGCAGGGGCCGTTACAGTCCTTGCAGCGAAAAGAGGACGGCTCGTGCCTCAGCTTCCGTTCGGGCCGGTATTATCCGGGTTGCCGCCGCCGCCGCCCGCGCCGCCCGCACCCACGGCGCCGATGTTGCCGAAGACATCCTCGAAGAAGCTGCGCTTGCGACCCAGTGTCGGAGTCTTGTCGCCTTCGGGCGAGATATTCGCGATCTTTTCCATGCCCGCTCGGTCGACACCGACTACGTTGCCCGCAGGGTCGAAACGCACACGAATGATCGTCTGGTCACTCGCCTTCGGGTTGGAGAAAGCCAGCTGCTTCGTGTCACGCGACACATAATACCATTGCTGTTCGCCGAACTGGCTGGCGAATGTGGGGCGACCCAGCGTTCCTTCGACCGATGTCCGGTTGTCGATGCCCGGCTGGATCGAATCGACCAGCAGCTTGTCCACCAGATAGCCCTGATGCGTGCGGATGCGTGTGCAGCCCGGCAGCGCCAGGCCCATCGACACAATCGCCAGCGAGAGAACAATCCGCCGCGCGGAGGGCCGGTTGAAGGAGGGGCGCATGTCTTGTCTCCGGGCGGTCTGTGCGCCGCACACATCAATCAAAAGGTTTCTTGTTCGTTCGGCCATTGCATTGCACGGCGCAACATTCAATATGGAAATGCGCGGCGACAGACAAGAGCCCACTCCCGCCCGCGTGTCAGGGCAACCCCCTGGTCTTTTGCCGATAGGATATGATGTCCATTTTTGATCGCCTGTTCCGCCGCCCCGAGGACCGCACCGTCATGCGCCCGCTGTACGATGCCGTCGTTGCGCGCGGGCGCGATGTGCGATGGTATGTCGAGGGCGCGGTGCCCGACACGCTCGACGGGCGGTTCGACATGATCGCCGCGATCCTCAGCCTTGTCCTCTGCCGCCTCGACCATGCCGACATGCGTCACGAGAACGTCTGGCTGACCGAACTGTTCGTCGATGACATGGACAGCCAGTTGCGCCAGATGGGGATTGGCGATGTCGTCGTCGGCAAGCATATCGGCCGGATGATGAGCGCGCTGGGCGGGCGACTGTCCGCCTACCGCGCCGGGATTGCGCCGGGGGGCGACCTTGCCGACGCGTTGAAGCGCAATCTCTATCGCGGCGAGCCGGTCGATCCGGCGGCGGTTGCATTTGTCGAAAAGGGACTACGCGCCTTCTCCGCCGCGCTGCAAGCCACCACGCCCGACAGCCTGATAGCGGGAAAGCTGCCTGAATGACCATGGCAACGCCCGAATTTTCGCGCCTGATCCGGCGTGACGAGATCGGTCGGCTGGGGGAAAGCCTGCATATCGTCGCCAACGGGGACGAGCGCGCTGCGCTGGCCGCACGGTTCGGTTTTGTGTCGCTCAACCGACTGGAGGCGACCTACGGCCTGTCGCTCGACGGCGAAGTGGTGACGGCACAGGGCAGGATCAGCGCAGCCCTTGCCCAGCCCTGCATCGCGACCGCTGAACCGGTAACAGAGACGGTCGACACGCCGTTCCTCGTCCGTTTCATGCCCGAAGGATCCGACGAGCCCGAGCCGGGGGACGAGCTGGAACTCGACGTGGAAGAGTGCGACACCGTGACCTACACCGACGGGCGCATCGACATCGGCGAAGCTGTCGCCGAAACCCTCGCTCTCTCGGTCAACCCGTTCCCGCGCAGTCCGGATGCGGACAGCTATTTGCGGCAGATGGGCGTGCTGAGCGAAGAGGAAGCGCAGGAAGCCTCCAGCCCCTTCGCCGCACTAAAAGCACTGAAGCCGAAATAGCGCGCCGCTTCGTTCCCCTTTAGTTCCTGTCGCGTGCATGGCATAAAGGGCGCGCCATGGACGAATCCGCCCGCCCCTTCCGCAAGATCATCCATGTCGACATGGACGCCTTCTACGCGTCGGTCGAACAGCGCGACAATCCCGATTTGCGCGGCAAACCGCTGGCCGTAGGCGGCGGCGGGCCGCGCGGTGTGGTCGCGGCGGCGAGCTACGAGGCGCGTCCGTTCGGGGTACGCTCGGCGATGCCCGGCGCACGGGCACGCAAGCTGTGCCCCGACCTGATCTTCGTGCCGCCCCGCTTCGAAGTCTATCGTGCCGTCTCCCAGCAGATCCGCACGATCTTCGAGCGGTTCACGGATATCGTCCAGCCACTCTCGCTCGACGAAGCCTATCTTGATGTGACCCGCAACAAGCCGGGCATCGTGTCGGCCACGTATATCGCGGAGGAAATCCGCCGGATGATCCGCGAGGAAACCGGCCTCACCGCCTCGGCGGGCGTGTCCTACAACAAGCTGATCGCCAAGCTGGCGTCCGACCAGAACAAGCCCGATGGCATCTGCGTCGTGACGCCGGAGCGTGGCGCGGATTTCATCGCGGCGATGCCGGTCGCGCGCATCCATGGCATCGGTCCGGTGACGGCACGGCGCATGGAGGAACTGGGCATCCGCACCGGCGCGGACCTGCGCGCCCACGAGCTTTCCTTCCTGCAGGCGCGCTTCGGGAAAGCCGCGCACTTCTATTATGGCGCGGCGCGCGGCGAGGATCATCGCCCCGTCGAAGAACGGCAGGTCCGCAAGTCGATTAGCGTCGAGGACACGTTCGAACGCGACCTGTATACGCCCGACGACCTGTCCGCGGCCCTTGCTCCCATCATCACCCGGCTATGGCAGCGCATCGAAAAGGCACAGATGTTCGGCCGCACCCTGACACTGAAGGTCAAGTTCAACGATTTCACGATCATCACCCGATCCCAGAGCCTGCCCGATCCGGTCACCAGCGAGACGGTGCTGGAAAGCGCGGGTCAGGCGTTGCTCGCAGTGCAATGCCCGGTCGCCAAAGGCGTGCGCCTGCTCGGGCTGGGCGTGCATAATTTCCAGGCGTCGGATAGGAAGGAAGACAAGCCCCGCCCCGCGCCGCCCGAGCAGCGCCAGCTCACATTGGCGCTGTGATCAGAAGGGCAGCAGCCGCTGCTTTTCCGAGAACTTCAAATAGCCCGCATTGACGCCCAGTCGCCAGCCGACGCCCAGCCGGATCGGGATGAGCACGATATTGTCGCGCCGCAAATAGGTCGCGGTGAAGCCACCCACGACATAGACCGTCCCTTCCGCGCCGGGATAGCGACGGTACAGATCCTGCGAGTCATAGAGGTTATAAACGAGGATGAACGTCTTCGACGCGTTGCCGCCAATGTCGAAGCCCAGCGACGGCCCGGTCCAGTACACCTGCCGCTGCCCCTCGACTTTGTGGTTGAGCGTGCCCGATCCATAACGCAGACCCACACCAATCGCGCCCGATGCTTCCCGCCCGGCGATATAGGCGTTGGGTTCGCCCTGGTCTTTCAGGATCTTCTCGATCAGGCCCGCCAGCCCTTCCGCACCCTTGCCGAATACGCCCTCGGCCGCACCGATCACGTCGTTCTTCTGGTAGGACGTGTTGGGATTGGGGGCGGCTGGCGCGGTTCCGGGTGCGACCGGTGTGCCGCTTGCCGTCGTCGAGGACGTCACCGGCGCGGCGGGAGTGGAGGCAGCCGGAGGCGGGGGTGGTGCGGGCGGGTTCGGATTGGTCGTCCCTCCCGCAGGCGCGAGGTCGGCGTCGATGGCGGTATTGGGATCGACCGTCTGCACCTGGGCGCTGACGGGAGAGCCCACCAGGCCACAAATCCCGACGACCACAGCCACCATTCGGCATACGCCGGTCGCGCCACGTCCGATAAAATGCATCATATCCCCAGGTCCCGCCTCATACCCATGTGAAAGCGCGTTATTCGCCTCCCACCCTGTCACGGCAATGAACGAACGGCAACCTGAGTCGTTTTTGCGCCGAGACGAATCGATTAGGGGTTGATCGATGTACAAACGACAGGACCAGATTTGCCGCCGCGCGTTGCGGCCGACTAAAAGCGATCCAGGGCACACGATCAACAAGAAATGGTGGACGCCCTTGGGCTCGAACCAAGGAACCTCTGACTAGCGCGTGGCTACGTATCTGATAATATGGCATTAAATCGTCAAATATCATTGCATAAGATATATATTCGACGGGTCTTTTCGTTCCCGGGACGGTGCGTATGGTTTCGGGCTCTTTCACTCAATTTCTGTCGTTTATTACCCTTTGGTACCCAGCGGTTTGGGGGACGCGAGTGACAGCAAGCGGTGTACCGCACGAGGAGCAAAAGGCGAAGTTTCGCCAGATTTCCGGCAAGCGTTGCTATCGATACGAAAGTGCGAGCCGCTCTGGCAATAGCATATCCAATTGCGCCGATGAATCCCTACCATGCATTCCCGTCATCGAAACCATAGGGCAAGGTGATTTTTCTTTGTGATCTCCTCGGGTGATAGCGGGACAATCGTTCCGCCTGTTGAGGAGAATACTATGCTGAACCGTTCCTTCGCCGCCGCGCTGATATTCGCTGGCAGCCTCATCTCGCTCCAGCCCGCACTTGCCGCCGCACCCCAACCAGTTGTGGCCGCCGACGGAGTCATCCGCCTCAAGAGCGCCAACAGTTTCGATGACACAGTTGCGCGCCTGAAAGCCGACGTGGCCGCCAAGGGCATCCGCCTGTTCGACCAGATCGATCAGTCCGGCCTCGGCGCCCAGGCCGACCTGAAGATCGGCCGCTCTACGCTCGTGATTTTCGGCAATCCGCCATTGGGCGTGCAGTTCCTTCAGTCCAATCCCTATGCGGGGCTGGATTGGCCTGTGCGCATGCTGGTGACCCAGGATGCCGACGGGGCGGTGTGGGTCGCTTGGTCGGATTTCGATTTTATCGCTAAGCGGTACCGGATCAATGACAAGCCGGCGCAGATCAAAATGGCCGACGAAGTCGCTGCATCCATAGCCGCCGCCGCGACAGGCAACTAATGCCCGCTTCCGCCGCCTTCATGCTGGCTGTTGCCATCGCCTGCGCGACCATCATGGGATACGCCATCAACCGTGGCGCCACCTGCATGGTCGCTGCAGTGGACGAGGTTGTGCGGCAGCAGCGCTTCGGCCGTTTCCTTGCATTGGGGGAGGCTGCGCTCTGGGTTGCAGGCGGCATAATGGTGGCAAGCGCGATCGGCCTGATGCCGCAGCCAGCCGTTCGCCACGCTCTTTCCGTTCTGACGATAGCAGGCGGCGCTCTTCTGGGGTTCGGCGCTTATGTGAACAAAGCTTGCGTGTTCGGTTCGGTGGCACGCTTCGGATCGGGCGAATGGCATTATGCGGCAACGCCGCTGGGTTTCCTCGCTGGCTGCGTCCTGATCCTGCCCTGGCTACCCGCCACCATGCCTGTCGCCCCGTCCCAAGCGCCGCACATCCCTGCGATTCTCGGCGTCGCTCTGACAGCGTTTGCAGTGTGGCGGGGGATAGGTCTCCTCCTGGCCGCCCATGAAGTCGCATTATCGCGCCATATCTGGGCACCGCATCAGGCGACCAGTATCATCGGGCTGACATTCGTCGTGATGCTGCTGACCGTCGGCGCATGGACCTATCCAGAGGCGCTAGCGCAGCTGGCGCGGGGCATGACAATGAACAGCGCAATGCGCCTGATACTCTTCGCAGCGCTGCTCGCGGGTGCCGTCTGGGGTGGAAGGCAGCTTCGGGGGGATCGCAAAGGCAATTGGTCATTCAAAGCGGGCACGCAATGCTTTGCCGGTGGTGCGCTGATGGGTGCGGGAAGCCTTTTGATCCCTGGCGGCAACGACAATCTGATATTGATGGGCCTCCCATTGTTGCAGCCCTATGCGTGGGTTGCGCTGACGGCGATGGCGGGGGTTATCGCCCTCTGCCTGATCGTGGAGGACAGGGTAAGAAGCGCGCTGGATTCTGCATGGCGCCTGCATTAATATGATCACGCGGGGGGTGAGCTGCCATGGAGATGCAACAGGTCCGATACTTCATAGCGGTTGCGAAGACGCTGAATTTCACCCGCGCGGCGGAGCAGTGCAACGTCACTCAGCCCGCGCTGACGCGCGCTATCAAGCAGCTTGAGGACGAATTGGGCGGCGAGTTGATCCGCCGCGAGGGCCGCCTCAGCCATCTCACCGATCTGGGCGCGCGGATGCTGCCTCTCCTCACGCAATGTTACGAGAGCGCGATCAGCGCAAAGTCGCTTGCGGCGCAGGTACGCAAAGGCGACGTCGCCAGCCTCGCCATCGGCGTGTCGCGTACGCTCGACCTCGATCTGCTCATCGAACCGATCACCGAAATGCACCGGAGCTTCCCAGGCCTGCAACTCAAGCTGCGGCGCGGCACCGGCGCGCAAATTGGCGAGTGGCTGAAAAATGGCGATGTCGAGATTGCCCTCGGCGGACAGATCGGCGAAAGCTGGGATCGGCTGGAGGCTTGGCCGATGTTCACAGAGGCTTTCAACTTCGTGGTGGCGAACGACCACGAATTAGCGATGCGGAACGATCTTGAGCTGGACGTGGAACTGGTGAAGGACCTGCGCTTCCTCGTCCATGCCGATGCAGACCCGGCGGAACTCAATCGCACACGGCTGGACGCGGCCGGCATCAATCTCGATCTTGCCCATGAGGTGGATTCGATCCGCGATCTGGAGGCGCTGGTCGCCGCCCGTTTGGGCGTCGCCATCCTTCCAGCGAGCGCGATGAAGGCGCGGCGGGTCCGCCATCTAAGCTATCCGGCGCTGGATCAACGGCGTACAGTCGCGGTGTATAGTGTCGCGGGCCGGGCGCGGTCTCGCGAGGCGAGCGCGCTGCTCAATTTGGTGCGCGCCGCCGACTGGTCAGGGCTTTCCACCCGTCCGAGAAGATCGAGCGATTTCAAAACGTCTGACGGCTCCATCCGCCGCCGATAATCTGGGTCGACATGCCGCGCGACGATGGTTCCGCCCATGTCGATGACAAACACCGCAGGAACGGGCAGCAACCACCCAGTTCCGCCCTGATAATGGGGGACATCCCACCCCGCGCTCTCGATCAGCGACGCCATGAACTCGTCCACCAAAATGGCGAGATTGATGGAGAGCGTGTAGCCTCCGCCGATATCGCTGAGGAACGGAAAATCCGCGCCCGCTTCTGCCCGTAATGTCCGCGTATATTGGCGGGTCTCCTGCGTGATCGCGACGATCTTCGCAGGCGCAACCTTGTCCTGAATCTCTGCCATGCCGACCATGTTGAGGCGGCAGTAGGGGCACCAGTGGCCGCGATAAAAGGCTACGATAAGCGGCGCTTCGGCCAGCAACTCGTCCATGTTGACTAGCCTGCCGTCCTGATCGGGCAGCGTGAAGGGAGGCATACGATCACCCACCTGCGGGGCGCTGCGTCCCGCCTGCGCGGCTTCCAGTCGCCCAACAAAGTCATCGACAGCATCCGCGAATACCGGGCTTTGTTCGCGTACCTTGTCGGCGATGGCCTTCAGGCGCGCAGCGAGAGGAATATCCATGTCACGCACCTGCTGAAACGTCTCTTCGAGCGCAGCTACCAGCGGATGTGTCATACCGTTTCTCCCCGATCCCGCTCATAGCATAGCGATTTGCCGCTTCCATCGCGATTTTACTCAGCCGCAAGCGGCTGATCCACCAGTTCGCCGCCGCATGCTTCATGCAGAATGAAACCTTCGAGCGGGTCGAAATCCCCCCGCCACGGCGCCTGTTCGAGCGTTGCCATCGTGTGCCGATATCCCGCCTGCCACCGCTGGGCGATGCCATCTGGGCTGAAATCGATGTCCTTGGCGTGATCCTCATAGTCCAGCGCCGGCGCGAGCAGGCGGACCACGTGCATGCGGGTAGTGCAGCCATAGCTCGCCAGTTCGGCCAGGCGGTTGTCGGCAGGGTGGGTAGCGGACGCCTCGTTCGCCAGTTCCGCAATGATATGGCGCAGCTTGTGGAGCTGTCGCTGACGCTCAATATGAGCTGCCGCGCGCGAGCTGTATTGCAGGTCCTTCTGCCGGTTCATGACCTGCCAGATCGTCTCCGGCTCTGGCCCATGCGGGTTCCACAGATGCACGGAAAAGACGACACTGCTGCGACGCTTGGGATCGTCAAACACCGTCTCGACCGGCGTGTTGGAAAGGATGCCGCCATCCCAATAAAGCTCCTTGCCGATGCGGACCGCGGGAAAGGCCGGAGGCAGTGCCCCGGAGGCAAGGATGTGCCGCGCGTCGATCGTCTCGTCCCGGCTGTCGAAATAGGTCATCTCGGCCGTCTGGACATTGGCCGCACCGACGGTGAGGCGCATGGGCCCGTTGTTGATCTGGTCGAAGTCGACGAGATCCTTGAGTGTATCGGCGAGCGGTGCCACCGAATAATAGCCAGCGCCATCGCTGCCCAAGGGCGCGTGCGGGCTGAAGAAGGCTGAGGGGCGCGGCTGGAAGAAGGCCGGTATACCGGTCGTGACCGCCATCATATTGCGCGCGGCGGACGTGAACCAGTTGGGAAGCGGTACGCCCATGAACTTGTCGGTCTCCACCCTTTTCCAAAAGTCGCACAGCCGTTCCATCCGTTCGGCAAAGGGCGCACCCGCGATGATGCTGGCGTTAATAGCGCCAATCGAGGTGCCGACGACCCAATCCGGCTCGATCCCGGCCTCATGCAGCGCCTGGTAGACGCCTACCTGGTAAGCGCCCAGTGCGCCGCCGCCCTGAAATACCAGCACAATCTGGCCGAGGCGGGAAAGTTCATCCTGCAAGTTCGACATGTCTCTCTCCTGATGATGGTGGAAATGTCGCGGACGCCGTCCGGACTTCGGGGAAGATGTCGCCTGTGATGAGGCGTGCGTGGCGGGCGAAGGTGAAATAATTCCAGGCAAGGCTGAGCCCGACCGCAATGCGGTTGCGGAAGCCCGCGAGGAACCAGACATGAGCGATGCACCA
The DNA here is from genome assembly GCF_014199435.1 of Sphingobium subterraneum. Classification (GTDB taxonomy): domain Bacteria; phylum Pseudomonadota; class Alphaproteobacteria; order Sphingomonadales; family Sphingomonadaceae; genus Sphingobium; species Sphingobium subterraneum. Next base: position 201,645 of record NZ_JACIJP010000005.1, on the reverse strand, counting down.
GATGATCCACGCGGGGAACCCGGTGATGTGCACGCGCCCGAAGTCGATCACCGCGCGGCGGCGGCCGATCGTCGCGAGATTGCCATAGTTGCGGTAGCGGAAGGGCTGCAAGGAGCGGCCTGCGAGCACCGCGACAATCGCATCGGCGGCATATCGGCCCTGCTGCTTGGCGACCGGAGCCACGCCGGGAAGGACGCCGCCCTTGCCGTCCGTACAGGCCGCCGTGTCGCCGCAGACGAAGATGCGCCTGTTGCCCCTGGGGTGCAAATATCGGTCCACCGGCACGCGACCTGTCCTATCCGCTTCTGTGCGTAGCCAGTGGGCGGCGGGCGATGCCTTCACCCCCGCCGCCCAGATAGCAGTGTGGGTTGGAATCACGGTCTCTCCGACCGCAACATGATCCGAAGTGACGGCGCTGACATTCTCACCCAGGCGCAGCTCCACGCCGATCTGCTCGAGCGCGCGGTGCGCCGCCTGGGAAAGGCTTGGCGGAAAGTTGGACAGAATGCGACCAGCGCCGTCCACCAGCACAATGCGTGAGCAATGTGGCGTGATCGATCGGAACTCGCGCGAGACCGAGCGATGGGCAAGCTCGGCGATCGCACCGGCCATCTCGACGCCGGTCGGCCCGCCGCCGATCACCACAAAGGTCAGCAGCGCCCGCCGCCTTTCGGGGTTCTTCTCCGTTTCGGCGCGTTCCAGCGCAATGAGGATCTTGCGTCGCACGTCGGTGGCGTCCTCGATCGTCTTGATGCCCGGGGCATGACCTGCCCATTCGTCATGTCCGAAATAGCTGTGGCGCGCACCGGTTGCGATAATCAGCCAGTCATAGGGCAGCGGTGCGCTCTGGCGCAGATGAACCCGCCGCGCGCGTTCGTCGATGCCGGTCACTTCATCGAGCAGCACACGCGCATTGGCCTGCCGCGCCAGGATCGTGCGGGTCGGTACAGCGATGTCGGCGGGGGAAACCGCCCGCGACCGGGTGTTGGAGGATCATGAACTCACCGCCATTTGGCATGCAAGCGACGCCTATGGCTTCCCGTTCGGGCCGTTCTACAAGCTGCTGATGCTCACCGCCCAGCGGCGCGGCGAAGTGACGGGCATGCGCTGGAGCGAACTCGACTTTGAAACCAAGACATGGACCATCCCGGCAAATCGCGCCAAGAACGGGCGCCTGCAGGCGGTTCCGTTGAGCGACCTTGCAATCAGCATCATCGAGACGCTCCCAAGACGCGCGCGGTGCGATTTCGTGTTCACCACCAACGGGCGCACGGCGATCAGCGGCTATAGCAAGCCCAAGAAGCATCTTGACGCCGATACCGGCGTCACCGAATGGCGCATTCACGACCTACGCCGCACAGCCGCCTCCGGTATGGCGCGCATGGGCACGCCGCCTTATGTGGTCGAGAAGGTACTGAACCACATATCGGGGACGATTTCAGGGGTGGCTGCGGTTTACAACCGCTATGGATATGACGCGGAAAAGCGCGAAGCCTTGGACAAGTGGGCGGCGTATGTGGGGGCGTTGATCGATGATAAGGCGCCCAGCTAACGGCGCCGGCTGTTTTGCTCAGCACTGTGCCTTACGTTGTGCCGCTAACACCCTCAGGGCTGGAGAACTGGAACGCTTATCCCAATGGTCTCCGCGCATAAATTTGTCAAAGTAACGAGCTTTCACGTATACGGTGAGCATGGCGGGCACGACGAAACCAGAATGCAAGGCTTTGGTAGAGCTTCAGGCGATGCTTTCCCGGCGCATTGCTAGAGGATTGGCAGGCGAGGCTTCTGCCAAGACTTTTGATGAAATCGGCAGCGATGAGATGTCGCAAGATACCACAATACGAGCGGCCGTGGGGAAAAAGGCCATTAAAATCATTGCCGTGTTAACAGCGATGCAGCCAATCCAAACCGAGCAGGCCAGCGACTTCGTCCGGCGGATGCGCGATAGTGATCGCTATTAATGACGCACAAATCCGAGTATCGCCCGATCCTACCTCCCATCGACAAATATCTCGACGCGCGTGATGCTGCCGATCGCTTGGGTAAGCACATCTTCCCGGACGATTGGACATTAGATGACATCGATCAACTGCTAGAAGGGGCACATCCGAGCGATGCTCTTGACCGGGCAAGGCACATTGAAGATCAGCTTCGCGGTTTGCTGAAATATAGGACCGTTACCGGTTATTTCGACAATGGAGAGGCGGCCATCCGCCGCCTCGATACCCTTATCGGAGAGCCATGGTTTGACATTGATATTCAGCGCGAAGCCGTGCGCATTGGACATAATCGATGGACGCAATTGTATTTCGACGGGCCAGACTTGCTTGCGGTCATACAGAAGGCTGCGCCGATCCAATCGCGTAAGTCGCACGTGTTTCAATGGGAGCACGTTGTCTTTGAAATTTGGCGTTTTGTGGTCGAAAAACGCGGCGAATGTTCACAGGCGCAAATTATCAAACACGTAGCCGACTGGTATGCAGACAAGCACGGTAGCGCCCCTGATTATAAAGAGCTGAATACCAGGGCCAAGCTGGTTCTCGCCGCCTATCGATCGGCAACTTCTGGGAACTCTTAGCGAATAAACGTCCTAAGACGGCTGCGATCCTTCAATATAAGTGATTCGGTTCCACATTAGGAGGAACCGTATCATGACGACCAATCCAAAACGTCCGCCCCACTATGCGGGAAGATTATTTTTTACGACCGACGATCTGACGCGACTTGGACTTCCGTATGCCAATACCACTAGGTTAAGATGGGAAGCGGAAGGCAAGTTTCCCAAAAGAGTGCGACTTGGCGGACGCTCGGTTGCCTATCTTGCCGATGAAATCGATGCCTATATCGCTCAGCTTGCCGCATCACGTGGGGAGGACGCATGATGCTGGAGAAATCTTTGGCAGATTTGCCCGCCACGTCGGTTCGAGTCGATTTCGATCCCGTGGCCATCATGCGCGCGACAATGGACTGGTATCGCGACCTCGACCTGCCCATCATTCCGGTGTGGGGAACCGAGGACGGCATCTGTTTGTGCAAGTACGGCGCAGAGTGCGAAAGCGCGGGCAAGCATCCTATCACCCCACTGGTCTCCAGCGGGGTCAAGAATGCGTCGCTGGAGCCGAAGGATCATCGACGATGGCTGAAGCGCTACCCGGACATGAACATCGCAACGGCGTTGCCGGAGTTCACCGTGATCGATTGCGATAGCCGCGAGGCCTATATGTCAATCAGGCGCCGCTTCGCTCTGCCCACGACGCTCATCATCCGCACCGGGCGCGGCTTTCAACTCGTCTTTCGCGGCGAAACACGTAGCCGCACTGGCATCATGCCCAAGGTGGACATCAAGAGTGGCGCAAATGCCTACGTCGTGGGTGCAGCAAGCCTCCATCGCAATGGGCGGCGCTATACGGTGTGGGAAGATGAACCGATTGCCGACCTGCCTCCTAAAGTTGAAGCATGGATTATGGACGATGGCACACCCCCAACGCCCTCGTCCCATGCCCTCCTGATCCCCGAGGGTGGACGCAACGACTACTTGAACCGCGAGCTTTTCCGTCTGCGTTCGCAAGGCTGCGATGAGGACCAGCTTTATGAAATCGCCGCAACACTGAACCACGCCCGGCTAGACCCGCCGCTGAGTGACAAGGAAGTGGGTGCGATTGTGCGCTCTGCTGTCAAAGGTGAAGTCCGATCCAGCAAAGGTTCGAGAAGAGGCTCGCAATTCGTAGATGGCGAAGCGCCGGAACTGCTCAGTTTCGATCAGGTCGAAACCGAGAGGATCGAATGGCTCTGGTATCCCTATATTGCGCGCGGCACCCTGGGGTTGCTGGACGGGTTTCCAGGAGAGGGCAAAAGCCAGTTCCTATGCTGGCTCGCCGCGACGATCAGCCAGGGCCGTGTCTTGCCCGATGGGGACAAGCTGCCGCCTATGAAGACCTTCCTGCTCAACTTTGAAGACCTGCCCGGCGCTGTCATCAAGAGGCGGCTGGAAGCCAATAGAGGGGACCTCACCAAGGTGTTCATTCAGAGCAAGCGCTTTCGGCTCGACGACGAAATGACCCAATGGCTGAGCGATAAGATGGAGGAGCATGAGCCCGCGTTGCTAATCATTGATCCGATCCAGTCGTTCCTCACCGAAGATGTTGATACCAATAACAATGTCTCGGTGCGGCATTTCATGGAGCGTCTCGACGACCTTGCGAAGCGCAACGACTGCGCGGTGATCTGTGTTCGGCATTTTGGCAAAACCAAGCACGGCAGGGCCATGCTCAACGGCATCGGGTCGACCGATTTCGTCGGCATTTCGCGCAATCAATTGGGTCTTGCAGCGCGTGATGACGGGGAGCTTGGTTTCTATGTCTTCCACATGAAAACCAACTTCCAGCGCGGCAAATCCATGCTCTTTTCGATGAGCGAAGCCAATGGGCGCAAGGGCGAGCAGCCGCGTATCGGGTTCTTGGATTTCTCCGAGGTGACAGCGGATGAATATCTGTCGGACGACAAAGAGAAGTCCGGTCCCGATCAGGACGCGCGGGAGGATGCCAAGGAGTTTCTGCAAGCCTATCTTGCCGAAGGGCCGAAGAAGGCAGCGGACTGCAAGGCGCAGGGGCAGGCGCGTGGTCTGTCGCACTCAACCTTGAGCCGGGCAAAAGACGACCTCAATATCGCGAGCTATCGCGACGGCACTGTCTGGTTCTGGAAATTGCCGGATAAATGATCCACCTACTATTCAGGTTGTCAGGTTATAATGCGTGGGGGTGTTTGAGCAGCGGGGCGGCGCTACCTTTCCACGCCCCCGGTCAATTATAACCTGACAACCTGAAATGTTGCCCTGCGCGAAGGTGCTACATTTCCTGCGCGGCTTCCTCATTGATCGCAGCGGGATTACCAAACCCATAGGGCGCGAGTTCCTCCCGGTCGGCCTTGCTCAAGCTACCCTTATGGTATGTGCCGCGCGCCCAGCTCTGGCTCGAAGTATAACGCTCGCCCATGCGCACCAGCTCATCATGCGGGGCGACATACCATTCCCCGCGATCGGGAAAGGCGATCCAGATATCGCGGCCGAGATATTTCCTGTCGATCGTCCAGCGGCTCTTTAGCTGAATCAGTTTCGTATCGCCGGTCGCTTCATTGTGAAGAATCAGGTCGATGCCGTGGTCATAAACGGGAAGGTAGGCATTGTAGCCTTGATTGAGCGCGACGGTTACAAGGGCGTTGCGGTTGATGACTTCGATAGCTTGACTGGATAGTTTCGGCATAGACGGTGTCTGACGCGGGCGGGTCCTCATTGCAACCGCGACCAAGAAAAGGGCGCTGACGGATGTGCGACAGCGCCCTTACGGGCTAAGCCGGGAGTGGATTGGACAGTGCCTTGCGTGCATCCTCGTATGCAGCGGAAGTGATGTCCCACTGCCATGGTTGGCGGGCAACGTGTGTTGCGGCAAGATACGGGAAGGTCTTGGTGTCTTTCGCCGCCATGCGCAGCACCAGCCGCGCCTCGCGACGATCGAGCTTCAGTTCCGCGCAGAGGTCGTTAAGGGTGACGATGGTCGTCGCCACTGGATCGTTTGAGACAGGTGAGAAATCTTTGGTTTCGGTCGTCTTTGCATTGGTCATTCGGGTCGCCTCCTTTTGCGACCCAAGACCACGTAAGACAGCTGGATTCTTTATCTCAATAGGAAAATCTCTGAGCGTTGGATGGGCCTAGAGGACCTTGCCGCCAACAAAGTGGCCGCTCCAAAGCTGAATCTAGCCGTCGAAACCTACCTTGGGCGTCATAAGAGCAGGTTCCAGACATCCATTCTGGATGGTTTCAGTTATTGCGCAATCTTAAGCCGCCTGCCTATATGATCGCCACCAGCGGGGCTTCGGGCAGAATATGAAGAAATATAAGGTGGGAGCGCTCCTGCTACTTCTGGTGTGCGCAGCAGCCGTTGGTCCGGCACACGCGGAAGAGCCTTATTATTTCCATAAAACGGGCGTCAACCGTGAACATTATATGGATGACGTGAATGACTGCGCGGAACTCGCGGGCGGGGTTCGTGTCCCGCATTACCAAGTTTACGCGTACGGCGGCACGCCAGCTAATAATGCTATTGCAGCCGGTGTAGGCTCGTTCTTCTCGGCGCTGGCCGAGGGGGCGCTGCGTCGACGGATGGTGTCCCGCATTGAACGGACCTGCATGGCCGACAAAGGCTATGAGCGCCGGTCCATCGACAAAGTCAGCCATGCGGAAATCAGGAAGCTGGATGGTCAAGCGAAGATTGATCGCATGTTCGCACTGGTCTCTGCCGAGCAGCCCATCGGAAAGGTTCTGATTGAATGATACGCGTTCTTGTAGCCTCTGTTCTCGCGTTCCTTACGCTAATGGCAGTTCCTGCGCTGGCTGAGACACTGAAGAAGCCGCCTGTGGAACTTGACCCGGCCAAAGCTTATGTCTTGGTAGAGATTGGGAAACTCGATGACGCGTTGATGTATGGCTCGCTGGTCCTAGGGCGATATGATGCGGTCAAAGGGGACATTGCCGATCCTACTCCGCCGCCCGGCGGTAAAATTCCTAGGGGAGGATGGAAGCAGGACAATCGCGTCTATTTGCTAAAGCCAGCGGTCAAGGCGGGCGATCACAACCTTTTTATCGCAGAACTCGATCCTGGTCTCTGGGTCATTGAGGGAGCCAACGACACCGCATTCGCGCTTGGCTCCAGTACGTTGCAGCTAGCAGCGGGAAGTGTGACGGACATCGGCGTTGTCAGCGTGTACAGCGACTTTTCTCAAGGCGAAAAACGCGATGTCGCGACTACCGGCCGGCTTCTCAAAGGCGCCCTTTTAGGCGGGCTATTCGTCAGCAGATTGCCCCCGCCGACGCCTAAAGCAATCGATGTTCGCCCGCGTGGCGCAAATGACATTCCGCTGCCAACGATCTTCGGCGCTGTCGCTCGGCCGGTCGAATGGGCCCAAGAGGTACGGTTTGGCAATCATCTGGGCGGGTTGGTCAATCGGATGGGTGGCCGAAAAGCACGTTTTCGTGCGATGGCTGCAGAGCAAGCTGCAGAGCCAACGCCGAAAACAGATTCTGCATCTGAGAAGGAGAGTGGTGCAGTATCCCCAGCGGCGAATTGATCCGTGTCTCGCCACTCTTGCCTGCCCTCGCTCTCCAATATCGCGAATCCTGGGGTCGTTGACCTTCGGTGAGCAGGCGAGCTACGCTAACATCCTGGTCATTCAGCACCATTGGTAAGCCCGTCAAACCCTGCCATTCGTTCAGGGGGGGGTCGTGAGGCGGCTGGAGCAAAAGAATATCTGGGCGCCGAGCATTTTGCTGCCGGCGCTCTGATACGGTGGTCGGGCAGTCAGATGGGCAGTGGCGCAGCCTCGCTGACCAATCCGCTTTTGCGGATTTCTCTCCAAAAATCAGTCGGCACAACTTCCTCGAAAGCCGCGCGATCCTCGGCAATGCGTTCCGGCCGGCTGGCACCAGGGATGACCGCCGCCACGGCTGGGTTGGCGAGTGAGAATTGGAGCCCCGCCGCTTTCATCGAGACGCTGTGGCGATCGGCGATCGCCTTGATTGCAGCGACCTTGGCGAGGATCTCTGGGGTGGCGGGGGCGTATTCAAAGTTCGGCCCGCCGACGAGAGCGCCCGAGCTGTAGGGGCCACCGACGATGATCCCCAGTCCCAGCTCGGCGACCTTTGGCATGACCCGCTGAAGGGCCCGTTCATGGTCCAGCAGCGTATAGCGTCCTGCGAGCAGAAAGGCATCGGGCCGTGGCTCATCGAGGTCGAGCAGAAGCTCGATAGGTTCGACCTTGTTGACACCCAGTCCCCAGGCCCTGATCACACCCTCATTGCGGAGGCGGTCAAGCGCCTTAAAGGCCCCGCCACGCGCCACCTCGAACTTTGCCAGCCACAGATCTCCCCAGAAATCCTGGGCTAGGTCGTGAACGAAGGCGATCTCGATACGATCGGTTTGAAGTCGTTTGAGGCTATCCTCGATCGACCTCAATGTCGCGTCGTAGCTGTAATCGTTGACGATCCTGTTGGGTCGTCCATTTGCGAAGACATTGCCCTTCTCTCCGTTGTCGCGGAGCGAACCGTCTTCGATCTCGTCAAGGATCACGCGACCGACCTTGGTACTGATCAAATATTGGTCGCGTGGCTTGTCCCTAAGCGCTTGCCCCATGCGGATCTCGGCAAGACCAGCTCCATAGAACGGAGCATTATCATAATATCGAATGCCTTCATTCCAGGCGGCATCCACCGTTGCCAGCGCTTCGTCTTCCGGGATGGCACGGAACATATTGCCGAGCGGAGCGGCGCCGAAGCCTAGTTTGCTAGGAAGAATATCCTTGAGTGCCATGGTTTTTCCTTTCGTCAAAAGACCGAGAGCGCATCAAGGGTTAATGCGGTGCGTTCTGCGAGATCGTTTATGGTTGCAAGATAGCCCTGGAAATGAGGTGAGGCGCGATGCGCGGTCACGGCCTCGCTGTCGGCATAAAGCTCATCGAGCACAAAGCAGTCGGGATTGCCCTGATCCACCCACAGGTCGTAACGCAGATTACCAGGCTCGACCCGGCTGGCGCCGACCATCCGGTCGAGCAGTTCACGTAACTGGGCCGTCTTGCCCGGTCGGGCGGTAAGAATGGCCATGATTTTCACATTGCTCATATCCATTTTCCTTTCGAGGGAGGCGGGACGCCGCAGCGCCTCGCCCGTCATGCGTGTAGGCACAGGTCAGCCCAGACGGGCATCAAGCGCTTCGACCAGCGCTTTGGCGATCGGATGGAACGACGCCGCGCGCTTAATTGCAACCGACACGCACGCCACCAAGGTCATGAACAAAGTCTATGCGTCGTGGTCGCGCACCGTGGACACGCTGAACGCCAACATCACGAAGCTGGACAAGGAGTTGAACGCGCCCGTCGAGCAGCGCGCTACCGCGTCCATGGCATCGGAAATCCGCGCTTACTTCCGTGGCCTCGATCAGGGTCCGCGCATGAACGCGCTTCGGCAGGCAATTGAGGCGGGCGACGAGATCACGGTTACGGCAGTGCTCGGCGGTCGTCCCTACCTCTCCGGTCTCGATCCCGACCTTCACGCCGAATACCTGCGCGACTGGCACAACGCCCAGCGCCCGGTCGAAGCGAAGAAGCTCCGGGCAATGACGGCAGCGGCTGAAATGCTCAACAACCGATACAAGCTGCTCACGAAGGCGGTGACCGATGCGGTCGGTGACATCAAGATCTACGAGACCGCCGCAGACGGCAAGCGTCAGATCCTCGTCAAAACGATCACCCCCGCGCAAGTGCGCAAACAGGTGAAAGAGTCCAACGAGGCGTTCGCAGTTCCGGTCTGACCTACAGACCAAATTGAATCCGACCTGTTCCATCAAATGAGGCGAACGTGACCGAGCCAGAAACCCCGCCATGGAAAGAAGGCTGGAAGCCGATGGAAGGCCCCGGAGGCCCCGTCGTCGCTGGCAACCCCAATTGGGTAAAAGGCATGAAGAGTCCAAACCCGGCTGGCCGCCCTCCCGGTCTGACCCCGCAAACCAAGCTGGTCCAGAAGATGCTGGAGAATGCGGACGGGATTTTGGATGCCATCATTGCCAAGGCGATGGAGGGGGACAGCGCCAGTGCTTCCCTGATCCTCGCCCGCATCGTTCCCGCGCTCAAATCGCAGGCGCAAACCGTCCAGTTCACGTTCGACGCCAGCGCCCCGGTGAGTGAACAGGCGGAAGCGATCCTTACGGCAATCTCGACTGGCAGCGTCTCCCCCGATGTGGGGCGGCAGATATTGGAGGCGGTGAACGCCCTCAGTCAGATCAGAGCGAGCGAGACCCTCGAAGCCCGGATCGCCGCTCTTGAGGAGAAGCAATCGTGATCGCGCATTCGCGGCAAAATGCGCGCCGCTTGCAAAAAGGCCGAGAGCGACCGGCCTTCGCACAGATTGACATATACCCCGACGGAGACCGTTCATGACGAGGATAACCACAGCTCGGAACAAGGTCGTCACCGACGAGCCGGAAGCCGATGACGTGATGGTCTATGTTGGCTGGACAGGTCCAAGCGATACGCCCGGAGTGCGCCGCGCCTTCTCCACCCGCTACATGCCGATCAGCGCCTATCAGGAATGCCTGGATTGGGCTGTGGCCATCGCGGACCAGTTCTCGCACCCGCTCTATGTCGTGCCGCTTAGCCACGACGACATTCTGCATACCGACCGATGGAACCCATATGCGGAAATGCTCGCCACCCTGAACGATCAGGAGCGCGGGGAAATGCGCCAGATGGCGGTTGCCAGCATGTGCGAACTGATGCGCGACTGCCACGACCGGGAGGTCCGCGCCGAAGCCTACGACATTCTCACTCAACTGAAAGTGATACATCATGACTGATACGAACGAATCCCTGAAAGCTGCCGCGCCCGGTTCGCACCCGAAGGCGGAGAAGTATGGCATGTCCATCGAACATGCGGACCGCATCGTGCAGCGGCATTTCGGGGTGACGGACGACAACGCTGCGCTCGAAGGTGGGCGGGTCGCTGCTGACATTGAGATGAGCAAGGCGCTCGCCAAGAAGAGCTAACCACGCATGTCGCTCCGCACCCTTCAACGGCGCATCGCCAAGCTGGAGAAGGGTCGGAAGCCGCGACCGTCGCCATTCGTCATAATGTGCGGTTCGTTCGATGCTTTCGCCGATGCCACATATGCGGAGGTGATGGCGGGCAAGCTGGCAGGGGACTTCCTGCGAATCCTCGATCACCTGCGCGAGTGGGACGAGGGCGGTGTATGGGCGCTGGCCTATGCTCGCTGACGGTCCCAAGCGCACGACCAGCGAGCTTGGCATAAGCGAGCCTCAGCCGTGGGACTACGACGGGTGCGTTCGCCGGGAGATGGTGTTTGACATCGTGCTTATCCCGCCGCGTGTGGTCAGGAAGGTGGGCTGGCACCGCTGCCTCAAGTGCCGCCGTCCATTCTTCTCAGAAGATGTGCTTCGCCTTCGCATGTGCCAACCGTGCCGGGGGGACGAAGACAGATTCACAGTTCTCAAGTGAGACGAGTTCGCGGGGTAAGTCCTTTCCCCCGCGCGAGGCATAGCGGTTCGTTCCTCGTTAAATCCAACGGCCGCGCCAGCGAGGATGGTCTTGCCTTTCCTCCTACGTCCTGACGCTGTGCAGCGCCTCGTGCCCTCGGGTGCGGGGCGTTGCTGTGAGGGGTGCAGCCCATGCTAGCGAGGCCTGTCGCGCTGCTAGTATAGTGCTAGCATGGATTTCGCAGGCGGCATTTCGAGCGACCCCTTGGCGGGGTAAGTTGCTGTAAATGCTAGGGAATTTTGGTGGACGCACTAGGGCTCGAACCTAGGACCCGCTGATTAAGAGTCAGCTGCTCTACCAACTGAGCTATGCGTCCATTCCGGGGCGGCGTTGCGGCCGACTTCCGTCGTGAGGCGCGGCGGTTAGCATGGCTTTGGCGCTTTGCAAACAGGAAATATCGCTTTTCCTGAATTTCTCCGGGCGGATCGTGAGGTTGTCCTTCAGCCCGTGCGCTTTACCTCCGCCGGTGGGAGCGATTATTGACGTTGCAGGGCGTTCCGTCCAAGCAAACGGCGATGCACATCGCCTCTCTCGCCTTTTATCCGGTCAAAAGTCTGCGCGGATCGGCCCTGCCCCGGGCGTCGGTCGAGCAGCGCGGTATCGCCGGTGACCGTCGGTGGATGGTGGTGGACGAACAGGGGCGTTTCGTCACCCGACGGGAGGTGCCCGCGCTGGCGCATATCGAGGCAAAGGTGAGCGGCGAAGGCATCGAGCTGCGTCACGAGGAACTGGGCAGCCTGCGCTGCGCGGTTCCCGATCACCCGATTTCCGTGCGCGTGTGGCGCGACACCGTCACCGCGCGGCTCGCCGGGGCGGATGCCGCCGCGTTCCTGTCACAGGCGGTCGGTCGGCCCGTGCAACTGGTCTACCAGTCGGACCCGGACATCCGCAGGGTCGATCCGGCGTTCAGCGATGCGGACGATCTGGTGAGCTTCGCGGATGGCTATCCGCTTCTGGTGACCACAGAGGAGTCGCTTGCCGCGCTCAACGCCCGGCTTTCCCATCCGATCCCGATGGAGCGCTTTCGGCCCAACATCGTGGTGCGCGGCACGACCGGAACCTGGGCCGAGCAAGGCTGGCGACGGATCCGCATCGGAGAGGTCATCCTGCGGCTGGTCAAACCCTGTGTCCGCTGCATCGTGACCACGCAGGACCATCTGACCGGCCTACGCAGCCACGGGGACGAGCCGCTCCCGACCTTGCGCGCGCTGGGGCAAAGATCCCGATCGGGCGTCGTCTTCGGGCAGAATGCGATAGCGGAAACAACCGGCGCGATCGCGGTGGGTGACCCGGTCGAGATTCTGGACGGGGCGTAAACCCGTTCGCAACGGAGATCAGAACAACGTCGTCAGGCCATAAAACGCTGCGCCCACCGCAGCCGAAGCGGGAATGGTGATGAGCCAGGCCACGCCCACGCTGCGCGCCACGCTCCAGCGCACGGCGGACGCCCGCCGCGCCGCGCCCACGCCGACCACGCAGCCGGTAATGGTATGCGTGGTCGAGACCGGAATGCCGAGAGCGGAGGCGGCGAACAACATCACCGAGCCACCCGCCGACGCGCAAAACCCCTGATGATGCGACAGCTTGGTAATGCGCGTACCCATCGTCTCGATGATCTTCCACCCGCCCGACAGCGTCCCGAGCGCGATCGCCGTATAGCAGCTCAGCACCACCCATTCGGGCACGTGGAACTCGCCGCCCAGCATCCCCTGCGAATAGAGCAGCACGGTGATGATGCCCATCGTCTTCTGCGCATCGTTCGCGCCATGGCCGAGCGAATAGGCGGCGGAGGAAATGAGATGCAGCTTGCGGAACACGCCTTCCGCGCGGTTGGCGGTGGCGCGCATGAAGATCCACGACGTCGCCATCATCAGGAACATCGAGAGCATCAGGCCGAGCATGGGGGAAAGCACGATCGCGGATGCGGTCTTTGATACACCCGCCCAGACAATTCCGTCCGTGCCCGCCCGCATCATCCCCGCGCCTATCAGCCCACCGACCAGCGCATGGCTGGAGGAGGATGGTATGCCCTTCCACCAGGTAACGATGTTCCAGAACATCGCGCCCACCAGCGCGCCGAAGATGACCTGCGGATTGACGATATCCTTGTCGATAATCCCCTTCCCCACCGTCTCGGCGACCTTCAGGCCGAAGATCCAGTAGGCGGAGAAATTGAAGACGGCGGCAAACAGCACCGCCTGCACCGGCGAGAGCAGACGCGTCGACACCACCGTGGCGATGGAATTCGCGGCATCGTGGAGCCCGTTCAGGAAATCAAAGGCCAGCGCGAGGCCGATCAGCGCCACAAGCAGCGGCAACGCGATGATGGTGGTCGTCATGTCCCGCCCGCCCTATGCGTGGTCGATCACGAGGCCGTCGATCTCGTTCGCCACATCCTCGAACCGGTCCACCACCTTTTCGAGATGGCTGTAGATTTCCCGCTCGACGATGAACCGCAGGGTGTTGCCCTGCCCATGCGCCTTGAACGACGCCTTGAGGCCCGTGGAATGGATCTGGTCCGCCTGGCCCTCCATCGTCACCAGCCGCTCGGTCAGTTCGTGCAGCCGCGCGGCGTTCGCGTGGATGCTGCGCAGAAGGGGCAGCGCTTCGGCCAGCAGGCGCGACGCATCGACGATGATCGCCGCCATATCCTTCATTTCCTGCGAGAAATCGGTGACTTCGTAAAGGCTGATCGCACCCGCCGTCTGCTGCATCTGGTCGATGGCATCGTCCATGGAGACGATCAGGCTGGTGATCGCACTGCGGTCGAAGGGGGTCAGGAAGGTGCGGCGCACGGTCTGGAGCACTTCGCGGATGATCGCGTCGGCCTCATGCTCGCGCTCGATGATCTCGCGGATATGGTCCTGCATCGACGGGCCGCCCTGCAACAGGCGGGCGAGCGCGTCGCTCCCGGCAATCAGGGTGACGGCGTGCGCCTCGAACAGGTTGAAGAAATTGCCCTGCTTGGGCAGCAGGTTCTGGAACCAGTGAAACATCTTGAAACCTTCTTTGATATCAGTGGCGACGGGCAGAAAGCCGCGCCTGGCGAGAGCGGTAAATTCGGCAGCCTTGAACTTGCGCATCAGGTCGCGCAGCTCGGGTTCGTCCACAGCATCCGCCGCTTCGGCAAGCGGGAACCAGCGGCGCTCGCGCTGGTCCTGCTCCTCCCACTGGTCGAGCTCCTGCGTCACTAGCACGGGAAAGACATCGACCTCCATCCACCGGGACGCTCCACTGCGCAACACCTTGCGATAGGGGTAGCTGCCCAGTGGTGTCGGGCATACCGAGCCGATGATCCCTGCTTCCTCTTCCGCTTCATGCGCGGCCGATGCGTGGGGAGACAGGCCTTTCACCAGATTACCCTTGGGAATGACCCAGCGCTTCGTCCCCCGCGAGGTGACGAGCAGGATGCTGACGGGCGCGTCGAGCGCATCCCCGTCCGTTCGATATGGCAAGGCAGCGATCTGACGAATGACGAGACCCCGATATGTTACAATTTTATGACAGCCCTAGCGGGCAAACACGCCTGACGTCAAATAGGAGCGCATCAAAGCTGTGGATAGAAGTTTCGGCGCAAAACCCGGAAGACTACGTATCCGGCAGCGCCTGATCCGCCTTTCCCCAGGCCTTGAGCGCCTTGCTTTTGGCACGCGTGAGGAGCGTGTCGGCATCCTTGATGGTGAAGGGCGCGGCCGTCTCCATCGATGCCAGCTCGTTCCATTCGACCGGGGCGGCAACACTGGTCCGGGGTCGCGCCCGCGCGGAATAGGGCATCACCGCCGTCGCTCCGCGCTCGTTGCGCAGCCAGTCGATGAAGATCTTTCCCTTGCGCTGCGCCTTGCGCATATTGGCCGTGAACCGGTCGGGATGCGCGCTCGAAACCGCCTGCGCGAACCGGCTGGCAAAGTCCTTCACCGCTGGCCAGTCCGCGCTGCCGTCGAGCGGAACGACGACATGCACGCCCTTGCCGCCGGAGACCATCGCGAAGCTCTGCAATCCCATTTCGGCGAGCAGATCGCGCAACTGCACAGCGGCATTGCGCACCGTCGCAAAGTCGACGCCCTCATCGGGATCGAGATCGAAGATCATCCGATCGGGATGTTCGATGTCATCGGCGGGCGATCCCCATCCGTGCAGCTCGATCGTGCCCATCTGCACACAGGTCAGCAGGCTTTCCGGCGTGTTGACGACCAGATAGTCTTCCTGCTTGCCCTTGGTGTCGGGAATCGAGATGCGGTCCACCCGGTCGCCGAAGCTGCCACCATCATGCTTCTGGAAAAAGCATTGCTTCTCGCGCCCCTGCGGGCAGCGGACGAGGCTCACAGGGCGATTGGCGAGCCACGCGAGCAACGGGTCGGCGAGCTTGGCATAATAGGCCGCGAGCGCGCCCTTCGTCGTCGGGGCTGTCGGATCGATGACGCGCTCGGGATGGGTGATGGTCACGCCATGATAAGAGTTGTCGGGGTTTTCGCCGCCCCCAGTCTCATCCTGCACAGCAACCGGCTGTTCCACCACGACGTCCTTGGCAGGCTTGTCCTGCCGCAGTCCGATGTAACTGGGGTGCCGCAGGATATGATCGGCCGTAAATTCCGAAAAGGCGATTTCTACAACCAGCGAGGGCTTCACCCAATGCACGCCGCGCGCGACGGCTTTCGGCACATCGGCAGCGGGCGTCTTGCGCGCGAGCGGCTCCATCGTCGCCACCAGCATGTCGCGCGTGGCGGCATCGAACCCCGTTCCCACCCGTCCGGCGTAGCGCAGCGCGCCGCCGTCATGGACCCCCACCAGCAGTGATTTCAGCCCACGGCCCGCCTTGTCGCTTATCCCGTAACCGAGCACGACAAATTCCTGGCGCCGCGTGCATTTGATCTTCAGCCAATTACGGCTCCGCGTTCCGCGATAGGACGCGTCAGCGCGCTTGGAAACCACCCCCTCATAGCCGTCCTTGCACAGCCGCTGGAACAGCTTTTCGCCTGCCCCGACGACATGATCGGCGTAATGCAGCGGCGTCGGCGCATCCTGCATCAACGCCGCCAGCCGCTCCTTGCGCTCCAGATTGGGCAAGCCGCTCAGATCCTCGCTATCCTGCTCCAGCAGATCAAACGCGAAATAATGGAGCGCCCCGCCCTCTTTTAGCGCCCGTTGTAGCGCGGAGAAGCTCGGTCGACCGTCCGCGTCGAGCGCCACCACCTCGCCATCGATCAGCGCGCTGCCGATGTCGAGTTGGCTGGCGGCGTCGCACACAGGCGCAAATGTGTCCGACCAGTCCAGGCCGGTGCGGGTATAGGCCTTAACGGCGCCTCCGCCGATGGCGAGCAGCGTCCTGTAACCGTCATATTTGATTTCGTGAATCCAGTCCGACCCCTCCGGCACGCGCTCGACCAGAGTGGCCAGCTGGATCGCGCGGAAGGCGGGGGGAACGCTTTTTCCTCCCTTTGCCTTGGCCGATTTGGCGGGGGTGCGCGTTGTCTTGCTCGGTTTTTCGGGCGTGGATTTTGACCGCGTGACGGGCGTCTCCCCGGCCGCGATCTGCGCCATGGTCCGCCCGGTCGTCACGCTGGTGAGCGCCTCCTCGACGAGCGTATCCGACGCGCCAGCCTCCTCATCCTCCACCTTGCGAAGCAGCCAGTTCTCACGCTTTTCGTTGCCGCGTGGCTTCATCCGCACCAGCAGCCATTCACCGTTCATCCGATGGCCATGGAGGATGACATGCACATGCCCTTCCTCGATCGTCTTGGTCGGGTCCTTGCCGCCGACCGCTTCCCAGGTGCCTTCGTCCCACAGCATCACCGTGCCGCCGCCATATTCGCCCTTGGGAATGGTCCCCTCGAAGGTCGCATAATCGAGCGGATGGTCCTCCGTGCGCACGGCGAGGCGCTTGTCATCGGGATCGAGGCTCGGACCGCGCGTCACCGCCCAGCTTTTCAGGACGCCATCCATTTCCAGCCGGAAATCCCAGTGCAGCCGGGTCGCATCATGCTTCTGCACCAGGAAACGCTGGCCGCCGCTCGTGTCGCGCTTGCCCTTCGGTTCGGCCGTGCGCGTGAAATCACGCTTGGTGTTATAGTCGGAGAGCGGATCGCGGCGGGCCATCATCACGCGCGTTTGCGGGTTCGCGCCGGTGCCGCTCCGGCTGCGGCTTTCGCGCCGGAAGGCTTGGTCGTCTTGGCTTTTGCAGCCGGCTTTTTCGCGGCCGGGGCCTTGGATGTGGCCCTACCGCCGCCACCATCGAGCGATTTCTTGAGCGCCTTCATCAGATCGACGACATTCATGCTCTCGGCTGGTGTGCTTTCCTCATCCTCGATCACCAGCTTGCTCGATTTCGACTTTTGCTTCTTCGCGATCAGCGCGCGCAGCGCATCGACATAGCGGTCGTGATAATCGTCGGCGTCGAATGCGCCCGCCTTCTTCTCGATGAGCGACGTGGCGAGGTCGAGCAGGTCGGCGTCAGGCTTGCTATCCCCAATGCCGCGGAAATAGCTCGACGACTGGTTGACCTCATCGGAATATTTGAGCGTTTCGAGCACCATGCCCCGCCCGCAAGGTTTCAGACTGACGACATATTCCCGTCCGCGCAGCGCCAGCTGCCCCAGCCCGATCTTGCGGGTCTTGCGCAGCGCCTCGCGCAACACGACGAAGGCTTCCTCGGCCAGAGTGTCCGAAGGCACGACATAATAGGCCTTGTCATAGAAGATCGCGTCGATCTCTCCCACATCGACGAAGCGATTGAGCTCCAGCGTCTTGCGGCTTTCCAGCGCAACGCCCTCAATCTCCTCCTCCTCCAGCAGGACATATTCGCCCTTCTCCACTTCATAGCCCTTGACGATTTCTTCGGGATCGACCGGACCGATGCCGTCCACCACCTTTTCATAATGGATGCGCTTGCCCGACGGCTCGTGGATCTGGTGAAAGGCAATCGTCGCCCCGCTCTTCGTCGCCGAGAAAATCTCGACCGGAATGGAAACGAGCGCCAGCCTGATCTGGCCCTGCCAATAGGGACGTGCGGGCATGGGATATCCTTTGCTGCGGCAACATCCATCAATCCCGGAAGACGCCCTTCGGTTCCGCAGCGGGAATAGGCGCTAACACCCCGCCCGATCCCGTGCTAAGGGCGCGGCCATGCTGAACCTCAACGAGATCACCGTGCGCCTGGGCGGGCGCGTCATACTGGACAAGGCGAGCGCCGCCCTGCCCCCCCAATCGCGGGTCGGGCTGATCGGGCGCAACGGCGCGGGCAAGTCCACGCTGATGAAGGCGATCATCGGCCTCATCGATCCGGACGGCGGCAGCGTCGATATGCCGCGCGGCACGCGGCTCGGCTATATCGCGCAGGAAGCGCCGAGCGGCACCGCGACCCCGTTCGAGACCGTGCTCGCCGCCGATAACGAGCGCGCGGCGCTGCTGCACGAGAGCGAGACCTGCGAAGACCCCGACCGGCTGGGTGACATCCACGATCGGCTGCTCGCCATCGATGCGTACAGCGCCCCGGCGCGCGCCGGGCGCATCCTCGTCGGCCTTGGCTTCAACGAGGAGATGCAGAACCGCCCGCTCGACAGCTATTCGGGCGGCTGGAAGATGCGCGTCGCGCTGGGCGCGCTGCTGTTTTCCGCGCCGGACCTGCTGCTGCTCGACGAGCCGTCGAACCACCTCGACCTTGAAGCGACCCTGTGGCTCGAAAATTTCCTCAAGGATTATCGCGCCACGATCGTCATCATCAGCCATGAGCGCGACCTGCTCAACAATGTGGTCGACCATATCCTGCATCTGGAACAGGGGAAGATCACCCTCTACCCCGGCGGCTACGACGCATTCGAGCGGCAGCGTGCCGAACGGCTCGCCCAGCTCGAATCCGCGCGGGAGAAGCAGGCGGCGGAACGCGCCCGGTTGCAGGACTATGTGGCGCGCAACAGCGCGCGCGCCAGCACCGCGAAGCAGGCCCAGTCGCGCGCCAAGGCGCTCGCCAAGATGCAGCCGATCGCCGCCGCGCTGGAAGATCCCAGCCTGTCCTTTGCCTTCCCCGATCCGCCGGAACTCCGCCCGCCGCTGATCACGCTCGACATGGCCTCGGTCGGCTATGACGAACGGCCGATCCTCCAGCGCCTCAACCTGCGCATCGATCCGGACGACCGCATCGCCCTGCTCGGCAAGAACGGCAACGGCAAGACCACGCTCGCCCGCCTGCTCGCCGCGCAGCTCCCCACGATGGACGGCAGCATGAGCGCGTCGGGGAAAATGACGGTCGGCTATTTTACGCAATATCAGGTGGAGGAACTCGACACCGGCGACACCCCGCTCGAACATATGACGCGCCAGATGAAGGGCGCGACGCCCGGCGCGGTGCGCGCCCAACTCGGGCGCTTCGGCTTTTCGGGTGAGCGCGCCACGCAGAAGGTCGGTTCGCTGTCGGGCGGTGAGCGGGCACGGCTGGCGCTGGCGCTCATCACCCGTAACGCCCCGCATCTCCTCATCCTCGACGAGCCGACCAACCATCTTGACGTGGACTCGCGTGAGGCGCTGGTTCAGGCGCTCAACAGCTATTCGGGTGCGGTGGTGATCGTCAGCCACGACCGGCATATGATCGAACTGGTCGCCGACCGGCTGGTGCTGGTCGACAGCGGCGTGGCGAAGGAATTCAACGGCACGCTCGACGATTATACTGACATCGTGCTGGGCAAGGCGCCGGGCAACGCGTCCGGATCGGCGGGCAAGAGCGACAAGAAGGCCGACCGCAAGGCGGCGGCCGACGCACGCGAACAGGCGCGCGCGCTGTCCAACGCCGTGACGAAGACGGAAAAGGCGCTGGCCGATCTCACAGCAAAGCGCTCGCGCATCGAACGCGCGATGTTCGACCCGGCGAGCGCCGACCCGGCCGAGAAGAACTGCACGATGTCCGAACTGATGAAGCGGCGCGCCGATGTGGAAAAGGCGATTGAAGCCGCCGAACAGGAATGGATGGCGGCCGCAGAGGCGCTGGAAAAGGCGAATGCCGCCTGACACCACCGCCGGGCGGTGCTTGACAGGTTCGCGGTGCAATGGTCAGAGTACGCATCGCGTGGAGATGCTCCTCCGCCACGCGTTCAGGAGATCCATGCCCGTGAGCCGTTATTCCCGCACCGCGATGACGCTCCACTGGGTGCTTGCGCTCCTGCTGGCGTTTCAGCTCGCGCTGGGCTGGCGGCTGGAAGACATTCCCAAGGGGCCGGCGCTCTTCACCGCATTTCAGCTTCACAAGTCGATCGGGATTTTGATCCTCGTGCTCACGCTGCTGCGCCTGGCGGTGCGGCTGATGCGGCCCCGGCCTCAGTTGATGGCCGATTCCGTCTGGGCGAGGCGTCTGGCGCACGCTGTGCATCTAGCATTTTATGCCGTGCTGATCGGCGCACCGCTGACCGGCTGGGCGCTGGTATCGACCGCGCGGCTGAAGCTGCCGACATTGTTGTTCGGAACGATCCCGCTGCCGCATCTGCCCCTGCCCGCCTTCGTCCATGAACCGTCCGAGGGAGCGCATAGCGCGCTGGCATTGCTCGGCTTCGTGCTGTTCCTGCTCCATGTCGCGGGCGCGCTGCGGCACCAGTTCGTGAAGGACGAAAACATCCTCGGCCGCATGATTCCGCTGCTGGGCGCGGGGCGTCATGTATCGCGCGCGCGCGCCGGAGTGGCGACGCTCGTCGTGCTGGGCATCATCACCACGACGTTCGTTGCGGCCCGCTTCGTCTCCTTCGGCACGTCCCCGACCGCACCGGTGAACGCCAGCGCGCCCGCCGCCACGCTGGTCGACGACGATGACGCGGAAGAGAGCATCGTTACCAACAGCGCACCTGTCGAGAACGCCACGACCAACGCAACCGCACCCGCCCTCGCAGCGCAGCCTCTCGCCCGGTGGACCGTGGCGTCGGGCGGACGGCTGGGCTTCACCGCAAGCTGGAACGGCACGGCCATTGCGGGACGGTTCGGATCCTGGAAATCCGACATTCTGTTCAGCCCCGATGCGCTCGACGCCTCGCGGATCACGGTGACGATCGATCTCGCGTCGGCCAGCACCGACGACAGCCAGCGGGACGAAATGCTTCAGGGCGGCGACTTCTTCGACACTGCCGCCCATCCGCAGGCGGTGTTCACATCCAGCGCCATCCGGTCGCTGGGCGGCGATCGCTACAAGGCGGACGGCAGCCTGCAACTGCACGGGGTCAGCAAGCCGGTGACGCTGTCCTTCACGCTGAAAATCGATGGCGACACGGCCAAGGTGACAGGATCATCCCGCCTCGATCGTACAAAATTCGGTGTGGGAACCGGCGAATGGGCCGCGACAGATCAGATCGCTGCGCCGGTATCGGTCGACTTTGCGTTTTCGGCCAAGCGCTCCACCAAGCCGTAGGGTTCAGACAAGGCGAAGGACAGCGTCCGGCCGCGCCAGTACGATCAGCGGCAATCCCGCCGCGCGCGCGCGTTCTACCGCCAAGGCGGTCGGGGCGGAAATCGTGACCAACAGCGGACACCCCGCAAGCACGGCCTTTTCCACCAGTTCGTAGGAACAGCGCGACGAGAGCAGCGCGAAGCCGCCATCCCACCCCTGCCCCGCGCGCAGCATCGCGCCGATCAGCTTGTCGAAGGCGTTGTGCCGCCCAACATCCTCGCGCACGAGCCGGATGGCCCCGTTCACATCCACGGCGGCAGCGGCATGGACAGCGCCCGTCGCCTCATTCATCGCCTGACGACCGGACAGCGCCGCCAGTGCCCGGAAAATCGCGGCGTCATCAATGCGCGCCGGAGAAGCAACGCGCGGCAGAGGCCGCAGCGCCTGTTCCAGATTCTCGATGCCGCACAGCCCGCAGGAGGATTCCGATACCCGGTGCCGCACCCGCTCCACCACGCGCGGGAGATGCGTTTCCGCCAGTGTGATGCGCACGACCCAGCCCTGCGGCATGCGGTGTGTGTCGATGTCAATGATGTCGCTGGCGCTCTCGATCAGCCGTTCCGAACGGGAAAAGCCGTACGCCAGATCTTCCAGATCGATGGTACTCGCCATCAGCACGGCGTAACCGAGGCTGTTATACTCGATCGCGACCGGCGTCTCATCGGCAAGCACCCGATCTACGGATGAGCGGGATCCATCCGCGCCGATCCTTTCAAACGCGTAGGACGATCCCCCCGGCTCGCTCACCGGAGCGCCGCCCGGTCATCCCGCATCGCTGCCGCCGCTAAGCTGCGTCACTGGCGTCTGGGGCGCGGGCTGCGCTCCGGCACGCAGCCGCGCCACGGCCGCCCCGGCCAGATCGCCCAGGCCATCGTCCGCTCCGCACGCGAAAATCGTTTCACGCATGCGCGGATCCCAGAAGCTTGCGATATGGTCGGCGGTCGCTGCCACGGCATTGTCGTGCCCCAGCGCCGCGAAATTGCGCGCGATCTGGTTGGCCATATAGACCAGCCGCTCGCGGTTGCTCATCATCGCCCTTACTCCGCCGCTTCGGCCTGCACGATGCGCCGACTGCGCCGTGCCTGCTCCTCATAGCGTTCCTGCCAGTCGGACGGCCCGTTGGAAAGCCCGACCTGCACCGCCGTCACCTTATATTCCGGGCAATTGGTGGCCCAGTCGGAATAATCGGTGGTGATGACATTGGCCTGCGTGTCCGGGTGGTGGAAGGTGGTGTAGACAACGCCCGGCGCCACGCGATCCGTCACATGCGCGCGCAGCGTCGTTTCCCCCGCGCGGCTCTTGAGCGCCACCCAGTCGCCTTCCTTGACACCCCGGTTCTCGGCATCGACCGGGTGGATTTCCAGCATGTCCTCGGGATGCCAGGCGACATTCTCGGTGCGCCGGGTCTGCGCGCCGACATTGTACTGGCTGAGGATGCGCCCGGTGGTGAGCAGCAGCGGGAAGCGCGGGCCGGTTTTCTCATCGGTCGGCACATAGTCCGTCACCACGAACTTGCCCTTGCCGCGCACGAAGCCCTCGATATGCATCGTCGGCGTCCCGTCCGGCGCGGCGGCGTTGGCCGGCCACTGCAGCGAACCATGCCGATCAAGCGCGTCGTAGGACACGTTAGTGAAGGTCGGGGTCAGCTCCGCAATCTCGTCCATGATCTCGCCGGGATGCGCGTAGCTCCATCCCAGCCCCATGGCGTTCGCTACCAGCTGCACGATTTCCCAGTCGGCATAGCCGTTTAAGGGCTGCATCACCTTGCGCACCCGCTGGATGCGCCGTTCCGCGTTGGTGAACGTCCCGTCCTTCTCCAGGAACGTCGAACCGGGCAGGAAAACATGCGCGTAATTGGCGGTTTCGTTGAGGAACAGATCCTGCACCACCACGCATTCCATCGCCGCGAGGCCCGCCGCGACATGATGGGTGTTTGGGTCGGACTGGAGGATATCCTCGCCCTGGATGAAGATGCCCTTGAATACCCCGTCCGTCGCGGCATCGAGCATGTTGGGGATGCGCAGCCCCGGCTCGGCATCGAGCGAGACGCCCCAAGCCTGCTCGAACAGCTTGCGTGTCGGTTCATCCGATACATGGCGATAGCCGGAAAATTCGTGCGGAAAGCTGCCCATATCGCAGGCGCCCTGCACATTATTCTGCCCGCGCAGCGGATTGACGCCCACGCCCTCACGCCCGACATTGCCGGTCGCCATCGCGAGGTTGGCGATCGCCATCACGGTCGAGCTGCCCTGGCTGTGCTCCGTGACGCCCAAGCCATAATAAATCGCCGCGTTGCCGCCCGTCGCATAGAGGCGCGCCGCCGCCCGCACGTCTGCCGCCGGAACCCCGGTCAGCGCCTCGGTCGCTTCCGGCGAGCGTTCCCGCTGCGACACGAACGCCGCCCAGTCCTCATATTCGTCCCACTCACAGCGCGCGCGGATATAGTCCTCGTTTGCCAGCCCTTCCGTGACGATCACATGCGCCATCGCCGTCAGCAGCGCGACGTTGGTGCCGGGGCGCAGCGGGAGATGATGCTCGGCGGCGACATGCGGCGATTTCACCAGATCGATCCGGCGCGGGTCGACGACGATCAGCTTCGCCCCTTCGCGCAGCCGCTGCTTCATCCGGCTGCCAAACACCGGGTGCGCATCAGTCGGGTTTGCGCCGATGACCAGGATGACGTCCGCGTACTGCACGCTGTCAAAGTCCTGCGTTCCCGCGCTCGTCCCGAACGTCGTCTTCAACCCATAGCCGGTGGGCGAATGGCACACCCGCGCGCAGGTATCGACATTGTTGTTGCCGAACCCCTGCCGGATCAGCTTCTGGACGAGAAACGTCTCCTCATTGGTGCAGCGCGACGAGGTGATGCCACCGATCGAGCGCACGCCGTACTTCGTCTGGATCCGCCGGAACTCGCTCGCCGTGTGGGCAATCGCCTCGTCCCAGCTCACCTCGCGCCACGGCTCGTCTACCGACGCGCGGATCATCGGGTTCAGGATGCGCTCCTTGTGCTGCGCATAGCCCCAGGCGAACCGTCCCTTGACGCAGCTATGGCCATGATTGGCCTTGCCGTCCTTCCACGGCACCATGCGGACCAGTTCCTCGCCGCGCGTTTCCGCACGGAATGTGCAGCCGACCCCGCAATAGGCGCAGGTGGTGATGACCGACCGATCCGGGGTGCCGACCTCCACCACCTTCTTCTCGATCAGAGACGCGGTGGGGCAGGCCTGTACGCACGCCCCGCACGACACGCAGTCGGAGGCCAGAAAGTCCTCGCTCTGTCCGGCGCTGACCTTCGAGCCGAAGCCCATATTCTCGATCGTCAGCGCGAAGGTGCCCTGCACCTCGTCGCAGGCGCGCACGCAGCGGGAACAGACGATGCACTTGCTCGGAT
Organism: Sphingobium subterraneum; assembly: GCF_014199435.1. Taxonomy (GTDB): domain Bacteria; phylum Pseudomonadota; class Alphaproteobacteria; order Sphingomonadales; family Sphingomonadaceae; genus Sphingobium; species Sphingobium subterraneum. The sequence goes on along the minus strand of NZ_JACIJP010000005.1, from coordinate 176,745 downwards.
CGAAATCGAAATAAGGGTTGGACCGGTCCTTCGCCTGCCCCATGTTGGTCGCGCCGTCATAGCCATAGCGCACGTCGCGCAGGCCCACCGCTCCGGCCTGATCCTGCAATTCGCAATCGCCGTTGGCCGCGCAGGTCAGGCAATCGAGGGGATGGTCGGAAATATACAGCTCCATGACTCCGCGGCGCAGCTTTTTCAGGCGCTCCGTCTGGGTGCTGACGACCATCCCCTCGGCCACCGGCGTCGTGCAGGACGCGGGGAAGCCGTTGCGCCCCTCCACCTCGACAAGGCAGAGGCGGCAGGAACCGAAACTCTTGACGCTGTCCGTGGCGCACAGCTTGGGAATCGCCGTGCCGATCAGCGACGCCGCGCGCATCAGCGAAGTCCCCTCGGGTACGCTCACCGCCTGCCCGTCGATGGAAAGAGTCACGGTAGTACCGTTCGCCAGGACCGGCGGCGTGCCATGATCGGTTTCGCGGGTGAAAGCCATGTTCGTTACTCCGCAGCGTCTTGAATGGGCGCAGATGCACCGAAATCTTCAGGAAAATGGTCGAGCGCGCTCAATACCGGATAGGGCGTGAACCCGCCCAGCGCGCACAGCGATCCGTATTTCATGGTGTCGCACAGATCGCGCAGCAGGTCGGTTTGCGCGGTAAGGCCCGTATCGATCCGCGCGGGGGACCGGGAATAGAGGGCCTTGGCCAAATATCCCCCCTCCGTTCGTGCTGAGCGTGTCGAAGCACCGTCCTTTTCGTCCAAAGTGCTAAACAGCCCTTCGACAGGCTCGGGGCGAACGGACGATAGTGCGGTGTTTCTCGCGGCGAGTATCCGGTCCATGATCTCCACCCCGCGCGTCGATCCGATGCGGCAGGGCGTGCACTTGCCGCAGCTTTCTGCCGCGCAGAATTCCATGGCGAAACGCGCCATATGCGCCATGTCGACGCTGTCGTCGAACACGGTGATCCCGGCATGGCCGATGAGCCCGCCCGCCCCCGCAAACGCCTCATAATCGAACGGCAGATGGAACATCGACGGCGGGAAATAGGCGCCCAGCGGACCGCCGACCTGCACCGCGCGCACCGGCCGCCCGCTCGCCGTGCCACCGCCGATGTCGTTCACCAGTTCGCCCAGCGTGATTCCGAAGCCGACCTCGAACAGCCCGCCATTCTTCACATTGCCCGCAAGCTGCACCGGCATGGTCCCACGCGACCGGCCGAAGCCGACCGCCGCATAGGCCTCCGCCCCCTCGCTCAGGATGAACGGCACGGCGGCGAGGCTCAGCACGTTGTTGATGACCGTGGGCTTGCCGAACAGTCCCTCGATCGCGGGCAGCGGCGGCTTGGCGCGCACCTGCCCGCGCTTGCCCTCGATCGAATCGAGCAGCGCCGTCTCCTCGCCGCACACATAGGCGCCCGCGCCGACACGCACTTCCAGCGTGAAGGGCGCCATCCGCCGCGCCGACCGCTCGATCGCGGCGTGCATCGTTTCGATGGCAAAGGGATATTCCGAGCGGATATAGATGTAGCCATGCCCCGCGCCCACCGCATGGGCGGCAATCGCCATGCCCTCGATCAGGCAATAGGGGTCGCCCTCCATCAGCATCCGGTCGGCAAAGGTGCCGCTGTCGCCCTCATCCGCGTTGCAAACGATGAATTTCTCGTCGCTCGCCGCGTCCAGCACGGTCTGCCACTTGATGCCGGTGGGGAAGCCCGCCCCGCCCCGGCCGCGAAGACCCGACGCCTTCACCGCATCGACCACCGCCTGCGGAGCAACCGCCCGCGCCGCATCCAGCCCGCGCCAGCCGTCATGCGCGGCATAAGCATCACAATCGAGCGGATCGATCACGCCCACCCGCTCAAAGCTGAACCGCTGCTGCCGCACGAAAAAGGGCAGCGCCGTCACATCGCCGAGCCGGTTGGCGTGCGTGCCATCGAGGACCGCCGCGACATCGCCCGGCCCCACCGGTCCATAGCCGATCCGCCCTTCGCCCGTTTCGACCTCCACCAGAGGTTCGATCGAAAACAACCCCCGGCTGCCGGTGCGCACGACCTCGCACCCGGCCGCCGCGAACGCATCGGCCAGCGCATCGGCGCCGAGCGCCACCGACGCCATGTCCTTGCTGATGTAGACCCGGCTCATGCGCCGACCCCCGCCGCAATCCGCTCGATCGCGCCCGCGTCGATCCGCGCGACCGGCCGTCCATCGACCAGCGCATTCGGCCCGATCGCGCACAGGCCAAGGCAATAGACCGGCTCCAGACTGACCGCGCCATCGCCACGCGTTGCGCCCATCGCCACGCCCAGCCGTCGCTGCATGGCCTTTTCGATGGCCGCACCGCCGCGCGCCTGACAGCTTTCCGCCCGGCACAGCTTGACGACGTGCCGCCCTGCCGGGGTCCGCCGGAAATCATGATAGAAGGTGACCACGCCATGCACTTCGGCGCGGCTGATGTTGAGCGCCTCGGCAATCAGGGGAACCGCCGCATCCGGAACGAACCCAATCTCCTCCTGCACGGCGTGCAGAAGCGGCAGTAATCCACCCCTTTTCCGCGCATGAAGCGGCGCGAGCCGATCGATCAGCCCGCTCAGATCGCCTGTGTCACCGTCGCTCGTCACTGGAAAATCTCCGCCGTGGAAGCGGGATTTTCCTCTTTTAGGATGGCTGCGTCAAATCGATCCGGCGCATGGGTGATAGATTTTCTCTATCATGCGAGACTTCGCGCTGCCGCCAGGACGGCGCAAGCCATGGTAGCGACCGGCTCGCGATCAAGCACCACCAGTCCCACCGTGCTCGACGGCAAGGGATCGGAGAAGGGGAGGATAGACGCCCAGGGCAAATCGGGCAGCAGGCGGGCGTAGCTGTCGGGAATGATCGTCGCGAACGGCCCATCCTGCACCAACGCCAGCAAGGCAACATAGGAATCCGCCGTCGCGCGCGGCCGGAGGATCAGACCACGTTCCGCCATGCGCGCGTCCAATATGCGCCGGTTCTGCATCCCCTGATGCAACAGGCACAGCGGCAGATCGGCGGCCGTCGCCACGCTGATGTCCGTGCGGTCCCCAGCCACATCGCGCCGTAGCAGCACGCGATATTGCTCGGCATAAAGCGGCACACGGATGACGTCGGCGGGTGGCTCATGATCGAGATAGGTGATGCCGCCATCCAGCTCGAACGCGGCGAGCGCGCGCACGATCTCGCGCGACGTCAGCGACCGGATCGATAGGTCAAGCTCCGGCTGCGCGGCGAGCAGCGCCTGCGCCAGCCGCCCCGTCCACGGCAGCGCGGCGGGGATGGCGCCCAATCGGAACTCGCCGGTCAAAGGCCCCCGCACCCCGCCGACAGCCGCATTCATGCCCTCCTGCGCGGCGAGCATCTGCTGCGCCCAGGGGAGCATCGCCTCGCCCTCCGGCGTCAGGCTGATAAAGCGCCGGTCGCGCACCACGAGACGCTTGCCCATCTGTCGCTCCAGCGCGGTCAGCCCCGCCGACAGAGTCGGCTGCGTCACGCCACAGGCGTCGGCTGCCCGCGCGAAATGCCGCTCTTTCACCAGCGCCAGGAAGTAGCGGATCAGGCGGATCTGCATCGATCCACCCCCCGCCCGCTGCGCCTAGCCATAATAGCCGCGATACCAGTCGGCAAAGTGCTGCAATCCCTCCGCCAGCATCACCTTGGGTTTATACCCGGTCAGCGCGCGGAGTCGCGACACGTCGGCAAAGGTCGCCGTCACATCGCCCGGCTGCATCGGCCGCATGATCTTTTCCGCCGTCCGCCCGATCGCGCGTTCCAGCGTCTCGATCATGTCGAGCAGCCCGACCGGGTGGCTGTCACCGATGTTGAGCACGCGATGGTCCTTCGCCGCAGGCGGATGATCGAGCGCGCCTATGATGCCGTCGACAATATCGTCGATATAGGTGAAGTCGCGCGCCATCTTGCCTTCACCATAGACCTCGATCGGCTCGCCGCGCAGAATCTTCTGCGTAAAGCTGAAATAGGCCATGTCCGGCCGGCCCCACGGGCCATAGACGGTGAAGAAGCGCAGCCCCGTCTGCGGCAGGCCATAAAGATGCGCGTAGCTGTGGCTCATCAGTTCGCACGCGCGCTTGGTCGCCGCATAGAGCGAGACGGGGCTGACGGTCGGATCATCCTCGCGAAAGCCCGCGCCCCCCGTTGGCCGGTCGCCATAGACCGAGCTGGACGACGCATAAACGAGATGCTCGAAGCCCTCCGCATGGCGGCACGCTTCCATCACGGAGAGATGCCCGGCGAGGTTCGACCGCTCATAGGCAAAGGGATTTTCGAGGCTGTACCGCACACCCGCCTGCGCGGCGAGGTGCACGACGCGCGTGATGCAATGCGCGCGCACCAGCGCCGCCACGGCCTCCGCATCGGCGATGTCCATTCGGTGGAACGTGAAACCCTCGATCCCGGCAAAGGTCGCCAGCCGCGCCTCTTTCAGCGCCGGGTCGTAATAATCATTGACGATGTCGATGCCGATTACCCGTTCGCCACGCGCCAACAGGCGGTGCACGGTCGCATGACCGATAAAGCCCGCCGCTCCGGTGACGAGAACCGGTGCCGTCACGCTCAGCGCCCTACCGCATGATAGGCAAAGCCAGCCTTTTCGACGACATCCCGCGGATAAATATTGCGCAAATCGACCAGGATGGGCGCGGACAGCAGCGACTTGACGCGGCCCAGGTCGAGCGCGCGGAACGCATCCCACTCGGTCACGATCGCGAGCGCATCCGCGCCCTCCATCGCCTCATAGGCGTTCGCGCAATAGGCGACACCGTCGAGCACCAGCTTCGCCTGTTCCATACCTTCCGGATCATAGGCCCGTACGCTTGCCCCCGCGTCCTGCAAGGTCTGGATCACCGCAATCGCCGGGCTGTCACGCATATCGTCGGTGTTCGGCTTGAACGTCAGCCCGAGCACGGCGACGGTCTTGCCGCGCACATCCCCCCCGCAGGCGGCAATGACCTTGCGCCCCATCGCGCGCTTGCGGTTGTCGTTGACACCGACCACCGCCTCGACGATCCGCTGCGGCGCGTCATAATCCTGGCTCGTCTTGAGCAAGGCGAGCGTATCCTTCGGGAAACAACTGCCGCCATAGCCCGGCCCGGCATGCAGAAACTTCGCCCCGATGCGGTTGTCGAGGCCGATACCGCGGGCGACATCCTGCACATCCGCGCCGACCTTCTCGCACAGATCAGCGATTTCGTTGATGAAGGTGATCTTGACCGCGAGAAAGGCGTTGGCCGCATATTTGGTCAGTTCCGCACCCCGGCGGCTCATCTCGACGATGGGAGAACGGTTGATGTGCAGCGGGCGATAGACCTGCCGCATCACTTCCAGCGCGCGCGGATCGTCCCCGCCGATGACAATCCGGTCGGGTCGCTTGAAATCGTCGATCGCCGCGCCCTCGCGCAAAAATTCAGGGTTGGACACCACCGCGAAATCCGCATCGGGATTGGCCTCGCGGATGATCCGCTCGACCTCATCGCCCGTCCCCACCGGCACGGTCGATTTGTCGACGATGACCGTAAAGCCATCGAGCGCCCCGGCAATTTCCTGCGCCGCCGCATAGACATAGGACAGGTCCGCATGGCCGTCTCCGCGCCGCGACGGCGTACCGACGGCAATGAACACCGCGTCGGCTCCCCGCACGCCCTCGGTCAGATCGGTTGTGAAGCGCAACCGCCCGGCGGCCACATTGCTCGACACCAGATGATCGAGCCCCGGCTCGTAGATCGGCATTTTCCCTGCAAGCAATGCGTCGATCTTGGCGGCATCCTTGTCGACGCACACCACATCATGCCCGAAATCGGCAAAGCATGCGCCCGATACCAGCCCAACATAGCCCGAACCGATCATCGTTATCCGCAATGCATTTCTCCTGCAGCCATTTCGCACCTGCGCAATACACGCAAAAAGTGGCGCAGGGAAAGCCTCAACGGCAGCGTTAACCCGACTATCCGACCGACGCCTTGATGGAAGTCAGTCTGTCTGGATGAACCAGCGGGCATTATTCTCTATGCCGACCGCCGTCAGAACGCCACTGCGATAAGCGGCAGTGTCGATACCGATCCTGTTGGGTCGGTCCTGCGGATCGTCCTGTTCGCTATGGCCATGGACGATCATCGCGGGATGTCGCGCACGGCTGCGCAAGAACGGCTCGCGGATCCACATCAGGTCGCGCTCGTTCTGGCGCTCAAGCCTGACGCCGGGTCGGATCCCCGCATGCACGAACAGATAGTCGCCGACGGCATATCGTGTCGGGAGATAGCGCATCCAATTGATGAGATGGATCGGGACGGCCGATCGAAATGCCGCCATCAGCCGTTGTTCGCCCTGCTCGCTCAAGCGCGCATGCTCGATCAGTCCGTTACTGATGCCCCAGCTGCGCAACGTTTCCGCACCGCCATATTGCAGCCAAAAACGCAGCGCTTCCGCTTGCCCGGCCAGAACATCCAGCATCGTTTCTTCGTGATTGCCCTTCAGGCAACAGACCCGTTTCGATCCAGCCATGCTGAACAGCAGCTCGCACACATCCCGCGACTGCGGCCCCCGGTCAATATAGTCGCCCAGCAGCACAATGCGCGTTTCGACTGGCGTACGTGCCGCCTGGTCTGCCTCAATCCGCTGGAGAAGGTGGACGAGCAGGTCGAAACAGCCATGCACATCGCCGATCGCATAGAGGCGCACGTCTTCGCTGTTGAACGTACGTTTCCTGCGGAAGTGCCCCCACGGCGTCATCATCGGCCAAGCGTAGCAGAGGCGCCGGCGCAAATGAAGGCGCTAGAATGCAGTCACCCAGTGCATGAAAAAGCCCGGCGGATCGCTCCGCCGGGCCTTTCTGGATACTCTAACCCGATCCGATCAGTCGCGGTTGCCCATGAACCGCAGCAGGAACAGGAACATGTTGACGAAGTCGAGATACAGGCTCAGCGCCCCCATCACCACCGACTTGGCAGCCATGTCCGTCCCCGCGACATAGCTGTACATGCTCTTGATCTTCTGCGTGTCATAGGCGGTCAGGCCCGCGAACAACAGCACGCCGATGCCGCTGATCGCCAGATCCATGACCGGCGAACGCAGGAAAATGTTGATCAGCGAAGCGACCAGCAAACCCACCACGCCCATGATCAGGAAGGTGCCAAAGCCCGACAGGTTGCGCTTGGTCGTATAGCCGAACAGGCTTAACCCGGCAAAAGCGGCGGCCGTCGCGAAGAAGGTCTGGGCAATCGACGTTCCTGTGTAGACGAGGAAAATGGACGCCATCGACAGCCCCATCACGCCGGCATAGCCCCAGAACAGGGCCTTTGCCGTCGTCGTGGACAGGCGATTGATGCCGAAGCTCAGCGTCATCACGAAACCGAGCGGCGCCAGCATGATAATCCACTTGAGAATGCCAGGCCCTCCGAGCACCTGCGCCGCCATTCCGCTCTGCGCGAACAGCATGGCGACGATGCCGGTCAGCAGCACGCCGCTCGCCATATAATTGTAAACCGACAGCATGTAGGACCGCAGTCCCGCATCGATCCGGTCCGCAACGGCGCCGGTGGGCGTTCCACCGAACCCGGCCGCCGTCGTCCGGGGATCAGACCAGTTAGCCATGTAAAGTCTCCCAACCTCCGGCCCAAACGCCGGATTACTCCCTAATATCGGACTGTCGGGCTCAGGTTTCAAGCAAAACCGCGCAACAGCGTCCTGGCCCACCCTATAATATTAAGTCAGGAGCGCGCGAACGCTATTGTGCGGTTATCACGCCGCACGCCTCGCGCCCGCCGGAGTTGCCCGACGGATCGGTCCGCATGTCATCCGGTCCGGCGTGCATCACGACCGCCGCGCCATCGGCATCGAGCAACGGGGCATCCCCACCTTTCAGCGTCGCACGGGCAATGGAAAAGTCCATCGTCCCTATCCCCTTGGCGTCCACGATCAGGTTGGGCATGTCGCCGCGGTGCGGGCCTTCGGGATTATTGACGCCATGCTGGTGCATGGTCGGGTTCCAGTGAGCCCCTGCGCTCGCGAAATCGGGCGGGGTGCAACTGCCCACCGTATGGATGTGGATGCCATGCGTGCCGGGCGCCAGCCCGCTCGCCTTGACCGCAATGTCGACCCCGTCCGATGTCTGCACCAAAGTGACCGTTCCGCGTGCGCTCCCATCAGCTGCCAAGAGGGAAGCGGTCGCCTGGGGTCGGTCGGCAGGAGGCGACACCATTGCCGAAAGCGTCTGGGTACCAAGAGCGGGAACGCTGATAGCGGCAATCAGGCTCGCGCCGAAAAAGGCGTGGTGGATCATCCGGCTGGCCATAGACATCTCCAAAATAGGCGTGTTGCTGCACACTCCTAGATGGGGCGAGGGGGATCACCAACCTCTGTACAGCCAATGCGAGACCAGCCGCCCCGTGAGCGCGCTCATCGGCAGCCGACAGTTCCCCTTCATCGGACATACGAAAAAGGGGCCAGTCTTTCGACCGGCCCCTTCCCATTTCGAACAGGTGAACCGAGGCTCACCCTGTTTTTGTTGCTTAGCTGCCCGAACCCGGACCGTAGGTGATTTCCACCCGGCGGTTCTGCAGTTCGCGAACGCCGTCAGCGGTCTCGACGCGGGGCTTGCTTTCACCAAACGCCTGGCTGGTGATGACGCCGTCGGGGATACCCTTCGAGGTCAGATAAGCCTTGACCGAGTCGTTACGACGCTGGGAGAGACCCACGTTGTAAGCCGGACCACCGGACTTGTCAGCGTGACCGGCCAGCATGACCTGAGCGCTGCCGCAGTTGCCATAAGCCGAAACCGCATTGTCGAGGATCGTCGCGGCGTCGGGCGTGATGTCCGACTTATCCCACTCGAAGAACACGATATACGGTCCAGGGGTGCACTCAACCACCGGCGGAGGCGGCGGGGGAGGCGGGGGAGGCGGAGGCGGCGGGGGCGGCGGGGGCGGCGGCGGAGGCGCAGCCGGTTCACCGAAGTTGTACGTCAGACCCGCCAGAACACTGTGTGTACGCAGGCGCGCATCGACAGGAGTACCCGCAGCAGCGGTGCCGCCGGGCTGATTGATGCCGTTCGTCCGAAGACCGATATCATCATGGTTGAAGAAACGATACTTCAGCGACGCGTCAAGATGGCTGGTCAGCGGGAAACGAACGCCCGCCAGAGCCTGCCAGGCAAAGCCTGTGTCCGAATCGTCAGTCGTCAGCGTGTAGAGGTGCGTGCGCGCTACGCCGACACCACCGCCGACAAAGCCCTGCAGCCCGTCATCCGGACCGAAGTCCAGCAAGCCGTTCAGCATGAAGCTGAGCGAACGGACATTGCCGCGCGTGCTCGACAGTCCAACATAATCGACATTGTCGGTGTAGGCCCGACGGAAGCCGACTTCCGTTTCAAGGCGGAACATGCCGAAATCATAGCCGATCACACCGTCGACATCGTAGCCGGTATTATAGTTGGCCACGGCATCGTTAACGGTACCACCCGCAACGTTGATGTCGATGTCCTCCACCTTCATCACGCCAGCGTCGGCACCGATGTACCAGCTGTTATCGCGCGCAAGGGCCGGAGAGGCCAAGGCGGTTGTCGCAAGAGCTGCAGCTAAGGCAAGCTTCCGCATAATATTCCCCTTTCAAAATGGTCACCAAGGACTGCGGAAACCCTCTACCCCTTCGAAAGTTTCATGGCAAGACAGCAATTGCTCCATTTGTTGCTCAAATGTCACGCTTTGGAGCCTGCGTCTCTAACGCTTTGTCCGCAAAATGACGGCTTTTTCGACCCGTTTGCTGTATTTCCTGCTTATGCTCTCCCCACAATTGTCACAGCGCAATAAGGCCATGGTTACGCAACACTCCGAGCACCGCATTCAGCGTGAGGCGGGCTTCTGCATCGATAACCGCGCCCCCCGCTGGGGCGGAAATTCCCGCCTGCTGCGCCCCGACCACGCGGTTGCCCCCTTGGTAGAAGCCGTCGGCGCGTACCGGGCCGAGCACCCAGTCCGTCCCGGACCAGCGCCGCGCCTGCCCCTCGTCTGCGACGGTGAATTCCATCCCCGCGACCGGCAGGGTGAAGCGCCATCCGGAAACGCTCCAGCTCGCGATCCTGTTTCCCTGCCCCGCCCAGGCGCCGGTCGCGCCGCTCGGCGGAACAATCCAGCTTTGACCGGGCGCCGGGCTGGTGGGCGGCGTTGCCACGGTCGCGCTTTCCATACGCGCGTGCACCAGCCGATCGAGCGCCAGCAGCGCCTCGTTGTGGAAAATCTCCTTCTGCGCCTGCGCGGCATGGAGCAGCGGCAAGCCCAGACGGTCGGTCGTGTCTTCAGCCAAAGCGGCCTCCTTTGATCAAAGGGTAAATGCGATGGAAAGCGCGGGGCTGAGCCCATGCGTGCCGATCTGTCGGATGTCCGCTACCGCCGCTCCGCCATGCCCGGCGGCTCTGTCGGCGGCCATCGCCGCCGCATCATAGGACCAGCCCGGCGCAGCCACCTCGACACGTCGGAACACCGTCCCCGCGCGGCTCAGAACAAGCGCGTAGGCCTCACGCTCCTCGCCCAGAGGGACATCCACACCGTCGCGCCAGCGCCAGCCGTTACGGCTCCGCCGCACCCAGGCGAACAACCTGCCACCTGCGCCATCCGGTTCCACGGTTCCATGCACCGGGGCCACCGGCAGCATCGCGATCCCGGTCACGGTCCGGTCGCCATGGACCGGGACAGCGTCGCCGATGCCAATCGCCCGCACGCGCACCGGGTCACCTGGATGCAACTGCGTCGCAGGCAAAAGCGCCAGCCGCTCCGCCTCGATCAACACGAAAGGCGTGTCCACGCCATGCGCGGCAATCGCCGGTTCCGTCCCCCGCCGTCCACGCCACAGCCGCTCCAGCCGGAATTGCCGTGCACCGACCTGCACCACATGGCCAAACTGCACCAGTTCGTCGCCGATCATCGCCAAGTTCGCACCGGCCGCCAGCGCGGCATCGTCTGCTCCCGTTAGGAGCATCGCGTCCGACACCAGTTCCACGACCGGCGCGGAAACAGTGTCCACCAGCAGGGCCGACGCGGCACTCATACCCGAAACCAGCCGCCCCATCGTCGCGGGCAAGGCCGTCGGCCGCAGCGCTGTCAGCCCCCCGAGCGCATCCTCCGTAAAGAGTGCCGCCCGGCGCCATCCCGCCGAAGCCCCGCTCGCCGCGACCGCCACGACAGGCTCGGCGATCAGATCGTCACCCATCGCGGGCAGCTCCACGACCGCGATCTGCGTCGCGCCATGCGCTACATCGCTCTGCGCCACCGCCGCGCCCGACCCGGCGGGCAGCACATCGACCGGCCCGGCCGCGATCTGCCGCAACCGCAGCGTCACCGCCATCGCCTCCCACTCACTGCGCTCGACGCGCCAGTCGCCGCTCTGCCCGGCGATCCGGACGCGGTCGCCGGGAACGATCTCCAGCGCCCGCCAGTCGCAGCGCAGCTCGATCCGCGACCGCCCCGTCCACAGGCCCTGCAACCGCTCCTCCGCCAGCGCGCGCAACGACCCCGCATCGATTGTGGCGGGCAGGTCGATGCCCTGTTCACCCTGACCCGGCCCGGCCCGCACCGCCGTCTGCACGCCCGCCTGATAATCGCGCGCGCTGTCATAGTGGCGCACGGACAACCGCACCGGCACCTGGTCGGACCGGTCCCGGCTCCGTTTGGCCGTTTCCGCCTTGCGGCCGTTGACGATCCTGGCCTGCCAGTCGTGCGGAACTGTCACGGACACGCCCGTTCCGGTTCCCACCAGTCCCAGGCCGTCCTCATCCTCCCGCAGCGCCAGGTCATAGCCCTGGACGAGCGGCGCAAGCGCGTCCGCCACGCTCCTCCCGCTGGCCGCATAGCCGCCGATCGTCCGCGCAGCACTCTCGTCCTGCCCGATCGCTCCGCCGCTCAACTCCGTCGCGATCGCGTCAACCGCCACCACACCCGGATCCGCCACCACCTCAAACGTCAGCGACGGGATGCGATTGCCGAAATCGGCCAGTTGCAGATCTTCGAACACCACACAGGCCATGCCCCGGTGCGCGCCCGATTTCCACGCCAGCCGCCGCAACGCCGGGTTCCAGATCGGCCGGTTCCACGGCGGCGCGATGGCGAGCAGGCCGCTCTCCCCCTCGACCATTACACTGCGCGCCTCGGCCAGGCTCGCGCCGACCAACGCGATACGCGCCCGCCCGTCGCTCTCCGCGATCGACCGCACCCATTCCGCCCCGGCGCGCGTCTTGCCGAAACCGCGCCCCGCCATAATCATCCAGATCCGCCACCGCCCCTGCGGCGGCAGCTGCGCCGCGCGCGCATGGCTTGGCCAGTCGTGCAGCAGGGTCCGCCGCGCGTCCTCGGTCAGCTGCGCCAGGAAGGCCTCGGCCCAGCCCTCCGGCCAGTCCGCCACTTCCTCCCACAAGGATCGCGTCATGCCGCCCCGGTCCCGTCATCCCCACCGGATTCCGACGACGCCTTGCGCGCCCGCATCAGCGCGAATTTCTCCCGGATTTCGGCGAGCGCGCTTTCGCTCCCCGGCCCGTCGATACCCTGCTCGCTGCGAAACGCCGCGACGCTGCTGCCATGCGCCAGGAACAACCGCAGCGCGACCGCAAGCGGATAGCTGTGCACGGTCTTGACCGTCCGCACCCCTTCGCCATCCTCGTCCGGGACGGTCTGCACCTGCTCGGTCCCGTGGATCGCCTTGCGGAGCAGCAGCATCTCCAGCTCGGCGTAAGCCAGCTCCAGCGCGCCTCTCCAGCCCTGGTTGAACGCCGCGTCGCGCCGCCGCAGGGCATAGACGCCCGATTTCGACATTCCCACGGCCCGCGCTGCCTCCGTCACGTTCGACGTTGCGCTCAGCACGTCCAGAAACTCTGCCTGCTTTTCTGGCGTCCATCCGTCCTGATGGGCTTTGCGCCACTGAACGCCCGGTTTCCCATATCGGCGTGGCGACCGATGCAGGGTCTTGCCGCTTTCCGTCCCTTTCTCACCCGACTGTCCCGCCACCGTTCCTCCGATCCGCGCAGGCATGATGCAAAAGAGGCCGACCCGCAGGCCCGCCCCTTTTGCGACCGTCCGTCGCGACTCACATTTTCCGACTGTCCCTTCTTGTTCCACATCAGCGTGACGATGTCAAGATTTATTTACCAAATAGGTTATATCCTGCGAGTGAGGCGTTCGTGTCCCTTCTCCCTTTCCGCTGGCTTAGGCGCTGGAAATTGGCTAGGGCCGCTCCCGATGCTTACCCGTCTCTACCAATGGATGCTGGCCAAGGCCGCCCATCGCCACGCAGAGCGATGGCTCGCTGTCATTTCCTTCATGGAATCGAGTTTCTTCCCCATCCCCCCGCACCCGCTGCTCGGCCTCATGTGCCTGGCCCGGCCGGAAAAGGCACTGCGCTATGGGGTCGTCTGCACGCTCGCGTCCGTGCTGGGTGGCCTGCTCGGTTACGCGATCGGTCACTTCCTTTATGCCAGCGTCGGCGCAAGCCTGCTTTCGGTCCTCGGCCTGACCGCCAAATTCCCGGTCGCCGCCTGCTATCTGCGCGAATATGGCGCGGAGATCATCCTCATCAAGGGCGCGACGCCCATCCCGTTCAAGCTCATCACCATAACGGCGGGCTTTATAGGGTTGAGCCTCTTCACGTTCCTTTGGGCGAGCGTCCTGTCGCGCGCGTTCCAGTTCATGCTCGTGGGCGCGCTGTTCTGGAAATATGGCGCGACGATCAAACCCTTTATCGAGAAATATCTGGCGCTCGTCACAGGAGCCTTTCTCGCCTTGCTCGTCGGCGGTTTCCTCGCCGTCAGCCTGCTGAGCGGCGGCGGCAAGAAGGATGACGCCTGTTCGCGCGCGACCCTGTCCGCACCCGCCACCGTCCGATAGATGGGCGGACTCGCCACTCACCCGCGCCTGCTCGCGCTGCTGGTCGGGGCGCTCGCCGCCACCGGTTTCGCGCCGCTTCATTGGTGGCCGCTCACCCTCGCGAGCTTTGCCCTGCTGCTCTGGTTGCTCGAACAGCCCGCTCCGAACCCCAAATCCCACCCCCTCCGCCATGCTTTCACACTAGGTTGGCTCTTCGGCGTCGGGCATTTCACAGTCGGCAACAACTGGATTGCTCACGCCTTTACCTTTCAGGATGCGATGCCGCACTGGCTCGGCATTTTCGCGGTGCTCGCGCTCTCGCTGTACCTTGCCGTCTATCCCGGCCTCGCGGCGCTTGGCCTCGTCTGGGCACGGAGCCGCTGGCCCGCGCTTCCCGCTGTGCCGCTGTTCGCCGCGCTCTGGCTGCTCACCGAAATGGGTCGCGCGACGATCTTCACCGGCTTTGCGTGGAACCCGCTTGGCGTCATCTGGCTCGACACCGGGATCGAGCACGCCGCCACGCTCATCGGCACTTATGGTCTCGGCGCGCTGGCGGTGCTCGCCGCGGGATCCCTGCTCGCGCTGGCGCGGCGGCACTGGCTTGCCGCCGGGTCCGCGCTTTTTCCGGTCCTCCTTGCTGCCGCACTCGGCCAATGGACCAGCCCTGCGCCCCGCGCCGCGACAGGCACGGCAATCACCGTCGTGCAGCCCAATATCGGGCAAGACGAAAAATACGAAGAGCAGGCCGAAGAGCGCCACTTCGCGAAGCTGGGGGGTCTGACCGGGACGCCGTCCACCCGCCCCCGCCTCATCTTCTGGCCGGAAGCGGCGATCCCCGCATGGCTCGATATGGAGCCGGAATGGCGCCATCGCGTGGCCGGTCTGCTGGGTCCGCACGATCTGCTAATGACCGGCGGTGCGAAGGTCTATTTCAAGGAAAAGCGCAAGGGCTTCTACGCCGATCGCACCCTGATCGGCGCGAACAACAGCGCGTGGGTGCTGACGCCGGATGCGCGCCTCATCGCCCGCTATGACAAGGCGCATCTCGTCCCCTATGGCGAATATCTGCCGATGCGCGCGCTGCTCCAGCCGCTCGGCCTCTCGCGCCTGGTGCCCGGCGACGCCGATTTCTGGCCCGGCCCCGGCCCGCGCAGCCTGCTCCTGCCGGGCGTGGCGGGTCGTCCCTCGCTCAAGATGGGCGTCCAGATCTGCTATGAAATCATTTTTTCCGGGGAAGTCGTTCACCGCGCCAACCGACCGGATTTCCTCTACAATCCGTCGAATGACGCGTGGTTCGGCGATTGGGGACCGCCCCAGCATCTCGCACAGGCCCGGCTGCGCGCCGTGGAAGAGGCGATGCCGATCATCCGCTCCACCCCCACCGGCATATCGGCGGTGATTGATGCGCGCGGCCGCCTGCTCGCCGGCATCCCGTTGCACCGCCCCGGCGCCATCAATGGCGCCCTGCCGCCCGCCGCACCGCCCACGCTGTTCGCGCAGCTGGGCAATCTCCTGCCCCTGCTGCTCGCACTGAGCCTCGTCGGATTCGCGATTGTCAGCGCGCGGCGGAGCCGCTAAAGGGCGCACATAAACTTTTCTTTATGTAGCGTACGACGAGAACGGAACCCGATATGCGCCAGAACTATCTCTTCACCTCCGAAAGCGTTTCCGAAGGCCATCCCGATAAGGTCGCGGACCAGATTTCGGACGCGATCGTCGATCTGTTCCTGTCGAAGGATCCGGAAGCGCGCATCGCCTGCGAAACCTTGACGACTACGCAACTTGTTGTTCTTGCTGGTGAAATTCGCTGCAAGGGCGTCTACGAAAACGGCGCCTGGGCCCCCGGCGCCCTCGAGGAAATCGAATCCACCGTCCGCCAGACCGTCCGCGCCATCGGTTACGAACAGGATGGCTTCCACTGGCAGAATTTCACGTTCTACAACCACCTCCACGGCCAGTCCGCCCACATCGCACAGGGCGTCGACGCGTCGGGCAACAAGGATGAAGGCGCGGGCGATCAGGGCATCATGTTCGGCTACGCCTGCGACGAAACGCCCGACCTGATGCCCGCCACACTCTATTACAGCCACAAGATCCTTGAGCAGATGGCCGCCGATCGCCACAGTGGCGCCGCGCCTTTCCTCGAACCCGACGCGAAGAGCCAGGTTACGCTGCGCTTCGAAAACGGCAAGCCTGTCGCCGCCACTGCCATCGTCGTATCCACCCAGCACGCGCCGGGCTATGACGAGGGCGCCGAGGAAGCGGAACTCCATGCCTATGTGAAGAAGGTTGTCGCGGACGTCATCCCCGCCGCACTGATCTCCGACGAAACCGTTTATCATATTAACCCGACAGGCAGCTTTGAAATCGGTGGACCTGACGGCGACGCCGGGCTGACCGGCCGTAAGATTATCGTGGACACCTATGGCGGCGCGTCACCCCACGGCGGCGGGGCATTCAGCGGTAAGGATCCGACCAAGGTCGACCGTTCCGCTGCCTACATCACCCGCTATCTGGCCAAGAACATTGTCGCCGCAGGCCTCGCCACCCACTGCACCATCCAGCTCGCCTATGCGATTGGCGTGAGCAAGCCGCTCTCGCTCTACGTCAACACCCACGGCACCGGTACCGTACCCGACTCAAAGCTCGAAGAAGCCATCGGCAAGATCGAGGCACTGGGAAATCTCACGCCGCGTGGCATCCGCACCCATCTCGGCCTCAACAAGCCGATTTACCGTCCCACTGCTGCTTATGGCCATTTCGGCCGCAAGGCGGACGGCGACTTCTTCCCTTGGGAAAGAACCGATCTTGTCGATGCACTGAAGGCCGCGGTCTGACCCTTTTCCGGTTTGGCGCTCTCCTATGTTAATCTGTCGCGAATCGACCGACATGGGAGAACAGCCAATGCGTATTCTGCCTGCCTTCGCCGCCCTTATGTTGGGTCCCGTCGCTGCGGCACAGGCGGCGCCCGCCGCCACGCCTTCTGTTGCCGAGCAGATAGCGATCTACAAGGCCGCTGGCTTCGCCAAGAAGGGGACAACCTGGCGCAGCGAATGCGGGCGCGATGACCCGTCCGCTTCCTATATGCCAGGATCGATAGACGAATATCGCGACATCAACGGCGATGGACGGCCGGACGCCGTGGTCAACGAAGGCGGCACCTACTGCTACGGCAATACCGGAAATGGCTACTGGATCCTTTCGAAGCAGGCAAATGGTGCCTGGAAGGGGTAGTGTCTCAGTTTGAATTTTCACGGTTAGCCTATCGCATCCAGCCGTCGCTTCCTGTATGCTTAGCGGAAAGCATGGAGGCTGCATGGCGTATTATCGAGTAGAATATTACAGCGGTGAAATTCGCAAGGGCACGACGCCGCACGCTGGTGATTTGGAAAAAGTGAAAAGGTTCGCCGCTGACGGTTTGATCCGTCACGGTGCGGATCGTGCGTTAATCGTGAATGACGACACAGGCGCGACTGCTGCGGTGGTAGAAAAGTAATGCCTAAAGGCCCACGCGGAGAGAAGCGCCCAGCCGATGCAATTGGCCTTGCTGTGATGATAGGCAAGATCGCTACTGGCGAGATTGAGGACGCAACAGACGCAAAGAGCGCCGCCGCCCAACTTGGTAGCTTGGGCGGCAAGAAGCGCGCTGAGAATATGACACCGGAGCGGCGGGTGGAGATTGCGCGGAAGGCCGCGGCTAAGCGTTGGAGCAAATAAAGTTTGCGCTTGTTAATTTTCTGTGCCACAAATGAGGGATTGAAAATTAACAAGGCATATTTCTATGGCTGACATCGTCCGTTCTGATGAAATCGAAGTAAAATCCAGGCTTCATGATTTTGGCATGGATGTCTCGATGGTGTCGGAAATTTGCGAAGGCGCAATCCACGGGCGCAATCTGGCGTCGGGGCTTCAGCCGAAAACCGCCGAAGGGATGCTCAAATATATCTTTGGCGTCGAATCTCTGCGTAAGGTGCTGCTTTCTTCGACGGTTGTTGATTACGAGATTTTCTCCGTGAGTAATATGGAGGGTGTCTTTGATGCTGCGTATGGGCGCAAAATCTTCTTCCAGATGGTCGATCAGGCGTGTGGCACAGAAGACCCGCAACCAAAATCTAAAATTGGCGATGGAAAAAAGAAGCTGATTGAGGAGTCGGGTACGGGTTTCTTGTTTCCCGAAATGGCAGAAGAAGAAGCCGCGAAAGTGGCAAGGATAAGTGCCATTGCAAGAGCGGAATGCTGGTATTTGATGGTATCCATTGCCACCGACGGCACTTTGTGTTGTGAATTGTCTCACCCAAAGGCAGTTGATGAAGACAAATTTGACGGGTTTCATGAGCGCATTAAGATTTTCAAATATGGCGAGTTTGCCCCTTCGTTTGGCTCTCGCAAAGACGATGGCGACGATGACAAGTTTGAGATTACCCCCGTTATAAAGAAAAAGTGATGCCGAAAGATTTCAACAGCCAGCGGCTTCGATTAGCTCGGAGCCGCCGCGAAATGTCGAGTCAGGCACTGGCCGCCGCTGCTGGTATCAGCCCTGTAACATTGTCGCGTCTGGAAAACAGAAATAACCAACCGGAAGAGGAAACCGTCGAAGCACTTGCTAAAGCATTGAATTACCCGATAGAATTTTTCTATGGCGATGATTTGGATGAAGTCGATAAAGAAGATGCTAGTTTCCGCAGCCTAAAAGCCATGACAGCAAAGCAGCGCTCCCGCGCACTTGCCGCCGCTTCGCTAGCTTTCTTGGTGTCCGATAAAATTGAAGAGGATTTCGGTCTTCCCGAAGTTGATCTTCCTAATCTCAGCCATGAACCGACACCGGAATCAGCGGCCGCAACTTTGCGTGCGCACTGGGGCCTTGGGGACAGGCCAGTCGGCAACATGATAGACCTTTTAGAAGCTAAAGGTGTTCGGGTTTACTCTTTGACCGAAAAGACCAAATGTGTTGATGCTTTTTCGACATGGCGATCTGGAATCCCATATGTGTTCTTAAATACGCTAAAGTCGTCCGAGCACAGCAGATTTGACGCCGCTCATGAGCTGGGCCACCTTTGTATGCACCAACACGGAGGCTCAAAACATAAATCTGCAGAGCCAGAGGCAAATGCGTTTGCCGGAAGTTTTTTAATGCCTCCAAGTGACGTTAGAAGCCGCATCACGCGTGTCAGCTCTCTCGCTGAAATACAAAAATATAAAAAGCGGTGGGGCGTTTCCCTTTCAGCTTTAACTTTCCAACTGTCAAAGTTGAAGATGATAACGGAATGGCAGGCTCGTTCATATTTTATCCAAATGAATAAGGAGGGAAGCAGAACATCAGAGCCAGACCCAATGCCTTTCGAAACTTCCAAAATATGGAAAACCGTATTCAAAGAATATTGGAATGATAGGATCACTAGGGCCGATGTTGCGAAGTCTATTAATATTCCTGAAGATGAATTTCATGATCTCGTCTTTGGGTTGGCAGCGGAAGCCTTTGGCTCTGAAATCGGAGCGTCAAAACCAACGCTACGGCTTGTAATCTGAATTAATATGCTTGACACTAAGCATAAAAGTTCATACTAAAATGAGTATGAACAAGCTACCCCGTGCCAAGCGCGCTCAAATTCTCGCAATGCTTTGCGAAGGTTCGTCCATGCGCTCGATCAGCCGCGTGGCAGACGTGTCGATCAACACAGTTTCAAAGCTGCTTGTTGAGGCTGGAGAAGCCTGCCTTGCCATCCATGACGAGACTGTCCGCAACGTGAAGGCGTCGCGCATTCAGTGTGATGAGATCTGGTCGTTCTGTCATGCGAAGCAAAAGAACGTAGCGACGGCCAAAGCTGCACCGGAAGGCGCAGGCGACGTTTGGACATGGACTGCGATTGATGCGGATACCAAGCTGATCGTGTCGTTCTACGTTGGCGACCGTTCAGGCGAAAGCGCAATGGTGCTTATGGACGATCTGCGCGACCGTCTGGCAAATCGGGTGCAGCTTACCACAGACGGGCATAAGGCATATCTGGAGGCCGTAGAGGGCGCTTTCGGTAGCGACGTGGACTTCGCTCAGCTTGTGAAGCTATATGGCCCAACAATCACAGCACCGGGCCGCTACAGCCCTGCGGAGTGCATCGGCGCTCGCAAGCAGCGCGTGGAAGGCAATCCCGACATTGCCCATGTCAGCACGTCCTATGTCGAGCGTCAGAATCTCACTATGCGTATGTCCATGCGCCGCTTCACGCGTCTGACCAATGCGTTCTCAAAGAAGCTGGATAACCACATTCACGCGCTGGCGCTCTATTTCGTGTTTTATAACTTCACCCGCATTCACAAGACGCTGCGTATGTCGCCTGCTATGGCAGCGGGGATCACTGACCGCCTTTGGTCACTTGATGATGTAATCGCAAAGATTGACGAAATGGCACCCGCTCCAAAGGCTCGCGGTCCTTACAAGAAGCGGGCGCTGGAAAATTCAAACTGAGACACTACCCTGGAAGGTAGTCGATAGCAATCAGGGCATGGTCGAATTCCTGAAAACGAAAGGTGCTGGCGGCTGGCCGGACGTTTCAGTCGGCGGCCCAGGCTTCTGCTTCCCAGTACTGCGCTGGAATGGCACAGCCTTCGTTAAGAACCGCATGGAATATCAGGGCAAGCGCTGTCGGGGCTAACGCTGCGGATCACTCTTGCTCCGCCGCGCGTGCTCGGCTAGCGCGCCCGGATGACAGCCTATAAATCCGGCGATCCGACCACGCTCAACCGCCTCTACGGCCGCGCGAAGGGCAAGCCCCTGCGGGCTTTTCAGCAGTCGCTGGTCGACACACTGCTGCCCCAGATTGCGGTTCCCGAAGACGGCCCCGTCACAGCAAAGCGCCTGTTCGGCGAACCGCGCCCGCTGCATTTCGAGATCGGTTTCGGTGGCGGCGAGCATATTGCCTATCGGGCCGACATGCTGCCCGACCACGGGTTTATAGGTTGTGAGCCTTTTCTGAACGGCGTAGCGGCGGCGCTTGCCCATGTGCACGGGGACGCGGAAAAACCCGGGATCCCGAATGTCCGCATTCACCATGGGGATGCGCTCGATGTGCTCGCCCGCATTCCCGACGGCGCGCTGAGCTTCGTCTATCTGCTTCATCCCGATCCCTGGCCCAAGGCCCGACACGCGAAGCGACGGATGATGAACGATGGCCCGCTCGATCTGATCGCGGCGAAGCTCAAGCCCGGCGGTGAATTTCGCTTCGGTACGGACCATCCAGTCTATCTGCGCTGGGCGCTCATGGTCATGAATGCCCGCACGGACTTCGACTGGCTGTGCGAGTCGCCCCGAGACTTCCTTACCCGTCCCGGCGGGTGGCCAGAAACGCGCTACGAGGCAAAGGCCCGCCGCCAGGGGCACGAAGTCTGGTACTTCCGGTATCGCCGCCGCTAGAAGGACCGCACCTTTTCATTACGCGTCGCGGATCCTCAGGCTGCCTCGCGCGCCAAGACGACTCACATCTTGGTTAGCCGCCGAACGGCGGCCCTTTGCCTTTGTGGCAATGGTCCTGCTGGTTTCTCCGCAGACCTCGGCAAAGGTCGTCAAAAGTGCCGGTTTGGGGACGTCTGCTCGGGCGCGGCGCTGAGTATAAAAAACCACGTGGCGAGTTATCTTGCCGTGCCGAAGGCCAGAACAATTCCTGGCCTCAAATGCGGAGAAATGCAGCATCATGCGCTTTTGCGTGACCGCTGCAGCCGATATGACAGGGTCGAACACAGCAGTGCCCAGACTGACCCCATGGTCCAGCCTGCCAGTACATCCGTGGGCCAATGCACTCCTAGATAAATCCGGGAAAAACCGACCACGAACGTTAAAGCAACCGCAACGCTCATAATGTACACGCGCACGCCGCGGTCCCCCTGCGCGCTGGCCAGCACGCTTCCCAACGTCAGATATGCCACGGCCGCGTTCATGGCGTGGCCGCTCGGAAAGCTGGCGGTCTGGATCAGTACGAGATGGGGGACGATTTCTGGCCGTGGGCGCAGAAACCAAATTTTCAGGGCGTTCGACACGGCAATGCCCGACCCCACCGAAGCCAGAATCAGAAGGGCAGCGCTGCGCTTTTGAACCACCCACAGATAACCTGCGACGCCCGCCGCCATTAGGGCCAACACGCCAATGCTGCCAAGTGCCGTAATATCGACCATGAAACTGGTGAACCAGCGAGGCCCGATGGGCAGCAGGTGATCGGCCGGGTCGCGCAGGCTAAGCAGCACCCATCGATCGAACATCAGCGTCTCGTGCTCCCACAACTGAGACGCCAGCCCGACTAAGACGAGCATGAGGAGCGCGAGGATGAGCAGCGCAGCAAGCGTCCTGCGAGATCCGCCGACTGGAGAGATGCATTCCGCAGGAAATTTTTCACGGCCAGCCTCCCAAGCGATGCGGCACAGCGGGATATGTGTCACACCGACGATGGTCCTGCAATCACCGGAACCGTAACGCTTTGCGTAACGGCGTGCGGCAGAAACCCGAATGCCTAGCTCAGGCCTTGAAAAGATCGCGATACTCGTGCGGTTGGGAACGGAGATACTGGTTCGGCGCCGCGACATGGGCACCCAGATGCGCGGCCGCGTGCCAAGGCCAGCGCGGATCATAAAGGACACCACGTGCCAGAGCGATCAAGTCGGCCTGCCCGCTTGTGAGGATTGCTTCGGCATGGTCGTAATCGGTGATCAGCCCTACCGCAACGACGGGAATGCCCACTTCTTGTTTGACGGCATGCGCAAGCGGAACCTGATACCCCGGACCGACGGGGATATGCTGGCGCGGGTCGAGGCCGCCGCTCGACACGTGGATCGCGGCCGCGCCACGCGCTTCGACAGCCTGCGAGAAAGCGATCGTTTCCTCAATTGTCCAGCCACCCTCTACCCAGTCGGTCCCTGAAACACGCACGGTCACCGGACGATCAGCCGGAAACGCCGCGCGGACAACATCAAAGATTTCGAGCGGGAAGCGCAGCCTGTTCTCCAGACTGCCGCCATATTCGTCGTCGCGATGGTTGGACAGTGGCGAAAGGAACTGGTGCAGAAGATAGCCGTGCGCGGCGTGAATCTGCACGACGTCCACGCCCAAGCGCCCTGCCCGTTCCGCCGACGAGGCAAAGGCATTTCGAATGCGCGTCATTTCCGCCTTGTCCAGGGCCAGTGGCGGTTCCTCCCCCGGGTTCATGGGCAATGCGGACGGAGCAACGGTCTGCCAGCCATTTGCAGCCGCGCGCGGAATCTGCCCCCGCCCGGTCCATGGCAGGTCCGTCGAAGCCTTCCGCCCTGCATGCGCCAATTGAATACCGACCTTTATGTCCGACCACCGGCGGACACTGTCCAGCGTACGGCTGATCGCGACTTCGTTTTCGTCGTTCCACAGCCCGACATCCCCATAGCTGATGCGTCCTTCAGGAAGGACCGCCGTCGCTTCGATAGTCAGCAGGGCAGCGCCCGAAAGCGCCAGGTGCCCCAAATGGATGAGGTGCCAGTCAGTCATGTTCCCATCAACCGCGGAATATTGGCACATCGGCGCGATCACGATCCGATTACGCAGCGAAAGATTGCCGATCGCGAGGGGCTCGAAAAGTGCGGGGCTGGTCATGACATATCCTTTCGGGCGCAGACGAACAGGTCGGCAACAGCTTGCCCAGCGACCGCTGGGGATCGCCACGTGACCCGCAAGTGGTGCGCCCCGCACGGCGCGTCAACAGGTTACATCGCAAACGGTGGTGCAGGGCGCCATTTTTTGCTGCCGGTGCACAAATGCAATCCTTTGCGGAAGATCGGCCAAATCGGCCAAGAACCAAATCATTCCGTCACAGAGAAAAGAACATAACAAGATCTATGCTGATAAAAATAGAACGATTGCATATTGTAACAGACCACATGACTTATTCGCACTCGCACAATTTTTTACCATACTGTTGAATTCATCGACGCGCGTACCGAAATGGCATCGATGCGAAAGAATGTCTGCAATGGCGCCCTTTTTCTCATCGTCCTTCTCGGGGCATGCGGAAAGCAGGAGCCCCCTCCACCCCCCAAACCCGCCGTAGCCGTCGCTTTTCCGCTGCAGCGCACGATTACGGACTGGGACGATTATGTCGGGCGCTTTGAAGCCGTCCAGGACGTACAGATCGTCCCGCGCGTTTCTGGCACCATCCAGCGCGTTCTGTTTCGCGAAGGTTTGGAGGTGCGGCAGGGCCAGACGTTGTTCGTGATCGACCAAGCTCCTTATCAGGCCGCCCTCGCCCAGGCCCGCGCCGAAGTGGCCCGTGGAGAGGCCGTGTTGGCCAACTCACAGAGCGAACTTGCGCGTGCGAAAGCGCTCCTTGCCGGACATGCGATCAGTACCGAGGAATATGAGAGCAAGCTGGCAACCCTGCGAAGCGCGACCGCAGCGCTGGCGGGCGCACGGGCGCAGGCGCAGGCACGCGCGCTTGATCTTGGCTATACCGTGGTGCGCGCGCCGATCACCGGGCGGGTGTCGGACAAGAAGGTGGCTGTTGGCGATTATGTCAGCGCCGGCCAGACTTTACTGACCCGTGTCGTGTCGGTAAACCCGATCTGGTTCAGCTTCGACGGGGCCGAAAGCTTCTATCTCAAATATATCCGGCAGGCGCAGCAGGGCCAGCGCGAATCCTCGCGCTATGCACCCAATCCCGTGGATATCCAGCTGGCGGACGAGACCGGATACAGATGGCATGGCCGCATGGTCTTCGTCGACAACGCCATCGATCCGCAATCCGGCACCATCCGGGCCCATGCTGAAGTTCCCAATCCCGATGGTTTCCTTGTGCCCGGGATGTTCGGGCGCGCCCGGTTGCTGGGTTCGGGATCGTATAGAGCGGTGCTGATCCCTGACGAGGCGGTCCTGACCGACCAGACCCGCAAGACGGTGTTCGTTGTCGGCGCGGATGGCAAGGCGGCATCCCGCAATGTTGAGACCGGCCCGCTGGTAGAGGGGCTGCGCGTTGTCAAATCGGGAATTGGCGTAAAGGACCGCGTGGTTATGGATGGCCTGACCCAGTTGCAGCCCGGAACACCGGTCAACGCGCGCCTGACTAAGCTTACGCCCCGCGCGGCCAATACCGCACCGGCTTCGACGCCATTGAAAACGCCGGCTCCTGCTGAAGCCACGACGCGTTGACGGCTGTACAAATATGAAATTTCCCCATTTCTTCATCCGGCGCCCAATTTTTGCGGCCGTGCTGTCCATCCTGATCGTGGTGTTCGGGCTTGTGGCTTACCCCAGCCTGCCGGTTGCCCAATATCCTGAGATCGCGCCGCCAACTGTGGTGGTGACCGCCAATTATCCGGGTGCGACCGCCGAAACCCTTTCGGATACCGTCGCCGCGCCCATCGAGGAATCCATCAACGGCGTGGAAAACATGCTGTACATGTCGTCCTCGGCCACCGGCGATGGCGGCTTGCAGATCACCGTGACGTTCAAGCAGGGCACCGATATCGACAAGGCGCAGGTGCTGGTGCAGAACCGCGTGTCGACTGCCGAGCCGCGCCTGCCCGAAGTGGTGCGTCAAGTCGGCGTGACGGTTCTCAAGAACTCGCCCGATATCCTGATGGTCATCGCTCTGACGTCTCCGGACGGGTCGCTGCCCCAGCAATATATATCGAATTATGCGACCACCCAGCTTATAGACCGTTTGGCGCGCATTCCCGGCGTCGGCGGCGCAAGAATCTTCGGCGGTCGCGACTATAATATGCGGGTGTGGATTGACCCGGACCGGGCAGCCGAACTCAACCTCACCGTTGACGAGATCGTTGCGGCAATCCGGGCGCAGAATGCGCAGGTCGCCGTAGGATCAGTCGGCCAGCCGCCGTTCAACACGGGCGGCACGGCCTTTCAACTGGGCATCCAGACTCAGGGTCGTCTGTCGAAGCCAGAGGAATTCGGTCAGATCATCGTCAAGCGCGACGATCAGGGACGTATGGTAAAGCTCTCCGATCTGGCGCGGATCGAGCTGGGTGCGCAGGATTACGGCATCAATGCCAGCCTGTCGGGCAAGCCAATGATCGGCATTGCGATTACGCAGTTGCCCGGCTCGAACGCCCTCACCACGGCCGAGGCCATCAAAGCGGAAATCGCGACACAGGCCAAGAGCTTCCCAAAGGGCATGACCTATTCGATCCCATATAATCCGACCGAATATATTCAGGCCTCAATTGAAGCCGTGCAGCACACCCTTGTCGAGGCGATCATCTTGGTTGCCGTCGTTGTCATGCTTTTTCTCCAGACATGGCGCGCGACGATTATTCCGCTGGTCGCCATTCCGATTGCACTGGTCGGCAGTATGGTCATGCTCGCGGCGTTCGGGTTCAGCCTTAATAACCTGTCGCTGTTCGGGCTCGTGCTGGCCGTGGGTATTGTCGTCGACGACGCGATTGTCGTGGTGGAAAATGTCGAGCGGCTGATGGCGGAGAAAGGTCTCAGCCCGCGCGAGGCCGCGCATGAGACGATGGATGAGGTTTCGGGCGCACTCATCGCGATTGCACTTGTGCTGTGCGGCGTGTTCATTCCCACCAGCTTCATCCCTGGGATCTCAGGCGAATTCTACAAGCAGTTCGCGTTGACCATCGTGTCAGCGTCGGTGATCTCGGCCATCGTGTCGCTCACTCTGTCGCCGGCACTCGCTGCGCTTATCCTGAAACCGCACCATGCGAGCGAACCAGATCCGGGTATCCGGGGCCTGCCTGCCCGCTTTGCCCGGAAATTCAACGCGTGGTTCCAGACGCTGAGCGAACGCTTTGGCCGATACACGGCGCGCGCCGTACGGGCGCTTGTGCTGATCGGGGTGGTCTATGTCGGGCTGATCGCGCTGGCAGGCTGGCGCTTCTCGGCAACGCCTACCGGCTTCATCCCCGCGCAGGATCAGGGCTATCTGATCGCCGTAGTCCAGTTGCCGCCGGGAAGCTCACTCCAGCGCACGACCGACATTATGGCGACGGCCTCGGAGATTGCGCTCGCCAATCCCGCCACTGCCTACACCGTTGCATTTGCGGGGCTTGACGGTGCGACGTTCTCGACAGCACCAAACGCGGGTGCCATCTTCATCCCGCTGAAGCCTTTCGGGGAGCGCGCCCATGCCGACGCGCTTGTGAACGATTATCGCAAGGCGTTGAGCGCCATTACGGGCGGCATGGTGCTGATCGTGCCGCCCCCTCCGGTGCGCGGAATCGGGACGGGCGGCGGCTGGAAAATGCTGATCGAGGACCGGGCCAATCTCGGGTATAAGGCGCTGGAAGGTGCCGCCTTCCAGATGATGATGAAGGCCAATCAGACGGAGGGCATTACAAGCGCCTTCACGACCTTCAATACCCGGACGCCGCGCCTGTTTGCGGACATCGACCGGCAACGGGCCGAACTGATGGGCGTTCCGGTGAGCAACGTTTTCTCGACGCTCGGTACGTATCTCGGATCGACTTACATCAACGACTTTAACTTTCTCGGCCGCACCTATCGTGTGACAGCGCAGGCTGACGCGCCCTATCGCGATCAGACGTCCGATGTTGGGCGGTTGAAGACGCGGTCGGCATCTGGCCAAATGGTGCCGCTCGATGCGGTGATGACGCTGCGGAACGACAGCGGCCCATACCGCGTGGTGCGCTATAATCTCTATCCTTCCGCAGAATTGCAGGGCGACACCGTGCGCGGCTTCTCGTCCGGCCAGTCGCTTGCAACGATGAGCCGCATAGCCAATGAAACGCTTCCCAAGGGCATGACGTTCGAATGGACCGAGCTGGCATATCAACAGCTTCAGGCGGGCAATACCGGCTCATTGGTGTTCGGCCTTGCGGTACTATTCGTATTCCTGCTGCTCGCGGCAAATTATGAAAGTCTTGTGCTGCCTCTCGCGGTGATCCTGATCGTGCCCATGTGCTTGCTCGCGGCCATTGTGGGCGTCAACCTCACGGGCGGGGACAACAACATCCTCACGCAGATCGGCCTTGTGGTGTTGATCGGCCTTGCCGCGAAGAACGCCATTTTGATTGTCGAGTTCGCGCGCCAGAACGAGGACGAAGGCATGTCGATGCGAGATGCGGCTAAGCACGCAGCAGAGCAGCGGCTGCGTCCGATTGTGATGACGTCAATCGCGTTCATTCTGGGCGTTTTGCCGCTGGTGATCGGCACCGGGGCGGGCGCGGAAATGCGTCGCGCGCTGGGCGTCGCGGTTTTCTTCGGCATGATCGGCGTGACGGCGTTCGGCCTGCTGTTTACCCCGGCCTTCTATGTCATCAGCCGCAAGCTGGGCGACTGGACGGCGAGCAAGATCCGGCGCGGCAACGACAAGCCGACGGAAGTCGGGGAGCCGGAGACATCGTCATGAAGGCATTAATCCCGATACTTGCCGCAGTTGCCCTGTCCGGGTGCATGGTTGGTCCGAATTATAAACAGCCCGCTCCGCTTTCGGCGCCAGCGTCAACATTGCGGGAAACCGCCATGGCGGGCGTTTCGCCTACCCCGCTTCCGGACAAATGGTGGCGGTTGTTCGACGACCCCAACGTCGACCGTCTGGTCGAGCAGGCTCTTGTCCACAACACCGATCTGCGTGTCGCCGCCGCCAATCTGCAACGCGCGCGCGCCGTGCTGTCCGAATCGCGGGCCGGCCTGCTTCCCACCGGCGGTGCAAGCGCGGAATATCAGCGCCAGCGGAGCACGGACCTCACCGGACGGAAAGCCGATACGGACTTCTTCGCCACAGGCTATGATGCGTCCTACGAAGTCGATCTGTTCGGAGGCGTCAGCCGCTCAATCCAGGCAGCGCGGGCGGATGAGCAAGCGGCGCAGGCGCAGGTCGATGCGGCGCGCGTCTCGGTCGCTGCGGAAACGGCCCGTGCGTATGCTAGTGCCTGTTCGTTCGCCGCACAGGTCGCGGTCGCGCGCGATACGGTAAAGCTTCAAAGCGACACCCTGGGCCTGACGCAGCGGCTCTTCGACGCGGGACGAGGGACGCTGCGAGACGTGGACCGTGCCAGCGTCCTCGTCGAACAGGCCAATGCCCAACTGCCTGTTCTGGAAGCGGAACGGCGCGCCTCGCTTTACGCGCTGGCGGTGCTGACTGGCACACCCCCGGCCGAGTTCGACGCGGCGGCGGCATCGTGCACGCGCGCGCCTGAAGCTGGCGCGCCCCTTCCGGTCGGTGACGGACAGGCACTGCTCGCCCGCCGTCCGGACGTGCGCGCCGCCGAACGGACGCTTGCCGCAGACATCGCGCGGGTCGGTGTGGCGACCGCCGATCTGTATCCCTCCATCCGCCTGCTGGGGTCAGTCAGCCTGGGTGCGTCGAAGCTGGGTGATATCGGCAAGCCGCAGTCCTTCGGTTTCTCGTTTGGTCCGCTTATCAGCTGGAATTTCCCTCTGAATGGCGCGGCGCGCGCGCGGGTGCGGCAGGCGCAAGCTGATGCGACCGGCAGCCTTGCGTCGTTCGACGGCGCCGTGCTTCGGGCCTTGCAAGAGACGGAGCAGGCGCTCGCCCGCCTGGGCGGCGCGATCCAGCGTGAGGCAGCCCTCCGGAGGGCTGTGGCAGCAAGCGACGATGCCGCCCGCCTCTCCCGCATGCGGTTCGATTATGGGGCGGACAGCTTTCTGCAGCTTCTTGACGCGGAACGCGACCGCGCTTCCAATCGCGGAGCCTTGGCGCAGGCCACAGCAGACCGGGCTGATGCACAGATCACGGTCTTCAAGGCCTTGGGCGGAGGGTGGGAAACTGCGCCGCCCATCGCGGACAAACCCGCGCAACGCTAGACTCATTTGGCCTGTAGAAAAACTTATTGACGGCCAATGATTGCTTGCGTGAAATATCTCAACTATATCAGTAGATATTTTTATCAGACCTTGTCTCGCGGCTTTTGAAGGATGTCAGCTTGCTCCGCGTCATCAACGGCTAAAGCGCACGAACCCAAGCATGCGCGGATTCGTGGTTCCGGTCATGGAGACTATGATGAAACGCGTTGCACTACGAAAAGCCCTCAATCCCCGGGCACAGGCAGTTCCCCCTTTGCCGCATCCGTCATGGTCGCGGGCATTCGATGGTGACCGGTCACCCACGCGCGCCCTGAAACCGGCGGATTTCTGGGCGCGTCTTGAAGGCCAACCCCTCTCTCCCTCTCTGCTGCCAACGGAATAATTGGATGGAAAGCTACTGGAACCTGGACCCCATCGTCGCGCAGCTGAGCGATATCCGTCGCGCGTGGCGCGCCGGGCAAGAGCGTCACGCCGAATATGGTGCGGAGGGATTCCCCTCGCGCGGCGATCTTGCCAAGATTATGCAGTCGCTGTGCGGCGCGCTGTTCCCTCTGCGGTTGGGTCCGAACTTCGTACGGCTGCACAATGAGGACGCGTTCGTTGCACAAACCCTGCACACCGGACTCCACCGTCTCTACGGGCAGATCCGACTGGAATTGATCTACGCCATGGCCGATGCGCCGCAGACAGCAGTCGATGCGCGCGCCGCATCGATCATCAAGAGCTTCGCGGAACAGTTGCCGAGCTTGCGTATCCTGCTCGACACCGACGTGGAGGCCGCGTTCCGGGGAGATCCCGCCGCCCGCAGCGTGGACGAAGTGTTGATCTGCTATCCGTCGCTCCTCGCAATCATTCATCACCGGCTAGCGCATCTGTTGCATGAGCTGGGCGCGCCGCTGGTCGCGCGGATCATTTCCGAAGTGGCGCACAGCAAGACCGGCATCGACATTCATCCCGGCGCCAAGATTGGCGAGAGTTTCTTCATCGACCACGGCACTGGTGTGGTGATTGGCGAGACGGCGATCGTCGGACGACACGTCCGCCTTTATCAGGGGGTAACATTGGGCGCGCGCAGCTTTCCCGCCGACGAAGATGGCACATTACTCAAAGATCAGCCCCGCCACCCGATTATCGAGGATGATGTGGTGATCTATTCCGGCGCCACGATATTGGGTCGCGTCATCATCGGGCGCGGCTCCGAGATCGGCGGCAATGTCTGGCTGACCAAGAGCGTGCCCGCTGGCAGCCATGTTTCCCAGGCTCGCGAGCAAAACAGCATCGCCACGATCGCACAAACCACAGCGCCCCACCGCCGCGCCCGAACGTCAGCGGCGGGCTAGAACCAGCAGCTCATCGCATCCTGCCTAAGCGGCCAGTTCCTCAAGCCATTGCGTCACCATGCGCTGCCCGGCAGCGACAGCCCCCGGACCATGCTCGTCATGCGCAGCGCGCAGCGAAGCCTCGTCTCCACCCGCTTCGATCACCGACTCCGGCCATTGCTCGATCCATTCGTGGAAGCGAGGGTCTTCCCCCATCTCGGCATGGAATTGCAGCGCGAGCAAATTGCGACCGCGTCGGAATGCCTGATGGTCGTACAGATGGCTCGATCCCAACAGCTCGACCGAGTCAGGCAAGGTGAATGTATCCCCATGCCAGTGGAGCACAGGCACGTCGGCAATATGGTGAAGAGGCGATGCGTGGCCCGCCTGCGTCAGCTGAATGGGATGAAAGCCGACCTCTTTGTGCGGTCCCGCAAACACGTTCGCGCCCAGCGCCGCGGCGATCATCTGCGCGCCGAAGCAAACGCCCAGCGTCGGCCGGTCCGCTTCCAGCCGTGTCGCCAGCCGCCGCAACTGGCACGAGATCCAGGGGTGCTCGTCCTGCTCGTACACGCCCATCGGCCCACCCATCATAATCAACAGGTCGGGTTCCCGCAGATCGAGGCCGGGGAACGAGGGATCGGCAATATCGATGCGATCGAGCACATAGCCCGCCCTCTCGATCGGCTCCCGATAGCCGGCGACGCCTTCATACGGCACATGGCGAATGATCAGCCCGGTTTTCATGCGGCACATTTGCCCTCAAGCCCATCCAAGAGAAAGAAAGAGTTTCTTGAAGTCGGACAACGTGAATTGTCTATCCATTCTCTTTTATAATCATCCCAGCGGTCGTCGGATACCGGCCTGTCCGACTCTGCCATTGTCCCCGCCATTGACATGTCGCGCTGAGCAGGAAACACCCGAACCACAAGCACGAGGAGGGACGGCATGGTAGGGCAGGCGGCCAAGACGAACCCGATCGAACGGCTTGGCCCTTCCCGTACAACCAGACGAAGACCGCCCCCATTTCGGGATATCGATCATGCCCCCGCTTGAGTTGCTCAGCTATGCGGGTCTGGTCGTGTTCGCAGCCTCAGGTGCGATCGCTGCGGCGGAGCGCAAGCACACGATTGTCGAGTTTATGTTCTTCGCCACGGTAACGGCGGTCGGGGGCGGCACAGTGCGCGACCTGCTGATCGACGCCCCGGTGTTCTGGGTAGCAGGCAATGGACCCTTGGGCACATGCGTCGTTACCGCTCTGCTCGTTTGGCTTTTGGGGGAGCGCGTCTGGAACGCGCGAATCCTCGTTTGGCTGGACGCCTGCGGACTGGTCGCCTTTGCCGTGCTCGGCGCGGCCAAGACGCTCGCTCTCGGCTTCCCGGCACTGGTTGCAGTCGCGATGGGCGTGCTGACAGGTACGTTTGGCGGCATCGTGCGCGATGTCCTCGCCAACCGTCCGTCGATCCTGCTCGGCCGCGAGATATACGTGACGGCCACAATCGTCAGCGCGGGCCTTTTCGTTCTGCTCAGCCGTATGGGGCTTGCTTCGATGCCTGCGGGAATCATCGGCGTTAGTGCAGGCTTCGCGTTGCGCGGCGGAGCGCTCGTCTTTGGTTGGACATTGCCGGGATATCGCGATCTGAACGCGAACGAGTCGTCCCCCGGTTGAGCACGTCCTGCCCAATCCTTTCTCGCAGATGAACAGGCTGGCGCGGAAAAAGCGCACACAAGCGCAATCTGATTGTCTATTTCAAAAGTAGACATACTATGGATGTCATAGCTCGAGTCGCAACAGCTGCAACGGAGAATGCATCATGACCTATTCCCAAGTGTCCCATGCCGCCGAACCGCTGATCCTGACCGTGCCCGGTCTGGGAAACAGCGGCCCAGATCACTGGCAGACCTATTGGGAAGAGGACATTGCACATTGCCATCGCGTCAATCTGGGCATGTGGGATGCGCCACATCGCAACACTTGGGTGAACAAGCTCAATCATGTGATTGCCCATGCGGATCGACCGATCGTGCTCGTCGCGCACAGCCTTGGCTGCCTCACGGTGGCGTGGTGGGCAGCCCTCGAACGCCCCGCGCCCGGCGGCAAGGTGATCGGCGCGCTGCTGGTCGCGCCGCCGGAGGTCGATACGGCTTCCATCGATCCGCGTGTGTCCGCCTTCGGCCCTGCGCCAAAAGGTTTGCTACCCTTCCCCTCGGTCCTCGTAGCCAGCCGCACCGACCCCTATATTCGCTTCGAACGGGCGCGGATGCT
This sequence comes from Sphingobium subterraneum, assembly GCF_014199435.1. Lineage (GTDB taxonomy): Bacteria > Pseudomonadota > Alphaproteobacteria > Sphingomonadales > Sphingomonadaceae > Sphingobium > Sphingobium subterraneum. The sequence goes on along the minus strand of NZ_JACIJP010000005.1, from coordinate 143,529 downwards.
GGCAGGTTTCTGGGGCAGTGAGTTTGTCGATGCTGGCGAGATCGGGCATATCAATGCGCAATCCGGTCTGGGCCGATGGGAGCAGGGTCAGGCGCTTCTCGGCCGCTTGACCGGGGCGCCCGCGACACTGCAACGCAGTCTTGTCCCGCTTGATGTGGCCAACCTTGGCGGCGGAGAGAAAGGTTACGACCTCTCGCTCTAACCGGCGGAGGTGCCATCCAGGTCGCGCCGTAGCTCCGTGATCAAATCGCCGACATGGGTGAGACGCGGCTCTTCCTCGTCGAGGATCGCCCCGAATGCCTGCCGCTTGAGACTCATCGCCATTCCCGCAGGCACGTAGCTGCCTGCCGGAATGGTGGAAAGCATGATGTCGATCAATCGCTCCGCGCCGTGCAGACGGCCCCATAGATAGTCGTTCTCTCGGTAGGACCGACTGAAGAACGCGCCGAAATTGTTGAACTCGATGCCCTTCAGCATCGCCTCTGCCCCCCCGGTGCGCAGCGCTGAGCAGTCGTCGGGCGAAATCCGGTCGACCTTGATCGGGTCGAATTCGTCCAGTCCTTCCCCCTGCAGCAGCGGCAGGGTAGCGATATCGAAGAACGGAAAGCCAAGATAGGTAAGCAACATCGGCCGCCGCTCGTCCTTCGGCAAGGCCCACAACGCCTCCGACAACAGTTCTTCGGCTGTCAGATCCTTGGCACGCAGATCGCGCGCCAGCGCCAGCGCTGCCATCGCTTCACCCGGGAGTGTCGTGGTGCCCTCAGCAGCGCGCACCGCTTCCCTCGGGTAATAGTCGCTCGCCTCGCATTCCTGATACAGCGCCAGCGCGGCGTAGATGGCGTCACGCATGGTGCCGACTGCGCTTTCCAGTTCCGGCCCCGATCCTTCCAGCGTCTCTGTTAACCGCCGTGCCATGAACCGCAGGCGGCGGATGCGAAACCCAAGATCGTGGTCGCGGAAAAAGCCGATAACCTCTGCTGACACCCCGCCCCGCCGCTCCTCGCGCATCTGGTCGAGCTTGCTGGCACGCACATGATCCCACAGAGACTGGCGGTAAGCCTCGCGGGTCGCCGGGCTGCCGTCGCCGCCCAACCGGAACAGCAGCGCGGCCATCTCTTCGATAATCGCGGACAGCTTCACATGAGCATAGGCCGGATAGGCGAAACCCGCCGCCGCCGACGCGCGCACCTGCGCCTTTGCCCGCCAGTTTGCCAGCCGCGCAGGGGTAGGCCGGTCGAGGAACAACGTCCCCCCGAAGCTGCTCTCGACTTCCCGCTCCACCTCTTCGCGCAGCGCGTCGGTAATGCGCCGCATCCGCCGGATTTGCCGTGAACGCGCCTCGATCGCTTCCAGATTGTCCCGGATCGGCTGTTCCCGCGGAATGTCGCTCAACGACCCGAAAATCGTACGGAAAAAGCCTGGCGATGCCGGCTTTGCGTCGTCGTCGCCATGCCCCCCCTCCCCATGACCGTTGTCGGGCCGGTTGAGCTGGAACGCACGACCCGTGGGCTTGGGATCGATATAGACGAAGCGCCGATCGATCTCCCGCCGCGCGGGGCGGTTCTTGAGCGCCGCGATGGCGGGAGCAAAGGGCGCGTTGCTCAGCACCGATCCGTCGATCAGGATCGCCTCCTCCGCCTTCTTGAGCGCCGACTGCTTGGGCAGCACCCGTGCCAGGAAGGACGCACGTCCCGGCCAGGGCCTCTTGGTCTCGTTCAGCACTTCATCCATTTCCCGCACCGTGAAGGGCGGAAACGCGCCAGGAAAACTGGCGGTCGCGCGCGCGGCAAAGGCGAGCTCCGCCGCGTCCGCCAGCGCGCCCGTCCGCCGTCGCGTGCGGAATCCAATCGTTAGGCGATGCTCGGTTTCCATGACTTCGCGTGGGCTGTTGAGACGCAGGGTCTCGGCATAGCCGTCGAAATCGGTCACGGTGACGATCAGGTCGAGGGGGTGGCCGTTGGGCAGCAGCGGCGGCCCGTTCTGCCCCGCCGCCATGGAATCGAACGCCTGCAACAGCAGGCGCGTGAAGGTCTTCCCTCCGAAAGGCGGCTGGAACCAGCGCGAGCGCACGAAGCTCGACAATTTGTGCCGCACTTCCTCGCGCGTGTCGGGCGAAACCGTGCGCTCTACCGTGTCGCCACGCCGCCGTGCCGCCATCCACACAATCGGCTGCGCCCAGAATTTCGTGAATCGCGCCGCCGGACGCGCGTCAGGATCGAGCAGTTGCTCGACATCGGCATTGGTCAGCCACAGGTCAGTCAGCGGTTCGAGCGACTGACCGGTCTCGATTGCTTGGGCAAGGAAAATACCGTTGATCCCGCCCGCGCTCGCCCCCGCGACAATATCGACCACCGCGCGCAGCCGCGTACCGCCAAGCGCCTCGATTTGCCGCAGCACTTCGCGATAGACCGCGACGCTGCTGCCGGGGCTGTCGCTATGATCGAGGAAATCCCGGCTCGCCCGCGCGACATGCCAGACTTCCTTGGTGATCCCGTGCATGTAAATCGCAAGGCTGATCCCGCCATAGCAGATCAGCGCCAGCCGCAGTTCCTTCTCCCTCATTGCGGGAGAGTGCCCAATATGTGGGATGTTGTCGAGTGGGAGGTTGACCGCCCCTCCTTACAAGCCGTTCGCCCTAAGTGGGGTTGAGCGAAGGCGAAGTCCCGTATCGAAGGGCTGATGCTTCGATACGCCATTTCGACACGCTCAATGGCACTCAGCACGAACGGGAAAGAAACAACAATCGCCTACGCGACCGCCATCAGCGCTTCGACCAAACCCTCAAACACCCGCCGCCCGTCGGTGTTGCCATGCGCCGCTTCGACCGCCCGTTCGGGGTGCGGCATCATACCCAGCACCCGGCCATTCTCACTCAGGATACCGGCGATGTTGCGTGCGGAGCCGTTGACGGCTTCGGCATAACGGAACGCCACGCGACCCTCGCCCTCCAGCCGGTCGAGCGTCGCGTCGTCGGCGAAATAATTGCCGTCATGATGCGCAACGGGGACGATGATCCGCTCGTTTTTGGTATAATGATTGGTAAACGCGGATTGGGTGTTCTCCACCGTCAGCGCGACATCGCGGCAGACGAAATGGATGCCCGCATTGCGCATCAATGCTCCGGGCAGCAGGCCGCTCTCGGTCGCCACCTGAAAGCCGTTGCACACCGCCAGCACGTAGGCGCCCCGCTGCGCCGCACGGCCCACCGCCTCCATCACCGGCGAGCGGGATGCCATCGCGCCCGAGCGCAGATAATCCCCATAGGAAAAGCCGCCGGGCAGCGCGATCAGGTCCACACCCTCGGGCAGCTCGGTATCCCGGTGCCACACCATCGCGGGCTTGTGGCCGCTTACCAGCTCGATCGCGCTCGCCATATCGCGATCGCAATTGGAACCGGGAAAGACGATGACGGCGCTTTTCATGGGCTTATCCCAGCTTTTCGATGCGGTAGTTTTCGATCACCGTATTGGCGAGCAGCTTGCTGCACATCGCGTCGATATCCGCATCGGACGTGCCGTCGGCAAGGTCCAGCTCGATCATCTTGCCCGCGCGCACATCGTTGACACCGGCAAAGCCAAGCCCCTCCAACGCATGATGAATAGCCTTCCCCTGCGGATCGAGCACGCCGCCTTTCAGGGTAACGTAAACGCGGGCTTTCATGGGCGACGACTCCGTGTGTTTGCGGGGCGGGTATGGGGAAGCCACTAGGCGGGAGGGAGGCGGAGGGCAAGAGTCGGCGAGGAGAATTGTTATTGGCAATGCCCCGTTTGTTGTGGGGAGGGGACAAAGTCTCTAATAGAATATTCATGGACATCCTAGGACTTCGAGATCAACCGCCACACTCATTTCTCGCTCAAGGCATATTTCTTGGGGAAAGCAATGGGATCAAGAATTGGGCATTAACTCGAAGCCAAGCATTGAATGCACTCTCCCAACTAATGGCCACGGGTTGGCCGATTTTGGGCGGGGACATTATTCAGCATGCAGGTGGCAATAGTTTTACATATACCTACGAAAACTGGCATTGTGAAATGCAGCATGACGAACAATCCGAAGATTTTTTAGCTCGCAGCATACAGGTTGCACGATCGCACATTCTCCATTTGGACGATGTCAGCAAATTTGTAGTACTGGTCCCATCAGACAAAAACGTCCGCTAAGTTGTCGTATCCTAACAGACCGCTCCGGCGCAACGTTACCCCTCAAACGCCCTTCTTCTTCCGGTGCGTATCGAGATCGAGCACAGTCGTATCTGAACCCTCCGGCATCAAACCCAGTCGCCGCGCGACTTCCTGATAGGCCTCGACTTCGCCGCCCAAGTCCCGGCGGAAGCGGTCCTTGTCGAGCTTCTCACCCGTCACCATGTCCCACAGGCGGCAGCCGTCCGGGCTGATCTCGTCGGCCAGGATGATGCGGCTGAAATCGCCATCCCACAGGCGGCCGAACTCCAGCTTGAAATCGACGAGGCGGATGCCGATCGCCGCGAACATGCCGCACATGAAGTCGTTTACGCGGATCGCCATGTCGGCGATGTCGTGCATCTCGTCCTGATTGGCCCAGCCGAAGCAGGCGATATGCTCTTCGGTGATCATCGGATCGCCGAGCGCGTCGTCCTTGTAATAATATTCGATGAGCGTGCGGGGGAGCTGCGTCCCTTCCTCGATGCCAAGGCGCTGGGTCAGCGACCCGGCCGCGACATTGCGGATCACCACCTCGATCGGCACGATCTCGACCTGGCGGATCAGCTGCTCCCGCATGTTCAGGCGGCGGATGAAATGCGTCGGCACGCCGATATTGCCGAGCAGCGTAAAGACATGCTCGGAGATCCGGTTGTTAAGCACGCCCTTGCCGTTGATCGTGCCCTTTTTCTGGGCGTTGAAGGCGGTCGCGTCGTCCTTGAAATACTGGATCAGCGTGCCCGGCTCCGGACCTTCATAGAGGATCTTTGCCTTGCCTTCGTAAATCTGGCGGCGACGGGCCATATCGGTGTGCCTACTCGTCAAAGAAACGGAATCGCCCCGGCTACGCGAATCGATAAGGGATCAGCGGCGCCGGGGCTGGTTTCACAGGCGCATAGCCCAAAGCGCCGCAGGGTGCAAATGGCGGGCGGCGGAGCTTTCGCCGTGAACGCCACAGCGAATGTGGGCGGCAAAATTTCCGCAGGGCCCGATGGCATTCCCGCCCGTCGACGCATATGGGATCAGCATGCAGTTCATCGTTCCGCGCTGGGTAGGCATGCCGCACGATCCCCGTGCCCGGCAGCGCGCCGTTGCGTTCCTGCTCGCCTTGGCGGTGCATGCACTGGTGCTGGCGCTGTTCCTCTGGGTCAAATCGGCTCCCCCTCCGGTCAAGGAGGAACGCGCGCCGACGAGCTTCACGCTGTTGCCCGAACCGGCGCAGGAAAAGCAGCAGGCCAAGACCCAGCCGGAACGCAAGGCTAGCCGGGCGGCCGAAGCCAAGCCCACCCCCGCGCCCGTCACCCCCAAGCCGCCGGAGGAGCCGCCTGCACTCATCCCCATGGCGAAGGATGTCTATGCGGCGGGAGATATTTCCAAACTGCCGTCGCGCGGCCAGAGCGCAGGGGTCGACAATGGCATCGACAGCGCGGGCCTGATCGGCCCCGGCGATGGACCAGGCGGCGTCCGCCTGTTCAACGCCGAATGGGTGCGCCGCCCCACCGACGCGGAACTGGCGGGCTACATGCCACCCAATGCCCCACGCACCGGCTGGGGGCTGGTCGCCTGCAAGACGATCGCGAACAACCGGGTGGAAAACTGCCAGGCCTTGGGCGAATCGCCCATGGGGTCCGGCTTTGCACGCGCCGTGCGCGAGGCGGCGTGGCAGTTTCTGGTCCTGCCCCCGCGCATCAACGGCCGTCCGGTCGTGGGGGCATGGGTACGCATTCGTATCGACTACACCGCCACCGAGCGCAAAGGCTGACGGCGGACCCGCATGTTCGGGGCCCGCCGTCGTCGTGCAACTTAGCAAGGGTTCGTTCAGCAGGGACGACCGTCGCTCTTGTCGATCACATGCCCGGTCACCGCGCCGAGCGCACCGCCGATGACAGTGCCGGTGGTACGATCACCCCGGCCCGCGATTTCGTGGCCCAGCAGGCCGCCCGCGATCGCACCGATGATGGCGCCGCCCGTACCCTTGTCACGGCAGCGATAATTATCGCCACGGTAGCCGCTGCGGTAATAATTGTTGCCCCGATAATAGTTATCACGACCGCCATAATAACGGTCCCCGCGATAGTCGCGATCCCGGCCATGCTTGTACTGGCCATAATGGCGGCCATTGTCCCAGCCATCGCGGGCCGATGCAGGGGCGCTGACGGTCGCAAGCGACGCTACGCTCACGCTCAGGGCTGCGGCGATCTTGATCAACTTCCGGGTCATGATCTTACTCCTTTTCACTCTTTCAATTCCGTGACGGCCGAATCACTCCACCGTCCTTGAGATCCGTTATGCGGTTTTGGCTTTGAGCCGGGGCTGAACATAGCTGTCAGGCTTCGTTCACATTGTGCGACGCAACAGAAATCGGATGAAACGGCGCGGCTTTTCTCTTATGGCGCGTGGCATGCGCCTCGGACTTCTTCTTATCGCCGCCCTTGGCGCGTCCTTTGGTATCGACCAGCTTGTGACCGTCGACAAGGATATCGGGCCGCCCGCCGGACCGGTTACTGTCACGGCAACGCCGCTAACGCTGATGAGCAGCCAGCCCGCCGTCGATCATCTTGGGTCGCTGCATTTCATCGCCGCCTGGCATCTGAAGAGTCCCGATCCCTCCTTCGGCGGTATTTCCTCACTGCTGGTGGAGCCGGACGGCCAGTTGCTCGGCCTGAGCGACACGGGCCTCCTCACCGGACTGGGCCGCCCTCCTGCGAGCGGAGGGAAACAGGTCATCCGTTCGCTTCCCGTTTTCGAACGCGAGCGGCATTGGCCACGGTTCAAGATGGATACCGAGTCGATGGTGACCAATCCCAAGACCGGCCGATCCTGGGTCGGGTTCGAACTGCAGCAACGTATCTGCCGCTATTCGGCCGGGTTTACCCAGGTCGAGGCATGCCGTGTCTGGCCGGAGATGATGCGGTGGCCCAGCACGGGGGGACCGGAAGCGATGGTGCGCTTAACGGACGGGCGCTTCCTGGTGTTTTCGGAAATGGGCAATGGCCCCGACACCGGGAACGACCTGCTCCTGTTCAGCGGCGATCCCGCCAGCCCGCGTACCAAGGCACCAATCCGCATGAATTATGTCCCGCCGCAGGGATACCGCCCTACCGACGCTGTCTCGATCGGGAAGAACCGCCTGCTCGTCCTCAACCGGCGCGCGACGCTCTATGACGGGTTCACGGCGATGCTAGCGCTGGTGGACATCGGAGACATGAAGCCCCGCGCCGTCCTGCGCGCGCAGACGCTCGCCCTCCTCGCGCCACCGGTCCTTGCCGACAATTTCGAGGCACTGGCGGTTGAACAACGTGGCGGCCGCACGATCCTGTGGATCGCGTCCGACGACAACCACAAATTTTTCCAACGTACCCTGCTGTTGGAATTTGCCCTGCCGCCGGAGCTGTCTCTGCCCTGAGACGCGGGGTTCGGGCCGAATATCCCCAAACAAAAAAGCGGCCCCGCAGGACCGCTTTCTATTCCAAGCCAGCGTCGCCGAAACGACGTCGGAAAGCCGCGTCAGGCCGCCTTCTGCTTCTTTTCGATTTCGCGCTTCAGGCGGCGCGCCTTCAGCGACAGCTTGTCGTCAGAGGTCTTGAGCAGCCAGTTATCCAAGCCGCCATTATGTTCGACCGAACGCAGACCATGGGTCGAGACACGCAGCTTCACGCCCGTTTCCAGAGCTTCCGACAGCAGCGTCACATTCTGAAGGTTCGGCAGGAACACCCGCTTCGTCTTGTTGTTGGCGTGGGAAACATTGTGCCCCACTTGACGGCCCTTGCCGGTCAGCTCGCAAATGCGCGACATAGTAATCAACCTTGTTCGTTCGGGTGAATCTGGCCCGGTGATACCGGAAAGCGGCGCGGATAGCGGCTAACGCCCGCTTCGTCAAGCCGCGAGTGCCGCTTGGCGCACGAACCATGTGCGGATAAAGCGGGCGAATGTCCACCCCCTTCCCCCTGCCCCAGCCAATGGCGCGCGCGCTGGACTTGGCCCGTCGCGCGGCGCAGGCGGGCGAGGTGCCAATCGGCGCGGTGGTGACCCGCGACGGCGTCATCATCGGCGAGGGCGAGAACCGCAACCGCCGCGACAGCGATCCCACCGCCCATGCGGAAGTCGTCGCGATTCGCGCCGCCAGCGTAGCGCTGGGCGACTATCGCCTCACCGGCTGCGATCTGTGGGTGACGCTGGAGCCGTGCGCGATGTGCGCCGGGGCGATATCCCACGCCCGGATCGCACGCCTGTATGTCGGCGCGGCCGATCCCAAGGGCGGAGCGGTCGAGCATGGCGCGCGGGTGTTCACTCACCCCCAGTGCCACCATCGGCCGGAACTCTATTCCGGCATCGGGGAAAGCGAGTCGTCGAGCTTGCTGCGCACCTTCTTCGCTGAACGACGCTAGCTCAATAGGCGATACGGTAGAGCGTGTAGGGCATCCCCGATGCCAATGTGACCGGATGCAGCCAGACCGGCACTTGTCCTCGCGCCAGCTGCGCATAAAAGCCGCGGGGACTGCGCGACTGATAAACTGTCCCTTCCGGGAAATCCGGACAGAACAGCAGATAGGTCGCCTTGTGCCGTGCGGCGATGGCGCGGAACATGTCGGGAGTGCCATCGAAGGCGTGGTGGATGTCGAGGATCGCTTCGCCATTGCGGTGATAGGGCCCGGCGATGGCGCTGTGGTGTGTGGTCGCGATCAGACGCGGCCCGAGGTCCACCACGGTGAAGATGGTCGCAGGCGGCAGACGGTTGAGAGCCGCCAGCGCGGGCAGGGTACGACAGCGTGCGTTGGCGCGGCGGATGCGCTCCATCCGTTCCTTGCGCGCCTTGCTCGCAGCGGTGACCACGGGCGGCTTGCCCGACCAGTTGGCAATCGTCCTGTAGGCGGCAGGATAGACGGCGCTAGCCGACAGGATTGCGCCCACGGCCGCCACCGCCGCAATGCCCAAAGGCCGCGCGATGCCCCGCCCGTCGAGGATCGCCTTCAACGCCGCCCATCCCACCCACGCGGCGGCGGGGATGGAAAGCAACTGTGCGGCGGGCGCGGCGCGGATCTGCCAAAATGTCAGCGCGAGCGCGAACATGGTCATCAGCGCAACGGTTCCCCATGCCCACAGCTTCTCGGGATCGCGCCGCACCGTAACGCAGGCGATCAGCGCGCCGATGCTGCCGAACACTGGCAGCGCCAGCATGGGGATCGCCACATTGAGCGATTCGCGCGCGACCGACTTCGCCTCGCGGATGTTGACGAGCCAAAGCCGCTGCAGCTCCGGCGATATCTGGTAGGCCGAGAAGCATTGCGGCCAGTTCATCCAGGCGAACCCACCGACCAGCCCGCCCACAACCGCCGCTGCCGCCAGCCGCACTGGCCATGTGCGCAGCGGCAGCGCGGTCAGCACGACCATGCCTGCTGCTGCCAGACCCAGCACCGCCACCCATATGGGGGATAGCGCATCACAGACCGGTTGACGGTTGGCGATGCTCGCGAACAGCAGGAACAGTACTGCCGTCCCCCCGCCCAGCGCGACGGCATACGGGAACATGCGCCGGGAAGCGCCCTCCTTGAAGACCCAGCGCAGGCCAATCAGCGCGCCCGCGCCGACCAGATAGACCATCATCTCCATGCCGATGGCGATCGACAGCGCGCTCGCCAGCCCGGCGACGATGCCGCCCCGCACCCATTTCGGATCGACAATCCCCGCGAGCATCGTCACCGTCAGCGCCAGTTGCCAGCCATGATGATCGATCCGCAGCGGCACATACATGCCCAGTCCCATCGGCGCGCCCAGCGGCCCCAGTACCGCAATCAGCCACGCGCTGCCGTCCGTAATCCGCCGGGTCACAAACCCCAGCGAGAGCATCAGCAGCAAGAGCGGCAGCAACGGCGCGATCGCGCAGGCAAGGCGGTCCGCATGCCCCTCGGTCAGGAATGCGCGGAAAAACAGCATCAGCGCACCAAGTGGCAGATCGACGATGCGCGACCAGTGGATGTCTGCCCCCACCGGCGGGTTCAGCCGATACTGACGCAGATCGAACCAGCCTTGGCCCTCGATCCAGTCGCGCACCTGAAGATAGCGCATATTGTCATCGGTATCGCCCAGCGCGAACCAGTGGATCGTTTCCGACCGCAGCGCGAGATAATAGCTCGCGACGCCAATCCAGCACAGGAACGTCACCCATTTCCAGTTGGCGTCGGCCCACACCAGCACCGCGTCGAACCGCGCGCGCTTCGTGCCGCTACCCTTGCCCGTGGCCAACCGGATGTTGCCGCTTCCCATCATCGGGCACAGGGATTAGAGCAGCCACCGCAAAGCGCAACGGGGTCACATGAAAATCCTTGAACGATGGTCCTCGATTTCGGCAGAACGCCGTGCGCTAATCGCGCAGGTCGCACGCTACGGAATTGTCGGCCTTGGCATAACGCTGGTGCAGGCGGCGATCTACTGGATACTCGCGACGTGGGCGCATTGGCACAGCCAGATCGCGAATGGTGCCGGCTATGGCGTGGCTGTCATGCTTGGCTATGTCCTCCACAACCGCATCACCTTCCGCGACGCAAAGCGCCCGACGAGCACCGCCGCCCACGCCACGCGCGGCGTCAAATTCGTCGCGGTGTCGCTCCTCAGCTTGGCGCTGAACGCCCTGTGGGTCTGGCTGTGCGTGTCCTGGCGCGGCTGGCCGACATGGACACCCATCCCCGGCATGCTGTTCATCACGCCGGGGATCGTGTTCGTGCTCAACCGTCAATGGGTGTTTGGGGAACGATAGGCGAGCGGCAGCCTGTCCTGCCCTCGCCTCTCATCAGTTTCAATGGACGAAGCGCGCAACCACATCGCGGTAAGACCGGCTGACCTTCACCTGCGCGCCTGATTCCAGCACGAGAAAGCATTCGCCATTGGTGTGGGGCTTCACCTGCCGCACCTGGGACAGGTTGACAATGGTCGAGCGGTGCACGCGCTGGAAATTGCGCGGGTCGAGCCGCTTCTCCAGATCCTTCATCGTCTCTCGCAGGATCAGTGAATTGTCCGCCGTGTAGATGCACATATAGTCGCCGGCCGCATCAATCCGTTCGATGCTGTCGACATCCACGCGGAAAATCTGCCCGCGATCCTTGATGTTGAGCAGCTTTTCGTAGCGGCTGGCCGCGTGGCCCTCGTCTTCCTCGCTCGCCGCGAAATCGGACATGGCTTCAGGCGCGATTTCCGCCAGCACGCCGCGCAGGCGCTCGGCTTCCTGAACCTGTCGCTTTTCCCCCAAACGCTGGCGGACGCGGTCAAGCGCGTCGGCGAGACGCTGCTCGTCCACAGGCTTCATCAGATAGTCGACGGCCTGTGCCTCGAACGCGCGGATGGCGTGGTCGGAATAGGCAGTAACAAAGACGAAAAGCGGCGGTTCGATCTCCATTGTCCCCTGCACAACGGAAAATCCATCGAAGCCAGGCATCTGGATATCGAGAAAGACGAGATCGGGCTTGTGCGTCTTGATCGCGCGGATCGCTTCCCGCCCGTTCTGGCAGGTCTCCACGATTTCCACGTCCTCATGCGCTTCGAGCCGCAATTTCAATCCCTGTATGGCCAGGCTTTCGTCATCAACAAGGATGGTGCGGATAGTCATGCGGCCTCTTTCAAATCCTGTGCGGTCAAGTGCGGCAGTTCGATCGTAACGATAAAACCTCCGCCCGGCGTAGAACGCGTCTCAAACCGATGTCGTTCCCCAAAGGCCTGACTTAATCGGTCGCGTATGTTGACCAACCCTACGCCGGTTGACAGACTTGGCCGTGGCGCTTCCTGATTCAATCCCGGACCCGTGTCGGACACGATGATCTGAACATTTTCACCGGCAGGCTGCGCAATGATGGTAATTTCTGCGCCTTCCTCCTTCGGCGTGACGGCATATTTAATAGCGTTTTCGACGAGCGGTTGCAGCAGCAGCGAGGGCAGATGCGCCTGCGCCACTGCCGGGTCGATCTCGAACGACGCGCGCAGCCGGTCCTCAAAACGCATCTTCTCGATTTCCAGATACAGTTTCAACGTCTCCACTTCCTGCGCCAGCGGCACTAACGCCGTCGGCTCGTTGATGAGGGTGTAACGCAGGAACGACGATAATCGCGAAAGCATGGCGTTTGCCCGGTCGGTCTGCTTCAGGAGAACGAGCGTGGATATGCTGTTCAACGTGTTGAACAGGAAATGCGGATTGAGCTGGTAGCGCAACATCGCAAGCTGCGCGCTCGACGCCTGATTTTCCAGGTGGAGCAGCTGGTCGGCCTGCTCCTCAACCGTCAGATAGAAATTGATCGCATAATAGAGCGCGGACCACGCGAACAGCAGCGTAACGGTGAGATAATAGGTGCCCAGCAGCAACTGGAGACCCACAGCCTCACTCGACCGGTTCTGTGTGGTGAACACCCATGCGTCGATGAATGCACCTGCTCCGGCCGCAACCAGCACCACGACGATAGAGAGTGTCCAGGTTATGACCGGTCGTTGCGTCAGCAGGAACCGGAAAATCACCGCCATCAGCAGCGTCAGCGAATAGCCGGTGATGGTCGAGATCAGCACGGGCACCAGAAACGAGAGCGGCTGCCCGTTCGCCAAACCCGATATGCCGCGCAAGATGAACGCGCCTGCCCAGCCGACCGACTGCAGGTTCCAGAACGCCCGGTTCTTGTCCTGGAAAAAAGGCTTGGGCTGGAAGGGGTTGACGGAGATAACGGACATTATGGCCCGATCCTAACGGCAAAAATCCGGGCTGCGAACCCGTTTCTTACGCAATCTGTTGGACGGACGCAATCGGCGCGTTTTCCCGCAGCGCCCCTTGGGGTCGATCGTCTCCGGCAAGATCGATCCACAAAATGTCCGCCGTTTCCAGACGCCGTCCGTCCTGGGCCAACACAACCACTTCCTGAACCGGTTGCCGGTCGCGCCGATCTACCAGCCTTGGCGTGCACGGCGCGCCGCGCTCCCACTTTTCCGCCCACTGGCGCAGGGCTATCATGACCGGGCCCAACGCCCGCCCCTTGCACGTCAGGCGATATTCGACGCGTCGCTTGTCGCAGTCCATGACCTGACGGTCCAATATGCCGTTATCCACCATCCGCGTCAGGCGGTTGGACAGGATGTTGCGCGCGATACCCAGAGACGACTGGAATTCCTCGAAATGCCGCAATCCCGACATCGCGCCGCGCAGGATGAGAAACGACCAGCGCTCCCCGATCACTTCGAGCGCGTCGGGCAGCGGACAATTTTCCCACCGGGGGGTCGATTCATGGACCATGGCGGGCAGGATAGAGCAATTTGTCCATTGTTGCAAAAGCGGGCTTCACGGCGACACCTTACGATAATTCGCGCCCCCGCGCGTTTTTTAGTTGCGCCTGCCCATCCTTCGCCCACATCGTCTTCACCATGTTGCGTCAGTACGAGCTTGTCGAACGGGTAAAGCGCTACGATCCGAACGCGGACGAGGCGATGATCAACCGTGCCTATGTGTTCTCGGTGCAGAAGCACGGATCGCAAAAACGCGCCAGCGGCGATCCCTATTTCAGCCACCCGATCGAGGTCGCGGGTATATTGACCGATTTCTACATGGACGACGCGACGATCGTAACGGCGCTGCTTCATGACACGATCGAGGACACCCTCGTGACATTCGAGGAGATCGAGCAGCTCTTCGGGCCGGAAATCGCGCGGCTCGTCGACGGCGTGACGAAGCTTAGCAAGATCGAGGCGCAGTCGGAAAACGAACGCGCGGCCGAAAACCTGCGCAAGTTCCTGCTCGCCATGTCGGACGACATCCGCGTGCTGCTGGTGAAGCTCGCCGACCGACTGCACAACATGCGCACGCTCCATTTCATACAGAATGTCGACAAACGTCGCCGTATCGCGCGCGAGACGATGGAAATCTATGCGCCGCTCGCCGAGCGGATCGGCATGTACGACTTCATGCGCGAGATGCAGCTGCTCGCCTTTCAGCAGCTCGAACCCGAAGCCTATGACAGCATCACCCGTCGACTGGAGCAGCTGAAGGAAGGCGGCGGGGACAAGGTCGCGCGGATCGCGTCCGGTCTCCAACTGCTGCTCGGCAGCGCGGGGCTGAAGGTCAATGTATCGGGCCGCGAAAAGCATCCTTATTCCATCTGGAAGAAGATGCAGGAACGGCACATCAGCTTCGAGCAGCTGACCGACGTCATGGCGTTCCGCGTGATCGCCAAGGATGCGGACGATTGCTACCGCGCGCTCGGCATCATCCATCGCAAGTTCAAGATGGTGCCGGGCCGATTCAAGGATTATATCTCGACCCCCAAGCGCAACGGCTATCGATCGATCCACACCACGGTCATCCACGGCGAAAATGCGCGGATCGAGGTGCAGATCCGTAGCGCCGAGATGCACCGGGAGAACGAGTTCGGGCTTGCCGCGCACTGGGCCTACAAGCGCGATGGATCGGCACAGCCCGACGGTCAGGCGGCATGGCTACGCGACTTGATCGAAATTCTGGAACAGAGCCACGACGCGGAAGAGCTGCTCGAAAACACGCGGCTCGCCATGTATCAGGACCGTATCTTCGCATTCACGCCCAAGGGCGAACTGCACCAGTTGCCCAAGGGGTCGACGCCCGTTGATTTTGCCTATGCGATCCACACCAGCCTGGGCGACCAGACGGTTGGCGCGAAGGTCAACGGGCGCGTCGTGCCGCTGCGTACGATCCTGGAAAACGGCGATCAGGTCGAAATCCTCAAAAGCCAGGGGCAGGAACCGCAGCCAAGCTGGCTCGCCTTCGCGATCACCGCCAAGGCCCGCACCGCCATCCGCCGGTACATCCGGCACAAGCAACGCGACGAGATGATCGCTCTGGGCGAGAACATCTTTGAGGAAATCGTCGGCCGCCTGCCCGTTGCTGTCGGGGAAAAGGCGATCAAGGCCGCGCTCAAGCGCCTGAAACTGGACGACCGGCCCGCACTGATGATCGCCATCGCGACCCACCGTGTGACCGATGCTGAGGTGATGGAAGCGCTGATACCCGGGTCAACCACCGGTGAGGGAGCCGAGGACCATGCCCCGCGCCAGCACAACCCGGTGTCGATCCGTGGTCTGACGCCCGGCATCGCATACAAGCTGGGCGATTGCTGCCACCCCGTGCCGGGCGACCGCATTGTCGGCATCCGCCGCACAGGCGAACCGATCGAGGTGCACACGATCGACTGCATGGCGCTGGAAAGCGGGCAGGACGATGACTGGGTCGACCTCTACTGGGACAGCAAGTCCAAGGGCGGCACCGCGCGGCTGCAGGTTGTGGTGAAAAACCAGCCCGGCACGCTTGCTGCTGTGTCGAACATCTTCGGCGTCAACAAGGCGAACATCCTCAACCTGCAACTGGTGAACCGCGACGGCCCGTTCCACACCGACATCATCGATCTGGAGGTCGCCGACGCGCAGCATCTGATGCGCATCGTCTCCGCGCTGCGCGCACTGGATTGTGTCGCGCAGGCGGACCGGGTTTAGGCCAAAGATGCAGAACGATTCAGCAGGAGGCCGGCCATCCTATCGATGCCCGGCCCTCAACGCCCTCGTCCGTCAGTCGAACAGCTCCTCCAGAAACGACTTCCGCCGCTTGGGATAGCCATAGCGCTGGTCCTTTGGATGGCCGTAACCCTGATGTGGGGGCACGGAGACGGTCGGTTGGGCGCGGGGCGCAGCCTCGCTAGCGCTGCGCTCAATAATCTTGTCGAGTTCGCCACGATCAAGCCAGACGCCACGGCATTGCGGGCAATAATCGATCTCCACTCCCTGCCGGTCACTCATGGCGAGGGGAACCTTACAGACGGGACAGGGCATGTTATGGGCTGACGTCACATATACCTCCAAAAAATCGGTCGGATCGATCGAAGGCGCCGGTAAGGTAAAACCCCTGGCCGCAATGGGCACCGAGCGCACTCGATGCGGTCCGACATCGCGACCGCATCGAGCGATCGCCAGAGGGGCCCGGCCCGCCCTTATAACATAGACCGCGGCGGACGGCGTTCAAGGTCCGGTTCGCTATTTTAGACACAGGGCAGGCGCGCCGCCGCAGAAACGTTTGCCTATCGCAGTTCGATCCACACCGGTGCATGGTCGCTGGCCTTTTCCCGGCCGCGATATTCCTTGTCGACCTGCGCATCGGTTAGGCGGTCCGCAGCGCCAGGAGACAGCAGCAGATGATCGATGCGGAAGCCCGCATTGCGGGGCCAGGCGTTCATCTGATAATCCCAGTATGTCCACACCCCGCCCTCCGGGTGGCGGCTCGCCAGCGCGTCGGTCCAGCCGTCCCCGGTGAGCGCGCGATAGGCGGCGCGGCTTTCCGGCTGCATCAGCGCGTCGTCCTGCATCGCGCGGACCGAATAGGTATCGCGATCATAGGGGATGACATTATAGTCCCCGGCAAGAATCGCAGGGATTTCCTCGGCCCAGATCTCCGCAGCGCGGGCGCGCAGACGCTTCATCCAGCGCAGCTTGTAATCAAATTTCGGCCCAGGCTGCGGATTGCCATTGGGTAGGTAGATCGACGCGACCCGCACGCCATGCACGTCCGCTTCGATATAGCGGCTATGCTCGTCCTCTGCCTCGCCGGGCAGGCCGCGCAGTACCTCTACCGGCGTCGCGCCGCGCGCGAGGATGGCGACGCCATTGAACCCCTTCTGCCCGTGCCACAGCGCGCCATAACCGGTGGCCTCGATATCCTTGACCGGAAACGTCTCGTCCGAGGTCTTGATTTCCTGAAGGCAGGCGATGTCGGGCCGGGTCTCGTCCAGCCACTCGATCAGGCGCGGCAGACGCGCCTTGATGCCGTTGATGTTGAATGTCGCGATACGCATGGCGGCAAGAGGGAGCGGAAAGCGGTGGCGGCGTCAAGCGCAGAGTGCGGACAAATATGTTACACCGCCAACCCGTACCGTTAGAAGGGCGTTAGAAGGGCGTTAGATGGGCGTTAGATGGAGAAGCTCGATCCACAGCCACACCCGGCCGTTGCATTGGGATTCGTCACCTTGAACGCTGCCCCGCCCAGATCTTCGATATAATCAACAGCCGCGCCGCGCACGAGGTCGAGGCTGACCGCGTCCACCACCAACGTCACGCCGTCGGTCTCTACCGCGAGATCGTCACCCTCCACGGTATCGGCAAGGCCAAAGCGGTACTGGAACCCGGAGCAGCCCCCGCCCTCGACCGCGAGACGCAGGATGGCGGGCTTGCCCTGTTTGCTGGCGATGGTCGCGACGCGCGATGCGGCAGAGGGTGTCAGGGCAATATCGGTCATAGGTGCAACATAGGCGCACGGCACGCCCCCGACAAGGACGTCCCCCTAAAGAACAGCCGCGTCAGGCGCGGCGGTACATCACTTGATCTTGGCTTCGTCGCTGGGGCGCGGACCACCCATGGCGACAGGCGGCGTCGAATTGAGCGCCATGGCGCGTTCCGACCCGGTTACAAACGGCAGAGGGTTGATCGCTGCGCCCGCGATGCGGATCTCGTAATGCAGGTGGCTTCCCGTCGAACGGCCGGTGGAGCCCATCAGGCCAATCAGCTGGCCGCGCTTCACACGCTCATTGGCGGAAACCAACAGGCGGGACAGATGGCCGTAACGGGTTTCAAGCTCGTTTCCATGGTTGATGGCAACAAGATTGCCATACCCGCTGGAGCGTTCCGAGCGGCTGACGATGCCATCCGCAGTCGCATAGACCGGCGTGCCGACCGGACCAGGGATGTCGATGCCCTTGTGCATACGGGCCTGACCGTTGAACGGATCGGCGCGTACGCCATAGTTGCTGGTCAGCTCAAGCTTCTCCACCGGGCGGCCGGAAGGAATATAGATCGCCTGGCGCGGAGCGGAAACGATGCCTCCATTGTCCATGCGCTGCCAGCTGGAAAACAGCGAGTTGAAGGTCGCGTCGCTGCCGGTTGCACCAGCGATGGCAGGCTGGGCTGCTTCCGTCAGGTCGTCGCTATACGGACCGTCGTCATCGAGCGGGACGTTGCGTGCCTGAAGGGGCATCGCGGCACAGCAGCAGGCGACGATTGCGGCGCCAGCCAAGGCTTTGGAAACTGCGGATATTTTCTGGAACAAAATATTCGACGCGACGTTGACATTCACTACAGGCAGCATGCGACCCCGGCTTTGGGACAAGCGGTTTCCGCTTTTGGTCCCTCTATATGTTTCAGCAGTGCGTCTGCTGTTGGCATCATGTCTGCCAAAGGAGGGTTAATAGGCAAGCGCGGCGTAGTATTCCCGCGTTAAACCGGCCTCGTCGCGCGCTGAGTCGTTGAACGGAGGCTTAACGGACCCCCGGAAGTGCCGATTAACAAGCATTTGCCAGTGATTCGGGGCACTTACCCCTATTCGATTCGCCGCGAATTTAAACCATTTCGTCCCGGCAGAGACGTGGTTCACCTCATCCCGCAGGATTCGCGTTAAGATTCGCGCACTCATCGCGTCATCTGCCTGCGCGAATCGTTCTATCGTGAGCGGAGTGATGTCGAGGGCGCGCGCTTCCAGCACCATGGGCACAATGGCCAAGCGTGCCGTCACGTCGCCTGCCGTCTCGCTGGCCGCCTGCCAAAGCCCATCATGCGCCGGACACGCACCATATTGGCTACCCAAAGCGCGCAGCCGCCGGTTGAGCACGGCAAAATGCATCGCTTCGTCGGCGCCCACCGCGATCCAGTCATCGACAAAATCGCGTGGCATTTCCGCGCCAAAACGGCCGATCAAGTCGAATGCCAGATCGATGGCGACAAACTCGATATGCGCAAGCGCGTGAAGCATATGGATCCGGGAGCGCAGCGACCCACCCTTTCCACGCCGGGGCATCCGACTGGGCGGCAGAAGTTCGGGCGTAGCCGGTCGCGCAGGCCGGTCCGGCATGGCGCAATCGAACTGGTGGGCAATCCGCCCCGCGCGCCAGCCCCGCGCCACCGCACGCGCCGTCATCAGCTTCGCACCGGGATCTGCGCACAACATCACCGCGCGGCAGGCGGCGGCAATGCTCAAGCTTTCGACCTCGCTTCGCTCAGCCAAGGGCCTTCACGGCCTCCAGCACCTCAGCGGCATGACCCTTGACCTTCACCGCCGGCCAGACGCGCACGATCTTGCCTGCGCCGTCGATCAGGAATGTCGCCCGGGCAATACCCATATAGCTGCGCCCATACATCGATTTTTCGACCCACGTGCCAAACGCCTCGCAAAATCCACCCTGCTCGTCCGACCCGAGGATGACGTTCAGCCCATATTTGTCCGCGAACTTCTTGAGCTTGGCCGGCTTGTCCTTCGACACACCGATCACCGGCACTCCGGCCGCCGCAAAATCATCGGCCAGCTCGGTAAAGTCCTTCGCTTCGTTCGTGCAGCCGGGCGTATCCGCCTTGGGGTAGAAATAGACGACTACCGGCTTGCCCCGATAATCGGCGAGGCGCAGCGGATTGCCGCTCACGTCCTGCAGCCCTGCGTCGGGGACCGTTGCTCCGGCATCCAGCATCACTTCGTCTCCCTTTGCTGTTCGCTATCCTGCGCGGCAACGGCGTTCCATTGCGCCGCCACGCTTTGCCGTGCCGCATCGAGGCTGGCAAGCAGATCCGACCACGAACGAAAACCGCAGCGTCCCGCCACGCGCGCCTGGGTGGCAGGCGGCGGCTCGGCCGATTTCGGCGAGACCAGGCGCGAAAGGATAAGATAGCGCGTGAGCAGGTCATAGGCGCGGGCGAGCTCGCGCGGCAGATGCCCCTCGCGGCTCAGCTCGGCCAGCGCGGCGCCGATATCCGGATGGAAGCCTGTACCCGTGCGGAACTGTGTGACGTGGACGAGAAATTCCAGGTCGACCAGTCCGCCCGGCGCCAGCTTTACGTCGAGTGCGCTTTCAGGCAGCTTGTGCTTCGCCATCTCGCCGCGCATCTTGACCGCATCGGCGGTCATCGTCGCCAGGTTGCGCGGGCGGCGCAGCGTCTGGTCGATGATCGCGCTCACCTGCGCGCGTGCGGCGGGCGAACCGAAGATCGGCCGGGCGCGAGTCAGCGCCAGATGTTCCCACGTCCAGGCGTTTTCCTGCTGATAGCGGGCAAAGCTGTCGACGCTTGCCGCGAGCAGCCCCTGCGCGCCGAAAGGCCGCAGCCTCGTATCGACTTCATAAAGCGGGCCGGATGCCGTCCGCACCGAGAGCGCCGCGCTCACCCGCTGGGCGAGGCGATTGAAATACTGTGTCGCACCCAGGGGCTTTGCGCCATCCGATTCTGCCGAAAAATCACCGGTGAACAGGTAGATGAGGTCGAGGTCCGACGCATAGGTCAGCACCCCGCCGCCCAGCCGTCCAAGCGCGATAATAACCAGCTCTCCGCCGGGGACCGTGCCGTGCGCCTTGGCAAATTCGGTGACGGTCGCGTCCGCCAGCACCCGCACCGCCGCCGTCGCAAGACGGCCATAGCCCGCGCCGATACCCAATATGTCTCCCGCCCCGCAAATCGCCTGCACGCCCAGCGCGAAGCGGCGCTCGCCGACCTTCTGGCGCACGCGGTCCAGCAGCATCTGGTAGTCGTCACCGACCTCACCCATGCCGAGCCAGGATTCCAGATCATCCTGCCGGGGCAGCGGCTCTAGTGCGGAGGCACCGATCAGCCCGTCGAGCAGATCGACCCGTGCCGACAGGTCATCACCCAGCGGCGGCGCATAGCTCAGCACATCGACGAGCATCTCCACCACCGGCTTGTTGGCAGCCAGAAGCTTGAAAAAGTTGATCGCGGTGGGCAGGCGCTCGATCAGTTGTTCGAAACGGTTCAGCGCCAGCACCGGGTCGGGCGCCTTTGCGAGCCCCCGGAAAAGACCCGGCAGCAGCTTTTCAAGCGCTTTGAGCGCGGGCGCGCTGCGCAGCGCGCGCACCGATCCGTTGCGCCAGCGGTCGATGCGCGCGGCAGCGAGCTTGGTGTCGGAAAAGCCCATGCCATCCAGTTGATCGGCGAGCTTGTGAAGGTCGTGCGACAGCCGCTCGGCGGGGGCGAAGGGGCTGAGCCGATCATAATTGGCGCCCACCCATTCGATATGGGGTCTGAGCAGCTTGAGCAGCGCCGCGCCATCGGCCACCCCGTGCAAACGGGCGACATTGTCCATTGCATCGGATGCGCGGGGAAGCTCGTGCGTCTGGCGATCGTCGACCATCTGCAACCGATGCTCGATCGTACGATACAGGGCATAGGCATTGTCGAGATTTTCCGCGATGCGCGGATCGATAATGTCGCCCTCGGCCAGCGCGTGCAGGGCTTCGCGCGTCGCGCCGGGACGCAGCGCGGGGTTGCGTCCACCATGAATGAGCTGATGGATCTGCGCGAAGAATTCTACCTCACGAATTCCGCCCCGCCCGCGCTTCAGATCATAGCCGGGTCCGAATGCCTGGCCACTGGCATAATGGTCTCGGATGCGGCGGCTGATATCCATGATCGAGTCGATCGCGCCAAAATCGAGCGAGCGCCGCCACACAAAGGGGCGGATCGAACGGAGGAAATAATCACCCAGCTGGATGTCCCCTGCCGCGGCGCGGCCACGGATGAAGGCGGCCTGCTCCCACCCCAGCGCCATCGATTCATAATAGCTGATCGCCGCCTCCACCGGGATCGCGACCGGCGTGACTTCGGGCGAGGGACGCAGCCGCAGGTCGACACGGAACACATAACCGTCCCCGTCGCGGGCGGAGAGCAACTCGGTCATCCGACGGGCAATGCGGACCGCCGCATCGCCCGGCTCCTCGCGCGCGCCATGGGGCAGGGTCCTGGGATCGAACAGCAGGATCGGATCGATGTCGGAACTGTAGTTGAGCTCTCGGCTGCCGTGCTTGCCCAGCGCCACGACCGCAAAACCGCGCACCGGCTCGTCGGGATAGCGCTCGGCAAAGGCGGCTTCCAGCGCAGCCTGAATGGCATCGTCAGCGAAGTCCGACAGGCTGAGCGTCACCTGTTCCAGTGACCAGCAACCCGCGAGATCAGCGATGCCGGTAACCAGAGCTACTGCACCCCGCCGCAACCGCAGCCGCTGCGCGACGGTCGTGGCGTCCTCACCACAGCCCCTTGCATGGCCAAGTGCGCCATCGATATCGCCGGTCAACAGTCGATCGGCGACCGCGCCATGCCGGTCGAGCATCAGCGAAAGAAAGGGGGAATGGGCCCGTGCACGCTGCACGGCATTGTGACAATCCAGCACCTTATTTCTCTTTTTCAGACACTTATCGCCGTCTTTCGGACCAGCCGTTCCACTTTTCCACGTTGAATGAGGAACATGTAAGCCTCTGCCCCGTCTTTAGCGTATGAGCAAGTGGCAGGAAGATATGGACCAGCGTCCATCCGGACGGGAAGAAAGGCATTATCGGGCCGTCCCGGCACCGGCATCCTATGAGGGTGTAGGCTGGGCGCTGGCGCGCGCCTATCCTGCTGCGGGTGATACTTTGCCCAAAGATATGCTGGATTTACTCGGCGAACTCGACCGCGGTTAAGCATGGCGCATGGCTCAGACGCCCTATGTGTCAGGACGTTATACCGACGTCTGGCAATAGGATAAACCGGGTTTACCGGTTGCCGCTCAGCCGATCCACATCCGCCATAATTTCCGCCAGCGCGCCTTCGCCTGTCTGCGATTGCTCGCTGCGCAAAGGGAGCATTCCGCCGTCCATGATCTGCTCGAGCGCAGTGCGGCCTCGCGCAACGCGGCTTTTGATCGTGCCGACGGCCACGCCGCAAATTTCCGCCGCCTCTTCATAGGCAAAGCCGCCCGCTCCCACGAGGATGAGTGCTTCACGCTGCGATGCAGGAAGCTGAAGAAGCGCACGTTGCATGTCTGCCAGTTCGACCTGCTTGTCCTGCCCTGCGGGCGCGGCGAGCAACCGGTCAGCGACCAGATCGTCCCACTCGCCGCGAAAGCGCGAGCGGCGCATCTGCGAGAGGAAATGGTTGCGGAGGATGATGAAGGTCCAGGCACGCATGTTCGTACCCGCCTGAAAACGCGCGCGCGCGGCCCAAGCCTTTAACAGGGTTTCCTGCACCAGGTCGTCGGCAAGATCCCGGCTGCCCGACAAGGACCGGCCAAATGCACGCAGATGAGGGATAACCGATGCCAGTTCGCGCTTGAATTCGCTGTCGGAAAGGGCCGCCGGAACCGGTTCGTCCTTCTCGTCAGTCTGTAAAGCGGCGCTGTCACTCATGCATTTCCCCCGGCGCGGAGCCTTGCAACCCCTTCCGTTTTCTTCGTCGGATGCCTCGCGGCGTGAATCGCCACAGATTAGTCAGATCCTCAACGCGTCATTGCGCCGGTTGTTCCGGCATTCCCATCCAGCCCGCAAATCGCCCGGGCTGGCGAACGTCAGGCCGGGCTGGTCGCCGCGTCGAAAAACAATGCCTGCGAAATCGCCGCCTTCACCGTCGCCCGCTGAAACGGCTTGGTGATGAGGAAGGTCGGCTCCGGCCGCTCCCCGGTCAACAGACGCTCGGGAAATGCGGTTATGAAAATGACCGGGACACTGAACTGGCTGAGGATGTCCTTTACGGCATCGATTCCGCTCGAATCGTCGGCCAGCTGAATGTCGGCCAGGACGAGCGTGGGGCGGCGCGCCTGCACCATCTGCAACGCTTCGGCATGGGTGACGGCAACGCCAGTCACGTCATGGCCCATGTCACGCACGATCATCTCGATATCCATGGCGATGATCGGCTCGTCCTCGATAATGAGTACCTCCGCGCGGGTCTGCTCCTCGATCTCGTCGAGCGCTTCCTCGACAAGGCTTTCGACATCGTCAGCGGTCATGTCGGTCAGATAGGCCGTTTCCTGCGGGCTGAACCCTTCCATAGCGGTCAGTAAGAGCGCCTGGCGTGGCAATGGCGTCAGCCGCGCAAGACGCGCCCGCGCGATCGACTGACGGCTATCCTCGTCAGTGCCTTCCTCATTGATGTCGTCGAGATGAGACGACGACCAGATGCCATGGAATATCCGGTAGAGACCCAGGCGCGCATCCACGTCCTTCGGAAAATCATCGGGCGATGCGACAATCGCCTCCAGCGTAGCGCGCACATAGGCGTCCCCATGCGTCTGACTTCCGGTTAGTGCGCGGGCGTAGCGACGCAGAAAGGGAAGATGGGGATAAAGCTGTTGACCCAGTGACATCTAGTATGTGCTCCCGCCGTACGAATATCCCGTTATCACAGGTTTGCCCCGATCCCACCAGATGGGACCAACCAACCTGCGGACAAATTCGCGCACAAAGGCCGTCACAAGCAGGAAAGCCGCCGCGAGACTGCTTTACCCATGCAAATTGCTGCTCGTATATGCCCCGACGCAGAGTTTTGTCTGGGCATGGAACCAACGGGAACGAAAATGGTTTCATCGAATGTAATGTTTTGTGCTGCCACGTGACGGTCGTCACCGGCATATGGGTTGTGATGTCGCTATTGGGGCATCGATTTTGTTGTTAATGCGCTTATCGTCACCACAGGTGCAGTACGGTCGCTCGATGCGGGGTATGGAATGAGGGGTCAGCTTTTGAACATTGGGGATTCCGCTGAAGACGCGCGAAAGGACCGCGAATTGCCAGGCGGCGAAGTGCCCGACAGTCCTCCGGAGATCGATGCACAGGCATCGGTCTCCCCGCCTGTTGTTCCAGTGACTGACGCCAGCGGTAACAAGGGCAGAAATAATCTGGGCGGCGCCTTGCGCACGGCTTATCAATCGATGGTGGAGGAAGCGATCCCGCCGGAGATGCTGGATCTGCTGAACCGTCTCAAATAGTTCGCAGTGACTGCGACCCCTATGGCCACATCCGTCCCGCCGCCCGCCGGTCCTCCTCCTCCCGACGAGCCTATGTCGAATTTGGGACATGTCCGGAAGTGGTTCGGTGCGGAATGGCTGAGCGGCACGGCCGCGCGCATTTTCTTTGTGCTGACCCTCGCTCTGTTGCCGCTGGCCTGCGTTGCGCTGTTTTCCACCCTGCGCTCCATTGGCACAATGGAGCGGGAGAAACAGCAGCTTCTGCTGGCGGCGACCGAACAGAACGCTCGAAAACTCCAATCGGATATTTTGTCGGCGCGTACGGCGTCCATGCTCACGGTCAATGTTCTGGCCGGGGGGCAAAATGTCGGTAATATTTGTGCGCGTATGGAAACATTCTTGCGCGGCAGCATCGGTGCGGGTGACGTGGAATACGCCGTTTTCGACCGGACCGGCCGCGCGATATGCGCGCCCTCTCCTCCGGCGATCATCCGCGTTGACGATGTGCGGGACATGACGAGCGGAGAGGATGCACGGATCGTTTCCGACAGGCACGGCTTATTGCTGCGGACGCGCAGCAACGACGGTACGGTCATTGGTGTGGCGTTCTGGAGCAGGGATGCAGTAGCGCACCTGACCGAACCCAATGCGCGAAAGGGCGCAAACCCCTCCCTTATCTTGACGCAAGGCAACGATCGGCTGACTGTTTTCGGCGACCACTCAACCCACCCCAATCGCCTGAACAAGGCGACCGTGCCGGTCGGACAAACCAAATTGTTCATGACACTCGCGGTCGGCGAGGAAACCCCGAGCATTACGCAAAAACTCGCGGTTTTCCTGCCTTTGCTGATGTGGGCAGCCGCCGCAATCGTCGGATGGATCGTGGTACGCTGGCTGTTGATCCAGCCCCTCCTCGCGTTACGCCGAGTGGTCGCGGACTACCAACCCGGACAGATCATCTATCCACCCCAGCGGCTGCGCAGCGCGTCGTCGGAAATCGCGGAACTCGGTGAAGCGTTCCACGCGATGAGCATCGATGTGTCCGAGCATGAGGGTGAGATGCAGAGCGCGCTGGAGCGGCAGACCAAGCTGACCCGCGAAGTCCATCACCGCGTCAAGAATAACCTGCAGATTATTTCCAGCCTGATCAGCCTGCATTCCCGCTCGGAGGATGACCCGCAATCGCGCAAGGCGTTCGCTTCGATCCAGCGCCGGGTCGATGCATTGGCTGTTGTCCAACGCAATCATTATGCCGAGCTGGAGGAAAACCGGGGCGTCAGCGCCCCACCGCTCATCAGCGAAGTGGCGGCAAGCATGCGCGCCTCCGCACCCGGCGGCAAGGATCGGCAACTTGTGCTGGAAGTCGACAGCGACCAGCTCTGGTTGCATCAGGATGTGGCGGCACCCGTCGCGTTCCTGATCGCGGAGCTGGCTGATCTCGCCATCACGTTCGAGCAGGCGGCGACCATCCGCATCGCGCTGGTCGCGGATCCGGATCGGGTCAACGGCGCGACGCTGCGGATCTCTTCCTCCTTGTTCACGGGTGCGTCGCTAAAAGCGACCGAGCGGTTCCAGCTGTACGAAAGGGTGCTGACCGGCCTCTCGCGTCAGCTTCGCGCACCCCTGACGCATGATCCCGAAACGGGCGAATTCCAGATCGCGCTCGACACCCTTCCCTGAAACGCAGGGCGGCTTCTACTGCCCTCGACCCAGATAGCGCGCGCGAAAACCATTCGCGAACGCCGTCAGCGTCCCCGCAGCGATCGCGTCGCGTAGCCGCTGCATCAGGCTCTGGTAGAAATGGATGTTGTGCTGCGTCATCAGCATCGCACCCAATATCTCCTTTGACCGGACAAGATGGTGCAGATAGGCGCGGCTCCAGCCGGTGCACGCAGGGCACCCACATTCCGGGTCGAGCGGACTTTCATCCTCCGCAAAGCGCGCATTACGGATATTGAGGGGGCCGTCCCAGGTGAACGCCTGCCCGTTACGCCCCGATCGCGTGGGCAGCACGCAATCAAACATGTCGATCCCGCGCTCCACCGCCCCGACGATGTCATCGGGCTTGCCAACCCCCATCAGATAGCGGGGCCTGTCGGCGGGCAACTGACCGGGCGCGAAGTCCAGCGTCGCGAACATCGCCTCCTGCCCCTCGCCCACCGCAAGGCCGCCGACCGCATAACCGTCAAAGCCGATGTCGATCAGTTTTTGCGCGGACACGGCACGCAGATCCCGATCGAGTGACCCCTGCTGGATGCCGAACAGTGCGGCGCTCTCGGCATGCGCGCCACCGCTGTCGAATGCGGCACGCGACCGCGCGGCCCAGCGCATGGACCGCTCCATTGACAATGCCGCTTCGTCTTGGCTCGCCCCATTCTTCGTGCATTCGTCGAACGCCATCACAATGTCGCTGCCCAGCAGGCGCTGGATTTCCATCGAGCGTTCCGGCGTCAACAGATGTTTCGATCCGTCGAGGTGACTCGAAAATGCGACGCCCTCCTCGCTCATTTTCGTCAGCGCGCTGAGGCTCATCACCTGATATCCGCCGCTGTCGGTCAGGATGGGCCGGTCCCATCCCATGAAGCGATGCAGTCCGCCGAGGCGCGCCACCCGTTCGGCGCCGGGGCGCAGCATCAGGTGGTAGGTGTTGCCCAAGATGATGTCGGCACCCGTCGCGCGAACTTCGGCGGGACGCAGCGCCTTGACTGTAGCGGCGGTTCCTACGGGCATGAAGGCAGGGGTGCGGATCTCGCCCCGACGCATGGCGATAACGCCGGTGCGCGCGGCGCCGTCGGTCGCCTGGATAGAGAAGGCAAAGCGAGGATTCGTCATCGGCCCGCCTGTAGGGCGATCGGCCGCTGCTATAAAGCCCGGATTATGCGCGAGTGGCTTACGCCACTCTGCCAGGAAGAAAATGCAGCAGTCCGGACGGTGGACCGAAGCGTTCCACGCGGCGATAGCGGCCAATGAATTTGACGCATTCACCCGACAGATAGAGAGGCCAGTCTCGTCCCTCGGCGTCTTGTAACATCAACGTCACGGCGAATTCATGTGTCGGTACCCGAATCATGAGCGCCGTTACTAATTAATAAAGGTTAACAACGGGTTTGACCGCTGCCTTACCTGGCACCCACCAAGCTCGAATGTTGCATTTATACATCGAATTCATTTGCGAACGATTAAATATGTGATTTATTGGCAACTTCATGGTTAAAAAAGGGTTAACATCGCCACGGGTGCCCTGACTCATGTTGCGTCCTGTACGTGACCCATGTTCCCTTTCTCTTGTGGGACAAAAGGGCAAATAAACGGGGACCAGATGATAGATTCAGTGCGCCTTGATCCTTTGGTGCATGACGTTTCGGGCGATTACTCGCCCGCGTTCCATGCCCCCAGCCATCGTGAGCCCCCTGCCACGCTGGCTCCCGTCGTTCCGGATGATGAGGCGCTGGGCCAGTCCAAGCTGTTCGACCTGGGACAGATCGACGTGTCATGGGACGCCGAGCTCGGCACCTTGTGGGCGTTCATTACTCCGGACGACCGGCCCAATTACAATCTGCCTCTGCTGCGCGACACGATGGCGTGGCAGGTAGAAACCAAGAAGCTGTTCGATCAGGCAAACTCGCCCCTGCGCTACATGGTGCTGGGATCGCGCTTTCCGGGTGTCTTCAATCTGGGCGGCGATCTCGAAATGTTTGCCGCGTGCATCGAGCGGCAGGATCATGAAACCCTGCGCCAGTACAGCCATCTGTGCGTGGAGATTGTCGATCGCGTCTGGCACAACAGCGACATGCAGGTCGTGAACATCGGTTTGGCACAGGGCGACGCACTGGGCGGCGGACTGGAAGCGCTGATGTGCTTCGACGTCATCGTGGCCGAGCGACAAGCGCGGTTCGGTCTGCCAGAAGTGCTGTTTGGCCTGTTCCCCGGCATGGGCGCTTATTCCATCCTTGCGCGGCGGCTGGGCCATGCGGCAGCGGAGCGCATGATTCTGGGCGGCAAGATCTACAGCGCCGAGGAAATGTTCGACATGGGGATCGTCACCGTGCTGGCCGAAGATGGCGAGGGTGAAGCGGCGACACGCGACTATATCCTGCGCAATCAGGACCGGCACGCCGGGCATGTTGGCGTGTTTCAGGCGGGACGTCGCGTCAACCCGATGACCCTTTCCGAACTGCGCGACATCGTCGACAGCTGGGTCGACACGGCGCTCAGGCTCACCGAGAAAGATCTTCGCATGATGCGTCGGCTTGCAGCCGCGCAAACGCGGCTTCACCGAAAATAGGCGGCAGTCGGCTCACGGACCCTGTCGTGTTGAGCGCCCCTGCCGTCGCTCAACTCCATCTTCGGACAGATGGCCGGTGTATCGGCCAGCACCCGCGCCCTCGTTTCGGCGCGTTCTGCTTGTTGCCGGACCATGTACGGCTTATCCGGGTGCCCCGAGGTTCCGGAATGCGAGCAGCTGATGCAATTCTTCTCCGACAATGCCGCGCCGGTATGCGCCGAAGTCCTTTCCGCGTTGGTAGAAACCAATGCGACCGATGCGGCCTATGATGCCGACGCCGTCAGTCGCGCAATGGACGATGCCTTCTCCGCCCTCTTTGAAACCGAAGTGGCGTCGATGTGGATTTCCACCGGCACGGCAGCAAACGCACTGGCCCTCGCCGCCCTGTGTCCTCCCTATGGGAGTATCGTCTGCCATCGCGCCGCGCATATCCAGAACGATGAATGCGGGGCGCCGGAATTCTACACCCATGGCGCGAAACTGCTGCTGGCCGAGGGCGCCGGAGCAAAGCTGACAGTCGATTCTGTGGCGCAGGCCATCGCGGACGTGAATACGGGGGTACACTGGGTGCAGCCCTACGCGCTGTCCATTACCAATGCGACCGAATATGGTCTTGTCTACACGCCGCGGGAAGTGGCGGCGCTCGGTGAATTCGCGCGCGCCCGCAATCTTGGCTTCCATATGGATGGCGCACGTCTTGCCAACGCGATCGCGCATCTGGGCTGCTCGCCCGCGGACCTGACCTGGCGCGCGGGTGTTGACGTGCTGAGCTTCGGCTTCGTCAAGAACGGCGGCATGTCAGCCGAGGCGTTGATCTTTTTCCGGCGCGATCTTGCCGAAACGAGCAAGAT
This sequence comes from Sphingobium subterraneum, assembly GCF_014199435.1. Taxonomy (GTDB): domain Bacteria; phylum Pseudomonadota; class Alphaproteobacteria; order Sphingomonadales; family Sphingomonadaceae; genus Sphingobium; species Sphingobium subterraneum. The sequence continues at coordinate 113,475 of NZ_JACIJP010000005.1, read as the reverse complement.
CCGGCGGAAGAGGGCCGGGCATCTGATGTCGAAGGGCCGGTTCAGCGCTGCACAGATCATGACGATGCTGCGTGACGACCTCTGGCTGCGCAACGCGCGCACGGCGAACGATGCTGCCGCGCGGCTGGCGCAGGCGGCCGTAGACCGACTGGTCTATCCTGTGGAAGCCAACGAACTGTTTCTGAAGGCATCGCCCGAAGAGGCGGACGCTCTGCGTGCGCAGGGATTCGGCTTCTATGACTGGGCACCAGGAGAAATCCGGCTAGTCACGTCCTACCACCACAGCGAGGCAGACGTAGCCGCGCTCGCGGCAGCGTTACGACAGCTCTAGGCCCGACTGGCGATGGCGCGGCGTACATTGGCGGCCATAGCATCGCCTATGGTCATGCGACGCTGAACCATTTCGGTGATGATCGGCCCGGCCTGAGGCTTGCACATCAGATAGCCCTGCACCGTCGTAATTCCGGCGGCGCGGGCATATTCGAGTTGATCCTCGTTTTCGATACCCTCGGCGACGCTCTCCATATCGAGCTTGTTGGCGAGGTGGCCCACCGCCTGCACGATCGCCTGATCCTCCCGGCTGGCATGAATGCCCGCCATGAAGCTGCGGTCGACTTTGATGCCGTCGAAGCGATAGGCCCGCAGGTAGCTTAAAGACGAATAGCCGGTGCCGAAATCGTCGAGTACCAGCCGCAAGCCAATCTTCTGCAACTCGCGCAGCATATGATGGGTCTGGCCATCATTTTCGAGGAAGATCGATTCGGTGACTTCCAGTTCGAGCCGTCGGGCCGGGACTTTGCTCTCCATCAGCGCGGCAATGACGTTGGAGGGGAGCCCGCCTGACTTCAGCGAGGCGGGAGAAATATTGACCGCAATGCGCACGTTATCGGGCCATTGAGCCGCCGTGTGGCATGCCTCGCGGATGACCCAGTCGGTAATCTCCTCGATCAGCCCGATACTCTCGGCGACCGGGATGAACTCCATCGGGCTGACCGCGCCGAGCGCCGGATGATCCCAACGCAGCAACGCCTCGCATACCGCGATATGTCCGGACTTCAGATCGAAGATCGGCTGGTAATGCAGTTTCAGCTCGCCATTCTCGATCGCGCGACGCAGGCCGTTCTCGATCTCGTGCAGGCGATGGAACCGCTCCTTCATCGACCATGTGAAGCTGACCGCCTGATTACGGCCACCCTTCTTCGCTTCGTAGAGGGCCAAGTCGGCATGCTGCATCAGTTCGTCGGCATCACGCCCGTCCTGCGGCGCAACGGCAAGACCGATGGAGCAGGTCACCGATAACGAATGCGCACCGACATCAAAGCCGTCGCGGAAATATTCGAGAATGTCGTTGGCGATTGTCTGGGCCGTGACCCGGTCAATATGCGTGCACAGCACGATAAATTCATCGCCGCCAAAACGCGCAAGATGCCCGCGACCGTCCAGCGCCTCGTTAAGCTTGTCGACGACCGCCTGCAGCAAGGCGTCGCCCACCATATGGCCGAGCGAATCGTTCACTTCCTTGAACCGGTCGAGATCCAGCCAGAGCACCGCCATGGCATCATGGCTCTTGCGGTTGACCTCGAACAGATCACGCAGCCGCTCCTGCATCGCCATGCGGTTTTCGATACCGGTCAGACTGTCGAACCGGGCGAGCCGCTCAAACTTGGTCGCGAGTTGCGACTTCTCCTGCTTCCCGCGCAACGCCTCGACCACGATCCGGTGGGTGGTTGCGCTGATCTCCGCCATGCCCAAAATCATGATCGCCAGCACGATGGCCAGCACGCGATAGCCAACCTGGCCCTCGAGCCACAGTCCGCACACCGTCGGCAGCAGAGCGAGACACGTCTGGCCGACCGCGATGTGGACCCGTCCGGCATTGCGGCCGGATATGCCACCCGCATACCCCGCCGCCAGCGACACGGACAGCAGGTGGATCGCCGCCACGTCCGACCGCATCAGGGTCACCAGCGCGAGGATGCCGATCATCCCGGCGTAACCCCAGGCACCCAGCTCGTAGGCCAGTTCCCACCCACGCGATGCCTGCGCCTGCCCAGCTTGTAGCTTGCCATGGAAAAACGTCGCGGAAACCGCGCGCAGCACCGCAATGATGCAGATAAGCGCCGCACAGCTCGTCACCAGCCAGTCGTCGGCCTGAAACGCGATGACGATGCTGAGCATGAACCCGGCCAAAGCACCGATGGCGAGCGAAGTCGGAGACGCATAAAGCGTCTCGACAAGCGCACGGCGGATGTCGGCATCGGGTGCCGTCCGTCCCGCCGCCCACGCAGATAATTTGGTCCAAATGCGTCGCAACAAGGGTCTCCAACCCCTGCGATAGCCGCAGATCCCTTGTGATTTGGTTAAGAAACCCCCTCGCAACGGAGCGATTGCGCTGGAAAATGAGGAGATTACGAGCCGCCTTTGACAGGGCTGCAATCCCGACAAACGAAACCCGAAAATTTCGTCACAAGACGAGAAAGATGCGCGCTTTGCAGTCCGGTTTGACGGTGCCCGAAGGGCACGGATGAAGACGCGTAGTTCGTCCCGGTGATCCTACTTCTTGATGGCCTTCTCGCCAGCCGAACCGACGGACTCGATGTCGCGGCCAACACCCTTCACCGTGTTGCACGCCGACAGGCCCAGCAATGCGATACCGAGCAGGGCGGCGGCGGTGACGGCGGGGCGGGCGGCGTATTTCATTCGTCGAAATCCTTTCTGGGGGGCGATGACATTCCTGCTTTTATTCCAGCCGCCCGCCTGTCACAAGTCCGCCAGCGCCGGCAGCGGCTTGGCCGGACGGCCATCAGTGAAGCAGCCCTCAACGCAACAGCATATGCAGGTGATATGACCAGACCCCCTTGATTTTTTGTCGAGGTTCCCTATCCTTGGGTCTTGCGGGCCGGGCCCCTCTGGCGATCGACATGTCGATCGTGATGTCGGACCGCATCGAGTGTTCTCGGTGCTGGTCTTGTTTAACGTCAAAAATCCAGCATCAGCACACTCGTTTGTCGAAATAGACGAGGTGAATTATGTTCGAACAACAACGCCTTTATCCTGGCCAATCGGCCGAGCGCGCCGCGCTTCTGGATCAGGGCCTGCGTCAGCACATGCTGCGCGTATACAATTATATGGGTTCCGGTGTTCTTTTGACCGGTATCGTTGCGATGCTGGTCGCATCCACCCCCGCTCTCTATCAGCCGATTTTCGGCACGCCGCTGAAATGGGTGGTGATGTTCGCGCCGCTCGCCTTTGTGTTCTTCTTTTCCTTTCGGATCGAGCGCATGTCGGCGGCAACCGCACAGGCCGCCTATTGGGCGTTCGCGGCGATCATGGGCCTTTCGCTTTCGTCCATTTTCCTGGTTTTTACGGGCGTCAGCATTGCCCAGACCTTCTTCGCGACGGCCATCATGTTCCTGGCGATGAGCGTGTGGGGGTATACCACGAAGCGTGACCTTTCGCGCTTTGGCAGCTTCCTCATCATGGGCGTGATCGGCGTGGTGATCGCAAGCTTGATCAACCTCTTCCTGCAATCGAGCGCGTTGCAGTTCGCGGTGTCGATCATCGGCGTGCTGGTGTTCACTGGCCTTACCGCCTGGGACACGCAGAACATCAAGTCGCAATATGCCGCGCATCTGGGGCATGAAACGAACAGCAAGCTCGCGGTCTTTGGCGCGCTGTCGCTGTACCTCAACTTCGTCAACATCTTCCAGTTGCTGCTCAACCTGACGGGCGAACGCGAATGATGCCCAGCACCCGGGAGGAGCTGCGGTCATGATGGAAGGATTGATGGCCCTCACCAGTGAACCGGCGGCGTGGATTGCGCTGGCCACACTGGTGGTGATGGAGGTCGTGCTTGGCATCGACAACCTGATTTTCATCTCGATCCTCAGCAACAAGCTGCCGGAAGGACAGCGCATAAAGGCCCGCCGCATCGGTATCGGTCTGGCATTGGTCCTACGGCTGATGTTGCTCGCGTCGATCGCGTGGATTGTCCAGCTCACCCAGCCGGTGTTCTCCGCATTCGACCATCCCTTTTCGTGGCGGGACATGATCCTGATCGCGGGCGGCCTTTTCCTCGTCTGGAAGGCGACGAAGGAGATCCACCACACTATCGATCCGCGCCCAAATGATGACATGTTCGCGACCAAGGCGGTCGGGATGACCTTCACGGCGGCGATCAGCCAGATCATTCTGCTCGATCTGGTCTTTTCGATCGACAGCATCATCACCGCTGTAGGGATGACCGACAATGTCGCCATCATGGTGATTGCCGTCGTTACCGCCGTGAGCGTGATGCTGTTTGCCGCGACGCCGCTAGCCGATTTCATCGGACGCAACCCGAGCATCGTCATGCTGGCGCTCAGCTTCCTGATGCTGATCGGCACGACGCTCATTGCCGAAGGCTTTGGCGCGCATGTGCCCAAAGGCTATGTCTATGCGGCGATGGCGTTTTCGGCGCTGGTCGAAACCCTCAACATCGTCGCGCGGCGTCGGCAAGCGAAAGCAAGCGCTGCGTAAGACGGCAAGGGCGGAAACATCGTTGGCGAGGTGGGCAGAAACGCCCGCCTCGCCTGCATGTCAGATGAGAATATCAGCCCGTTCGGGTCGGATCGGTAAAGGCGTCGCCATCCTGCGTGCCCACCTTCGACAGCCGCCCGACCTGCCTCTCTATCATCCGGTGCGCGACCACGGGAAAGCCTTCCCGCTGGAGCGCAAAGATGCGGTCGATATTGGCGGCGTCCTCCTGCGTGCGGCGCTGGGAATGGCGGATATAGTCGTGCCATGTGGGCACGTGATAGCGCTCGATCCACAGATCATCGATCGTCAGGTCGCGCAGCAGCGTCCAGTTGCGCGCGCCATCGCGCATGCGGATGCGACGACGCTCGCCCATTTCGACAAGGAACCGATCGATGTCCTCCGGCGCGATGCGATATTCCAGCGTGATGACGATCGGCCCGCTGCGTGGCGCAATGGCGACGGCGATCTCTGGCTCCTTCCACCGCCCAAGCGGACTAAGATCAAGATCGAGCGCCACGGGCAGGGGGAGCACCAGGCCTAGCGCCGCGCCGCCGAGCTGCAACAGCCCGGCCGCGATGAGCGCGACGGGAATGCCATGTACTCCGGCCAATTCACCAAAGCTCCAGCTTCCAACGGCCAACCCGCCGAACGCCGCCATCTGGTACAACGCAAGCGACCGACCCACCACCCAGCGCGGCGACGCCATCTGCACCGTCACGTTGAAGGTCGAAAGCGCCAGCACCCAGCCGCCTCCCGCAAGGATCAGCGCGGCGAAGGTCAACCAGATGGAATGGCTAAGCCCAAGGGTGATCGCGCCCGTCGCCATCGCCACTGTGGCCCAGCCCACCATCGCCTCGCTGGACAGGAAGCGCCGCAACCGGCTGCCGCTCAGCGCCCCGGCCACCGCCCCCATCCCGAACGCGCCCAGAAGCAATCCGTAGGTAAACGCGCCGCCCGGCAACATGTGGCGCGCCACCAGCGGCATCAGGGCAGGCGTCGCGCTGGCAGCAAACCCGAACCAGATAGCGCGCAGCAGCGCCGTGCGGATCGTCGGGGACATCGCCACATAGCGGATCCCCGCGCCCATCGCGATGCGCAGCGGTTCCGGTGGCAGGCTGCGGTCCTGAGCGGGGGAGCGCCAGCGGGACAACACGACGATCAGGCCAAGATAGCTGACGGCATTGACGAGGAATGCCGCCGCTGCCCCCGCTGCCGCAACAACCGCGCCGCCGATCGCCGGGCCGAAACTGCGCGCGACGTTGAAGCCCATGCTGTTGAGGGCCACCGCGCCGGGCAGCACGGGGCGCGGTACCATGTCGCCGACCGAAGCCTGCCAGGACGGCGCATGCAGCGCGGTTCCTACGCCAATCAGGAACGTGAAGGACAGCAACAGCCATGGCGTCAACCACCCCAGCCACGCGCAGAGCGAAAGCCCCACCGACACCGTCAGCATAAAGATCTGCGCCACCAGCATCACGATCCGCCGGTCGTGATTGTCGGCGATGGCTCCCGCTACCAACGCAAGCAGCATGATCGGCAGGGTGGTCGACGCCTGAACCAGTGCGACCAGCGTGGGGGATTTCGTGAGAGACGTCATCATCCACGACGCGCCGACCGACTGAACCAGTCCACCCAGATTCGACGCCATGCTCGCGAACCAGATCGCCCGGAATACCGGGATGCCGAGCGGTGCGAAGAACCGGTGATCCTGCGGCGCGGTTGTCGATGTGGCCATGGAAAGGGAATCCTGAAACGTCGGTCGTCTGGTTCTGAAGGTCGCGGCGTCCTTGTCTACGACGATGACATGTATGACAACCCGTCGTTCCGAACACGTGGTATCGCCAACCGTTCCCCATGGGCCGACAGCCCTTAGCCGTCTGAACCTTTTCTGACAGCCTGCTTCAGGTAGGGTTCAACTGCCGAAGATTAGGGAGGTCGTATAGGCGCCTGCGGATTCGCGACATGCGCCCCGGATTTGGAGGAACGCGATGAAGACTGTCTGGAAGAAGAGCATCTTGGCGCTGGCAGGCGTGGCGAGCGTGACCGCGATGGTCACCCCGGCCGAAGCGCGACCGCGCTATTACGGCGGCTATGGCCGACATCATCATGGTGGAGACTCCACGGGCGCGGCGATTGCGGGCGGTATTGTCGGCTTGGCGCTCGGCGCAGCCATCGCGTCGAGCAGCAATCGCGACCGCTATTACGATGCACGTTACGACCGCCGCGACTATCGCGGCTATGACCGTGGCTATTATGATCGCGGCGATTATTATCGTGGCTATCGCGGATATGGCTATGGTGACGATGGATACCGCCATTGTCGCACCGATCGTTATTATGATGATTATCGCGGCAGCTGGACTACAATTCAGCGCTGCGACTGATCACTCCCATGCAAAAAAGGGCGGAACCGCGAGGCTCCGCCCTTTTTTGCGTTCCAGCGTCATCGCGGCTGAGCGGCGCTAGGCCGCGATATCGTACGGGACGATCTCTCCGGACAGATACAGGTTGCGCGCCTTCGACCGGCTGAGTTTGCCCGAACTGGTGCGTGGCAGGGTGCGCGGCGGCACGAGTTCGACAACGCAGTTCATGCCCGTAATCGCGCGCACCCGGTCACGGATCTGGTCGCGCAGCTTCGAGCGCTCCTCATTGTCCGATGTCCGGCAATGCACCAGCACCGCAGGCGCCTCCTCGCCGCCCGGCGTAGTGATCGCGAAGGCGGCAATATCGCCCTGCTTGAAGCCGGGGAGCTGCTCCACCGCCCATTCGATATCCTGCGGCCAGTGGTTCTTGCCGTTGATGATGATCATGTCCTTGGCGCGACCGACGATGTAGAGATAGCCGTCGGACAGGTACCCCATGTCGCCGGTATCGAGCCAGCCATCGATCAGGCAGGCATTCGTCGCCTCCTCGTCCCGGAAATAGCCGATCATCAGCGACGGCCCGGTGGTCCACACCTTGCCGATCTGCCGTTCCGCCAAAATCGACCCGTCCTCGTCGCGGATCTCAACGCGCATATCCTTGGCCGGCTTGCCACAATTGACGATCGCCCGGTAGCGCTGCGGACGTCCCTCGGCCGCGTCGCCGCCCGACAGGTCGGTTTCCTCGACCAGTTCGACGATGATCCCTTCGCCCGGTGGCATGATGGTAACGGCGAGCGTCGCCTCGGCCAGGCCATAGCTCGGCAAGAAGGCGCGCGGTGAGAAGCCCGCATCGGCGAATGCATCGACGAAGCTCTGCATCACGTCCGGGCGGATCATGTCCGCGCCGTTCCCCGCGAGCCGCCAGCGTGACAGGTCGAACCGGTCGGACGCCTTGGTCTGGCTCGACATGCGGCGCGCGCAAATATCGTAACCGAAGGTCGGCGAATAACTGATCGACGTGCCCTCGTTGCGGCTGATGAGATCGAGCCACGCCAGCGGCCGCCGCGCAAAATCCTCGGTCTTGAGATAATCGGTCGACACCTGGTTGGCGACCACCGACAGGAAGCAGCCCACCAGCCCCATGTCATGGTACCAGGGCAGCCAGCTGATGCAACGGTCGCTGTCCTGCAGCTGCATACCATGGCTGTGCGCCGACAGGTTGCTGAGCAGCGCATGGTGGGTCACCGCGACACCATGGGGAAAGCGCGTCGATCCGCTCGAATATTGGAGATAAGCAATGTCATCCGTGCTCGCCTGCGGCAGCGGTCCGGCGGGCGCTTCGCGCGCGATGAAGCTGGTATAATCCATCGGCTCCACCGACTGGAGCCGCGCAGCCTCGCTCGCCATGTCGGCGAGTTCCGCAGGGTAGAACAGCATCTTCGGGTCACAGCTCGACAGCTGCACGACCAGCTGGTCGATATAGCTTTCCTTGCCCCCGAAGCTTGTAGGGAGCGGCAAAGGCACAGGCCAGGCGCCTGCGTAAACAATGCCGAAAAACATCTGCGCAAATTCCGGCCCGGTCTCCGCGACCAGAGCGATCCGGTCCTGCGGGCGCACGCCATGGGCGACCAGCCGGTGCGCGCAGGCGAGCGCATCCTCGCGCAGTTCGCGATAGGGATAGGGGTGAGTCAGGGTCCCCCGCGGATCATGGAAATTGAGGCCACGCTGCCCCTGTGCCGCGTAATCGAGTGCCTCGCCCAATGTGGCGAAATCCGAAAACCGGCGCGGAAGGCTGTCTATCGTCGGCGTCGGCCGCAGCGCTTGCGCAGCATCATCCACCGACGAAGGCCGCTCAGCCGCCAAAATATCCTGCGTTTCCGTCATATTGGTTTCACCCAATCCTGTTCTTCGTCCTCGAAACCGGCTATTTGTCCGTTTCCCAAGGATTTTGACCCAAATACCGGTCGGCTCGCGTTGAAACGCAAAAGTCCCGATATAAAATCCCTCATAACCCGCAAGGCGCGTTCAAATTCGGACCCGACTGTGGCACAAAAATGGCGCATGGCACGATCACCCGCCCGAAACAAGCGCCCGCCCCTGTCCGAAGGGCAGCTGCGCGACCTCGCCCTGCACTATGTCGGGCGCTTCGCGACCACGCGCGCGCGGCTCGCAACCTATCTTGCGCGCAAGGTGCGGGAAAGGGGATGGGAGGGCGATACGCCGCCCGATATCGACGCGATCGTGACGCGAATGACCGACCTCCAATACATCGATGATGCCCAATATGGCGTGATGAAGGGGGCGGCAATGGCCCGGCGCGGCCTTGGTCCCCGGCGCATCCGTGCCGGCTTGCAGGCCGATGGCATAGATGAGGTAGATCGTCAGGGTGCCGAAGCGCAGGCGCGTATCGACGCGTGGGATGCCGCCGAAACCCTCGCCCGGCGCAAGCGCGTAGGTCCCTATGCGACCGCGCTTGCGGATCCCGCCCAGCGCCAGAAACAGATCGCGATGTTCGCGCGTTCGGGCCATGACTTTGCCACAGCGTGCCGCTGGGTCGACGCGGCACCCGGCGAAATTCCGGAACGGGACGAAGGATGAGGCAAGGAACTGCGCAGAATTTCATCGCTGGCGTGGCCTTATGCCTCGTCGCACTTTCCGGATGCAAGGCCGCGCCCGAACGGCAGCCTTCGGCACTGTCGCAAGCGATGCCGACGGTTCCGCTCGTCATCCAGCAGGGCGACCGGGGGGTTTCGTCCTCGTCCTTCACCGTCGAAATCGCGCTGACCCCCGCCCAGCAAGAGCGCGGGCTGATGTTCCGAAAGTCCGTGCCGGACAAGGGCGGCATGCTCTTTCCCATGGATCCGCCCCGCACCGCCAGCTTCTGGATGAAGAACACCCTTATTCCGCTCGACATTATCTTCATCCGCACCGACGGGACCATCGCGATGATCGCGGAACAGACGACCCCGCATTCGCTTGCTCCCATCTCCGCAGGCATCCCGGTCGCCGCCGTGCTCGAACTGCGCGGCGGGCGTTCGCGCGAGCTTGGTCTGGCGGTGGACGATCGCGTGTCGTGGGGCGCCTGCACTGCGCGGCCTGTCAGCACGCGACCAACAACCACGACGCCTGACAATTTCTGCCCCGCGCCCTGAACCCCCACGGCACATCCGACTTGCCAATGCCCCCGCCAAGGCGCTAAACGGACGGCCATGGGACTCTTGATGAAAATCTTCACCTGGTGGGACGGCGCCACCATCGGCACCGCGCTCTTTTCGGCCCTGAAGGGCAGCAAGGTCGGGGAAGATCACATGGGCAATGTCTATTTTCAGGGCGGCAAGGACGTCCACGGCAACCCGCGCCGCTGGGTCATCTACAATGGTGCGAACGACGCAAGCCGCGTCCCGGCTGAATGGCACGGCTGGCTGCACAACACGATCGAAGGCACGCCGGAAAGCAATCTGCCGCCGCCGCGCATCTGGGAAAAGGACTATGTCCCGAACCAGACCGGCACCGCCAACGCCTATCGCCCGACCGGGTCGATCGAAAAGGGCCGACATCGGCAGATGGCGACCGGCGATTACGAGGCTTGGAGTCCCGACGCATCATGATTCTGCGTCCGGCGGGGCGGCCAAGGCTTCTCGCCCCCCCGTCCCTCCTGCTGCTCGCGTTCCTGCTGTCGTCCTGCGGCGGCCCTGATCCGCAGGATATGCCCGACGCAAACCGGTCCCGTGCGGTGGCGGAACGATCGGACAATGCCGCGATCCGCACCGTGGCTTCCGCCGCGCTGACCGGAACGCCAATGCAAGAACGCGTCGCCATCGTCGGCCTGCTCAACAAACGCAACGGCATCACCCGCGATCTCCAGATGAAGCCTGGTCAGGCGCTGCGCGTCGGCGACGCCATTGTCCGCCTGCGTGCCTGCGAGCAGACCGCACCGTGGGAAAATTTTCAGGACACCGGCGCTTTCGTGCAGCTCGATGTGCGCAGCAACGCCGACAACAAATGGCGGCGCGTCTTTTCCGGCTGGGTGTTCAAAAACCGTCCCGACCGCAACGTCGTTCAACACCCCATTTATGATGTCTGGGTCAAAAGCTGCGCGATGGCCTGGCCCGAAACGGGTCCGGACACGGTGAAGACCGGGGAAGGCGGCACGTCCCGTTCCGCTTCTGGTTCGGCAAGCGGATCAAATGCGAGCGATGCCGCGGCCCCCTCCGCCGAGGCAAACAACGCCCCGGCGTCGCCCAGCGGCACGCCCTCAACCGCTGCGGACAGCAACGACAGATAAGCCTTTTGCCGCATCTCGATCGCGCCGAGCGATCGCAGATGGCTGGTCATGAACTGGCAGTCAAGCAGGGTGAACCCTGCAAAGCGCAGCCGTGCGACCAGCCACGCCAGAGCCACTTTCGACGCATCGGTCGCACGCGAGAACATGCTCTCGCCGAAGAACGCCCGCCCCAGCCCCACGCCGTACAGGCCACCCACCAGCGCGCCGTTGGACCAGCACTCCACCGAATGGGCGAAGTGCAACTCATGGAGCCGCCCATAGCTCTGCTCGATCGGGCCGTTGATCCACGTCGTCGGCCGGTCGGGCGCCGCTTCCGCACACAGCTTCACCACCTCGCCGAAGGCCCGGTTCGCGGTAACCTGGAACTGGCCAGACCGGATTGTTTTCGCCAGCGAGCGCGACAGATGAAACCCATCGAGCGGCAGGATCGCGCGCTTCTTCGGCTCTACCCAGAACACCTCGTCGGTATCGCGATCGTCCGACATCGGGAACAGGCCCATCGCATAGGCGCGCAGCAGCATGAACGGATCGATGAGCATGGCGGAAGCTTAGTGCATCGTGCGGAAAAGTGGGAACCGGTTTTCCACTTAAACAACACGACAATAAAAAAGCCCGACCAAGGCCGAAATTCCCGTGTCTTGCCCGCTGCCCGCGGGTCCACTCATCGCTTGCACTGGCGCGCGGGGGGCGGTAAGGACGCGCCTTCGCCGCGCAGGAGTGTAGCTCAGCTGGTAGAGCGTCGGTCTCCAAAACCGAATGCCGGGGGTTCGAGTCCCTCCACTCCTGCCAAAAACTTGCTTCCTTCGGGGCGCCGGTCTATGGCGGCGATCATTGGTCGCGAAGCGGCGGCCTTTTCCGGCCCACCAGGCAGGAAGAGGCGTGACGCTTCGCGGTTTTGTTGTTTTTGTTTATTGGGTTGAGCAGAGTGGCCAAGACATCTCCCGGCGATTTCGTCCGTCAGGTTCGCGCAGAGGCATCGAAGATTGTCTGGCCGACGAATCGCGAGACGTTGGTCACGGCGGTGATGGTTGTCATCATGACATCGCTGCTGGGCCTGTTCTTCTTCGGGATCGACACCTTCTTCGGATGGGTCGTGAGGTTCCTGTTGTCACTGGCGACCGGTCAGGGCTGACGCCCCCGGATAACGGAGTTTTGGACGAACATATGGCGCGCTGGTACATCATTCATGCCTATTCGGGCTTCGAGAACAAGGTCCGCGAATCGATTGTGGCCGAAGCGGAGCGCATGGGCCTCACGCAGCTCGTCGAATCGGTCGAGGTTCCCACCGAGACCGTGACCGAGGTGCGGCGTGGCAAGAAGATCCAGTCGGAGCGGAAATTCTTCCCCGGCTACGTCCTCGCCAAGCTGACGATGACCGACGACGTCTACCACCTCGTGAAGAACACGCCGAAGGTGACGGGTTTTCTGGGGTCGATGGGCAAGCCGCAGGCAATCAGCGAAGGCGAGGCCGCGCGCATTCTCAATACCAAGGAAGAAGCCGCCGCCGCGCCCAAGCACAAGGTCAGCGTCGACTACGAGATCGGCGATTCGGTCAAGGTGCTCGATGGTCCGTTCGCCAGCTTCAACGGCGTGGTCGAGGAACTGGACTTCGAAAAGAGCCGCGTGAAGGTGTCGGTGTCGATCTTCGGTCGCGCCACGCCGGTCGAACTCGATTTCGAGCAGGTCGAGTTGGCGAAGTAGTTTCACGTCACCCCGGCGCAGCCCGGGGTCTCGTGCATTGGGCCGTTCCCTTGCGGCCTGAGATGCCAGCCTCCGCTGGCATGACACATAAAGGGAAACAGTGCGGGAGGGGGAGCGATCCCCTGTCTGACCGCTAAACTTGAACCGGGCGAACCTTCGGGAACGCCCATCTACAGAGTGAGTGAACATGGCTAAGAAGATTACGGGCTATATCAAGCTCCAGGTGCCCGCGGGCGCCGCCAATCCCTCGCCGCCGATCGGCCCTGCTCTGGGTCAGCGCGGCGTCAACATCATGGAATTCTGCAAGGCGTTCAACGCAGCGACCGACAAGCAGGAAAAGGGCACGCCGCTGCCTACCATCATTACCGTCTATGCCGACCGCAGCTTCTCGTTCGTCACGAAACAGCCGCCGGCCACCTATCTCATCAAGAAGGCGATGAACCTGAAGTCGGGTTCGAAGGAGCCGGGCAAGGTGTCTGCCGGATCGATCAAGCGTTCGCAGCTCGCGGACATCGCGCAGGCAAAGATGGTCGACCTCAACGCGAACGACATCGAAGCCGCAACGAAGATTATCGAAGGCTCCGCTCGCGCGATGGGCCTCACCGTGGTGGAGGGCTAAGACATGGCAAAGCTGACCAAGAAGGCCAAGGCTCTGGCCACGACCATCGATCGCGAAAAGCTGCACGGCGTCGATGAAGCGCTCGCGCTCATCAAGACCAACGCGACCGCGAAGTTCGACGAAACCGTCGAAGTCGCGATCAACCTGGGCGTCGATCCCCGCCATGCGGACCAGATGGTGCGCGGCGTCGTCACGCTGCCCGCAGGCACCGGCAAGGACGTACGCGTCGCCGTGTTCGCCCGCGGCGACAAGGCCGAAGCGGCGACCGCCGCCGGTGCCGATATCGTTGGTGCGGAAGACCTGCTCGACAGCATCCAGGCGGGCAACATCGATTTTCAGCGCGTCATCGCGACGCCGGATATGATGGGTCTCGTCGGCCGTCTCGGTAAGGTGCTCGGTCCAAAGGGCCTGATGCCGAACCCGAAGCTCGGCACCGTTACCCCGAACGTCGCCGAAGCCGTTAAGGCCGCCAAGGGTGGCCAGATCGAATTCCGCGTGGAAAAGGCTGGCATCATTCACGCCGGTCTCGGCAAGGCCAGCTTTAGCGAAGCCGACCTGCGCAAGAACTTCGATGCGTTCGTCGACGCCATCGTGAAGGCAAAGCCGTCGGGATCGAAGGGCAAATATGTCCGCAAGATCGCCCTGTCGTCCTCGATGGGCCCGGGCGTAAAGATCGACGTGGCCCAGGTCGGCGGCGTCATCTGACCCGACCGATCGCGTCCATTAAAAGACCCCGCAGAGGCAACTCTGCGGGGTTTCTTTTTGTCGGCCTTGCCTAGCGATCGGCAGACGATCAAGTGTCCTTGGAACGATAGCCAAACGCCTGCCGTGCCAGTTCGACTACGGCTGGGTCGGCGTCGGGCATGTGCATCGGCACGAGCTTTTCCAGCCGGTCAGCAATCGCCGTCAGCGCCGCGATGCGCCCCGCTTTGCGATCGTTGCCGTCGATGACATGCCAAGGCGCCCAGCGCGTGTCCGTCTGTTTGAACATGTCATGCAGCGCATCGAGATAGGCGGCACGCTGACTGCGATTGCGATAATCCTCCGCCCCCGTTTTCCACCGCTTCCAAGGGTCGTCCAGCCGCTCTGCGAGCTGCTTGTCCTGCTCGTCCTGCGTCACATGCATGAACAGCTTGACAATGGTCGTGCCGCCATCGATCTGCTGCGCTTCGAACTCGTTGATCTCGTCATAGGCGCGCTTCCAGTCGCGCTCGCTGCAGAATCCCTCGACCCGCTCGACCAGCACCCGGCCGTACCAGCTCCGGTCGAAAATGCCGATCTGCTGACAGCCGGGCAGCTTGGTCCAGAACCGCCACAGGAAATGCCGGTCTTTTTCCTCCGGCGTCGGCGCACCGATCGGCCAGACGTCGTAATAGCGCGGGTCCAGCTCCGCTGTCATCCGCTTGATGACACCTCCCTTGCCGGACGCGTCCCAGCCCTCGAACATCACGATGCTCCGACGGCGGTGAACGATGTGCGCAACCTGCACGCGCGACAGCCGCTCCTGGACGGCTTTCAGCGCCTTGTCGTAATCACCGTCGAACTTCTTGCCCTGCTCGTAGTCCTTGAGGTCGATCGTCATCTTCAATCCCTTCAGCGGGAAGACGGATCAGCTTTTCGTCTGTTCCACCACGCGGATGTTGAGTTCGCGCAGCTGTTTCAGTTCCGGCACGCTCGGTGCTCCCATCAACAGATCCTCGGCCCGCTGGTTCATCGGGAACAGCGTCACCTCGCGAAGGTTCTGCGCGCCGCACAGCAGCATGACGATGCGGTCCACACCGGCCGCCATGCCGCCGTGCGGGGGTGCACCATACTGGAATGCGCGATAGAGGCCGCCGAAGCGATCCTCCACATCCTGCTGGGACAAGCCGACAAGCTCGAACGCTTTGACCATCAGTTCGGGCGACTGGTTGCGGATCGAACCGGATGCAATCTCATAACCGTTGCACACCATGTCATATTGAAACGCATTGATCGACAGTGGATCGGAACCATTGAGCGCGTCCATCCCGCCCTGTGGCATGGAAAAGGGATTGTGGGCAAAGTCGATCTTCTTCGCGTCCTCATCATATTCATAGAACGGGAAATCGATGATCCAGCACAGCTCGAACCGATCCTTGTCAATCAGGTCGAGCTGTTCTCCGACGCGAATGCGGGCAAGACCGGCGAGCTTGGCCGCCTGCGCTTCCTTGCCCGCGGCAAAGAACACGCCGTCATTGGGGCCAAGGCCGAGCGCGGCAACGAGCTTCGCGGTCGCCTCCTCGCCATGGTTCTTGGCGATGGGACCGCCGGGCACCCCATCCTTGATGTTGATATAGCCCAGACCCGAATAGCCTTCCGAGCGTGCCCAGTTGTTCATGTCGTCGAAGAACTTGCGGCTGCCCGCTCCCGCTCCGGGGGCGGGAATAGCCCGGATTACTGCACCGCTTTCGACCAGCGAGGCGAAAATGCCGAAGCCCGAACCGACGAAATGCTCGGTCACGTCCGTGATGAGGATGGGGTTGCGCAGATCCGGCTTGTCGCTGCCATATTTCAGCATCGCTTCGGCATGGGGGATGCGCGGGAAGCGGCCCGCCGGGGTGACAGGCTTGCCGTCAGCGAATTCCTCGAATACCTGCGCTATCACCGGCTCCATCGTGTCCCACACGTCTTCCTGCGTCACGAAACTCATTTCGAGGTCGAGCTGGTAGAATTCACCGGGCAGACGATCGGCACGCGGATCTTCATCACGGAAACAGGGCGCAATCTGGAAATAGCGGTCGAACCCGGCAACCATCAGCAGTTGCTTGTACTGCTGCGGCGCCTGCGGCAGGGCATAGAACTTGCCCGCGTGAATGCGGCTGGGCACCAGAAAGTCGCGCGCGCCTTCCGGGCTGGAGGCGGTGAGGATCGGCGTCGAATATTCGGTGAAACCCGCACCCTCCATGCGACGACGCATATCGGAAATGATCTTCGTACGCTTGACAATGTTGGCGTGCAGCCGCTCCCGACGCAGATCGAGAAAACGATAGCGCAGGCGGATATCCTCGGGATAGTCCTGCTCCCCGGCAACCGGCAGGGGCAATTCCTGCGCCGCCGACAGCACGACCGCATCGTCCGCGCGGATTTCGACCGCGCCCGTCGCAAGGTTGGGGTTTACCGCTTCCGGCGCGCGCGCAACCACCCGACCGGTAATCGTCACAACGCTCTCCGCGCGCAGCGACTCGATCACCTGGAACACCGGGCCATCCACCTCGGTCACGATCTGCACCATGCCGTAATGATCGCGCAGGTCTATGAACACCAGATCGCCATGGTCGCGCTTGCGATGTACCCAGCCGGAAACGCGGACCGTCTCTCCAACATGAAAAGGGCTGAGTTCAGCGCATTTATGGGTGCGATACAGGTGCATGATCTTCGTTTCTTCCAACCGCGTTCGGGAAATGACAAATGGTGTTTACCGGGCTATGGCCAGTGTTTCCCTTTGTTTTGGGAAGCCCTGACCGCGTCATGCCCTTAATGTGATCGAAGACCATATGCAAATTCATCCGCTGATTACCACGAGCCAGGATCTTGCCGATTTATGCGAGCGCCTGGCGCGTTCGCCCTGGGTCGCGGTCGACACGGAATTCATGCGGGAAAACACCTATTGGCCGGAGCTGTGTCTGGTCCAGATCGCGGATGACAACGAAGCCGCCGCGATTGATCCCAAGGCTTCGGGCATCGACCTCACCCCGCTGCTTGACCTGATGGTCAACAACGAAGACGTGCTGAAGGTTTTTCATGCGGGCGGGCAGGATCTCGAAATCGTCTACAACCTGACCGGCAAGACCCCCTTCCCGCTGTTCGACACGCAGATCGCGGCGATGGCCTTGGGCATGGGGGAGCAGATCGGCTATGGCAATCTCGTCGAATCCTGGCTCGGCGTCTCGCTCGACAAAGGCGCGCGCTTTACCGACTGGGCGCGCCGCCCGCTCGACAAGCGGCAGATCGACTACGCGATCGGCGATGTCACCTATCTCATCCAGATGTTCCCGATGATGCTCGAAAAGCTGCGTGCCACCGGCCGGGGCAACTGGCTTGATCAGGAGATGGAGCGCATCGGCGATCCGCGCAATTACGAGAACAACCCCGATGACGCGTGGAAGCGCGTCCGCGTGTCCAGCAAGAAGCCGGACGTGCTCGGCCGCCTCAAGGCGCTGGGCGCGTGGCGCGAGCATGAATCGCGGGACAAGAACCTGCCGCGCGGACGCATCATGAAGGACGAGACGATGGCCGACATCGCGTCCCACCCGCCCCGGCATCAGGACGATCTGGCCAAGGTGCGCGGCCTGTCCGCCAACTGGAAGACGAATGACATCGGCCGACGGCTGATGGATGCTCTGGCGTCCGCGCAGCCGCTGCCCCGCGACGAAATGCCCGATCGCGATCCCCGCAAACCCGGCCTCGGCAAGGATGGCGCGCTGGTCGCCGATCTCCTCAAGCTGCTGCTCAAGATCCGCGCGAAGGAAATCGATGTGGCGCCCCGTCTCATGGCGCGTACGGACGACATCGAAATGCTGGCGGCGGGCGTGCGCGATGGGCTACCCATTCTCGACGGCTGGCGGTTCGAGGAATTCGGGCGCGATGCGCTCGATCTGGTCGAAGGGCGTCTGGCCTTTGCCGTCATCAACGGTCGCTTGAAGATGACACGGACGGAGAAGGTATGAAGCACGCCCCCCTTGCGGCAATGATGCTGCTGGCCACAGGTTGCACGCCTGCCGCCCCGCCTCCGTCCTCACCACCTCCGGCAGCCAACGGGCCTTCCGAAGAATGCCGCGGCGAAGCCCTCGCGTTGTTCATCGGCCAGACGGCCTCGTCCGAAGTCGCCGCGCGTATGATGCAGGCGTCGGGCGCACGCACCCTGCGCTGGGTCGCGCCGGGAATGGCAGTGACCATGGATTATCGCGCGGACCGGCTGACGGTCAGCTATGACGCGGCAATGAAGATCGATCGCGCCAGTTGCGGCTGATCTATTCCGCTATGGTAATACGATAGTCGTAGCGGAGTGCAGCCGCGAGCATCTTGAGGCGCCGCTGCACTGACTCGCCCTGCAGCGAGGCGTAGTCACGTGGCAAGTGCAGCGCGATGACCTTGCCATCCAGAACGAGCCGACATTCGCGTAGCGGACCCGCCACGCCGCCCGACAAACGTTGCGCCAGCCGGATGGCCAGCCCCCAATGCACTGCGCGCTGGAGCGCGGGAGCGTTGGCGTCGCCGGCCAGCTTCGCGAGCTCGGGTACAACCGTCGCTCCGCCGCCAAAATTGCCATGGAGCGCCTGCGCCAGCATCGCGCGACCCGCCACGTCGATGCCGACCCAGTTGCCGTGCAGCGCGATCTCCATGCCCCGCTCCGCGCGGAAATCCGGGTTCGCGCGCCAGCCGACGTCAGCGAGCAGACAGGCGGCACGACGGATCCGTTTCCATTCCGGCGGATCGCTGGCAAACAACGGCTTGATCCAGTCATCTATCAGGCGGCCATGCCCCGCGAACCGTCCCTGGCTCTCGCCCTCCGCCTCAGCCGCCGCGAGCAGCGGGTCGAGCATGCGATCTTCGGCTGACAGATCCTGATACAGCAAGCCTTCCCGCAAGCCATGCGCGGACACGACGAGGTGCGAACTGTTGACGCGCCCGACAAGGGCCGCCAACAGCGCTGCCGCGTCGGCCAACGTCGCCGCGCGAGAGCTGGATATGGTGGGGATGGACTTGAGGCTTGCCTTTGACCGGTGCGAGGCAACCCGGAGCAGATAGGTCGCGTGCGTGCGCGGCATGCTGTGATGATGGATGATCGGCAATGAAACCTGGTTGAGCTGCATGTCGAGATGCGCCAGCGCGCGCCACGACCCGCCCACCATGTAGAAAGGAAGCCCGGTGTCTTCCTCACGCCAACCCGCCGCCTTCAACTGCTTGCTGAGCGTTTGGCGCAGCGCGTCCTTGCCGCGCTTGCGGATCGCGCCGAGGCGCAGGACGCCCAGAGGCAGTGACACAACCTGATGCACCGCGCCGTCCCTGATCCGTGCCAGTTCCAGACTGCCCCCACCCAGATCGCCGACAATGCCGTCCGCTCCGGGAATGGCGGACAGCACGCCATAGCCCGCCGCCTCGCCTTCCTGGCGACCGGACAGGATCTCCACCGCCAGCCCGGCTTCACGCTCCGCACGCGCGATCAGCTCATGGCCGTTGGTCGCATCCCGTACCGCCGCCGTCGCCACGCAGCGCAGCCGGTCGACACGCATTTCCCGGCACAGGGCGGCATAGCGCACCAGCGCGAGCAGCCCGCGCTCCATCGCTTCTGGTTCGATCCGCCCGGTCTGTCCCAGCGCCGCACCCAGTCCGGCAAGCACCTTTTCGTTGAACAGGATAACGGGACTGCGCGGAGCCCCATCATACACAACGAGGCGGACGCTGTTTGACCCGATGTCGATAATCGCACGCCGTCGCACCGCTTGCGCGTCGCCGCTCACAGCAATGTCGTCCTCGCGCACCCGGCGCATCGTCACAAGGCTACGCAAGGCCATCCTGTCAGCTGCGCCGTCGCAGGCTGAGTTTGGGCACCGCGCCGCCATGGCCCTGCGCGGCGCCACGGCCGGAGAGCGACGGGTTGGTCATGAAATAGCGGTGCAGGTTGAAGGGCTTGTCGCCGGGCGGCACGCGCGCATAGCGCCCCTCACTATCCAGCACCCAGCTTTGCTCGGTATCGATCAAATTCGCCACCATCACCTGATCGAGCACCTGATCGTGCACCGTTTCATTCTCGATCGGCAACATATACTCCACACGCCGGTCAAAGTTGCGCGGCATCCAGTCGGCCGACGCGATGAACACATTTGCTCCATTATTGGGGAGCGCCTTGCCGTTGCCGAACACCGCGATGCGGCTGTGCTCCAGAAAACGCCCGACCACGGATTTGACCCGGATATTCTCCGACATGCCCGACACGCCCGGCCGCAGGCAGCAGATGCCCCGCACGATCAGCTCGATATTCACGCCGGCATTGCTGGCCGCATAAAGCTTTTCGATGATCGCCGGGTCGACGAGTGAATTCATCTTCGCCCACACCGTCCCCGGCCGCCCAGCCCGAACATGCTCGATCTCCGCATCGATCAGTTCGCACAGCCGGTCACGCAGGTCGCGCGGCGACATGGTGAGCAGTTCAAGTTCGGTCGGTTCGACATAGCCGGTAATGTAATTGAACACCGAAGCCGCATCCCGCCCGATCCGTGGATCGGCCGTGAAGAAGCTGAGGTCGGTGTAAATCCGCGCCGTGATCGGATGATAATTGCCGGTGCCGAAGTGGCAATAGGTGCGGAACTGGTCCGCCTCACGCCGTACGACCATGGAAATCTTCGCGTGGGTTTTCCAATCAATAAACCCGTAGACGACCTGCACCCCCGCCCGCTCCAGTGCGCTTGCCCAGAGGAGGTTCTGCTCCTCGTCGAACCGCGCTTTCAGCTCGACCACCGCCGTCACGGATTTGCCCGCCTCCGCCGCGTCGATCAGCGCGCGGATGACCGCCGACTGCTTTCCCGCGCGGTACAGCGTCTGCTTGATCGCAACGACATCCGGATCCGCCGCCGCCTGTTTCAGGAAGGCGACGACGACGTCGAAACTCTCATAAGGGTGGTGGACGATGATGTCCTTGGCGCGAATGGCCGCGAAACAGTCCCCGCCATATTCGCGAATGCGCTCCGGGAATCGCGCGGCATAGGGTTCGAACTTCAGGTCTGGCCGATCTTCCTCGACGATCCGGTCAAGATCGCCGATGCCGATCAGTCCATCGATCTCGGCAATCAGCGCATCGCCGCCCTGCATCATATCCTGCAGCATTTCCTCGATCGCGTCGGGAATGCCCTGCTCGACTTCGAGCCGGATGACGCGCCCGCGCTTGCGCCGCTTGATGGCGCTGCGGAAATAGCGGACGAGGTCTTCCGCCTCTTCCTCCAGCTCGATATCGCTGTCGCGCACAATGCGAAACACGCCGCTGTCATTGACGGCGAAGCCAGGAAACAGCCGGTGCGAATAGCGCCGGATGACCGTCTCCAACGCCATATAGCGCGCCGGTTCGCCCGGTATCCGCACGAAGCGCGGCAGCGACGACGGGATCATCACCAGCTCGCGCACATTCTGCTTGTCGGAATTGCGCACCAGATCGAACACGATCGACAGACCGAGGTTGGGAATGAACGGAAAGGGATGCGCGGGATCCAGCGCCTGCGGGGTTAGGATCGGGAAGATCTGCGTCGTGAAATGCTCGGCAAGCCACGCTTCCGCATCCGCGCTCAGCGGCTCGAGCCCCACGACCTCGACTCCGACCTCGGCCAGTTCGCCGCGCAGCACATGCCACACCTGCTGCTGCTCGCTCATCAGCAGGTCCGCTTCCGCCTCGATTGCGGCGAGTTGCTGCGCAGGGGTCAGCCCGTCGGCCGAGCGCAGATCGACGTTTTCGAGCTGCTGCCCCTTGAGACCCGCGACGCGCACCATGAAGAATTCGTCGAGATTGTTTCCCGAGATCGACAGGAAGCGCAGGCGCTCCAAAATCGGGTGCGCGCGGTTGATCGCTTCTTCCAACACGCGACGGTTAAACGCCAGCCACGACAGCTCGCGGTTGAAATAGCGATCGCTTCGGGTAGCGAAACTGCTGCTGGGATCGGCTTCGGACACGTTCATTCCCCGCTATCTGGGCCGGGACGATCCGTCTCCGGCGCAGCATCATCATCGACTATAGGCAAAAATCCGGCGTTGTGCAGCGCCTCTTTGGCAAAAGGCACGGAAATCTTACGGGATGATGACAAGGAGGCCTGATTGAGGAGAGCAAGAACGGCAGCGACGACCGCATAGCGTCGTTCCAACCGACGGGAGATCCATTCCGGCGCATCGGCGGAAAAGGCGGAACCAGCCCGCGCCAGACCCGTCTCGATCAGGGCGCGGACAAGATCATGATCCGGCTCCGCGATCGCCACATGCGGCGCGGCGGCGAGCCGTGAGCGGAGGTCCGGCAATGTCACCGTCCATTGCGCGGGAGTGCTTCCGGCTACCAGCAGCAGCGGCGTATGTGTGTCGAGCGCCCGGTTCCACGCATGGAACAGCGCTTCGTCCGTCATGCCCTCGACCGGATCGATGATTGTGCCACTCGATATCGCGGCAAAGTGCCGCGCCAGCGTCGTTCGCCCCGACCGCGGCGGGCCGCTCAGCACCGCCACCGGAATCGGCCAGTCGCGCCACTGTTCGATATGGCGGGCGGCAAGGCGGTTTGCGTCGCTGACGATGAAAGCATCACCACCACCCGGTTCGCCCGCGCCCGCCTTCTGCGCCCCCTGCCCCGCCCAGTCGAAGGGCAGGCCCAATTGGCTCACGGCGCACCGCCCTGCTTACGGCTGATGCGCAGCACCGATCCGGTGCCCGCCACATTAAGGCCCCGCGCCTGCAATGCCGTGCGCAGCATATCGCTGGTGCCGTCAAAACTCACCTGCATCACCGATGTGCCACCCAGCGCAAGGCTGCTCGTCGCCGCCGAACGGACGCCAGGAATGGCCCGGACCAGCGCCTCGCCCTGGCTGACCGAACCCACATCGGGCGTATCGAACTGTATCGTGAAACTCGCCGTTCCGGTGGCCGCAGCGTCGCCGGTCTCGATCACCGCATCACTGATATTCTCGATTTCAAGATCGCTGGCGTTGACCGGCTCATCGATCACCAGCGACGGGTCGGGTCGCAGCCGCCCGTCGATCAACGCCTGCGTGTAGAGCGTGTTGATGCGTCGAACGCCCTCATCGAGCATTTTGGGCAGGTCAGCTTCACTCGCCACGCGCAGGCTGAAAGTACCGATCAGCATGTTGTCCGGGCCATAACGCGCGGAAAATTGTCCTTCGACCGGCCCGCCCGGCCATTGCCGTTCCAACCGCGCGATCGGGATCACGACGTCGGCCGCGCCATACTGGTCGAGCAAGACACGCCACCAGTTGCGCCCGCGCCGTCCGGTCTGCGCGGCATTCAACAGCAACGCGTCCGGCCCGGTGCCGCTGGTGCGCACATAGTCGATCTGGCTGTCCCCCGTGCGATAGCGCGCCCAGGCCTTTTGCCACTCGTTGATCGTCTCGAAGCTGACGGCGCTGCCACCCTGCCACAGGACAGGAATCACAAGCAGCGGCGGGGACCGCAACCCACCTCCGCTCACGCCCAGAATCTGTCCAGCCCGCGCCCGGTCGAACAGCACGCGCAGCGACGCGATATAGCGGGTGGGGCCGATCTGCTCCGATTCGATCTCGATGCCCGACACGATCTGGTCAAGCTGCGAATCGGACAGGCCCGGCGCGCCGCCGCCATTGGTGTTGGCCCATAATTGCCGCCACGCCAGCCGTTGCGCCAGCCGCCACCCCGCCGTGCGGGCGGCGTCGGCGGTCCCCGCCGCGACATCGACCTTGATGCCGCCGACCTCGAAGTCGCCGCTGCTGGCGATCGGCGGAACCCCGCGCTCGCCCTCCATCTGCGCGACGAGCATTGCCGCACCCAGACCGAGCAGCACGGCCGCCGGAATCAGGAGCCAGCGCCCAAGCGGCGGAAGCCGAAACATGCGCAGAGAGGGGAGCGAGGCAATCACGGCGCCCTTTTGGCGACAAACCGCACGAAATCCAAGTGGCATTTGCGGGACGACCGCCCTCGCGCGGAGTATGACAAAAGCGGTTTCCCCTTTGGCGCAAAATGCTCTAGGCGCTTTTGCCCATGAGCGAGCCAAACGACACCGCACCGACCTCCTACAGCTACGCCCAGGCGGGCGTGAACATCGCCGCGGGCAATGCGCTGGTCCGCGCGATCGCGCCGCTGGCCAAGTCGACCCGCCGCCCCGGTGCGAACGCGGACCTCGGCGGCTTTGGCGGCTTTTTCGACCTCAAGGCGGCGGGCTTTCGCGATCCCTTGCTCGTCGCGGCAAACGACGGCGTCGGCACCAAGCTGAAGCTCGCGATCGACCATAACCGCCACGACACGGTCGGCATTGACCTCGTCGCGATGTGCGCCAACGACCTTATCGTGCAGGGCGCGGAGCCTTTGTTCTTCCTCGACTATTTCGCCACCGGGCGCTTGGAGAACGGCATTGCCGAGCGGGTTATCGCCGGGATCGCGGACGGCTGCCTCCAGGCGGGCTGCGCGCTCATCGGCGGCGAGACCGCCGAGATGCCGGGCATGTATGCGGACGGCGACTATGATCTTGCGGGCTTCTGCGTTGGCGCTGTGGAGCGGGACGAAGCGCTGACCGGAACGGCCGTGGCGGCGGGCGACGTGCTGCTCGGCCTTGCCTCCTCCGGAGTGCACAGCAACGGCTTTTCGCTCGTGCGCCGCCTCGCCGCCGACAAGGGGTGGAAGCTCGACCGGCCCGCCCTGTTCGACAATGAAGTGTTGCTGATCGACGCGCTGATGGCCCCCACGCGCATCTATGTAAAGCCGCTGCTCCCCGTCATCCGCGCGGGCCAGATCCACGCGCTCGCCCATATCACCGGCGGCGGGCTGCTGGAAAACATCCCCCGCGTCTTGCCCGAGGACTGCCATGCCGTCGTCGATGCCGACGCGTGGGAACAGCCGCGGTTGATGGCCTTCCTCCAGGCACAGGGCAATATCGAGCCGGAGGAAATGGCGCGCACGTTCAACTGCGGCATTGGCATGGTGCTCGTGGTTGCGGAAGAGAATGTGGCCGCAGTCACCGCCGCACTCAGCAACGCAGGCGAAACTGTCCACCGCATCGGCGCGATCGAGGCGGGCGAGAAGGGCTGCACCGTGCGCGGTTCAGCGGAAGCATGGAGCGCCCGTTCCGCCTGGGAAGCGACGCATAATGGCTGAGCAGGCAGCGCGCGCGAAAGTCGCCGTGCTGATCTCGGGGCGCGGATCGAACATGGCCGCCCTGCTCTACGCTGCCAAGGCCGCCGACTGTCCGTTCGATATCGTGCTGGTTGCCGCCAACGATCCGGACGCGCCGGGCCTTGCGCTTGCTGCCGCGGAAGGCGTTGCCACCTTTGCGCAGAGCCATGTCGGGCTGAAGCGCGCCGAATTCGACGCGATCATCGACGCAGAAATCCGCAAGGCCGGCGCGCAATATATCGCGCTTGCGGGCTATATGCGGCTGCTCTCCCCGGAATTCGTCGGCCGGTGGGAAGGACGGATGCTCAACATCCACCCGTCGCTGCTGCCGAAATACAAGGGTCTCCATACCCACGAACGCGCGCTCGAGGCGGGCGACAGCCACGCCGGATGCAGCGTTCATATCGTCACGGCGGAACTCGATGACGGCCCGGTCCTCGGCCAGACCGAGGTCGCGATCCTCCCCAGCGACACGCCCGACACGCTCGCGGCCCGCACGCTGATTGCCGAGCACCAGCTCTACAGCCGCGTGCTGGGCGCCTATGTGTCGCGCTATGCCAACCCCGACTGGATCATCGGGCAGGTCGACCGTCTGGCTTCGGCCCTTCCCGAAGTGGCGCAGCGCCTCTCCCACGGGGCTCCGGGCTGGCGCACCGGTGAAGCCGCTTCGGCCAAATTCTTCGCCTATGTGTCCGTTCGCCACCATGGCGAAGACGCGATCGCCCTGCTCGTCAAGACCGATGGGCAGGACGAAATGGCCGCGCTGATCGAAGCCGATCCGGACATCTATTATCGTCCCGATTATTACGGCACTTCGGGATGGATCGCGATCCGCCTCGACCGGCCGGATACGGACTGGGGCCATGTCGACCAATGGCTTCGCCGCAGCTGGCAATCGGTTGCCCCCAAACGCCTCGCCCGTTTGGCCGAGTGGCTTTAGGCGTCAATCGTTCAGGGCAGCGGCCGGCTTCTCGCCTTCCTTTGCCAGGATCTGCCACACCGCGATAAACAGCGCGGCGACCACCGGCCCGATGATGAACCCATTGAAGCCGAACACTTCCAGCCCGCCAAGCGTAGAGATCAACACGACATAATCCGGCAGGCGCGTGTCTCGCCCCACCAGAATGGGGCGCAGCACGTTGTCCACCATGCCGATGACGAACAGTCCGCAAAACACCAGCACCGCCCCCTTCCACACCGCGCCGGTCAGCAGCAGGTACAGCGCGACCGGCACCCAGACGAGCCCGGTCCCGATCGCGGGAAGCAGCGAGAAAAGGCCCATCGACACCCCCCACAGCAGCGCGGCATGCACGCCCAGGGCCCAGAACACCACACCGCCGATGATTCCCTGCACGATCGCGACAATGATACTCCCCTTGATCGTCGCCTGCACCACGGTAACGAACTTTTCGAGGATCGCCTGTCGTCGGTCTGCCGCCAACGGCACCATCGTTTCCAGCCGAGCCGCTAGCGCCTTGCCATCCCGGAGCAGGAAAAAGGTGAGATACAGCATGACGCCGAGCGACAGGAAAAAGCTCAACGTGCTCTGCCCGAAATTGAAGGCATGGGCGGCAAGCAACTGGAAACTGCTGGCAAGTCCGCTGTTGAGCCGTGACCGGATCGCGTCGTAATCGGTAAGGCCGAAGCGCTCCAGCGCGATGTGCGCCCATTGCGGCAGCGCAGCCTGCACCTGAAGGAAATAATGCCCGAAGTCGATTTCGCCTGACCGGATCTGGGTATAAACCCACGTCGCCTCGCGCAGCAACGCCATACCCAGGACCATCGTCGGTACGATCACCAGCGCCACGATCAGCAGGAGCGTCGCCCCTGTGGCAAGATTTCGACGCCGAGGCCATCGTCGCAACAGTCGCTCGTTTACCGGCGCGAACAGGATAGCGGCCACGACACCCCAGAGAATGGCGCCGAAAAACGGCTGGAGTATCCACGCAAACAGCAGTGTCACAGCAAGGGTGAAGACCGCGAAGCTTCGGTTCTGGAGCCGCTGCATGGTGTGTTTCCCCCTTTTGGTGGCAATTGTCGCGCCCGCCCTCATAGCGCCTGCACAACCCGCAATGCCATAGCTATGTCCCGTCACATCGCCCCGTCTCTGTACGAGAGACAAAGCCGCTGGCAGCGGCAGGGACGCACCGATCCGATTTGCCTTTCGTTCGCCCAGGCCCCTATTATGACGGGACCATGACCTCATCCCATGCCCGAAGCCCGGCGAGCGGGAACGACCTTGCGGTCCAGCGCAGACAAACCAAGCAGGATCGTTCGGCGGTCCGGCAACAGCGAATTACGCAAGGCGCGATTATCGCAATCTCAGACTATGGTATCGCGGGCATGACACACAGGTCCGTTGCCAACAAAGCCGGCGTGTCACTGGCCGCAACCACCTATTATTATGCGACGAAGAACGACATCATCGCCGATGCGTCACGGGAATTGCTCGACGGCTATGTCGCGGCGTTCCATCGCTTCGCCGACAAACACCGGGGCAACGCCAACCGGCCGACTTTTCGCGATTTCGCCTTCAAACTTGTCTTGAACGCCATGGACAAGCACAGCGTCGCGTCGGTCGCCTGGTGTGAGATCATCGCAAACATATCGCGGCAGCCCGAACTGGGGCATCTCGCGCGCGACTGGTTCAGCGCCCTGCATGAGGTTTGGCAAGAAATCGCCGGGGTGTTGGGCGCCGACGATGCCGAAGGAGCCGTTACGTCGGCCATTGATACGGTAATCGGCTTCCTGTTCATCCTGCTCCCCCTGAGGTTGACCGAAAGCGAAGCACACAGCCTGCTTTTCGGCGCGGGCGGTGACCCGGCGCCCCACTTCCCCGCTCCGCCCCCGGTTTCTCCTGCAAAGGGTAAGAAAGCGGCCGAGACGCGCGAGCGGATTCTCGCGGCTGCGACGGATATCCTCATCGACGAGGGCGCCGAAGCCCTGTCTTTTCGCCGCGTCGCGGAAAGGGCGGGACTGACCCCAGCCGCGCCGACCTATTATTATCCCTCCATTTCCACACTCTCGAATGCCGCCCAGCAGCGCCTCTTCGAAAATTCAAAGACACGCTACCGGTCGGTGATGAGCGCGATCGATTATGCCCGACTCGATCTTGACCAGCTGGTCGACGTCACGACCACCATCTTCCTGAGGGAGGCCACCGAATTTCGTGACCTGAGCCGGGCAAGCTATCCCGTTTATATCCAGTCCCGGCGCGATCCCGTGCTGCGCGCCGGATTGTGGGGGCTTGATGAAGAACAGCGGCGCCGGTGGCTGCAGGTTCTCGCGACCGTGATGCCCGGTTCTTCTCCGCTCTATGCGTGGATCATGCCCGCCCTGTTTATCGGCAAGCTTATCCGCATCCTCTCGATGGGCGGCGACATGGAATTGCTGGCAAAAGTGCGCACGGAATTCGCCTATGATCTGGGCGCGATGGCTAAAGACCAGCACTGGAGCAGTTCCAAACAAAAATAGGCACAATCGTTCAAAAATTATTGACAAGTCCACTCCGGGTTCGTAGCGCAAGCTCACGAATTGGGCTGTGCGGCGTTCCTGGTTGTTGCTGGGTGCCCGCCGCACCCCGAATAACGAGGAGTTGCCAATGTCGATTGATCTGTCTGGGCGGGTTGCCGTCATCACCGGTGCGGGCGGGGGCCTGGGGCGCGAGCATGCGCTGCTGCTGGCCAGCCGGGGCGCAAAGGTGCTCGTCAACGATCTGGGCGGCGCCACGGACGGAACCGGCGGTTCGCTCTCCGCCGCGCAAAAGGTGGTCGATGAGATCAAGGCCGCCGGGGGCGACGCCATCGCGAACGGCGGGTCGGTCACGGACTATGCGCAAGTCGAAGAGATGGTCGCGCTGGCGGTGGACACATGGGGACGGGTCGACATCCTCGTCAACAATGCGGGCATTTTGCGTGACCGCACCTTTGCAAAGATGGATCTGGCCGATTTCCGCATGGTCGTAGACGTGCATCTGATGGGCGCGGTCAACTGCACCAAGGCGGTTTGGGACATAATGCGCGCACAGAATTACGGCCGCATCGTCATGACGACATCCTCTTCGGGGCTATACGGCAATTTCGGCCAGTCCAACTATGGCGCGGCCAAGATGGCGCTGGTCGGACTGATGCAGACGCTCGGTCTGGAGGGCGAGAAGAACAATGTCCGCGTAAACTGCCTCGCGCCCACGGCTGCAACGCGCATGCTCGAAGGGTTGTTGCCGCAGGAGAAGCTGGACGCCCTCCACCCCCGCGCAGTCAGCCCCGCGGTTCTGGCGCTGGTCGCCGAAGAAGCCCCGAACCGCAAGATTTTCTGCGCGGGCGCGGGCAGTTTCGAGCAAGCCAATATCACCCTCACCCCCGGCCTGTATGTCGGGACTGCGGCCGATGCCGCCGAACAGCTTCTTGCCAACCAGGACGCGCTGGCCAACCGCGACGGAGAATTCATTCCCGCCAACGGATTTGTCCAGAGCCATCTCGAACTCACCAATGCGGGTTTGATCGAGAAATCTGCCGAGGAGGCCCTGTGATGCGCGACGCCGTTATCGTTTCGACCGCGCGCACGCCGATCGGGCGCGCGTACAAGGGCGCTTTCAACATGACGCCCGCGCCGACGCTGGCCGCGCATGCCATCCGCGAAGCGGTCAGCCGCTCCGGCGTCGACCCGGCGGAAGTCGATGACGTGCTCATCGGCGCCGCGCTCCAGCAGGGGCATCAGGCAACCATCGGCCGCACCGCTGCCCTGCGCGCCGGGTTGCCGGTCACGGTGGCGGGCATGTCGATCGATCGGCAATGCTCGTCCGGCCTCATGTCCATCGCCACGGCCGCCAAGCAGGTGATCGTCGACCGCATGGATGTCGTGGTGGCGGGCGGTGTAGAATCGATCTCGCTGGTGCAGACCAAGGAGTTGCGCGTCACACCCGACCCGGAACTCATCGCGATGGTTCCGGATGTGTACATGCCGATGCTCCAGACAGCGGAAACCGTCGCAGCGCGTTACAAGATCAGCCGTGATGTGCAGGATGAATATGCGCTTCAGTCGCAGCAGCGTACAGCCGCCGCGCAAGCATCCGGGGCGTTCGACCAGGAAATCGTTGCCGTCGACGCGACGATGGGCGTGCAGGATAAGGCCACCGGGGCCATCTCCCAACAGGCGATCCGCCTGACGAAGGATGAGGGCAACCGGCCGGAAACGACACTCGACAGCCTGCGGTCGCTCAAGCCTGTGGTCGAGGGCGGGGTCATTACGGCGGGCAACGCCAGCCAGCTGTCCGATGGCGCATCGGCCTGCGTCGTGATGGACGCAAAGCTCGCCGAGCAGCGCGGACTCGCTCCGCTGGGCCGCTATGTCGGCATGGCGGTTGCGGGCACCGAGCCCGATGAGATGGGCATCGGTCCTGTCTATGCGATCCCGAAACTGTTGAAGCGCTTTGGCCTCAATATGGACGATATCGGGTTGTGGGAGCTTAACGAGGCATTTGCCGTGCAGGTTCTGTACTGCCGCGACATTCTCGGCATTCCGAACGATTTGCTCAACGTCAACGGTGGCTCGATCTCGATCGGCCATCCTTATGGCATGTCCGGCGCGCGTATGGTCGGCCATGCACTGATCGAGGGCAAGAAGCGGGGCGTGCGCTATATCGTGATCACCATGTGCGTGGGCGGCGGCATGGGTGCTGCCGGCCTGTTCGAGGTGCTGTGATGACGGTCGCGGCGATCTCGCTGGACGAATACCGGCAGCGCATTGGCACGACGATCGGGACGTCCCGCTGGTTTTCCCTGGATCAGCAACGGATCGATACCTTCGCCAAGGTGACCGAGGATGAACAGTTCATCCATGTGGACCCGGCGGCCGCCGCCCAGACGCCGTTTGGCGGGACCATCGCGCACGGGTTCCTCTCGCTCTCGATGCTGAGCGCCATGGTCGCGTCCGCGGTTCCGCCGATCGCGGGGACGCAGATGGGCATTAATTACGGTTTGAACAGCGTGCGTTTTGTGAAGCCGGTGGCATCAGGCCAGAAAGTTCGTGGCGTATTCGTTCTAAAGGATGTTGCGGAACGCAATCCGGGGCAGTGGCAATCGACGCTTGGCGTCAGCGTCGAAATCGAGGGTGAAGACAAGCCGACCCTTGTTGCCGAATGGCTCATCCTGGCCGTGGTGGAGCCGGTCGCCGCCTGACTAGTGTCTGTCATGGGCTAAGCCTGATTTTGGTACAGTTGTATAACGGATCGCCCTGATCGCTCGTGACTGCGGGTTAGGCGCGTCCATATGGAGGATATCGTGAGCATCATCGTCGACAGCCGCAATCTCGACTTCATTCTCTTCGAGATGCTCAACCTCACGGACATCCTGAACTCGGAGCAATTTGCCCATTGCGACCGCGCGGTCGTGACGCAGATCCTCGATTCGGCACAGCGCCTTGCCGAAGATCTCTATCTTCCGTCCGCCGCGCGGCTGGATGCGTCTCCGCCCGAATTCGTCAATGGCGGTGTGGAAATCATGCCCGAGGTACAGACGGCGCTTGCGGCCTATGCGGAGGCCGGACTCTCTGCACAAGCGTTCGATCATGCGCTGGGCGGGCTGCAACTGCCCTTTTCGGTCAGCATGGCAGCCAATGGGATGTTCACTGCCGCCAATCTGGGCATCTCGAACTACTCCATGCTGACAACCGCCGGCGCGCATCTGCTGGCGGCGTTCGGTACAGAGGAGCAGAAGGCGCGCTATGCTGTTCCCTTGATCGAAGGGCGCTGGTCCGGCACGATGTGCCTTTCCGAACCACAGGCTGGCTCCTCGCTCTCCGATATTACGACACGGGCAGAGCCCGCCGGGGACGGCACCTATCGCATTTCGGGCACGAAGATGTGGATATCCGGTGCAGCGCATCACATGACGGAGAACATCGTCAACCTGGTGCTCGCCAAGATCCCCGGCGGCCCAGCCGGGGTGAAGGGTATTTCGCTGTTTATCGTACCCCAGCGCCTCGTCGCGGAGGACGGAACCGTCGGCGAGGAAAACAACATCACGCTGGTTGGCCTCAACCACAAGATGGGGCAGCGCGGCACGACCAACTGCCTGCTCAATTTTGGGGAAACCGGGCCAACGGTGGGCTATCTGATCGGCGAGCCGCATCGCGGCCTGCACTATATGTTCCACATGATGAATGAAGCGCGCATTAGCGTAGGGCATGGCGCCACCATGTCGGGGCTGGCAGGCTATCTCTATTCGCGCAACTACGCGCGGGAGCGCCTACAGGGCCGCCGGATCGGCCAGAAGGACCCGCAGTCGCCACAGGTGCCCTTGGTCGAGCATGCGGACATTCGCCGGATGCTGCTCGCGCAAAAGGCGCAGGTTGAGGGGGCGCTTGCGTTGTGCTCCTATTGCGGCCTGCTCGTCGATCAGCAAGCCTTGGCAGACGGGAACGAGCGGGACGATCTCACCCTGCTGCTGGAAGTGCTGACGCCCATCGCCAAATCCTGGCCCTCGGAACATTGCCTGGAAGCGAATAAATTGGCGATCCAGATTCTTGGCGGCGCGGGCTACACGCTCGATCATCCGGTCGAGCGCTTCTATCGCGACAACCGCCTCAACCATATTCACGAGGGTGCATACGGCATTCAGGGGATAGATCTGCTGGGCCGCAAGGTCCGCATGGCAGGGGGCCGGGGACGGGATTTGCTGGTCGCACGCATTACCGAGACGATTGAGCAGGCATCGGTCGTACCGGCGCTTGCAGATTTCGCCCGTCAGCTGACCACGGCGCTGGAGGCGTTCCAACGGGCAACCGACGCGTCGCTCGCCTGTGACAACCAGGAACGGGCGCTCGCCAACGCGACCCTTTATCTCGACGCGACGGGCACTGTTGTGGTGGGATGGCTGTGGCTGTGGCAGGCACTGGTGGCGGCACGCGCGCTCGAGACAGGCGACGCAGCGCCCAGCGCCTTTTACGAGATGAAGATCACCACCTGCCGCTATTTCTTTCGGTATGTGTTGCCACTGGTCCACACCGGGTTCGCGCTGGTCGAAGAGCTGGACGACGTCTGCCTGTCGTGGACTCCCGAACAGCTCGAGTTTGTGTAACACCGCAGGCGCTACAAAAAGCAGAGCACCTAGAGCGACCGAAGCGCTTGCGCGGGGCGCACGGACATGATCGGTATCGATCCGAGCAGGCCGATGAGTAACGTCAGCGCCCCGCCACACACCAGCGTGATCGCGATCAGGAGCCAGTCGGGCGACCAGGCAAACTCGAAAATCCGCACGATCACGAACCATGCCGCCGCCAGCCCCAGTCCCAGCGCCAGGAACGCTAGGGTCGTCGCCAGCAGTGCATATTCGATCGCCTGGCTGCCCAGAATCTGCCAGCGCGTAGCGCCCAGCGTCTTCAGGATCACGCTGTCATACGCCCGGGCCTGCCGCGAGGCTGCTATGGCGCCGACCAGCACCGCTATACCGGCAAGGATCGCTACCGATCCGGTGAGTGTAATCGCGGTGGCCATCTGGCCGAGCAGCGATGTGACCTGACCCAAAACCTCCCCCACCTCGATGATCGACACCGACGGGAAGGCCGACAACAGCGCGCGGGTCAGCCGCCCCCCGGCTGGCCCGTCCGCCGTGTCGGTGATCGTTGCCGCCAGGTTATGGGGCGCGCCGCGTAGGCTGCTCGGCGACACGACCATGATATAGTTGAAGCCCATCGTCTCCCACTTCACCTCGCGCAGGGATGCGATGCGGGCATCGATCTCCCGGCCCAGAATGGACACGACCAGCCGATCGCCAATCCCGACACCCATGACCTTTGCCACGTCGCGGTCTAGCGAGACGAGCGGCGGGCCTTCATAGCCTACCGGCCACCACTGCCCCTCCGTAACCTCCGACCCTTCGGGCACGCGATCGCTGTAGGTCACACCGCGCTCACCACGCAGGAACCAAGCGTCCTTGGGCAATTCGTCGAGGTCGGCCACCCGCGTATTGCCATAGACCAGGATGGTGCCGCGCAGGTTCGGTACGATGTTGAGTTGGGCCTTGGGAGCCTCACGCCGCACGATCCTCTCGAACACCGGCTTTTGGTCGATGGGTATGTCGAGTACGAACTGATCGGGAGCGGTCCGCGGCACGGTATTGCGTATTTCCGCATTGAGGCTCGACTGGATCGCCGCAAGTGTCACAAACAGGGTCAGCCCAAGCCCCAGCGCCACCACCAGCGCGCCCGTCTGCGACCCCGGACGATAGAGATTGGAGATCGCCAGGCGCAGCAGCGGTGTCTTGGGTCGGGGCATCCACCGCGCGATCCGCCGTACCAGCAGGCCGAAGCCAAAAAGGACGCACAATGTCGCCCCGACAGCGCCCAGCACGGCAGCGGCAAACAGCGGTTCGCGCGCGGTTCCGAGCGCCAGTGCCAGCGCGGCCAGTCCGGCCAGTGCCAGGGCGATGCGGCTCTTGCGGTCCATCGCGCCCCTCGTATCGACCGTCTGGCGGAAAAGCGCGGCGGCCGGCAGTAAGCGGGCATGGGCCAAGGGCGGCAGCGTGAAGATAAAAGCCACCAAAAGGCCATAAGCGGCACTGGTCAGCAAGGGCCACGGCGACACAGCGAAGGAAGGCTGGACGGGCAGCAGATCGCCCATGGCGCCGAGTAACAGGGCGGGCAGTGCCGCCCCGACTACCAGCCCGCACCCGGTTGCCAGGGCCGAGACCATCCCGACCTGCATCAGGTAGATACGGGATATGTCCCTCGCCGACGCTCCGAGGATCTTCAGCGTTGCGATGCCGTTACGCTTCATGGCGAGATAGGATGTCACGCCGTTGCCCACGCCAATCCCGGCAATTGCAAGGGCGCTCAGCCCAATGAGCGACAGGAACTGCCCCATGCGCTCGAAAAAACGGCTGGTCCCCGGCGCCGCATGGTCGCGATCCTTGATTTCGAACCCGGATGCGGGGAAAGCGCGCTTCAGTTCCTCACCTGCTGCGCCCACGTCCGTTCCCGGTGCGGCGCGAATGCGGTATTTGATCTGATACAGGCTTCCCGGCTGAAGCAGACCTGTACGACGAACGCCATCGAGCGTTGTAATCGCGACCGGGCCAAGCGTGAACCCCTCGCCCACCCGATCAGGTTCATCGACGATGATGTCGCGGATGCGAAAATCCGCATTGCCGTAGCGCAGCGTCTGCCCCGGCCTGAGAGCGAGCCTGTCGGCCAACGCTTGGCCAATGACTACTTCGTCGGCCTTGAGCGTTCCCGCTGCGCCAGACTTTAGCATCAACGTGCCGTAGAGCGGATATGCGCCGTCAACGCCTTTCAATTCGGTCAGCACGGCCGCGGGACCGCCACTCCCGCCCGCTCGTTGCGCCATGGCCCGCAAACGCACGGTTTCGCTTGTCACCCCGATCCGGCCGAAGGCTGCCCGCTCCGCTTCATGCGCTGTGCGCTGCGATACGGCGACCTCGACGTCACCGCCGAGCAGCGTTTGGCCTTTGCTGGAAATTTCGCCGGTGATTGCGGCGGTCAGATTGCCGATAGCCGCCAATGTCCCGACACCCAGGAACAGGCAGACGAACAGCAACCGCAGTCCGCGCAGCCCCTGTTGCAGATCGCGCCGGGCAATCCGCCAGCACCCGCGCCAGTCGAGATTCTGGGTCATGCTACCCGTTCGGAGACGATGTGCCCGTCGCGCATTTCCACGATGCGGTCGCATCGGGCGGCCAGCGCGGGATCATGGGTGATAATGACCAAAGTCGCGTCATTGGCGACCTGTCGTGCAAAGATTAGGTCGACGATCGCGTCACTGGTCGCTCCGTCGAGATTCCCCGTTGGTTCGTCAGCAAACAGGATGCGTGGGCCGGGCGCCACTGCTCTGGCTATGGCGACACGCTGCTGCTCGCCCCCTGACAATTGCGCGGGATAATGATGCAACCGATGGCCCAGCCCCACCGCCTCTAATTCCGCTGCGGCGCGGGTGAAGGGATCGGCCGTCCCGGCCAGTTCAAGCGGCACGGCGACATTTTCCATGGCGGTCATCGTCGGCAGCAGATGAAAACTTTGCAGGATGATGCCGATCCGCCCGCGCCGCGCCCGCGCCAGTCCGTCCTCATCGAGCGGGCCATAATCGATATCGGCCACCCGCACGCTCCCCCCGCTTGCGCGTTCGAGCCCTGACAGGATCGCCATCAGCGAGGATTTGCCGGAGCCTGACGGCCCGAGAATAGCAAGGCTCTCTCCCTGCCGGATCGAAAGATCGACGCCCTTTAATATCTCGGTCTGGCTGAGCGACAGGGTGACATTCCGCGCTTCGATGGCGATATGGGGCGGAGCGGACGATCCGTGCATGAACGAAGGAACTCCTGATGGCGCGACACTGGCCAACATATGTGGTCTGCGGACTGATTGTGCAAATGCTGCTTGGCTGTTCCGGTGAACCCGCAGCTAATAAGGCTACGACCGTCAACGCTTCGGATGTTCAGGTCGTTGCACCCAAGGCGGACGGCAACCTGGTCGTGGCATTCGGGGACAGCCTCTACGCAGGCTATGGCGTTGCCCAGAATGAGAGCTTTCCGCACGAGCTGGAAAAAGCCCTGAAGGCAAAAGGTGAAAACGTGGAAGTCCGGAATGCCGGCGTGTCAGGCGAAACGACACAGGCCGGTCTGCAGCGGCTGGAGTTCACCCTCGATGGCCTGCCCCGCAAGCCGGATCTGGTGCTGCTTGGGCTGGGCGGCAACGATATGCTGCGTGGCCTCGATCCGGCACAGAGCGAAAAGAACCTGCGCGCCATGCTGGACATCCTGAAAGCGCGCAAGCTGCCTGTCGTGTTGACCGGGATGCTGGCCGCCCCAAATATGGGCGCGGACTATGCCACGCGGTTTAACGCGATCTATCCGGCGTTGGCCAAGGCGTACGACGTGCCGCTGTACCCGTTCTTCCTGGAAGGGGTTATCGGTGACGCCCGGTATATGCAGGCCGATTCCGTCCATCCCAATCCGGCGGGGGTGGACATCATCGTCGGCAAAATCGCCCCCTTGGTATCCGATAAGCTGGCGCCCTAAAGACAAGGCTTGGAACGTCGACGGCATCCTGCCTGACAGTCCGCATATGGGGCAACAGCGGGGGAAAGGGTTCACCACTCGGCTAACCCCTCCGTTCATGGTGACCCCTACGGGAATCGAACCCGTGTTTCAGCCGTGAGAGGGCCGCGTCCTAACCGCTAGACGAAGGGGCCGCTGTGAAAGCGGAACGGGGACGCGGTAAACCTTCGTCCCCGAAGAATCAAGCCGCTGCCTTGCGCCTTTCCGCCAGTTCGTCGTTGAGCATCTCGGCCAGCAGAAACGCGAGTTCCAGGCTTTGCGCCGCGTTGAGGCGCGGGTCGCAATGCGTGTGGTAGCGGTCGGCCAGCCCCTCATCGGTGATGGCGATGGCGCCGCCGGTGCATTCCGTCACATTCTGCCCGGTCATTTCCGCATGGATACCGCCGCCGAAGCTGCCCTCCGCCCGGTGGACCGCGAAGAAGCCGCGCACCTCCGCAAGGATCCGCTCGAACGGACGCGTCTTGTAGCCGTTCGCGGCCTTGACGACGTTGCCATGCATCGGATCGCAGGACCACAGAACCGGATGCCCTTCGCGCATCACGGCGCGCACCAGCTTGGGCAGGCCCGCCTCGATCTTGTCATGCCCGTAACGGGTGATGAGCGTCATGCGCCCTTCGATCCGGTCCGGGTTCAGCGTGTCGAGCATACGCAGCAGCGCTTCCGGCTCCAGGCTCGGCCCGCATTTCATGCCGATCGGGTTGCCGATCCCGCGCAGGAACTCGACATGGGCCGACCCGTCAAAGCGGGTGCGGTCGCCGATCCACAGCATGTGCGCGGACGTGTCGTACCATCCGCCGGTCAGGCTGTCCTGCCGCGTCAGGGCCTGCTCATAGGGCAGCAGCAGCGCCTCATGGCTGGTGTAAAAGCTGGTGCCCTTGAGCTGCGGCACGGAATCGGCATCGATCCCACACGCCTGCATGAAATCCAGCGCCTCACCGATGCGGTCGGCCATCTCCGAGAATTTCTTGGCCCATGGGCTGCGGCCCATGAACTCCAGCGTCCAGCGGTGCACCTGATGCAGATTGGCGTAGCCGCCCTGCGCAAAGGCGCGCAGCAGGTTGAGCGTCGCCGCCGACTGGTTGTAGGCCTGAACCATCCGCTGTGGGTTGGGTTCGCGCCCGTCCGCCGTGAAGGCAATGTCGTTGATGATGTCGCCGCGATAGCTGTCCAGCTCAACGCCGTTGACTGTCTCCGTAGGCGCGGAACGCGGCTTCGCGAACTGCCCCGCCATGCGGCCGACCTTGATGACCGGCAACTTGGACGCGAAGGTGAGGACCACCGCCATCTGCAGCAGCACGCGGAATGTGTCGCGGATGTTGTTGGGATGGAACTCGGCAAAGCTCTCTGCGCAATCGCCACCCTGAAGCAGGAACGCCTCGCCGCGCTGTACCTGCGCCAAATCGGCCTGAAGCGCCCGCGATTCGCCGGCAAACACCAGCGGCGGATAATTGCGCAACTGCCCCTCCGCCGCGTCAAGCGCCGCCGCATCGCGATAGACAGGCATCTGCTGCCCTTCGTGGTTCCGCCAGCTGTCAGGCGTCCAGTTCGCCGCCACCTTATGCTCCTGTTGCTTGCCCCGAGAGAGTCGGGATTGCCCTATGACCGGTGAACCCGATTCAGGCAAGCCTTCCATATATTCCTCGCAGGGCCGCATCACAAGCGGTGGCCGGCCTTGTCGCCCTTGCGCTCGTTCAGGCCGCCATCGCGCCCTGGACCGCGCGATGGGTGATACTCATCTCATTGTCCGGCATGTCGATCCGGAAACTGTTGACGAGATCGGTCAGAGCATTGGCCTCTGACGCCAGCGAACGCGCCGCCGCACTTGCTTCCTCGACCATGGCCGCGTTCTGCTGCGTCATCTGATCGAGATCGCCTGTCGCCGTATTGACCTGAAGCAAAACGAGCGATTCCGTCTCGATCGTGTCAGCGATACTGCGGACCAGATCCGAGATATGCGTCATCCGTTCGACCAACCGATCGAGCGTTTCGCCCGCCTGCCCCACCAGCGCCACGCCGTTTGACACCTGATCCGCACTCGATGTGATCAGCGCCTTCACATCATTGGCTGCTGCCGTTGTCCGCTGGGCGAGGTTGCGCACTTCGGCGGCCACAACCGCGAAACCCGCCCCCGCCTCGCCCGCACGCGCCGCTTCGACGGCGGCGTTGAGAGCGAGAAGATTGGTCTGAAAGGCAACGTTGTCGATCAGGCTGATGATCTGGCCGATCGCGTCCGACGACCCCTTGATCTCATCCATCGCACCGATTGCCTGATGGACGATCGCGCCGCCGCGCAGCGCCTCATCGTGCATGTCGCGCACGTTGATCGTCGCTTCCTTCGCGGTACTGGCCGCGTCGCGCACCGCCGCCGTTGCCGTGGTCATCGACGCCGATGTCTCCTCGAGCGATGCGGCCTGCTGCTCGGTGCGGATGGAGAGGTCGTGCGACGCCTGCGCGATCTCGCCCGACCCGCTCCGGATGGCTTCCGACGCGCGCGCCACCGCCTGCAGGGCGCTGCCCATCGCCGAAAGGGCCGAATTGAAATCCCGGCACAATTCTTCGTAGCGTTCCGAGAAATGCTGGTGGATGCGGAAGCTGACATCGCCGTCGGCAAGGTGACGCAGCGCCTCGCCCAACACCTCGATGATCGCGATGCGCTCGCGCTCCTGCTCGCGTCCGGCATCCTCAAGAGCCCGCTTCTCGATCTCCGCCTGGCGGAACATCATCAGCGAGCGGGCCGCCTCGCCGATTTCGTCGCGCCGTTCACTTCCGTGGATCGTGTGCGAGATATCGCCTTGCGCCATCACTTGCATAACGCCCGTCATCCGCGACAGAGGCCGCACCACCCGCGCAAGTATGATCCAGCAGAACAGGCCCACGCCCGCAACGATGGCAAGGCCCGTCACCGTCAGCGCCCACAGCGCATTGCGCAGATGGATGTTCGCCTGCGCTTTCAACCCGGCCTGATGTTTCGCGGCGAGGGCAACCGCTGCCTCGATTTCCCGCCGATGCGTTACGAACAAGGGGGTGACGGCGTTATCGTGGCTGGCCTGCGCCGCGTCATAGTCGCCTCTCTGGATGGCGGGTATGAAATGCAGATCGAGTTCGTCCCAGAATGCATCGGCATCGCGAAACGCGACCTTCAGTGCCCCGCGTATTTCGGGCGTCAGGGGCTGCGACATCCAATAGTCCCTGCGGCGCCGATACTCGTTCCGCAATACGGCAAGGCGCTCAATATGGGGCGCCGCTCCCCGGATATCCTCGACGCTCAGCGTCGCCTCCATGAACGGTTCGATGATGAACGCAGGCGGGGGCAGGATATCGGCGATCAGGTCGGACGCGTGCTGGCTGCCCTGCTCCAGCGGTCCACCGATCCGGATCAGCCCGATACGCGACTGCGCGACCAACGCCGCCCCGCACAGCAAGAGGATCAGCGCCAGGGCACCCAGACGCACGATGTTCCTGATTGTCATATTCGATCACCTGCACGACATGTGTCGTTGCATTATAGGACGATGCGGATGCCCTGCGTGGATGTTCCCCTTGGCGCCCCTCTCAACGGCGACATTTCGCACAGGCGTCATGGGAAGGGATTGCGCTGCACCGACTCTTCGGCTAGTTCGCCCCGATCCACGCAATGACGCATTGTTGGCCCGATGGCGGAGTGGTTACGCAGAGGACTGCAAATCCTTGCACGCCGGTTCGATTCCGGCTCGGGCCTCCAGCCATATCCCCGATCAACGGCAAAAGATTGAACGCGGCGCCACGGCCGCGCAATTCTGGGCGTCTCCGCCAGATCCGGATAAAATAGCGGTGTGACAGAGAAACCGACATTAGGGCTAATTTGAGGGCGTTTCCGGCAAAGTCTCTGCGGCGATTTCTGCAGCGACGGTTTTGGCCGGACTGCTGTCTTTGTTGCTATGTGGGTGACAGCGTCGGTGGTGGCGTTGGTGGGATTATAGTCCTTGTTACCGGTGAGCTACTTGACCCTGTAGAGGTCGCGAAGCTTGAATGGCCGTTTTGGCTCAACGTTGACGCCTGCGTTCGAGGGCTGCCGTGCATGCACGGCGGGGTCTAGTCTGAATGTCCCATGATATTTCTCCGATGGCCAATGAGAGGATACCGCCGCCGAGGTTGCCGCCTTGGGCCGCAGGTGTATCATGTGTTGGAACAGTGATACGAACGGCGCACGGCGGGTCCGGGTACCACAGAGGGCGCCATTCAGCCGAAGGAAATGACGATGGAAGCGGTCAGGATCTATGAGTATGGCGGTCCCGAAACCCTCAAGTATGAAAGGGATGCTCCCGAGCCAGCGCTTGACCCGGGCTCAATCCTGATTGCGGCAGTCGCCACCAGCGTGAACCCGATCGACTGGAAGATCCGTTCCGGCGCTCGGCAGAAGGATTTCCCCCTCGATCTGCCGGCGATCCTCGGCAAGGACGTGAGCGGCATGGTGCGGGAGGTCGGGAGGGATGTGCGCGGCTTCAAGCCCGGCGACCGCGTGATCGCGATGGCGGACGCGACCTATGCAGAGTATGTGGCAGTTCCCGGTGCCTTAACCGCCCATCTGCCGGACGGGGTGGATCTGGTTGACGCCGCAGCCATCCCGCTCGTTGCTCTCACGGGCGAACAACTCATCCGTCTCGCAACGCAGGCAACGGCCGGTCAGACCATTCTCGTCACGGGTGCTCTCGGCAGTGTCGGCCGTGCGGCTGTGCATGTGGCCCAGAAGCTCGGCGCCAAGGTGATCGCCGGTGTGCGGGCAAGACAGGTGCGCGAGGCGGAAGACCTCAATGCCTTTATGACCGTCGCGCTGGATGACGATGC
Source organism: Sphingobium subterraneum (assembly GCF_014199435.1). GTDB lineage: Bacteria > Pseudomonadota > Alphaproteobacteria > Sphingomonadales > Sphingomonadaceae > Sphingobium > Sphingobium subterraneum. Next base: position 71,232 of record NZ_JACIJP010000005.1, on the reverse strand, counting down.
AGCGCTGGCAGAACTCGAAACGGTCGACGGGGTGGCGGATACGGTCGGCGGCGAAACGGCTGCCAAGCTTTTCGGCAAGGTAAGAAGCGGTGGCCGGTTTGGGTATGCATCGGTGCTCCCGGACGACGTTCTGGCGAAATACCCCCATGTCCACGTAAGCCGGGTTTTTGCGCGGCCTGATCCGACCACGCTCCGCGAGTTTGCGGAGGACATCCGTGATGGGAAGTTCGCTTTGCCGATTAGCCAGCGCCTGCCGCTGCGTGAGGCGGCGGCCGCTCACGAACAGCTGCAGAGGGGCGGAGGGGGGAAGGTCGTCCTTAGAATAGAGGGCTGAAGCTTCTGGGCACTCATAACATCGCGTGGTCATCTTCTCGACAGCGACATGGGTATCCGCTGCCGGGAGACAACGACCTGAATGACGGTTCGCGACAAAAACATACCCTTTAGCCAATTTAGCTGCCGTTCCCGCGCCGGGCGCTGATCGTCCGAATCTGCCTTCCGTTCGTGGTGTTATCGGTGGGCGACGCTGGCTGGGAGCCATTCGCGACGTTAAGGCGGATAATCGCCATGACACTCGGTATCGGCCTTCTCGTACTGCTTGCCGCTGTGCTTCACGCAAGCTGGAATGCGCTGCTGCGTGCTGGTTCGGATCGACTGTGGTCGATGACGGTCATGTGCATCGCCATCGCAATAGCCTGCGCAATCCTGGCTCTGATCGTTCCAATGCCTGCGCGAGCGAGTTGGGGCTATGCTGTCTTCTCGGCGGTGTTGCATGTAGGATACAATCTCTTTTTGGTACGAACCTATCGCAGCGGCGATCTTGGACAGACCTATCCGATCTCGCGAGGCTCCTCGCCGCTGTTGGTGTCTCTGGGAGCGGCGATATTCGCCGGTGAGTTGCCCGATCCGATCAGCGCTATGGGTGTGTTGATGGTCTCGGCAGCTATCCTGTCGCTGGCATTCCAGGGCGGTAAGGTGGGCCTTGGAAGTCTCCCATATGCGCTCGGCACAGGATGTTTCATAGGCGCATACAGCGTCACTGATGGGATCAGCGTTCGGCTTTCGGGCACCGCGGTGGGGTATACGGTATGGATGTCCTTGCTCTGGGGCGTGATGGCGCCGCTCGTCTATGTCGCGATCCGTGACTGGCGCAGCCTGATCCGGGGACCGAGCGAAACATGGCTAGCTGCGGGCGGCGGCATCGTGTCACTGATCGCGTATGGGATTATCATCCACGCTCTGTCGCTTGGCGCCATGGGGCCAGTTTCGGCGCTCCGGGAAACGAGTGTGGTGTTCGCCGCGCTGATCGGCCGCTTCTTCCTCCAGGAACGACTGACCGCTTACCGCATTACTGCCTGCATCGTTGTCGCGATGGGCGCGATCTGCATCGGCCATGCTGGAGGCGGCATCCCTTCGGCCCTGAATGCCCATATCTTGCGCCCCAATCGCTAAAAGCCGACAGCGCTTTTACAACAAAGAAAGCTTCACCCGCAGACTCGGACGAACGGAAGGGTGAGGACGAGATTGTGGCGGAATGCGTGAGCGGTGTTCACTTTCGGATAACAATGACTGCCGTGTGGCGTGAAACCGGACCCACCAGCTTGCGAAAACGTGGTATTTTCCAGTCCTGGCTCATCGATAGCTGAATAAGGACGGTTAAGATCATGGCCGCTCACACAGCAACACCCTCCAAGCTGGCGCAAAATCAGTCGGAACTGGTAACCTATTGTCGGGTCTGCGAGGCTATGTGCGGTCTGTTGGCTACGGTCGAGGACGGGCGCATTCTGCGCGTGCGCGGCGATCCGGATCATGTCTACTCCAAAGGCCACTTCTGTAAAAAGGCAACCGGCGCGGTCGACGTGATGTATGATGTCGATCGCATCACGACACCCCTGAAGCGCGTAGGCGGCCCGGGCGAATTCGTCCCGGTCAGTTGGGAGGACGCACTCGAAGACATCACCACACGTCTGGCCGACATTCGCCGCAGCCATGGCGAGGATGCCTTTGCAACTTTCCTGGGGCAGCCGCCGACAAACGGCTTTGCCACCGCGATCTGGTTCAGCGCGTTCAAAAATGTTCTGAATACCAAATGGAACTACGCGGTGAATGCAGAGGATGCGGCATCGTTAATCCGGGCAAGCGAGATTCTGTACGGGTCGGCCAAGCTGCTTCCCCGTCCGGATTTATGGCGGACTGACTTTGCGATCATCATCGGGGCCAATCCGATGGTGTCGCACGGGTCTGTCTGCACGGAGCCGCTCATGCGCGGGGCGCTGCAGGACATTGTGCTACGCGGCGGGCGGGTCGTCGTAATCGATCCGCGACGGACCGAAACGGCCCAGTTGTTTGAGCATGTGGCGCTCAATGCCGGCACGGATGCCTGGTTCCTGCTCGCCCTTCTCAATGAATTGATCACTGCGGGCCATGTCGATCGCGCCTTCATCGACGCGAACACAGAGGGGTTTGAAACGCTCGCGGAACTAGCTCGACCGTTCACGGCCGAACGCGCGGCGGCCGAATGCGGCATCGATGCCGACACAATCCGCAACGTCGCGGAGGGTTTTGGAACGGCTAAGAGTGCGTTGATATATGGCCGGACCGGGACCTGCACGCAACGCTTCGGAACGCTCAACAATATCCTGCAAAGCCTCATCTGTATCGTCACCGGCAATATTGACCGGCCCGGCGGGATCGTGTTCCCCTGGGCGCCTTTCAGTGCTTCCATCCTCACACCCGGCGAGGAGTCGCCCAGTCGGGTCGACGGACTTCCCCAGGTCGGCGGCACATTGCCATCGAGTGCGATGATCAACGATATCACTGTGCCGGGCGCGGGCCAGGTAAGGGCGCTCATGACACTGGGCGGCAACCCTGCGCATTCAAGCGGGGCGTCAGGCCCACGGATGATTGAGGCATTAGGGGCGCTGGACCTCCATTTCTCACTCGACATTTACATGAACGAGACCAACCGGCACGCGCATTATATCCTGCCGACAACCACGATGTTCGAACGCGAGGACATCCCGTTCAAATACATCGCCTTCATGCTGCGGCCCTCGCTTTTCGCCACCGATCCCATAGTTGCCCCGCCCGACGGGGTGCGCGAGGAATGGTGGATCATGAATGAAATCTGTCGGCGCATGGGGCTTGGCGGATCCTACGACGCGCCCTGGATGCGCCGCATGGCTGCGATGGGAATGCCGATCAAACCGCGCTGGCTGCTGGATTCGAAGCTCCGCATGAGCGCGTTCGGCGATCGCTACGGCCTCCGCGCAAACGGCATCTCGTTTGGAAAGTTGGTCAAGGATCACCCCCAGGGCAAGACATTGCGCGATGATATTCCGACCGGCCAGCTGCCCCAAATGCTGGGCGGCAGGAAAATCGCACTTGCTCCAGCTGATTTGATCGAGGAATTGGAAGCGCTCACCGCCTACCGTCCCGATCCACGATTCCCTTTCAATCTGACCGGCATGCGCGAAATGCTGTCGATGAACACCTGGCTGCACAACTCGGCTACCTGTATGACCGCGAAGCGCGCTCACGCTTTGCACATCAGTTCGGTCGATGCTGAAGCGCTGGGGATAGCGGACGGCGAAGGCGTGCGAATAACGTCAGAGGCCGGCAGCCTGACGACCAGGATAAAAATTTCCGACCGCATGAAGCCGGGAAATGTTGCGTTGCCTCATGGCTGGGGGCACCGCGGTGGCTGGCAACGAGCCAATGACGCAGGGGGAGTCAACTCCAACATCCTGTCGAGCGGCGCCGAGGGTCCCACGGAGCGCCTGGCGGGAATGTCTATCCTCAACGGGATCCGCGTCGATATCGAACCCGCGCCAGCGGAGTGACGACAGTTTCCCTGCGCAGGCTCGGAAAAGCGCCATACGTCAGGAAAGGCTGTCTCAAGATCGGCCATAATGACTTTAACCTAGGCGCTGGGATGCCGGCTTTTGGCGTAAGCGTGATAGCGGTCTCTTCAAGAACGATGGAGGTTCGAGAATTGGCGCCGAAGCTTCGCCGAGCCTTTACGCGACCCTGCTTGCTCGCAGTGCTTCCTTGAACAGTTCGAAGGCCGTCGTGCCCTGCCGATCAGGGTAATAGAGGTGATAACCGACGAACGGCTCGCACCATGGTTCCAGCAGGCGGATGAGACGACCATCGGCAATTGGCGCCGCCACCAGATCCTCGAGGATATAGAGGATGCCGAAACCCTCGAGGGCGGCGGCCACCAGCAGGTCTCCGTCGTTGAACACCGGCCCGCTGCCCGGCTTGACCGTCACCGCATGTCCGTCGCGTTCGAAGGACCACGGAGACAGGTCGCCATGCGCGTCGCCATAGGCGATGCAGCGATGGCCTGTGAGATCGGCGGGCACTGTCGGTTTTGGGTGGTCTTGCAGATAGCCGGGGGTAGCCACCACCGCGACACGTAGCGGCGGACCGACGGCGAGCGCGATCATGTCCTTTTCCAGTCTTTCGCCGAGTCTGATGCCCGCATCGAAATGGCCGGCCACGATGTCGGTCATGCTGTCCTCCACGCACACCTCCACCTCAATGCCTGGGTGGCGGCGCAGGAACGAGGGGAGCATAGGCCACAGCACTGTATCGGCTGCGTGCTTGCCGACCGTGATCCGGATAGTGCCGATTGCGGCCCCGCGGGCCTGGGACAGCGCTTCGATCTCGTCATTCAACTTGGCAAGCGCGGGTGACAGGGTCGCGAGCAGGCACTCCCCGGCAGCGGTTGGTGCCACGCTGCGTGTGGTGCGGGAAAGCAGGCGGAAGCCAAGCTGGCCTTCCAGCCGCTTCATAGCCTGGCTCAAGGCCGACTGCGTAACCCCCAGACGTTTGGCAGCACGCGTAAAGCTGCGATCGGCGGCAATCGCCGCGAAAACGGCAAGTTCGCCGAGCTGATCCGGCTTCATTGATAACCCTCGCTACTAGGACCTATTACTAATTAGACCGTTATTTCGATCAATTAGCATACCTACTTAGCTCATAACACTGAACTGATTAAGGAGCACATCATGAGCAGGATCTGGCTGGTAACGGGCGCAAGCCGGGGACTTGGACACGAGATCGCACGCGCGGCGCTCGATGCAGGCGAAACTGTAGTAGCAACGGCGCGGTCTGCCGACGAGGTGCGCGATGCCTTCGGTAGCGCAAGCGATCGTCTGCACGCTTTTGCGCTCGATATCACGGACGCCTACGCCGCGAAGTTGGTAGCTGCCGAAACCACCGAGCGGTTCGGTGCGATCGACGTGCTGGTCAACAATGCTGGCTATGCCGAATTGGGATTTTTCGAGACCTTCACCGATGCCGCCGTGCGGCGTCAATTCGAGGTCAATTTGTTCGGCACGATGAACGTCGCGCGTGCGGTTGCCCCGCATATGCGTCAGCGTCGCTCGGGCCTCATCGTTACGATCTCATCGGTCAGCGGGTTGGTCTCCAACGCTGGGGGCTCGGTCTACTCGGCGTCGAAGTTCGCGATCGAAGGATGGATGGAAGGCTTCGCGCAAGAGCTGGCGCCGCTGGGCGTCCGCTCGCTTCTGGTCGAACCAGGGATGCTGCGCACGGACTTTATGGACGGCAAGTCAGCGAGCTTCGGCAGTATCGATATTCCAGACTATGCCGAGGCGGTCGGGCAGTATCGCGCGTTCGTGGATGAGGCCAACGGCAAACAGCCGAACGACCCGAAGCTCCTCGCCGCGCGGATCGTAGCGCTTGCTTCGCAGGACGAGGCGCCATCGCGGCTCGTGTTCGGCGACGACGCCCGGCAGTGGGCGGGCGCGAAAGTGAATCAGTTGCGGCAGGAGATCGCCCAATCCGCCGATCAGGGCTGACACGACAGAAGGCCAGGTAGGAATAGGCGGTTGCCCGATAGGTGTCGTGACCCTTCGACGCTTCCGCCAACGTTGTAGTCCTTCGCTAGTACGAACAGAGTCGTCCAAACCGTTGGTTCGTTCAGCAAGAAGGCAAAGAGTTGCTTTTGACAAATACTTTGGTAATAGGTGTTGGCGTAGGGCTTGCCGAGTCTGGCCGGTAGAACCGCTACATACCGTATGGAGAAGATTATGCACGCGGGCTGCGCGGCGAGGTTCTTCGGCAATGACTCGGGGAAGATGGCACTCATCGCAATCGATGCGCGTTGGTCGACCATCAGGTTACACTGCAACAGTCCGAAGGTCACAGATGCGGTCATCGGATACTTTCAGATGCGCATTCGCGACCGACTGCAAGTGAATGAGGTTTCCGGATAATGACCGGTCTGAAATTCGACGATCTGGTCCGGATCACTGGGATCACGCCGCGCCAGATTCGCTATCTGATCGCGGAAGGCTTTGTCCCGTCGGCGACGGGCGGGCGAACCTACGCAACGTATAGTGACGTCCACGTGACCGCCATCCGCCGCTATGATCGCCTACGTAGTCTGGGCTTTCCACCGGCAGCGATTCGCCTGCTGCTCGAAGCGCGCGAGGGGATTCCGGTGCCGATCGCGGACGGCCTGACACTGGTCATCGCGCCGGATCTGATCGGCCGCGGCGGGGACGTGGCAGGCATGGCCGCAAAGGCCGCCGCAAAAGTCGAGGAACTCCTGTCAGAAGGGCTGGATGATGACCGCAAGCATGCTACTCGTTGATCCGCTTGCCGCGTTCTTTCGGACGGAGCTTGCAGGATGCAGGCCGCTTACGCTGGACAGTACGCATGTCGATATCACGTTGCTTCCGCCGCTGGCGCAGGTCGTGGTCGTCCGGCAATTTACCAACACGAGCGACCAGCGGATCGAAGCGGTTCTGACCTTGCCACCCTTGGCGCCGGAGGAGGTTGTCTTCCGCCTTATCGTGTCCATCGGCGGCACACAATATGATGCCACGCCTCGGGGCGCCCGCCGTGCAAGGCGCGACCATGATGCGGCCATAGCCGAAGGCCATCGTGCGATCCTCTTCGAACTTCTGAAACACGATATCCCGATAATCTCGGTTGCCGGGATCGAACCTGGCTACGAAGTCGAGATTCAGATCTGGAGCGTCAAGCCGTTGGAGCGGAACACGGATGACCTCGCGCTGCTCTTTGTTCCGCTGAGCGCCCGCCATGATTTTGTCGTGTCCGGTTTGCTCGATGCGGATGCGCCAGTGACGACAAGCGAGCGGCACACCGCCACGCTGGCGGTACATGCCCCGGACCTGCAAGTGACACTGTGCGGGCAAGGCAACCCCTATCCCATCACGTCACGCGATCCGATCAGCATCGACTGCGCGGCACCGGTCCAGCTTGAGATCGTGCCGGAGCTGGGTGGCTCGATCGATCATTGCGCCTGGCAAGTTGACCAGATCGGCGGCTGGGAAGTGACGTCCGCGCGCGGGACGGAAACCTTCCGGCACCCCATGAACCCTGAAGGCATCCTCTCTAGTGATCGCAGCGACTGGATTTTCGGTGTTATGGCGACCAGGCATGGGGAGATCCGCGTGACAGCCCCATTGCCAACCGAAGGCATCGCGCCAAACGCTCGCGCAATGCGCGCATTCGCAGCCGCTGGCTTCAGGGAATCCGCCACGACGCAAGACCCTGAGGCGGTTCGCCGGACGGCCAATATTCTGAGCCGCAAGACCAGCCTCGCCTTCATTGGGCCGGAAGGGGAACTATCGCACGATATTCCGGTGATGCGGAAACTGGCCCTCTCCGAAATGCTGGCCATCGGTGAGATGGGCGTTCCGCCTGAGCCCGTGGGCCTGGAGCCATTCGACTACGAAACACCCGCTGCGCCGCCCGAGCCGTCGCTTCCGCGGAAGTTGGACGATCCGATCGCGCCCGGCGCAAGAATCACGCCCAATGCCCAGGTGCCCCGCTATCGCTTGTTGCCCTGGCTCGTCGCGGCTGTTGCCATGCTGATCCTATCAGGCATTTTCCAGCTCTTGGGCAATGCGCTTCCGCCGCGGTTGCTGGGTCTGTTGGTGCTGATTACGCTCGCAGCCCTTGCCGCTCTGCCCCACGATCGCCTGCCTATCCGGCGGCGCCTGCCGATGCTCATCCTGCTCGTGACGCCTTGGATTGCCGCACTCATCGCTGGCCCCCTGCTCGACGATCGTACCTATGGTGGAGCACCGCCGCCGGGCTGGATGATCCCGACGCAACTTGGTTTGCTGGCGGTTTCTGCCGTCCTGCCCCTGGCCATGATGCCGTTCATGCGCGGCGCACGGCATTTCACGCTGGCGCTGGGAATTTTCAACTTCGCTCTGACGGCCTTCGTCACCATAGGCGGCATCCTTCTTCTGACGCCTGATTGACCGGACATTCCTTCACGAGGCGTTCATACAAGAGGCTGCATTTGACATACTACTTGTAAAAAGAATCGCGCGAGATATGCCAATGTCTGACTATCTGTGAATTGGAGTCGCGCACCGCAGAGTTTGGGGAGGGGTTATGATATTGCCGAGCATCATGTTCATGCGACCTGTGCAACGCGCCAAGCGGGCGCTTGCCCTCGCTGCCCTGCTGGCTATCGTCGCTTTCGGCAGTCCTGCCCGCGCCCAGCAAGACACCACCGGGTGCCGTGATGCTGGCGGTGCCTTGCAACCGTGCCCATCTGCACAGGAACTCCAGCGACTGCGGGAGATCGTGGAAGAGCACCAGCGGGCACACCGGAAATCCACGTCGGCGGAGGAGCTGAGCCAAGCCATTAATGCCGGAAGCGCAAGTGCTGCGCTCGCTGCGCCAGACGGCGATCCCTTTGGATCGCGGATCAAACTGGCTCCGGCAGATGGCGCAGCCGAGACCGCGCTGACCGAAGCCCGTGCCAGGAATGAGGCCCGCCAGGCCCTCGAACTGGAGCGTAAGTCGGAAGGCCTTACTGGCGAAATTGCTCGTCATTGGCGTGATGGGCAATGGTCGGCGCTGGCCGGTGCCATGTTGCGCGCGGGCCTGATTTTTGTTGCATGTGTCGCAGCGCTGGGCGTTTTGGTCGGGCTGGTGACATGGGGCTACGAGATCGCAACAAGCCGCACCCGCACCGGTCCGGCAACGCCAGAAGGCGCGCCGGGGGCCGCGAGACCTCCCGCTCCGTCCTATGCCTTGCGCCGGGCTGGTGCGTTGGTCGCGGTCGCGGTGTTTGCCGGACTTCTCTACGCCGGGCTGACCGCCATCAACCGCTCCAGCCACGCCCCCGAGACGTCTGCCCCAAAGAGTACAACTCCCATTACCGCACTCCCTGCCCTCTCGCCCGCCGCCGCCCCGAAGCCATCCCTGCGTGAGATCATGACAGGAGGCGAGCCCGCCGATAAATTGCGCCGGTTTGTCGTTCCCAACCGCCCGGATGTGTTGTTTGCCGGCAAGGGACGGCTGATCGAAATCTCGGTGCCGAGCGACAGCAAGGCCGTAGCCCGATTCCAATGGGTGCTTGAGCCGGGCCATGACATCTTCATCGACTTCTACGCGCTGGAACGGTGGGCCAAGGGAGCCGTAATCGACGATGTGCTGAAGGATCCCGAAAACATAGCGAAGCGGCTGGGCTGGCTGCGGCTGCCGAACGAGGAGGTCGATCTCGAGATCGCCGCCATCACCGAAGGGAACTCGTACTATCACCTCTTCACCGCCGCTCAGGCTTACGGAACAGACAGCACGCATGACTTCGGATGCACCGCCGCACTCGACGCAACGCCTGCAATCGTCAGCGTCCGGTTGAGCGGTGCCGCATTACGGAGCGCCAGCCAGGTAAGCAAGGAACGACTCAATTGGGTATGTGCGAACGACATGAGCATGGTCCGTAAGGCTCTGAGCAGCGTCGGTGTCGGCTACACCGCAGCCGATGAGGCTGTGCCATGAGCGATCACCCGCGATCCTGTGTCCTGATGCTGGTGGCCGCCACATTAACCTGGGGCCAGGCTGAGGCCCGCGAGATGGCAACCCTCACAGTATCGGCACCGCCCGGTGCTGCGGCGGCCTTGCAACCAGTCGTCAACGCGTTTCGCCGCGAGGGCGGCGGCCCGGTTTCGATCGTGATCGAAAATGAAGCCAGCGGGAGCTCCGATGTCGTGCTGGCGACCGAAGATGTGATGCGCGGCCTTGAACAGCGGCAGTGGATCGACCCGCTCTTTGTTACCTCGTTCATTTATGGCAGCGGCAAGCAACAGCATTTTTGCGGTGTCGCTGCGGCCGATCATTCCCTGCACAAGCTCGAAGCCGGGCTGTTTCTCCGGTTTCTGGAGGCCCAGGCACCAGGCAGAATTGATCGTTTCCTGGGCGGGCCATTGGGAGACCGGTCGGTTTGTTGAATTCAGGGCAAGAGGGCCACGGGCTCGGTTCGTTTCTCCACCCTTGCTCCCGTTCGACAGGACTGCGGTCCCCGCCCGTTGCGAGGACAAACGCGATAAGAGTCAGGTCTCGATCTTTGGAGTCAAAATTCAGCTCGGGATTGCGGCATCGTAATTTTTGAATGACGAACATGAACGTCAAGCCGGCAGCTTAGCCCCCTGCCTCTTGTGAAGCTACCATTCCGGATCGTCGGCGACTGCCAACTAAAACGCCCGGCTAATCGACGCGTAAACCCTGGCGTGCTGGTTTGACCGGAAAACCGGATAATTTGTCTGCGCGACCCCTGCCGAAAAGGAAAAGCGGCCGAGGGGACGATCGACCTGCAAGCTCCAGTCCCGATACAAATTCATACCGGGGTTCGGCACGGTCTTGTCCTCGGGAATTAGCGATACGCCGACATGGCCATTGAGCGACCATTTGCCACTGCGCAACAGCCGAGCATTTACTTCGCCATAATAAGTGGTTCTGCTGTCCCGCAGATAGTCCGGGGACACATAGACCCGCGCCCGCACGTTGCCCAAAGCAACCCCTGCGAACCCTTCGAAATAATGAAGCTTATACGCGCTATCCAGCATCTCGCGATAGTCGCGGTGGATCACGCCGATTTCAAACGAGCCGGTGCCGCGCCGAACGCCGTATCCCGCATATTGGTTCGCCGAAATCATTCGGATGGCGCCGTTGGCTTGCGCGGTAGAGGCACTTGCACCTGCAAAAAATCCACTGAGATGATCGTAATTCACTCCCAGCGCGACCGTAGGGCGCGCGCTGGTAAGGCTCTCGCCGCGAAAAATCTCCGCGCTTGATAGGCTTATACTGCCAGCTAGCTGTGCGTTTGCGGGTGCTGGGCCCAATGCCGGTCCCGCCGCGATCAGAAGCAGAACATAGCAATTCCTAAAACCGCAGAGTACACGGAGTCCGTCAGTTGTTGTCTTGGCAGGCGCCCACGTCAACCCGCGACAGCCTTTCCACCGCCGCACAGGCGTCGACCGGACCCCGCGATCCCAAAAGCGCAGCTGCCGATGCTTTGCCATGATTTCCCGACAGCTGGCGCAGAATCGCGACCAGTCCGCTGACATGCGCTGCCGCGAACGAGCTGCCGTTGACGAGATTCCATTTCCCCTCCGGTTCGGTTGTCGGGATATCCCGGCCGGGTGCAATGTAAACGGCGTTGGCGCGGGCTGACAAGCGCTCATCAGCGACCGGAATTACCCCGGCAACGAAGGCGGGAAAGCTCGCTTCTGGCTGCATTTCGTCGACCGCTGCCACAACTGTCGTACCACGTGAAATCGCAAGGCTTATCAATGCTTCCAGCAAACGATCCCTTGGTCCCGATAGGCTCAGGTTGACAATGTCCGCGTGAGAATCAAGCGTATAGGTCAGCGCTTTCGCTAGACTTAAGCTGTCGCAAACGGTGGCGCCTCCACGAGGCTTTTCCCAGCATGCTCTTACGCCGAGGACACGAGCGCCGGGCGCAATGCCTGCAATGCCTTGCACATTGTTCACGCGCGCAGCGATGATGCCCGCGACCCGGGTGCCGTGCCGCTCGCCTTCCTGATCCCTGATTGGCGCGAAATTGGGCGTGGCTGCAATCTGGCCGGTCAGATCCGGATGGGTCGTGTCAATACGGCTGTCGACTACAGCGATCGTGACCCCGCGGCCCGTTGCCACACGGTGGAGATCGGCCAAATGCCAGCGGTTCGCTACCGGCTGTGCTCGATAAAGGCGGTCGTTATAGGAGCCTATCGGCGTGTCGCTCGTGCCCTGCATGCGAAATTCGTTGAGCGGTTGCGACCAGGCGACACCGGGAACTCCTGTCAATTCCGAGGCCACTTCCTGCGGCGAACGGCCATCGCCGATTTCCATGATCACGCAATCCACGCCGATGCGTGGCATCGGCCACGCCTCGATTACCGTCAGCCGATGTTCCTGGGCGATCTGACGGGCGAAGCGCAACCGGCCCGCCTCGGACATGGCGCCTCCGTAACCGCTGCCATAGCCCGAACCCGATTCATAATGATCCGCTCCTAGGCGCAGCATCACCATGACCCGCTTTCTGGCTTCCGGCTGCACGGACGACGAGGCAGAGGGCACAGGCGCGGCCCGCAGAGGCAAGGAAGGCACGCTCAGCCCGAGCGCGACCGCCAACACACAAACGAAGCGCCACCTCACCATCATGGTTCTCCGCCAAGAGGTTCGGCGAGGACGACATCGGGCCGAGCCCGGAGCGCCTTCAGCGCCGCGTCCCGGCCGCCTTCGCCCGCTGCCAGTTTCCACGCCCCCGCGGACGTCGCCGGACCAACGATTTTGGCCCCCACTGCGGCGGCGGCGGTTTTAGCTTGCACGGTTCCAGTCCCCGCGTCGAACAGCACCAGTATGTCTGCCGCCGAGCCTGCAACCGGCTTATCGCCCAGCACATGATATTGTGCCTCTTCGGGCTTGGTAACAGACAGGCTCGCGAGGCCGAATACGCTTAGGCCCGTCCCTGCAAGGACGAGCACAGCCGCCGCCCTGCGCATGTCCCAAGACCAAGAAGTGCGCTTCTTCGGCTCGGCCGGGTTCGTGACCCGGCCGGTGCGACCCGAAGAGGCCGAAACAAAGTCAACCACGTTCGACTCCGGAGCCTCCTTCAGCCCCATGCGCTCCAGCAGCTCGTCGGACACAGGCTCTTCGGGCACCGCCGCTCTCACCAGCTCTCCGATATGGCGCAGACGGTCTGCCTTTGCGGCGACCGACGGAACCTCCGCAGCCAGCGCCGCCATGCGCGCAGCCTCCGCTTCGTCCAGGTTATTGTCCACCCACGCGCCAATCATCTCTTCGACCTTCTTCATGCCGCAATCACCCTTTCCGGCCCACGACGGACATAGACATCGACGAACTGCCGCGCTCGCGACAACCGGCTCATGACCGTCCCAATCGGAATGCCCAGCAATTCGGCAACTTCCTTATAGGCCTGCCCGTCGATCAAAACGGCGGTGATGACCGCGCGCAATTCCGCAGGCATAGCCTCCAAAGCGGCGCGCACCGCGTCAAGCTCTGACCGAAACTCCAACCTTTGCAATTCATCTCCTCCCGGCAGGTCGAAAGCATCCTCTATCTCGACCGAGATTCCCCGTACGCGCTGGGCGCGCAGCCTGTCGATATTGAGATTGCTTGCCATTTTGAAGACCCAGTTCTCCAAACTTGTTCCCGCCTGCCATTGCGCATGTCGTACCAGGGCTCGCTCGACGGTCGCCTGCAACAGATCATCGCCCAGATCGCGGTCGCCGGTCAGCCCATGGCAAAAGCGCCGCAGCCGGGGCAGAAAAGCCACCAGTCGGCTCTTTACCTCCTCAGGAGCCTGAGCATTGGTGCCGGCCGCCATCGTACCTCCAAAGCCTTAACGGCGCAGTTGCCGCGATTATTCTCGGCCGGGAAAGTTTTTTCGGATGGGCCCCCGCCGCGCGGCATGATAGCGCATCAAAGGGAATATTTCACGCGCTGATCCGTTGAAGCCCTGCACGCCACCTCCAGAGCCCGCATGAATCGCAAGCTACGCCTTTCTCCCAATTTTTCGCTTCATCAGTCGGTCGACGGCCGCTCTTTTGTCATGGGAGAGGTCGAACCTTATGCGCAGTTCTGGCTGTCGGATCGGGAACGGCTGCTGTTCGGTCTTTTTGGTCGGCGTGGCGGCGCGCTGGAGAGTGATGTTGCAGAAGCACTGATGCGCCTCATGCTCCCTGCCAATTCAGCAGCGGAAAGGCGACGTATCTTCCGCACTATTGCCGATATGATCGAGGCCGGAGTGCTGATCGAGGCACAAGGCGAAGTGTCGCGCTACGGCCGCCAGATGGCCCGAGCCTATCTGGAACACCGCCCTTTCCCGAAGGCGGTGGCCAACCGCATTGTCGCGCTGGCACAGGCAGGGCGAGAAACGCGGGTGCTCGATCTCGCCTCCGGACCGGGAAGCCTCGCGCTGGAACTGGCGGCCACGTCGCCGCGGGTCACGAGTATGGAATTGTCGCGCGGGTTCGTGGCGGCGGCAAAGCAGGAAGCGCGACGGCGAGGCCTGAACCTCAATGCCCTCAACGAAAATTGCAATCACCTTCCGCATCATGATGGAGACTATGACGCCATCACCATTTCCCAAGCCATCCATTGGCTCGACGACGTAGCGCTGTGCAAGGGCGTGTGCCGGGTTCTGGCGCAGGGTGGCAGTTTCTTCGTGGTGCATGGCGCTCTAACCCTGCCGGAGGAGCATCCGCTGAGTTACATATTGGGCGACAGAACACCTCTGGGTGACAAGCAAAGCGGCGCTTTTTCAGACGAGGTACTGGCGCTCTACCGTCGCCTCTCGCTGCTGTTTGAGGCGCTAGACACCCCCAATGTTGCACGGCACGATCCTACGCATGCGCGTCGCGATGTAGACAGAATAGCAGGTGCGCGGATCGAACTGTTTCGCCAGCAGCGCCCCATCGGCGAGGGCTTTGCGCGCGCTTTCCTGTCGGAGCGTCACATCGCGGTTCTGGGCGAGGAAAAGGATCGCTTCTGGCGGGATTTGAAAGCCCGCTGTGACGCGGCAACGCCCGATCAACTTATAGGCGTGCAGGAGTGGGGATTGCTGCATTTCAAGCGCGGCGCCGCCCGCTTTGACGCCAACACTTGGCGGCGCGACATGAAGGAAATCGCTTTTCCTTAGGGGTGTGCGATCACTATAAGCGTCTCGGCTTTATCCAGTGCAGTCGCGAGGCACTGCTGCATTGTCGCGGGATCGAGCGAGGCAAAGCTCTCGTCCAGGATGGTCACGTCCGCCTGCTGTAACAAGGCGCGGGCAAGGAAGATGCGGCTGCGCTCGCCATGGGACAACTGCCACCCGGTCTCGCCCACGCGCTGATGGATGCCACCGGGCATCCGGCGCAACAAATCGCCGAGTCCCAGTTCTTCGCACAGGCTTTCCGCCTCCGCGAGGTCGGCTTCTGAAGCAGGCCATTGCCGGCCCATCAGCAGATTGAAGGCAAGCGTACCGGACAGAATGTGATTCTCATGGAACTGCGGCGCGGCCGTCACATGGCTATGCCAGTCGTCACCGATTGTGGGACGGTCCAACCCGTTCAAAAGCAACAGACCGCCGTCCGGCCGCTTCAGACCGGTTAGCAGCCCGGCAAGGGTCGATTTGCCGCCACCCGATGGCCCTTCGATCAGGATGCGATCTCCGCGCGCGACGGTGACGCTGGCGCCGGCAATCACAGCGCCGCCGCGCCGATCATAGGCATAATGCAAGCCTCGTGCCTCGATCACTGGGTCGGAACGGTTCCCGTGCGCATTGCCGACTGATAGAATGCCGCCGCTTGTCGGCCCCAAGCCCGCATGAAAGATCGTCGCAATCCTGTTCCAGGCATACCCGGCACGCGACAGGCTCGCCAAGCCCGCGGCCATTCCGCCTAGCGCGCGTTGGGCTATCATGATGCCGCCGACGCTAATCGCGAGATGTACAGGAGATGGGCCTGCGGCAACGCCAAGCGCGGGTGCAAGGGCCAGCAAGGATGCTGTCGACCATGCGGTGAGCAGGCCAGCGCCCAGTTGCAGTGTGCTGCGGTCCATTGCTGTCGAGCAAGCGAAATAGGTGGAAAGCTGGCCATCCTCGTTCGCCTCGCGCCGGGCTGCACGGTCCTGCGCCAGACGGGTGCGGTGACCGACCATCGCCTCAATGAGATAATGCGTCATGCCGAGACGCTGGGTGGTCCAGGCGATGATACGTTGATGAAACCGCCAGCCAAAAACCGCAGTAAGAACCACTAAAATGCCTAGCAATAGGAGGTGGGCGCCGGGGGCCGCGCCCTCATTTAGCACCCATGCGGCAAAACCAAGCTCGATCGCTCCGACAAGAATGGCAAAGCCGCCGCCTAGTGCGAGCCCTTCGAGCGCCTGTGATTCCATCACCTGCCCGATGAGCTGCCCCACGCCGCTGCGCTTCACCGCATCGGCGGGCAACCTCAGCGCGCCCGACAACAGTCGCGATTTTATCATGCGCCCGGTGTCCATCGCGAATGTGGCCTCGTTCCATCCAGCAAGCAATCGCAGGGGCAACATGCTGAAGAGAAGCAGCAGCCAGGCGAGCAGCCAGCCCCAATCGAGCCGGCCTGATAAAGTGCTGCCGCCGATCAGGCTCCAGCCCCATATCTCCGCGCCATACAGGAGAATGAACAGGCCAACGAACTGCGCCAAGCGCATCGGTATGCCTGCGTTCCAGAGTTGGCGCGCGAAGCTGGCGGACGCGGGTAACCGCAGCAGGTAAATGCCATCAATCTCTTCGCTCGCGATCCGCTCCGTCACCATCGCGTCGGCCACGCGCTGGCGTCTGCGCGGTGAGATTTCCGCGATATCGAGCACACGCTCAACTTCCGGGCGCACCGCCGCTTCGTGCCCCCCGGCTAGCAGCCGCATCGCCTCGCTCCGACGGAAGCGGAGGCGACTGCGGTCGGGCCTGAGAAACAGCGGATCGCCGCGTCGCGCACCCAACAGGGCGAGAAAGCCGCGCTGGCCGCGCAGATTTGCCAATAATATCGCTGGCCCGCCATGACCAAGCAGAGTGGCCAGGTCCCTGATACTGACAGTGACGGGCAGAGCTTCGACCCCAAGCTGCTGGCCCACCCACACGAGCCACGTCGCCTCGCGGCCTTCCGGCACTTCAGGCCAATCCACATGCGCTGTGGCATCGCGAGGCGGGCTTTGCGATCCGGCGCTTACGCTCATCCACTCCACCGCATCGCCGAGCCTGTCAATCGGCCACCATATCTCCGTGAGGGCCCGCGATGTCATGTTGGCAATGCCTCGGCGACACGGCCATCGGATACGGTCCAGCGCCTCCAGTTCCCGGCACCCCACATATCCTTGAGCACGGATGCCTCGGCCTCCCGCAACCCTTGATAGCGGGTTTCTTCGGCCGCGAGAGCTTTGGGGGCGCCATCTTCAACTATCCTGCCATCCTCGATGACCAGCACGCGCTCGAATTCCATCGTTTCTTCAATGTCGTGCGTTACGCACAGCAGTGTGGTTCCCTGCCACCATTCCCGCGCGGCCTTGAGCAGCGCCCGGCGTTGATCGCGGTCCAGCCCGCGGAACGGCTCATCGAGCAGCGCCAGCCGCGACCGGTTTGAAAGCAGCGCCCGGCCCAGCCGCACCCGCTGTCCCTCACCGCCAGATAACAGCCCGCCGCCTTCACCCAGCGGCGTCTGCAGCCCTTGTCCAAGTCGGCTCGACACGCCGAGCAGCCCTGAAGTTTCGATCAGCGCGCGCACCTGCGCGTGATCACGCTCGTCCACCGCGTAGGTCAGATTATCAAGGAGACTGCGGTTCCAGAGCTGCACCTGCGGATCGACCCAGGCGGTGTCGAGCCTGAGTTGGGTAAGCGCGGGACCATCAAGGCCACGGCCATCGACCAGCAGATGCCCCTCTTCTAGCCGGTGCCAGCCGAGCAGCAGACCCAGCAACGAGCTTTTCCCCGCGCCTGATTTGCCAACAATGGCGACATGCTCACCGGGTTGAATAGTAAGGTTGATGTCGCGCAGTATATCATGTCCGCCTGCCACGACCTTGCCGCCAACGATTTCAATCTGAGCGGCGCCTCCGGCAGCGTGCATCGGCCTTTCGCGCGACACGCTTTCTTCTTCCGGCGCGCCGAGTGGCTCCATCTGGCGTAGGAGCACATTGCGCATGGCGGGATAGGCCCGCCCGATACCAGAGAACCGCTCGGCGGCTCCGGGAAGCTTGAGCGCCCAGAAGATGAGCAAAAGGTCGCTGCCGCGCACCGCTGTTTCGCCTGAGAAATGGCTAAGGAGCAATGCGCCGACCAACGCCGTGCAGAGCAGCGCCTGCAGCCCGTTAGCCGCTAGCGACCAGCGCATCAGGCCGCGCATCGCGATGGCCCACTCGACCAGCAGGCTCTCATGTTGTCGCGAAACGGCCGCCTGCGAACGATGCGCGCGGATGGGGGCTAGGCCGAGCAAGGCGTCGAGGTAAAAACCATGCAACGCGCCGCCGTGATTGCGCACCCTCAGATCCCGCTCGTTCAGTACAGGCTGCGTCAGCAGCGGGATGGTCATTGCCGCGACCAGAACGGCGCTCGCCCAGCCGAAACTGGCAGGCGCGATAACGAGTATCCCAATGTAGGTGAGCACCAGTTCACCGATCGCCTGCATGCCTTGGACGACGAGAGACGGCACCGCTCTTATGGCATGAATATTGTGATTGCGGTCCGCCATGTCGGTGATCGGGCGGCTCTGGAAATAACGGTCCTTCAATCGCGGTAGCTTGGCGAAAATTGCCTGCCGCAAGCGCACTTCGAGGTGCCGCCCCTGTCTGATGGCGAGCGTCGCGAGTCCGATATCGAGCAAGCCCGCCAGCGTCGCGAGCGACACGATGCCAGCAAGCGCCGCATAGCGCTGGATCGGCTGCACAAGCTCGCCCGTGATTTCCAGCAGCCCGCGAAATAGCAACGCCTCCGCCAACAATGCAAACGCCTGTATCGCTACCACGCCAGCCAGCAGCCATGGTCGAAACCCTCCCTCGTCGCGCAGCATCAACCAGAACTGACGGAGAGGATTGGGCGCCTCTTCGACAAGTGCCGCGGCGAGTTCCGGCGGGAGCTTATCGGACTGAGGAGCGGCGGCCGGTGTCTGGGCTCCAGCCGTCTTGAGGACGACGCTGCCGCTGATCAGAAGCATTTCACGCGCCGCGTCGGTATTGGTAATATCGGGAAAGGCGGACCAATAGTCGCGCGGGATGATCGCCAATATGTCCTGGCTGCTGGAGATGGTATCACGGAACAGGGCTGTTGCCAGCCGCATAGACTCTGCTCCTCTGGAAAGCCCTCCGGCAGCAACCAGCGCAGCGCACAGCCGAACCGAAGCATCGAGCGCTCCGAAGGCGAACCAGCCCTTGTCAGCAGCAGCCTGTGAAATAAGCGCTTGCGCGGCCGCCTGGCTTAATCCGAGAGCAGCGAGCCGCTGGCGCATTGGCCCGAGAAAGTCTTCGGTGTCGCACCACGCCCGCCAGTCGTTCGCCTCGACGCTCTGCTCGTGCGCAAACATCTGCTCCTCAAACCGGCGCAGCGAAATCCAGCGACGACCCACCGCAGGGTCCATGATCTGCAACCAGTTGCCATGCCGCGCCCAGACCACCACGAAATGGGTGAAATTGTCGGCATGGCGCACGACCACAAGTGCGGGAAAACTCTGCGCGTCGTCGATGCCGATAAAATCCCGGGGAATGAGAACCTGTTCGGCCCGCAGCCCGAGCTGCACCGCGATGTCCTCGATTGTGTCGATCGACGTGCCATCGACGCTCGTCTGGCAGGCCTCGCGCAGCCGCCCATAGCTCACCGGAACGCCGTGTCCTTCCAGCAGGCATTTGAGCGCCGCCGGGCCGCAATCCATCGATGAAGTCTGCACTACTTCGGGCGCCAGCAGCGGGCGCTGGCGGCGTGTGAGCCAGTGAAAGCTCATCGCAGAAATTGGCCTATGGCGCGTAGCAGCAGGATGGCTGGTGAAACACGCTCAATCGCCACATCGACCGTGCCAGACATTCCGTGGCGCAACGGTGGCTGATTGCCAGAACCTGGCTTCAAAGTGAGTTCAACCCGAAGCAAATTGCCTTCACTCTCTCCGGCAACTCTCTGCACCTGCGCAGCGAAATCTCCATATTGCGTCCAGGAAAAGCCGTCGAGGCGCAGTCTCCCCTGTTGGCCTCTGCTGAGACGGCCCAAGCCTCGCGCGGCATCGAAAGACGCCACAATGTGGAGGTTCTCGTCCGGGACAACGGTCGCCAGCCTGACGCCACCTGCGACCATATCGCCAAGTTTGAGCACCGCGACATCGCCGATCACGCCATCAATCGGAGAGCGGATTTTGCGATTGTCCAGCTCGTATCGCAACTGCGCCACTTCTGCCTGGGCAGCGGCCATCTCTCCCTCAGCCATGCGCAGTGCAGCCGTGAGACGCGCACTCTCCCCCGCAAGCGCAAGCCGCTGCGTATCGGCTTCTCCGGAAATTCGGCTTTCGTCATGCCGCATCGCGTCGCTGATCGCCTTTGCGTTCCGGGCCTGCGTTTCGCCGCGCTCGGCATCCGCCGGAGCCGCGCCGCCGCTCTCGCTGTCGAGCCGTTGCCTGCGCGCCATGGCCTTGTCGAACTCGGCGCTCGCCAGCGCGCCTTCGGCGCGAGCATGGGCGGCCGAGACGGCGGCCGAATGCGCACGCCCTCCAGCGGTCTCGGCTTGTTGCGCGCCCGAAAGCTGCCTGCGCAGGCTATCGACACGCGTCGGCAAGGCTGCGAGCCGGGCTTCCGCTTGCGCCAGGCGCAGCTTCTGAATTTCCGATTCTAGCTCGGCAAGTACTTCACCGGCGCGGACGCGCCTGCCGATATATAATCCAGTAGCGATCAGTCGACCGCCGCTCTGGGCAGAAACTCCGCGCGATGCCGAAGTAACTTCGACATGGGCAAAGCGCGAGCTTTCGTACACCGCGACGCTGCCAAAGGCGAACCAGGCAAACCACAGGATCGTGAGCAGGGAGGTTGTGCCGATGACGAGCAGCGCACCCTTTCCCGTGTCACCCGCGAGCGCACCCGTGGTTCTCGAAAACGCTACCCCCATTGTCCCTCTCGCAGTCTTCGCGCGGAGCATCAACGGTGGGACGGGCGCGATTATTCCCGGCCAAAATAATTTTCCTGCCTGGGAATAAGCGACCCCCGGAAGCCGTTTGGTCATCAGGGTTTGCGGAGAGCAAGTGTGAACATGGCTTGTCCCATTGTGGTGGAAGAAGGCCAGGCGGGGTTAGCGGGGATCGATCATTCGACGCCGCTCGTCATGCCTGACGCGCGTTCCGCGCTGCTGCAAAAGTCTCACCAGTCCGATGGCGCGCCGCTACTGACCCTTTACGTCGGCACGAAGGAAGTGACGTTCGATGATCCCGAAGAATTTGCCTTCGCCCAGGAACTGATTCGCACTGCCCCGTTCCTCGCGGGGGATGCGGCCGACTGGGGCAATGTCGGTTGGCCAAAGGCAAGCGCAATGCTTGAGGCGCTGCTGGAGGAGGGGATTATCCGGCTTGCCCGGGGCGAGATGCGGGAGGACCGGCACGACAACAAGGTGATGCCGTCTCCGCTGCCGACTGCCCCGATGACTCGACCGCGCAGCTGGATCGACGCGGACTCACTCATGGCGCACCTCACCGGAACCGCGCTCGACCCCGCCTACCTCGAGCTGGTCGTGCCAATCTTCCGCACCGGTCATGTTTTCCTGGATCGCGATGGCAGGCAGGTCGGTGAAGCCAATGTCTTTCCAGCCTCCGCGCGGCTTAATATCGCGACCGACTGGCGCGGATGCCCTTATGCGGGCAATCGTTATCAGGCCGACAAGCCGATGAACGTCACCGCCCTGCGCGCCATGCGCGTACATTGGCGGCAGATCATGGCGCTCGCAGCCCAGATGCGGGCGCGCTATCTCGTGCGTTTCCCGCAGGCCCAAAGCGGGTGGACCGTAGGCGACGTCGAACGGCTCGCGGTCTGCGCCCTTGCCCTTCCATCCTACATGATGCTGAGGTGCGATGCTCCCGTCGCCAACGGCGATCTGCATCCCGCGCTCTCGAACCTGTTTCGCGTCACCGACGGGCTGCGGATGGTGATGCACCAGATGCTATTTCTGCCGCTGTACGAAAAGATGATGCTGCCGGACGTCCCCATCACGCCCGCTGAAATACTCGACTACGCGGATCGCAACTATTCCTTCCATTCCGATCACGGCGTCTGTGCAGGTCCGCGTTTCATGATCGAGGACATGCTGGCCGTCTTGTTGGATGGCGCCGCCCCA
Organism: Sphingobium subterraneum; assembly: GCF_014199435.1. Lineage (GTDB taxonomy): Bacteria > Pseudomonadota > Alphaproteobacteria > Sphingomonadales > Sphingomonadaceae > Sphingobium > Sphingobium subterraneum. Next base: position 49,097 of record NZ_JACIJP010000005.1, on the reverse strand, counting down.
CGCGGGGGGTTCGATGCTAATCTCGACGCGGAACTGGCCCCTGTTTTGAACCTCATCGAGCCGGCCATCGATTACGCGATGCTCGGTCTCCAGGCTTATGGCGCGGTATTCTCGCTGTGGCCCGCGATGACCCGCGCCTACGAACATCTGCATCTCTCGCTGGGGGGCAAGGAGGATGCAGGTGGTTCGCGCGCGCGGGAGATCGCCCAACGGTTCGAAGCGCATTTCGCTGCGCTGAACCACCGCTCTTTTCTCGCCAATGAAGAGTGGCGCGCGCACCGGGAGGCGGTTTATGATGATATGTTCGCGCGCTGTCATGCGGCTGTCAGCAGAAGCGCGCCTCCGGAGTCATTGTCCGCGATGCTGGCGCCTGACGCCAGCGTTTGCGGTGGAAGGGCACAAGATGTGCTGGCCGCGGCGGTTGCGGCGCACCTTGGCTACGGCGGCGGGAAGATCGCCGAGAATTTTGCAGCAATCGTGATGGGCTTTCTTGCGCGCGGCCAGCGGATCGTGGCGCTTGCCGAACGTATCCAGCGCGATACCGCGGCACTGCTACATCGACCAGCACCTTCGCACCGGCTGACTCTCCGGCACCTCAATCTCCACAACGTGCTGATGGGCGAGGACGTTCGCACCGTGCCTTTCCTCCCCGACGAATTAGCCCGTTTGTTCGGGGTGGAAATCCATGTCGATGCCGAGACGATAGAAATCAGGGAGCGGCCCAACTCCGCCCCGACCCCCAATTCGCCGGAGATCAAGCCGGTGAATATAACGGTGCTCAAAACACCTAATCGCAAAGGAACGCATATGAAGATCAAGACCAACCTTCGCGCCGGACAAGGCGGCGCTGATAGCAGTGCAATTGACACGTCGACATCGTCACAAAACCAGAACGGCAAGACGAGTTCTGGCGGCGGCGGCGGCGGCGGTGGCGGCGGCAAGGTCGTCTATACCCGCTGCGCTGGCTACTAATCCAGGATCGCGAGTAGAAGTGGCCGGGCTTACATCCGGCCACTTTTCGCGTTTTAGGAAGCGATGAACAGTATAGGAAAAAGAATTGTCCGGCTCGCGCTCATGGGTGCGTCGTTGGCGACCAACGCGGCGAATGGGCGCGAGACGAAACTGCCGGATATCGCTATTCCTGCGCAGTTCGATAGCCAATCTCAAAGTGTAACTGCGCCGACACCCGCCGCTGGCTGGTGGCACGTGTTCAACGACACGCAACTCGATGCGCTGATCACGCGCGTCCATGCCAACAATACGACCATTGCCCAGGCAAGTGCCCGCCTCGCAGGCGCGAGGGCTAAGGCCCGGCTAGGAACGGCCAGTCAGATGCCGCAGATTGATCTGGTAGCCAGCGCCAATTATGCCAGCGGACCTTTGATCAATGAGGCAGGAGGCAGCGGCAATCTCTTCACCGACCGCGCAACCATCTCCTGGGAAGCGGACCTGCTTGGCCGCGTTGCGGGAGAACGCAAAGCCGAGCGCTTCGACGCCGTCGCGGCCGAGGCGCTGTTGCGCGACGCACATCTTCTGATGGAGGTCGAGACGGCGCGCGCCTATTTCGATGTTCTCTATCTTCAGCGAGCATGCGGCGAAGCGGACAAGACGATTACTCTTCTTGGAGAGGCGGCTGACATCGTCGGCAGGCGAGCCGAATTGGGCTTGGTCGGAAAGCTCGTCCACGACAAGGCAATATTAGACCTTTCAGAGGCTCGCCAGGTGGGTGCATCCCTCGCAGAACGACGCGCAGCCGAATTTGGCTATCTTTCTTTCTTGCTGGGTGAAACCCAAACACCCACTATAGCAGTTGCCGACCTGCCTTCAGCCCCCGCGATTCCGGCTGGTCTCCCCAGCTCGGTTCTCACGCGGCGCCCCGATATCGCGGAGGCTATCGCTCGCTTTAAGGCGTCGGACCAGCGCTTCCACGCAGCAAAACAAAGCTGGCTTCCGACGCTGAACCTCACGGCTTCGGGCGGTGGCGCATCGGCTAAGCTTGTCGAAATCTTGGCGTCGAGTGCGCGCAATTTTGGACTGGGCGCCCTCTTTTCATTGCCGATATTCGATGGCGGCCGCCGCAAAGCGGAGGTGGCAGACAGGCGAGCCGAGCTGGATCTTGCCGCCTCCCAGTATCATGAGCGGGTTCTGCTCGCTCTCCGCGAAGTTAACGACGGGCTGGGCGAGGTCGCCCTGAAACGGAGCGCCGTGAACCTTGCGACCGAAAAGCTTGCCGTGAGTGAAACGAACCTTGCGTATGCTGCAAACCGGTCTGCCAACGGTACACTTGGCCGAGCAGGAGTTCTCGATGCTGAGCTGGCACTCTCGACCAGTCGCGTTGAGGCTCTGATCGCCCGGCGAGAGCATCTGTCGGCGAGCTTGAGCTTGATAGCTGCTCTTGGCGGGGCGTGGTAGCGCCCAACGGCGCGATCACCGCTCAAAACCCCATCGAAGTTGGAATGTGCAGGTTCGTCGTGCCGCGTCACCTAGGTAGTTCGCTCAAATGTTAATCTGCATCCAGGTCCATTGATGGTACAGATGATGGACCGTGCTCCAAACGAAGGTTCGGAGGTCCATCAATGCCACAAGTCTAGAAACGCAGGACGGGACTCATCGCAAATGCGGTGAAGCACGCCGGGTCGAGAGAGAATGCCTACAAGCTGTCTGATCGCGACGGCGTACACCTGCTGCGCCACTTGCTGCAGACTCGCTTTCGTCTTTCAAATTTCAACTTGGCTTCCCAGCTCGATCACCCGGTTTGTTGGTAATTTGAAGAACTCCATTGCACTTTCAGCGTTGCGAACCATCCATGCAAAGAGCTGCTCACGCCAGATGGCCATGCCTGGACGATTGGAAGCGATTAGCGTCTGCCGGGACAGGAAATAGCTGGTATCCATTGCCAGGAACGGCCCGCCCGCCCGTTCTTCATTTGCCAGTTCAGCCGGTATGTTGACCTCGTCCATAAACCCATAATGGAGCACGATGCGATAGAAGCCATAGCCCAGTTCTTCGACATCGCGACGGTCTTTGGATGCCACATGCGGCACACCTTCGGTCAAGACTGTCAGGATCGCAACACGCTCGTGCAGGATATGGTTGTGCTTCAGGTTATGCAGCAACGCCGGAGGAATACCCTCAATAGTCGATGCCAGAAAGACCGAGCTGCCCGACACACGTTTTACCTTTTCCCCGACCGATTTCAGGAACAAATCAATGGGCATGGAATCTTCGTGGAGGCGTTCGCGCATGAGGCGGCGGCCTGTGGCCCAGGTCGTGAGCAGAGTGAAGGCCACGGCAGCAACCAGCAGTGGGAACCAGCCTCCGTCCGGGATCTTCGTCACATTTGAAGCGAAATAGAGACCATCGACGATGAGGAACGCCCCAGTCACCAGCGTCGCCATCAGCGGATGCCATTTCCAGACCGCAAAGGTCAGGATGCCCAGCATGCAGGCCGTGATGAACATCGTACCCGTGACCGCAATGCCATAGGCTGCGGCGAGATTGCTCGAACTCCTGAAGCCTATCACCAGCATGATGACGAGCCCCAGCAGAGCCCAATTGACAAGGGGGACATAGATCTGGCCTGCCGCCTTTGCACTGGTGTGAAGGATCTTGAGGCGGGGCAGAAACCCAAGTTGCACGGCCTGCTGCGATACCGAATAGGCACCCGAGATGACCGCCTGGCTGGCGATGATAGTCGCCATCGTGGCCAGCACAACCAGCGGCAGTCGCGCCCACTCGGGAGCCATGAGAAAGAATGGGTTCTCAACTGCGGCGGGATTGACCAGCAGAAGTGCCGACTGGCCAAGGTAATTGATGATCAGGCACGGGAAGGCCACATAGATCCAGGAGATCATGATCGCCTTGCGCCCGAAGTGCCCCATGTCGGCGTAAAGAGCCTCGGCGCCGGTCACAGCAAGGACGACTGAGCCAAGCGCCAGGAAGGCCAGCCCCGGATCGATCAGAAAGAACTCCAGCGCATAATGCGGACTCAACGCCCAAAGCACTTGGGGTGCCTGGGCGATGTTGACGATCCCCAACACCGCCAAAACGAGGAAATAGACAATGATTACCGGGCCGAACAATTTGCCCACGGCGGCCGTGCCGCGCGACTGGATTGCGAAGAGCCCGACAAGGATGCCGATCGAAAGCGGCAGCACCCAGCGGGCAAACCCTTCATTGACGACAGTCAGTCCTTCGACCGCCGACAGGACCGAAATGGCCGGAGTGATGATCGCATCGCCATAGAACAGGGCGGTAGCAATCACACCCAGCATGGCAATGACCGGACTCCAACGGTTTTGGCCAAGCCTGCGGCCGATCAACGCCAGCAAGGCCAGGCTGCCGCCTTCCCCCTTGTTGTCCGCGCGCAGGATGACAAATACATATTTAAGCGTGACGATCAGCATCATCGTCCAGAAGATCAGCGACAACACGCCAAAGATATGAGCCCGGTCCACGGCCAGCGGATGATGGCCGATGAAGCTCTCCTTCAAAGCATAGAGTGGCGAAGTGCCGATATCGCCAAAAACTACGCCGATGGCGCCGATGGCCAGCGCCGTAAGGCTCTCATTATGGGCATGCTGCCCCTCTGCTTCGCTCATGATTGCGGGCCTAAACACCCGCGCGCGAAATCACCACGAGCTTTATGGAATCTTTATGCCCAGAGCCAAATTCCCCGTAGAACCTTAACGCCCTGAAGGTCCACATGAGTGACCGCATCTGCAATGCGGGAACAGTTCAATGTCTGGAACTTTCGATCGGCTACGCAAAGGGGAACACGGGTGGACGACTGAAGTCGCGCTTCGTCTCGGCGGATTGGCCTCACTCGGCACCTGCTATCGTGCGGCTTTGTGGGCGCACAGCCTGATCGCCACGCCATCACTCCATCAGGCCACACGCAGTGAATTTGCAGTGTGTTTCGCGGTTGTCCTTTCGCTGACATGCGGCCTTTCGCTGACTTTCGTGGGGTCCGGCCTGTTCCGCCACGTCCCCATCCCTGAGCACAGCGCCTATTTCCCGAGGAAGGGATCTCTATGACTGACGTCACCTGGCTTGCCGTTTTGGCGGGGCTTTTTCTCATTACGCTGGCGTTCGTACGCCTGTGTGAAAAAGCCTGAGGAGGCACCGATGAGCCTCTCGCTTCTGTTGGCCGGCCTCACGGCTGTCGGCCTGCTTGTCTATCTTGTTGCCGTTCTCATTCGGCCCGAGCGGTTCTGAGGCCAGCACTTTTCAAAGGAATATGCCATGACCCCCCAGGGATGGACGCTGATCCTTGTATTCACCGCGCTTGTCTTGGCGCTCGCGAGGCCTATGGGCATTTGGCTTTTTGCGCTGTACGAAGGGCGAAGCACACCACTTCACCGGGTGCTCGGCCCGGTCGAACGCGGATTTTACCGCCTTGCGGGGATCAATCCAGAGGATGAACAAAGCTGGCGCGCCTATGCCTTGCACATGCTGCTGTTCCAGTTGGTGCTGGCGCTGTTCACTTATGCCGTGCTCCGGTTGCAGGCCGTCTTGCCGCTCAACCCCCGGGAGCTTCCTGGCCTGGGTAGCGACGGTGCACTGAATACGGCGGTCAGTTTCACAACCAACACCAACTGGCAGTGGTATTCAGGCGAGGTCGCGCTGTCGAATTTCAGCCAGATGTTCGGCCTCACCATCCACAATTTCCTCTCGGCCGCGACCGGCATTGCCATCGCCTTTGCCCTGTTCCGCGGCTTTGCCCGGCGCGAGGTCGGGACCATCGGCAATTTCTGGGCCGATTGCACCCGCGTCACGCTCTATCTGCTGCTGCCGATCTGCATCGTTTATACGCTGTTCCTCGTCGCCAGTGGAGTGCCTCAGACTTTGGCCTCCAGCGTCGATGCAACGACGCTTGAGGGCGTCAAGCAGACCATCATCATGGGTCCGATCGCCAGCCAGGAGGCGATCAAGATGCTCGGCACCAATGGCGGCGGCTTCCTCAACGCCAACTCTGCCCATCCCTTCGAGAATCCTACGGCGCTCACCAACCTTGTCCAGATGCTGTCAATCTTTGCGATCGGTTCAGGCCTCACCTGGTGCTTCGGCAAGGCAGTAGGCAATACCCGTCAGGGCTGGGCAATCCTCGCAGCAATGATGGTTCTGTTCCTCGCCGGCGCTGGCGTGACCTATTGGCAGGAAGCGGTGGGCAATCCCGTCCTTCATAACCTTGGCGTCGCGGGCGGAAACATGGAAGGCAAGGAAGTCCGCTTCGGCATCGCCGCCAGCGCCCTGTTCTCGGTCGTGACGACGGCCGCCTCGTGCGGTGCGGTCAACGCCATGCATGACAGCTTCACGGCGCTGGGCGGTATGATCCCGCTGTTCAATATCCAACTCGGCGAAGTCGTGGTCGGCGGCGTCGGTGCAGGTATCTATGGCTTCCTGCTGTTCGCGCTGTTGGCCGTGTTCATCGCCGGGCTGATGGTCGGTCGGACGCCCGAATATGTCGGCAAGAAGATCGAGGCGAAGGAGGTCAAGTTGGCTGTCCTCGCCATTGCAGTCCTGCCGCTGTGCATCCTGGGCTTTACGGCAGTCAGCGCAGTTCTTCCCGCCGGGCTGGCCGGACCGCTCAACAAGGGACCGCACGGGTTCACTGAGATGATATATGCCTTCTCCTCCGGCACCGGGAACAATGGCTCGGCTTTTGCTGGCCTCACCGCTGGAACACCCTTCTATAACGGCCTTTTATCGGTTGCGATGTGGATTGGGCGCTTCTTCATGATCGTTCCCGCGCTCGCCATAGCCGGAAGCCTGGCGGCCAAGAAGTACACCCCCGAAACCGCCGGTTCATTCCCGACGACGGGTCCCTTGTGGGTAGGCCTCCTGATCGGGATCATCCTGATCGTTGGCGGGCTCACCTTCCTCCCCAGCCTCGCGCTTGGTCCGATAGCTGATCATCTCGCGATGACCTCCGGCCAACTGTTCTGACGGGACAAAAATCATGACCGCTCCCTCTTCCATGTTCTCAGCCAAGTTGGTGATTCCCGCGATGGGCGATGCCTTTCGCAAGCTTGGTCCGCGTCAGCTGTTGAAGAACCCCGTGCTCTTCACGACGGCAGTTGTCTCGCTCTTGCTGACAGTACTTCTGGTCATCGGCAATGAGCCGCTGCCCATTGGTTTCCAGGCCCAGCTTATCCTCTGGCTGTGGCTGACCGTGTTGTTCGGCACTTTTGCCGAAGCGCTGGCCGAGGGGCGTGGCCGGGCCCAAGCGGCTTCTTTGCGGGCTACCAAGTCCGATCTCGTGGCGCGGCTTCCGGACGGGCGGACCGTGCCCGCAGCACAGCTCAAGCGGGGAGATCACGTTCGGGTCGATACCGGCGATATCATTCCGGCCGATGGCGAGGTGATCGAGGGTGTCGCCTCGGTCAACGAAGCCGCGATTACTGGCGAATCCGCGCCCGTGATCCGCGAGGCGGGCGGCGACCGGTCGGCGGTTACAGCGGGCACGCGGGTCATCTCGGACTCGATCCTGGTTCGCGTAACGCAGGAACCGGGGCAAGGATTTCTGGACCGGATGATCGCGCTGGTCGAAGGCGCGGAACGTCAGAAAACACCGAACGAGATCGCGCTTACGATCCTGTTAGTCGGCCTCACCATTATCTTCCTGATCGCGGTGTCCACCATTCCCGCCTTTGCCACCTATGCGGGCGGCCAAATCCCTGTCGCCATCCTGGCGGCGCTGCTCATCACGCTCATTCCGACGACCATCGCGGCGTTGCTCTCGGCAATCGGTATTGCGGGGATGGACCGGCTGGTGCGCTTCAACGTGCTGGCCAAGTCGGGCCGCGCCGTTGAGGCTGCCGGCGATGTCGATGTGCTCCTGCTGGACAAAACTGGGACGATCACCATCGGCGACAGGCAAGCGAGTGAATTTCGTCCTGTCGGCGGCATGCAGGTGGGCACTCTGGCGCAAGCCGCACTGCTTGCCAGTCTGGCAGATGAGACGCCCGAAGGGCGTTCTATCGTCGTACTTGCCCGCGAGAAGTTCGGCATCACTTTGCGTGAGCTTCCCACGAATGCCGAAATCATCCCGTTCACCGCTCAGACCCGGATCTCGGGTGTCAGGACCGAGGCAGGCCTTGTCCAGAAGGGGGCGGTAGATGCTGTCCTGAAGGCCAATCCCGAAGCCGCATCGAGCTCCGCCGCTTCAGAACTGCGCCGGATTTCCGAGGAGATAGCCCGCTCTGGGCAGACCCCGCTCGCCGTGGCGCAGGACGGAAGATTGCTAGGTGTTATTGCGCTGAAGGATGTGATCAAGGCCGGTGTCCGCGAACGCTTCACCGAACTGCGTCGCATGGGGATCCGCACAGTCATGATCACCGGCGATAATCCGCTAACAGCAGCCTCGATCGCGGCCGAAGCGGGCGTCGATGATTTCCTTGCCGAGGCGACGCCTGAGGACAAGTTGGCGCTGATCCGCAAGGAGCAGCAGGGCGGGAAGCTGGTCGCGATGTGTGGCGACGGCACGAACGACGCCCCAGCCTTGGCTCAGGCGGATGTCGGTGTCGCGATGAACACCGGCACGCAGGCTGCGCGTGAGGCGGGCAACATGGTCGATCTCGACAGCGATCCGACCAAGCTCATCGAGATCGTGGGCTTGGGCAAGCAATTGCTGATGACGCGCGGTGCGCTCACCACTTTTTCGGTGGCGAACGACGTGGCCAAGTATTTCGCCATCATTCCGGCCATGTTCGTCGTGCTTTATCCGGAACTCGGTATACTCAATGTGATGAAGTTGGCGTCGCCCGAAAGCGCGATCCTGTCGGCGATCATCTTCAATGCGCTGATTATCCCCGCGCTGGTGCCGTTGGCCCTCAAGGGCGTGGCGTACAAGCCGATGGGGGCTGGGCCGCTGCTCGCACGCAATCTGGCGGTCTATGGCCTGGGCGGCCTTGTCGCGCCGTTCATAGGCATAAAGCTCATCGACCTTGCGGTCGCCGGACTCAACCTCGCCTGAGGAATGAAAAAATGACCAAAGATATTTTCTCCGCTCTGCGTCCTGCGCTGGTCCTGACGGCGCTCTTTGCGCTCCTGTTGGGCGTTGTCTATCCACTGACTTTGACCGGCATGTCCCAAATGCTGTTCCCGCGACAGGCCAACGGCAGCCTGATCAAGCGAGACGGCCATGTTATCGGCTCTGCGCTCATCGGTCAGGGCTTCACGGGCGAGCGATATTTCCATCCGCGTCCTTCAGCGGCGGGCAAGGGATACGACGCTGCGGCATCGGGAGGGTCGAACCTCGGGCCAACAAGCCAGGTTCTCGTCAATCGTGTCACGGCCGATACCGCCGCGCTCAAGTCCTCACCAGCGGTCATCGTTCCACCGGACCTGGTGACAACCTCCGCCTCCGGACTGGACCCTCATGTCACCCCCCAAGCGGCCTATTTCCAGGCAGCACGTGTGGCTCAGGCGCGCGGGTTGAACGAGGCGGCGGTGCGGCGGCTCGTTGCGGATTACACGGAAGGGGTTATTCTCGGTTTCATCGGTGAACCCCGCGTCAATGTCCTCGAACTCAACCTTGCTCTCGACAGACAGGCCCCGGCGCGCGCAAATGCTGCGCGATGAACGATCAACGCCCCGACCCTGACGCTCTGCTCAGAGCTGCCGCCCGGGAGGGCAAGGGCCGCCTCAAGGTTTTCCTTGGGGCGGCGCCGGGTGTCGGCAAGACTTTCGAGATGCTCACAGATGGCGCGGCACGCCGCGATGCCGGCATCGACGTTGTCATCGGAGTCGTCGAAACGCACGGTCGCCGTGAGACCGAGGCAAAGGTTCACGGATTCGAAATTATTCCCCGCAAGCTGATACAATATCAGGGCCATGCGCTGGAGGAAATGGACATCGACGCGATCCTCGCGCGAAAGCCAGGCTTGGTTCTGGTTGATGAACTGGCCCACACCAATGCGGCTGGTAGCCGCCACGACAAACGCTACCAGGATGTGGAGGAGCTGCTGGAAGCCGGCATCGATGTCTATTCCACACTCAACATTCAGCATCTGGAAAGCCTGAACGACTTGGTTGCATCGTTCACGCAAGTGCGGGTGCGGGAGACCCTACCGGACCGGGTGATCGAGAATGCAGACCTTGAAGTTGTCGACATTCTGCCAGACGAACTGATTGAACGCCTGCGAGAAGGCAAGGTCTATGTTCCCGATGAGGCTTCACGAGCACTCGGGCACTTCTTTTCCAAATCGAACCTGTCAGCACTGCGGGAGCTGGCGCTGCGCCGAGCGGCACAGGCGGTCGATGCACAGATGCTTGACTATATGCGCGCGAACGCGGTGGACGGCATATGGGCGGTTGGTGACCGGCTCGTGGTCGCCATCAGCGAGCAACCGGGCGCGATCGAACTGGTTCGCGCGGCCAAGCGCTTGGCGGATGCCTTGCGCGCTCCTTGGACCACTGTCCATATCGAAACGCCGCGCAGCAGTGTGTTCGACAATGCCGAGAACACGCAACTTGCCGAAACAATGCACCTCGCTGCCCAGCTTGGCGCAAACGTGGCGACCGTTCCTGCTGAATCCGTGCTGAACGGCCTCAAACGATTTGCCGCTGACGCCCGCGCGACTCAGCTCATTGTGGGCAAATCGATGCGTTCGCGTTGGTTTGAGCTACGCCACGGATCCATTGTGGATCGGCTTGTGCGCGAAACGCCAGGTCTTGCTGTCCATGTGGTGCCCCTGGAAGCGCAGTCTTCACGAGCATCTTCGCGCCGTGAAGCGCAGACGAACCCTTGGGGAAGCGTGGGTGGTTACGTCGTGTCGCTGGGTTTGACCGCACTGATCACGGTCCTTGGCATGGCTATCTTCGCGCGCGGTAACATTGCAAATATCGGACTGTTGTTTCTTATACCCGTGATGGTCGCGGCGACACGGTTCGGCCTGCGCACCGGGATTGTGACAGGTCTGGCTTCGTCGCTGGCTTACAACTTCTTTTTCATTCCGCCGACCCACACCTTCACGATCGAAGATCCGCAGAACATCATCACCGTTCTAGTCCTGCTGGGAGTAGCGATCGTCGGGAGCCAGTTAACGGCGCGGGTGCGAGAACAAGCCCTGCTGGCGCAGGCCAGCTCAGCCCAGAACAGTTCGCTCGCAGGCTTTGCACGCCAACTGACCGGCATCAGTTCGACGGATGAACTGGCCAATGTGCTCTGCGTCGAGATCGGTCGGTTGCTGGAAGGCAACACCATTCTCCTCATTCCCGACCAGGACAGTCTCAGTGTGCGGGCATCATCACCGCCCGGTAACACGCTCGAAATGCTCGACGATGCGGCGGCCCGCTGGACGTTAGACAACAACAAACCCGCAGGGCGCGGTTCCGACACTTTGACAGCGTCGGAATGGCTTTTCTATCCGGTGGGATCCGCAGGCAAGGTACTTGCGGTGTTCGGTCTTGCGCGATCCGATGCCCGCCCTCCGATCAGGTCCGACCAGATGCCGCTGTTGCTCAGCCTGCTCGATCAGGCCGGCCTGGCACTTGGGCGCATCGCGCTGGAGGGAGAAATGTCCAGTCTGGCCCATGTACAGGAGCGGGACCGGCTGAGGCATGCTCTTTTGTCGTCGGTCAGCCATGATCTGCGCACGCCGTTGACCACCATCCTGGGTTCACTCAAGGAAATCAGGGCCGCCTCGCCGGAGCAAGAGCACCAGCTCTTGGCAACGCGGTCCGAGGCAGAACGTCTGCATCGGTTTGTTGCAAACCTCCTCGATATGGTCCGCATCGAAGCAGGTGCGCTGCATCAATCCATCGAACCGGTCGACCTTGCCGATGCCGTCGCTAGTGCAGTGCAAGATCTTAACGCCGTTCTCCGCGATCGCCCCTTAACGATTGACTTGCCGGAAGACCTGCCGTTCGTGCTGGTCGATCCCCAATTGTTTCACCACTGCCTGATCAACCTGATCGAAAACGCTGCCAAATACGGAGCCCCCGGCGCTTCCATCAGGATTGTCGCGCGGCGTATCGGCAATGATCTGACATTGTCGGTGGAGGATGAAGGCCCTGGAATCCCGGAGGGACAGGAACGACGCATTTTCGAGACATTCACGCGTGTCGAAGGGTCCGATCGAAAAGGCGGGACCGGGCTGGGTTTGGCCATCGTCAAAGGCTTCGCCGAAGCCATGGGTTTGGACGTAGGGGCCGCCAACAGACCCGATGCCAAGGGTGCAACATTTTCCATCCGGTTCGGGCCAGCACACATCAGGGAGTTGCCGGAAGAATGAGGAATCCCGTGACAGTTCTTGTGGTCGATGATGAACCGGCAATCCGGCGCCTTCTTCATGCGAGTCTGACGCGCGCGGATTACCGGGTGGTGGAAGCGGGATCGGCGCGCGATACCCTTTCGGCAATCCAGATCGACAAGCCCGAAGTTGTCCTTCTCGATCTTGGTTTGCCCGACCGCGATGGGCTCGAGCTGATTCCGATCATCAAGGCTGCCGGAGCGGCGGTCATTGTTGTTTCGGCGCGCGACGCCACCGAACAGAAGGTCGCTGCCCTCGACTTGGGTGCGGACGATTATGTGTCAAAGCCTTTCGACAGCGAGGAAGTCCTGGCACGCATCCGCGCCGCGATGCGACACCGACTTTCCAGTGAGACAGACAGTCCGATAGTAAGCTGTGGCGACATTGAGATCGATCTTGTTGCACGTCTTGTGCGCAAGGGCGGCGTCGAGGTGCATTTGACGCCAAAGGAATATGGCTTGCTTGCCGAGCTAGCGAAAAGCGCCGGACGGGTCGTCACCCACACACATTTATTGAAATCGGTGTGGGGTCCAGGCCATGAAACGGATGTAGAATATCTGCGTGTCGCCGCGCGTGGAATTCGTCGCAAGCTCGAAGATGATCCATCTCAGCCTGCGTTGCTTCGCAATGAGCCTGGCGTAGGCTACAGGATGCAAATCGGATCGCAGAGTAGTTAGGAGCAGCAAATCGCAAGAAACGGGCAGGTTCTATCACATCAGCGCTGGGGCGCTCGCCATCTACCTGAGCGCAGATGCTATGCATGCTCCCGAAAATTTATCCTAACGGAAGGCGGTTTCCGAGGGGCAGGTTTCAGGCTTGAAAGGGTGGCGGCTTCCGTCATCCGCACCGGCCCGTAGAGCTGGCTCTATCACCTTACACAGCTGAATATGTTGCACACCGAATCAGGAGCGGGTGTGATATCGGGTCCTGCTCTGAGAAGCGAACCCATTTTGAATTTTAATCTGATGGACCGTTTGATGGAACTCATCGGACCATAACTGAAATTAAATAATAATATCAATTTACTAAGTCGATAATTTGTGTGGCGTTGAGCTTGGTGAACGCCCCTAATCCGGACGAACCGAATGTGGGGGCGGCGGTGCTTTCAACTCCATCCCCGTCCACCGCGCCGCGAACGCGTAATAGTCCGCATATTCACTGATGAGCTTGTCGGTCGGCTTGCCCGATCCGTGCCCGGCGCGTGTTTCGATGCGGATGAGATGGGGCTTGGGACCGATCCGCGCGGCCTGCAGGGCGGCGGTATATTTGAAGCTGTGCCCCGGCACCACGCGGTCGTCGGTATCGGCGGTCGATACCAATATGGCCGGATAGTCAGTGCCGCTATGAATGTTGTGATAGGGAGAATAGGCCAGCAGCCGCCGGAAATCCTCTTCCCGGTCTGGGTAGCCATAATCGTCGACCCAATAGCGCCCCGCCGTGAACTGATCGAAGCGCAGCATGTCCATTACGCCCACGGCAGGGAGGGCCGCGGCGAACAGGTCAGGCCGCTGGTTCACCACGGCACCTACCAGCAGGCCGCCATTGGATCGCCCCTCGATTGCCAACTGCCCACTTCCGGTATAGCCATTGGCCATCAGATACTCGCCCGCCGCGATGAAATCGTCGAACACGTTTTGCTTGTTGGCGAGCCGCCCGCCGTCGTGCCATTCTTTGCCATATTCGCCGCCGCCGCGCAGATTGGCGACCGCCAGTACGCCGCCCTGCTCCACCCATGCAAGCTTCGCCGCCGAAAAAGCGGGCGTCACCGGAATGTTGAAGCCACCATAGCCATAGAGAAGTGTCGGCGCGGCCTTGGCGCTTATCGCGAGATCCTTGCGCCGCACGATGAACATCGGAACCTGTGTCCCGTCCTTCGAGGGATAGAAGATCTGCTGCGTCAGATAATCATCGGGATCGAAAGCGAGTTTGGGCTGCGCGAACAGGCTGATGCGGTTGGTCGCGGTGTCGTAGCGGTAGACGGTTGAGGGTGTGGTATAGCTCGAAAAGCTAAAAAAGGTCTCCGGGTCGCCCGCCTTTCCTCCGAACCCCGCCGCCGTCCCGATATCGGGCAGCGGTACGTCGCCCACCCAGCGGCCGTCGCTTTCCACCAGTACGGCCACCGTACGGGCATCACTCATGTATGCGAGGATGATGCGGTCACCGACCATCGATCCCGCCGCCAGCGTGTCGGGCCGCTCGGGCACGATTTCCACCGGCGCCCGGCGCGGCTTGGCCGCGTCCAGTGTTACCATCCGTCCGCGCGGCGCACCCTTGTCGGTCACGAACCACAGCCGGTTACCCCGCCCGCCGACCAGTTTCCAGTCATGCTCCAACCCGCGCACGAGCGTGCGTGGTTTCCAGCGCGGATTGGCCCAATCGAGGCGGGTCAGGTCGACGACGGTCAACTCAAACCGCTCATCTGTCCCCTCCGACGAGGTGATAACCAGCCATGCTCCATCGTCCGTGACTTCGGCGCTGTGGCCCAGCTTCGGGCGCGAGGACGTGGCATAAACCAGCCGGTCGGCGCTCTGGTCCGTGCCGATGCGATGATACCAGATGGCCTGATTCTCGTTGGGCGACTGAAACGCCTTGTCACGCGGCGGGGCAGGGAAACGGGAATAGAAAAAGCCCAGCCCCTGCGCATCCCAGGCCAGACGCGAGAATTTGACCCATTCGATCCGGTCGGACAGCGTCCTCCCGCTCGTGACGTCAATCACCTGCAAGGTGCGCCAGTCGCTCCCGCCCTCCTGCACGGCATAGACGAGAAATGCGCCATCGGGCGATGGCTCCCACTCCGCCAGCGCGGTCGCGCCGTCCTTCGACAAGCTATTGGGATCGAGCAGCAGGCGCTGAGCGCCTTTCAGCCCATCCCGCACATAAAGTGGGGACTGGTTCTGCAATCCGCTGTTATAGCTGTAGAAGTAGCGGCTTCCGCCCTTACGTGGCGTTGAATAGCGGCCATAATCGTAGAGCTGCTTCATCCGCTGCTGAAAAATGTTCCGGCCCGGCAGCCCGGCCAGATAGGCATCTGTCACGCGGTTCTGTTCGCGAACCCAGGCGGCGACGTCGCTGTCGACCCGCACGTCATTTTCGAGCCAGCGATAGGGGTCTGCCACCGCCACGCCGAATTTCTGTTCGACCAAGTCGACCGCGCGCGTCGTGGGGTAGGCAAGTGGCATCGGTGGGGCGCTCCGGGTGGCGATGGACGCGGTCTGGGGAAGAAGCGAAACATCGCCATCGGGCGCGCCAAATGCCGGGACAGCGGCTGCTGCGAGAGCAACGACCATCAGGCCGGACAGCGCCCTCAAGCCCGCCGCCATCATCGGCCATGGATCAGCAATCTTGCGCATCACGCTCCGTGTGCCACCTCTGCGACACGGGTGGTCGATACGGTATAAAGCGTTCTGGCCCGGTGAAAAGAGCAAAGAAAAGGGCCGCCCGTCCCTGACCGGCGGCCCCTGTTCTAACGATCTCCCGGCGGAACCGGGTGGCCCGTCGATCGATCAGGCGGCTTCGAGCTCGTCCGCGTCGTAAGACTGGACCGGACCGCTGTCCTGACCCTTTGCATCCACGTCACGGTCGACCAGCTCGATCACCGCCATCGGCGCCGCGTCCGAAGCGCGGAAGCCAGCCTTGATCACGCGCGTGTAGCCGCCGTTGCGATCCTTGTAGCGTTCCGCCAGCACATCGAACAGCTTCGTGAGCTGCGCGTCGTCGAGCAGACGGGCGTGCGCCAGACGGCGATTCGACAGGCCGCCCTTCTTGGCGAGGGTGATCAGCTTTTCGACATAGGGGCGAAGCTCCTTTGCCTTGGCAACGCCGGTGGTGATCTGCTCATGCTTGATGAGCGACGCGGCAAGGTTGCGCAGCAGGGCGTTACGGTGCCCGGTCGAGCGCTGCAGCTTACGATGTCCAACGCGATGACGCATATTCTTTACTCCGTTCGAAAAGGGTCCGTATCAGGTAACCCAGTGCAGGCGGTGGTTCAGGGGACCGCCCAACCCCTTTTGTATGCCAGCGCAGGCTGGCATCTCAGGCCCAAGAGAAAGTCACACGAGACCCCAGCTTTCGCTGGGGCGACGCGCACTTAGCCCATCAGCTCCTGTTCGAGCTTCTTGGCCATCTCTTCGATGTTCTCAGGCGGCCAGCCGGGGATGTCCATGCCGAGACGCAGACCCATGGACGAGAGCACTTCCTTGATCTCGTTCAGTGACTTGCGGCCGAAGTTCGGCGTACGGAGCATCTCGGCCTCGGTCTTCTGGACCAGGTCGCCGATGTAAATGATGTTGTCGTTCTTGAGGCAGTTCGCGCTGCGCACCGACAGTTCCAGCTCGTCCACCTTCTTGAGAAGGTAACGGTTGATCAGGTTGCTGTTGGTATCGCTCTCGCTTGCGGGGGCTGCGCCTCCGCCCGCCGTGGCGGGGGTCGGAGCGGCCAGCGCGTCCTCGAAGTGGACGAACAGCTGGAGCTGGTCCTGAAGAATGCGTGCGGCATAAGCCACGGCATCTTCCGGCGTGATCGTGCCATCGGTGTCGATGGTCAGCGACAGCTTGTCATAATCCAGTTCCTGGCCGACGCGGGTGTTGTCCACCTTGTAGGCGACCTGACGCACCGGCGAATACAGCGCATCGACCGGAATCAGCCCGATCGGCGCATCGGCGGGGCGGTTTGCGACCGCGGGAACATAGCCCTTCCCGGTGTCGGCAGTCAGCTCCATGTTAAGCGTTGCGCCTTCATCGAGATGGCAGATAATGAGATCCGGGTTCATCACCTGGATATCACCGCTCACCACAATGTCGCCCGCCTTTACTTCGGCAGGTCCCGTGGCGGACAGCTGGAGACGCTTCGGGCCTTCGCCCTCCATCTTCAGCGCGATCTGCTTCACGTTGAGGACGATGTCCGTGACATCTTCCCGCACGCCCGCCAGCGATGAGAACTCATGCAGGACATTCTCGATCTTGATCGAGGTGACCGCCGCGCCCTGCAGCGAGGACAGCAGCACGCGGCGCAGCGCGTTACCCAGCGTCAGACCAAAGCCCCGCTCCAGCGGTTCGGCGACGAAGGTGGCCTTGCGCTTGGCATCGCCGCCGGACTTGATTTCCAGGCTGCTGGGCTTCTTCAATTCCTGCCAGTTCTTCATGTTGACAGTCATGTATTTCCCCTGGGAATTGGGCGGGGGCGTTCTGCGTATGTCAGAAAACAACCCCGGCCGATGCAAATGACGAAGCGACGCGTCCGCCGCCCCGGTAACGTGTTGGGTGCGTTAAACGCGACGACGCTTGGACGGGCGCACGCCGTTGTGCGGGATTGGCGTCACGTCGCGGATCGACGTGATGGTGAAACCCACCGCCTGCAGCGCGCGCAGAGCCGATTCGCGGCCCGAACCCGGACCCTTGACTTCGACTTCCAGCGTACGGACGCCATGCTCGGCCGCCTTGCGGCCTGCGTCCTCGGCACATACCTGCGCAGCATAAGGGGTCGACTTGCGCGATCCCTTGAAGCCCATCGTGCCAGCGGAGGACCAGCTGATCGCATTGCCCTGCGCGTCGGTGATCGTGATCATGGTGTTGTTGAAGCTGGCGTTCACATGCGCGACGCCGGCCGAGATGTTCTTGCGCTCACGCCGTTTAATGCGCTGAGGTTCCCGTGCCATATCTTTAGTCCTACTTCCAAACTGGTGATGCCGGAGGCTGTGCCCAAGGAGAGCGCCATCCGGCGGAGAAAAAGGCGAAAACGTTCCTAGAACGTTTTCTTACTTCTTCTTGCCGGCAATCGGCTTGGCCTTGCCCTTGCGGGTGCGCGCATTGGTGTGCGTGCGCTGGCCACGAACCGGCAGGCCCTTACGGTGACGCAGCCCGCGATAGCAGGCGAGGTCCATCAGGCGCTTGATGTTCATCGCCGTTTCGCGACGCAGGTCGCCTTCGACCGTGTAGGTTGCGTCAATGGCTTCGCGGATCTGCAGCACTTCGGCGTCGGACAGGTCCTGCACGCGGCGGCCCTGATCGATGCCCAGCTGGTTGGCGATGTCGACGGCGGTCTTGCGACCAATACCATGGATATAGGTGAGCGCGATGATAACGCGCTTGTTGGTCGGGATGTTGACGCCCGCAATACGTGCCATGTAAAATCTACTCCTGCTCCACAGGGTGCGTGGCTGCGCCCCCCATCTCAACGCGTCGGTCAGCCGGATTCCGTTTGCCTGAGCGGCGGACAATCTGGCGGCAACACACAAGTTTCCGTCCACAAAAAGCGCGGCAGACGCCAGAAGGCGCGCCGATCACCAAGCGTGTTGGAAGCGACGGTCCTTACTGATTCGCCCCGATGCTGTCAAGCAGCGGTTCGGGCCGCCTGTCGGACTTTCCAGCGATCGCAATCCGTAATAATTAACCTTGTGTTTGCTCTGTTAGTGCAGAAAGAGAACGGGGTCCGTCCGTCGGTTCTGGCGCGCGGTGGAGGGTGTTAATGGCAAAAACGGCTATCCTGGTCGTAGACGACAGCGTCACGATCCGGGCGATGATGGAAGTCCTGCTGGAACGTGATACCAGCCTCGAGGTCGTGGGCGTCGCCCGCGACGCGGACGAAGCCTTTGCGCTGATCGCGGAAACCGATCCGGACGTCATCACGCTCGACATCGCCATGCCCGGAACGGATGGCATGCAGATCCTGCGCAAGATCATGTCGACCCAGCCCCGCCCCGTCATCATGCTGTCCAGCCTGATGCGCGAGGGCAGCGAACTGCGGGAAACCGCCACGGCGATCGGTGCGGCAGGGTGCTTCAACAAGAACCATATCCTGCGCGATGCCGATACCCTCATCGCCATGATCAAGGATGTGGCGTTCCGGCGCGGCCACCGCCCGGTTTGACGAGACCAAGCTAAATTACTCTAAAAGTTAACAAAGATTCGGTCCATCTTGGATTAAAACCGTTCCAGCGCTCTACGCCGGACGAGCTGCGCTATGCTTGTTAAGGTTAAGTTCCTCACCCCGGTCGGACTTTTCAGTCGAGTTTGACGGCCTGGAGAGTTACGTCGTGCAAAGTGGAGCTGACGCCCTTGATTGCGCCCGATGACAACTCCATTTTGCTTGTGCTGCCCGTTCCGATCTATCGCACGCCCCGAGGGCTTTTTCTCGAGCGGCAAGCGTGTAATGGCCTGAGTCTGTGGCTGAGAAATTTCGCGCGGGTGACAACCTTCAACCCTATGGTCGAAGTGACTGTCCCTCCTGAAAACTGCGGACCGATCGATTCCATTGGCGGCCGGGATAGGCTGGTGGTCGAGCATCTTCCGTCCGCCTGGTCGCCTCTCGCCTTCGCCCGGTCGCTGGTCCCGACAGCCCGTCGGCTGCGTCGGGCGATTGACGGGTCACAGCATCTGCAATTCGCGATCGGGGGCCTGTGGGGGGACTGGGGCGCGGTGAGCACATTGCTGGCACGGCGCGCAGGGCGCAGTGCCGCCGTCTGGACCGACCGGGTTGAATCCGATGTCACGCGCTTTCACGCCGGCCGCTCGCGCGGGCTGCGCAGAATATATTGGGCGGCAACCGCGTGGGTGATGGGCAATTACGAGCGCTTTATCATCCGCCGATCGTCCATGGGGCTATTCCACGGCATGGACACCTATCGTGCCTATTCCCCCTTCAGCTCCGCGCCGCGGCTGGTGCACAATATCCATCTCAGCGAAAAAGACCGGATTTCCGGACCGGAACTTGAGCAAAAGCTGGGGCAGCATCCCAAAGCCGATGTGCGTATCCTCTATGCAGGCCGGGTTCATTCTGAGAAGGGCGTTTTCGACTGGATCGACGCCCTTGCCCTGCTGCGCGACATGGGTTTGAAATTCACCGCCTGCTGGTATGGCGATGGGCCGGATCTGGCCGAGGCACGGACCCAAATCGCGCGGCACGCATTGGGTGATCGCGTTACCATGCCCGGTACGTTATCCGATCGGGATGCCCTGTTACGCCAGTTGCGGGAAGCCGATATCTTTCTTTTCTGTCACAAAACCCGGGAGTCGCCACGCTGCCTGATCGAGGCGTTGCTCAGCGGCACACCGATCATCGGTTATGACAGCCCTTATCCAGCCGACCTGATTTCACGCTTCGGTGGAGGTGTATTAACGCGGGAAGATCCGCACGCCCTTGCTCATGCCGTGGCGGACGCGGCTGCATCCAGCAGCACTCTTCAGGATCTGCAACGCAATGCGGCGCGCGATGGTCACGATCTTACGGCTGAAGCGGTCTTTCATCACCGCGCCATGCTCATTAAGTCGATCGAAGGTGGGCGCTGTTGACCCCGGCCTGACGATGGCCGGGTGATCCACAACGACCGGCTCGCCGTCAGCCCAGAATGGCGTTGATCGCCACGGTCACGTCATCCATGTCTGCCATCCCGTCCACGCGCGACACAATGCCCCGCGCTTCGTAGATCGGCAGGACCGGAGCGGTTTTCGCACGATATTCGGCCATGCGGGTGCGCACGGTTTCTTCATTGTCGTCAGCGCGCCGCTTGAATTCGGTGCTGCCACACTTGTCACATGTCCCCTGCGCTTTGGGCAGCTTAAAAACATCGTGATAGCCTTCGCCACAGCTCGCGCAGGTGAAACGCCCGGTGATCCGTTCGACGAGCGCGTCCTCATTCACCTCCAGCTCGATCACATGGTCAAGCGTGCGACCCCGCTCGCTCAACAGACTGTCGAGCGAATGCGCCTGCGCCTCGGTGCGCGGATAGCCATCGAAGATTACACCGGTAGACGCGGGCAGAGCATCCAGTGCCTCGCCGATGATGCCCGACACGATCTCGTCGGAGACCAGGGCACCCGCCTCCATAACCGCCTTGGCCTTCAGACCGGTGGGCGTGCCTTCCTTCACGGCGGCACGCAGCATGTCTCCGGTCGACAGCTGCACCATACCCCGGCTATCCACGAGCCGCGTAGCCTGCGTGCCCTTGCCCGCACCCGGCGGTCCCAACAAGATGATGTTCATATCCGTCCCCTGATAAAGCGCGCTCGGGTGCAGCGAGTCAGCGCATGCGGCCCTTGAGTTTTGCCTTCTTGATAAGATCGCCATATTGATGGGCGAGCAAGTGGCTCTGGATCTGCGTCACGGTATCGACCGTGACGTTGACGACGATCAGCAGACTCGTGCCGCCCAGATAGAAGGGGATTCCTGCCCGCGCGATCAGGAATTCCGGGATAAGGCAGATCAGCGCCAGATAGGCCGCGCCGATGACCGTGATCCGGGTAAGCACATAATCCAGATAGTTCTCGGTGTTCTTGCCGGGACGGATGCCCGGAATGAAGCCGCCATTGCGCTTCAGGTTCTCGGCCGTTTCTTCCGGGTTGAACACCAACGCGGTGTAGAAGAAGCAGAAGAATACAATGCCGAAGCCATAGAGCGCCATATATACGGGGCTGCCGTGGCTCAGCCACTGGTTGAGTTCCAACACGAAATCGCCCCAGCGGCTTTCACCCGCAACCTGATCGCCCGCGAACTTCGAAACGGTGAGCGGCATAAGCAGCAGCGAGGAAGCGAAGATCGGTGGGATGACACCCGCCGTATTGACCTTAAGCGGGAGATGACTGCGATCCGCCTGCATCAGGCCCTGACGGGTCTGGCGCTTGGGATACTGGATCAGCA
Organism: Sphingobium subterraneum; assembly: GCF_014199435.1. GTDB lineage: Bacteria > Pseudomonadota > Alphaproteobacteria > Sphingomonadales > Sphingomonadaceae > Sphingobium > Sphingobium subterraneum. Next base: position 27,210 of record NZ_JACIJP010000005.1, on the reverse strand, counting down.
CCCGGCGCTGTGCGCGCTCCATGAAGCAGATGAAGGCGATCAGGCCAAAGCCGACCACTACCACGGTCACGATCAGCAGCCCGGAGATCGAGCCTTCCCGGCCCGATTCGAACAGGTTCGACAGCGTCACCGGCAACTGGGCGACAATGCCCGCCATGATGATGAGCGACGTGCCGTTGCCGATCCCGCGCGACGTGATCTGCTCACCCAGCCACATCAGGAACATGGTACCGCCGATCAGCGAGATGACCGCGACCAAACGGAACAGCATGCCCGGTTCGACCACCGCCTGCATCCCCGCGCTCGCCCCGAAGGTTTCGAGGCCCACGGCAATGAAATAGCCCTGCACCGCCGTAAGGCCCACTGTGCCATAGCGGGTGTACTGGTTGAGCTTCTTGCGCCCGCTCTCGCCTTCCTTCTTGATGGCGGCAAGCGTCGGCGACAGCGAGGCAGCAAGCTGCACCACGATCGACGCGGTGATATAGGGCATGACGCCCAGCGCAATGAGGCTCATGCGCTGGAGCGAACCACCGGAGAAGGTGTTGAAGATATCGAGCACGCCGCCCTGGGTCTGCTTGTACAGCTGCGCGAGGACAGTGGGATCCACGCCCGGTAGCGGCACGAAACTCAGAAAGCGGAACACGATGAGCACACCAAAGGTGAACCACATGCGCTTCTTGAGTTCGGTGGCCTGGCCGAACTTGGCGAGGCTCAGATTCGATGCGAGCTGATCGGCTCTCGATGCCATGCTGTAGATATCCTCGATCGCTGCGCTCACGCCAGAGGACGGACCGCAAAATTCCCTTACCGTGCAGATCGCCGCCGTCCAACCCCAAATGAGCGGCCCGGCCCCGTACGCTCATCCCCATGTGGGGCAGCGCGCTCGTCGTGCAACGGTAAAAATGCGAAAACCCCGCCACCCTGAACGGGTCCGCGGGGTTTTCAAACTGTCAGATGCGATGCATCAGGCCTTGGCGGACTTCGCCGCCTTATCGGCGATCCGGGCCGCGCGCGCGACACCCTTCTTCGCCTTGGCCTTTTCCGCGGCGGGTACGACAACCAGGACGTCAACCTTGCCGCCTGCCTTTTCGACGGCTTCGATGGCGCCCTTCGACGCACCGGCGACGGAGAAGCTCAGCTTCGCGCTCAGCTCGCCCTTGCCGAGCAGACGGACGCCGTCCTTGCCGCCACGGACCAGACCGGCAGCCGCAAGCGCCGCCTGATCAAGCGTGGCGCTCTTGTCGAGCTTGCCAGCGTCAATAGCCTTCTGGATCATGCCGAGATTGACGATTGCGTAATCCTTGGCGAAGATATTGTTGAAGCCGCGCTTCGGCAGACGCATGTGGAGCGGCATCTGGCCGCCCTCGAATCCGTTGATCGCAACGCCCGAGCGCGCCTTGGCACCCTTCTGGCCGCGACCGGCGGTCTTGCCCTTGCCCGAGCCGATGCCGCGTCCGACGCGCATACGGCCCTTGCGGGCGCCATCATTATCCTTGATTTCGTTCAGTTTCATAGTGTGCACTCGCTTTCGCTTTGTTCGCGCGAGACCTGAATGCATCGGGCAGTCAGGTCGATGTCCCGGCGAAGGCCGGGACCGTATGCCCCATGGTTTGACGCGCGGGGCACGAAATCCCAGCCAGCGCTGGGACGACGTTTATCGTTCAGTCAATCACCTGCACCAGATGCGGCAGCTTGTGAATGGCGCCACGCACTTCCGGCGTGTCCTGCAATTCCACCACGCGGTGCATCTTGTTAAGACCCAGACCGATCAGCATCTGGCGCTGGGAGGCTGGGCGGCGGATCGGCGAACCGATCTGCTTGATCTTGATTGTTGCCATATCGCTTACTCCGCAATCGCTTCGGCGTCGGCCTGCGCCACTTCGGCCGTGGCACCGCCACGACGCAGCAGGTCGGCAATCTTCTTGCCGCGACGCTGCGCCACCGACTTGGGGCTGGTCTGTTCGGTCAGAGCTTCGAAGGTCGCCCGGATCATGTTGTACGGGTTCGACGTGCCGACCGATTTCGTGACGACGTCCGCCACACCCAGGCTCTCGAACACGGCACGCATCGGACCGCCGGCGATGATGCCCGTACCGGCCGGAGCCGAACGCAGCGTCACATTGCCCGCACCGAAATGGCCACGGCCATCATGGTGCAGCGTGCGGCCTTCCTTCAGCGGAACGCGGACCATCTTCTTTTTGGCCGCCGCAGTCGCCTTGCTGATCGCCTCGGGCACTTCGCGTGCCTTGCCATGGCCAAAGCCGACCCGGCCCTTGCCATCGCCCACCACGACCAGCGCCGCGAAGCCGAAGCGCTTGCCGCCCTTCACCGTCTTGCTGACGCGGTTGATGTGAACGAGCTTTTCGATCAGCTCTTCGCCCTGATCCTCGTCGCGGTTGCCGCCACGGCGATCATCGCGACGGCCACGGCCGCCCCGTTCACCACGGTTACGGTCACCGCCGCCCGCACCGCCGCCACGGCCCCGACGGGGACCACGACCTTCGGTTGCGGGTGCTTCAGCTTCTACCGCTGCCGGAGCACCGGCCTGGGCCTGAATGTCGTTTTCATCAGCCATCATCAGAACTCCAGTCCGCCTTCACGGGCAGCATCGGCCAGCGCCTTCACGCGGCCATGGAAAAGGAAACCGCCACGGTCGAACACGACCTGGGTCACGCCCGCCTTGGTGGCGAGAGCCGCCACACGCTTGCCGACGTCGGCAGCAGCCTCCGAAGTGGCGCCCGCCTTGCCGCGCACGTCCTTGTCCAGCGTCGACGCGGCGGCCACGGTGTGACCGTTCGAATCGTCGATGACCTGGGCATAGATGTGTCGGCCCGACCGGTGGATCGAGAGACGCGGACGGGGGTTCTGCCCGCTGCGTGCCTTGAGGGCGGTGCGAACGCGGCGACGACGCCGCTCGAAGAGAGAGAGTTTCGCCATGGCTTACTTCTTCTTGCCTTCTTTGCGGAAGATGAATTCCCCGCGATATTTGATACCCTTGCCCTTGTAGGGCTCCGGCTTGCGCCAGCGGCGGATTTCGGCGGCGACCTGGCCAACCTTCTGCTTGTCCGTGCCGCTGATCTCGATCGTGGTGTTGTCGGGGGTCTTGATCTCGATCCCCTCCGGCACCGCGAAGTCGACATCATGGCTGTAGCCAAGCTGCAGCTTCAGGTTCTTGCCCTGCGAGTTCGCACGATAGCCCACACCGGTGATTTCCAGCACCTTGGTGAAGCCTTCGCTCACGCCGGTGACGAGGTTCTGCACCAGCGTCCGCTGCATGCCCCAGAAGGCGCGCGCCTGCTTGCTCTCATTGGCGGGCTTCACAAGGATCGCGCCGTCATCGAGCGTGTAGCTGATGTCATCGACCAGCGACATCGCCAGCGAGCCCTTGGGACCCTTGACCGAAAGCTGACCGCCTTCGATGGTTGCGGTGACGCCCGAAGGGATCGCCACAGGTTTCTTGCCAATACGTGACATGGTCAGAATACCTCCGCCAGCACTTCGCCACCGACATTCTGGTCGCGCGCTTCCGCGTCGGACAGAACGCCACGGGGCGTCGATACGATGGTGATGCCCAAGCCATTGCGCACTACCGGCAGTTCCTTGGAACCGGAGTAGACGCGGCGGCCGGGCTTGGACACGCGCGCCACATGCTTAATGGCGGGCTGCCCTTCGAAATATTTGAGTTCAATGCGCAGGCCGGGGTGCTTGCCCAGCGTCTCTTCGCTGTAGCCACGGATGTAGCCTTCGCGCTGAAGCACGTCGAGTACGCGGGCGCGCAGCTTGGACGCGGGGGAAACCACGCTGTCCTTGCGTGCCTGCTGGCCGTTGCGGATACGGGTGAGCATATCACCCAGCGGATCGGTCAATGCCATAATCTATCCTTACCAGCTCGACTTGGTGACGCCGGGGATCAAGCCCTTGTTGGCGAGATCACGCAGCTGAATGCGGCACAGCCGGAACTTGCGATAATACGCGCGCGGACGCCCGGTCAGCTCGCACCGGTTACGGATGCGGGTCGGGTTACCGTTACGGGGGATCTCCGCCATCTTGAGGCGGGCGATCAGACGCTCGCCATCATCGAGCGAGCTATCCGCCGCAATCGCTTTCAGCTTCGCATATTTGCTGGAATACTTCTTCACCAGCTTCTTGCGACGCTCATTCTTGTTGATGGAACTCAGTTTCGCCATGACTTAAGTTCTCTTCCTTTTCCTAAACGGGGAAAGCAGGGGCGCTTACGCGGCCTGCTTCTGCTCCTCGGCCGGGAACGGGAAACCGAACAGGCGCAGCAATTCGCGGGCCTCTTCGTCCGTGTTCGCGGTGGTGGTTACGATAATGTCCATGCCGCGCACCTTTTCGATGCGGTCATAGTTGATTTCCGGAAAGATGATCTGTTCCTTGATGCCAAAGGCATAGTTGCCACGGCCATCGAAGGACTTCGGATTCAGCCCACGGAAATCGCGGATGCGGGGCATGGCGATCGTCACCATGCGGTCCAGAAATTCGTACATGCGTTCGCGGCGCAGAGTGACCTTCACACCGATCGGCATGCCTTCGCGCAGCTTGAACTGGGCGATCGACTTCTTGGCTTTCGTGATAACGGGCTTCTGGCCCGCGATCAGTTCCATTTCTTCGGCCGCCGCAGTGACCTTCTTCTTGTCCTGCGTCGCTTCGCCCACACCCATGTTCAGCACGATCTTTTCGATACGCGGAACCTGCATGAGGTTGGTGTAGCCGAACTTCTCGGTCATCGCCTTGGTGATCGTCTCGTCATAGAGCGACCGCATGCGCGGGATATATTTGTCAGCCATCGATAGCCTCCCCGGACTTTACGGCCACGCGGACCTTCTTGCCGTCGCGCTCTTCGAAACGGACGCGGGTGGCCTTGCCATCCTTGCCCGCGAACGCGACGTTGGAGATGTGCAGCGGCGCAGGCTTGCGATCGATGCCACCCTGTGGGTTCGCCTGATCGGGCTTGCGGTGACGCGCATGAACGTTGATGCCTTCGACCAGCACCTTGTCTTCCTTCGGGAAGACCTGGACGACAGAACCGGTGCGGCCCTTGTCCTTGCCGGCGAGCACGACGACCGTGTCACCCTTCTTGATACGTGCAGCGCTCATTACAGCACCTCCGGCGCAAGGCTGATGATCTTCATGTGCTTCTTGGCACGCAGTTCGCGGACCACTGGGCCAAAGATACGGGTGCCGATCGGCTCCTCGTTCTTGTTGACCAGCACCGCGGCGTTGCCGTCGAAGCGAATGACCGAGCCATCGGCGCGGCGCACTTCCTTGCGGGTGCGGACGATGACGGCACGATGCACGTCACCCTTCTTCACTCGGCCGCGCGGAGTGGCTTCCTTGACGGAGACGACGATGATGTCGCCCACGCCAGCCACACGACGCTTGGAGCCGCCGAGCACCTTGATGCACTGAACGCGCTTGGCGCCGCTGTTGTCGGCCACCTCAAGATTTGACTGCATCTGGATCATGGATCCGGTTCCTTCTCAACTGGCTTTCCGGCATGTGCCGGGAGTTCCGAATGTCTTTAGCCGATCAGGCCGCCGTTTCGGGCGACTTGTGGGTGTCCACCCGCTCGATGACCTTCCAGGTCTTCAGCTTGGAGATCGGTGCGGTCTCCTCGATGCGAACGGTTTCGCCTTCATGGTAGGCATTCGCCTCGTCATGGGCGTGGTACTTCTTCGACCGACGGATGATCTTGCCGTAGAGCGGGTGCTTCACCTTACGCTCCACGCGGACCACGACCGTCTTGTCGCCTTTGTCGGAAACGACCGTTCCCGTAAGCACGCGCTTGGGCATCGTGTCTTCCCTTCTTACTTCGCGGCCGAGCGTGCGCGCTCGGTCTGCAATGTCTTGATCTGCGCGATGGAACGGCGCACTTCCCGCACCCGGCTCGGCTTTTCCAGCTGGTTGGTCGCGGCCTGAAAGCGCAGGTTGAACTGCTCGCGCTTCAGGTTGCCCAGCTCGGTGCTCAGCTCGTCGTCGGACTTGGTCTTGAGATCAGCGATGTCAGCCATGGCGATCACGCTCCCAGATGCGAGGTGTCACCCAGACGGGCAACGACCTTGGTCTTGATCGGCAGCTTCATCGCTGCACGCGAAAAGGCTTCAGCCGCCAGCGGGCCGGGCACGCCGTCGAGCTCGAACAGGATGCGGCCGGGCTTCACCCGTGCTGCCCAATATTCGACGCTGCCCTTGCCCTTGCCCTGGCGGACTTCGGCGGGCTTCTTCGACACCGGAACGTCGGGGAACACGCGGATCCACAAACGGCCCTGACGGCGGATGTGGCGGGTGATCGCGCGGCGAGCCGCTTCGATCTGCCGCGCGGTGATCCGCTCGGGCTCCAGGGCCTTAAGGCCATAGGCGCCAAAGTTCAGATCGGTGCCGCCCTTGGCATCACCCTTGATCCGCCCCTTGAAGGTCTTGCGGAACTTCATTTTCTTCGGTTGCAGCATGACGCTCTACCTACCTTTTCAAATCGCTCAGCGGGCCGGGCGAACGCCGGAGGTCTGTGCCTCCAGCATCAGCCGGTCCGTGGCCATTGGATCATGCCCAAGGATTTCGCCCTTGAAGATCCAGACCTTGATGCCGCAAACGCCGTACGCAGTGTGCGCCGTGGCTTCCGCATAATCGACGTTGCCGCGCAGCGTGTGCAGCGGAACGCGACCTTCGCGGTACCATTCAACGCGCGCGATCTCCGCGCCGCCCAGACGACCACCGCAGGTGATCTTGATGCCTTCCGCGCCGAGACGCAGCGCCGACTGCACCGCACGCTTCATGGCGCGGCGGAACGCGATACGGCGCTCCAGCTGATCGGCGACGCCCTGCGCAACGAGACGGCTGTCGATTTCCGGCTTGCGGATCTCGACGATGTTCAGCGACACGTCGGACGAGGTGAATTCACCCAGCTTGCGGCGCAGCTTTTCGATGTCCGCGCCCTTCTTGCCGATGATGACACCAGGACGGGCGGCGTAGATCGACACGCGGCACAGCTTGGCCGGACGCTCGATCACGACCTTGGAGATCGCGGCCTGCGGCAGGTTCTTCATGACATACTGGCGGATCCGCAGATCCTCCAGCAGGAGACGGCCATAGTCGCTGCCTTCAGCGAACCAGCGGCTGTCCCATGTGCGGTTGATCTGAAGACGCAGACCGATCGGATTGCTCTTGTGACCCATGACTTACGCCTCCGCCTCTTCTGCCTGCTCGCGCACGATGATACGCACCCGGCTGAACGGCTTCAGGATGCGGGTCGACTTACCGCGACCACGGGTGTGGAAGCGCTTCATGACCAGACCCTTGCCGACCGACGCTTCCGCGACGACCAGCGAGTCGACATCCAGATTGTGATTGTTTTCTGCATTGGCGATGGCCGATGCCAGAACCTTGCGCACGTCGACCGCCATGCCCTTCTTAGAGAAGGCCAGCACGTTCAACGCGTCCTCAACCTTGCGGCCGCGGATCAGTGCCGCGACGAGGTTCAGCTTCTGCGCCGAACCGCGGATCGAGGTGCCGACAGCCAGCGCCTCATTGTCGCCTACGCGACGGGGAGCTTTTGCCTTACCCATTAGCGCTTACCCTTCTTGTCGGCAGCGTGGCCAGGGAAGTAGCGCGTCGGCGCGAACTCGCCCAGCTTGTGACCGACCATGTCCTCGTTCACCGAAACGGGAACGTGCTTGCGGCCGTTATAGACGTTGAACGTCAGGCCAACGAACTGCGGGAGGATAGTGGAGCGACGCGACCAGGTCTTGATCGGAGCACGGCCACCGGCATCCTGCGCGGATTCTGCCTTCTTGAGCAGATGCAGGTCCACAAAAGGACCCTTCCAGACGGAACGAGCCATCGCTTACCTCTTCTTCTTCGCGTGACGTGACCGGATGATCATCTTGTCAGTCGACTTGTTGTGACGGGTGCGCGCACCCTTGGTCGGCTTGCCCCATGGCGTGACCGGATGACGGCCGCCCGAGGTCCGGCCTTCACCACCACCATGCGGGTGATCGACCGGGTTCTTCGCCACGCCGCGCGTCAGCGGACGGCGGCCCAGCCAGCGATTGCGGCCAGCCTTGGCGAGATTGGTGTTGGCGTTGTCGGGGTTCGACACTGCGCCGACGGTGCCCATGCAATCGGACCGGATATAGCGCTGCTCGCCCGAGTTGAGGCGAACGATCACCATGCCGCGATCACGGCCGACGAGCTGAACATAGGTGCCAGCCGAACGGGCGATCTGGCCGCCCTTGCCCGGCTTCATCTCCACATTGTGGATGATCGTGCCGACGGGCATCTGCCCCAGTTCCATCGCGTTGCCCGGCTTCACGTCGGTCTTCTTGCCGGCGATCACCTTGTCGCCCGGCGCAAGCCGCTGCGGCGCGATGATGTAAGCCTGCTCGCCATCGGGATAGCTGATGAGCGCAATGAACGCGGTCCGGTTAGGGTCATATTCCAGACGCTCTACCGTGCCTTCGACATCCCATTTGCGGCGCTTGAAATCGATGATGCGATAGCGCTGCTTGTGGCCACCGGCGATGCCGCGCGATGTCACATGACCCTTGTTGTTGCGGCCACCGGTCTTGCGCTTGCCTTCGGTCAGCGCCTTGACCGGCTTACCCTTGTGCAGGGCCGACCGGTCGACGAGAATCAAACCGCGCTGGGCGGGGCTCGTCGGATTATAATGCTTGAGTGCCATTATCCTGTCTCGCCTCAGATACCGGTGGTGATGTCAATCGACTGGCCCTCGGCCAGCGTGACAATCGCCTTCTTCACGTCGCTGCGGGTGTAGGGCTTGCCCTTCCAGCGCTTTACCTTGCCCTTCTGGACCAGGGTGTTGACCGCTTTCACGTTCACGCCGAACAGCGCTTCGACCGCCGCCTTGATCTCCGGCTTGGTGGCGTCGCCTGCCACCTTGAAGACCACGGCATTGTTCTCGGAAAGCAGCGTCGCCTTCTCGGTGATGTGCGGCGCGACAATCACGTCATAATGACGCGTGTCGACCGCTGCTGTCTGCTTTTTAGCCATTGAAGCGCGCCTCCAGCTTTTCGACGGCGGCGCGGGTCAGGACCAGCGCATCGGCACGAAGAATGTCATACACATTGGCGCCGACCGCCGGGAGGACGTTGATCCCCACGATATTGGACGAAGCCTTGGCGAAGCTGATGTTGATCGCCTCACCGTCGATGAAGAGCGCCTTCGACAGACCGAGCTTCGCGAGCTGCCCGACGAGCGCCTTGGTCTTACCCTCAGCCACGTCGAGATTGTCGACAACAGTCAGCGACCCGTCCTTGGCTTTCGCCGAGAGCGCCATCTTCAGACCCAGCGCGCGGACCTTCTTGTTAAGCGAAGGATTGAAATCACGGACGCGGGGTCCGTGGGCCTTGCCACCGCCGATGAAGATCGGGGCTGCGCGATCGCCGTGACGGGCAACACCGCCGCCCTTCTGGCGACCGAATTTCTTGCCGGTCCGCGACACATCACTGCGTTCACGGGCGCCGCGGGCAGTGCCGCGACGCTTTTCGAGCTGCCAGGTCACGACCCGGTGCAGAATGTCTGCGCGTGGCTCCAAACCGAACACGGCATCGTTGAGTTCAACGTCGCCTGCCTTTGCAGCGTCGAGGGTTTTGACATCGACCTTCATGGCTTAGCCCTCCTGACCATCGGTCGCTTCGGGCGCTGCGACGTCAGCCGGCGTTTCGGCCGGGGCGTCTGCATGCTCGATCGCGCTGTTGCTGTTGGCCGCCTGGCGAATGCTGGCGGGATACGGAACGTCGGCCGGACGCGCGACCTTCACGGCATCCTTGACGAGCAGCCATGTGCCCTTGGAGCCGGGAACGCTGCCCTTGACGAAGAGCAGACCACGCTCGACGTCCGTGCGGACGATCTCGAGGTTCTGCTGCGTGCGCTGACGGTCGCCCATATGGCCGGCCATCTTCTTGTTCTTGAACACGCGGCCCGGATCCTGGCGGTTACCCGTCGAACCATGGGCACGGTGGGAAATCGACACGCCGTGCGTGGCGCGCATGCCCCCGAAGCCCCAGCGCTTCATCGCACCGGCAAAGCCCTTGCCCTGCGTGTGGCCGGTCACGTCGACCAGCTGGCCAGCGATGAAATGATCGGCAGAGATCTCAGCGCCGACATCGAGCAGCGCGTCTTCTGCGACACGGAACTCGGCGACGCGAGCCTTGGGCTCGACCTCGGCCTTGGCAAAATGGCCCCGCTGCGGCTTGGCGACGTTCTTCGCCTTCGCAACGCCGGCACCCAGCTGAACGGCAACATAGCCGTCCTTGTCAGTCTCGCGGCGGGCGACAACCTGATTGCCTTCCAGCGAGAGGACGGTCACGGGAACGTGACGTCCATCCTCCTGGAACAGGCGGGTCATGCCCACTTTCTTCGCGATCACGCCAGTACGCATGATCCATACTCCCATAGAGGCCCGCAGCGAAATGCCGAGGGCGTATCCAACGAAAAAGACCCTTGGGAATTGCTCCCCTCGGGTCAGCCCAAAATTCTGAAGTCACCCCGTCCGGGCTTATGCCCCACCCGAAGGTGGGACGACGGGGGACCAAGACCACGGAAATTCCGTGCGGTATCCCTGTGTCAGTGCCCGAAACTCCACGAGGGAGATCCGGGCAGTTGGCCTATTAGGCCAGCTTAATCTCGACGTTCACGCCGGCAGCCAGATCGAGCTTCATCAGCGCGTCGACCGTCTGGGGCGTCGGCTGCACAATGTCAAGCATCCGTTTGTAGGTGCGAACCTCAAACTGCTCCCGCGACTTCTTGTCGATGTGCGGGCCACGGTTGACCGTGAACTTTTCAATGCGCGTGGGCAGCGGAATCGGGCCACGGATCAGGGCGCCGGTGCGGCGCGCCGTATCGGCAATGTCGCCGGTTGCCTGATCGAGCACACGATGATCGAAGGCCTTGAGGCGAATGCGGATGTTCTGCGTTTCCATAGTCCAACTTACCGATGCGAAAGAGCCAAAAAACAAACCGCCTCTTCCCTTGCGGGATGCCCGCGCCCCATCACCGGAGGGGAGGAACGCAGGCCGAGGCGGCCAAAAATCAGACCGCGCGAATCATGCGATCCGCGCGGTCCGGTGCCTATATTACTTTGTGATCGTGCCGACAACCCCTGCGCCGACGGTACGGCCACCTTCGCGAATAGCGAAGCGGAGGCCCGCATCCATCGCGATCGGAGCAATCAGCTTCACGCCGAGCTTCACGTTGTCGCCGGGCATAACCATCTCGGTGCCCTCAGGCAGGATGACTTCGCCGGTGACGTCCGTGGTGCGGAAGTAGAACTGCGGACGATAGTTCGCGAAGAACGGCGTGTGACGACCGCCTTCTTCCTTCGACAGAACGTAGACTTCGGCGTCGAATTCGGTGTGCGGCGTGATCGTGCCGGGCTTGGCCAGAACCTGGCCGCGCTCGACTTCCTCACGGCCAACGCCACGGATCAGCGCGCCGATGTTGTCGCCAGCGCGACCTTCGTCGAGCAGCTTGCGGAACATTTCCACGCCGGTGACGGTCGTCTTCTTGGTGTCCTTGATGCCGACGATCTCGACTTCTTCACCCACCTTGACGATGCCGGTTTCAACGCGGCCCGTAACCACCGTACCGCGACCCGAGATCGAGAACACGTCTTCGATCGGCATCAGGAACGGCTTGTCAACCGGACGCTCCGGCTGCGGGATCCAGCTGTCAACAGCCGCCATCAGCTTCAGAATGGCGTCGTGGCCGATTTCCGGCGTCTTGTCCTGGAGAGCGGCAACGGCCGAACCCGGGATGACGGGGATGTTGTCGCCATCGAAATCATAGCTCGACAGCAGTTCGCGGATTTCCAGCTCAACGAGCTCGAGGATTTCCGGATCGTCAACGAGATCGACCTTGTTCATGAACACGACGAGCTGGGGAACGCCAACCTGACGGGCGAGCAGGATGTGCTCACGGGTCTGGGGCATCGGACCGTCGGTCGCGGACACGACGAGGATCGCGCCGTCCATCTGCGCCGCACCCGTGATCATGTTCTTCACATAGTCAGCGTGGCCGGGGCAGTCGACGTGCGCATAGTGGCGCGCTTCGGTTTCATATTCGACGTGCGCGGTCGAAATGGTGATGCCACGCTCGCGCTCTTCGGGAGCCTTGTCGATGTTGTCGTAGCTCGTGAAGGTCGCGCCGCCGGTTTCGGCGAGCACCTTGGTGATCGCCGCGGTCAGCGAGGTCTTGCCATGGTCAACGTGACCGATGGTGCCGATGTTGCAATGCGGCTTAGTCCGCTCAAACTTAGCTTTCGCCATTTTCTAACCTCTTCTAGTCCAAATAGCCTGAATGTTGACCGCTTGGGCGCGCCACGCGAAGTGGCCCCCATAGCACCTAATTTCGATTATGCCAGCCTTTATGCCAGTCCCGGGTGGGACCGGCCTATTTTTCCGGCCGGGTGGATCAGGCCAGCTTGGCCTTCACCTCCTCGGCGACGTTCTGCGGCACTTCGTCGTAATGCGAGAACTGCATCGAATAGTTCGCGCGTCCCTGCGTGAACGAACGCAGCTGGTTAACATAGCCAAACATGTTGGCCAGCGGCACCATCGCCTCGACAACCTGTGCGTTTCCGCGGGTGTCTGTGCCCTGGATCTGCCCACGACGCGAGTTCATGTCGCCGATGACATCGCCCAGATATTCTTCCGGGGTCACAACCTCGACCTTCATGATCGGCTCGAGCAGCTTGATGCCCGACTTCTGCGCCGCTTCGCGCATCGCGCCGCGTGCACAGATTTCGAACGCCAGTGCCGACGAGTCGACGTCGTGATAGGCGCCGTCCGTGAGGTGCACTTCGAAGTCGATGATCGGGAAGCCGATCAGCGACCCGGTCTCGGCCGTTTCACGGAAGCCCTTCTCAACCGACGGAATATATTCACGCGGAATATTGCCGCCCTTGATCTCGTCGAAGAACTGGAAGCCGGTGCCGCGTTCACCCGGAACGACCGTCACCTTCACGCGGCCGAACTGGCCCGAACCGCCCGACTGCTTCTTGTGGGTATAGTCGATGTCGACCTTCTTCGCGAGATATTCGCGATAGGCCACCTGCGGCGCACCGACATTCGCCTCGACCTTGAACTCGCGCTTCATGCGGTCGACAAGGATTTCGAGGTGAAGTTCGCCCATGCCCTTGATGATGGTCTGGCCGCTCTCATGATCGGTCGACACACGGAAGGACGGATCCTCGGCGGCGAGACGATTGAGCGCGATGCCCATCTTTTCCTGGTCGGCCTTGGTCTTGGGTTCGACCGACAGCTCGATGACCGGCTCAGGGAACTCCATGCGCTCTAGGATGATCGGCTGGCGCTCTGAGCACAGCGTATCCCCGGTGGTCGTTTCCTTCATACCGGCCAGCGCGACGATGTCGCCCGCATAGGCGGTGTCGATATCTTCGCGGCTGTTGGCATGCATCAGCAGCATGCGGCCAATCTTTTCCTTCTTGTCCTTGACCGAGTTCAGATAGGTGCCCTTGGTCAGCGTGCCCGAATAGACGCGCAGGAAGGTGAGCGAACCGACGAACGGATCGTTCATGATCTTGAACGCGAGACCCGAGAACGGCGCGTCGTCGGCCGTCTTGCGGCTGTCGGGCTGGTCGTTGTCGGGGTTGATGCCCTGCACATCCTCGATGTCCAGCGGGCTGGGCAGATAGTCGACCACGGCGTCGAGCAGCGGCTGCACACCCTTGTTCTTGAAGGCCGAGCCGCACAGCACCGGCACGAACGCCTGGGCCAGCGTGCCCTTGCGGATCAGCGCCTTGAGCGTCGCGACATCGGGCAGGTTGCCATCGAGATAGGCTTCCATCGCCTCGTCGTCCTGCTCGACGGCGAGTTCGATCAGCTTTTCGCGATATTCGGCCGCCTTGTCAGCGAGATCAGCGGGGATTTCCTCGTAGCTGAACTCAGCGCCGAGATTCTCGTCCTTCCAGATGATCGCGCGGTTCTCGACCAGATCGACCAGACCCTTGAAATCGCTCTCCGCGCCGATGGGGAGGTAAAGAACGGCGGGAGTCGCGCCCAGGCGATCGATGATCGTCTGCACGCAATAATAGAAATTGGCGCCGGTGCGGTCGAGCTTGTTGATGAAGCACATCCGCGGCACCTTATACTTGTCCGCCTGGCGCCACACGGTTTCCGACTGGGGCTCCACACCCGCAACGCCGTCGAACGCGGCGACCGCGCCGTCAAGCACGCGCAGCGAACGCTCCACCTCGATGGTGAAATCGACGTGGCCGGGCGTGTCGATGATGTTCAGGCGATGGTCGTTCCAGAAGCACGTGGTCGCAGCCGACGTGATCGTGATCCCGCGCTCCTGCTCCTGCTCCATCCAGTCCATCGTCGCCGCGCCATCATGCACTTCGCCGATCTTGTACGACTTGCCGGTATAGTAAAGGATACGCTCGGTCGTCGTGGTCTTGCCGGCATCGATGTGAGCCATGATGCCAAAGTTGCGATAGCGTTCGAGCGGATGGCTGCGGGCCATGATACTTCTCCGTTGCCGGTCTTCGCGGCGGTTGGAACGAGGATATGAGGAAGGCCGGGACCATCAATCGGCCCCGACCCTCTAGAGACTGTTTACCAGCGGTAATGCGAGAACGCGCGGTTCGCTTCGGCCATGCGATGCGTGTCTTCACGCTTCTTGACCGCGTTACCGCGATTGTTCGCCGCATCGAGCAGCTCGCCCGAAAGCCGGGCGGCCATGGTGGTCTCGCTGCGGTTACGCGCAGCGGTGATCAGCCAGCGAATGGCGAGCGCCTGAGCGCGTTCCGGACGGACTTCCACCGGAACCTGGTAGGTGGCACCGCCAACACGGCGGCTGCGCACTTCGATGCCCGGCTTGACGTTGTTGAGCGCGTCGTGGAACATCTGGATCGGGTCTTTCTTGGCCTTGTTCTCGACAACTTCGAGAGCGCCATAGACGATCTGTTCCGCAACGGCCTTCTTGCCGTCCAGCATCACGCTGTTCATGAATTTGGAAAGCACCTGATCGCCAAATTTGGGATCGGGCAGGATGATGCGCTTTTCGGGGCGACGACGACGTGACATGGTTCTGGTCTCCCCTTACTTCGGACGCTTCGCGCCGTACTTCGAACGGCTCTGCTTGCGATCCTTAACGCCCTGCGTGTCGAGCACGCCGCGCAGCACATGGTATCGCACGCCGGGAAGATCGCGGACGCGACCGCCGCGAATCAGCACAACGCTATGTTCCTGAAGGTTGTGACCTTCACCGGGAATGTAGCTGATGACTTCGCGCTGGTTGGTCAGACGGACCTTGGCCACCTTGCGGAGCGCCGAGTTCGGCTTCTTCGGGGTCGTGGTATAGACGCGGGTGCAAACGCCGCGCTTTTGCGGGTTGGCCTCCATCGCGGGCACTTTCGAGCGCGCCTTCTGCGGCTCGCGACCCTTGCGGATCAACTGGTTAATTGTCGGCATGAAGCCCTTCACCTTTACTAGTTACTTTACCGGAGCCGCCCCAAAGCACAGATGTTGATGTCAACAACAATGGTCCCGGCGGTCGAAATGACCCCCTGGACCCGCAAAAGAGTGGCCGGCAATGTTCAAGCTCATTACTGCCCGCAATCGGCGACCGAAAACGCGAATTTTCTGGTAACTGGCCGCAAGGCAGGGGCGCCTATACAGGCGTCCGCCCAGCCGGTCAAGCGGATCGCAGGCGCCGGGTCTGCCCGTCGCCGGATGCCCCCGAGTCGCAAGCGACCGAATCGAAAATTCGATCCGTCTGATACACTCTCCACTCAACTCGTCGCATTCCCGCTTCGACTCGGCAGGAGTCCGCGGGGGCGGATTCGATTCGTCGCATGCCCTTGGGTATGCGCTTGGTCGGCTCAACGGCCGCAATGAAAAAACGGAACTCGGGTGGCAATCAGACATAGCACGAAAAAGGCTGCAGTGGCCGCATGGCTACGCATGCTGTTTGCGGAGCGGGAAATCTTCCTACGCTCGGACGGCAAGGTGCGCTTCGTGCGAATCACCAGCCGAATGCAGGTCCTCGCGGCGGCGATTGTCGGCGCAGCGCTGCTTGTCTGGGCTGCCGCTACGCTCGCCATGGCATGGAACCAGCTGTTGGTTTCCGGCGAACGCGCCGCAATGGACGCAAAGGCCCGCACTATTTCGGCGCAGGCGACCAAGGTCGATGCCTATAAACGCTCGGTTGGCGACATCGCCGCCGATCTCGACCGGCGGCAGGACATGCTCGACGATATGGTGCGCAGCCAGTTCGGAGGAGCAGGTTGGAAGGGCGCGGTCGTCGGCAAGGACGATCAGGGCGCGCCCGCCGCTCCCAAGGACGCTCCAAAGAAAATCAGCAGCGCCCTTCCGGGTGCGCCGCAGCTCCGCGCGCTGGAAGTCCGCCAGAGCCATTTTGCCCGCCAGCTCGCGGCGCTGGTCGATACCCGCGCTGCCAAGGTGGAAGCCGCCATTCGCAGCTTCGGGCTCGACCCCGCGCAGATCGCGGCGCGCACGGCGAAGCAGGCGCAGGGCGGCCCCTATATCCCCTGGAACACCGCATCGCAGGACAATGACCCGGCCTTCCTGTCGCTGGCGGCATCCCTGGCTCGCCTGAACGCCCTAGAATTCGGGCTGGTCTCGATCCCCTCCGGTCAGCCGACGGGATCACCGATGCTGACCAGCTCCTACGGCTATCGTAGCGACCCGTTCACCGGAGCCCCCGCCTTTCATGCCGGCGTCGACTTTCCTGGCATCTATGGCCAGTCCATTCTGGCCGCCGCCGCCGGGCGCGTCAGCTATGTCGGCGGACGGCAGGGCTATGGCAATGTGGTCGAGGTCGACCACGGTAACGGCATCATGACCCGCTACGCGCATCTCTCCCGCTTCGGCGTGCGCGTGGGACAGGACGTTGCGCGCGGTCAGGCGATCGCCCGCATGGGCTCGACCGGCCGGTCGACCGGCACGCATCTGCATTTCGAAGTCCGGGTCAACGGCGCACCCATCAACCCGCGCCGCTTTTTGGAGGCGAGACAAGATGTTCTCCAGGTCCAGCAAGTCGCGAAAAGCCGCATCGCCAACGTCCGCATCCGCAATGTCGGCGCCTAAAGGGTCCGGCGGCGGTCGCGGCGCGACCTTCTCGGTGATCGGCGCTGACGTCACGATCACCGGCGATATCGCCGCATCGGTCGACCTGCATATCGACGGCCGGGTCGATGGCGACATCGCCTGCGCGTCGCTGGTGCAAGGCGCGGAGAGCCGGATCAAGGGCCATGTCGACGCGCAATCGGCAACGCTCGCGGGCCATGTCGAGGGTTCGATTACCGCCCAGACCCTCGTCATCGAACACAGCGCACGCATTACCGGCGACGTGACCTATGAAAGCATCTCGATAGCGCCCGGCGGCCAGGTCGATGGCCGCTTTACGCACAAGGGCGGGGTGCAGACGGGCGAATTGAAGCTGATTTCGGGCTGAGCAATCTGCGTCAAAACGACCGATAGTGCTCATTGCCGATAAATCCGACTTTGCTAACTCCGGATCGCTTGATGTCCGCCATAACGCCGTCAACATGGACATAATGAGCATCCGCCGTGGGCTGGAACTGCAGTTCGGGCTCGACCGGCAAGCTCAGACTTTGCTGCAGATAGGACCGCAGCATCAGCCGGTCGATCGGTACGCCGTTCCAGCGGAGCGTTCCCATGCTATCAAGGGTCAGCAGATTTTTGGTGCTGTTGACGGTGACGCCCGGTCCTGACGGAAGGTCCATCTTCACGGCATGCGTTTGCAACGGCATCGTTATGACAAACATGATCAACAACACGAGCATCACGTCAATCAACGGCGTGGTGTTCATGTCCCCCATAAGCGCCGTATCCACCTGCGTCCCCGTCACCCCTCTCCTCAAATGTAATGTTATAACAGATCTAATATCGGCTAGGGGTAAGCGTTTGGCAAGAGTAATCATCGAGCGGGGCTAGGCCTAAAAGAAGCGGCCGAGCCTTACCCTCCCGGCGCGCGCCTTCGGTAACTCAGTGCTTCGGCGACATGGATACGGCCCACGCCTTCCGCGCCCGCCAAGTCCGCGATGGTGCGGGCGACGCGCAGCACCCTTGTGTAGCCCCGCGCGGAGAGTTTCATCGCCGCCGCCGCATCAGCCAGCAGTTGCCGCCCCGCCTCATCGGGCGTTGCGACGGCATCGAGCAGGTCGCCATTCGCCTCTGCGTTGGTACGCACGTCCCTGTTGGCATAGCGCCGCGTTTGTACGCTACGCGCCCCCGCGACCCGCGCGGCGACCTCTGCCGATCCTTCAACGGGTGGAGGCAGGACCAGGTCAGCTGCCGACACGGCGTCGACCTCCACATGCAGGTCGATGCGGTCGAGCAGCGGGCCGGACACCTTCGCCTGATAATCCCCGGCGCAGCGCGGTGCGCGGGAACAGGCGAGCGACGCATCGCCCAGATGCCCGCAGCGGCAGGGATTCATCGCCGCGATCAACTGCACCCGCGCGGGAAAGGTGACATGCGCGTTCGCTCGCGCAATGCTGATCTCTCCTGTTTCGAGCGGCTGGCGCAGCGAATCGAGCACGACCCGGCTGAACTCCGGCAGTTCATCGAGGAACAGCACCCCCAGATGCGCGAGCGACACCTCTCCGGGTTTCACCTTCAAACCGCCGCCGACGAGCGCTGCCATTGACGCGCTATGGTGGGGCGTGCGGAACGGCCGGGTGCGCGTCATCCGTCCACCGTCCAGCGTCCCCGCCACGCTCGCCACCATCGAGACTTCCAGAGCCTCGGCAGGCGTGAGATCGGGCAGGATACCGGGAAGGCAGCTCGCCATCAGCGATTTGCCTGCGCCCGGCGGCCCGACCATCACCATATTATGTCCGCCCGCCGCCGCGATCTCCAACGCGCGCTTGGCGGTTTCCTGCCCTTTGACCTGCCGCAGATCGGGACCGGACACCGGCGCGGCCACCTCTCCCGCGCGCGGCGGGCTAAGGGCCGCTGTTCCCTTGAAATGGTTAAGCAGGGCAAGCAGGCTCGGCGCGGCCACGACCTCGACCGTGCCTGCCCAGGCCGCCTCGCTCCCCTGCGCGGCCGGGCAGACCAGCCCCATGTCGCGCCCACCCGCATGGAGCGCCGCCAGCAGGACCCCCGGCACGGGCGCCACGCGGCCGTCGAGGCCCAGTTCGCCCACCACCACATAGTGGCTCAGCGTTTCGGCATCGATCACGCCCATCGCGCCCAGCAGCGCCAGCGCGATCGGCAGGTCGTAATGCGACCCTTCCTTGGGCAGATCGGCGGGCGAAAGGTTGACGGTGATCCGCTTGGGCGGCAACGCTAGACCGATGGCGGCGATGGCGTTGCGCACCCGCTCCCGGCTCTCCGCGACCGCCTTGTCCGCGAGGCCGACGACGATGAAGTTCGGCAGCCCCGCGACAAGCTGACACTGCACCTCGACCGGCCGCGCCTCCAGTCCCAGAAAGGCGACCGTCGTTACTGTTGCGACCAAATCCTGCCCCCACCCACATTCGTGCCCGCTTTGTTCCCCGGCGCACCATGGCGGGAGTCAGGCGCGCTGTCGAGGGAGATTTCCGGGTACGGCCTGTTCGGGCAGGGGAAACAGGGTGAGATACCGCGCGAAGAGAGCTGGATCGCCCTCGACTCCTACCGCGCCGCTGGATTCCAGGGGCGCGAGGGCTTCTCCGCCATAGAGCATCGCAACAAGCGCGTTCTGGTCGCCGGAAAACACGACATCCGCGCCGTCCGTCTCGCCCGGTTCTATGGTCAGGGTGCCATCCTTCACCGTTGCGCGAAAATGTTCGGCCCCGAAACGAAAGCCAATATCGGCGTCGAAATCCCGGGCGCGTTCCGTGTCGAACATCGTGCGCATGGAAAGGACCACCGATGCCACGCTCATGAAGGCGGGTGTCAGGAGCGGCGATCGCGCCGCCCAGCGTCCGATGATCCGAAACAGGATCTCCGACTCGGCGCCCCATTCGGTCAGCTCATAGATTTGCACCGATGCAGGAGGCGGAAGCTTGCGGCGCTGCACGATCCCGGCCGCTTCGAGTGCTTCGAGCCGCTGGGTCAGCACATTGGCGCTTAATCCCGGCAGACCTGCCCGTATATCGCCAAACCGCTTGGGACCGAAAATCAGCTCACGGATGATCATCAGCGCCCAGCGTTCGCCAATAATATCCATGATCTGCGCAACGGCACAGCCATCGTCATATCGACGCTTCCGCCCGCCTGGACCCATATCAGTTATCTTTTCTAACTTCATAGTTGCGATTTATAACTTAATACGCATGCTAGGAGAAACAAGAGCTGATTCGAGGAGAATGCAATGCGGTATATGGATGGCTTCGTCGTTCCGGTTCCAAAGGGCAAGCAAGACGACTATGTCGCCTTGGCCCAGCGCGCGTCGACAATATTCCTGGAGCATGGCGCACTGCGTGTTGTGGAATGCTGGGGTGACGATATTCCGGCTGGAAAGACCAATGATTTCCGCACGGCCGTGATCGCCGAACCGGACGAGCATGTCGTGTTCTCCTGGATCGAGTGGCCGGACAAGGCGACGCGCGACGCGGGCATGGCGAAGGTCATGTCAGACGAACGGATGAAACCCGATGGCGAATTGCCGTTCAGTGGCGCCCGCATGATCTATGGTGGCTTTGCCACGGTCGTCGACACGGCAGCATAAGGAGGACCATGATGACCGCACCCGCAGCGTGCCCCTTTGTGTGGCACGACCTGATGACGAATGATGTGGCGGCTGCCTCGGCTTTCTACACCGCTGTCTTCGGCTGGACGATTGTCGACCCCGCCGATGCGGATATGCCCTATTGGCACATCCAGGCCGACGGACGGCCGATTGGCGGGATGATGGCCATTCCGGACGAAGCCAAAGCGCACGGGGCGCGGCCCGGCTGGTTCGGCTATATCGGCGTTCCCGATCTCGATGCTGCGCTGGCCTCTGCTGTTGCGGCGGGCGCGCAGGTCCACAAGGGTCCGACCGAGATTACCGACACGGGCCGCTTCGCAATTCTCGCCGATCCGCAGGGCGCCATTTTCTATCTTTTTGCTCCCACCGGCGAACCCTCCGGGGATACACCCGATCCTATGGCGCCAGGCACCTTCGTCTGGGCGGAACTGACCACGCCCGACCGGGTCGCTGCGCAGGATTTCTATTACGGCCAGTTCGGCTGGACCGCCGATACCGCGATGCCGATGGGTGGCGAAGATGTTTACCAGCTCTTCGCGATCGACGGTCAGGCACGCGGCGCGATGATGCGGCAGATGTCACCCGATATGCCAACCGGCTGGCTGTTTTATACCGGCGTGGCGGACGTCGACGCGGCGCTGGCACGCGCACAGGAACAGGGCGCGCGCATCCTCCACGGGCCTTCGGAAGTCCCGGGCGGAGCATGGATCGTGCAGGCGCTCGACCCGCAGGGCGCGGCCTTTGCCTTTGTCGGGATGCGTGCGTCATGATCACTGCGATCAGCCCCTGCCTCTGGTTCGACGGAAATGGCGAGGAAGCCGCGCGCTTTTACGTCGACCTTTTCCCGAACAGCCGGATCGATGCCATCGCGCGATCGCCAACGGATCGGCCGGGCGGCACGGCGGGCGACGTGCTGACGGTCGCCTTCACGCTGGCCGGGCGGTCTTTTACGGCGCTTAACGGCGGGCCGATGTTCACCTTCAACGAGGCGATCTCGATGCAGGCCATATGCGAAACGCAGGATGAGATCGACCGGCTATGGTCCGCCCTCTCGGCGAACCCGGATGCGGAAATGTGCGGCTGGTGCAAGGACCGTTATGGCCTGTCGTGGCAGATCGTCCCGGCGCGCATGAACGAGTGGATGGCCGATCCCGCCGTCGCTGCGCGGGTGTTCGCGAAGATCATGGCGCCGATGAAGAAGATCGACATCGCCACCCTCGAAACCGCGGCAAGAGGATAGACCATGCTGGAACTGATCGCCCACCCGTTCTCGTCCTACTGCCAGAAGGTGCTCATCGCGCTGTACGAGAACGCGACGCCCTTCACCTACCGTCCGCTCTCCCCCGACAGCCCGGAAAACGGCGCGCGGCTTCAGGCGCTCAGCCCGAGCGGCAAGTTTCCAGTGCTGATCGACGCGGGCGAACCGGTGCTGGAAGCGACCATCATCATCGAGCATCTGCAGCTGCGGCACCCCGGCCCGGTCGCCCTTATCCCGGCCGACGCCGAAGCCGCCTTGCCGGTGCGGATGCTCGATCGGATGTTCGATAATTATGTCATGGCCCCGATGCAGCAGATCGTGGGGGACAGCCTGCGCCCGATGGAGGCCCGCGATCCTGCGGGCGTGGCGCAGGCCAAGGCGATGCTCGATCGGATCTACGCGTGGTTGGACCAGCGCATCGGGGATCAGGACTGGGCCTGTGGCGCGCGCTTCACCCTTGCCGACTGCGCCGCTGCGCCCTCCCTGTTCTACGCGGACTGGGCGGTGCCCATCGAGGAACGTTTCGCCGCGCTGCGCGCCTATCGCGCGCGGCTGCTCGCCCGCCCGTCGTTCGCCCGCTGCGTGGAGGAAGCCCGACCCTATCGGCACCTCTTTCCCCTCGGCGCGCCGGACAGAGATTAGGAGACAATCATGACCGACATCCACGAACTCGCCGTTGAAACCTACATCGCCGCCCCGCCCGAAAAGGTCTGGTCCATCATGACCGAGCGTCTGGCCGAATGGTGGTGCCCCCGCCCGTGGCGCACCGAGATTATCGAGATCGACTGGCGGGCCGGTGGGCGGAGCGCCATGGTTCTGCGCGGCCCCAATCCCGGAGAGGAGCATGCGCTGGAGGGCGTCGTCCTCGAATTCGTGCCCGGCAGTCACTGGGTTTCCACAGACGCCTTCCGAGTCGGCTGGATACCGCAGGAACCCTTCATGACCGGCCGATGGGGCGTCACGGCGGAGGGCGACGGCACGCGCTATCGCGCCAGCGCCCGCCACTGGAGCGAGGAGGCTTCGCAAAAGCACGCCGAAATGGGCTTCGAGGACGGCTGGGCTGCCTGCGCCGCGCAGCTCAAGGCGCTGTGCGAGGCGGCATAGCGATTCCTGCGCCCCGCCCTTCCCCGCCAGTTGACTTTATTGCCTCCTTTGCCTATCGGCACCCGTCTGACAGCGGCTGCCGGGTTTGGCGGCCCTTTTTTGTCATGCCCGATTCGATATTGATTTTGAGGAATGAGCGATGAAGCGCACCTTTCAACCGAGCAACCTGGTCCGCAAGCGGCGCCACGGCTTCCGCGCGCGCATGGCGACAGTGGGCGGCCGTGCCATTCTGCGCGCCCGTCGTGCCCGCGGCCGCAAGAGCCTGAGCGCCTGAACCTGAACGGCGATGCAGGTCCAGATGGGCCTGCGTCCGAATCGGGTATGATGCCTGGGGCGGCTCCGCCCTTGGTCGTCCTGGCCAAGCGGGCCGATTTTCTCGCCTGCAACCGGGGCAAGCGCCAGCCGATGCCGGGTTTCGTCCTGCTGGTGCGGGAGCGCGGCGATGGCGACACGGCAATGCGCATCGGCATTACGGTGACCAAGAAGATTGGCGGCGCTGTCGTCCGGAACCGGATGAAGCGCCGTTTTCGCGTTTTGGCGCGTGAGCTCCTCCCGCGAGCGGGCATCGCCGGTGCGGACCATGTGCTGATCGGGCGCGATGGCGGAGTCGAGCGGGACTTCGCCACGCTGCGCGCAGAATTGGAAAAGGCGCTGCGCAAGATTGCCCGGCCCGACCACAAGAACGCGCCGCGCCAGAGAACCAGAACCGGGCGATGATCGCGAAGCTGCTCATCTGGGTCGCGCGGGGCTGGCAGCTCGGCCCGTCCCGCGTCTTGCCGCCTTCCTGCCGCTATCATCCGAGCTGCTCGCAATATGCCATTATCGCGCTCAAGAAATATGGCGCGATCAAGGGTAGCTGGCTGGCGACGAAACGGCTATTGCGCTGCCATCCATGGGGCGGATCGGGTCACGATCCGGTCCCCTAAGCGGCGATTGAAGACCTGAAGACCGAAGATCGGGGAGTTTTTCCACAGTGGACGACAAGCGGAATATTCTGTTGGCGATGGTGCTGACCGCGCTGATCCTGTTCGGCTGGCCCTATGTGGCGGAACGGCTGTTCCCTGGATCGACCAAGCCCGCGACTCCCGTAGCGCAGACGGCCGCCCCGCAAGCGGGTGCACCGATCGGCTCCGCGCCGACTACGCCCGCCACGCCCTCGGTCCAGCCGATCCGCAGCCGTGACGCGGTGCTGGGCGAATCGCCGCGCATCGCCATCGAAACGCCCAAGCTGCGCGGCTCGATCGCCCTCAAGGGTGCACGCATCGACGACATCACGCTGCCGACCTACAAGGAAACGCTAGCGAAGGATGCGCCGTCGGTACGCCTGTTTTCGCCCAGCGGCACGGAAGGGGCGCTCTTCGCCGGTTTCGGGTGGTCGGGTGATGGTCTCCGCGCGCCGGACGCCAACACGCTGTGGACCGCCCAGGGGAACAAGCTGACGCCGACCACACCCGTCACCCTGCGCTGGAACAACGGCGCGGGCCAGACTTTCGAAATCGCCTTGTCGGTCGACGAGAACTACATGATCTCCGTCGCCCAGAAGGTGACGAACGGCGGGACCGGCGCGGTCGCGGTGCGCCCCTATGGCTATGTCAGCCGCACCGGTCACGCCAAGGATCCCAGCAGCTGGACCATTCACATCGGGCCGATGGGCGTGTTCAACGGCTCGGCCAACTACAAGACCGATTACAAGGATCTCGACAAGACGCCGACCAGCGAGGTGTTTTCGACCACGGGCGGCTGGCTGGGCTTTACCGACAAATACTGGCTGTCGGCCCTGATCCCTGACCAGAAGGCGAGCTTCGACGGCCAGTTCCGTAAGGGCGCGGGCGAGCAATATCAGGCGGACTTCACGCTGAAGCCGACATTGCTCGCGCCGGGGCAGGCGATCACGCAGACCTCGCGCCTGTTCGCGGGCGCCAAGGAAGTGAAGACGCTGGAAGCCTATCAGGATGCGGGGATTCCCCTGTTCGACCGCGCCATCGACTGGGGCTGGTTCTACTGGTTCGAAAAGCCGATCTTCGCGCTGCTCCACTGGTTGTTCACGCAGATCGGCAATTTCGGGGTGGCGATCATCTGCCTCACCTTTGTGGTGCGCGGACTGATGTTCCCGATCGCGCAGAAGCAGTTTGCGTCGATGGCCGCGATGCGCGCGGTGCAGCCGAAGATGAAGGCGCTGCAGGAAAAGCACAAGGACGACAAGGTCAAGCTGCAGCAGGAAATCATGGACCTGTACAAGAAGGAGAAGGTCAATCCCTTCTCCGGCTGTCTGCCCATGTTCTTGCAGATCCCGATCTTCTTTGCCCTGTACAAGGTGCTTCAGCTCACCATCGAAATGCGACACCAGCCGTTCGTGCTGTGGATCAAGGATTTGTCCGCGCCCGATCCGTTGCACATCCTCAACCTGTTCGGCCTTATCCCTTTCAATCCGCCCGGTTTCCTTGCCATCGGCGTGCTGGCGATCATCCTCGGCATCACGATGTGGTTGCAGTTCCGCCTGAACCCCGCGCCGATGGATGACATGCAGAAGCAGATCTTCAGCATCATGCCGTGGATGATGATGTTCGTGATGGCGCCGTTCGCGGCCGGATTGCTGATCTACTGGATCACGTCGAACATCCTGACCATTGCGCAGCAGAAATGGCTCTACAGCCGCCATCCAGCGCTCCAGCAACCGGCGATCGTGAAGTGAGCGATGCGAGCGCGGAGTTCGACATTCTGATCGAGGAAGCCCGGCGCGTGTTCGCCGGGCCGGTCACGTTTCTGAAGTCTGCGCCGGGCCTCAAGTTCCTGCCCGACCCGATCGTCAAGGAAGTGGCTTTCGCGGGCCGATCAAACGTCGGCAAGTCCTCGCTGCTCAACGCGCTCGCCAACCGCAGCAACCTCGCCCGTACGTCCAACACCCCCGGTCGCACGCAGGAGCTGAACTTCTTCGATGTGGGAGCCGGTGAGGATCGACCACCGCTCTTCCGCCTCGTCGACATGCCCGGCTACGGCTATGCCAAGGCGCCCAAGGACGTCATCCGCCAGTGGCGTTTTCTGGTGAACGACTATCTGCGCGGCCGCGCCGTCCTCAAGCGCACCCTGGTGCTGATCGACAGCCGCCACGGCATTAAAGACGTCGATCGCGACATCATGAAAATGCTCGACGATGCCGCTGTTAGCTATCGTCTCGTCCTCACCAAGGCCGACAAGATCAAGGCAAGCGAACTGGCCGACGTGACGGCCCGCACGCAGGAGGAAGCCCGCAAGCGCCCCGCCGCCCACCCCGACATCCTCGCCACGTCGGCGGAGAAGGGCATGGGCCTTGCTGAGCTGCGCGCTGCGGTGCTGGAGGCACTGGATTAACCGCCGCGTATCGTAAGGAGGCCGCACATGTTGAAGATCATTATCGGGAACAAGGCCTATTCGAGCTGGTCGCTGCGCGGCTGGCTCGCGGTGAAGCAATCCGGGCTGCCCTATGAGGAGGTCGTGCTCCCGATGTACGACGATGCATGGCCGGAACGCAAACGTCAGCCCGACCTCGCCATTTCGAGCGGCAAGGTGCCGACATTGTGGAACGACGACACGCCGGTGTGGGACAGCATTGCCATCGTCGATTATTTGAACGACATCACGGGCGGCACCCGTTTCTGGCCGCAGGATTTGGCCGCGCGCGCCTTTGCCCGGTCAATCGCTGCGGAAATGCACAGTGGTTTCGTCCCGCTCCGCAAGGCCTGCCCGATGAACGTGCGCAAGGTCTTTCCTGCGCAATCGCCGAGCGCGGCGGTGCAGGAGAATGTCGACCGGATCACCGCCCTGTGGACCGACGCACGCAGCCGGTTTGGTAAGGGCGGAGACTTTCTTTTCGGCGCATTCGGCGCGGCGGACATCATGTTCGCGCCGGTCGTGTTCCGTTTCACCGGCTATCAGCTCCCTTCGAGCGGCGCGGCGCGGGACTATATCGACGCGATGGTGGCTCATCCGTGGATGCGGCAATGGGTGGACGAAGCCCAGAAGGAAGAATGGGTGCTCGACCAGTACGAGCACGGGCTCTGTTGCAAAAATCGTGAAGCTTGAGCATGCTTGGCGGAGATTGGACGGACGGAACGATGACGGATTTCAAGTGGCGCCATTTCCAGGGTG
>NZ_JACIJP010000004.1 GCF_014199435.1 Sphingobium subterraneum | reverse complement strand
TCAGCCGATCTCTCCACAGCCAAGCTTGGCAAGCAAAGCGCCCGTGCAATGGTTCCGCACAGGCGCTTGACTCGATAATCCCCATGTGAGGGGGCACTTTGGCTGGTTGACGCGGAACAAAGGGGGAGACGATTTATCGTCCACGGCGCCCGGATCGCAAACATGCGGTCCGGGCGCTTTCCATTGGGGAATGGCGCCCGCGCTCTATGCGGGGCCATAGCATCACGCATGCGTGCTTTCTGGGCGACAAAAACCTTCCGGTCTGCTAACAGCATTTATCGCGCGCATTCTCACGGCATCGCGCGGCGGGGAGACAATCGGGCTTCCGCCGGCTGATCTGACGGGAATATCATGACATCATCCCCCTGCACCGCCCTACCCCGCGCGGGTGCGCCCGCATGAGCCGCGCGATGAACCTCAAGGCGTCGCCCGATGTCGTCACCGCCACCTGTGCCACCCATAATATCGGCATATCTTCGATCGAGCCGCTGGAATCGGGTGGAACGCGGATCGTTGTGCTTAGCAGCGCGGGCGCGGCCGAACTGCGCCGCAAGATGAAGAGCAGCATCATGGAAGGACCGACAACCCGGTCCGGCCTGTATGTCGCACGGCGTCCGGTGCCTACCAGCCGCTATTAAGTACGGCGTGTCGCCTAATCGGCGGCGCTCATTTGCCACGGCGCGGCAAATAGCCTATAGAGGCGCGGCTATATGTCGCACGCGGCGACGGACGATAGCGCATAAGTGCGCAGAACTCCTTCCAAACGACGCTTCTTACGGCAATACTGTCCCCATGTCGGGGGCGGTATCACGAACTTTTTGAAGGACTATTCTTATGCCTATCGGCACAGTCAAATTTTTCAACGCGGACAAGGGCTATGGCTTTATTGCGCCCGAAGATGGCGGCAATGACGCGTTCGTCCACATCACCGCAGTAGAACAGGCTGGCATGCACACGCTGTCGCAGAACCAGCGCGTGTCCTATGAACTGGCGGAAGACCGTCGCGGCAAGATGGCTGCGGTGAACCTTCAGGCCGCCTGAACGTTATGTGCAGCGGATCCTTGTGATCCGCTGCACACTCTCTGACCGCCTCTCTTCGTTCCGGGGGCCCGGCGTTTCCCTCATCCCCGAAAGGCAGGCTGGCATGAACCACATCGAACATTGCAAAGCGCAGGCTGAAAAGGCGCGAACCGACGCGCAGTCCACGTCGCTCGACAATGTCCGTGACCGTTGCCTCCGCTCCATGGCGGTGTGGCTCGACATGGCTGACCGCGCGGAACGCATCGCGGAGGAACGGGCGCACCGCGAAGCTGGTAAAGTTCCGTTCATGTGAGTTGCGCCATATCACGGTATCCGATTCCCGCAGGGAGCCATCCGTGACAGCACGACACATTTTTCTGACATCGCTGATTGCTCTGCCGCTGCTGCTTTCCGGTTGCGCGAGTCCGGAAGCGCGTGTGCGCACGGGGCTGGTCAATGCCGGTCTGCCCGATCCCCTTGCGGCGTGCATGGCGGGGCGCATGGTCGAACGGCTGAGCCTGACGCAGCTGCGCCGTCTCCAGTCGCTGTCTGGATTGAACAAGGTCGATTATCGCCGTGTGTCGGTCGACGAATATCTCTACCGCATTCGCGCGCTCAAGGATCCAGAAATTCTGAGCGTAACCAGCAAGGCTGCACTGTCCTGCGCCTTACGACTGTGAACGTCTGATGCGGCTTTGCAACTTTGCAAAGTGAAATTGCGAAGCGGCACTTTCACCCCGCTGCGATCTATGCTTTAGACCCGCCAACTTTTCGATGGCAGGAGCCGCAGCAATGAACATCCATGAATATCAGGCGAAAGAACTTCTCGCGAAATTCGGCGCGCCCGTCCCGGCAGGCTTTGCGGCCTTCTCCGTCGATGAAGCCGTCGCCGCGGCGGGCAAGCTGCCCGGGCCGCTGTATGTCGTAAAGGCGCAGATTCACGCCGGTGGACGCGGCAAGGGCAAGTTCAAGGAACTCGGCCCCGACGCGAAGGGAGGTGTACGTCTGGCCAAGAGCGCGGACGAAGTGCGCGCGGCGGCGACCGACATGCTGGGCAACACGCTGGTGACGATCCAGACCGGCGCGGCGGGCAAGCAGGTCAACCGCCTCTACATCACCGACGGCGCGGACATCGCGAGCGAATTCTACCTCGCGCTGCTGGTCGACCGGGGTACGGGCCGCGTTGCGTTTGTCGTGTCGACCGAGGGCGGCATGGACATCGAGGAAGTGGCGCACTCCACTCCCGAAAAGATCCACACCTTTGCGGTCGATCCCGCGACCGGTTTCATGCCCCATCATGGCCGCAGTGTCGCCGCCGCGCTCAACCTGACGGGCGACCTCGCCAAGCAGGCGGCGCAGGTCGCGGGCGCGCTCTACGCCGCGTTCCTGGGCACCGATGCTGCGCAGATCGAAATCAACCCGCTGGCCCTGACCGCCGACAACCAACTGCTGGTGCTCGACGCCAAGGTCGGCTTCGACGGCAACGCGCTGTTCCGCCACAAGGATCTGATGGAACTGCGCGACGAGACCGAGGAAGATCCGGCCGAGCTGGAGGCTTCGAAATACGACCTCGCCTATATCAAGCTCGACGGTGACATCGGCTGTATGGTGAACGGTGCAGGACTCGCCATGGCTACGATGGACATCATCAAGCTGAACGGCATGTTCCCGGCCAACTTCCTCGACGTCGGCGGCGGCGCGACCAAGGAGAAGGTGACGGCGGCGTTCAAGATCATCCTGTCCGATCCGGCGGTAAAGGGCATTCTCGTCAACATCTTCGGCGGCATCATGCGCTGCGACATCATCGCCGACGGCATCGTCGCCGCTGCGAAGGAAGTGAATCTGTCGGTTCCGCTCGTCGTTCGCCTGGAAGGCACCAATGTGCAGCAGGGCAAGGACATTCTGGCCGCTTCGGGTCTGCCGATCGTATCGGCTGATGACCTGGGCGACGCCGCGCAGAAGATCGTCGCACAGGTTAAAGCCGTCGGCTGATTTGCGTCTGTTATAGGTTTAGGCCTGGGATGCCCCTAGGGCATCTCCGGACTATCGCGAGGCTCTTGCATGGTCCGGCGAAAACGCGCATGGCAACCCAAACTCCCCAGGTGAGCGATAACTGGAGGCACTATCATGAAGCTGTTGGTCCCGATAAAGCGGGTGATTGATTACAATGTGAAGCCGCGTGTGAAGGCGGATGGGAGCGGTGTTGATCTTGCGAATGTGAAGATGAGCATGAACCCGTTTGACGAGATTGCGGTGGAAGAAGCGTTGCGGCTGCGCGAGAAGGGCGTGGCGAGCGAGGTCGTCGTGGTCTCGATCGGGCCTGCCAAGGCGCAGGAGACTTTGCGTACGGGTCTCGCGATGGGCGCGGACCGGGCGATCCTGATCCAGACCGATGATGAGGTCGAGCCTTTGGGCGTCGCCAAGCTGCTGGCGAAGGTGCAGGAGGAGGAACAGGCGGGCCTGATCATCCTGGGGAAGCAGGCGATTGACGATGACAGCAACCAGACGGGCCAGATGCTCGCCGCGCTGCTGGGCCGTCCGCAGGGCACGTTTGCAAGCAAGGTCGAAGTGTCGGGCGATGCCGTAGCGGTGACGCGCGAAGTCGATGGCGGGCTCGAGACGGTGAGCCTGACGCTCCCGGCGATCGTGACGACCGACCTGCGCCTCAATGAACCGCGCTATGCTTCGCTGCCCAACATCATGAAGGCGAAGTCGAAGCCGCTGGCGACCAAGACCCCGGCGGATTATGGCGTGGATGTGAGCCCGCGCCTCGCGACGCTGAAGGTTGTCGAGCCGCCCAAGCGCAGTGCAGGCGTCAAGGTCGCCGATGTCGATGAACTGGTCGCCAAGCTGAAAGCCATGGGAGTAGCCGCATGAAGACGCTCGTTTGGGTCGAACATGACAATGCGTCGGTGAAGGACGCAACGCTCGCTGCCGTGACGGCCGCGAGCAAGCTGGGCGAAGTGCATCTGCTGGTCGCGGGCAAGGGCTGCGCGGGCGTCGCCGACGAAGCCGCGAAGATCGCGGGCGTGGGCAAGGTGCATCTGGCCGACGACGCGGCGTATGAACATGCGCTCGCTGAGAATGTGGCGCCGCTGATCGTGGAGCTGATGAGCCATCACGACGCGTTCATCGCGCCCGCCACTTCGCACGGCAAGAACATCGCGCCGCGCGTCGCTGCGCTCTTGGACGTGATGCAGATCTCCGACATCCTGTCGGTCGAGAGCGAGGACACGTTCACGCGGCCCACTTATGCGGGCAACGCGATCGCGACGGTCCAGTCGAAGGATGCCAAGAAGGTCATCACCGTGCGCGGCACGGCGTTCGACAAGGCGGCGACATCCGGCGGCAGCGGCAGTGTCGAGGCGGTCTCGTCCACCGGCGAAGCGGGTACGTCGCGCTTTGTCGGCGCGGAGATCGTCAAGCTCGAGCGTCCGGAACTCACCAGCGCAAAGATCATCGTGTCGGGCGGCCGGGCGTTGAAGGACGCCGAGACGTTCCAGAGCACGATCTATCCGCTCGCTGACAAGCTCGGCGCGGCCGTGGGCGCGAGCCGCGCGGCGGTCGATGCGGGCTACGCCCCGAACGACTATCAGGTCGGGCAGACCGGCAAGATCGTCGCTCCGGAAGTTTATGTCGCGGTCGGCATCTCGGGCGCGATCCAGCACCTGGCTGGCATGAAGGACTCCAAGACCATCATCGCCATCAACAAGGACGAGGACGCCCCCATCTTCCAGGTCGCCGACATCGGCCTGGTCGGGGATCTGTTCAAGATCGTGCCGGAACTCACCGAAAAACTCTGATCCGCCAGAGCCAGATCCTATCACAAGCCCCGGCGCGCAACCCTGCGTGTCGGGGCTTTGTTGTGACATCTAACCCGCCACGTCCCCGTCGGCATCAATCTCGCCCGCCAGTGCCGCCTCAATCGCGGCATGATCGGGGTGAGGGCGCGCAAGGCGAAGCACGGTAAAGCCCAGCAGCGCGGCCACGGCCGATCCCATAAGAATCCCGATTTTCGCGTCCTCGACCATCAACGGCGCGGCGGGAAAGGCGAGCGCGCCGATGAACAGGCTCATCGTAAAGCCGATACCGCACAGCAGAGACAGGCCGTAGACCTGCGTCCAGGTCGCGCCGCGCGGCATGGCGCCAAAGCCGGTACGTACGCACAGCCAGATGCTCGCGAAGATGCCGATCTGCTTGCCCAGCACCAGACCAGCGGCAATACCGAGCGGCAGGGGCGCCACGACCGCTCCCCACCCGATCCCTGACAGGCTGACGCCGGAATTGGCAAAGCCGAACAGCGGCACGATCAGAAACGCGCTCCACGGGTGGAGCGCATGTTCCAGCCGGTGCAAGGGGCTGTCGACCGCATCAGGCGCGCCTGGTGTGCGGGTGATCGGGATCATCGTCGCCGCAAGGACCCCCGCAATCGTGGCATGCACCCCCGACAGCAGCACCGCATACCACAGCACAGCTGCCGCCAGCAGATAGGGCGTCAGCGCCTTGACCCCGGCCCTGTTCATCGCGGCCATAACGGCGAGAATCGCCGCCGCGCAGCCGAGCGCAACCATATTGAGGTCAGCGGTATAAACGAACGCTATGATGGCGACCGCGCCCATGTCATCGACAATCGCAATGGTCGTGAGCAGCAGTTTAAGCGAAGTCGGTGCGCGGGATCCGAGCAGAGCCAGTACACCCAGCGCGAAGGCGATATCGGTTGCGGCCGGGATCGCCCAGCCACGCAGCAGCTCGGTCTGTCCCCCCGTAACCAGCAAATAGACGAGCGCGGGCACCGCCATTCCGGCAGCCGCCGCAACGAATGGCAGACGCCGCCCCTTCCAGGTCGCCAGTCGGCCGTCGACAAATTCCCGCTTGATTTCCAGTCCGACGACAAGGAAAAAAATCGCCATCAGCCCGTCGTTGATCCACAGATGCACAGTCATCGGCCCGAGCTTCGGCGTCAGTTCCGGTCCGGTCGTGGCGTGGACGAGATGATGATACCAGTCCGCGCTTCCCGCCGTGGCGTTGGCGAGCAGCATGGCGAGGACCGCCGCGAGGATCAGGAGGACGCCACTCGCCGCCTCGCTCCGCAGAAAGGCGCGCAGCAGCGATGGACGTTCGGGCGATGTCATCAATACAAATCCCTGTCAGATGGAGTGCCCGTTACAGTGTAGAGCGGCGGGAAGCCGTGGCAAGGTTACCGCATCCATAAAGCCTCCAAAAGGGATGCAATCGATACAATAATTCTGGTAATTTCTAATCGATCGCTTATCCATTCAACAAGCCCGGCATGGCCGGGACAGTGGAACGCTGATGGCACGACGGGGGAAGGGCCATTACGACGGGGGGAATGGGCTTTCACTGGGTGGAAGTCGTGCAGCATGAATGTCTGCTTTTTGCGGTCGCGGGCCTGCTGATCGGCGGGATCGACGATCTGACGTTCGATCTGCTGTTTCTGGCCCGATGGGGATGGCGCAGACTGTTCGTCTACAGCCGACATGAACGCATGACCGCCTCCACCCTGCCCGCTTCCGTTGCGCCTGGGCGGATGGCGGTATTCGTCCCCGCATGGAACGAGGCGGCGGTCATCGGTGCCATGCTGACGCGCGCCTGCGGGCTCTGGACCGAGCAACAATGCCGGATCTTCGTGGGCACCTATCCCAACGACGCGGATACCATCGCGGCTGTCGCTTCGGTCGCACGCAACTACGCACATGTGCATCTGGTCATCGTCCCGGTTGACGGACCGACGACTAAAGCGGACTGCCTCAACCGGCTGTGGCACGCGATGGTGCGCGAAGAAAACGCCACTGGCACACGGTTCAAGGCCGTGGTGCTGCACGACGCGGAAGATGTCGTCCACCGGGACGAACCGCGACTGTTCGACACCATGATCGACCGCTTTGCGATGGTCCAACTGCCGGTCCGCCCACTGATAAGTCAGCAATCCCAATGGATTGCGGGCCATTATGCAGATGAATTCGCAGAATCACATGGCAAAACGCTGCGGACACGCGAAGCTTTGGGAGCCAGCGTGCCATCGGCGGGGGTAGGCTGCGCGTTCGACCGCGATGTTCTGGGCGAACTTGCGGCAACGCGAGGCGGCGATCCGTTCGATCCCCAATCGCTTACCGAGGATTACGAGATCGGCCTGCGCATGGCCGAAGCCGGACGCAGGACGGCGTTTATCGCCATGCGCGACGCAGACGGTGTGCTGATCTGCACGCAAGAGCACTTCCCGGAGACAATCCGCGAGGCAGTGCAGCAGAAGTCGCGCTGGTTCGCCGGGATCGCACTCGCGGGCTGGGACCGGATGGGCTGGGCGGGATCGTGGCGCGAGCGCTGGATGCGGCTGCATGACCGCCGGGCGGTGTTCTCGGCTCTGGTTCTGCTTGCGGCCTATGGCGCGACCATCGGCTATGGGTTGATGCTGATCGGCGCGTGGACCGGGGTCTTCGTGCCCGAACCGCTGTCACCGACACTGGCCTTGGCCATGGAGTGCACCGCTGGTCTGATGCTCTGGCGGCTGGCGATGCGCTTTGCCTTCTCAACCCGCGCATATGGATGGCGACAGGGACTGCTGGCGATACCGCGTTCGGTGATCGCGAATGTCATCGCCATGCTTGCGGCTCGGCGGGCGGTGTGGATCTACGTCCGCCAATGGCGCGGAGGCGCGGTCGTCTGGGACAAGACCACGCACCGCTTTCCCCATGGTGGAGATCATCCGCCGCACGCTGCCGCGTGAGCACCGCAGGATCGTTGCGCGGACGTCCGCTGCGGTTCCTGCTGGCTGCGCTGGCGTTATGGGCCGGGGCGCGGATCATGATGGTGACGCGCGATGCAGGCCAGCCTCTTGCTCCGGAAATGACCACGGCGAGGGTAGATGTCCCAAAAGCACCCACCCTACTACGGCACGTTGGCGGTCCACCCTCCGGCGTCGCGACGACAACAATCCCACGGCGCGCCCCGACACCCGGGGTCAGCCGCTCCGTCCCGTTCGCCTCACGCATTTCCGGCTTAGCTTGGCAGGGCAGAGCCGTTGCTCCGCCGCTTCTGGTTCGCTCGGCGGAACCGGACGCGGACCTCGCCGGAGAGAGGGCGCAGACGGATACACCCTGGCCGCCATCCACCTCTGCCCCGCCCCGCCCTACCCGATCACCGTCTCCGAACGGACGAAACGATTGGCGGGCCGGGTTCTGGTTGCTGTGGCGGGACCATGGACGCGGCCCTGCCCTCGCCAATGCCGGACAATTGGGAGGGTCGCAGGCGGGGCTGCGGCTCGACCGGTCACTGAGGCGTCCGATCGACGCATATGTACGCCTGTCCGCCGCGATCGACCGGCCGCATGCGCCAGAAGCGGCGCTGGGGCTGAACTGGCAGGCGATCGGCGGCCAAATACCGGTACGCGTCGGCATGGAACGCCGCGTCGCACTCGGCCAAGGTGCGCGTGACGCCTTTGCGCTGGTGAGTGTCACAGGCTTCGGGCCATCCCGTGTCACTGGCGGCCTCGATATCGAAGGCTATGGACAGGCGGGCTTTGTCGGACTGAACAGCCGCGACGCCTTCGGCGACGGACGAATCGCGCTGTCCCACCCGCTCGTATCGGACGGGATGTCCATCGGGTTGAGCGCGTCAGGCGGGTTTCAGCCGGGCGTGCGGAGGCTCGACATCGGACCGCGCCTCGACCTGCGCGTGCCGGTGGGCGCGATGCGCCCGCGCCTGTCGGTCGAGTGGCGCGAACGGATCGGCGGGAACGCGCGCCCGGGATCTGGACTCGCCATCACGATCGGGGGCGATTTTTAGGAGCGCGAAACGCCAAAGCGGCTTACGTCCCCGCCATTTTGCCATATAGGAAGCAGAGATGGACCTCTATCTTCCCATAGCCAATCTGTCGGTCAATATTTTCGTGATCGTCGGGCTGGGTGGTCTGGTCGGGCTGCTGTCCGGCATGTTCGGCGTGGGCGGAGGGTTCCTGACCACGCCGCTGCTCATCTTCTATGGCATACCGCCCACTGTCGCCGCCGCATCCGCCGCAACCCAGGTAACGGGGGCGAGCGTGTCCGGCGTGATCGATCATCTTTCGCGCGACACAGTGGATGTGCGGATGGGCGCGGTGCTGGTCGGGGGCGGTGTCGTCGGCGCTGTGTTTGGCGCGGGAATATTCAGCCTGCTCCAGGCCGCCGGACAGATGGATACGGTGATCGCCATCCTCTATGTCGTGCTGCTGGGGTCGATCGGCCTGTTGATGGCGTATGAATCGGTCCACAGCATCGTCGCCATGCGCACCGGGCAGCGCCCGCCGGCCCGCAAGCGCCGCCACCACCCGCTGGTCGCGGCGTTGCCGTTCCGCTGGCGCTTTTACAAATCGGGCCTCTACATCTCGCCTCTCGCGCCGTTTCTGCTGGGAATCGCCACTGGCGTGCTGACGATGCTGCTGGGCGTGGGCGGCGGGTTCATCATGGTCCCGGCGATGCTTTATCTGCTCGGCATGACGACGCAGGTCGTGGTGGGCACGTCGCTGTTCCAGATCCTGTTCGTCACGATGGCATCGACGCTGGTCCACAGCCTGACGACCAAGGCGGTCGATCTCGTGCTGGCGATGCTGTTGCTGCTGGGCAGCGTCACCGGCGCGCAGATCGGCACGCGCCTGTCGCGCAAGATCCGCCCGGAATATCTACGCATCGGCCTCGCGTTCGTGGTGCTGGTCGTGGCGATCCGCATGGCGCTGGGGCTGGGCTGGCGGCCGGACGAAATCTACACTCTGGACGTGCGATGAAACGGTGGCTGCGGTTCATCGGCCTGCCGCTGGTGGCATGGGCGAGTGGCGGTGCGAGCCTACCGACGCTGGTGCCCGACGTTTCACAGCGCGAGGTCGAGATCCAGTATAGTTTCAAGGGCGCGGAACTGCTCCTGTTCGGCGCGATCGTCTACCCCGACGGGGTGGTGCCCAAGAAAGCTCCCGATATCGTCGTGGTCCTCAAGGGCCCCGAACAGGCGACGGTCATGCGGGAGAAGCAGAAGATCGCAGGCATCTGGGTCAATGCCGAGACGATGCGCTTCCAGTCGACGCCGAGTTTCTATGCGATCGCCAGTTCACGCTCGCTCGACCATCTGACGGATGCACGGACCGCCGCCATTTACGAACTGGGGATCAACAACATCCAGCTTTCTCCTGCGTCCTTCGACAATCTGGAGCAAATTCCCCGGTTCGAGCGCGGGCTGATCGACCTCCAGACACGGCGCGGGCTGTTCGTCGAGAAGCAGGGAACGGTCGAAATTACCGGAGGCGTGCTGTATCGCGCGCGCTTGCCGCTGTCCGCACGGGCCATCGTCGGCAACTACACGGCCGAGACCTTTCTGATCCAGGACGGGCGCGTGGTCGCAGCCGCCATCCGCGACATTGTCGTGCGCAAATCCGGGTTCGAACGGTTCATGGCCTTCGCGGCACAGCAATATTCGTTCTTCTATGGCATGGCCGCGATCTTCGTTGCGGTGGCCATGGGCTGGATCGCCGGGACCATCGGTCGACGGGTGTGACGCTAGACGCCTTTCTCGTAACTCTCTGCCCCTCTTTGCCGCGTAAAAGCCTTGTTTACCTTGGTCGCGTAGACTGACCGCCAGATGCGTATGTTTATCCGGCAGATTGTCGGCATATGGGGCGAAGTATGAACGACATGACTGGATTTTCGAATTTTTCGGAAGGGATGCAGACGACGCATACCGCCGCACCAGCAACCGCGCCGCGGGATGCGAGCATGGAGGCGATCGGTGCGGTGTTCCAGATCAGTGGGTCGAGTTCGCAGATCCTGATCGACATGGAGCATATCGAAGCGCTCGCCAACCATGACGATCCGTGTATCGCAATGGTCGGCCAGGTCGGCAGCCAGGTGAAGATGCGCCTGGGCGCAATGTGGGTGATCGCCAATGTCCGCTCCATGGTGGTCGACCGGCGCAATCCCACACATATCGTTGCCGATGTCGATTTTCTGGGCGAAGGGCATGAGGATTTCGGGACAGGCACAATCTCCGGCTTCCGCCGCGGCGTGACACGCTATCCGACACCGGGTTCGCCAATCTACCCGGTTTCGAGCGAAGACATGCGCCGCATCTACGCCGCCGACGACCGCGCGCATGTACAGATCGGTACGGTCTATCCCACGCGTGACACCCGCGCAGCGCTGTATGTTGATGCGCTGCTCGGCAAGCATTTCGCGCTGCTCGGCTCGACCGGCACCGGTAAATCGACGTCGGCCGCGCTGATCCTGCACCGCATCTGCGACCTGTCCCCGCGCGGCCACATCGTCATGATTGACCCGCATGGCGAATATTCGGCCGCCTTCGAGGACAATGGCGCGATCTATGACGTCAACAATCTGGCGCTGCCTTACTGGCTGATGAATTTTGAGGAACATTGCGAGGTGTTCGTGACGTCGGAAGGATCCGACCGGACGCAGGACAGCGATATTCTCGCCAAGTGCATTTTGGCGGCGCGTTCGCGCAACAGGCTAGCAGAGGGCATGGCACGGCTGACCGTGGATTCGCCCGTGCCTTATCTGCTGTCCGACCTCACCGCCATTCTTTCCAACGAGATGGGCAAGCTCGACAAGGGCACGACCTCCCTCCCCTATATGCGCCTCAAGACCCGTATCGAGGAAGTGAAGGCCGACCCCCGTTACAGCTTCATGTTTTCCGGCATGCTGGTGGCCGATTCGATGCAGGACTTCATCGCGAAGATCTTCCGTCTGCCCGCCAATGGCCGCCCGATCTCGATCATCGACGTTTCCGCCATGCCGTCCGAGATTACCTCGGTCGTGGTATCGGTGCTCTCGCGATTGGTGTTCGACTACGCCATCTGGGCGCGCACGGAACCCAAGCGACCGATCCTCCTCGTCTGCGAGGAAGCGCATCGCTATATTCCCAACAGCACGAGCGGCGCGGGGCAATCGGTCCGCAAGATCCTGGAGCGCATCGCCAAGGAAGGCCGTAAATATGGCGTTTCCCTAGGCCTGATCACGCAGCGGCCGTCCGATCTGGCCGAAGGTGTGCTGTCGCAGTGCGGCACGATCATCTCGATGCGCCTCAACAACGACCGAGACCAGCAGTTCGTCAAGGCCGCCATGCCGGAAGGCGCGCGCGGGTTTCTTGATTCCATCCCGGCCTTGCGCAACCGCGAATGCATCATCTGCGGCGAAGGCGTGTCGATCCCGATCCGCGTGTCGCTCGACAATCTGGAAGAACATCGTCGCCCGGCCTCCAGTGACCCGAGCTTCTCCAAGCTGTGGCAGGAGTCCGGCGGCGAGGACGAGATACTGGAGCGCACGATCACGCGCTGGAGAAACCAAGGGCGTTAGGGGCATACGGCAGCATCCGTTCGCCCTGAGTAGGGACTGAGCTAGGCGAAGCCCCGTATCAAATGGTGCTTCGGTACGCACGAACGGTGAGGGTGAAGGGCGTCCCCCTACCCCGCCAGCGCCTTCTGACGGCGACGCTGCACGCTCGAACCGATCCCCAGCGCCTCGCGATATTTGGCGACCGTGCGGCGCGCGATGTCGAACCCATCCTTACGGAGCATGTCGACGAGCGTGTCGTCCGAGAGGATAGCCGCAGGGTCTTCCATGCCGATCAGCGCCTTGATGCGGCTCTTTACAGCCTCGGCCGACACGGCCTCACCCCCGGCTGCGGACGCGATGCCGCTGGTGAAGAAGAATTTCAACTCATAGACGCCACGCGCGCAGGACAGATATTTGTTGCTGGTGACGCGGCTGATGGTCGATTCGTGCATGCCGATGGCATCGGCGACCGTGCGCAACGTCAACGGCTTGAGATGCGCGACCCCGTGGCGGAAGAATTCCTCTTGCTGCTTCACGATCTCGGCAGCGACGCGGACGATCGTTTTCTGCCGCTGGTCGAGCGCCTTGAGCAGCCAGTTGGCGCTGGCGAGGCAGTCGGAAATCCACGCCTTCGACGTCTTGTCCTGTGCGCCGCTGCTGAGTTCGAGATAATAGTTTCGGTTGATGAGCACGCGCGGCAGGGTGGCGGCGTTGATCTCGATCGACCAGCCGTCGGCGGTCTGCGCGATGAAGAGGTCGGGGATAACCGCCTGCATATTATGGTGGGCGAAACGCAGGCCAGGCTTGGGGTCGTAAGCGCGCAGCTCACGAATCATATCGGCCATGTCTTCCTCATCCACACCGCAGATCCGGCGCAGCTGCGGAAGCGCGCCGCGCGCGAGGAGATCGAGATTGTCGATCAGCGCTGCCATGGCAGGATCATAGCGATCGGCTTCGCGTGCCTGCAGCGCCAGGCATTCGGCAAGCGAGCGGGCGCCCACACCGATGGGGTCGAAGCTCTGAATAACCGCAAGCACCGCCTCCACCTCCCGACGAGAGGTGTTAAGGGCGTAGGCAAGCGCGAGCAGGTCGGCTTCCAGATAGCCTGCCTCATCGATCTGGCCGATGAGCTGCCCTGCAATCAGCAGCGAGGTGCCGGAAAAGTGTAGCCGCGCCTGATCCATCAGGTGCTCGTAGAGGCCAACATCTTCCCCCGCGAAGCTGTCAAAATCCGCGCCATCATTGCCGAAGCCCGGCGTGTCATAGGAACCGGCAAGCGACGGACCGCCAGCGCCGTCATCTCCTCGCCGAGTGTCCGCGGCGCGATCGCCCGGACCATCTGAGATGAACGTTTCGGCGGCGTAGTCAACGTCGAGCGGATTGTCGGCGGCTGGGCCGTCCTGCCCCATCAGTCTGTCGCTGGGCGTGTCGGCGGAGAGGGGCGCCGCGTCTGGCCGCGCCGGCGCATCGTCGGCGGAGGCGGCATCCGGCCCGCGTGCCAGTTCGAGCAAGGGGTTGCGTTCCAGTTCCCCTGCGAGAAACGCTTCCACCTCAATATTCGACAGCGCGAGCAGACGAATTGCCTGCTGCAGCTGAGGCGTCATGACCAGGGACTGGCTCTGACGCAGATCGAGGCGTGGGCCGAGCGCCATCAGAGCGCGTCCCCTGCGTACGGCGCGGGACAGGAGGACGTCCGCGCCATCATCTCACAGAGAGAAGCTCTCGCCGAGATAGAGGCGGCGGACCTCGGCATTGGCAACCAGTTCCGTCGGGCTACCCGCGAAGAGCACTTTGCCGTCGTAAATGATACAAGCGCGATCGACGATTTCCAGCGTTTCGCGAACGTTATGATCGGTGATGAGCACGCCGATGCCACGCGTGCTCAATTGCTTCACGAGATCGCGGATGTCGGCGATCGAGAGCGGATCGATGCCCGCGAACGGCTCGTCGAGGAGAACGATCGAAGGATTCGCGGCGAGCGCGCGGGCGATTTCACAGCGGCGACGTTCACCCCCCGACAGCGTCATGGCAGACGAATCGCGCAGTCGGGCGAGTCCAAATTCCCCCAGCAACTGCTCCAGCCGCTCGGATCGCGCGGCGGCATCCGGCTCGGCCAGTTCCAGCACAGCGCTGATATTCTGCGCAACCGTCATGCCGCGAAAGATCGAGGTTTCCTGCGGCAGATAGCCCAGGCCCAGAATGGCCCGGCGGTACATGGGGAGGCTGGTGATGTCTTGGCCGTCGAGCGTAATCCGTCCGCTGTCGGGGCGGACTAGGCCCATGATCGAATAGAAACAGGTTGTCTTGCCCGCCCCGTTCGGGCCGAGCAGACCGACAACCTCACCCTTCCCCACGGTCAGCGACACGTCGGTGATGACCGGACGGCGGTCATAGGTCTTGGCAAGCGAGACGACTTCGAGGCCGCCGAGAACCTCCGCCGCGTTGTGGTGCGCCGCGCGTTCCGCTACCGACCTGTCCATCAGCGCAATGTCATCCATAACCGATCCTTGCTGGTCCCTGCCTTAGGGTCCCGTGGTTAATTAAAACTGAAAAACGGAGCACGCACGCCCATTTGGCAAGATTCCTGCATGGAGGGAAGCCCTCCCGCGCAGCGCGTGCCAAATCCTTCCGAAAAAACGGTCGCTTGAGCGGCTTTTGGCTTACTTGGATTCGCGTTGCGGCACGGTGAACGTGCCCGACACACGGCCGCCGCTCGACGTGGTGGTGCCACCCGCCCCTGCGGCCGCGCGGCCGTCAACAGTGGAGCGCCCGGTGTTGAGATCCATCGTCAGCCGCCCGCCCGTCAAGCGGTTGCCCTGCTGCATCAGCTCGACATTGCCGAGCAGCGTTATGATCTTCGCATTGAGGTCGTAGATCGCCACATCGCCACGCGCGGTATCGCCCTGGCGAACGATGCGGACGTTACCGGCCGCGTCGATCCGGTCGATCTGGATGCCGCCCGCGTTGCGATAGGCGACGGTCATGCGCGTCGAATCGAGCGTCAGGTCTGCCTGTGTCACATGCACATTGCCCGATACCAGCACGCGGTCGGCACGGTCCTGCACCTCGATCCGGTCGGCGGAAAAATTGACCGGCGCGTTACTGTCATGCCCGCGCATCAGCTGCGCCTGTGCGGTCACGCCAAGCGCCGTCAGCGTAAGGGCAGCGGAACCAAGGGCAAGAAGCAGGGAAGATTTCATCGTGTACGCCCTTTGATGGCATTTTGATCGATACGCAAGCGGGCATGGCCGGTAAGCTCCACCGTGCGCGCGCCCAGATCGGCCTTCAATTGATCGGCGTCAAAGGTGCCGATCGGCATGCGCCCATCGACACGGCCAGCGCTCTGCATCCGGCGGGTGCGCAGATCGATGCCCACATCGCGCGTGGTCAACCGATAGCCGCCCGCCGACTGGAACTGGACGGGGCCGACGATACCGACACGCTCATTGTCCAGATTGTAACGCCCGTTCCGCGCGTTGAGCAGTGCCGGACCGTCCGCCATGAGGATTCGCGCTGAG
Organism: Sphingobium subterraneum; assembly: GCF_014199435.1. GTDB lineage: Bacteria > Pseudomonadota > Alphaproteobacteria > Sphingomonadales > Sphingomonadaceae > Sphingobium > Sphingobium subterraneum. Next base: position 301,000 of record NZ_JACIJP010000004.1, on the reverse strand, counting down.
AGATCGCGCAACTCGACAATCGGCTCGCGAGAGGTTTTCTGCACCGCCGATCCCGCCCGCAGCGAGAAGGGACGACCCTTGCTGTCCTCGCCCCGATAAAGCGCTTCCTGCACGCGCATGCGTTCACCGGCCACATCGACGTCGTTCTTGTCGAGCACAAAGCTGACTTCGCTCTGCATCACGAAAGGCGCAAAGGCGAGCGCCGCCAGCACCACGCCCACGGCGATAGGCAGCACGGTCTTGAGCAAACCGACCACCCGGTCGTGCACGCCCCCCGGCGCCGCCCAGTGTTGGCGCGCGGTACGCTGGCTGTCGGCCTTGAGGGACATGGGTGCGCGCTTATCCGATCACATGTGCGAGAAAATATCGGTTTCCGGCCAACCCGCGAGGTCGAGCAAGGCCCGGTGGGGCAGAAAATCGAAACAGGCCTGTGCCAGTTCCATCCGCCCTTCCCGTTCGAGGCGACGATTGAGTTCTTCGCGCATGGCGTGGAGGAAACGTACATCGGACGCGGCATAATCGCGCTGCGCATCCGACAGGACCGCCCCACCCCAGTCCGAGCTTTGCTGCTGCTTGCTGATTTCCTGGCCGAGCAATTCGCGCACCAGTTCCTTGAGGCCATGGCGGTCGGTATAGGTGCGCACCAGCTTTGACGCGATCTTGGTGCAGTAAACCGGAGTCGCCAGCACACCCAGATAATGCTGGAGCGCGGCGATATCGAACCGGCCGAAATGGAACAGTTTCAGGCGCGCCGGATCGGCGACAATTGCCTTCAGATTGGGCGCGTCATAGGCGCTGCCCGGCGCGAAGCGCACGAGATGCTCGTCGCCCTTGCCGTCGCTGATCTGCACGAGGCACAAACGGTCGCGCGGGGTGATAAGACCCATGGTCTCCGTATCGATGGCGACCGGACCTTCGCCCAGCACACCGGCGGGCAGGTCTTCCTCATGAAAATAGACTGTCATCCGTCTCCCTTATCGGGGGCAAGCGCACAACTCAACCGCCGCGCGACTTTAACCCTAGGCCGCTTCATGCTAGGACCTTTGAATACCCGCTGTACCTAATGAGAATTGAGCCGACGATGAACGACATGACCCAGACGCCGGAAATGCTGATCGCCGCAATGTGCGCGCGGGCGCGGGCGGCCGGAGCCATTCTGGCGCAGGCCAGTGACGAGCAGAAGGTGCGTGCTCTGATGCTCGCAGCGCAGGCGCTGCGTGAGGCCACGCCTGCGATCTGCGCGGCCAATGCACGCGACATGGAAAATGCGGCTGCCAATGGACTGTCGCCCGCCATGCTTGACCGGCTGCGGCTCGACGAAGCGCGGATCGAAAGCACAGCCGCCGGGGTGGAGCAGGTGGCACGCCTTACCAACCCGCTGGGCGAGATTATTGAGGAGACGGTGCGGCCCAACGGCATGACGCTACAACGCGTCCGCGTACCGCTCGGCACGATCGGCATCATATACGAGAGCCGCCCGAACGTCACCGCCGACGCGGCCGCCCTCTGCCTGCGCGCGGGCAACGCGGCCATCCTGCGGGGTGGGAGCGAAGCCGTCGAAAGCAATCGGGCCATCCACGCAGCCATGGCGCAGGGCATCGGCTCGGCCGGCCTGCCCGTCGATGCGGTGCAACTGGTTCCGACAACCGACCGCGCGGCGGTCGGCGCGCTGCTGCGCGCGGCGGGGATGATCGACCTGATCGTGCCGCGCGGCGGCAAGTCGCTGGTCGCGCGCGTGCAGGAAGAGGCACGCGTACCCGTGCTCGCGCATCTCGACGGGATCAACCACAGCTATGTCCACAGCTCCGCCGACCCGGACATGGCGCGCGCGCTGGTCGTCAACGCCAAGATGCGGCGGACCGGCATCTGTGGCGCGACCGAGACGGTGTTGATCGACACCGGCTTTCCCGATGCAGCGAGCATTGTGAAGGCACTGATCGAAGCCGGGTGCGCGGTGCGCGGCGATGCGGCGGTGTGTGCGCTAGACCCCCGCGTCAGCCCCGCAAGTGACGAGGACTGGGACACCGAATATCTCGATGCGATTGTGTCCATCGCAATGGTCGACGGGTTGGACGACGCTCTGGCACATATCGCCGCGCATGCCAGCCACCACACCGACGCCATCATCGCAGAAGATGCGCCCGCCGCCGAGCGTTTTCTCAACGCGGTCGACAGCGCGATCGTGATGTGGAACGCATCCACCCAATTTGCGGACGGTGGTGAATTTGGTCTGGGCGCGGAAATCGGCATTTCCACGGGGCGACTGCACGCCCGTGGCCCGGTCGCTTTGGAAGGGCTGACGACCTATAAATGGGTCGTGCGCGGAACCGGCCAGACCCGTCCCTGAAGGCATATTGCCGCTCCCTCCACACCGCGGTGGAGCAAAGTTGTGGCTTTTACGCGACAGGTACAGCGTTCAAGAAGAAGCGGATTGATATCGGCAGTAAAAATGTTCGCACTGCGCCGGAAACATGGCTATAGTGATTCCCAAACCGTATAATACGGCGGATTCTGCATGTCCCTTCGTCCGACATGTTCATCCGGTACAGTGGTGGACGATGCGAAAGTGACTAACAGGGCATGAGTTTTGATAGAGGTCGCCGCGGACGCGGCAAGGACAAGCGGGACGGTTTCGGCGGCGACGATTTTGGCGGTTTTCCAGATCAGGCGGCTGGCGGCCGTTTTGGCGGTGGGTTCGGCGACAGAGGCGGCTTCGGTGGGGGCGACCGTGGCGGTTTTGGCGCTCCGTCGGGCGGTTTCGGTGATCGCGGCGGTTTCGGCGGTGGCGGTGCCGGTGGTGGTGGCTTCCGCGGTGGCGGTGGCGGCGCACGTGGGGGCATGCCTGCGCAGGTCGTCGGGGAAGGCACTGGCGTCGTAAAATTCTTTAACGGTCAGAAGGGCTTCGGCTTTATCGTTCGCGATGATGGCGCGGAAGATGTGTTCGTGCACATCAGCGCGGTCGAACAGGCGGGTCTGACCGGTCTTGCCGAGGGGCAGCCGCTGGGTTTCACCCTCGTTGATCGGGGCGGTAAGATTTCCGCGACGGATCTCAAGATTGAAGGCGAGCCCCTGCCCGTGACCGATCGCGGCCCGCCGCGTGAGCCACGGGCTCCTGGTGGTTTCGGCGGTGCCGGTGGCGATCGTGGTCCGCAGCGTCAGCTGACCGGTGAGCGCGCGAGCGGCACAGTCAAATTCTTCAATGCGATGAAGGGCTTCGGGTTCATTCAGCGCGATGATGGCCAGCCCGACGCATTTGTGCACATCAGTGCGGTAGAACGTGCCGGCATGTCGAACCTCAACGAGGGCGACCGGCTCGACTTCGAGCTGGAGGTGGACCGTCGCGGCAAGATGGCCGCCGTCAACCTTCAGAACAAGGCCGACTGAACCGGCTCATAAGGTTAAATTTTGAAAAACGGCGCTTCGTGAGAGGCGCCGTTTTTGTTTGGCGGTGACGTTATTCTCCGTCAAAATTTTATCCTGTAATTTCAATGCGATCTTTTACATTCCTTCCAGAACGTTAAGAGAGTTTTTACCCTGTTTGCCTATCATGGTTTAGACACCACACAGGGTACCGCAAAATGGTCGCCAATGCAGAATTTGAAAACGAGAACGCCCTTCCCGAACAGGAGCTAATTGCCCGACGCGCAATCTATGATCCGAACGGAACGCTGAGCGACGAACTCAAGCTGCTGTGGGACAAATGCGGCGATCTGCTGATCGAGACCCGGCTGGAACAGTGGCAAGATCTGGCTGCAACACAACCCGATCTCATTGTGCAGGATCTCTTTGCTCAGATGATGAGAGATCCCCGCGGCTATCTTGAACCCCGTTACGTCGATACTCAGGGTACTGCCTGGATGACGCGAACCGCAAAGCGCGGGCAACAATTGTTCCGGAGCGGCGTCACAACAGCACATGTCGCATCGCTCGCCAATACACGGCTGAGCGGATTGGTGCGGAAAATCATGAACCGCTTTGGCGACGACATGCCCACCGCGCTGCAACTGATCGAGATCGGCATCAAGGACACGCATATCGAGAGCGAGATCCTCGGCGCGCAGATCGGCACCTTGCAGTTGCGCGAATCCGCCCAGGCCCTTGAGCAGGCCGGACAGGTCTTTCAAAAGGAGTTTGCCGAGCAGCTCCGTCATGTTCAATCCGAATCGAGCAATCTGCGGCACGAGATGGAAAACACGTCGGAAGTCGCACGCAAGACGCTCGAGCATGCACTGGAGGTCGCTGCGGCCGCGGAACAGTCTTCCATCGCCATGCTGGATGCGGCGCGGACAGCGGCGGGCCTTTCTGACGCGATTCGCGAAGTGGAAGCGGAAACGAAGCTGGGCGAAGCGGTGCTCCACCAGGCATCCGATAACACCACCAAAGCCGAACAGGCCGGTGAATGGCTGTCGCAACAGACCGAAGCCATCGAATCGATCCTTGGCTTCATTCGCGCCATCGCGGGCCAGACCAATCTCCTCGCCCTCAACGCAACGATCGAGGCGGCGCGAGCGGGCGACGCCGGACGTGGCTTTGCCGTGGTGGCGCAGGAGGTCAAGTCGCTTGCCAGCCAGACAGCGCGGGCGACCGACGACATCGCAGCGAAGATCGCAGGCATCCAGAAGGCGACGTTCGACACCGTCAACGCCAATGCGGGCATCCGCGAGACCGTCTCGGCGATCCTTCACAGTGGCGAACGGGTAACGACCGCGATGCAGCGGCAATCGGGTACGGTAACGGTTATTGCGGCGTCCGTGGACGAAACCGCGCGAACGGCAGACGCCATCTCTACGACGATCGGCCAGATTCGTACCGAAGTCAGCGCCATGGTCGAGCAGATCGCCCAGCTCGACAAATCGTCCTACCAGATCGACGAGCATCTGGCGCGCATGCGCCATCGCACCGACGAATTCCTGAGCAGTATCGTCCAGTCGAAGGCGGCCTGACCGACCCACGGCCGATCAGGCGCCAGCGGATCAGCTGTCCCGGCCAGCCTCGAACAGGAACCACGCACGCGTTTCCGCCTGGTCCGTCCAGTCGTCGATAATGCCTTCAGTGGCGTTGTCGCCAGCATCGGTCGCCGCCTGCTTGGCCGCGCGGAACGCTTCGACCAAGCGCAGATTATCCTCCCGCAACTCGGTCAGCATGTCACGCGGGCTGACAAAATCAGCGTCGTTGTCGCTCAACGTCTGGTGCCGGGAAATGTCGCCGATCGAGCGAAGCGTGACGTTGCCCGTCTTGCGTACGCGCTCGGCGATGAGGTCGGTCGTCGCCAGGATCTGTGCGGCCTGCTCGTCGAACATGAGGTGATAGTCGCGGAAATGCGGGCCGGACACGTGCCAATGGAAATTCTTCGTCTTGAAATACAGCGCGTAGCTGTCGGCCAAGATCGTATTAAGCGCCTGCGCAACAGTCGATGTGGCGTTGCGGGGCAGATCAGTGGGGGTTTTCAGCGGCTTCGCGGGCATGTTCACACTCCTGTTGGACGTTGGCTGCGTAACGCTTCATCGCATTTTTGGTGCCGGATTGCCCGCTTATAATATCCGTCTGTGTAATCGGAAAAGGCGATCAGTTGGACGGCGCTAGAGCAGCCCGAGTGCGGCGAGCGCCATCGCGGAGCCAATCAGGAAGAAAATCGCCGCGCCCGTCCGGCGCACCATGCGCAGCGGCAGACGCGAAAAGATATCCGGCCCACAAATAAGCGGGAGCAGACAGGCGAGGATGACACCGGTTGCCCCCCCTACTGCCGCCCAGGACGGTTCTGCCCGGGCTGTTGCCATCCCTGCAATCAGAAACTGCGCGCTTTCGCCGAAGCCGAGAATGAACAGGCCGAGCGCGCTTGTGCCGAACGCGCCCACCCGCCAACGGACGAGCAGGTCAGGCGTCTTCACCGGCATCAGCATGGCCACCGAAGCGGCCAGCAAGGCCAGCGCGAGGAACAGCCCCCGCGCACCCACTCCGATACTGGTCGCAATAAAGGACCCCGCCCACGCCGACAGCGCGGCATTGGCAGCCGCCGCGACCACCAGACCGAGAATCACCGTGAGCCGACCCGGCCAACGACGGGCAAACGCAGCCGTAAGCATCTGGCTGCGGTCCCCCGTCTCGCCCCACAGGCAGGCGAGCAGTGTCAGCAGCAGGGTATCCATAAGAAGGGAGCTTTAATGCCCCATACGCAGCGACATCGCCGCCAGATAGGCGGTGCTCGCTTCGGGCGTGGTGTCTTCGCACTCCACCGCGTCACGCATCAGGTCAAGATAGGACAAGATGACCGGACCAAGGCCATTGAGCGCCAGTGCGGATTCCAGTGTAGAGGCTAGGCGCTCTACCGGCTCCAGCCCGTAAGTGCGAGCGTCATGGCGGATGATATCAATTTCCTCGCAGATCCGCGCGAGGCTGATATGGCCCTGCTGGGCGGCAATCGCATCGATGCGGTTCTTGAGGCCGGAACGAACTACCATCATCGCATCGTGCTTCATGGGCGTGTCTCCCTTGCCCGTCCCCTGCCGTCATGATGCGCGAGAGAAGTTAACAGCGCCTAAAGGAAGGCCATTCATACGGGCACTCGGGCAGAATTTCCGCGGAAAAACGAGACGCGCAACCGGCGGACCATTGACAAGCGCGCATCGATGACGCATGAGCGCGGCCTGAAACGGGGCGGCGAGCAGGCCGCCTTATTTTTTCAACGGATTTTTTGAAGGATTGGGCCATGGCCAAGCCAGCCACAGTTAAAATCAGGCTCGTCAGCAGCGCGGACACGGGCTTCTTCTATGTTACGAAGAAGAATCCGCGCACCAAGACGGAAAAGCTGAGCTTCAGCAAATATGATCCCGTCGTGCGCAAGCATGTCGAGTTCAAGGAAGCCAAGATCAAGTAAGCCGCGTTCCGGCTGGGGCCGGGATCGCTTGCCGAGCAAGAGCCCGCCCGAATCAGTCGGGGCGGGCTTTTTGCTGTTTTTTTGGGGGGTACGGGTGACTACACCCTTATCCGCCGTTCGTGCTGAGTGCGATAGAGTCGTCGAAATGGCGTGTCAAAGCACCGGACCATCGGTACGGCCCTTCGATGAGTTCAGCCCCTACTCAGGACGAACGGCGATAGGTTTTGAAAGCGCGTCGTCGTTCGGAGGATACAGCAGCCCCACGACCGTCTCGATGAACTTCATTACGGAAATCGGTTTCGAGACATAGGCTTCCGCCCCTGCCCCGCGGATTCGTTCCTCGTCGCCCTTTCCCGCATAGGCGGTGACGGCCATGATTGGGATGGGGGCGAGTGCGGGATCGCGCTTCAGCGCGGCGATCAGGTCGAGCCCGCTGACATGCGGCAGGTGGATGTCCATGATAATGAGGTCCGGCTGAAACGAACGGGCTTCATTGAGAATATCCCGGCCATCACTCAACGGACGTGCTTCATGGCCATGCGCCCGCAGCAGGTCGCAAAAAAGTTTGAGGTTGAGTTCATTGTCCTCGACAACGAGTATGCGCTTTGTCACCAGTCACCCCGAAATTGCCACACCGCTTTCGTCGCTTCACGGTTAAGCGGCCATGAACAGCACAGGAAGAAATTCATGCTCCCCCGCGACTCAATTGGCAATGCCTCGGACCCGCATCTCGTCGCGCTGCTAGCACTGGGTTGGCTGTGCCAGGACGAAGACCGGGCCGAACGGTTGCTCGCCATAACGGGTCTGGAACCCGGCACGCTGCGCGAGACGGCGGGGTTACCAGACACGCAAGCGGCAGTTCTGGGATTTCTGGCCAATCACGAGCCGGACCTGATTGCATGCGCGCAGGCCATTGCGGTGGCCCCTGAGGAACTGATGGCGGCGCACCGAGCTCTTTCAGGACCGGAGTGGGACGCATGAAACGGCCATTGATCATTACCGACTGCGACGAAGTGCTGCTGCACATGGTCGTGCCGTTCCGCGACTGGCTCGATGAGGCGCACGACGTGCATTTCAGCCTGACCGGCCATGATTTCGTCAACGCGCTGCGCCACAAGGCGTGTGGCACCGTGGTAGAGCGCGGCCGGGTGTGGGAGCTACTGATCGAGTTTTTCGACACGCAGATGGATCGGCAGCAACCGATCGCCGGGGCGCTGGAAACCGTGGCCCGCCTGTCCGAGATCGCCGATATCGTGGTGCTCACCAATATCACCGAGCGGGCGCATGAAGGACGGATCGAGCAGTTGCGCAAGCTCGGCGTCGAATATCCGGTCTACTGGAATCAGGGCGGCAAGGGCAAACCGGTGGCGGAGATGGTGGCGCGCTATGACCCCAGCGTCGCGCTGTTCGTAGACGACCTGCCCCAGCATCACGAATCAGTGCGGGAGCATGCACCGGGCGTCTGGCGGCTGCATATGGTCGGCGAACCATCGATGGCAGCGGACATTCCGCCCGCGCCACACGCCCATGCGCGGATCGACAGCTGGGAAGCGGCGGAAGGCTGGATCCGCGAACGGCTGTCGGGCGTGCCTGCCGACGAAGCGGCTTGACCTGTGCGCCGGAGTGATGCTTTGAAACGGGCATGAGCATCGAAACGCGCCTTGCCGAACTCGGCATCACCCTGCCCCAGCCCGCCGCTCCTGTGGCGTCCTATGTCGCCGCAGTGGAGGCTAACGGCCTGCTGCACATTTCCGGGCAACTGCCGTTCGTCGACGGGCAGTTGATGACCGGGCGGCTGGGCGAGGACCGCGACGTGGACTATGGCCAGACTGCCGCGAAGATGTGCGGCGTGATGCTGATCGCGCAGATCAAGGCGGCGCTGGGTTCGCTCGACCGTGTGGAGCGCATCGTCAAGCTGGGCGCGTTCATCAGCAGCGGCGCGGACTTCACCGACCAGCCCAAGGTGGCGAACGGCGCATCGGACCTGATGGTGTCGGTGTTCGGCGATGCGGGCAAGCACGCACGTAGCGCGGTCGGCGTGCCGGTGTTGCCGCTCGGCGCGGTGGTCGAAATCGACGCCATTGTCGCCGTGAAGTCGGCGTGACGGGCGCTTGAAGCAAAGCGCGCGATCCGATCCGGGCCGCACCGATTTCCTGCACCATCCGGGCTTTGCCCATCGTGGGCTGCACGACGCGCGCCATAGCGAAAACGGCATGCCCGCATTCGAAGCAGCGCTGGAGGCCGGTTTCGGCATTGAATGCGATGTGCGGCTGAGCCGCGACGGCGTGCCGTTTGTGTTTCATGACGTGCTGCTTGACCGGCTAACGGAAGCGGCGGGGCGGCTCGATGCTCGCGACGCCGCTGAACTGACAACACTCCGTCTCCCTGATGGCAGCACCCTGCCGCCGCTGTCTGTGTTGCTGGAAAAGGTGGCGGGCGCAGTGCCGCTGCTAATCGAAGCGAAGGCAGAACAGGCGCTCATCGCCGCGCCGCTGGGGCAGGCCATCGCAGAGGCACTGGACGGCTATGCCGGGCCGGTCGGTGTCATGTCCTTCAACCCGCTCGTGCCGCGCTGGCTGTTTCACCATGCACCGGCCATCGTGCGCGGACTGGTGGTGAGCGAAACTTTCTCCCCCGGCTACACCCGCGTCATGCCCCACCGCTGGGCCGGTTCCCTGCGGCGGACCCTTGATATGCTGGCGGCGCGTCCCGATTTCCTTGCCTATGACATTCGCGATTTCCCCAGTTCTTTCGCTGCGCGCGCACGTCTGCGGGGCATTCCGGTGGTGAGCTGGACGGTCCGCGACGCGGCGCAACGCGCTACAGCGGAAGCGCATGCGGACGCGCCGATTTTCGAAGGCGAAGGGCGTGGCTGACCAGTCGATCATCGCGCGAATCGCGCCCGCAGTGGGCGACATCGACGGGTCGGCGTGGAACGCATGTGCCAGGCCTGACGACCCTTTTCTCTCCCACGCGTTCCTTTCCGCGCTCGAAGAATCGGGCAGCGTCGGGCCGGGAACGGGTTGGCAAGCGGCACCGATCCTGATCGACGGCGAGGATGGCGCACCGGTCGCCTGCCTCCCCAGCTATGTGAAGGCGCACAGCCAGGGCGAATATGTGTTCGACCATGGGTGGGCCGATGCGTGGCATCGCGCCGGCGGGTCCTATTATCCCAAGCTTCAAATCGCGGTGCCCTTCTCCCCCGTCACCGGGCGTCGGCTGCTGGTGCGCGAGGGGGTCGACGAAGCAGCTTACGCAGCCGCGCTGATCGGTGCGGCCGAAGCGGTGGTCGACCAGAACGGCATGAGCTCTGCGCACGCGACGTTCGTTGCGCCCGCGCAGGTTCCGCTGTTCGAGGCGGCGGGGTGGCTGATCCGCGAGGATAGCCAGTTCCACTGGGAAAACAGGGATTATGAGAGCTTCGACGCCTTCCTCGCTGCGCTGTCGAGCGCCAAGCGCAAGGCGATCCGCAAGGAACGGGCACGGGCGCAGGAGGGGCTGGAGATCGTTCACCTGACCGGCGCTGCGCTGGGTGAGGAGCACTGGGATGTGTTCTGGCGCTTCTATCAGGATACCGGCGCGCGCAAATGGGGGACGCCCTACCTCACGCGTGCGTTCTTCTCGTTGCTGGGGGAGCGGCTGGCGGATCGGGTGCTGCTGATCCTCGCGCTGCGCAATGGGCAGCCGATCGCGGGCGCGCTCAACCTGATCGGCACGGACACGCTGTATGGGCGCTATTGGGGCTGCACGGACGACGTACCGTTCCTGCATTTCGAACTCTGCTATTATCAGGCGATCGACTTTGCCATCGCCCATGGGCTGAAACGCGTGGAAGCTGGCGCACAGGGCGGGCACAAGCTGGTGCGCGGCTATGCGCCGGTCGCAACCTATTCGGCGCATTATATTCCCGACCCCGGATTCCGGCGGGCGGTGGCCGGGTTCCTGGCGCAAGAGCGCGAGGCTGTGGCGGAAAACCGGGCGCTGCTGGATGAGCGGACGCCGTTCAGGAAGACGGATTAACCCGCAAGAAAGTGCCGGATCGCGTCCTTGATTCGCGTGCGGTCGCCGGGGCTGTCGGGAACATAGGGCACCGTGAGGGCGCGGTGGAGCGCTTCGGCGAGCCCCGTTTCATCGTCCGCGACATAGATGCCGGAACGCCCGACCATTTGGGCGGCCGTGGCGACCTGATGATCGTTGCGATGCTCCCCCTGCGCAGCCCGGCGCGCCATGATGACGACCGGCTTGTGCAGCTTCTGCGCGAGCAAAATGGTACCGGTGCCCGCGTGCGAAACGATCGCGTCCGCCGATTGCAAGAGCGTGTCGAATTCGCGTGCCGGGACGGATGCTTTCCAATCCATGTGAAGGGGCTGATAGCCGCCCGTGCCGATCTGCGCGAATACGGGGCGGGACAGCGTCGGAGCGAGCGCGTCCATCGCGCCGACGAGCCGATCGAACGGCAATTGCGTGCCGACGGTCACGACGATCACAGCAGCGACCCTTCGAATACCGGGCCACCGGGCCGGGCCAGATGTTCCCACTGCACCATGCAGCGGTCAGCGATCTTCACAGAGAGCTTGCCGCACAGGGAAAGTTCTTCGGCGTTGGCGAAGCTTTCGACCCACAATGTCCGCGCGCCAAAGAGCTTGCCTGCGACGATGCAGAAAAAGCCGGGGGCCGCTCCGGTCGAGAGAACCACGTCCGGGCGCAGCCGTTGCACGAGGCGGAACGCGGCGATTAGGCAACGAAGCGAACTCAGCGGCTTGTCGCGGTTGCAATCGGGCAGGATCGTTGCATTTACGATTCCCGCTCGCTCGGGCAGATCGGCGACGGTCGTGGCGAAATGGACATCCGGCCCGTCGAGCACGTCACGCAGCAGCATCAGTTCTTCCCAATGCCCGCCGCCGGACGATACCGCCAAAATTCCTGGCACCTGTTCCTCCGGCCCGCTGATTACGCGACCCTGTTAACGCATCAAATGACAAATATCTCGAACATTGTCGAAGTGGAGCGATTTCTATGCCGCCCGAGGGCTCGCCGCGACGATCCACGCACGGGCCTGCCGCTGGGCCTCGGCGATTTCGCGGGCGGTCATTTCCTCGGCGATCTCGGCACGCATCTGCTGGCCCTGTTCGCTCCCCGCCAATGCGGCGAGGTTAAACCATTTATGAGCCTCTATCAGGTCAATATCGACCCCGCCGGTGCCACAGCTATAGGCGATACCCAAATCGAAACAGGCCTGCGGGCTTCCATAAGCCGCATCACCCAATCTGCTCTCCAGCAGGAACTGCGCCGTCTTGATACTGTTAGCCACACGTACCCCCTTCGCGGTTTCACGTTGGGAGCAAAGTCGCGAATCATGGCTAAGATTTGGTTAACGGTGAAAACGGATGCGACGAACTGATAATCCTACATCACTATCAAAGGGTTAACAGCGATATTATCGATCAGGCGAGTCGCGCCGATGCGGGCTGCGGCGAGCAATCGGGCGGGACGATCGAGTTGGTCGAGCGGCGCGAGCGAACCTGCATCGCACAACTCGATATAGTCTACGGACGTGAAGCCCCCCTCGATAAGGCGATCCTTCGCAGTCCGGAGCGCGGTGGCGACATCCCCGCCCCCGACGATCGCCTGTGCGGCGTCCTGCATCGCCTGCGGCAGCACGGCAGCCCGTACGCGATCCCCCGGCGAGAGATAGGCGTTTCGCGACGAGAGCGCGAGGCCATCGTCGGCGCGCTGCGTCGCCACGCCGACGATCTCGACCGGCAGGTCGGTGTCTGTAACCATCCGGCGGATAACGGCGAGTTGCTGGTAATCCTTTTCCCCGAACAGCGCGACATCGGGCCGCACCTGATTGAGCAGTTTGGTGACGACGGTCGCCACGCCCTCGAAATGGCCGGGGCGGGCCGCGCCGCACAGCCCCTCGCTCACACCGCTGACCGTAATGGTGGTTGCGAACCCCTGCGGGTACATCACGGAAACGGGGGGCGCCCACAGCAGCGCCGCACCATGGGCGGTGAGCAATGCCGCGTCCTCTGCTTCGCGCCGGGGATAGGCGTCGAGATCCTCGTTCGGGGCGAACTGCGTCGGGTTGACGAAAATCGAGGCTACCACATGATCGGCATGGGCTTTCGCGGCTTCCACCAGTGCCATATGCCCGTCATGCAGCGCGCCCATAGTGGGGACGAGCGCGACTCTCGCTCCCTCATGCCGGAGCGCCCGAATGGCCGAACGGAGGGTGGAAAGGTCACGGATGATTTGCACGGCGGGACTTGCTCCGATAGGGAGGGCACACGCCGAACGTGCGCCGCCACACGCAGCTATGGCGGCGCAGGGACGACGTCAATCGGGGATCGCCATTATGCAGGGGACTAGAGGGTCAATGACGGCCGGACCGGCACATATCATCGTATTCGCCAACGAAAAGGGCGGCACGGGCAAATCCACCACGGCGGTGCATGTCGCCGTGGCGCTTGCCAGCATGGGACGCAAGGTCGGGCTGATCGACCTCGACCGGCGGCAGAAGACATCGGCCCGCTATCTGGAAAACCGCGCCGACACAGCCAAGCGCAAGGGTATCGACCTGCCCACCGCACGCTATGTCGTTCTGCGTGAGGACAGTGCGGAGGCGCTGGAGGAAGCGCTAAACGAAATTCAGGGCGATCTCGATTTCCTCATCATCGATACGCCAGGCCGTGACGATCCGCTGGCGCGCACCATGGCGGCGCGCGCGCATACGCTGGTCACGCCGATGAACGACAGCTTCGTCGACTTTGACCTCATTGGGCAGGTCGACCCGGAGAATTTCAAGGTGAAGCGCCTGAGCTTCTATTCCGAGCTGATTTTCGAGGCGCGCAAGGCCCGCGCCAAGGTCGATGGCGTATCGATCGACTGGGTGGTCCTGCGCAACCGCGTCCAGCATCAGGAAGCGCGCAACAAGAAGCGCGTCGGCGATGCCCTCAACGAGCTGTCCCGCCGGGTCGGCTTCCGCGTGGTGCCGGGACTGTCCGAGCGTGTGATTTTCCGCGAACTCTTCCCTTCGGGCCTCACCATGCTCGACAAGGCGCATCTGCCCGACCTCGCCATCAGCCATGTCGCCGCGCGGCAGGAACTGCGTGAGATGCTGGCTGGGTTCGCCCTCCCCACCGTCAACGAAGCGATGGAGCAGAGCGCGGCCTGATGGGCGGATTGTTGCTTCTGCTGGTCGTCGGGCTGGCGGCCTGGCTGGTCTTTACCGGGCGGTTGCGGCGCATGACCGGCACAGATGGCATCATGCTCGGCATGGCGATCGTCGGGGCGGCGATGGCGGCCAAGGGGAATGCGCTGATCGGCGGTGTGCCTCTTGGTCTTGCGCTGCTCTATGCGTGGCGGCGGTGGCAGGGTGGAAAGCGGGCACCTAAGCCCACGACCTTTGCGGCCTCGATGGCCGAGACCGAGGCGGTGGCCGAAGCGCGCGCGCTGCTCGGTCTGTCCACTGACGCGGATGAAGCGGCGATCCGCGCCGCGCACCGTCATCTTATCGCGAAAATCCATCCCGACGCCGGGGGCACGCAGGCCCTCGCCGAAAAAATAAACGGCGCGCGCAACATATTGTTACGCCATCTTGTTGAACGAGCGGGGTCGCATCCCTCTTCCCACCCTGAACAGACAGGAAACCCATGACTCACAGCTTCCATCCCACATCCTTGCGGGAATATGACATTCGCGGCATCATCGGCGAAACACTCGGCGAGGCGGATGCCTATGCGATCGGGCGCGGCTTCGGCACGCTCATCGCGCGCGCGGGCGGATCGCGCGTTGCGGTCGGTTATGACGGCCGGGTCAGCTCGCCGGTGCTCGAAGAATCGCTGGTGCGCGGCCTTAATGACAGCGGCATTTATGCGGTGCGCGTCGGCATGGGTCCGACGCCAATGCTATATTATGCCGAAGCGGTGCTCGACGTAGACGGCGGCATCCAGATAACCGGCAGCCATAATCCCGCCAATTACAACGGCTTCAAGATGGTGTTTCAGCACGGTCCCTTTTTCGGCCAGGATATCCAGAAGCTCGGCACGATGGCGAGCGCGGGCGACTGGGTCGACGGCAGCGCGGGAAGCGAAACGGTCGACATCATGGACCGCTACACCGCGCGGCTGCTGGAGGGTTTCGATGGCAAGGCCTTCCGCATCGGTTGGGACGCGGGCAACGGCGCAGCCGGCCCTGTCGTCGAGAAGCTCGTCAAGCTCCTGCCGGGTGAGCATTACACGCTGTTCACCGATGTCGACGGCAATTTTCCCAATCATCATCCCGATCCCACAGAAGAGAAGAATCTGGCCGACCTGAAAGCGCTTGTCGCCGAGAAGAAGCTCGATTTCGGAGTGGCCTTCGATGGCGACGGCGACCGTATCGGCGCCATCGACGGAGAAGGCCGGGTGATATGGGGCGATCAATTGCTCGCGATCTTCGCCGAACCGGTCCTGAAGGAGCTGCCCGGCGCCACGATTATCGCCGATGTGAAAGCCAGTCAGGCGCTGTACGACCGGATTGCAGAATTGGGCGGCAAGCCCCTGATGTGGAAGACAGGGCACAGCCTGATTAAGTCCAAAATGAAGGAAACGGACAGCCCACTCGCCGGAGAAATGAGCGGCCATGTATTCTTCAAGCATGAATATTATGGCTATGACGACGCGCTTTATGCCGCCGTACGCCTGATTCGTGCCGCGAGCACCCTGGGCAAGAGCGTGACGCAGCTGCGCAGCGAGATGCCCGCGATGGTCAACACGCCCGAAATGCGCTTTCAGGTCGACGAGAGCCGCAAGTTTGCCGTGATCGACGAAGTGCTTGCCCGCCTGCAGGCCGACGGCGCGACCGTCAACGACACCGACGGAGCGCGCGTCAACACGACCGACGGCTGGTGGCTGCTGCGCGCATCGAACACGCAGGATGTGCTGGTCGCCCGCGCAGAGGCAAAAGATCAGGCCGGACTCGATCGCCTACTGGAGCAAATTGATTCGCAGTTGGCACTGTCAGGATTGAAGCGTGGCGAGCAGGACGGACACTGAAACAAAAAAATCGGAGCGCGTTGACGTTACGGAATGCGACGCTTTTATGACGATTGCAAATTTTGCAATGCAATAGTCCTATTTCGCAGTTGCAGCATAATCCGATTCGCGACATAAAGAACCTGCCTTTCAGGCATCCTCTCCTAAAACTTTCAGCCGCCCTCCGGGGCGGCTTTTTTTTGGCTGGCGCATGTCATCGATGAACAGATTGACATGGGATTAGTTTTGGCGGGAACCAAGCGGACGCCAATGGATTATGGGCGCCCCAACATTCACCCCTCCTTTCAATGCCCCGACAGGCATAACGCAGTGATGACGGGCGAGAATGCACTACTTCTCTTGCATCGCAGCATTCGCTCTTCCGCACCGCCAACAATCGTTTGAAAATTGAACTGGCGAATCGTGCGGAGTGGGCGTTACCGCAAGAAAAAACGTTCCTGCCCCTACGGCATCATCAAGTTTTAACGTCTGTATTTCTACGGTGTTGCATAACTGTCGCGCTGTTCGGGATTTTGGGAGAATACTTGTCTCATGCGGATTATCGTTCATACTGTCGTTCATAAAATATGACGCATAAGCGCATATAAATAGAGGGTGCAAATATGACACAGAGCCTTCGGTTGCTTTCGAGCAGTGCAGTCGCAATCATCGCCATCGCCAATCTGTCCGCCCATGCACAGGAGCCTGCTCCGCCCGCCGCACCCGCTGCGGAAGCGGCACCGGACGACACGATCATCGTTACGGCGACACGTCGCGCCAGCCCGCTTTCCAATGTGCCGATTGCCGTCTCGGCCGTGACGGCGGCAAGTCTGCAGAACAGCGGTGCGAACGACATCCGTCAGCTTAACCAGCTTGCGCCGTCGCTGCTCGTGTCCTCGACCGGATCGGAAGCGAATGGTTCTGCGCGCATTCGCGGCATCGGTACGGTGGGTGACAACCCCGGCCTCGAAAGCTCGGTCGCGGTGTTTATCGACGGCGTCTACCGCTCCCGCACCGGTGCGGGCCTCACCGACCTGGGCGAAGTTGAACGGATCGAGGTGCTGCGCGGGCCGCAGGGCACGCTGTTCGGCCGCAACGCTTCGGCGGGCCTCATCAATATCGTCACCAAGGCGCCCGAATTCAAATTCGGGGCCAAGGGTGAAATCACCTATGGCAATTATGATTTCTGGCGGGTGTCGGGTAGCGTCACGGGACCGGTGAGCGAAAAGATCGCCCTGCGTCTCGACGGCGTATGGTCGAAGCGCGACGGGTTCATGAACCTCGTCAACGCGGCGGGCCAGAAGGTCGGCGACACCAACGACCGTGACCGCTATCTGCTGCGCGGGCAGGCGTTGCTCGAGCCGAATGACGCGCTCTCCATCCGCCTGATTGGCGACTATACCAACCGCGACGAGCATTGCTGCGGGGCGGTGTATATCGGCACGCGGGAAACTGCGGACGTCACGCCGGGCGTGCCGGGCGATTTCGTGACCAACCCGACGAACCGGATCGCGACCATTCTCGCCGCCATCGCGGGCCAGCCGATCACGGTCGATCCCTATGCGCGCAACGCCACAATCACGCCGGGCCGCGAATATGTGAGCAAGCTGAAGGACTGGGGCCTGTCCGGCGAGATCAACTACGATCTGGGCGGGGCGAAGTTGACCAGCATCACTGCCTATCGCAATTACAAGTCGCGCGATTTCGGCGATTACGACTATAATCGTGCGGATATTCTCTACCGCGATCCCAACACCTATCGCCAGTTCAAGACCTTCACCCAGGAACTGCGGTTGCAGGGCGAGGCGTTTAACAACAAGCTCGACTGGCTGGTCGGCGGCTATTATTCGCACGAGGATCTGACGCTGGTGGACAACATCCGCTTTGGCGCGGATTATGGAAAGTTCGCGACGTGCCGCCTCTTGACGAACAGCCTGACGACGACAAGCGCACCGTTCAATACTGCGAACTTCCCTTACGCAGCCTGCGCTTCGACCGCTGGCGTAACGGCCCTGATCAACGGAGCGGTGCCTGCCCCTCTCCGGCCAGCCTTTACGGCGTTGCTGAATATCCCGACGGGGACCGGCGACACCGATGCGCGCTACCGGCAGAAGAGCGAAACGTTTGCTGCCTTCACTCACAATATTGTGCATGTCACCGATCAGCTCGATCTGACGCTGGGCCTGCGCTGGACGCATGAGAAGAAAGACTTCTCCGCGACATTCGCCAACAACAATTTGACCTGCGCAAATTTGCAGACAGCCCTCGCGCCGGTTGTAAGCGGCGGACTGGGCGCTGCGGCTGCGAATGCGGCAGGGGGCGTTCTGACCCTCGCCTGCCTCGGCAACAGCAGCACGGGCCTGAACGCGCTCAACCCGAAGGACGGCTTCACGGACAACGAGCTGTCGGGCACCGCCGTCCTGTCCTACAAGCCGACGAACAACCTGCTGGTTTATGGTAGCTATTCGCGTGGTTACAAGGCGGGCGGGTATAACCTCGACCGGTTCGAGCTGGGCAATACAGGGCTGTCGACGGGGACATCTTCGCCCGCGACGTATTTCTCAGGCCGTAGCAACGCCGACGCGGGGAGCCTGCGCTTCGCCGCCGAAAAGGTTGACGCGTTCGAGGTCGGCCTGAAATACAACCAGCGTCACTGGAGCGCGAACGTCGCCGCATTCCGGCAGGAGTTCAAGGACTTCCAGCTCAACACCTTCAACGGCACCAGCTTCGTCGTGCAGAACATCAACGGCTGCGACAGCGGACTGACAGCAGGCACGATCAACGCAGGTGGCGGGCGCTGCGCTTCCGGCGACGTGTCACCAGGCCTCGTCAGCCAGGGCGTCGAACTGGAACTGACCGCATCGCCGGTCCGCAATGTACGGGTGAGCGGTGGCTTCACCTATACCGAGGCGCAGTTCAAGAACCGGCTGGTCGGCAGCAGCAATGGCCAGACGCCGCTTGACCCGGCGCTGTTCCTGCTTCCCGGCAACATTAACAGCAATGCTCCCAAGATCGTCACGACGATGAGCTTTGCGTGGACGCCGGACATCGGCTCCAACGGGCTGTCGGCACTGTTCTACATCGATGGCCGTATGACGGGCGATTACAACACGGGGTCTGACCTGTTCCCCGAAAAGACGCAGGACGGCTATTCGATCTTCAATGCCCGCATCGGTATTCGCGGACCTGACCAGCGTTGGGCGATCGAGTTCTGGGGCCAGAACATCTTCGACACCGAATATACGCAGGTCGCGTTCAACTCGCCGTTGCAGGGCAGCGGATCGGTCGCTCAGGTGCAGACCTTCGGATCACCAAGCTTCGCATCGGGTACGCAGATCTTCTCCGCCTATTTGGGCGAACCGCGCACCTACGGCATCACGCTGCGCGGGAAATTCTAGAACAACCGGAAAACCGGGGTCGCGCGGGCCGCTCTCCATCGGGGGAGCGGCCCTTTTTTAGCTACGTGCGCCGAAAAGCGCCGTCCCCACCCGCACATAAGTGGCGCCGAGCATGACGGCGGTTTCATAGTCGCCCGACATGCCCATGCTGAGCTCCGAGAGCCCCTGCTCTCGCGCCATTTTGGCGAGCAAGGCGAAATAGGGCGCGGCCTCCACATCCGCGGGTGGCACGCACATGAGTCCTGCGACCGGAATATGCGCGGCGCGCGCCTGTTCCAGCAAAGCTGGCACGTCGGCAATGGCGCAGCCGCCCTTCTGCTCCTCCGCCCCGATATTGACCTGAACGAAGCACGGCAAAGAGCGGTCCTGCGCGGCCATTGCCTTCCCCAGTGCTGTGACGAGCGACGGGCGGTCAAGCGAATGGATCACATCGAACAGCGCCACGGCGTCCTCGGCCTTGTTGCTCTGCAACTGGCCGACGAGGTGCAGAACGATGCCGGGCGCCTGAGCGCGCAAGGCGGGCCATTTTGCCTGCGCCTCTTGCACGCGGTTTTCCCCAAAATGGCGCTGGCCCGCCGCGATAAGCGGCGCAATGGCATCGGCGTCCTGCGTCTTGGAAATCGCAATCAGGGTGACGTCCTCGGGCTTGCGCCCGGCGGGGCGCGCCGCAGTCGCGATGCGGGCGGTGACATCCGCCAGACGATCCGCCGCATTCATGGTGTTTTCTCCGCTCATGCCGCCCGCTATAGGCAGGGGCATGCCACCGTGCCACCGCAAAATCGGAACCGCCCTCCGCCCCTTCCGACCAGATATGCCGCGACGCTGGCTGTTCACGGACGAGCGGATCGATGACGATGCGCTGATGGCGGCGATGACGGGGCTCCCCGCCGGGTCGGCCATCGTCTTTCGCCACTATGGACTGGCGCTTAGGGCTCGGCGGGCGCTGTTCGAACAGATGCGGGCGGTGGCGCGCAGACGTCGGCTTTGGCTGATCCTCGCAGGGAATGCGCGGCAGGCGCGGGCATGGGGCGCAGATGGCTGGCATGGCAAGACGCGGCCCAGCACGCATTCCCGAGGTCTGATCCACACCGCCCCCTGCCACAACCGGCCGGAGCTTCTGGTGGCACGGCGCACAGGAGCAGACGTCGCGTTCCTTTCCCCCGTCTTCAGCACGCGATCGCACACCGGCGCGCCGACGCTGGGACCGGTGCGCTTCGGGCTGGCGCGGCGTGGCGTGGACCTGCCGGTCGTGCCGCTCGGCGGAATGACCGCGCGGCAAGGGCAGCGGTTAACGGCGCTGGGCGGAACCGGATGGGCGGCGATCGACGCGCTCAGCGAGCGCCGTTCCCCGTCAGGCAATCGCACGTATTGAGCGCATTAATCGCGGCATGGACGATCGCTTCCGCCTCGTCGCGCGGAAGACCGGGCGGAACGATTTCGCCGACCTTGTAGGTGATGACGCCAGGACGCTTGAGGAAGCCATTGCGCGGAGACAGGCGCCCGGTGTCGATCGCGACCGGCACAACCGGCAGCTTCAACAACTGGTACAGGCCCGCGAAGCCGGAACGCAGCGACGGGCACTCCCCATGCGGCACACGGGTGCCTTCCGGGAACAGGCATATGGGCCGGCCCGAGGTCACTGCTTCTTTTGCCTTGCGCTGCAACTGGCGCATCGCCTTTGCACCCGCCTTGCGTTCGAGCGGGATGACACCATGCCGCCGCGCGATCCAACCCCAGCCGGGAATGTCGAGCAGTTCCTGCTTGGCGGCGATCACTGGTTCGGGAAAGAGACAGAGCAGGTCAATCGTCTCGAACATCGACTCGTGCTTGAAAATGTACAGCATGGGTTCCTGCGGCAGCTCGCCGATGATGACAACGCGCTGACCCAAGATCCACTGGCAGGCCAGCCGGTGCATCCATCCCCAGCTTCGCACGAAGGGGAGCATCGCGCGCTGCCCATACAATCCGGCGGGAATCGCAGCGAGAATCCAGAACACGGAAAGACCGTAGAAGGTAATGGCGAAGAGCGTGGACCGGATGGCCAGAATGATGATCGACATGGCGCGTTCAGATCCCGATCAGAGCGGCGGCGCGGCGCAGGAGATATTTATGATACTCCTTGAACAGCACCGAAAAGCGCGGCTGGCTCGGGACCGCGTCGTAGACCAGCACAATGTTCTCGGGCAGCGCCTGACGCAGCTCGAACGCGGCGCGGCGCATATGCCAGTCCGTGGTGATGAGGCGCACCGTGTCATAGCCGCGCCGGTCGAGCCAGTGCGCGGTCTCTATGCCATTGGAGCGCGTGTCGATGGCTTCCCGGCCCAGCGTGATGCAGCAGTCGAACAGCTTCCGCGGAGCGTGGTAGCGGGCCGCGAGTTCGCGCGGGCGGACCGTCCGGTCAACGCCGGAGATAAACATACGCCGCGCCGCTCCCGCCTGCATCAGCGCAAGGCCCCGGTCGATGCGCCCTGCCCCACCGGTCAGCACCACAATAGCGTCCGTCTGCCGCCCGTCGAGCGGCTGGGGCAGCAGCAACGCAAACCATGCGAAGCCCAGCGCCCAGAGCAGGGTCAGAAAGCCGAGCAGCCGCGCGATCACAGGCTGCGCTCCAGTGCGCGGCGCACCGTCGTGCGCGCCGTCAGCATCGCGAGAAGCACCGCGCCCACCGGGATCAGCGGCAGAATGACCCACGCCCATCCCGGGAGGTGCACGAGTCCCGTCAGTTCCGACCCTGTCGCCGCCAGCCGGTCGCCCAACAGCATGATCGCACCCGCCGCCGTCACCAGCCCCAGCGCTCCACCGAACAACGCGTCGAGCGCGGTGCGGCGCTGAAAGAGACGAGCAACCTGCACGTCCGTCGCGCCCATCAGATGCAAAATATCAATCGTCGCGCGGTTGGCGGCATGCGCTCCGCGTGCGGCGAGCATCACCACCGCACCCGTCGCGACAAGCATCAGCGCGACAAGCAGCGCGGCGAGCCACATCAGCGAGCGCATCAGCCGCTCCACCGGGGCGAGATAGGCGGCGTGCGCCTCTATCCGTGTCTGCGGCGCGATCCGGTTCAGCGCCGTGCGTATCTCGGCCATCGCCTGCGCGCTGGCCTCTGGCCGCACGCTGATGTCGATCAGTGCCGGGACGGGCAGATCCGTGCCATCCGCCGCCTCGCCCAACCACGGCCGCAACTGGTCGGCCAGCGCGGATTGCGGCACGATGTCCACCGCTGCGACTGCGGGAAGCGCGCGAAGTCGCGTCGCGATCCGCTGAGCCAGCGCATCGCGGACGACCCGGTCCGCCTCGACAAGCTGCACCGTGGACCGTCCTGCCAATTCGCCGCGGAGGGTCCACAACCCGTTGGCAAGCCCTAGCCCTGCCGCCGCCGCTAAAATCGTAAGGAACATCATGATTGCGATAACCCACGGCATCGGACCGCCGACGCGGCCCTCCGGAAGCAGGCGGTTACGTGCTGCCGCTGCGGCGCGGCGGGGATTATCGACGCGGCTCATGCGCGCCCCTCCTCCACCGGCGCGGGAGCATGGCCGGGGGGATAGCGGAGACTGCCGGTCGGGTCGATCAGCCGCCCCTTGTCCAGCCGCATCATCTGCGCATGCGCTATGGTGCTGATAAGCGGCAAGTCGTGGGTCGCGATCACAATCGTCGTGCCCAGCCGGTTCAATGCCTCGAACAGGCCGATGAGCCGTTGCGCCATGTCCGGATCGACGTTGCCGGTCGGCTCGTCCGCCACCAAGATGTCCGGACGGCCGATGACGGCCCGGGCAATCGCCACGCGCTGCTGCTCTCCACCTGACAAGGTGGCGGGCCGCGCATCAGCCCGATCACCCAGCCCCACCCATTCCATCATCTCGCGCACCGGCTCGGCGATCCGGTCCTCACCCAGCCCGGCTACACGCAGCGGCAGGGCGATATTGTCATAGGTCGAGAGATGCGGCACGAGCCGGAAATCCTGGAACACCACCCCGATCCTGCGCCGAAAGCCTGGCAGACGTGAGCGGTGCAGCATGACCACATCCTCGCCGAACAGGCGCAGCACGCCCCGGCTCGGCCGCTGGGCGAGGTAGAGCAGCTTGAGCAGCGAGGTCTTGCCCGCGCCCGACGTGCCGGTGAGGAAATAAAAACCCCCGGTCACGAGCGAAAAGGAGATATCGGACAGCGTTTCCGCCCCCGGACCATAGCGCAGGCCGACATTTTCGAACTGAATGATCGTCGACATGAGTGAGAGAGAAACGCCCCAGAACACTGCTGTGCGAACAGCCCGCTTGCTGTCCATCGCACAAGCGGAGGGGGCCGTAAAGCAAGGATATGGGACGGGAACGCCCTTCCCTGTCCCGCGTTTATTCCGTGCCTGTCGGAGGGGAATGCTGCGCTTTGCCGCGCGTGCCCTGCCGATCGTGCTGCAATCATGACGTCATTTGCGCGTGGTCACTTGCGCGTCGATCCCTTGCGCGCTTATGAAGCGTCATGATCCTCGTCTGCCCCAGTTGCGCGACCCGTTATGTCGTCCCCGATAATGCCATTGGCGTAAACGGCCGTCAGGTTCGCTGCGCAGCATGCAAGCACAGCTGGTTCCAGGATGGCGTCGTGCTGGCTGCACGGCCCGAGACGGCGCCCCCGCCTGCGGAACCATCCCCGCCCCCCGCTCCGCAGCCGGTGGCCCCCGCCCCAGAGGCTGCGCCTGTGGCGGAACCGACTGCCGAAATTACGGCCGATGATGGGATGGACGACTGGTTCAACGAAATATCGGCGAGCGCGGCAGAAACCGCTGCCGCGCCCGCATCGGACGAACCCCTGGCGTCTCGGGACAGCGTCGATGCGATCGCGCAGGATGCCGGGTTCGACATCGTCCCGGCCGACGCTCCCCCCGTGGAACCGGCGGCCGCGACGGAAAGCGTTCCCCCTACTCCCACCGCCGAAGTGGCAAGCAATTTCGCTGTCGACGATGTCTTCGACCGTTCACTCGGTTCGACCGGCGGGGACGACGACGCGAGCCCCTTTGCCTCCGAAGTCCCGTTCCGGCCCCGGCGCAATCCCGCAAAGCTATGGACCATGGTCGCGGTCGGCTTTTTCCTTGTCGTTGCCCTGCTCGGCGGAGCACTGTGGTATTACGGGCCACCGGAATGGGCGGTGCGCGCCGGACTGGTTGCCGATCCGGGCGAGCCGGACCTGCTCTTCTACCTCCCCAAGCCACCGGAACGACGAAAACTTCCCAACGGCTCGGAATATTTCGCCTTCAACGCGCGGCTGGTGAACAGCGGTACGTCCACCTTGCCAGTACCGCCGGTACTGGTGGAGCTGCGCGACGGGCAGAACCGTCTGGTGTTCAGCTGGATCACCAAGGCCGACAAGGCGGAACTGAAGCCCAATGAAGAAGCGGGCATCAACGAGAGCCGCCTCGACATCCCCAAGAACGCGGAAAATCTGTCGTTGGGCTTCGTCAACCGCGGAAATTGAGGCGTTTTCGCCGCTACCCACAAAGCGGAGAAAGGGCGCTTGCATGGCCCCCGCCCCTTTGCTAATGGCCAGCGCCTACCAGATGCCGGGTGACCGGTTTCTACCTGTGATGTGCGGTCGTGGCGGAACTGGTAGACGCGCAACGTTGAGGTCGTTGTGGCCGAAAGGCCGTGGAAGTTCGAGTCTTCTCGACCGCACCAAACAGTCCTGCAAGACATCCCCTAAAGGGTACCAGTGAGCGGCTAGCCCTCGGAGCGGCGCAGTTATGGGGGGATTGTGGCTGTCACACAACTGTGGGTGCAGCCAGAGACGGGCGATAGCGCGATCGTTCCGTGCGCGCTATCGCCCGCCGTCTCAGGCGCGAAAATTCTGACTGCAGGAGGTTTGGCTCAGGCGAACCCGAGGGCTATGCGCTGGTCGGTCCAGGCGAGTGGAAGATCGACAGAAAGCAGCGAGCGTGGAGTCAGCGTGCGCGGCTGATCGGGTCGCGAAGGAGACAGTGTCGGAGCCTGCCTGCTCAACGACCGCTCCAACTCGCGCGCCACCAGCGGCGGCAGGCCGCCTAGCCGCCGCTCCTGCAGACGCTGCGCCAGCAGGCGCCGCAGCAGCGCTTCGGGCACGGATGGCAGTGGCGTCTTCTCCAGAGCCAACCGACACTCGCGCAGTTGGGTACCCGACAGCCCGGCCAACGCCGCCAGCTCCTGCTCCGCCTTACGCATCGACGGTGATCCGGTAGCGGGTGACATCATCGACCTTCGGCTTGGTGATTGCGTAGCCCTTCTTGCGCAGCCCCGAGAGCGCCGCAGGGGCAGTATGGGGCAACCAGCCGGTTGCCTCGATGAGCTCGGCAACGCTGGCCCCCTCCTCCCGCGCCAGCAGAGCAAGGACGCGCCGAAGCTTGCCGCTCAGCGGCGACTTCGCGGTAGAGTTTGAGGTCATGATCTTGGGCATGGGTAGTCTCCTGATGTGAAGCCGCACCGTTGCTGCTTCCACCACCCCAAGCCCCGCCGAGCGCTTCGGTCAGGGGTGCGCCGGGCTCAGCCAGCGCGATTCAGTGCGGATAGCAATGCTCGAAACACAGGCGAAGTCGAGTGAAATGTCGGCTTGTGCAGACGAACCGGCCCTTGCGGTGTTCCTTCGACAGCGGGCTGGTGAACGGCTGTTCGGTGGACGCCTTGCGCAGAACGGCATAAGCCTGCGCAGACAGGCGCGTTCGCCATTCAGCGTCGGTCAGCTTGACGGGTGCCGACGTTGCGGCAGCGGCATCGCTGCCAATCCCCGGCGTCGGCCATACGGCTGCGCCGACAGCACCGGTTATGCAAAGCTTGGCAAAGGTGCGGCGGCTGGAAGAACAACAAACACGTCCATTGCGTATCCTCCTCAAGAATAGGGCGCGGGGCGCCGGGCATGACCGGCGGCCCCGCCTTCGATCAGGGCATCAGCACCGTGTCGACAACATGGATGACCCCATTGGACTGCATCACGTTGGCGATCGTGATCTTGGCCTTGCCGCCCTTGGCATCGGTCAGCCACCAGGCACCGGCCTTGTCTTTCCACGCCGTCAGCGTTTCACCCTGGACCGTGGTCAGCACGGCCTTGCCGCCATGAGCCTTGGCATTAGCGGCAATGTCCATCGCGGTCATGCGGCCGGGGACGACATGATAGGTCAGGATATTGGTGAGGGTCGCCTTGTTTTCGGGCTTCACCAAAGTCTCGACCGTGCCGGCAGGCAGTTTCGCGAAGGCAGCGTTGGTAGGCGCGAAGACCGTGAAGGGGCCAGGGCCTTTCAGCGTATCCACCAGGCCGGCAGCCTTGACGGCGGCGACGAGCGTCGTGTGATCCTTGGAGTTAACGGCGTTGTCGATGATGTCCTTGGTCGGGTACATGGCAGCGCCGCCGACCATCGGATTCTTCGCCTGCACCGCGCTGGCGCCAGTGAGGAAGAGGGTGGTAGCGAAAGCGAGTGCGAGCGTCCGAGAATAGGCTTTCATGTCGAGCATCCTTGATCTGGCACCCCGGATAGTGGGATGCAGGTGAAGATACGCAAGCGGACACGAAATGGATGCAGGCGTCGTTAAATAACGGTGATTTTGCCCGTAAGAACCGGCTGCGAGCTTGGCGCCTTGTGTGGCGCGGAAGCGGTATCCTCCATCGTGATCGCGAGCGTCACCCCGCTTTTGAGGAATTTGGCGTGAGCCGGGTCGACCGTCAGTTCTTGTCCTTCGGTTCCGATAATGCCCAGCGAGCGCGGCACGCCGTCCTCGGGGATGACCCACAGTTCGGGACTTTTGTCGCCGGTCGGAAGCGATGTCGTACTGAGGCGCAGCACGCCCTGCCGGGCGTCAAAGGCGATGGCCATGATGGCCGGGCCTTGTGCCCCCACCAGTTGGGATACAGCCATAGGCGCCGGCGCGTTCAAATCGGAAGGTCGCACTGCGATGAACAGCGCCAGGCTGGCCGCGATGGCCCCGCAGACCAGCGCACCGCCACGCCACAGGCGGAGGCTGTGTATATTGGAGACATCCCTGCTAAGGCCAATGCCGGTCCGGGCCTCCACGGCTTTCCAGATATGCTCGGGCGGTTGAACGGGCGGAATGGCATGCAACAACGGTGAAAGTCGCAGGCTCCAGGTCTCGACCGCTGCCGCGAAGGCCGGATCGGAGAGACACAGACGCAATGCTTCCACGCGATCGGTCCCCTCGAGCAGTCCCAAGGCTAGCTCGGCGGCGAGGGTGTCGCGATCGGGCGTGGGAGGGGATGGATCAACCATCGTTGAGGCACTCCTTCAATTTCTGTAAGCCGCGCCGGATCCAGCTCTTAATCGTGCCCAGCGGGGTGCCGCTTTCGTCCGACAATTGCTGGTAGGTCATGCCGTCCAGAAAGGCGCGGCGGATCACACTCGACTGGCTTTCGTCGAGTCCATCTAGGCAGGAAAGAAGGCGGCGGCGATCCTCATCCTGTTCGGCAACGGCATCGGCCAACGGAGCTTCGTCAGCGATGGAAAGCACGGCGTCATCATCAAGCGTGCCATGGTGATGCTGCGCTCGCCGCCAGTCGACGGCGGCGTTATGCGCAATCATCGCCAGCCAGGAGATGGGGCTGGCACGCTGGGAGTCGAAGGAGCCTGCCCGGCGCCAGACCTTCACATAGACATCTTGCAAGATATCCTCCGCCGCTTGCCTGTTCCCACAGATACGGAGGCAAATGCCGAATAGTTTCGCCGAGGTGAGTTTATAGACGATACGAAGGCTGGAAGCGTCGCCAACAGCGGCGAGCTGCAACGCCGAAACAAGGCGCTCCCTATCGCGTCCGACCACCTCGATATCCTTTTGCGCCATGTGATCAGATTGCCCTTTTGCGTTACCTCGTCAACAAGGCCCTGCTGGGGAGAGCGGTGCCGCTCGAACGTCAACCAATCCGACCTATTATGCCGGGGGCGGACATATTCCTATTGGCCATTGGTTTCTTAACCGCCTGCTCCGCCCTTCCGAGATGCGTGAATGAACGGACGTCCGGTTTCAAGGAGCGCAAACTACAGGGTCAATGTCTGCAACTGAGCGGCTTCAACCCTACCGTTCGAGAAATCGGGTGGTATTTTCTCGATCCGCCCAACCAATTTAACGAGGCTGTCGATCTACCTACGGTAAGAAATCGCCTGACTGCGCGCTATCATAATCTCATTTATTTTCGGTTTTCAGCAGCATTCGGACAATATGCCATCCGCTCGCATTGCCATCTTTGTCGAATGTGGAGAATGGCGGATCAAATTTCTGGTCAACGACAGTGCCGCAAAAGTCCGTCGCCATTTGATCGCTTCCACGCTGTTCCATATACTTGCATTGGCCAAGCCTGCCGTCCGTATTCGCTGTGAAACGGTAACATTGAGCGCGCGCTGCTCATAACCGGGCATTGGAGCCAGCACACGCGCCAATAGGTCAGGTGTGAAGACATCCGCTTGACGGATTTCGACTTCAGCCGATGCCCCCTGATAATTTCCACGCAGCGCAATACCCATGACGAGCGGCATCATTTCTGCCTCATGTTCGCAGGGCTTTTCGCGCGTCGCCGCTATCGCCGGTATATGGACCGCGACCTTGCATGTCATAACCTTGCCCGCCTGATCGATTGACAGCAGCATCGACGCGAAATTTTCACTCACTGGAGACTGCGCACCGGCTGGCATGACCCATTTGACACGACCCGCATATGTGCCTTCCGCAAGCTTGCCCGCTGGATCGCGCGGAGGCGAGAACTTTGCATTGGCCATGAGACGGCTGCAAGTGGCGCGATCAAGCACGTCAAACCCGCTGCTCTCGACAATGTCGCAGCGACTGGGCTTGCCGGTGGCGTCGACCGTCATTCTGAATGACGTCATGCCAGTCATGGCATATCGCAAGGCGGTTGCGGGATAATCATCAGATTCCAACCATAATCCGGGCGAACCCAGAGGCGTCGCCGTCGGAGGACTTGCCTCCGGCGTATCGGCGGAAGCAGATGAAACGCAGGCTATAATCGCCAAGGGAATCAGCAACATTCTAATCGAATTCATACTGTTTCCCTTCCTGCAGTGCTCGGCCACGAGCCATTGTGCTACCAGCGGGACCATTTCTAATCGCGGGGTGACGGCTACAGCTAGTTACCCAGCAGGTTTATCCCGGGCATCTGCTGAGAGGCATGGCACATTGTCCGCCGTCCAGTCGATTTCGTCAGTAGATGGGACATTGGGTGCGCTTGCGATTGGTTTTTGCTGCCCCGCTGGATCGAAAAATATATAGCCTCTACTATTATCGAATGCGGCAATGCGCTCATTGTCCTTTCGTGCGGACGCGGCATCAATCTCCTGACGCTCAACGCGAGAGCCACGGATCATGCGGATGGCTCCGCCCCGCAACGCAAAGGCACGGTAATAATTCCGTCCGAATATGTGGGTATCGAACCCCGGTTTGGAGGCCCACTGCCCGGATCGAGTCGAGGTGGGGAGCCGGACGGTCGTGACGTAACAATCATAGTCTGGCTTGTTGTAATAAGGCAGATTCTGGTCCTGATCGGCAGCACGACCCCGCCGATCAGGCGGACTGAAGCCGCCGCCGGGCAAAGCCATGGAACGAGCACCATCTCCATCATCTTCCCAGTCGAGCTTCCAGGTGCCAACGATGGTAAGCACGCTCGCCTGAGCCTTTTCGTCGTAGCGCCATTTGACGTCTTCGACCGTCTGCCATGTATTGCCCACCAAGCTCTGTCTGAGCGCATTGGTTAGCTGATCCGGGGTTGCGCCGGATAGCTGAACTTGTTGTTGAAGTCCTTCGATCCCGCGCTTGATCGATGTGCTGACCACATGCGCGGGTTGATCGAAACCGGCGCGCGTGTCGATGTCTGTCAAGTTGATTTCGTCAGGTCGGTTTGCCGGACGCCACTCGATGTGTTCCAAAGAACTTCCTTGTGTGGTCAGTGGTAGAACCCATCGATACGGCAAAGTCGGCGTAGTGCTCGGCGGAACAACTGAAGGAAGTGTGCCGTCAAGCCAGTACCAAGTGCCATCGATATGCGCTCGTACAAGAACATGATCGAACATGCGCGGGCTAGGCAGGCGCTCGTCAAGGCCATCATCAGTCCCGCTGTTATTTACAAGCACTGGCTCTGCCTCAATGCCCATTTCGCGAAGGAGTGCCAGAAGCAGCACCGTCTTGGCCTTGCAATCGCCATAACGGCGCTGCCAGGTCTCATCGGCCATCGCTGGTGTCAGATTTCCACTATTAAGGCCGATAAAGATGTAGCGTATATTCTGCTGCACCAGATTGAGGGCGGCGCTTGCACGGCCCAACTTGGTAGGATTGCTGGCAGCAATTGCGCTCGCCTCATTTTTGATCGTCGATCCGGACGACAGGATGGCTGCTTTGGCGAAAATCGGCGCTAGGCGGCGCGAAACACCCGCCCACTCCGAAAAGCTACTAAATTCGACAACACGTTGCCATTGGAAACGCCCCGGTGCATCCTTGGACGGAACCAAGATACCTGGGTTGTCGAACCGAAAATCGACGGCACGCTCACCATTCTGAACAACCGCCGTCATATCCCGCGTCATCTTAAGGCTGGGCTTCCAGCCATCGTCCCAACTCAACTCCAGATGATAGCGGCCGGGGAGAGGACTGGACCCGAGAAATAGCAATCCAGCGTCATCCTTTCCTAGGGTGGGATCATTGACATGGATCGTGTAGCTCACTTCCAACTCGTCGCCGACCCGAAGGTCGGGAACGCGAAGTACTGCGGTCAATCTGCCGTCCAGTCTCGCGGCTTCCAACTGATCTTCCCGCCGCAGTATCTCGAAAGACGTGGTCTTCAGAACGTCAGTGACCTGATCGCCGCGATAGACCTTTATGTTGTGGATGATCGGAGAGCCAGCTGCAGGGTTCCATGAAATCGAGATATTGCCAGCTTCAAGCGCGCTGGATTGAAGAATCTTGACGCGGTAGCCAGCATATTGCTCTTGGCCCTGTTCGTTCAAATGGACGAGGGCGTCCTGCAGCCGAATAAAGGCCGCACCGCTTGCATTTGCCGGAACCGCCATCAATTCGGATGGAGTGACCCACCGGGGGGCAGGCCCGATAGTTATCTGGTTATTATCGGCACGGGCCAATCCAGGCGCGAGAATCAAGACTAGGAAGGCCGAAGTTAGAAAGCGCAATTCAATTCCCCTCATTTCCGCATATCTTCTTTGAAAGCGAGGAAGATGCAAATCGAAAAGGATTTACAAGCGAATTCGCTTGTCGGTTGACTTTCTCGAACCGAGTAAGGGTCGCTCTTTATGTGGCCTTCATCCATATGAACGACTGGCAGGTATCAACAGGTAAATCGGCCCTCGCGAACGACCGGAATTGGAGCGATCACGCGGCACATTGACTGTTCTACCAACCGCTCTATTTGATGCATATGCATCATAAAGGCCCGAGTCTTTCCCTCACTCCATGCATCTGTACCGCCCTGCGCAAAGCGTCGCGCGCGGTCACCCGTGCGTATGATCTGGTTATGGAAGGGACCGGGATGACAGTTACCCAGTTCGCCATACTTCGTCATCTGGACCGTTTCGGCAAGCTTCCACTGAGTCGGCTTGCCGAAGCGATGGTGATGGATCGCACTTCGCTCTATCGCGCGCTGGCTCCCTTGGAGCGCGAGGGCTGGGTCATAATATCTAGCGCGGGGCAGCGTACGAAGGTGGCGACTCTCAGCGCGAACGGCAAAGTGGCCATGTCCAATGCCACGGGACAATGGGAGTATGCCCAGAACGCGATGCTCACCGCGATCGGTGCTGACGAATGGCGCGACCTTGCAGTAGCGCTGGGCGGTATCGTTAGCGCAAGTCAGGCGCTTCCCGCATGATCCGCCAGTTGCGGATATCGCCACGGACGCGGATCATGCTGGTGGTCGCGACCACGTTTCAGGCGATGCTGATCTCGGCGGGGTTGCGGGCGACGCCTGGCGTCCTGATGGTGCCGCTTACGCTTCATTTCGGCTGGAGCATCACAACAATCTCATTCTCGGCAGCGGTAGGCATCTTCCTTTACGGTTTGGTTGGCCCTTTTGCAGCATCACTGATGGTCACCATCGGCATTCGCCGGACGATGCTCGGGGGGCTGATCCTGATGTCCGCAGCGACGCTCAGCAGCCTCTGGATGCGCGAACCGTGGCACTACATTCTGAGCTGGGGCGTGATATCGGGCTTAGGAACAGGAGCAGTCGCCTCGGTGTTGGGGGCAGCAGTGGTCAACCGCTGGTTTGCCAAGCATCAAGGGCTGGTGATGGGAATCCTGAGCGCCAGCACCGCAACCGGCGCGTTGATCTTCCTGCCGTTCCTGGCCTGGCTTTCCAGCGCCGGTGCATGGCGTCCGGCTGTGTTGACTGTGAGCATTGCCTGCGCATTGCTTATACCTTTGGTGGCAATATTGGTACCCGAGCGACCCGCAGACATCGGCACGACGCGCTTTGGCGAAGCTGTGGATGCCCCGGTGGAGCCTAGTCCGCGCGGGACGCTGGGAATGCCTTTTGTGGTGCTTGGGCGAGCTATACGGCGTCCGATATTCTGGTTGCTGTTCGGTACGTTCTTTGTTTGTGGGCTGACCACAAACGGGCTTGTCGGCACCCACCTCATTGCATTTTGTGGAGATCGCGGGATCGCACCAATAGCCGCAGCGGGCCTGCTTTCAACGATGGGGCTATTTGATCTTGTTGGTACAACCGCTTCGGGCTGGCTCACCGACCGCTACGATCCGCGCAAATTACTGGTGGCATATTATGGTCTTCGCGGCCTTTCTTTGCTGGCCCTGCCGTTTCTGACCTTCGATGCCACGAGCCTCGGGCTGTTTGCCGTATTTTATGGTCTGGACTGGATTGCAACTGTCCCGCCGACCGTAAAGCTGACCAACCAAGCTTTCGGCGAGAGCGAAGCACCGATCGTGTTTGGATGGATTCAGACTGGCCATCAAGCGGGTGCCGCGACCGCGGCCTTTGGGGCAGGCCTCATTCGTGAAATTGTTGGCGCTTACGATGCGGCCTTCTTGCTTGCCGGGCTAGTGGGCGTACTCGCCGCGGTTGCGCTACTCATCTGGCAGGTGCGGACAAAAACGCTATCTCTCGTTTAATCAACCGTCCGCAATCGTCCCGCCACTACATAACGTCGACTTCGCTAATAAAATACCCTTGTCGCTTTTTGGATCGCCGGGATTGACTGAATGAACGACAGCTCTCGGGTGATACCCTTGGAACAAGGAGAGTCCGCTTTGTTGGCGACCTCAGTCGAAACGATCTACAACCTCACTCCATGATAGTTCGAAGCGTGCGAGATATTTGCGCAGACGATCGGCGTCGTTGGAACTGTTACGCCGAG
The DNA here is from genome assembly GCF_014199435.1 of Sphingobium subterraneum. Classification (GTDB taxonomy): domain Bacteria; phylum Pseudomonadota; class Alphaproteobacteria; order Sphingomonadales; family Sphingomonadaceae; genus Sphingobium; species Sphingobium subterraneum. The sequence continues at coordinate 267,367 of NZ_JACIJP010000004.1, read as the reverse complement.
TGCGTGACGCGCTAAATAAGGTGCGCCCTGCTTCGGACAGCGAGCGGCTGGCGCGGCAGACGCGGAGCGCCTCGGCAAGCTGGACACGGTCGAAAAGGTCCATATCCGAAACAGCCTGTTCACCGAGGATTTCGGTAATAACATCGGTGTGATTGTCGCTTTGCCCCGACCACAGTCGTTGCAATCGGCTGATTTCCGCTTCCACGCAATCCAGATCGATGCGTCCCTTGGGGCTGAGCGTTGCCATGCGTGTTATGCTCGCGGCGAGATCGCGGAAATTGCCTGCCCAAATGGCTTGGGGCGAGGTGGAGAAAGCGAGATATCGCAGCCGCGCTTCCTTGTTGAAACTCACCATGGCGCCTTCGCGCTCCGCGAAGCGATCGAGCTCATAGTCCAGATTGGGTTCGATATCCTCGCGCCGGTCGGCAAGGCCCGGCAAGCGGAATGTCCAAAGATTAAGGCGCGCATAGAGGTCGTCGCGAAACGCACCAGCGGCGACCGCATCGCCCAGATCGCGGTTGGTGCCGGCAATCAATTGGAAATCAGACCCAACCTCCCTGTCTGAACCGACCGGCAGGAAGCGCTTGTCCTCAATCGCACGCAGGATCATCGCTTGCTCATCAAGACCAAGCTCCCCGATCTCGTCGAGAAACAGCATGCCCTTGTCCGCCGAACGCAGCAAACCAGGCCTGTCCGCCACCGCGCCGGTGAAAGCGCCCTTTCTGTGCCCGAACAACGCCGACATCGCGCTGTCACCCTTCAGCGTCGCGCAGTTCACCTCGACGAACGGGCCGACGGTCTGGTGCTTCAGTTTCTTGAGTTCGTAGATACGCCGCGCGAGCAGACTCTTGCCCGCGCCGGTCGGTCCCATCAGTAGCATGGGTGCACGAGATCGTCCGGCAACCTGCTCAATCTCGTCGATTATCCGGTTGAAGGCGGCATTGCGCGTATCGATGCCCGACTTGAGGAAAGACGTGCTCTCCGAGCTTGCCACAGCAAAGCGCGTTGCGATGCTGTCGTAGCGCGAGAGGTCGAGATCGATCACACTCCACGTCCCGGCGGGGTCGGGCGATCCGCGTCTAGGCTGGGTCTGCAGCAGGCGACCCGGCAGGTAGCGCGCTTCGGTCAGCAGGAACAAGCAAATCTGGGCGACGTGGGTGCCGGTAGTGATATGAACGAGATAGTCTTCCAAGTCGGGATCGAACGGCTCTGCGCGGGCAAAATCGAGCAGCTTTCCATAGACCTCCTCGAAATCCCACGGATCCTTGAAGTCGAGAACGCGCATGTCGACGCTTGTCTCGGGAGAGACGGAACTGATGTCCTCGGACACATATTCGGCGAGGCGGCGATGCGGTGTACCATGGAGCAACACCAGACGATCGACGCGCAGATCCTCATGCATGGTGAGTCCAACGGTGGGACGCCACTTGCTCCAGCGCGATGGCCCTAATTTGCTTGCGTCCAGCCTTGAACCAAGAAATCCGATTACAGTAAGCGGTTTCATTCTTATCCCATAGGATAAAATACTATTCATTTCGATAAGAAAATGTAAACGCGCCTTTAGACGGCGATTTGCGCAAATTTAAATTAAATTCATTGAAATCAATCATCTGTGAGAATTATTTCGCCGATTCCGAAGAGTTGGCACGGCTCCTGCTATATATTTCTGCGTCGGTCGTAGCGGATTATGCGACCGGCGTGCGGAACCGGGGCGGCCGGAATGGGCCGGCCGCCCAAATCCAGCTATAGGAATTTTGCAATGTCCGAGACGAGAACATTTGATGTGCAGCATGTCGAAGGCAGTGTGCCGGTGAAGATGTGGACGCGCGGCGTTCCCGTCGACGACAAGGCGCGTGAGCAGCTTGCCAAGGCGGCGCAGATGCCGTTCGTCTTCAAGCATGTCGCCGTGATGCCGGACGTGCATGTCGGGATCGGTGCGACCGTTGGCTCGGTGATCCCGACCAAGGGCGCGGTGATCCCGGCAGCGGTCGGCGTCGACATCGGTTGCGGCATGATGGCGGCGCGCACCTCGCTGATGGCGAGCGACCTTCCGGATAATCTGGAAGGCATCCGTTCGGCCATCGAACGTGCCGTACCGCATGGCCGCGATGTCGGCCGTGGCAAGCGTGATGTCGGTTCGTGGGGTGACCCGCCGGCCGCGATCGTCGATGCCTGGGCAACGCTGGTGGAGCGGTTCGACCGGATCACGGAGAAATATCCGCGGTTCAAGAACACCAACAACCTCATTCATCTGGGGACGCTGGGAACAGGCAACCACTTTATCGAGCTGTGCCTCGATACAGAGCAGCGCGTGTGGATCATGCTCCATTCGGGTTCGCGCGGCGTTGGCAATGCGATCGGCAGCTTCTTCATCGAGCTGGCGAAGCAGGACATGCGCAAGTGGTTCATCAACCTTCCCGACGAGGACCTCGCTTACTTCCCGGAAGGGACAGATCATTTCGACGATTATGTCGAAGCGGTCGAATGGGCGCAGGATTTCGCGGCGCTCAACCGGCGCATGATGATGACCAATGTGATCCGGGCGCTGCGCGGACAGATCGCAAAGCCTTTCGACGCCGAGCTCGAAGCGGTGAACTGCCATCACAATTATGTGCGGCGGGAGAACCACTTCGGCGAAAATGTGCTCGTTACCCGCAAGGGTGCGGTGCGCGCGGCGAAGGGCGTCATGGGTATCATCCCGGGCTCGATGGGCGCGAAATCATTCATCGTACGCGGTCTCGGCAATGCGGAGTCGTTTGAGAGCTGCAGCCATGGTGCTGGGCGCGTAATGTCACGCACCCAGGCCAAGAAGCTGGTGACACTCGACGAGCATATCGCCGATACCGCCGGCGTCGAATGCCGCAAGGATGAGAGCGTCATCGACGAGACGCCCAAGGCCTACAAACCGATCGAAGCCGTGATGGCCGCGCAGGCCGATTTGGTGGAGATCGTGCACACACTGAAGCAGGTGGTCTGCGTGAAGGGGTGATCCTCTTCACGCACATAATCTCGGGGGTGGTCGACCATGACGGAATGGGTCAGCAAGTGGGTTCAGGAGGGCCGGCTGTGGATTTGGCGTTACGCAAATCCCCGGCGTGATTGGCGTGGCTGGCATTTTTCAGCCGACCCGGCCGGCTGCCGCTCCGTCCGGAATCTTCTCGATCGAATGAGTGGCGGTGGTGCGTGCCACAGAACATTGAAGCTCGATTCGATTACCGACGATGTTTTACGGGTGCCCAATTATGATCAAAAATCTTTTGGCCAATTTTCGAGAGTGAGGATCGAATATCAACCCGATGCGCAAGACCTCTCTCTCCATCCGGAAAATGATCGGCTTGTCCTGACAGTGGGTAATCGGCGGCTGCAAAAACTGGCTTCTGCGTTCACGGATGTTGAGATTGACGGTGGGGATTTCGGGATAAGAACTTCGGATAATCGAAGGGCTGAACACTGGATGTTCTGGTGGCCGCCCAGAGAACGAAATTAGAATGCAAGCAAAAATCGAGATGAATATGATCACAATCGATGGATCGGAGGGCGAAGGCGGTGGGCAGATCGTACGTAACGCCTGCGCGCTGTCGCTAATTACCGGCGAGCCATTCCGCATCACCAACGTGCGCGGCAACCGCTCGAAGCCAGGCCTCATGCGTCAGCATGTGACCGCAGTCGAGGCGGCCTCCGTTATCGGCAATGCCGAATGCCAGGGATTGAGCGTCGGTTCGTCGGAGCTGATCTTCAGTCCGGGCCGCGTCGTGCCCGGCGAGTATCATTTTGCCGTGGGAACCGCCGGAAGCACCGGACTTGTCCTGCAGACCATCCTGATGCCGCTCGTTTTGGCGGATGCGCCTTCGCGCGTCGTGCTGGAGGGCGGCACACACAATATGCTGGCGCCGCCGTTCGAGTTCATCGAGCGAACCTTCCTGCCGATCATCAACCGCATGGGTCCAATGGTTTCAGCCAAGCTGATCCGCCACGGCTTCTATCCGCGTGGCGGAGGGCGGATCGAGGTTGAAATCACACCTGCGGCGTTGAACTCGATCGATTGCATGGATCGCGGCGAGCAGCTTGGTGTCGCTGGACAGGCGGTCTTTACCGGCCTACCATTCGATATCGCCGAGCGCATGCTGAACCGGGCAAGGCTGGACCTTGCCAGCTGGCCCGAAGACGCCTTTGCGATCCGTGAACTGCCCGTGGATCAGGGGCCGGGCGTGATCCTCCTGCTGGAAGCGCGCTATGCCAATGTCACCGAGGTCGTCAGCGGCTTCGGCCAACTTGGCGTGCCCGCCGAGCGGCTGGCGAAGACGTCGGCAGCGCGGATGAAAGGCTATATCGAGAGCACAGCTTTCGCCGGGCCCTATCTCGCGGACCAGGTGATCCTGCCCTTCGTGCTTGCGAGCGGTGGCGCTTTCACGACCGTGAAACCCAGCCAGCACATGCTGACGGCAATCGACATCGCGCGACGCTTCACCGGCAAGACTGTCAGGCTCGAACGTCAGGATGGCGGACGCCACCTCGTCATCATGAGGTGAGGCACGGTTCTTGCGGTCGATCGGTGGACAATGCCTCAATATGATTTCGGCATTGCAGATGCGACCAGATTCGGCTAAGGGACCCACCGCTTGAACGGCAATTCCGCCGTGGGCAGGAGAAAATCATTGCTGGACTCACGCATTCTCTCGGGCGCCGTGCCCGCCGCGTTCCAGCCCTTCGCCTAGGCGTCTCCTCGCCGTGGCAGGGGCTGAATGCCGCTGCCCGGTTTCCCGATAGATATGGAAACTGAAACAGCGACCACGCGCGTCTGCACGGTCGTTCGCGAAGCGAGACTTATGAACCAGATTCAGATCACCCGGCGCATGCTGCGTCGGGCCCTGCGCGGCATGACTGCCGCGTCGCAACAGGCCAAAGGTCTGCTCGAATTCGGGCGGGCCAATGGCTCCACGCTCTTCGGTCTCAAGGCCGTGGAGGCGAAGAAGCTCAGCTGGACCGCACTCAAACGTGCGGTCGCGGTCGATGGACCTTGCGCGGACGACGGCGCCAATGACGGCAATGGCGTGCTTCGGCTCGCGCGCGAGCTGTCCGCCCTGCTGCGCCTAGATGAGATTGACAGCGCGATCGTCGGGGTGACGTTCGCGCTCGACCGGCTGTGCCTGCCCGGTGAACTCGACGAATTACTTTCCCGTTCCGGCAATGACCTGCCTGCGATGATTGGCGAGACGGCTGGCGCCGAGCCACAGGAGGCCGAACGGAGGGTGCGGCTTAATCCGCTTTTCCGGATGGGTCTTGCTACTTTTCGTGCCGACTGGCGCGGTCAGGTGGGGCTCGAAATCCGCTGGGCGCTCGAGAATCTGCTCGACCGCCAGCCGGAGAGCGAGGCGGGTATCATCACGCAGATGGTCGGTCCGCGCCATGCCGCAGGCCTGCCGCTGTCGGCCTTTGCGCACGTCGAGGATGCCGAGTTTCTCTGCCGCCTTCTCGAAGGCACAAGGCGCGAACGCGCCAGAGGCATCAACATTCTGATCCATGGCCCGCCGGGCACGGGCAAGACCGAGTTTGCGCGCAGCCTAGCCGCAGCGGCCGGGTTTTCGCTCCATAGTGCGGGCGAGGCAGACGGGGATGGCGACGAGCCCGACCGGCGCGATCGCATCGCCGCCTTCCAGATGGGCCAGCGTCTGCTTGCCGGTAAGGGCGATGCCGCACTTCTCTTCGACGAGATGGAAGATCTGATCGGGGATGCCCAGCCGATTCAAGGTGACTGGATGCGCGGGCGTCAGGGCAGCAAGGTCTTCGTCAACCGCCTGCTGGAAACCAATCCGGTTCCCGTGATCTGGACCACCAACGCCATCGGCAATGTCGATCCGGCGATCCTGCGCCGGATGAGCCACATCCTGAAACTGGACCTGCCCTCGAAAAGCACCGCCATGCGCATGCTTTGCCATGTCGCACAGGAGGAAGCCGTTACGCCCGGCAGCGGCTGGGAAGGGCTTTTGGAAAATACACCTGAGGCAGCGTCGGTGCTGCGCGTTTCCGCACGCGGCGCGCGGCTGGCGGGTGAGACTGACGGCGGGCTGCGTCCTGCCCGCGCTCTGGTCAAAGCACTGCGAGGCGACAACGATCTTCCGCTCGATGGTCCCGGACCGGTCGATCTTGACCTGTTCGAAACCGACAGGCCGCTTGCTCCTCTGTTCGAATGCCTGCGGACAAGCGAGCATCTGGATGTCTCGCTGCTTCTGACCGGCGTTCCCGGCACGGGCAAGACCGCGCTCGCCCACCACTTCGCGCGCGCCCTCAATCGCCCGCTGTTGGTGCGACGGACCTCAGACCTTCTTTCCAAATGGGTCGGAGAGACGGAGGAGCGCATTGCCGAAGCCTTTGCCGAGGCACGGCGGAAGGAAAGCGTGCTCCTGTTCGATGAGGTGGATTCGTTGTTGTTTGATCGGAGCACTGCCCGCGTCAACTGGGAAGTCAGCCAGGTCAACGAGCTGCTGACCTGGCTCGACCGTCACCCGCTGCCTGTGGTCGCTGCGACCAATCATGGCTGGCGGCTGGATCCGGCGACCTTGCGGCGCTTCATCTTCAAGGTGGAGTTGCGCGCGCTTTCGGGAGCCAAGGTGGAACGGGCCTTCAGAACGTTTTTCAGTGTTGAGCCACCTGCTTCGCTGGCATCCGTGCACGGGCTTACGCCAGGCGACCTCGCCGTCGTTGCGCGCCAGTTGCGCCATGATCCGGCACGCAATGCAAAGGAGATTGTCGAGCGGCTGAGAGCCGAAATTGCCGTGAAGCCGGCCATGGCCCAGCCGATTGGCTTCTAGGACGAGGAGCTATTTGCCTGCAGCAAGGTTCACAGCTGCGGAGCGGAGCAATGCCCTCGCATACAGACGATGAAAACCGAGCAGCAGGTGGAAGGGTATTTGCATCGATTTGCGACCCGTCGTTCGATTGGTTGCCGACACGACACCTGTGCCGAAGAAGAGCTGCGTAGCCGTCTCGGTGCCGCTCCCAATCGGTTCCACCATCAGCCATGACCGTGTTCGCCCCTGATAATCGCAAAGGAGAAGTTGTTCCGGCATCCGGCCTTCCACGGTCCAGGCGGCAAAGCTGTCGGTTGAACCAATGGCCAGTTGTTTGGCTTCCTGGTCGGTCGAAGGTTTCGTAACGAGCCATTTGAGGATGAACCGTTCGACCTTGAACAGGCGGCTTGTGTAGAATGCCGTTACGAACTGCTGCTGCGAAATATCCCTGGCAACTTCGATCGCGAAGCAGTCCGTGTAATACCCCTTCGTGTTATAGGCAGAAAGGAGCGAATGCTCCGGCAGCGGGCGTGGGATGATCGTGTTCACGCCGCCCCGACCGTGATCCTGAAATGCGCCCCGTGTTCCGATGGGACCAGCTCCAGCGAACCGCGATAGGCCTGCAACAGTGACCGGGCGATCGACAGGCCGAGGCCGGTGCCGCCCTGTTCGCGTTTGCTGGTGAAGAAGGGATCGAAGATGCGAGCCTGATCGGCCGGAGGCACACCGGGGCCATCGTCGACAAGATCAAGGTTGACCTCATTAGCATTCCGAGAAGCCGATACCGACAATTTGCTTGCACCCGCCTGCCGGGCATTTTCGACGAGTGTGGTGAGCACGGCTTCCAGCGCGTCCGCATCAATTGCGAGCGCGGGAAGCGCATCCGGAAGGTCCAGCCGAACAGCAAAGCCTGATCCGCCCAGTCCATCCGCCACAGCGGCCAGTGTCGGGGCAATGTCGGTCTGTTCCTCCACCCCGTCCATGCGAAGATCGGCCTGCGCCAGCTCCATGAGTCGGCGGACGAGGCGGGACAGGCGCTCGGCATCCGCCGCCATATTGGCGAGAAAGCGTTCCCGGTCAGTCGGGGGCATATCCTCGGCATGATCCTGCAGCAGCTCGATCGCGCCGCTGATCGCGGCGAGCGGCGTCTTGAACTCGTGGCTGACGGAGGAGGCGAAATCGCGCAGATAGCGCGACCTCTTGTCGATGCTGGCGGCCATCACCTCGAAATCGCGGAACAGGTCGCGGATTTCGACCACTTGCAACGATGGTCGGACGGGGCTGACATGCCTTCCGGAAGACAAGGCCCGGGTGGTGCGGCTCAGATTTTCGATCGGCCGCACGATTGCGCGGGAGAGAACAGCGGACAGGACGATCAGCAGCAGGAAGATCGCAACGACGCCCAGTATGATCTTTCCGCGATCCTCGTAAATGCCGCGAAACAACGCGCGCGGAGAGCGTGAGACCAGAACCACCGCTTTGGCCTGCCCATCAACCGTGATCGGGCGCGTGTGGTGCAAGCGAATGTTAGACGCACGGCTCAGCCATTCGAACGGATAATGCGCTCCGTAATTCTCGTTGATGCGTAACACTGTCATAGGCTTGCCGCCGAGCGCCGAGTGGACTTCGGGTAGGAATGCAAGACTGCGCCCTCGATCCGGGCCGGTCAGAACCGTTCCGCGCGCATCGAGCATGATGATCGACGACAGCGTCGTGCGTTTGGTTTCCTCAAAGGCGGGTTGCAGATGATCGGCCACGGACAATGCTGCCGGGTCGGGCGGTTCCCTGGCGGCTTTCGCTGGCGGTCGCGGTGGAAGAATGGGTGAAGAGCGCAGATCGATCTCGGTTGGATGATCGCGAAAGGTCGGCATTCCATAGGAATTGTCGCCTCTGTCGACTGCGTCCAGAAACGGATCGGCCTGCGTGGCAATCCTACCTTTCCGCCCGGGCCAGTCGACGGCAGCGCTGGCCGCCAGTGCCGCGCTCTGTGCCACCAGCTCCGCTTCCGTCCGGCGCACCAGCGCATTCTCGTAAACGCGCAGGAAGATGGCGCTTATCCCCGGCAGTGCCGCCACGAACAGCAGTGTACCGAACAGAATTGTCCTCAGTCGCAGCACAGGCCAGTGGCGGGCGACGAAGGCCTTCAGCGTCGCAATCATGCGGATTGGGACCGCCCCGTGCAGCTTCCGAGCCGATAGCCGACGCCGGCGCGCGTTTCGACCAAGTCCTCGCAGCCCGCATCGGCGAACTTTCGCCGTAGATTGCGAATATGGCTGTCGATCGTTCGGTCGGTGATTGCAAAGCCGGGACCATGTAGCCGGTCGATGATCATTTCGCGCGAGAAAATGCGCGACGGCATGGAGGCGAGCGTCCGCAATATCGTAAACTCGGTAATGGTGAGCGCGATTTCTTCGCCATGCCAGCTCGCAGTCCATGCATCGGCGTCGAGTGTCAGGCTGCCATGGTGGCTGGCTCCAGCCGCAGCGTCGACCTCCGGCGGCTTGGCGGCCGTGCGGCGTAGTATTGCCATGGAGCGGGCGACCACCTCGCGCGGCGAGAAGGGCTTCACGACATAATCGTCGCCGCCCAGTTCGATCCCCAGCACCCGGTCGATCTCGTCGTCGCGCGAGGATAGGAACAGGATCGGCACGTCGCCCGCGGCGCGCAGGCGGCGGCAGACTTCCAGCCCGTCCATGCGCGGCATGTTGATGTCGAGGATAACGAGATCTGGCGCATGGGCTTCGACGCGGGAGATCGCCTCCTCGCCGTCCTGCGCCTCGATTGTGTCTAGTCCTGCCTTGCCGAAGGCAAAGACCAGCAACTGGCGGATGTGCGGATCGTCATCGACGACAAGGATGGTGCGCGGCATGGGGCACATGATCATTTCCGCGTCTCGGCTGTCAACGTGGTTGATGGCTTTGGCGTAGGAACGGATGCAGTTGGTTCTGGCCGGGGCCGTGTTGTCGGCGTTGCAGGCGTTGGAACACTAATGACTGGTTGGGGCGGAACAACACTGCCGTCGCAGTTTCTCATGGCGGGTTTGAGCGGGATCTGGTGCAGCGTCTGGATCAATTGCTCCGACTGTGACAACCTTTGCTCTCCCCGCATCGTCCAGGCGTGAACCATCTGTGAGCGAAGCTGCCGGTGGATGTCACTCCTTACCGCCTGAACCCTTTCTCGAAATGCGGGCTTGAGGTCAGGGTTCTTCTCCAGATCGATGAGAGGCAACAGCGACGAGCTGCCGAGTTCGCTCAAATAGCACAGGTCGAGCGCAGCGCCCTTTCCACCGGCCTCCCGCGCATGGCGGATGTTCCACCATGCCGCGGCGTTGCCCAGATCGATCAAGCTTACGACCGCCAGCAGGAGCGCAGCGGTGGTGAGATTCGCGTTAATGAGCCAGCTCGCGCTTTTGGCCCGGAGCAGCCGCCAGCAGATCAGCATCAGCCCGGCCGCGACGAGCAGCATCCATGCCAGCGCGGATATGCGCAGCACGGTAAGCGAGTAGGCTTCGACATAATCGAGCAACCGCAAGATCGAGGAGCCGACCAATAGGATGTTCTGCGCAATCCAAAGCACAACCAGCCTGCGGATCATCGGTACGGCCGCAGTGGAGGAACCGGGGCGCAACGTTACGATTACGAACAGCGCGGCAAGCAACGCTGTCATGATCAATGGATAGGCCCCGCGATGCGCATATTCGGCTAGGGTTATGCCTTGGGGCATAGGAACGGCTCCGCTCAGATAGGCGGCGTCCATAAGGTTCTGCATCGCGAAGAGCAGATTGAACGCGATCAGCGACAGCTTGACCGAGGCGATGGAAACACCAGGCATATCAAGGTCGCCGCTGCCATCGAATGTGGGCAGGAGGCGCTGGGCAAGACGGGGGTGGATTAGGCTCCACGCCGCAATGAAGAGCACGGTCCAAAGCATCATTCGGGCGATGGTCTGAAACGATAGCTCGGGCACGCTGATGCTGGCGAGGATCTGCTCGATCACCGGATTAGCAGCCGAGAACAATGCGAGGATGATCGCGCTGCCGATCAAGGGGAGCATCAGCACTGGTATGCCTGCTCGTAGGTCAAGGCGGCTGTTCTGACGTCTGCGTTTAGCCTTAAGCACACCCCTGGCATCCAGAATCGGCGCAAACGGCGTTCGTAACCCGTGCAGGAGCAGTCGCTGGAACCAGCGCCAGCCGTCATCGAAGTGGCCGCTGGCGGGTAGAAGCGCGGCCATTCCGGCGGCGACCCAGAACAAGGTCCATGCCAGCAGGCTTGCATCATAGATCATCGCGAACGCGAACAGTGTTGCAGCCACAGTAGCAAACAGCGCGCGCCTGTCCCGCCGTACGCCTTGACGCGCCGCGATCATACCGGCCAGCAGCGCCAGACCGTATATACCGAGATTGCCTCCGGCCAGTTCCCACTGGAAAAACAGCAGATCGCCAATGCCAACCAGCGCAAACGCGACCGCCAGTTTCCATATAAAACTGCGCTGCAAACGAAACCCTGAAACGGTCATGATTACCTCCCATTGATAGCGGGAAGCATTGCCAGCGCGATGCGCAGGCTGTGTCGTTCAACCCAAGGATTTACAACGCTGATGATGTGCAGAACCTGTGCAGAGAAGCGAAAACTGTAGCAAAATGCGACAGCGCCCGCGGCTGAACGAAGGACAGGTATCAGGCGCTGCACTGGGCACATTGAACGGCCGCTATGTTGGCGGCAGCAGACCAAATCCTATCCTTTGTGGCTGACGGAAAAGTCGATGCCGAACGTTCTTGCAGCCGTCGTCGACTGCGGCTCTTGTAATTCGATATTACTGCCCCGGCGTCCCAGTTGCACTTGCAGCTACGGCGGAATCCCAGGCGTTCCATTCTATGGCACGCCCCGGATAAGCAACATTTTCAAAAGGCCAATCCGTTTGCAGCCAACGCTTGACCCATACGTAAAGCTCAGCATCGAAGCCTGCGTCATACTCGGCCTTGGTTACCCACATGCTGACCTCGGCATCGTAGCCCTTGACTGAACTTGGTCGGACATACACCGAGCCACGCTCGCGGCTGCCATCGGGTGTCAGCACAGCATAGGCAAACGACTCCCGTTTGCTGAACCTTGCTTGCTCGGTTTCCATATCCCGCATGGCATCCGCATCCGAAATATCTTTGTGAGGCCAAGTAGTGCTGCGAGTGAAAGTCTTCTGCAAGTGGTTGATCGACGACATATAGGCATCAAAATCGATTTTCACCAAATTGGGGCCCAGTGGCATGATCTTGAAGTTTGGGGTTTCAACCACGGTCGGAACCTTAAAATCTTCGACGATGAACGGTGTTGCCGCGGCCGATTTTGGCGTCGCGGAGGAAATGGTCGGGGCGGCGGATGGCATAGACTCGTTCGCCACAGTCTTTGCTGCATATGCCGGGCATTGGATCGAAGTCAGCATTGCTAACGCTATGACCGCGGCTTTAACCCTCAGTCTTGTCATACATTCCTCGTTGAACAATGAGGTGATTTCGAAAAGCAAAAACCGATATGGGCGCACGCGACGCCCACTGTTCCAGACAACTGGCGGTCTGGCCCTTGGAAAGTCAATTTTATGCGCTGCATCCCAAGAGTAATTCCTTCGAGCCAGTGAGAAATCGCAAATGGGTCTTATAGATGCCACCTATGCCGGTGCTTTTCTGGCGGATGCGCACGCGACGTCAGTCAAACGCCTTCCAATCAAGGACGACTGCCGCGACGCTTAAACATACCGGAATAACATAACGTTGACCATGATGCCTATGGCCAGCCACCGGGTGCAACGGCGGGTTTTGAACACAAGTTCAGAGATCGTGAACGACGGCTATTGAGCGGGAGTGTCCGCAGCGATGGCTGATGTGCACCGTCCATCATAGTCGGGAACAGTCGTGCACCTTCTCGCATGTATGACGCTGCTAACGACAGCCGTGTTTGGTCTTGCAGTATCTTGTTCGTTCGAAGAAGCTGGCTGCCGCATCGTCAATCTGGCGGACGGGGTGCGCCCGGCAATAGGAGAGAAGGTCGAGGGCAATACCCTCTGGCCCAGTAAATGGTCGATGCCACGCGTTCGTCGCGGTCGTTCGGCCAGTAATATAGCCCAAAGCCCATTGCAGGGATGCCGGATCGGACAGACCATCCTTGCCTGCCTGCCGGACGAAGTCTGCACAGCTTTGCGCGCCTGCGCCGGTTACATATTGCTCAGCGTTCAGGCGTGTCGAAGGCGCGATCACCGCTGATGCGCCTATCGCGATCATTGCTATCAAGTACCTCATTTTAAGCCTTTCTATCCGTTCCAACAGAGGTTGTACCGAATGCTTAACGAATTTTCTTTCTTTTGACAAAATATTTGTCATTATAAACCCATCGAGTCGTTCCACGCTATGACTGGGGAGATCACAATGGCATTCGAACAGCGCGAAGAGTTTTTCCTTCCCGGCCGCACCGTAGAGCAGGCGCGTGCCGATGCGTGGGGCGAGTTGATTGGCAAGGGGCTGCTCGGTCTTGCTATTGGATCGATGTGGTGGTGGGGTGGCCCAGACACTGCGGTTGGTCATGAAATCTATCTGGCGGCCTATATCTTCTCGCCCTTGATCGGCCTGGGGCTGATTGTGTGGGGCATCGTTGGCGCGCGCCGTAGTTTTCAAGCAGCAACACTGCCTGTCGTCGACAAGCTGGCCTATGCCTTGGATCCGAAAGGCATCCATCTGCTTTATGGCGATACGCCAGCGCTTATGCCGTGGGTTACTTTGTTCGACGTCGTAACCCATCCCAACATCCCTGGACAGTTGACCCTCGTCCACCGGCCCGAAGGCGGCAAGGTGAATGAGCGGCGGCTGGCCAATGGCGGGGCGCATTCTCATGAGGGTACGACGCTGGCTGAGCGCCTGCCGCTCTGGCGCGCTGCGATGGCTGCGGGAGGTGCAAGATGAGCGCTTCCGATCCTTCGCCGCAAGGCGATACACCGCCACCGCTCCGGCCATCGACGCAACCCTTTTCAGCCCGCGCGATCATGATCGCCGGTCTGGTGATCGGGCTGCCCCTGCTGGCACTGATGATCCTGCGGCCATCGGAGGATGGCGCGAAGGGGGTATCAAATACCGCAACGGAAGCGTCGGCACCGGCGACGGAAACACAGGAACCTGCGTCTGCCGGGCTGTCGCCCAATGTCCTACCGGTTCCGAGTGCGCCGTCCTATCCCAAGGCAAATCGTGTGGGAATGCTTGTGCTGAATGCGGCCGTCTCCGGCCTCGGATTTGCCGATGAGGATCAGAATTACGAGGGTGCTTTGAGCTGCGATCCCGATGATGCGGGAAATCCGATCACGATCTGGTATCTGGTCGGTAAATTTCCTGAGCGGCGTCTGGAGGGGTTCGAAGATTTTTGGACGGTCAATGGCATCCGCGTCTCGCAATCGCTCACTCTGCGTGTCGATGGCCACGTGTTCAACGCCGACAACGAACGCATTTTGAGCTACGAAAATGGCGCGGTGAAGGTAAAGGGCGATCTGCCCTTTAGTCCCGAACTCCATGCAGCGCTTCAGAACGCACACTATGTCGAACTGATATCGGGCGACACAGTCCTGAGCATCGCGCCAAGCGCGATGCGTTCCGACATGATCGAAATTGCGGACAAATGTGCGCAGATTGCCGGATCTGGGAAAATATGAGGCAGGAAGACTAAAAATGAAGCTCAGCTTCCGAAACAATGTGGTGAGCCTAGCGGCGGAGACGCCTGAGGAGCGAGCGATTTGCGCGCTTCTGAGGGCAGCGGACTGCCATATCTTTCAGCTTCACGCCGCAACGGATCGCGGCATGGCATTTAGTGAAATTGGTCCCGAAGAGGATGCGCGCCGCGCGCCGCTCAACATTGTTCAAAGCATTGCGCCAAGTTTCGCGCCGATCTCGAATTTGGCGCACACGCCATTTGAGTTGGGTGGCCAGCATTATGCCAGCATTGAAGGTTTTTGGCAGGGCTTGAAACGGCTCGACCCGGTGGAGCGTCGGGCCATGGCCAAATTGTGGGGGGGAGAAGCCAAGGGCCGGGGCGGTAGCGTCGATCAGCCGACCGAGTTCGTCTATGAGGGCGTCTCGATCACTGCCGGATCCCCCGAGCACTGGGCGCTGATGCGGAACGCCTGCGAGGCCAAGTTTACGCAAAACAGCGAAGCGCGCGAAGCGTTGCTCGCTACCGGGGAGCGATGGCTGACCCACAAAGTGCGTAGGGACAGTCGCACTATTCCAGGTGTTATCATGGCGGACATCTGGATGCGAATTCGCTCCAAAATACAGGAAGAAGTTGTGACCCTGCGATGACCGGTCTGAAACTTGATGATCTGGTCGGTGCCACGGGGGCAACGCCGCGCCATATCCGCTATCTGATCGCCGAAGGGTTCATGCCTCCGCCGATGGGAGGAAGAACATACGCGACCTATAGTGCGGTGCATGTCACGGCGATCCGCCGCTATGAACGACTACGCAGCCTGGGCTTTCCGCCTGCGGCGATCCGCCTGCTGCTCGATGCGCGGGAAGGCATTCCCGTGCCGATCATGCCCGGCCTGACGCTCGTCATCGCGCCTGAACTGATCGGAAGTGGTGGCGATGTGGCCACGATTGCAGCCAAGGGTGCCATGAAGATTGAGGAACTGTTGTCAAAGGAGGCACCCGATGAACGCAAGCACGCTGCTCGTTGACCCTCTCGCCGCGCTTTTCCGGACAGAATTGACCGGTCTGCCTCCACTGTTACTGGAGACGACCCATGTTGAGGTCATGCCGCTGCCGCCGCTGGCGCATATCGTTGTCATCAGGACATTCACAAACTCGACCGACCAGATGGTTGAGGCGGTACTGACCTTGCCGCCAATTGCGCCACAGGAAGTAGTCTACCGCCTGATCGTTGCTATTGGTGGCGTCGAGTATCACGCCAGCGCGCAACCGGGCAAACACGCCCGCCGCGCCCATGATGCAGCGGTCGCCGAGGGACGGAGGGCCATTCTGTATGAACTTCTCGTGGGTGGCATCCAGCTCATCTCTATTGCCGGGATCGAACCTGGAGCAAAGGTGGATGTCCAGATCTGGAGCATCCGACCGCTCGATCGACCGGAAGAGAACAGGGCCAGCCTGACAATTCCGCTGAGCGCCAAACGACAGGCCGCTATTTTCAGCCTCTCTGATGTCGACGCTCTGGTCACCACCGCGGAGCGCCATAGCGCGAGCGTATCCGTCAGCGCGGATTTCCCGTCCTTGCTGGTGCGGATAACCGGCCAGCCCTTTGGCGACCGGCACCTGATATCGAAAGAGGAAATAGGCGTCGAATGTTCCAGACCGATCTGCCTTCACTTTGCTGCCATCAATGGCGGCACACTCGATCACCGTGAATGGCACGTCGACCACCCGGGCGGCTGGGAAGTCACGTCTGAACGCGGCATCGAGACATTCCGCCACCCCCGCAATCCCAATGGCACTATCATCAGCGACCGGGACGACTGGGTTTTCGGGTCCATGCAGACACCGGCAGGCGAAATCTGCGTCACCGCTCCCCTGCCGAGCGAAGGGGCGCACCCAAATGCCGGAGGATTGCTGGAGATAGCGCCCAATGCGCGCGCATTGAGAGCCTTTGCCGCCGCCGGATTTGTCGAATCCGCCACGCCGAAAACGGCGGCGGACGTTCTTTTGGTGGCCAACGTCCTGAGCCGTCAGACCAGCCTTGCGTTCATCGGACCGGAAGGCGAACTTTCCAGTCACATACCAACGCTACGCAAGGTGGCGTTATCTGAAATGGAGTCAATTGACTTCGCACCTGAGCCAGAAGAACCGATCGAGCCGCCGCCGGTTGAATATGAAGTGCCTCCCAAACCTGAACCAGTGCTGCCTGAAAAGGGCGGAGATCCCATCTCACCGGGCGCTCGGCCACCACGCTATCGCTGGCTGACATGGGTTCCGCTTGGCTTGGCTCTTTTATTGGTTGTTGCCGCGTTTCAGACCACTGACGCCCCCGTGTTACCGCTGTTTGCCGCCTTCATCGGCCTGATAATTGTGAGTGCGTTGCGCTTTCTACCACGCGAGGGTTCCCCGGCACGGCGACGCCTGCCGCTCTTGATTCTTCTTCTTTTGCCCTGGATCGTATCGATCGTTGCCGAACCGCTGCTCGGATATCTTCCGCATGAGGAGCCGCCCGGTCACGCGGACTGGTGGATTCCGTTTCAATATGGTTTGCTGGCCGTATCTGCAATTCTGCCCCTCGTGCTGATGCCGGTCATGCGCGATGCCCGCCGCTTCACCCTGACCCTTGGCTTCCTTAATCTGGCGCTGACCTTTTTCGCTGTGCTGGCGAACATCATCATCCACACGCCCGGATCGTAGCGAAAACACGCAGTTACGCTTGCCTGTCCCACCAAGAGCGAGGCGGGGGCAGTGGAGAAATTTCTTTTGGTGATTAAATTGTCCAAATGATAAACTGACAGCCAGACGTAGCGCCGAATAGGGAACGATGCTTTAGGGAGACAGCGATGGGAGTGCGCCAAGTTCAGTCGACTATGTTCACTGCAATCGCTTTGGCCGTGGCGGCGATGCCTGCCGTCGCTCAACAGCCTGCCGATACTATGGGAGGCCTGACGGGGCTACTCGAACAGTCCGAAGCCGGAAAATTGCGCTGTCCAGATGGCAGTACACGGCCATGGAAAGGCGAACCGACAAAGAACACACTCGTCATCAATATGGCCTGCGCCGTGCCCGCCGAGGAGGCTGAGCGACGGGCAGAAGCTGCCGCCAAAGCGGTCGCGGCGAAGAATCTCGAAGCCGAACAGCGTGCGGCCCTGCGTGGCGATGCCGGCGTCGTCGCGGCTTTGAAGGCAAGCATCGCAACGGGTAGCCTTGATTACCTGCTCAGCTTCCGCATCGTCTGGTTTGTCCTCGTGGTAGGCGGAATCGGGCTCATTGGAGCGATCCTTGGCCGTCTGATACGCGGCGGCCGATAGTGAGCGGAAACCGAAAGACACGCTGGCATCACGTCCCTCGTCGTAACTTCACTAGTGCTTGATCGAGGGTCGAGAGAAAGCGCGAGCGATCGGCTTTGCTGAAGGGGGCAGGTCCGCCCACGTTATCACCGCCAGCACGCAGATCGGACATGATCGCCCGCATGGCGACGGCGCTACCTATCGAGGAGCCCGTAAAAGGTTTGCCAGTTGGAGAGATAACGGTGGCTCCAACTTCAGACAGCGGTCCGCCAACAGGATGTCTGCGGTAATCACAACGGTATCCGCGGCGGTGTTCTCGACGATCCAATCGTCGGCCGCGTCGAAAGCATCGCTCACGACTTTGCGCGAAATGAGCAGATCGCGCGGCACACGGATTGAGCTGTTGTTTATGACCATCGTCGACATCTTGTAACAAATCGCAACCTTGTAGCTCTCATCCTTCACCAGGCAGGCGTAGCATTGATCAGAACCTATATCATGCCTTGCCATAGCGGCACTGCGCTTGAATGACGACTGCACTGACGTGCACCTATCAACTATGTCAAGCGGACCAAGGGCGGTCAGATCTCAATAAACCTAGGTCGGCTTTCAGAAAGTGGACGGCTGAGCATGAACGGCCGCTGTGTTGGCGCTTCCGGAAACCACCGCCGCGTGACCCTTACCACCAGTACGGAGATGAAGGGGGATTGCGGTGGCTGCCAGCCAGGGCGAGGCCGCAAACGCGCGATCAGCTATCTGTGGCGCGGCTTCTCCACTCTTGGCAAATGCAATCGCGACAAGCCCAAGCAGTACTGCCGCGATCACCGCTGCCGAGCGGCGCAACAAAGCACCGGGGTCCAGCCGATAGTTTTGTCGCCAATATCGTGCCCAGAGCTTCTTGCCGTCCGCTTAGGCAAGCCGGGACGGTGAGACAACCAGTCTGCGCGGTGGTGCCGACTGGTTCGCGATTGCAGAGCCGTGTCAAAATGGAAAGAAATTGTGGATTGCGATGACCGCGACCGCCCATGTCAGCAGGTTCAGCGGCAAACCCACCCGAACGAAGTCGGTGTAACGGTATCCCCCCATCTGGTAGACCAGCACGTTGGTCTGATACCCGAACGGCGTAGCGAACGCCGCACTTGCCGCCATCATGATCGTCACCAGAAAAGGTCGGGGACTGACCGCGAGACTCTCTGCCAATGCTACCGCAACCGGCGTCAGCAGAACGGCTACGGTGGCGTTCGAGAGAAGCTCGGTGAGAAGCAGGGTGACGCCGTAAAGAAGGATGAGAGCCACAAGCGGCCCGACCCCATCGACCGAGGCCACCATCCATCCGGTTGCCTCGGCAGCCAAGCCGGTTTGCTCCATCGCGATGCCGATGACCACCATGCCAGCGATCAGCAGAAGGATTTCCGGACGCAGGCCCGAATAAGCCTCGTCCGGAGAAATGACCCGCAGCAGAATGAGGAGGATTGCTCCGGCAAAGGAAGCGGCGGCGATCGGCACCAGGTCCAGCGCCGCGAACGCGATTACACCTATGAATACTGCGACAGAAACCATCGCCACGCCCGGACGGAAGGGGTGAACCGCGGCATAGACCCGCGTGTCCTCGAGCGAATCTCCCGTGAGGTCGACATGGCTGACGGCGCGGCGTTCGATGGCGGATGGGCGGTCAGTATCGTCGGCAGTCTGGGGTTCTGCTGATGGGCCACCACTGCGCACCAATCTGCCAGTGAACAGCATGAGGTAGAGGCCGCCAGCGAGAGCCATCGCGAGGCCCACTGGGGTAACCTCAAAAATGCCGAACGGTGCCTGTCCCGAAGAACGGGCCATGTCATCGACCAGGAGGTTTGTCGAGGTGCCGATCAGGGTGCAGCATCCACCCAGTACGGCCACGTAGGACAGTGGCATCAGGAAACGGCGTGGATCCAGACCGATCGATTTCGCCACATCGCGGATGACAGGGGCCGCGACGACGACGATCGGCGTGTTGTTCAGGAACGCCGAGCCTACGCCTGACAGTGAGATCAGACCCCACAAGCCTGCCGCGCCGGTGCGTCGGCAGAGCACGACCGCCTTTTCGATCGCCTTGTCGAGCAGGCCTGACAATTCCAGCGCATGGGCTATGACGAAGAGCGATGCGAGCGTGAGGATTGCCGGACTGGCAAACGCGCCCTGGACTTCGCTGGGTCGCACCGCCCCGGTTACCAGCAGAATGGCCGCACCCGTTAGCGCCACAACGTCTGCACGCATCTTGTCGGCAATGAGCGCCGCGACGACGCCGACTAGGACCGCCAAGGTTATAATCTGTTCCAACGTCATCAGTCGCCCTGCTTACCGGTAGATGACGCTGCGGACAATCGATGCTAGGTTTTGAAAATGAAAGATATTTCTGGAGATAAAGGGAAGCTGCATCAAAGCGGCATCATGGTGCTGTCAATCGCATTGATTGCGTTGTCGACGGCTGGTTGTCAGGGTGGGACCGAGCCGACATCCAATAACAGCGCCACAGTAGAAACGCCTAATACTCAAGCGCCACAGCCTCTGCCAGTTGCTGCAATAGAACCAGTCGGGCGTGCCGAACTGTTGGCGGCTGCTGCAGTGGCCGCTGACGAAGTCGCTGCAGGCAATGCGCTGCCCAAGGCAAATCGCGAGCTTGTCGACAGGACGTTCGAGTTGCGACTTCCATTTGGCTGCGGTGAAGGCATGCTCGCGGATTGGGGAGAATGGAGCATCGATCCCAAGACCAGAGTATTGCGGATCAATGCGCGCCCGCAGGTTTTGGGCGATGATCCAACGATCAAGACCCTCGCTGCGGGTGTCATTTATGATGCCGCCGAAGGGTTCTGGATTGATCGTCCCTGGACGCGTTCCGAGAATTGCCCAGCGTCCCTATCATCCGAGACTGCGCCAGCTTCTCCCGTTGGAGAAGCAACGCCGGTCGCGGCGCCCGATATTTCGCCAATGCACACATTTGCGCTCGTCCAGTATTTTTCCCCCGATGCGCCCCGGACTCTCAGGCGCGGATCAAGACCCTATTCCTACACTGGCAAGGTCCCGGAAACCGAAACTGTTGGTGCCAAGGGCTTCCACCTGAAGTTGATAGGCCGAATTCGCGCTTATGGCGACGGCCAGCCAATACACTGCGTTGTGACTACGCACTCAGGGCCGCCGGTTTGCGCTGCTGCAGTAGAATTTACGCAAGTGGTTCTGGAGGATGCAGATACAGGCGACAGCTTGGCGGAATGGAATAAATAGCCTCCAACGCTAGTCGCGATTTCTGAGCTCATTCCAGGCGTTACATCGGCGGGCATCGCAAGTTGTTAATGCTTCTATCCAAAAACGGCGATTGATCCACCCGATATCTGGGCAATCCGATTTTATTTTAATGAACATAGGCGGCTGGGTGACCGCGCATTATTTGACCTAGCTATCGATAGCAAATTGCGTGGCTGTGATCTGGTCAAAATCAGGATAGGCGACTTGATGAGCGCAGGTTCATTTCGTGATCGCGCGACTGTAATCGAGCAAAAGACTGGCCGTCCGGTACAATTCGAAATAATGTCCGAGGCGCGCAAGAGCCTGAAAGCTTGGCTTGATCGGCGCGGTGGAACAATCCGAGACTTCGTGTTCCCAAGCAGAATCGATTATCTCGGTCACTTGAGCACACGGCAGTATGCGCGTCCTGTCGATGAATGGTCTCCACGATCGGCATCGACAAACGAGAGTATGGAACTCATGCGATGCGAAGAACGAAGGCGTCGCTCATCTACAAGGCTACCGGCAATCTTCGCGCCGTCCAAATCTTGTTGGGCCATACGAACATCGAGAACACCGTCCGGTAACTCGGTGTGGACGTCGACGATGCCCTGACTTTGTCAGAACGAACCGAAATTTGATCTTGGTTCCGGCTCCTCGCAAGACCACGGGAAGCCGGAATCATCTCATGAACGTACGACAGGTATCGACGAACCCATCTGAGGCAATGAACGGCAGTAATTGAGCGATGGCCGTCACGCTGATCGCACTGAAGTTTTTTACTCGGAGAGTACGGGAATCTGCATCTGGTCTAAGCTTCCTATTGTGGCAGTTGGCTGGGGGATGTTCCTGTTCAGCGCGGCTTATACTCCGTGATCTGAGGCGCTGCACGGTTGGTACGGAACAGCGGGACAGAGCATTATTTTGTGCTTGAGATAGCGTTGCAGAGCACGGATTTTCGGCCATCGTCGGCTCCGTTTCAGACACCACCTGACGCAAACGAAGTCTGATGTCACACGCATGTAACCGAAGTTACGCATCGCCAATGCATGCGGCGCAGAACGAATCTTAATTCTCTAGTTAGTAGCGTGACGGCCGCCCTCTTGGCGGCCGTTTCGAGCATGCCGGCACATGCCGACGTGTTCGAGATCAGTATATCAGGGATGACGCGCGTATCCGATCGTCCGACGACCGCTGCGCCCCGGTCTGAACCGGACGTAACGCCTATAACCCAAGCTACCGCGGACGCAGGGCCGGATCGCTGGCGTGCGCGAGTAGGACAGCTCGCCGCGAAATACGACATTAGCCCGGCACTACTGGAAGCCGTCGTATGGCAGGAAAGCCGGTGGCGCGAGGATGCCGTGTCCCCTGTCGGCGCGCAAGGGCTTGCACAGTTGATGCCCGGCACCGCCCGGCAGATGGGCGTGAGCGCCTCGGATCCCTCGGCCAACCTGGAGGGTGGCGCGCGCTATCTGCGGCTGCAGCTCGACAGCTTTGACGGCGACGTAGAGAAAGCGCTCGCCGCCTATAATGCCGGGCCGGAACGCGTGCGCCGCGCCGGGGGCATCCCCGCCATCCGCGAGACCCGAGATTATGTCGCCGCGATCCTCTCGCGGCTAGCCGACCCTGTACGGAGATGAAGACATGCGATTGAAAGAGCTTGCTTGGCTGGCTGCGGCCCTGGGCATGGCCGTGCCGCTTCCCGCCTTCGCGCAGGCAGCAGTAGACCCGCAGGGCTCCGGCCCGATCGTCGCCGCGCTCGCCTGGTTGCAGGGAACACTGCTGGGCAATGTCGCCACGGCGGTGGCAGTAATGGCCGTGGCGGCGGTGGGCTTCATGATGCTGACGGGGCGGCTCAACTGGCGCTTTGGCGCGACGGTCATTATTGGCTGCTTCATCCTGTTTGGCGCGGGCGCGATCGTGTCCGGAATTCAGTCGGCGGTGTAGGCAATGGATCTGGTCAGCCACCCCGTGCATCGCGCGCTGACGCGGCCGCAGATGTTCGCGGGCGTGACCTACAGCTTCTTCATCATCAATGCAGCGGTGACGACCGAGGCGTTCCTTATCACCAAGAACTTCTGGGCCTTGCCGGTCGCGCTCGGCGTGCATGGGGCGGGCTATCTCGCCTGCCTGCGCGAGCCGCGGGTCTTCGACCTGTGGATCGCAAAAGTCAGCCGCTGCCCGCGTATTCGCAACTGGCGGCGCTGGCACTGCAACAGCTACGCACCCTAACGACTGGGAACAGGACATGACCGGAAACAACAGGGCGCTGCCATGGGCGAAAAAGGAAGCGCTGGCGGGCGATCGCCTGCCGTATGCGGCACTGGTGGACGAGAATGTTGTCCTGCTGCGCGATGGATCGGTCATGCTGGCGCTCCACGTGCCGGGCTTCGCCTTTGAAACGGCAGATGCAGACGAGTTGAATGCGCGCACCGCGGCTCGCGAACTGCTTTTACGTGCCAGCCTCGATGCGCGTTTCGTCCTCTACCATCATGTCATCCGCCGCCGGGTGCATGTCGAGCTGGATGCCGTGTTCGACGATCCGCTGGCCGCGCATATCGATGCGCGCTGGAAGGACCGGCTCGCGGGCGGGACTCTCTACGTCAACGACCAGTTTGTGACGCTGATACGCCGCCCGGCGCGTGGCAAGGCCGGCTGGGGCGAACGCTTTGCACGCATGGCGAAGCGTGGGCGCGCGGCGGTTGAGGCGGAACCCGGCGATGTGCGCGCGTTGCGGGCCGCGGCGGGAGCGCTCGCCGCGTCGCTGGGTTCGTATGGAGCGCGCATGCTCGGCGATTATGCAGGCGCGACCGGCACCTGCTCAGAGATATTAGAGTTGTTGTCCGCGCTCTACAACGGCGAGATGCGCCCCGTGCGCCGTCCCGCCGACGGCACCGACATCGGTCTGATGCTTCCCTATCGCCGGGTGAGCTTTGGCCTTGATGCCATGGAACTGGCGGGTGCAGGCGGGCAGGACGACCGGAGCTTTGCCGCACTCGTCTCGCTCAAGGATTATCCCGACAGCACCGCGCCGGGTCTCACTGACGCGCTGTTGCGCCTGCCGTGCGAGATGGTGCTGACGGAGAGCTATGCGCCTTCGGACCGGCAGGTTGCGCGTGAGCGCATCGATCTGGCCCTGCGGCGACTGCGCTCGGCGGATGAGGAAGCCGTAGCGGAGCGACGGGAGATGAGCGCGGCCCGCGACGCGCTGGGCAGCGGTGCGGTCGGCTTTGGCGATCATCATCTGTCTGTACTCGTGCGCAGCGCGTGGCTCGCCGAGCTGGACGATGTCGCAGCGCAATGCGCCGCCGCGCTGGCCGACGCGGGCGTTGTTGCCGTGCGAGAGGACGTGAATCTCGAACCCGGCTTCTGGGCGCAGTTCCCGGGCAACGAAGATTATCTTGTGCGCCGCGCGCTGATTTCCAGCGCCAACATGGCATGTTTCGGATCGCTGCACGGCTTCTCGATGGGGCAAGCGCGCGGCAACCACTGGGGCGAGGCGGTGACGCTCCTCCAGACCACCAGTGCCACGCCGTTCTTCTTTAACTTCCACCAGGCGGATCTAGGCAATTTTTCCGTCATCGGTCCTTCCGGGTCAGGCAAAACGGTGGTGATGAACTTCCTTGCCGCGCAGGCGCAGAAATTCGCGCCGCGCACGATCCTGTTCGACAAGGACCGCGGATCGGAAGTGTTCGTCCGCGGTATCGGTGGAAGCTATTCGCGCATTGCGGCGGGTTTGCCCACCGGGTTCAACCCGCTCGACCTGCCCGATACCGCTACCAACCGTGCCTTCCTGCGCGACTGGCTCGGCGTGCTGCTCGACGCCAGAGGGCCGGAGGAGGAAGCTACCCTCGCCGCCGCCGTTGACGCCGCCTATGCCAACGACCCCGCACTGCGTCGCCTCACCCATTTCCGCGAGCTGCTGGCCGGCAGCCGCCGTCCGCAATCTGGCGATCTGGCAAGCCGCTTATCGGCCTGGATCCGTGATGGGGAACATGGCTGGCTGTTCGACAATGCCCAGGATCGGCTGGACCTCTCCGCCCGCGTCATCGGGTTCGACATGACCGCGCTGCTCGAAAGCCCACGCCTGCGCACGCCGGTGATGATGTACCTGTTTCATCGCATCGAAGAGCGGCTGGACGGCACGCCCGCGATGATCCTGATCGACGAAGGCTGGAAGGCGCTGGACGACGAGGTGTTCGCCGCGCGCATCCGTGATTGGCTCAAGACGCTGCGCAAGCGCAACGCGCTGGTCGGGTTTGCGACGCAGAGCGCGCGCGATGCTCTCGACAGCCGCATTGCCACGGCGCTGGTCGAACAGACCGCCACGATGCTGTTCATGCCCAATGCCCGCGCTCGCGAGGAGGATTATTGCGACGGCTTCGGCCTGACGTTGCACGAGCTGGATCTCATTCGCACGCTGCCCGCGCACAGCCGCTGCTTTCTGGTGCGGCAAAGCGACGCATCGGTGGTCGTCCGGCTCGACCTGTCGGGCATGCCCGAAGTGCTGACCGTGCTGTCGGGCCGAGAGAGCATTGTACGGCGGCTTGACCTGCTGCGCGAGACGCTGGGCGATGCCCCGTCCCGTTGGTTCCCGGAACTCACCGGAACGCCATGGCCGGGTGATGGCGATACACCCATCTGGACTGAGGCCGCAGAATGAGCACATGCGATACTCTGACGGCTAACGCATCGGCGGGGGCTGCGCCCGCGCTGCGCGCCGTCGATTGCCTCGCTAACGAAGCGGCGGCGAGTGCATTTGGACGCCTGTTCGGGGCAGCCGGCGCGATGGGACCAGCACTGACCATCCTGCTGACGCTCTACATCGTGTTCTTCGCCCTTTCACTGCTGACCGGGCGCAGCCGGATCGGCATTTCGGCGCTGACGCCGCGGATGCTGACGCTGGGTCTGGTGCTGACCTTTGCAACAAGCTGGGCGGCCTATCAGGGGGTCGTGTGGAACCTCGCGACCGGCGCTCCCGACCAGTTGGCTGGAGCCATGACCGGCGTAAGCGGACCGGCGACGCAGATGTTCGCCGACAAGCTCGACATCATTTTCGCCGCGATCGAGCAGGCCAGCGATCAGGCGCGTAACAATGCCCCGGTCGTCGCCGACGCGAGCGCCGCAGTCGTCACCGCCCGCGTCGCGGCGCAGGGCACGTTCAGCCCGGACAACCTCATCTGGCTGGCGGCGGTCCTGCTGCTGCTCGGCACGGTCGGCCTGCTGGTGACGGCGCGGATCGCGCTTGCCGTGCTGCTGGCGGTTGGGCCGGTGTTCGTGGTGCTGGCGCTGTTCGACGGCACGCGGGGCCTGTTCGTCGGCTGGTTGCGCGGCGCGGTGATGACAGCGATGGTACCCCTGTTCGTCGTGGTGGGAGGCGGCATTTCGCTCGAACTGATGGTGCCGGTGATCGGCAATCTGGCAGGCGACACCGGGATCGACGCACGCGCCGCCATGGCGCTGTTCCTGATTGCCTCGGTACACATGGCGCTGATGGGCATGGTGATGAAGGTCGCCGGATCGATGGTCGCGGCATGGCAGGTCTTCGGCCTCGCGCCCGCCATCGGTGAGCAAGGGCGAGAGGGGACGTCAGGGCATGACCGCTCCGCCCCCGCCGCTCTGTCGGGTCCGCAGCCGATGGCATCCCCGTCCTTGTCACGCCGTACGCTGATCGCCGCGCCTGCCGTCATGCCGACTGGTGGACCCGAGTCCGGCGTGATTTCGACTCGGAGCACCCGCACAGTCATCGCCGCGACGCCTCCCATTTCCGCAACGCTGCCTTCCACCCCCGCCCGCCGTGCGCGCGGCATCGGCAGCCGCTTTGCAGCCCAGCCCTATCGTTCCCGGGAGATGATGAGATGACCCTGCGCGCCGCGCTGCTCGCCGCGAGCTTTGCCTTCGCCGCCCCGTCCGCTCACGCGGCAGACGCGCGCGTTGTAAGCCGCCTCTATATCCCCGACCAGGTCGTGCGGATCGAGGGGAAAGCCGGGGTGCAGGCGTCCATCCTGTTCGCTGAGGACGAGCATATCGAGAACGTCGCGGTAGGCGACTCCACAGCATGGCAAATCACGCCCAACAAGCGGGCCAACCTATTGTTTGTCAAGCCGCTGGCGACCCGGGCGCGCACCAACATGACGGTAGTTACGGACCGGCATAGCTATTTTTTCGATCTGGTGGCGCTGCCCGGCGCCAGTCCGCTCTATGCGCTGCGCTTCACCTACCCGGATGCCCCGAAGCCGCAGACGCCGCCACTGGCTCCACTCACCCCCGCCGAGCAGGCCGTCATAGGTCAGCCGGTGGTGGATCCTGCGAACCTCAACTTCGCGTGGAAGGCAAAGGGCAAGCAGGCATTGCTCCCCGCGCGCATCTATGACGACGGGCAGGCAACCTATGTGAGCTGGCGCGCAGGTGCGCCCGTCCCCGCCATCCTCGTGCGCGACGATCGCGGTGCGGAGGGGCCGATCAATTATGCCGTGCATGGAGACATGATTGTGATCGAGGGCGTGCCGGGCGTCCTGATCCTGCGCGCGGGACGCGACAGTGCCACGCTGGAAAACACCGCGCCGCGCCCAGCGCCGGTCGCTGCGGATACGGCCGCTAAGGCGCTCGCCGCCGCCACACGACCCCAGGAGAAATGACGTATGCGTATGCAGGAAAATCTCGCCCTCCGTCCGGATCGGGACGCCGATAGTGATCCCCGCGAAAGCGCGGATGTTATCGACCTGGCGACGCGTCGGGTCCTGCCAAGCGTCAGCCAGCAGAGGCGCGGCCGGGAGGGGATCGGGCTGGCGGCGGGCGTTGCATTCGTCGCGATGCTTGGCGCGGTGACGCTTTGGACAATGAACAGTGTGCGCACCGGCGAGGGGGACGCATCCCCCTCGCCGCAGGGCGCGCAGGTTCCGGCCCCCGTCACACCGCCCGCGCCACAGCCGATGCCGAACGCCGTCCCGGCCCCAGCACCGGCCGCTCCTCCCCCGCAGCCGGTATTGTCGCAAGCGCCCGTCCCCGCACCAGCGGCGAACTCCTATGCTAATCCGACGATCGTGTTCGACGCGAGCGCCATGCCGGAGGCGGCGGCACCCGCTCTCGCCTCCCCCGCAGGCGGGAACCCGGCAGGGGGGACGCCCAACGATGAGTTCGCAAGCCGCATCGGCGGCGTGGGCGGAGGCAAGGCCACCGCAGCGGCCAATATCGATCCCAAGACAACCGTGGCGCAGGGCACGCTCATCCCCGCCGTGCTGGAGACTGCCATCGACACCGACGTCCCCGGCTATGCGCGCGCGGTCGTCAGCGCCGATGTGCGCAGTTTCGATGGAAGCCGTGTGCTGGTGCCGCGCTCGTCCCGCCTGATCGGCCAGTATAAGAGCGGCCTGCAGGGCGGACAGAAGCGCGCTTATGTCGTCTGGACCCGCTTGATCCGGCCGGACGGGGTGTCCGTGAACATTGCGTCGCCCGCCACCGGCTTTTCCGGCGAGACGGGACTGGCCGGTAAGGTCAACAGCCATTTCTTCGAGCGCTTCGGATCGGCCATGCTGCTGTCCGTGATCAGCGGCCTGTCGACGATCGCTGGTGGGGTGCCCAGCGTTGTGGTCGGCGGTGGCGGGCAGTCCGCCGCGGCGGCAGCGATCGGACAGACCGGGCAGATCGGTCCGACCGTCAGGGTGCGTCAGGGCGAACCGGTTCGGGTGTTCACCGCCCGCGATCTTGATTTTTCCAAAGTTGCGACGGAATGAGCGGTGCGGTCCTCACGCTTGGCGGGCCAGCCTCCATACCTTCGCCACGCAGCGTCTATCTCGACGCCTATCTCGCGCCCTTCCGACCGTGGCTGGAACGAGAAAGCGTAACGGAAATCCTCATCAACCGCCCTGGTGAGTTATGGATCGAGGATGCGCTGCACCCCGGCATGCAGCGCATCGCCATGCCGCAAGTGGATGACGTTCTGCTCCAGCGCCTTGCCGAACAGGTGGCGCGCACTAGCCATCAAGGCATCAACCGTGAGCATCCACTGCTTGCTGCGACCCTGCCCGATGCGGACGGCGTAGGGGGCGGGCGCATCCAGCTTGTTGGTCCCCCTGCCACCCGTGCGCACTGGGCTCTTGCCATTCGCCGCCACCGGCTGCTCGACCTGCCGCTCGACGCATACGATGCGGGGCCGATCGTGACACGGTCCGAGGCGCCGATGCCCGATATGCACGCACAACCTATCGCTTTTTTGCGCGACGCGATCGCGCGGCGAAAAACGATCCTCATTTCCGGTGGCACATCGACGGGCAAGACCACCTTTCTTAACGCGATGCTGCGCGAAATTCCGGCTGGTGAACGCGTCGTGCTGGTGGAGGATACGGCCGAGCTTAAGCTGCCTGGCGAGAATGGCGTCGGCCTGATCGCGGTGAAGGGTGAATTGGGTGAGGCGAAGGTCTCCGCCAACGATTTGTTACAGGCAGCGCTGCGCCTTCGCCCCGACCGCATCGTGCTGGGGGAGCTGCGCGGGCTGGAGACGATCGCGTTCCTTCGCGCGATCAACACAGGCCATCCCGGCTCCTTTTCCACCCTTCATGCGAACAGTCCGCGCGGCGCGTTGGAGCAACTTGCGCTGATGGCGATGCAGACAGGTATCGGCCTCAGCCGTGCTGAAACGCTGGACTATGCGGCGAGCGTGATCGACATCGTTGTGCAGCTTGACCGGACTGGAGGCAAGCGGGGCATTTCCGCGATCGCATGGTCGAAAGGCTTGCTGACCTGATTAGCTGTGCATTGTCATGGAATCGCAAAGCCTCTGGAACGAAAGTGACGCATTCCCCAGCTAGCCCAACATCTGTTTTCCAACAGAGGATTCTCCCATGACCACTCCGGTTGAATTTGGCTACAGCGACGGCGACATCGACACCAACCACTCGGCCAATCCGATGCTCTCCCATATCGTGGACGAGCGCTATTCCCGTCGCCAGACGCTGATGGGCGGCCTGTCCGCCACCGCCCTCGCGCTGTTCGGCACGACGATGCTGTCGGCCTGCGGGGATGACAATGCGGCACCCGTGGTCAACGCCGGACAGAACGGCACCGCCAACTCTGGCCGGGTAGTGACGCTGGCGGGTACCGCAACCGACGACAAGGCGGTTTCAAACGTCAGCTGGACCCAGCTTTCCGGCCCTACGGTCACACTGACCGGTGCCACCACCAACAGCGCGACCTTCCTCGCCCCCAGCGTCAGCGCTGCGACGGACCTGAAATTCCGCTTCACGGCAACCGACGACAAGGGCAAGGCGACGTCCGCCGAAACGACCGTGACGGTCAGCCCGGCGACCCTCGGTTTCACCGCCGTGCCCAAAAACCTCAACGACGTCGTCACCGTACCGACGGGTTACACCGTCAGCGTGCTTTATCGCTTGGGTGATCCGATTGCGGCCGGTACGGCCGCTTACGCCAATGATGGTAGCGACACGGACTTCGCCAAGCGCGCAGGCGATCATCATGACGGCATGTACTTCTTTGGCTTGGCCGCCACCGGCACCACGCGTGACGACGCCAGCAACACGCGCGGCGTTCTCGTCATGAACCACGAGAATATCACGCAAGTCTATCTCCACCCCAATGGCCCGACCAGCACCGGCGGCGTTCGCCCGGAGGCCGAAGCGATCAAGGAGATCGAGGCCCATGGCGTCAGCATCGTGGAAGTCACGCAGGCAGCAGGCGGAGCATGGAGCTATGCGCAGAACTCCAGCCTTAACCGCCGCATCACGCCCAACACGGCTGTGGCGATCAACGGACCGGCCCGGGGCAGCGCGCTGATGAAGACGGCCTTTTCTACGGACGGCACGCAGGGTCGCGGGACGATCAACAACTGTGCGGTCGGCCACACCTTCTGGGGCACCTACCTCACCTGCGAAGAAAACTGGGCGGGCTATTTCCGGCGGCCAACCGGAACCGACAACCCGGCCCGCTTGGCCGCCGGGGGCATCAACCCCAAATCAATCACCTCTCTCACCCGCTATGGCGTGACGAGCAGCAGCGGCAATTACGGCTGGGCGACAGTAGTGCCCTCGACCGCCTCCACGCTTTTCTCGCGCTGGAACGCCAGCGTCGACGCCACCAAGGCCGCGGACGGCACCGGCGATTTTCGCAACGAGCCCAACCAGTTCGGTTGGGTGGTCGAGATTGACCCCTATGATCCCGCGTCCACACCGCGTAAGCGCACAGCGCTGGGCCGCATGGGGCACGAAGGATGCTGGCCCTCACGCTTTGTCGCTGGTGTCAAGCCCGCCTTCTACATGGGCGACGATTCGCGGAACGAATATCTTTACAAGTTCATCTCCGCCGCGGCGTGGGACGCAGCTGATGCCAGCCGCACGGACCGGCTCGCGGTGGGGGACAAATATCTGGATACCGGCACGCTCTATGTCGCAAAGTTCAATGCAGACGGCAGCGGCCAATGGCTCCCGCTCGTGTTCGGGCAGGGCGCGCTGACCAGCAGCAACACGACCTATCCTTTCGCGGATCAGGCGGACGTGCTCGTCAACGCCCGTATCGCCGCCGACGTGGTGGGCGCGACCAAGATGGACCGGCCCGAATGGACCGCCATCAACCCGGTAACCGGCGAAGTCTATCTGACGCTCACCAACACCAACGCCGCGTCCCGGCCGCTCAACGCAACCGATGCCGCCAACCCGCGACACTATAACGATCCCAAGGGATCCTCGAACCAGTTTGGCAATCCCAATGGCCATATCATCCGTCTGCGCGAGACAGGCGACACATCGGAAGCATTGGCATTCGCATGGGACATCTATGCCTTCGGCGCGGGTGCGGACCTCAACCCCACCAACGTCAACATCTCCGCACTGGATGCGACGAACGACTTCTCCAGCCCCGATGGGTTGTGGTTCGGCCGCTCGACTAATGCCAGCGGCTTGGTCAAGCCGGTACTGTGGATCCAGACCGACGACGGTGCCTATACCGATGTCACCAACTGCATGATGCTGGCCGCGATACCGGGCACCGTGGGCGACGGCGGGACACGGACTATCACCAATCAGGATCAATCCGGTGCGACCGCCACGCAGGCCACCCGCGTTGGTGCGGCACCGGGCACCAATCTGCGTCGTTTCCTCGTCGGCCCGAAGGAATGCGAGATCACCGGTGTCGATACAACGCCCGATGGCCGTACGATCTTTGTCAATATCCAGCATCCCGGCGAGAACGGCACGTCTTCCACGATCACCAGTAACTGGCCTGCGAGCCAATCGGGTACCGCCAGCGGCCGCCCACGCTCGGCAACGGTCGTCATCACGAAGAACGACGGCGGGGTTGTCGCCCTCTGATACAGCTGGCTTAGCGACGTCGGAGTGGCACAACGCCACTCCGGCCCACCGCGTTTATAGGTTAGATCGGGTCGAGAGATGTTCGAGAATGATACCAGGATGGCAGTATCCGTCAGGACGGATTATCAATCGCTTCTCAGGCCAAGCCCGCATTGCCGCAGCTTCATCAAGATAACATTATTGGACTATTTGACTTATGTACGGCAGCTGCCAGACTACGTATCAACCGCAATGAAGGGCAGCAATTGAACGAACGCCGCGATCCGCGCGGGGGTGCGAGAACGCGTTCAGCGCATGTGCGAGGCTGGTTCCTGTGGACCGGGGGACGCCGTCGCATCTTCGGCGTCTGGATCTCGACCCTGGAGCCTGTCGAGCTGCCGCATGACCGGCGTCACGGTGAGGCCGTGAAGCAGGATGGAGAGCAGTGCCACAAGACCGACGATTGCCCATAGGCGCTCGCCTACGGGCGTTTGCATATGGTTGAGGCCATAAGCGAGATAGTAGAACGAGCCCACACCCCGGATACCGAAAAAGGCTAGCGTCATCTTCTCCGACAGGTCGGCCTTGAACCCGGCCAGAGCAATCATTCCGCTCAGTGGCCGGATGATAAGCAGGATGATCGCTGCTCCTACCACGTCCATAGCTTCCAGCGGTCCCAATAAACCGCTGACCAGTGCCCCACCGAACAGCAGCAGCAGGACCATCATTGCCAGGCGTTCGACCTGTTCCGTGATGTCGTGCATTTGTCGGTTGAATTCATGATCGCGATGCGATCGACGTAATGTCAATGCGGTAACGAAAACAGCAAGGAAACCGTAGGCCTGGATCAGTTCGGTCACGCCATAGGACAAGAAGGTGGCAGAGATCGCAATGAGACCGTCTCCCGTTTTGGAAAGCTTCGTGTCGGCAGGGACATGGAACGTCAACCAACCAAACAGTCGGCCAATAAGCCAGCCGCCGATCACGCCCGCCCCGATCTCCCACACGACATTGTGAAGCAGCCACTGCCTGGCCCATGGCTCACCGGTGGTAGCCGCCAAGCCGAGAGCGATCGCAAGATGCACGAACGGGAAGGCAAAGCCGTCGTTCAGGCCTGCCTCGGATGTGAGCCCGAAGCGAACCTCGTCCTCCTCGCCGGTTTTGGGAGGTCCGACCTGGATGTCGGCCGCCAGTACCGGATCGGTCGGCGCTAAGCTTGCCGCGAGCAAGAGCGCCGCCACCCAGGACAGCCCCAACAGGCCGGTGCCCAACAGAGTAATCGCAACGATCCCGAGCGGCATCGTGACAGCCAGAAGCCGCCAGGTAACGCCCCACTTCCGCCAACTGAAAGGGCGATCCAGCTTTAAGCCAGCGCCCATCAACGCGATAATCACGACGAACTCGGTAAAACGTTCTGTGATTTGCGGGAAATCGAGTGGCAGAGGACGGAGCGTGACGACAGGCAGCGAGAAAATCGCGGCACCCAGCCCCATGCAGACGATGGGCAGGGACAGGGGCAGCCGCTTCAGGGCAAGCGGCAGCCAGGCGACAAGAGCGATCAGCAGACCTGCTCCCGTCAACAGCAAAATATATGGGTCGGGGCTGTAGGAAGAAGGTTGCACCCCGCTCCAACGCAACAAAGCCGCGAACGGCCCACCGTCGACACCTGCAGATACAAAAAGCTTTTGACCTTGAGGCTACATTAAGGTGCTATGCTAGAGAGCTGTGCTTTGCTTTTAGGATATCTGGTCCAGAGTCTCCTTGTCTATTGCTAGCTCGCAAAGTCGCGCCCTTCTGTGGGTATCGGTCAACCACGCCCGGAAATTCTCTGTGACCTTATCTCAGCACACCTGATATCGCAGTCCGTTCGTAGCGCTGCCCCTCCCATGAACGAATGGCAGCTGATGGCAGCTGTCGGAAATAATGCCTGGCAGACGTGATGACCGCGATGTTGATGTTCCTGGACATGTGTTAATGATCATGAGCCTAAGGACTTTTCTCTAAGGTCAGCCATCAGGCGATCTGCTTTCATCGGCCGCTGCAAAGTGCGCCAGTTGATCTGCGTAGGCTTTCTTGAACGACGGGCGGTCCATTACGCGGGCCAGATAGGTCTCGGTTGCGGGTCGATCACCGTACGAGCGAACCTTCGGGATGCGAAGGATATCTGCCATTAGAAGATCAGCAGCCGTGAAGCGATCGGCTGCCAGCCACTCCCTATCCCTTAGGACTGCCTCGAGATGATTGAGGCGGCTTTCTGCCCAGCCTTCAAGACCATTGTCGTTCGTGCCCGATAATCCGAGGAACCACCAAGGGACCGTGACCATCTCAACCGAGTTCAGAGCGGCTATCATCCATTGAACCGTTTCCGCTTCGCCGACGGGATCGCTCGGCATCAGCTTTTCGCTTTTGCGGGCCAGATGGAGCAGACCCGCACCGCTCTCAAATATCTTCAGTTCGCCATCATCAAGATACGGCACCTGGCCAAACGGCTGGCGCGACAGGTGATTGGTTTCACGTCCGTCGAAAGGGACCGAACGCACGCTGTAGGCAAGGCCGGCTTCCTCACAGGCCCATCTCAGCCGTAGGTCGCGCACGAAGCCGCGTGGACCCTTAGGCACCCAGTCGTAGGTCCATATGATCAATTCGCTCATTGTTTTTTCCCTTCCTTGTAGCTCCATACGATGAAGGACTACATCTTGTGCGCGCAACCATCAAAGCAAAGCCCTGACACGATATGCTGAGCGCAATTTGCGTTTCCGACCTAACTGTGGCGTAGTGGGCCATGCGCGTCAGCGGGACAGGGCATGCATGATCCAACGGGCGGTTCGCCTGTCGGCCGACGCACTTGCTCTCATGCTGGAGCTTTGGCCGGAACGAGCAGTATCGCTGCGCCTCCCGCGGCGCGCGAGACGATCAGGGTCTGGGCTCCGGCATCAACGGCGGCGCAGCCCGCGCTGATGATAGGCTTCACCTGATCCTCATATTGCCGGTGGCGGCGTTGATGCTTAGCTTGTAGCGCTTGGACGGTCAGGCCCGGATGACCACGCTCCACGCATAGCCGCCAAACAATCGCTTGCTTGTGCAGAGCATGCCGCGATCGCGCGCCAGCGTCTCGCAATGGTAGAGCAGGTCTGTGCGGGGCGTGACCTCGAACTTGCGCAACCAGGTGACCAGCATTTTCCCAAACCAGTCGGGGAGATCCGCCTGATCGCCGAAATCAACGATGTGAAGCTCGCCGCCCGGAGCGAGCGCGTCAAGACCGGCAGCGACCGCTGCCTGCCAGTCGGGGATCATCGAGAGCGTATAGGACAGAAAAATGCGGTCGAAGTGGGAAATGCCAAATAATGTTTTAGGATGAAAGCCGACGGCGTCGGCTCTGGCCAGACGGCACCGGTTCGCGAGCCCGGCCCGTGCCAACTTGGCTGACGCCGACGTCAGCATCGCTGCCGAAATATCCAGTCCGTGAAGACGAGCAGTCGGATAGGCCTTGCCCGCGGCGGCCAGATTGCGTCCGGTGCCGCAACCGATCTCAAGCACCGCCTGTCCGTGCCCTGGGCGAAGAGTGCCAAGCAGCCTGTCGCGGCCGAGCAGATAATATTTGCGGGTCGCGTCGTAGATATGCCGCTGCGCGCCATAGATGGCGTCCATGCGCAGGGCATGGGCTTCCGAAGCCTGCAGCACGGGATCAGGCCTTCAATGTATAGAGATGGACGCCACCATAGATCGACGACCGGTCTCGACGGGTATAATCCGCCGACGATTTCGCATGATAATCCCACCTGTCCAACAGTTCGGGGGACAAGCGCCCCGGCAGGAGCGAGGGCCCGGCCGCTGTCCGGAACAGCACGCGTGCTCCGGAACGCGCCGTGCGCGTAATCTGTCGCCACAGCGCATCGAGCTGTGCATCCGTCATCCAGTCTTGCGCGTCGAGCAGAACGTAACGGTCAAGCGTTCCATCATCCTGTGCGCTCAGCCAATGCGTCATGTTGGCATGGACCACCGATACCCGGTTGGCCCGTTCGACGACCTGCCGGTAATTCCGTTCCTGAAGATAGGGTGGCAACGGTGCGTCCACATTCTTTGCGTAACCGCGTCCGAATGCCTGCCATGCGAAATAATTCTGCCCAAGGTCGTGGTCACAGGCCAGCTTCTCCAGCCGAGCGCGCAAGACATCGGCCATGCTGCCCCCGTCCGCCAGAGCCGTATACTGCGCGGGCGGGATCCCCAGACCAAACAGCGAAGCCGGCTGATCCGTCAGCCACCGGATAAATTTTCGATCGAACAGGGGCGCCAGTTTCGCATCGAACAGCGCCCGCTGTTCCTCCCGCGTTCGCGCCGCCAGGATGGCCGAGGGATCAATTCCGTAGAGCCTCGCGCAGAGATGCGCTGCGCCAATGAAGGAGCCCAGCAGGCCCTTTTTATAAGCGCCCGTCCTGAACATGCCGATCCGTCGTCGGCCGACCAGATCGCGCCCTTCCCAATAGCGACGCGATGTCGCATCGAGATAGGGAGCGATGTGCATGTCATACGCCTCGACATTTTCCGGGGTATCAGCATCGACGAAAAACCGCCGGAACGCCGCGTAATCGGGCAGGCGGCGAACAGCGACGCGCTTAAGCTTGTTGAGTGCGACATGCGACGTGTTGAGATCGACAGCGGTGATCCACCGGGGATTGGCGGTGAGGTAGCTAAGGACATTGCACCCCCCGCTCGCGATCGTTACGACATGGCAATCGGACGTAATTGCGAGCGCTTCCATGTCCACGACCGGGTCTTCCCAGATCTGGGCGTAGACCAGTCCCCGGAAGGCGAAGGCGAACGCCCGCTCCAGCAAGCCTTGGCGGCTTGCGCCGTCATGGTGGACGACGGCGTTCTTGATCGTGCGTTTAGCGCTGTGTGCCACGGCATTTCCTTCCGCCTTCTCATTCCTGAGCGCATAGGGGGAAGGTGTGACGACGACGTGACAGATGGTGCTACAGGTCTCGCCAAAATTTCTTGCAATCGACGAGTTGATCGAGCGCGTCCTGCGCCGACGCCAGCATATGCGCATGGGCCTGCGCCGATTTCCCGTCATCGGGCATAGCCACGGTGCCGAGGCCGAGTTCGTCAAACAAGGCTTGGCGCATGCTTCTGTCTGTCAATGCGCCCAACCGGTCCTGCAGCTCCTCCAGCGCAGCGAGGAAACGCACGCACTGCTTGCGGGTCTTTCCCGCGTCATACAGACTCGCGAAGAATTCGGTGGAATAGCGCAGCCGCTTCGCCTTTTTGCGCAGCGTGTGGCGTTCCTCCTCATCCATATCGTCCAGATGATGACCATCATGCCCTAAATTGTGAAACAGCGCGTCGAGTCGCTCGCGCGCAAATGTTGCCACTGGCGTGTCCCGCAAATCCCGGCATTTAGCCTTGCTCCGCCATCGGCCGGTCTCGGTCCACTCGGTCAGTTCGATCATCAGCAGGCGGACCCTGGGCGATTCCAGCGCGGCGCGGACATCGGCGTAGGCTTTCCGCCGTGCTTCGTGCAGCAGCACTTGAATGTCGGTCGGCAGCTCTTCCGACAGCAGCACGTCGATGTCCCGCGCTCGCCCGAGAATGCGTGTCAACCACTGAAGGTCATGGGCGAACCGATCGTGCCGCCGGCCCTTGACCATCGGGCGGAAGAGCCTGAGCGCGGACCGCAGCCTCCGCAAGGCGACGCGCGCCTGATGTACGGCCGAACGATCGCTGTCCGTGAGCAGGATATCCTCGTTGAGACGATATTGGCGCAGACAGCTGTGCACGATATGCCGGAACGCCTCGCCGGCTGACAGCGTCGCGTCGAGAGGCAATGGTTCGGCCTTGCTGGCCCCTGCGATGTGCTGCACGAGACGATAGCCCACATCGGCTTTGCAGAGCACACCGATCCGTGCGGGCACGACCGTGTTGATGTCGCGCGCCCATGCGAACAGCACCGCAGGACTGCCGCCCTGCAGTTCGAGTTCGATCTCGCACCGCTGCGCCTGCCGGTCTCCGGCCCGGAGGGTGGAGCGGTCCAACGCAATTTCCACCGCGGCGTCGGCAGTGCGCACGGTCCAGAGCGACCGCAGGTTTTCGACGCGAAATAGGGGCCGGAGGTCATCGCCGCGCTCGCCGAGAAAATCTTTCAGCGGCGACGCGCCGTCGAGAACCGGAACATCGTCCAGCACGGGCAATTCCCATTCGCCCCGCAGGACCACACCGGCCTTCGCCAACTTCACGGTCTGAACCTTACGCTTTTTGACAGTGCGAATGCGCAGGGACAGGCCGCCTTTCTGCAGCAGACCATCGGGCGTATCGAAATAGAGGGAATCCTGATGCACGGATGTCCGGCGGCCAGGGAACAGCTTCGCCGCGAGCAGCCTGCTGGCGTCTTCAGCGGCGATATCGAGTTTGAGTTCGATTTCCTGATTCATGCGGGACACCTGCTTCTGAACGTACCTGTGTACCACATGTCCTGAAATGCGCCCAAACAGGGACGTGGCCGCAGGGAAAAGCCGTTCAATGGCCCGGCACCGTAGCGCGGATCGGCAGGAACTGTCCCGGTGGATCGCCATCGAAAATGTTCAATCATGACAAGAGCATGACAGCGCCGGTAAGGCGGAGTTTACCACTCATGATTATGAGCAGGGGCCGAACAGCAACATATAATGGGTCCCCGGTGAACCATCCCAAACCTGCCAATCGACAACCGGTTTTCATCACGAGAAGCGACCGCCTGTCCCGTGTGATGGAGCTGTACGAAGTCCATCCGGAGATGCGCCTCTTGCCGGTCGTCGATAGTGCGCACCGGCCGGTGGGCGCAATCTTCGAAAAGGATTTCCGGCGCATCCTGTTCAGCCCTTTTGGACATTCCCTACTGCGTAATCCCGGCTTGGGCTCCTGCGTCGACGCCTATATTCGGGACTGCCCGATGGTAGACGTCGATGCCGATATTGGGTTCATGCTCGATGCCTATGCTTCCGCCGACGGAAAGGAAGGCATGATCCTGACCCGCAACGGTGTACTGGAGAGCGTGCTGGACAACGAAACGCTGCTGAAGATCGCCGCAGCACGGGAAGCGGAACGCATCGACCGCATGACGCAGGCAGTGGACCGTTTTCATGACGACACCACCGGACTTGCGGCGCTGTTGGCCGACGTCGCGGCGCGTATTCACGAGGCGACATCAGACACGACCGCACGGTCGAGCGAAAACGGCGCGCGCGCCCAGTCTGTGGCCGGTGCAGCCTTGCAGGTGCAGGCCAGCATGAGCCAGATGGCGGATGAAAGCCGCGGACTGGCCCTCGCCCTTGATCGGCTGCATGCCGAGACCAATTCCGCACGCACAGCTGCGGAGGGTGCCGTTAAGCAGGTTCGCGCAGGCACTGCCAAGGCAGACAGTCTGGTCGCATCCGCCCGGTCTATCGAGAGCGTCCTCGACCTCATCCAGTCGCTGGCGCGCCGGGTCAATCTTCTGGCCCTTAACGCCAGCATCGAGGCCGCTCGTGCAGGTGATGCCGGGCGGGGCTTCGCTGTGGTGGCGCAGGAAGTCAAGGCGCTGGCGAACCAGACGAGTGACGCGGCCCAGCAGGTCGCCCATTATGTGCGCGATATCGACACCGCCGTCGCCGATGTCGTTGCCGGTCACCTCAGTATCGAACAGCTGATCAGCAGCCTCGACACGGTTTCCCAGTCCGTCAACGCCACCGTCGAATCGCAAAGCGTGGTTACGCGGAGCGCCGCAGACAATGTCGTGCAGGTCGTTCAGGCGGGGACAGAAATTTACACCAATATCGACGGCATCAGCCGGGATGTGATCGCCGCCGCATCGCAATCACAGGACATCAATCGGATGGCGCAGTCCTTGCTGGCGGGGGCAAGCGACCTCAAGGCCCATGTCGCGCAATTTGTGGGACGCGTGCAGGCCGCCTGACCGTGCTACCCAAGGGCGGTGGCGAAGCACTGAGAATGGGTTTTGAAGGATAGGTACAAACCGAACATGACATCATGACAGATGGCAAAATCACGAACATCAGGCCGAAATTGCCTACCCGCCGCTGATATTCGTGGATGCTGCCGCCAGAATGTCCAAAGATCTGCAGTATGATGTCCGTTTCCGACCCAGAAGTTCGCTAGCATGCAACGCCAATCGCCAGACGTTCAATTTATCGTTCCAACCAACCAAAGAGTTGAAGAGCCCGACAATATTTTGCCACTGTTTGGTTAAAACGGCTGCTCCAGAAGCGGCCCGCAACAATCCGGATTTGGCGCGACTGGCTTCCATGAACAGACGGCAAGTTTCAGGCGTTCCGTTATACAGCGCGAACGTCGCCTTTTTTTCAGCACATTGGACTTCCATCTGGGCCTGAACGCTGTGTGGTCCCATGCCCCATCGTCTCGAGGCCCAGCTTCGGACACCTATCGTCGCGATGAAAGAGTTGGACGCCAGAGTTGAACCAATGGCGATATTCCGAGTTCATAACGGGTGGCACGTATCGCGCATCTTTCGGACATCCACTTCGGCGCACATGATCCTTCCATTGTCGCGGGCACAGAAGCTTGGTTAGAGAGCCATCGGCCTGACCTCATTATAATCAGCGGAGATTTGACGCAGCGGGCAAGGGTCGGGCAGTTTCGTCAGGCGTCCGCTTATCTTCAGCGATTGCGTGACGCCGGCCTGCCAATCCTCGTGATCCCCGGCAATCACGATGTCCCGCTTTATGATATAGTCAGTCGTTTTGCTGCACCGCTGAGGCGATACAAGCGCTATATCGATGACGATCTCTGTCCATGGTTCGAAAATGATGAGGTGGCTGTTCTGGGTATCAATACGGCACGATCGCTCACGATAAAAGACGGGAGCATTAATCACGAGCAGATCGCCATGTTGCAGGAGCGTTTCGCAGCTGTGCCGTCCCAAAAAACCCGCATCCTTGTGACGCACCATCCGCTTTACGCCATGCCCATCGGCGACGGAGGCACGTTAACCGAGGCGGTCCGTCGACATCGCGATGTTGCAAAAGCAGTCTGTGAAGCCGGTGTGCACCTGGCTTTGGCGGGTCATTTCCATCAGACCTTCGCGGAAGCTGCCCACAAAATGGTGGAAAAGGCAGGCTCGGTTCTGGTCATGCAGGCAGGAACAGCGACCTCAACGAGATTGCGCAACGATCAGCTACAGAGTTTCAACTGGATTCACGCATACCGTTATGACCAAGTCGAGTTGCAGGTGATAGCCTGGGACGGCAGCGCATTCCGGCGGCGCAGCCATGAGCGGTTCACGCATGACGGAACCAACTGGTCATCGCACCCCATCAGCGAGATGTCCGGCATGACAGGATGAGCATATTGGACAAACCGAAGGTTGCTGACCGAACTCTGCCACGGCAAGCCGTGCTGATCGTGAACGCGATGAGCCGCAACGGAGCCGACGCGTTCGATGAAGTGCGTGACAAGCTTATTGCCGCCGGGATCGACCTCATTGAAGCCCATGCCATTACCGATCCAAGCGAAATGGAACCGGCCATTCGTGACGCGATCGCCAAGGCACCCATGGTTATCGTCGGGGGTGGAGATGGGTCCCTGTCCTCCAATGTCGATTTCTTCGTGGGGAAGGACACGATATTTGCCTTCGTTCCGCTCGGGACCGCCAACAGTTTTGCCGGCACGCTCGGCATTCCCAAAAATATCGACGGCGCGATCGATGTAATCGCCAATGGCACGCGGAAATGGGTGGATCTTGGTCAGATTGACGCGGACTATTTTGTCAATGCGGCAGCGATCGGGCTTTCGCCCATGATTGCACAGACGGTACCACACAAGCTCAAGCGCTATCTGGGCGTGGTCGGCTATCTGATCTGGGGATTGTGGTGCGCCATCCGATTTCGGCCATTCAAAGCGATCGTCCAAG
This sequence comes from Sphingobium subterraneum, assembly GCF_014199435.1. Lineage (GTDB taxonomy): Bacteria > Pseudomonadota > Alphaproteobacteria > Sphingomonadales > Sphingomonadaceae > Sphingobium > Sphingobium subterraneum. Next base: position 225,155 of record NZ_JACIJP010000004.1, on the reverse strand, counting down.
ATGAAGACAAGCGGACGCACAAGCTTTGGGCCACCGAGGTACGGATAGCCAATGGTACGCATCACGGTGGATTCGAACTGATCGAGAGCCAGACAGTCGACAGCGGCGAGATCGTCATTCAGGTGGTCACAGGCAGAAGCCTGTGGGGACTGGCCTGGAGTTGGCTGGCGACCGTACTCAAGCTTCGCTCACGCCATGGCACGATCCGGGAATTTCGCGGTACACAGATGGAACTCGACACGCGACCGCATCTTAAAATCTCGATCGATGGTGAGGTTGCGGCCAAAACCCCGGTAACCGTCAGGGTGGCACGCCACATCATTGAGGTTGCAGCTCCTATCGAACCGTAAGCAGCTGCCGCACAGCAAGTCTGGGTGGACACAGCTCGTGACAACGAGGACGGAATTGTCTCACAGGAGAGGGCCGTGGCACACTCCACTGTCGTGGCGCCATTCCGTTATCTCGCGTCGATCTGGCAGCGGGCTGCATACTCACTCCCGCTTGTCCTTCTGAGCCGTCAGCATAGCGCACGTGAAGTAATCCGGCGTCTTGCAAGAGTAACGGTGTTCAATTTTATGTGATCACGGAGATGTATTCTCTTTCCCCGCTGATCGCGATGGCTGGTCGTGCTAGCACCTATACATCTTGCTGCATGCGGCTGTAAATAACGAAGCTAAAAAGAAACGCGGACTTTATCGTAGACCGTAACGACAAGGATCCGAGAAAAACTTATGTAATTATGAAGCACTCTCGTTCGATATCTAGTGAAAATATTGCAGTCAAACGCCCATTTATGATTTTCACTGGCGAAATAATCGGATGGCACCATCTTGAAGCGAGGTTGCTGATGCAATCCTAATCTAACGCATCCGACATCAGTGTTCGAATATAGGTAAGACCTATACGCTCTGAAGGGTGCTTGTACGCCCCTCTTTACCCCAGCCGCTATCCGCTAGTAATCCAAGTATAAATCTAGGGTTACGGATTGTACGCGCCTTGCAATAATAAAATGACTTAGTATTTTTCAGATAACAACGTAAAACATAATAAATACGCGTATAATTGATTTAGTTTCATTTATTGTATTTAATAATCCAATTAATTGGGGAGGAATCTATGAATATTCACAAAAATATGCTTCTTATGACTGCGACTTCGTGCCTTGCTCTATTGTCGTTTGAAGCCAATGCCCAGACAAGCGCGCCCACTGCCCCGCAAAATGCCGATAGCACTTCCGTTTCTAGCGATGACGGGGGCGAAATTCTGGTGACTGCCCGTCGAGAAAACGAAAACTTGCGCGATACGCCTGCGACGGTCGCCGTGCTGACAGCGAGAACCCTAGAGCAGACCGGCGCGAAGGTAGCTGTTGACTTCGTGAAGCTGACTTCGGGCGTCTCAATCGCCACCGGAACAACGGAACCCGGAGATACATCTATTCAAATACGCGGCCTGAATGGTGCGCGTGACGCCGAAAACAACGTGGCGCTCGTGATTGACGGTGTTTTGAAAACCAACGCTTCTGCGCTGAATCAGCCGCAGGGGGCGCTATCGCAAGTCGAAATACTGAAGGGGCCGCAGGGCGCTATCTATGGACGCAATGCTTCGGCTGGCGCCATCGTCATCACCACACGGAAGCCAACGGACAAGCTGGAAATTGAAGGCAAGGCCCATGCGGCTACCGACAATACTTACGGCGGCTCCTTGCTGATCGCCGGACCGATTACTGAGAATGTAGGCTTTGTGTTATCTGGCGACTATGATCAGTCCGACGGGTATTTTCGCAATGAATTTCTCGGTACGGCGCTGGCTCGGTCAGTTTATCCTACCTACAAGGACGTCAATCAGCGCGCTTCGATCGACAATTACAAGATGGGCAATGTTTACGGCCGCTTGGTGCTGAGACCGTCGGATGCGACGGAGATCGATATTAAAGCGCATGCGGGCTACAACAAGGGCGGCGCAATTACGTTTAACGCGGTTTTCCAGCTCCCTACGCTTGCAACCGCGTTCAATGATCAGGTCTTTAATATCAAGGCGAGTGACCACAAATTTATCTTCACCAATAACACGGCAGCGCACAGTTGGCAGAAGACGTGGGATGCTTCCTTTCGCTTAAGCCAAGACCTTGATTTTGCTAAACTAATTGCGACCATTGGTTACAGCCATATCCAGAATGATTTTTATGCTGGTGGTACCAGCGGCGCATTTGGCTTTTTTGCCAACGAACCGACTTGCCAGAGCAGTCGTGCCGCAACTGCTCCTCCGGGCGTGATCAATCAGGAACCGTTCAACACATATTATGGCGCGTTCGGTTTCGCTCAACCTTATTCGCCCAGCACTTGCGACGGCATCCAGTATCAGAAGCGGACGCAGAACGATGTTGTCTCCGAACTGCGTCTGGTTGGAGATGCCGGCGCATTGAGTTGGCAGCTCGGCGGTAGCTATATTTTCATTGATCGCCGCACCTGCATTTCGCTGCAAATCGATCCTGGAACAGGTGGCGTACGCAGCTGCTATGTTACCGACCCTGTGCATCACACGGAGTCGCTGCAGGACGATAATTATCGCACAAATGTCTATGCGGCCTTTGGTTCACTCGAATATGAAGTCAACAGCCAGCTGAAATTGGGCGCTGCCCTTCGTTACGACATCGAGGCGCGCAAGACATCTAACAATGTTCCGGTGGCGGCACGAACCTTGTACCAAGGCAATCCCAGGACCGGCTTTCCAGTCGGCACGCCCGCTACTCCTGCCAATTACTTCCTCAACCCTGGTCTCGATCCGGCTTATAATCCCAGCGGAGTGCTTGCTCCGCGGAGTAAGACCTTCAAGCAGTGGGAACCGAAGCTAACGGCTTCTTACAAGCTGTCGCCGACCGCGACTATCTTCGGCGATTGGGGGATCGGGTTCAAGGCTGGCGGTTTCAACAGCGGCGGGAGTAAGGCAATTGTTGACGGATTCTTCAATCCGGCTCCGCCGACCGGAATCAGTGCTGGCGTAACGGTGAATGACGATTACAAGAAAGAAACGACCAGCGCGTTCGAACTCGGCATCAAGGGGCGCGCCATGAACATGATCGACTATGAACTGGTCGGTTATTACACGAACGTGAAGAATATGCAGTTCTTCGAATTCTTCGTGGGTGATTTCGGTCAGCTTCGCGTCATTTCGAACATCGACAAGGTCCGCATTTGGGGCCTTGAGAGCAGCCTCAATGTTCGCCTGATGAAAGGTCTGTCGGTATTTGGAACGGCGAACTACACGGATAGCAAGATCAAAAAGAACAGTTCACGGCCTTATACGGTCGGCAACAAGTCTCCCGCTACACCTGATTTCACGCTGAATTTTGGTACTCAGGTAAGCATGCCGTTGAACGACGCACTGACGTTCAACTTCCGGGCTGATGCGCGGATGGTGGGACCAACGCCATTTCACACCGTTCAGGACAACACCGTTCCCACGATCTTTGCACTCCCGGCCAACTACAAAAACTCGACGCGCGCCACCTACACAACCGTCAATGTCCGTGCAGGGATTGAAACAGATCACTGGTCGCTCAGTGCGTATGCCACTAACCTTTTCAACCAGCGCTCTATCGAGGAAGCCGTGGTAGCACCTGAATTTGGTGGCGACTTTGTCGCTCCCAGCCCATTGCGCCGTTACGGAGTTGAGGCGAGCTTCAAATTTTGAGAATCAGCTGGCGGCACTGCACTGCCGCCAGCTGATAACCACATCAAAATCATTCTCCCAAGCAAACGCAGTCGGTTTTTACCGGCTGCGTTTTGCATCTCTAAAAACGCGGCCTATTTGTCCTGCGCCGAAATTGCGCACGTCGCATCTCGATCATGTTCACGACGAGTTGTCGTTCTACCTCCGACCTCTTCCAGACCGATGAGCACAAAATCCCGCAGATACATGCTGCCATTGCCTTTAAGATTTTTGTGTCCAATCCCAGGAACGCACAGCAGGCTACGCATTCACGTAGGGCGCTTTATTCGGTTCTTTGATTGCGGCTTCTGTGCCGGATTTCCGGTCAAAAGGGCCATTGCACAAAGGGCATAGGGTAAACCTATATTGTGCAGAGGTGGGTTACTTCAAGCCTTTGCCTTACCAACGCGAAATGGCGCAATATGCTCGCTGTCCGGGCTAGCGCGTATATCAATGGGCGCAGCGCTACGATTTGTTCTTCTGGAGAGGAATAATAAGTGTTTCGATCAAAAGTCGCATTTTCTCTTGCCGGGGCAGGCTCGATTTTGCTGCTGTTCTCTGCCTGTGGGATGAATAGTAAGTATCCCAGCGTAGGCCCTGAAGCTGATGACTGGGCCCACACAGGACGAACACTGAGCGAGCAACGCTTTAGTCCGCTCAACGAGATTAACGAAGACAATGTCGATCAGCTGGGTCTCGCGTGGGCGTACAAGATAGAAGACGATCGCGGCATGGAAGCCACGCCGATTGTTATCGACGGGGTCATGTATGTGACCGGGCCATGGAGCAAAGTCTATGCACTTGACGCAACCAGCGGCAAGGAACTGTGGAAATATGATCCGGGCGTTGATCGCGGGAACGCAAACCGGACCTGTTGCGATGTCGTCAATCGCGGTGTCGCCGTTTCCAATGGCAAGGTTTTTGTAGGCACACTGGACGGCAGGCTTATTGCGCTTGACGCTAAGACCGGGCGGGAAATCTGGTCGACCGACACGATCATAGATCACGGTCGTAGCTACGCCATCACCGGCGCTCCCCGTCTGGCAGCGGGTAATGTCGTCATCGGCAACGGTGGTTCCGAATTTGGTGTGCGCGGCTACACTTCCGCATTTGACGAAGACACGGGCAAGCTCAGTTGGCGTTTTTATTCTGTGCCCGGGGCCGATGCGCCCGCCCCAGATGACAAGGCAATGCAATTGGCCAAGCCGACATGGTTTGGTGATCGCTATCCGAAATTCGGCGGTGGAGGTACGGTTTGGGACAGCCTCGCTTATGACCCGGATCTCGGGCTTTTGTATATCGGCGTCGGGAACGGCTCGATCCACAGCCGCAAGCTGAGATCAGAGGGCAAGGGCGACAATCTGTTTCTGTCTTCGATCGTCGCAGTCAACGCCAAAACCGGCAAATATGTGTGGCACTTTCAGACGACGCCGGGCGACGAGTGGGATTTCACCGCAACGCAGAATATGATCCTCGCCGACATGAAGATCGACGGCAAAGACCGCAAGGTCATTATGCAGGCCCCGAAGAATGGCTATTTTTTCACGCTTGACCGAGTGACCGGCCAATTCATCTCCGGTAATAATTTTGTGCCGGTCAATTGGTCCAAAGGGCTCGATAAAAATGGTCGGCCTATCGTTGACGACGAAGCTGCACGGTACGAGGATGGCAAGCTCAAACTGGTAACGCCAAGCATTTACGGTGGGCATAGTTGGCAGCCCATGTCTTATAGTCCCAAAACGGGTCTGGTTTATATTCCAGCGATTATTACGGCCTGGTATTTCCAGCAGGTCAATGAAGAGGACTATCCAAAAGCTGGCGTGTTTGGGGCCTATAAATTCGGGTATATCGGTGCGGCCGGCGTCCCACCAAAACCAGGCGATTCGGCGCCGAAGGCGACCGATATTCCGAATTTGGCTTTGGCCGCGGACGAGAAGAAGCTTCGTGAAAGCTGGACAGGTAAGCTGATCGCATGGGATCCGATCAAGCAGAAAGCCGTGTGGACACAGGATTACATTACCATCAGCAATGGGGGCACCCTGGCTACTGGGGGTGACCTTGTCTTTCAGGGGACGGCCGATGGACGCTTCGTTGCCTATCGTGCCACGGATGGCAAGAAGCTTTGGCAGACGGAAGCCAACACGGGCGTAATGGCCGGTCCGATCAGTTACCGCGTCAAGGGCGAACAATATGTCGCGGTGGCCGCCGGTTGGGGAGGAGCTTTCCCGCTCTTTTCGGGAGTACTTTCCAACCTATCTGGTTCTCAGCCGGACGCTCGCATACTGGTCTATAAACTTGGTGGCACCGCGAAGCTTCCACCGAAGAAGGTGATGAGCAATAAGGCGGTTACACCATTGCTTGCGAGCATCGATCCGGAAAAGGTCAAGGCCGGATATCTGCAGTTCGCTATCAACTGCTCTGCGTGCCACGGACTGGAAGCCGTCAGCGGCGGTATCGTGCCCGATCTACGCAAAATGGACGCCAGCACGGTGCAAAATTTTCATACGATCCTGAAGGGCGCTTATGCATCAGTGGGCATGCCGAATTTTTCAAAGAGATTGAGCGATGAGCAGATGGATCAGATCCTGCACTATCTGGCCCAGCGCAATGCCGATTTGCGCAGCATCCAGCAGCAAGCTGCACAAAATCCCAAATAGGTGAGTGCCGTTGCGCCTAGCCGACTGAACTATCCATTTCTGGAGCCCATTATGGACATTGCATCGAGACTTCGGCAACGCTGATGCTTGGCGGTCCGGATGGGTCAGTGGTCGATGTGGTTCCGGGCGACGCATTGATCCTGCCTGCTGGGACCGGCCATTGCCGGATCACAGCGGCGCGGGATTTTCTGGTGGTCGGCGCGTATTCTGCGGGACAGGATTGGGATATCTGCCAGGAAGCGCCGAGTGAGTCCACCCGCAAGCGGATTGCGAACCTGCCCATTCCCGCCCACGATCCGGTAATCGGGAATACCGGTTCGTGGTGATGTCCGAAGGGTGGCGTCAGCGCGGCAGCGTCATTCCCGTCCGAGCCTGGCCTTGAGTTCATCGATATGGCGAGAGGCATCGGCCTTGGTAAGGTCGCCCTCGGGCAGTTCGACACTCGCTTCCTCGCACAGAGTGGAGAGATAGGATGCCTGCGCGCCGGTCATCGGATCGTCTCCCGAAACCCAGTTGTCGGGATCTTTTTCCGTGTTCGAACCGGGATGCTCGTCAAGCTTGGGATTATGCAATTGTTCGGTCATGACTGGCTCCGATCGTTCGTTGTTTGTTCTCAGCAATAACGACGGGCGGCGGACCAGGTTCCGGCACTTGAGGTTATTCCTCGAACTTCGCAAACCACTTGGCATAGGGGGTGTTGCGGGCCATGTGGCGATTATAGTCCGGCGCGCCATCGTCCCACCACACCGGGCCGCGTTCGCCAAGTGCTCGCTTAGCGCAATCGACGGCGGCATGGGCTTCGTCTTCCTTTTGGGCGTCTTTGACGCGCCGCGCCGCGCCTACCGCGCGTCGGGCGTGCATCAACTCTTTCACCAGCTGCTCGCAGAGATCGGGTGCAAGCGCCGGGTTGCTTTTGCGCCATAGCCTCCCGCGCACGACGAAGTAGCGGCCATCCGGCGTCACCGGGTAGCGATTATCCTCGCTCAAGCGCCGCTGGCCGCATTGCGTGCCCAGTTTACAATCGCGCTCTCCGGCATTGCGCCGGACTGGCGCGCGATCTCGCGGCCATGGCGGAACAGGATCATCGTCGGGATCGACCGGATACCATAGCGCGCGGCGATCGCCTGCTCGGCCTCGGTATCGAGCTTGCCCAGGCGCAGGTAAGGTTCAAGCTGGCGCGCGGCAGCGGCAAAGGTGGGCGCCATCTGGCGGCAGGGGCCGCACCAGCTTGCCCAAAAGTCGACCAGCAGCGGGATGTCCGAACGCCCGGCATGCGCATCGAAATTGGCGTTGGTGAGCGTAGCAACGCCGCCGCCGAACAACGGATTATGGCATTTGCCACATTTGCCGCCCGCACCAAGCTTGTCGCGCGGCACGCGGTTGGAGGCTGCGCAATTGGGGCAGACAATAATGAGCGCGTCGGTCTGTGTTGTAGCCATAAATCCTACCCTTAGCGCAGCTGGCTGTCCTTGCTGCCGCGCCGGTTGATGCCGCTCGTCTTGGGCAGTTTGTCACGCTCGGACTGGCAGGCAACACAGGTATGCACACCCGGTAGCGCGGCGCGGCGGCGCTCCGGGATGGGTTCACCGCAATTCTCGCACTCTTCCAGCGCCTCTCCGACCGGCATGCCTGCGCGCGCCGCGGCGACCGCATCCTTGATGCTGTCTTCAATCTGATCCTGCACCGCGCCATCGGGTGCCCAGCCATTGGCCATGTTGCCGCTCCTGTTCCGGGGAGAAACGTTCAGACAAATATGGGGTTTCGGCGATGGATTCCAATGATCGGACTGGCGTTGACATGCAGCCCTCCCAGTCCTCACGCAAAATGGTCATCGGTTCCGTAGCTTAAGACGCTGGCGCCTTATGCCAAAGATCAGCCGCACCCTCAAGTCGCAGAGCGGGTGTCATTCCTATCCACTTTCCCATTTTGTAGCGCGGGCGGTTGAGAAATAACGAGCTTCTGGGAGTGTTTGCGTCTTCTACAGCCGACGATCGATAAATTTGTTCGAAATTTTCCCATTAAAGTCCTATCTAAATGGGAAATCTTGTCGGCGCGCGGCTAACTCGCGGAACGGCGCAGTGCTGCGACATTCAGGCTGTCACATAACTGCGGGTGCAGCATAGACAGCCCGATATCGCGATCCTTGTGTTTCGATGTCGTTGCGACGGCGCATTCCCACTCGCTTTATGGCAGGGCGTGGTCGACGCTAGTTCGACGGGTCGATCCGTTTAGGCAGACGTACTCAGTACACATCCAGTCAGATGAACCGCAGGGATGCGGCGGCGGCAGGCTTCCCGCCTTTCTGGAGTGGATGTAGGCGATGGTCCCATTAGCTGGTCTTGTTCGTTAGTGCTTATAACAATCAGAAGGACGCAAGATGCATCACGTTCAGCGCGGCACAGGCCCGAAGCTCTTGCTCATTCACGGCTTGGGCGGCAGTTGGCAATCGTGGAGCACCATTCTCGATGCGCTGAGCACGCATCGCACCGTCATTGCCGTCGATCTCCCCGGACACGGGGCCACGCCGGCTGAAGCGGATAGCGGAACCTTTATCGGTCTGGTCGGGAGCGTCGAACGCTACATTACGGACAACGGGCTGAGGGGTGTCGACATCGTCGGCAGTTCGATGGGCGCGCGCATCGTTCTTGAATTGGCGCGGCGCGGCGGTGTCGGCAATGTTGTGGCACTCGATCCGGGCGGCTTCTGGCGTGGCTGGGAACGAACCTTTTTCAAGGTCACCATCGGACTGTCGGGGCGGTTACTGCGCGCGATCAGGCCTCTGCTACCCAAGCTCAGCCGAAATGCGGCGGCGCGTTCCGCGTTGCTGGCCCAACTCTCGGTCCGGCCATGGGCGCTGGACGCACAGGTCGTGGCGACCGAATTGACGAGCCTCAGCACCACACCGACATTCGATGCGCTGGTTGACGATCTTGGCGGAGGGCCTGAGCAGACCGGGCCAGCCGCGCAATCGACCGGTCGCATCGTGATCGGATGGGGCAGGCAGGATCGCCTTTGCCTGCCGCGTCAGGCGGCGCGCGCCAAAGCCGCTTTCCCGTCCGCACAGTTGCATTGGTTCGCGCGCAGCGGACATTTCCCCGCATGGGACCAGCCCGACGAGACGGTCTCGGTCATTCTTGCCGCGACACAATAACCCTCGAATATGCAGCCACTGTTACGGCATGGCCGATTGCGTCGAGCCGTCGACGGCGCACGTTACGCTGGAGAATGGGTGCGACCGCACGATCCTCCTTACAACGATACGACCGCGCCGTTACCCAGAACAATGGTTGGCCCATTCTCGAGATGCTGCAGCATACCCTTAAGATCGATGTCGTCCTGGTCGGCAGGCACATCGGCGGAGATCGCCCGAGCCACCGCGTTTGCCATCTGCGCGCATTCGATCAGCCCCTGCACAAAGGGCCTGTCCGTAAGCAAATAGGGAAGCGCGCACAGGTGCACCCTGCCCCATGTCGGATCCCGGGGTGCCATGGTAAAGTCGCTGTCCGGGCTGAGGCCGTTGCCCCAATGCTCACCCTCGGCATTGGCAGCGGCGCACAATTGCAGGCGGAGCGTTGGAAAGGGCAGCGTGTCGATGGCCGCCGTTTGCTGGCCGCGGGCATCGATCAGCGCATCGAATGTCTGTCTGAACGGCGCGGCGGAAATGCACCACTGGCCGTCTTGTGTCGGATCGATCCGGTAACGCGGTCCCAACCGCTCGAACTGCAGCACGCCCGCATCGGCGAGCGCCAGAACACGTTCGATCGACAGATGGGGAACGGCTGCGTAATTGTCCGTGAAGACCTGTTTAAGGCCACGCTGGAAGCGCCCGAAGTCTGCTTCGGAAAAGCGCGGTAGGACAGCACCGAATATCTCATGCGCCTGAAGGATCGTATGGCGCCATGCGCTTGTCTGCTGCGAGGCATGCGTGCCGATAGCTTCGGCAAGATTGGCTCTTGCATAGGCAATCGGGTCGCCCGACGCTCGCGGAGCAAAGTAGCGGTCCGCAAAATTGTCGGCATTTGCGCTGGAAAGATCTATTCGGCGCGCATGATCAGGATCACGCAAAGTGAGTTCGGCGACAAACAGTTCGAACAGGCGATCCAGATCGCCGTCTCTGCCATCCACATGCGAATCAACGGCTTCGTGCGTAAAGATGTGTGGCTGGGGCGGCGGATAGGGAAACCAGAAATCCGCCTCCGGCAGGATCCCCCGTCGCGACATCATCACCATGCGCCAACTATCGTCGGTACTATACCGAAGCCGGCCGTTCTCCTCTTGGAAATGGCCCCGGGCCATCGCTACGCTGACCGCTGCGTCGATCCCGCTCAGCGATGTGCCCAATATCGCGATGCTCCTTGCCTGCACCGCGCTCGCGGCAGCTTTGCCGGTCAGCAATTCAGGGTCATGATCCATCTTTGGATGCTGGCTGCCGTTGCTGCCATAGCCCGTTGCCACGATGACCCGGTCAAATGGCTCGTCCGCCAGCGATCCGTCAGCACAGCGATAGCTGACATGGCATCCGCCGGGCAGTGCGATGATGTCCGTTACTTCGGTTGAAGGGTGCGTAATAACGAACTTGCCGGATCCTGGATCGGATCGGATCAGTGCGAATTGGTCGGCGAACCAGGCGCCCAGCACAATCCGTGGGAAGAACGCTCGGTCGTCGGCCGCGCTGTCCTCTATGCCCCAGTCCCGCAAACGCGACACGGGTTGCCGCATCGCCCAAGCATTCAGGCTTTCAACAAGCGGCGGTATCTCGAACCCCGCGATGTTTGCCAGCGCCTGCCGATCGTTATAGCGGGGATGATAGGGCAGCCCCGGACCGGGCAGGTCATCGCTTTCAAATATGACGACTTCGCTGACGTGCGGAACACGGAGTATCGCATGCAAAGCATAGACGCCCGATGCGCCGCACCCGACGATCGCGACGCGCTGTCCTGCCGGACGAACGCCGGGCGAAAGCGATGAAGCATTGGATGATGACGACTTTTCATTTCCAGCGAACATGATGCTGCTGGAACATCCCGGACCGCTTTCGGTTCATTGCAATGCGGTGAACGGAGTAGGCCTCCGCTCCATGCCTTCAGTGGGGGTGCTCATGAAACTATATCTGGTTGAGATCGGCGGGATGCGAGACGGCAGCCTGTTCGAAAGCCATGAAGTGCACGCCCTTGTCGCGGAAACGGAAAGCGCGCTCGTCGCGCTGTGCAACGCCCGCTTTGCAGATATCATGCACGCTGCCCATATCGATGGCTGGACGAGCTTTGCGGTGCACCCTCGCCCCGCCCTTGACGCTGCACGACAGGAGCGCCTTTTCCTCGTCGAGCTCGGCCAGAACGCGCCGGACCATGTGCGGGAACGCCACGACTATCACCTGATCACGGCGACAAGCGGCAAGGATGCGGCGCGCTCCGCCCGAACGCAAGCCAAGGGCTGGCACATCGACGCTGTGGTAGACCTGGACGAACTGGCGCTCGCAATGGGCGTTGCTCTGCAACGCAGTGCGGACGGCGAGCGGCCCGTTCCCGACTACCAGTCACGCTACCTTCGCCTTTCCAGTAAGACGTTGGCTGCGCGTTCACAGGAAACCGACGTGGAGAGACCACCTGCGCTGCAGGACGCGGAGAAAATATAGGCGCTATCGCGACAAGGAAAGTGAGGGAGCGCCGCATTTCCGTACCCGACCCTTGCTAGTCCGACATGACGCCTTCAACCTCTATAAGATCGTCACTGATCCAAACACCGGTCACCTTGACGCGCTTTTCGACAAGATCGACCGGTACCCGGTGCAAGAGGAGCCGGATGATGGCGCCGCTGTCGCAGCGGAGGGCGAAGCCCCCGGCATCGCGCACGAGAAGGCCTGATCGTTGTTCTGTCTGTGGGCCTTGGGTCATGAGCTTGTTGAGCCTATCCGTTGCGGCAACGTCAACGGTTCGGAAAAGGGCGGACGCGGGAGGAGGAGGAGGAGGAGGAGGAGGACGGAGCAACCCCGCACGGGACGCGAAACGGGTCGATCAGCCGGGGACGGTATGGACCTCGATGGACAGGGTTGCTCCCCCCGCGGCAATCGCCAGAAGGCGATCGATATTGGGATGCGCGCCCGGACGGCTGCGTGCGTCGGCCGTATGCTCCGCGAATACAAGCAAGCCATGCTCGGCCGCTCGCGCGTCCAGAATGCCGAAGCACAGCTTCAAATACTGGTAGACGGCTAGCGAACCCTGCTTGCCCGGCTGATTTTCGATACTGGCGACCACCGCCCCGCTTGGATCGAAAAGATCGATACGCTGCACGTCGTCGATCGGTGGCAGCTGTTGAAGATTATCCCTGAATGTCGCGGTCGACGAAATGATCATTTGCTTGCCCCGGTTGCCTCTGGCGGCGCGCTGTAACAGCTTCCTGGGACCTCCGCTACCGGGCAACGGCGGTCAGCAGGGATACGCCCTTCCCTTCCCAAAATCGCCGCGACCGGCCATCTGTCCGTCCGCCAGCGCTGCAACAAATCTGTCCCACGCACGCAACGCGAGCGTCACCATAAACGGCTAGGCGCTTCCTCATGCGAGGGAGAGCATCATGGGCAAACATGCGCCACTAAGCGACGGGATGCGAGCTGGCTCGCTGGCCGAATTGGCGAAATCCGGCCTTCCCGGCTGGCTCAACGTGCCGGAGCCGAAAAGCTACCGGCCCAAGCATAAATACCGCACGGTCTGGGTTTCGGACCTCCATCTCGGCACGGCCGGCTGCAACGCGGTGATGCTGCTCGACTTCCTGCGGTCAATCGAGTGCGAGACCCTCTACCTGGTCGGGGACATCGTCGACGGCTGGCGGCTGCGCAAGGGCTGGTACTGGCCGGACAGCCACAATGAAGTCGTTCGGCGCATTCTGAAAATGGCGCATCGCGGCACGCGGGTCATCTACATTGCGGGTAATCATGACGAGATGTTCCGCGATTATGCGGGCATGCATTTTGGCGGTATCGATCTGGTGAATGACGCGATCCACGTCACCGCCGATGGGCGACGGCTGCTCGTGACTCATGGCGACATGTTCGACGGCGTGGTGCTCTATGCCCGCTGGCTCGCGTTCCTGGGGGACAAGGCCTACGAACTGCTGCTGAAGGCCAACGGCATCTTCAACCGCGTGCGCAAGCAGCTCGGCATGCCCTATTGGTCGCTGTCGGCCTATTTGAAAAAGCGCGTCAAGAATGCCGTGCAATATGTCTGCAAGTTCGAGGAAGCCGTCGCACATCAGGCCGTCTTGCAGCAGCTCGATGGCGTGGTGTGCGGCCATATTCACAGCGCCGAAATCCGCCGGATCGGCGATGTCATCTATTATAATGATGGCGACTGGGTGGAAAGCTGCACCGCGCTGGTCGAGGCGGCCGACGGCGCGATGTCGATTGTCGACTGGGCGGCGCATGTCCGCGCCGAGCGTGCGGAGACAGCGACGGCGTGAGGATCGCAATCGCCACCGACGCGTGGACACCGCAAGTCAACGGCGTGGTGCGTACGCTGTTGCGGACGGTTGAAATGCTAAAAGCGCGGGGCCATGCCATCGGCCTTATCACACCCGACCAGTTCCTGACGATGCCGATGCCGGGGTACAGCCAGATCCGTCTTGCCGTGGCGCCGCGTGCCGGGTGCCGACGGCGGCTGGACGCGCTTGCGCCCGAGGTTGTTCACATCGTGACCGAGGGACCGATCGGGTGGAGCGCGCGGCGCTGGTGTATCGATCGTGGCGTGCCGTTTACCACGGCATTCCATACCCGCTTTCCCGACTATGCGGCGGTCCGGACCGGAATTTCCGCCGAATATTTCTGGCCCGTGATGCGCCGCTTTCATCGCCCCTCCGCGACGGTGTTCGTGTCGACCCAACGGCTGAAGGATGAACTGGGCTATCGGGGGATCGCAGGCGCGCACCTCTGGTCGCGGGGCATCGACGCGAGCCTGTTTCACCCGGACGGCGCGCATCATCCTGCGCTGGCGGACCTGCCGCGCCCGCTGATGCTCTCAGTGGGTCGGGTGGCATCGGAAAAGAATCTGGACGCATTTCTGGAGCTGGATATGCCGGGGACGAAAATCGTCGTCGGCGACGGACCGGCCCGGGCAGGCCTGCAGAAACGCTATCCGGCCGCGCTGTTTCTCGGTTCGCTCAGCGGGGAGGCGCTGGCAAGCGCGTACCGCGCGGCGGATGTCTTTGTCTTCCCCAGCCTGACGGACACATTTGGCCTTGTGATGATCGAGGCGCTCGCCTGCGGCATCCCGGTAGCCGGTTTTCCTGTGCCGGGTCCGCTCGACGTCATCGGGGCGGCCGGGCATGGGCCGGAGGATCGGCTGAACGAGGCCGTCGGCGCCTTAGACGACGATCTGGCGCAGGCCATCGGCCGTGCGCTCGGTCTGCGCAAGCGAGCGGCCGCGCCCTATGGGCGAAGCTTCGACTGGGAGCGGTGCACCGATCAGTTCGTGGCCGGGCTAGAACACGCGCTGCAGCCGGGCGAGCCACGCGCCGCCACCGCGCGATAGCCCGGAAACAGCTGGCACTGATCCTCAGAGAAACGCAGGATCAAGGCAGTCTCAGGGCTTGCTTGATGGAATAGAACATGTCGGTCTGGTCGGTCAGGCCCAGAAAGCGGAACGCGCCGGGGCCGAACGCCGCCACGCGCACCTGCGTGCCGGTGTGCCCCTGCGATCCCTTTTCCGCCGTCGCATAGCTGACGCCCATTAGCGCGCCATCCTTGGTCATCAGGCTGAGCGCGAGACCAGGCACCTTGCTGTCCGGCTCGATGATCTGGCTGCTTTGCGCATGGTCGGCGGTGACGATCACGAGCGTGTGCCCGTCCTTACGCGCGAACTCCAGCGCGGCCTGCACGGCTTCGTCGAAAGCGACCGTCTCACCAATCTGGCCGCACGGATTGGCCCTGTGGTCCTCCTTGTCGATCGAGGCGCCCTCGACCTGAAGGAAGAAGCCCTTCGGCTTGCCTTTCAGCAACGCGATCGCCTTGCGCGTCATGGCGGCGAGTGTCGGCATGGCGGCGGTCCGCGCCTCATTGGGCTGACATATCACAGGGGGAAGATCGATGTTGCCATGATACACGGCGAGCGGGCCTTTCCAGTGCACCGGCATATTTCCGGGCGTGAAAAGACCGAGCAGCGGCTGCTTCCGCTCCGCCACCGTCACGCTGTCCAGCTCCGCCTGTGTCGTGACGACGCGATATCCGCGCTCCCTCGCTTGGACGGCAAGAGTCTTGCCTTTCCAACGCCCTGCCCTGGCAACTTGATCAAAGGTGGAAGCACCGCCGCCCATCACGATGTCCGCGCGGGTGTCGAGCAACTGCTCGGCGATCGACCCGGCCCCGCCCTGTTCCAAAGCGTTGGTGGGACAGGCCTTGCTGGTCTCTTCCGGGCCATAGCAGTGGCGCATGGTGACATGAGCAAGCTGGACCGCCGGTGTGGCATCTTCGACTTCGGCGGTGGTGATGTTGCCGGTACCCAGCCCAGCCCGGATTGCCAGCGCGAGCAGCGACGGGTGCGGCATCTCCCGTATGTCGACCCCGATTGCCCCGTCATAGGTCTTCACACCTGTTGCCCAGGCCGTACCGGAAGCAGCGGAATCGGTTACATAATCTGGTTTCCCAGTGGCCTTGTTCAGTGAATAGTGCGTGTATTGCCCCGTTACCGGCAGGGCATCGATACCCTTGAACGAACCGCCCGCGCCTTCCGCATAGTTGCGCGCGATGGTGATTTCCGAATCGCCCATACCGTCGCCGATCATCAGGATGACGTTGTGCACATCGCCGCGTGCCATCATCGCGCGTGTGGTGTTGCTCCGGTCGCCGCCATTCCTGCGCGCGCCGCCGGGCTGACTGAGATCGGCAACGCCGTTTCCCTGAGCCATGGCGGGATGGCCCTGCGTAGCTGTGAGGAGGAGCAAGGCACCGGCCAGAGATCGCATTGTCAGGGTCATCGCCGCTTGTCCTCCATCCGCCGCCCGGGCGCTTTCCGGGATAGAATATCGCCCGCGCCGATGACAAGGAGATGACGGGCCTTCGGTCGCAACCGATGAGAAGCCGTCAGGCTGTAAGAGCGGGTGCCCGTTCGACGGGCGAGATGCTCCCCCGGCGCCGGTCGAACCGCTCGGCAATCAGGCGGGAATAGGGGCGCGCGTCGTCCAACAGGACGAGATCGTCGCCGTCCCAGGTGACAAGAGCACGCTCGACAAAGGGCGCCATTTCGCGCCGTGCCGGTTTCAACCATCGCGGGCCCAATGTCGCCCGCCCCCGGCACAGCAGATCGCGGATGATGACCGCGCATTCGCGGTCTTCCTCGTCCAGTTCCACGCCACGCGCTGCCGCCAGCCGGTTTTCGCGCACCAGATCGCGGTACAGCCCGGCGCGCTTCTCGTTCTGGACGATAAGACCGGGAAACTTGCTGATCGCGCTTGCGCCGAAACCCAGCAAGATCGGCGCGTCGTCTTCGGTGAAGCCCTGAAAATTGCGGTTGACCCGACCCTGCGCGGCGGCGTCCGCCAGCGGGTCACCGGGGCGTGCAAAATGATCGAACCCGACGGGAATGTAGCCCGCCTCGGTCAGGCGCTCATAGCCCCGCCACGCCTGCTCGAACCGCAAGCGCATGTCAGGCAAGTTGCTGGCATCAATCCGCCGTTGCCGGGGCAGCATTTCCGGCAGATGCGCATAGCCGAACAGCGCGATACGACTGGGAGCAAGCCGGATCGTCTCGTCCAGCGTCGCGTCGAGATCGTCGAAGCTCTGGCCCGGAAGGCCGAACATGAGGTCGAAGTTGATCGCGTCCACGCCGCGCAGGCGCAAACCCGCTACCGCCCTTTCGATGTCGGCAAGCGGCTGGACCCGACCGATTGCCTGCTGAATATGGGGCGCGAAGGTCTGCACGCCGAGGCTGACGCGCGTCACATTGGACGCGGCCAGTACCAGCGCCCATTCCGGAGAAAAGCCGCGCGGATCGATCTCGATCGAGATATCCGGGCGGCTCACGTCGAACACGGTCATCGTGCGGTCGAGCAGGCGCACGAAATCGATCGGCGCGATCGCGTTGGGGCTGCCCCCACCAAAGGCAATCCGCTGAATGCGGCCCCGTCCGCCCAGCCGCTTCGCGACGAGGGCAAGTTCCGATCCCAGCGCGGCCAGATAGTCCGACAGGCGCTGCTTGCGGTTGGCCGCTCCGGTGTTGCAGCCGCAATACCAGCAGATCTGCTCGCAAAAGGGGATATGGATATAGAGTGAGATCGGGGTAGCCGACTCCACCTCATCCAGCGCGCGGGCATATTCCGCGGGGCCGATTGCCTCGGTGAATTCGACGGCCGTGGGGTAGCTGGTATAGCGGGGCACCGGACGGGCAAGCAGTTCGGGGTAATAGCTCCACATGATGCCGGTCTATCGCGTCGATCCGGCATGCGCATTGATGGAGATCAACGCTCCGGACGTCATGCGCAGCATCCCTTTTTCTCCGTCGCCTTGTCGCGCCGATCAAGGACGGCGTGGCATGCCTTGGCGCAGTCGTCGCGATCCCCCTTTTGCGGGACGGCGGGGTCGACCGGGATCACGAGCAGATGCGCCGCGCCGGTGCAGCTGGAGACCAGGAGCAGGCGCGCATGAACGGCCAACGGTGCCGTGGCCAGCGCGAACGCCGCCAGAACAGAAGCGATGCTCCGGGCGATCATGACGCCGGCTCCTCTTCGTCCTCGACCAGGATGCGCAGCGCCGCGCCGTCGAGATCGTCGAACTGTCCCTGTCGCAGCGCCCAGAAGAACGCCGCGAGGCCAAGAAGACCCAGACCGAGGGCAATGGGAATGAGGAAGACGAGACCGTTCATCGGATAGCCCTTTTCAGACGCAGCGCATTGCCCACGACGATGAGCGAGGAGCCGGACATGGCGATGGCGGCGACGAGTGGCGTCACGAGCCCCAGAAACGCGAGCGGAACAGCAATGACGTTGTAACCGATGGCGAGCGCAAAGTTCTGCCGCACGATCGCCTGCGTCCGCCGCGCCATCCGGATGGTCTGCACCACCGGCATGAGCCGGTCGCCCAGGAAAATGCAGTCCGCCGCGTTCTTGCCGACGTCGCTCGCCGAACCGGGCGCCATGGAAGCGAACCCGGCGGCGAGCGCAGGGCCATCGTTCAGGCCATCCCCGATCATCAGGACCTTGTGGCCCTGCTGGGTCTGGCGGGCGATGGCGGCGAGCTTGTCCTGCGGGCTCATGCCGGTTTGCGCGGTCAGGCCGAGTGCGCGCGCGACCGGAGCGACGGCTTCGGAGCGGTCGCCCGAGAGGATCATCGCGCCGATCCCCGCCGCTTCCAGTGCGGCGATGGCACCCAGCGCGTCCGGGCGGAGCTGATCGGCGAAACGGATGGTCGCGAGCGGGTGGCCATCCATTGTCACCTGCGTGGCGAGTGCATCGCCCGCGAGCTTTTCCTGCGGACGGCCAAGGGTGACGGCCTTGCCGTTCCAGCGCGCCTCGACGCCGAAGCCGGGGGTTTCCCGCACGTCTTCGACCGGAGCGGGACGGACATTGCGCGCCTGCAGGCCCCGGGTGAGCGCCTCGCTCAACGGATGGCGGCTGGCCTGCGCGAGGGCAAGGATCACAGGCTGCACCGCAGCGCCGATCGCGTCCAGATCGATCGCTTCGGGGCGGCCCAGCGTCAGCGTGCCGGTCTTGTCGACGAGGGCACGGTCGATTTCGGCCATGCGCTCCAGTGCGGACCCGTCCTTGATCAGCACGCCCGTGCGCATGAGTTCGCCTGCCGCGACGATCTGCGCCGCTGGAACCGCGAGCCCGAGCGCGCAGGGGCAGGTTATAATCAGCACCGATGCAGCGATCAGCAGGCTGTGATGCCACCCCGCCCCGGCGATGATCCAGCCGATGAACGCCGTCAGCGCGAGGCAGTGCACGGCGGGCGCATACAGCCGCGCGGCGCGGTCGGCGATGCGGACATAGCGGGACTTGCCCTGCGCCGCTTCGCCCATCAGGCGCGCGATGTCGGCGATGGCGGTATCCGCGCCCGCCGCGGTCACCCGCACGCGGATCGGGCCGTCGAGGTTGAGCGTCCCGGCGTGTACGCGATCGTCGGCATGCACATCCTGCGGCGCGCTTTCCCCGGTCAGCAGCGACAGGTCGATCCGGCTTGCCCCACCGATGACGATCCCGTCGGCGGCGAGCCGCTCGCCCGCCGCGACCAGCATGACCATGTCCCGGTCGAGCGCGGTGGCATCGACCCAACGGCTCACGCCCGTCTCGTTCAGTACCATCGCCCCCGTACCCATATTACGGAGCAAGGCGGTGACGCCGCCGCGCGCACGATCGCGCATGACGCTGTCCAGCCACCGCCCGCACAGCAGGAAGAACAGCAGCATGACCGCGCCGTCGAAATAGGCGTGCGAGCCGTGCGTCGCTGTCTCGTACAGGCTTATCGCGCTGACGAGGACGACGCCGATGCTGATCGGCACGTCCATATTCGTCTGGCGGTGGCGGAGCGCGCGCCACGCCGACCGGAAGAACGGGCGCCCGGCATAGGCGATGGTCGGCAGGGCGATCAGCGCGGAGAGCCAGTGAAACAGGTCGCGCGTCGCGCCCATCGCGCCGGACCACACCGACACCGACAGCAGCATGATGTTCATCATCGCGAAACCCGACACGGCAACGGCGCGGAGCAGTTCGCGGCTGTTGGCGGCTTCCGCATCGGCGTCATCCAGCCCATCCCCGATCGGAAAGGCTTCGAACCCCAGATTGGAAAACGCGCCGATCAGGTCCGGGATGTCGGCTTCCGGCGAGCACGAGAGATGAACACGCTTTTCCGTGAAATTGACGCGGGCGGCGGTGATGCGACGATCGCGCACCAAGCCGTTTTCAAGCTTGGAGATGCACCCGGCGCAATGGATGTCGGGAACGGCAAAGTCCCGCTCGATCAATGGGGTTGTGGTATCGGTGCTCATTGCAGGTCCACCTGATACAGCGCGGAGTTGTCTCCATGGCTGACCGCAAGATCAATGCGCCAACGGCCCGGCGGCAGGGCCTCGACGGAGCGAAGGCCGCCCGTTTCGACCGTGGCGAAATGCAGGGCCCGCGCGGGTGCAAGACCCAGCGGATGGGACACAGTCGCAGTGGCGCGCAAAGTGTCGAGCGGCACACCGTCCTTGCGGACCGTCAGCACCAAGTGACGGGCGTCATCGAGGGTTACCGTCTTGTCCCAGCCCAGCCGCTGCTGCGCGTCGGCCTGCGCCAGCCATGCGTTATAATGCTGGCTCGCCACATAGCTGTTATCGACCACCGTGCCGCCAAAGCTCGACAGGGCAATGCGCGCCATCGTGAAATTGACCGCCATCACGATCGCGAAGAAGGTGACGAGAATGATGGTCATGTGCCAGCCGGTGAAGGGCCGGTGCGTCGTTTTCTGGGTCATTCGTCTTCCTCCGGACGGTCGAACTGGATGATGTCGCTGTCCCCGCGTGGGTCGCCATCAAGACCCCGGGCCGCGATGGTGAAATCCTGACGCTCCGGCCCCGTGGTCGGTGCGGCGACGAACAGCCTGACACGGGTCACGCTGTCGGGCGCAAGCGCCAGCTCGACCCGCCGGGTGGCGGTTTCGCGTCGCCCCGTCTCGGTCCAGAGTTCCGCACCGGCGAGGCCGCTGACGCCGATCGCGACCCGGCGGGGCCGGGTTTCCATATTGCGCACCTTGAGCGTGTAATTGTTCCGGATCGTGCCATCGGAAAGCTGGACGTAAAGCGGGCTGCGCTCATGCTGGACGGCGAGGTCGAGCCGTGTCCGCTGACCCAGCGAGAACAGCATCGCGGCACCGATCGCGCTCCACACGCCGAAATAGATGAGCGTGCGGGGATGGAGCAGCGTTTTCCATACGGGGCGCGGCGCCTCCCCGGCTTTTTCGGCGGCGACATCCTCCAGCGTGCAATAATCGATCAGGCCGCGCGGCCGACCGACCTGCTGCATCACATGGTCGCAGGCGTCGATGCACAAAGCGCAGGTGATGCAGCCGATCTGCGGCCCTTCGCGGATGTCGATGCCGGTCGGGCAGACAGCGACACACTGGTTGCAATCCACGCAGTCGCCGAACGCGCCCGGTTGCGCCAGCGCCTTCTTGGTGCTGCCCCGCGGTTCGCCGCGCCAGTCCTTGTAGGTGACCATCAGCGACTTTTCGTCCATCATCGCGGTCTGGATGCGCGGCCACGGGCACATGTAGATGCAGACCTGTTCCCGCATGAAGCCGCCGAGCACGAAGGTCGTCGCGGTGAGGACTGCGACGGTGCCATAAGCGACCGGGGCCGCCTGCCCCGTCCAGAAATCATGGGTCAGCGTTGGGGCGTCGGCAAAATACATGATCCACGCGCCGCCGGTCCAGAAGGCGATGGTCAGGTAAATAGCGACTTTGAGCGCGCGCCGGGCGACCTTGCCCAGCGTCCACGGCGCATTCGCCAGCCGGATCTGTGCGTTGCGCTCGCCATCGATCAGCCGGTCGACATGCTGAAACAGGTCGGTCCACACCGTCTGTGGGCAGGCATAGCCGCACCATGCGCGACCGACCGCGCTGGTGACGAGAAACAGTCCGATGCCCGCCATGATGAGCAGGCCCGCGACATAATAAAATTCATGCGGCCAGATTTCGATCTGGAACATGTAGAAACGCCGGTGCGCGAGATCGACCAGCACCGCCTGATCCGGCGCATAGGGGCCGCGATCCCAGCGGATCCACGGCGTTCCGTAATAGATGGCCAGCGTGACCAGCATCACCAGCCATTTGAAGCGGCGGAAGGGACCGTCTATCCGCTTGGGATAAACGCCCTTCCGCGCGGCATAGAGCGAGGGAGAGGCAAGCGTGAGATCGTCAGGGCTTGCCATTGCTTCCCTGTCCTTCGGGTTGGGCTTCCGTCGGCGCGGGGGCCGATGTGGCAGCCAGAACGGGCGCTTTTTCTCCGCCACCGAGCGAATACACATAGGCAGCGAGCATCTTGATCGTGACCGGATCGAGCCGGTTGCCCCAGCGCGGCATGACGCCGTTGCGGGGCTGGGTGATCGTCGCGGCGATGCTGTCCCGGTCGCCGCCATAAAGCCAGATGGCGTCGTTGAGCTTCGGCGCGCCCACCGTGCGCCCGCCGTCGCCATTGGGACCATGGCAAACGGCACAGTTGGCGGCGAAGATCGCACCGCCCCGCGCCGAGGACGCGCTGGGCTTTTCCTGTTTGCTGAGGGTGCGCACGAAGCTGACCGCGTCGGCGATCTGTGCCGGATTGAGAATGCCGTCATGGCCGAAAGCGGGCATCTGGCTCATCCGTGTTTCGGCGTGATCCGGGTTCCGGATACCGTTGGCGATTGTGTACTGCACCGTCGCCAGATCGCCGCCCCACAGCCAGTCGTCGTCGGTCAAATTCGGATAAAGCTTCTTCACCCCTGCCCCTCCCGATCCATGGCACTGGACGCAGTGGACACGGAAAGCCGCGCCGCCGCCCTGCACCGCTGCCTGCATCAACTGTGGCTTGGTCGGGAGATCAGCGATCGGCGTCGCGGCGATGGCGTTGAGCGTGGGCGCGCGGCGCGCGGTCTGCGCGTCGAGTTCCTGCTCCAGTTGCCCCCGGCTGCTCCACCCCAGCACGCCTTTGGTGGCGCTGTGGATCATCGGCCAGGCGGGGTAGAGGATGACATAGCCGATCGCCCAGACGATGGTCAGGTAGAATGTCCACAACCACCAGCGCGGCAGCGGCGTGTTCAGCTCCTCGATGCCGTCCCATTCATGGCCGACCGTGCTCGTGCCGGTGGCTTCATCGATGCGTTTCTGGTCAACCATGGTCGTCTTCCTTGAAGATCATGTGAGCGGCTTCCTCGTTGCGGCGGCGTGCGCCCTTGCGGAAAGGCCAGGCCACGAGCCCCAGGAACAGGATCGCCATCACGACCAGTCCCAGGCTGTCGGCGAAGTGTCGGGCGGTGTCGTAGGTCATTGCGCCTTCTCCACCGATGTCGCGGCGGCGTGCGCCTGTTCCTGCGGGTTCGCCTTGTCGACGTCGACCAGCGTGCCCAGCATCTGAAGATAGGCGATCAGCGCATCCATCTCCGTGATGCGGGTCGGATCGCCGTCGTAATCGCGGGCCTGCGCCTTGGGATAGCGCTTCTGCAGCGCGCTCGCGTCGGATGCGGGGTCGGCCTGCGCCTTGAGGTCATCATTGGCGGCGGCGATCTCTTCCTTGCTGTACGGCACACCGACCCGCGACAGGGCGGTGAGGTCGGTGCGCATGTCGCGCGGTTGCAGATCATGCTGCGCGAGGAAGGCATAGGGCGGCATGATCGATTCGGGCACCACGCTGCGCGGATCGACGAGGTGCGCGCGGTGCCATTCGTCCGAATAGCGGCCGCCGACGCGGGCGAGATCCGGCCCGGTGCGCTTCGATCCCCACTGGAACGGGTGATCGTACATGCTCTCTGCCGACAGGCTGTAATGGCCATAGCGTTCGACCTCATCCCGGAACGGACGGATCATCTGGCTGTGGCAGACGTAGCAGCCTTCGCGGATGTAGATGTTGCGCCCGGCAAGTTCGAGCGGGGTGTAGGGGCGCATCCCGTCCACTTTCTCGATCGTGTTGTCGATCCAGAAGAGCGGCGCGATTTCGACAATGCCGCCGATCGTTACCGTCACGAGGGCAAGCAGCCCGAGCAGGCTGACATTGCGCTCCAGGCGCTTGTGGCTGAAGCCCTTTTCAGCGGGTTGAGTGGCCATGGTTCGGGCTCCTTTATTCAGCAGGAACGAGCGGACGGTCCGCCGCGGCGTTGTAGGGGGTTTCGGTCATCGGCAGTTCGTCCCGGACTTTCCTGGCGAGCGTCGCCCAGACATTGACGATCATGATGATGAACCCGGCGAGATAGAGCAGGCCGCCCGTCGCGCGGATCAGGTACATCGGGTGCATGGCCGCGACGCTTTCGGCAAAGCTGTAGACAAGGTAGCCGTCCGAGCCATATTCGCGCCACATCAGGCCCTGCATGATGCCCGCGACCCACATCGACGCGGCGTAGAAGACGATCCCGACGGTCGCGAGCCAGAAGTGCCAGTTGACCATGCGGAGGCTGTAGAGGCGCGGACGGCTCCACAGGCGCGGCGCGAGGTAATAGACGCACGCAAAGGTAATCATGCCGTTCCACCCGAGCGCGCCGCTGTGGACGTGGCCGATGGTCCAGTCGGTGTAATGCGACATGGAATTGACCCACTTGATCGACATCATCGGTCCTTCGAAGGTGCTCATGCCGTAGAAGGCGAGCGCCATGACCATCATGCGGATGATCGGGTCGGTGCGGATCTTGTCCCACGCGCCGTTGAGGGTCATCAGGCCGTTGATCATGCCGCCCCAGCTCGGCATCCACAGCATGACCGAGAAGACCATGCCCAGCGTCTGCGCCCAGTCGGGCAGCGCGGTGTAGTGCAGATGGTGCGGACCCGCCCAGATGTAGAGGAAGATCAGCGACCAGAAGTGGATGATCGACAGGCGATAGCTGTAAACCGGCCGTTCCGCCTGCTTCGGCACGAAGTAGTACATCATGGCGAGAAAACCGGCGGTCAGGAAGAAGCCGACCGCGTTATGCCCGTACCACCATTGCGTGAGCGCATCCTGCACCCCAGCAAAGGCGGAGTAGCTCTTCGATCCGAACAGGCTCGCGGGCATCGACAGGTTGTTCACCAGATGCAGCATCGCCACCGTCAGGATGAAGCTGAGATAGAACCAGTTCGCGACGTAGATGTGCGGTTCGGTCCGCTTGACGATCGTGCCGACGAACACGGCGAGATAGGACACCCAGACGATCGTCAGCCACAGGTCGACATACCATTCGGGCTCGGCATATTCCTTGCCCTCGGTCACGCCCATCAGATAGCCGGTGGCGGCGAGCACGATGAACAATTGGTAGCCCCAAAACACGAACCGGGCGAGCGCGGGGAAAGCGAGCCGGGCGCGGCAGGTGCGCTGCACGACATAAAAACTCGTCGCGATCAGCGCGTTACCGCCGAATGCGAAGATAACCGCGGAGGTATGGAGTGGGCGCAGGCGGCCGAAGGTCGTGTATTCCAGCCCCAGATTCAGGGCCGGAAACGCCAGTTGCAATGCAACGTACAGGCCAGCAGCCATCCCTGCCACGCCCCAGAAGAGGGTCGCAATAACTCCCCAGCGCACCGGGTCATCGTCGTACATGCTCGGATTGGCAGATGTTTTGGGGATGCCGCGCGCGATGCCATCATAATTGGCGCGCGATATGGTGAACCACAGTGCCGCGAGGCAGGCGATCGCCACGATACACATATGCACCGCAAAGGGCGTATCGACAGCCACAGCCGCCATGCCAAGCGCCAGCAGGGCCAGCACCAGCCACCCCCCGGCCTTCATTACCAAACCGTCCATAGTTCATTCCCCGTTAGGCGCGGCCAACGACGGAGCCGCGCGATCCCACGTGGCTAATGGGCGTGTGCGGGTGCGAAAACATTGACCGGGATCAACGAATTACTTGCGTTCCATCAATGCGCTGCGGGCGCGGCCGGGCGAGATACGGCCCCGCTAACAGAGGAGCAGAATACTCATGAAGACGACCATACTCCCCCTCGCCGCACTCGGTATCGCGCTGGCGGTGCCGGGCCATGCCGCTGCCAAGAGCGGCGATGTCCAGTTCAAGCTGCTCGGCACTCTGGTCGCGCCTGATGGCAAGATCACATCGGTCAAGAAGGATCTGATCGGCCTGCCTGCGGGCACGCAGACCAAGGCCGACGACAATGTCGTGCCGACGGTCGCGATCGAATATTTCCTGACCGACGCCATCTCGGTGGAGACGATCGCGGGGGTGACCCAGCATGACGTCGACGGGCGCGGTGCGCTTGCGGGGGCGGGACTGGTGTCAAACGCCAAGATCGTTCCGGCGACGCTGACGCTGAAATATCATTTCGGCAAGGACGGCGGCATCCAGCCCTATGTCGGCGCGGGTCCGAGCTATTACATCTTCATTGATGAAAAGCCCGGTGCCACCGCCGTAGCACTCGGCGCCACGCGGCAAAAGATGAACGACAAGGTCGGTGCGGCGCTGCAGGCCGGCATCGATGTGCCAATCAATGACAAGGGACTGGCGCTGAGCGTTGATGTGAAACGCTATTTCCTGCGCACAACCGCCCACTGGTATGCCGGACCGACCGAGGTTCTGACGACACGCCACAAGCTCGACCCCTGGGTGATCAGCGCGGGCGCCGCGTTCCGGTTCTGATCGACTGGCCGGTTCTGATTGACTGGCCGGTTCTGATTGACTGGCCGGTTCCGATCAGCCGGCCATCGCCATCATCGCCGCGCGGTCGTTGATCACGACTTCGCGGCGCGAGGGCAAATCGACGAGGCCGTCTTCCCGCATGCGGGTGAACTGACGGCTCGTCGTTTCGATCGTGAGGCCGAGAATATCGGCGATCTGTTGCCGCCCGAACGGCAGTTCGAACCCGTTGTTGAGCGCGCCTGCCTCGCAACCCTGTCCCGAAAGACGCTCCGACATCTCCAGGAGGAACGAGGCGACTTTTTCCGAAGCCGATTTACGCCCCAACAGCATCATCCAGTGCCGGGCGCGGTCCAGCTCGTCCAGTGTCCGGCGCAGCAGCTTCTGCTGGAGATCCGGGTGCTTACCAGCGAAATCGTCGAAACTGTTCCGGTTGAAGATGCACACTTCCGCATCCGTCATGGCGGTCACGCTGTAGGGGCTTTCCTTGCCGAACGGACGGCCAATGAAGTCCGAGGGGAAAACGATCCCGACAATCTGCTCCCGCCCATCGGCGGTGGACACCACCAGCTTCAGCACGCCGGAAAGCACATTGGCGACGACAGGCGCGCCATCACCCTCCCACAGCAGGGTTTGTCCGTGCCGCACCTTTTGCTTCCGCCCCATCTTCCCGAGAGCCGCCAATTCCGCAGCATCGAGACTGGCACAGATCGCCCGGTTGCGCACCACGCAGGTCGAACAGTCGGTCACACCCACGTCCTACGCCACCACGCACCGGATGGAAAGCATGCCAAGCGACTACCCGCATATTTTGCTTTGAAAACAAGTCCATGCTTGTACAGGAGAGGGCGAAACCGGAGGGAAGCCGCCGATCCGGGCACGTGATCCTCACAAAAGTTTGCAGACGGTCGTCCCTCCGGAGGGATCATTATCGGGCTGATTCGCGTTAGGGGACGAGGAGGTGACTATGCATGCAGGGCTAACGCGGTTCGACGGGAAAGCAAATTTTGGGATTGCCGGGCTCGACGACGTGACCGCCGGAGGGTTGGCGCGCGGACGACTGTTCCTGCTGGAAGGCCGCCCCGGAACAGGCAAGACGACGATCGCGACGCAATTTTTGATCGCGGGCGCGGAAGCGGGCGAGCGGTCGCTGTATATCACCCTTTCCGAAACGGACGACGAACTGCGCGCGGGTGCGGCGTCGCACGGCTGGTCGCTGGACGGCATCGATATCTTCGAGCTGGTACCGCCGGAGAGCCTACTGGACGAGGAACAGCAGCAAAGCCTGCTGTATTCCTCCGACCTGGAGCTGGGGGAGACCACCCGGCGCATCTTTCAGGCGTTCGAGGCGGTAAGACCCGAACGCGTGGTGCTCGACAGCCTGTCGGAAATCCGGCTGCTCGCCCAGTCATCATTGCGCTACCGGCGTCAAATCCTCGCGCTCAAGCATTACTTCTCGCGCAGCAAGGCAACCGTGCTGATGCTGGACGACCTGTCCAGCGAGCCCAATGATCGCACGATGCACAGCGTTGCCCACGGCGTGATCCGTCTGGAAGAACTCTCCCCCGATTACGGCGCGGAACGGCGGAGGATGCGGGTCGTGAAATATCGCGGCCAGCGTTATCGCGGTGGGCATCATGATTTCGTCATCACAACCGGCGGAGTGCGTGTTTTCCCACGCCTGATCTCCGCGGAACACCGGATCAGCTTCGATCGCGAGGTGCTGAGTACCGATTCGTCCGAGTTGAACGCCCTGCTGGGCGGGGGCATCGAACGGGGATCCAGCGTCCTGATCCTGGGACCGGCAGGGACCGGAAAGTCACTCTACGCCCTGACGTTCATTGCCGGTGCGGTCAGTCGCGGCGAGCGCGCGGCCATGTTCGTCTTCGACGAGGAGCTGGGCTTGCTGATCGAACGCGCCAAGGGCCTTGGCATCGATATTCAGGCGATGGTCGATGCTGACCTGCTCATCATCGAACAGGTCGACGCGGCGGAGCTGACGCCCGGTGAACTGTCGGACCGGGTGCGCTGCTGCATCGAGGAAAATGGCGTGAGGACGGTCGTGATCGACAGCCTCAACGGCTATCAGGCCGCCATGCCCGGTGAGCAGGAACTGATCCTGCATATGCACGAATTGCTCCAATATCTGAACCGCAGGGGTGCCTCGACCTTTTTGACCGTTGCCCAGCACGGCCTCGTGGGTGACATGAAGGCGCCGGTCGATGTGACCTATCTGGCCGACACGGTGATCCTGTTGCGCTATTTCGAGGCGCGGGGCCGTGTTCGCCGGGCCATCTCGGTCATCAAGAAACGGACAAGCTCGCACGAAGACACCATCCGTGAATATCGGATCGACCATACGGGCATCACATTGGGAGAGCCGCTGACCGCCTTTCAGGGGGTCCTGCGCGGTGTGCCGGAACTCATGGGCGACGCGCCCCAGTTGCTGGCGGTCGAAGCGGAGTGACACCGATGCACTCCGAACGTGCGGTCGTGCTGGCGCCGCATGGTCGCGATGCGATAGTGGCAAGCGCCATGCTGAACGAGGCGATGATCGCGTCCGCAATCTGCGACAATGTTGGCGCGCTGCTGCTGGAACTCGATGTGGGAGCAGGCTTTGCGCTGGTGACGGAAGAGGCGCTGCGCGACGCGGACCTGAGCGCACTGGCCCGGTGGATTACCGACCAGCCCGAATGGTCCGATTTCCCGTTCGTTCTTCTGACCCGGCGCGAAGGCGGTCTGGAACGCAATCCGGCGGCGCGGCGCTATCTCGAGATATTGGGCAACGTCACTTTTCTGGAACGGCCCTTCCATCCCACCACGCTGATCAGCCTTGCGCAGTCCGCGGTTCGGGGTCGGCGTCGGCAATATGACGCGCGGGCGCGGTTGGAGGAACTGCATGCCTTTACCACCGAGCTTGAACGTCGGGTGGAGGACAGGACGGCTGCCCACGAAGCCGCGGTGGCCCAGCTTCACGAGGCGCAGAAACTGGAAACCCTGGGGCAGCTGACAGGCGGCGTGGCCCATGATTTCAACAATCTTCTCACCCCCATCACAGGCGCGCTTGACCTGCTTCAGCGCAAATATGCCGAGCAGGACCCCCGATCGGGGAAACTGATCGCCAACGCGCTGCTCGCGGCCGACCGCGCAAAGACTCTCGTCCAGCGCCTGCTGGGCTTCGCACGGCGACAGGAGCTGCAGAGCGTGGCGCTGGATGTCGCGGACCTGATCGCGGGCATGCATGATCTCATCGCCAGTTCTGTCGGCGCCACTGTCGAGTTGCACATTGACCCCGCGCCCGATCTGCCGCCCGCCCTCGCCGACCCCAACCAGCTCGAACTCGCGATCCTCAACCTGTGCATCAATGCCCGCGATGCCATGCCCAACGGCGGACCGCTCACGATTTCGTCGGAGAAAGTGGATATCGCTCCGGGTTCGGCGTTCGGGCTTCCGGTCGGTACCTATATCCGGCTATCGGTCATCGATACCGGTGTCGGCATGGATGCGGAGACGCTGACCCGCGCGGTCGAGCCCTTTTACTCGACCAAGGAAACCGGCCGGGGCACCGGGCTGGGGCTGTCCATGGTGCACGGTCTGGCGGCACAGCTCGGCGGCCGTTTCGTCCTGACGAGCAGACCGGGGCACGGCACACGCGCCGATCTGTATTTGCCGATGGCAAAGGCCAGCGACGCGCTGCGCGGGCCGGAGCGCGTCAACCTGATACTGCCCGTGGACCGCCCCCTTTCGGTGATCCTTGTCGATGACGAGGACATCGTGCGGACCGGCACGGCGGAAATGATCCGCTATCTGGGGCATAATGTGATCGAAGCGCGGGGAGGCGCGGAAGCACTCACCCTGTTGGCGGATGCGGCCGAGGTCGATGTCGTCATCACGGATTACAAAATGCCCCGGATGGATGGGGCGGAGCTGTCCCGGCGCCTGAAGGACCAGTATCCTCAGTTGCCCGTGCTTATCATCACCGGCTATACCGGGACGACCGATGACGTGTTGCACCTGCCGCGTCTGGCCAAGCCATTTGGTCAGTCGGAAATCGCCGCAGCGCTGGCGGCTTTGACGGTGGAGAACGACAGTCTCGTGTCGCTCCGGCGCTGACGAGCGAAACGCTATCCCCGTTAGCGTTGCAGCCAGTTGGTCACAGCAAACCACGCACCGATGGCCCCGGCGATGATCGTGCACACGGCGATCACGCCCCAGAAGGCCCAAGGCTCGTGCGCATAGGGAATGCCGTTCACGTTCATGCCGAGCAGGCCGGTGAGAAACGTCAGCGGCAGGAAGATGAGCGCGACGATAGCTAGCAGCAGCGCCTGCCGGTTCATATGTTCGGCGCGCAGATCGGTGAGCGCTTCATGGGCAAGGGCGGAGCGTTCGCGCACGGCCTCCAGCTCTTCGGCCATGCGGGCACAGCGATCAGCGGCTTCCTGCACATGCAGGCGGTCGTCCGCTTCCAGCCAGCTCACCTGGGCAGTCATCAACCGCTCCATCGCCGCGCGCTGGGGCGCGATGAACCGGCGGAACGAGATGGCGGCAGCCCGGATCTTCGCGACATGGCGGCGGGTGGAGACCGCACCTTCCTCGTCCAGATGGCTTTCGATATTGTCGAGCGCGTCACCCAGATCGGCGATGACCGGATCGAGCGCATCGGTGATATGGATCGCCACGGCGGTGATGAGGTCGCCGGGGTCCGCCAGCCGACCCGACAGCATTTCTTCGATCACCGCGTTCAGAATATCGAGCCTGCGGTAGGAAAGGCTGACCACCCGGCCCTTTTCCGCCCAGAGACGGATGGAAACGAGCGGGTCGCCATCGTTCGCCAGTTGCTCGCCCAGGCCGCGCAGGTTGACGAGCGCGCCATCGGCGAAGATCGTGCAGCGCGGGCGCGTCTCGCTCGCCATCATCGCGCTGCGGGCGGCATCGGGAATCGTCGCGATGCGGGCTTCGGTCTTCGCCACATCGTCCGTGCGTCCGTCCATGTGAACCCAGCTGAACCGCGGCGGCGGCGAGAGCGTACAGAAGGCCTCCACATCCAGCTCGCGGGCGGACGTTCCGTCATGGATGAAGAAACGGGCCATGCTATTCCTCTCCCATCGTCAGCCAGAGCGCGAGGCCGGGGTCAGACCAGACCGGCGGCGTAGCGGTTGCGATGCGCCGGGCATCGGCGCGGGCGCGTTCCAGGATCGGCACCGGCACGGATGGATGATGAAACACCGCATCCGCTTCCCCCAGAAGGCGGGCCGCCCGCAGCGTCAGATCTTCCGGATCGGCGGACGCGAGCGGGATGCGTTCCAGCCGGGCGGGCGCCGCGTCCTCTCCAGCGTTGTCCAGCCAAGCTGCGACCGTGGACGCATCGGCGCCAGCGAGAGGATCGAGCGCGCCGCCCCGCGCCAATGCCGCATCGATCGCGCGGCGGCGGGACGCCGCATCGTGCCAGCGCGCGCGCATGGCCCCCCGCGCATCGGCCATTGCCTGCGCAAGCATGCCCACCGTGGGAGGCAGCAGCGCCTCGATCCGCTGGCGCAACGCCTTGGCAAGGCCCGCCGATGCGCCGCCCGTGCCGATCGCAATGATGACCGGGTCACGGTCCACGATAGCGGGGAGCGTAAAATCGCATAGCGCTGCGCGATCAACAGCGTTCACCAGAATGCCGCGCTGCTTCAGACGCGCGACCGCCGCTACCGCCTCTTCCTCATCCTCGATGGCAACGATGGCAAGCGACGCCGTCGCGTCTTCCGCCACAATTGTGGCGCCTGCCCGCTCCAGCAGGCGGCGCTTGGCCTCTGCGGCCTCGCCCGTTCCCAGCAGAATCACCGGACGCCCGGTCAGCCGCAGGAAAACGGGCAGGCTGTGCACGAATCAGCCCCGCAGCCAGTCTGGAATGCTGTCGCCTTCGATCAGCGCCTCGACCGGAGGACGGGCGCGAACGACCGCCCATTGATCGCCGGTGACCAGCACTTCGGGCGTCAACGCGCGGCTGTTGTAGGTGCTCGCCATGGTCGCGCCATAGGCTCCGGCGGTCATGAAGGCGAGGAGATCGTCCGCTTCCACGGCATCGATGTCCCGCGCGGTGGCGAAGGTGTCGCCGGTCTCGCACACCGGGCCGACGACCGTCGCCTGCACCTGAGCGTTGCGGGGGCGGACGGCGCGGATATCATGCCATGCGTCATAGAGACTGGGGCGCAGCAGGTCGTTCATCGCCGCATCGACGATGACGAAAGGCTGGCTCGCCCCCTGCTTCACGCGGATGACGCGGGATAGGAGAACCCCGGCATTGCCGACGATCACCCGGCCGGGCTCAAACATCAGGCGGACGTTCCAGCCCTGCGTCACGCGCACGACCATCGCGCCATAGGCGGCGGGACTGGGCGGCACGGGAAGCGCGGGATCATAGGGCACGCCAAGGCCCCCGCCCAGATCGGCGGTGCGGATGGCGTGTCCGGCATCGCGCAGCCGTTCGATCAGCGCACCGACCTTGGTGAATGCGCTTTCGAGCGGAGCAAGATCGGTGAGCTGGCTGCCGATGTGCACGGCCACGCCCTGCACGTCGAGTCCGGCGAGCTGCGCCGCGCGGTCATAGGCGACGAGTGCCCGGTCGTAGGGGATGCCGAACTTGTTTTCCGACTTGCCGGTGGAAATCTTCGCGTGGGTGCCCGCGTCGACATCCGGGTTGATGCGATAGGCAACGGACGCGACCTTGCCCATCGACAGGGCGACTTCGGACAGCATTTCCGCTTCCGGCTCGCTTTCCAGATTGAACTGGAAAATGCCATGCTCCAGCGCGAGCCGCATTTCCTCTTCGGTCTTGCCGACGCCGGAAAAGACGATGCGACTGGCCGGGATGCCCGCCGCAATGGCGCGCAGCAATTCGCCCGCGGATACAACATCGGCCCCCAGCCCAAGCTTCGCCAGCGTCGCCAGCACCGCTGCGTTGGGATTAGCCTTGACCGCGAACGCCACCAGCGGATCGGCCAGCGGCGCAAGCGCTTCGCGGAACACCCCGACATGGCGTTCGAGCGTTGCGGTCGAATAGATATAGACCGGCGTACCTACCTGCGCCGCAATCTCGGCCAAGGGCACGTCTTCGGCATGGAGGACACCGGCGCGATAATCGAAATGGTCCATGTGTTGCTCTTACTGGCCGGGCGGCAGGTCAAAAGGATCTTCGGGCCGGGGCTGGGAACGGGTCAGCGGCTCGAAATCGCGGTTCGGGCGTTCCTGCGGGGTGAGTGCCATCAGCGCGTCGGCCGATGCGCTTTCGTTTGCGCCCACCGCGACCGGCACGGGTTTCATCCCCTCCGTTCGCTGCAGCGGCTGGCGGCCGCCACACCCGGCGAGCGCCGCCAGAGCAACAATGAGCGCGCCCGATGTCGCACGCAGGATCAAGCTTTGCATTATTCCGCCTCCAGCTCTGCTTGCGCCTGCGCAATACGCGCCCGCACCTGATCGGGCGCCGTGCCGCCATGGCTCCGGCGGCTGGCGACCGATGCGTCGACAGTAAGAACGGCGTAGACCCCGTTGGTGATCCGTGCGTCAATCGCCTGCAAATCGGTGAGCGGCAGGTCCGACAGGGGCACCCCCCGTTCCTCCGCCAGCTTGACCGCGCGCCCGGTGATGTGATGCGCATCGCGGAACGGAATGTCGCCCTCGCGCACCAGCCAGTCGGCCAGATCGGTCGCGGTCGCGTAACCGCTTTCGGCAAGCGCGCGCATCCGGTCGGTGCGGAACGTCACGGTTTCCACCATCCCGGTCATCGCCGCGATGGAAAGGCCGAGCAGGTCGTGCGCCTCGAACACCGGCGGCTTGTCGTCCTGCATGTCCTTGGAATAGGCGAGCGGCAGGCCCTTCATGGTCACGCACAGCGCGGTCATGCACCCCATGATGCGCCCGGCATGGCCGCGCACCAGTTCGGCGGCGTCCGGGTTGCGCTTTTGCGGCATGATCGAGCTGCCTGTCGAATAGGCGTCGGGCAGCTTGACGAAACCGAAGGGCTGGCTCGCCCAAATCACGAACTCCTCCGCCAGACGGGACAGGTGCAGGCTGCACTGGGTCGCCGCCATCAGATAATCGAGCGCGAAGTCGCGATCCGATACGCTGTCGAGGCTGTTGTCAGTCGGCCCGTCGAAGCCGAGCGCCTGCGCCGTATGATGCCGGTCGATGGGGAAGCCCGTTCCGGCAAGCGCCGCGCTGCCCAGCGGGTTGCGGTTCATCCGCGCGCGCGCATCGGCAAAGCGGCTGCGGTCGCGCTTGAGCATTTCGACATAGGCCATGAGGTGATGGCCCAGCGTTACCGGCTGCGCGGATTGCAGATGGGTGAAACCGGGCATCACCGCATCGACATGCTCGCTTGCCCGCGCGATGAGAGCCTGCTGCAGGGCCTTCAACCCCGCATCCACTTCATCGATTGCGTCACGCACCCACAGGCGGAAATCGGTCGCGACCTGATCGTTGCGGGACCGCGCGGTGTGGAGCCGTCCCGCCGCCGGGCCGATCAGCTCGGCCAGCCGCGACTCGGTGACCATGTGGATGTCTTCCAGATCCATGTTGACCGGCACGCCGTCGCGCTCATATTCGGCCGCGATCCGGCTCAACCCTTCCGTAATCGCCTGCGCGTCCTCGCCGCTGACGATGCCCTGGATGGCGAGCATCGTGACATGCGCCTTCGATCCTGCGATGTCCTGCTTCCACAATCGCTTGTCGAACGGGATAGACGCATTTATCTCGCGCATCACGGACGCAGGCCCCTGGGCAAAGCGGCCGCCCCACATGCTGTTGGAGCCTGATCCTGTGTCCTGTTCGTCGCGCTCGCTAATGTCCCTGCTCCTTGTCGGGCTTTCGCTCGGCGCCTGCGATAGGCAATCCGCGCCCGCGCGGCAAGACGATGCGTCAAAAAGCGCGCCGTCGAATGCGGTTACCCCGGACGAAGTGCCATCGACGCCGGAGACGGCGGGCGCGAAGAGCGCGTCCTTCGTCATCGACCGTTCGAAGGCGGGCAGCCCCCTTCCCGACTTCGTGTTCGCTGACGCCAAGAGCAAGGACGTAACGCTGTCGCGCTTTGCCGGGCGTCCGATCCTCGTCAATCTGTGGGCGACATGGTGCGCACCCTGCGTCGCCGAGATGCCGCAGCTGGATGCGATCGCCGGTGCCTACGCCAAGGACAAGCTCGCGGTGCTGACCATCTCGCAGGACAGCCTCGGCGCGGACAAGGTCGTGCCATTCTTCCAGAAGAAAGGCTTCCAGCACATCCAGCCGTGGCTCGATCCGGAAAACCAGTTCGGTTTCCATTATGCGACCGGCATGCTGCCGACCAGCGTCCTCTACACGGCCGATGGCAAGGAAATCGCGCGCGTCGTGGGGGCGCTCGACTGGGAGGGCGACGACGCGAAGGCCCTGATCGAGGAAGCGGTCAACGGCGGCTGAGCCGCGGTCAAGTGGAGGCGCGCACCACCAGCGAAGGGTTCAGTACGACCGAAGGCGCATCCTCTCCCGCGATCCTGCGGAACAGCAGATCGACGAGATGCCCCGCGCCTTCGCCAATATCCTGATGGATGGTGGACAGCGGCGGCATGGTCTGCGCAGCAAGGGCGAGGTCGTCATAGCCCATCAGCTTGACGTCAGCCGGGACGCGCAGACCCCGATCCGACAGGGCTCGCAACGCGCACATCGCGATCACGTCCGAAGCGGCGACGATGCCGTCGGGTGGCGTCTGCTGCCGGTCCAGCCAGTCGAGGATCATCGGATGCGTTGTTTCGGGGGCCATCAACGTCGGTACGATTTCCAACGGTTCCGTTATACCCGCTTCCTGGAGCGCGGCACGGCACCCGTCCAGCCGGTGGACGATTTCCGGCCCAACGGGGTTACCGAAGAATGCAATGCGCTGGCACCCGCGCTCGATCAGATGGCGGGTCGCGATCTGCCCACCCAGAAAATTATCCGACCCGACCGTGCAATGCGTGCGGCCGATATTGTTCGCGCCCCATACGACCATCGGGCGGTAACGGGCGGCGACTTCGTCGAGAACCGCAAACTGATCCGACTGGCCAATAATGATGACGCCGTCGACACGGCCGGAATCGACGATCTTCGACAGCCAGTTGGGATGACTCGGGACCACGCGCGAGAGGAACAGGTCGTAGCCGCGCTCGGTCAGCCGGTCGGCGAGTTGGCCGATCATCTGCATGAAGAAGGGATCGGAAATATGCTGGCGGACATCATGGCCGAGCGGAACGACCACGCCGATGGTCCCGGTCCGCTGCATGCGCAGGTTGCGGGCTGTCGCATTGGGCGTGAAACCGTGCTCGTGCGCCAGTTCGATGATCTGGTTGCGGGTGGTTTCGCGCACCAGTGTCGACCCGCTCAGCGCGCGCGATACCGTGCCCGGCGAAACGCCAGCGAGCCGCGCGATGTCTGCAATCGTACGAACGTGGTGCGGCTTATCCGTCATTTCCGCGTGCAATGCCCCCTCAACAGCTCATATGTCTGCGTAAAATCATTGCAAATCAAGAGCGATAGCGAAGTAGACGGGGAGATCTTGCCAGAATGTTAACGGCGCTTTTGTTACAATCGTTGCTATCGCGCCATCCGCGCTGGGTCGTCCCCGTTTCCGGCCCGGAACGTCTCTTGCCGCCAGTCAACTGTCCGCAAAACCGAAAGGCGCGGTGGTTCGCCGGAAGTCATCGGGCAGCAGGAGTCGCCCGATCGGGGGAGCCGAGCGCGCCGTGCACTGCGTCCGGTGGCACAAACGACAGGTAACGCCGATGGGTGTGGCCTCGTCAGGCCTCTGAACCACAGGGGTGCGGGTATAAATCAGGCGATCGGCATGTTCGGCCGCGCAACCCAGCGCGATGGCACGCTCGACCTTCGGCGCGCCATAGGCCCCGCCGCCGGACGTTACCGTGCGCGCGATCGAGAAAAAGCGTTTGCCGTCAGGCAGCTCCAGCCATTGCGTGACAATCTCGCGCGGGGTGCGGAACACATGATGCACCGACCACAAGGGGCAGCCGCCGCCATGCCGCGCGAACGGAAAGCCCGCCCCGTCGAGGCGCTTCGACACGTTCCCGGCCGCGTCCAGCCGGATGAAGAAAAACGGCACGCGCTCCTGCCCCGGCTTTTGCAGGGTCGTAAGGCGGTGGGCGGTCTGCTCGAAGCTGGTGCCGAACTGGCGACCCAGCGCCTCCACATCGTAATGCCGCTTTTCCGCGGCGCGGGCGAAGGCGGTGTAGGGCATCAGGATGGCGGCCGCCGCATAGCTCGCCAACGCGCGGCGCGTCAGGCGCCTGCCGGTGTCGGAGGCGAAATGGCCCTCCTGCAACACCGCATCGACCTCCGCCTGCATTTCGAGGTAGACCAGCTGCAGCGCGATCTGGAAGGTCTGGCTCGCCATGTCG
The DNA here is from genome assembly GCF_014199435.1 of Sphingobium subterraneum. Classification (GTDB taxonomy): domain Bacteria; phylum Pseudomonadota; class Alphaproteobacteria; order Sphingomonadales; family Sphingomonadaceae; genus Sphingobium; species Sphingobium subterraneum. The sequence continues at coordinate 187,130 of NZ_JACIJP010000004.1, read as the reverse complement.
AGCGTGTCATCGAGGAGGATCTCGTCGCGGTGCCGGTCGTAGCGGCGCAGCGCCCCCGCCATTACATCGGGCGGAATACGGCGCACGCGCAGGCTGTGACGCGCCTTCAGATGACCGGCCAGCCCACCCTGTTCGCTTACCAGCCCGGCAAGCCGCTCGGCCGCTTCATCAAGGCCTCCGAAAAAATTCCGCCGCGCGGCGAGAAACCGTCGCGCCTCCGCCACCGGATCGGAGTCGTCCGCCGGGGCCATATCCCCTTCCCCATCCGCGCTGCGGTCGGCCAGCGCCAGCAGCTCCTCCTGGTACAGGATATAGAGCCGCAGCAGCGCCTCGGTAATGCCCGGATAGCTGGTAGCTACGTCGGCAACCTCCAGCGCGGGCAAATCGATGTCGCCGAACATCGAGTCGCGGAGCACGGCTTGCAGGCGCGCGCTGTAATCCGCGCCCCCGTCGCCCGCGAGATCGGACATGTCCATCTTGTAGACGCGCGCGAGCCGGAGGAGCATGTCGGCCGTGAGCGGCCGCTGATTGCGTTCGAGCAGCGCAACATAAGACGACGAAATATCGAGGTCGGCGGCCATGTTCGCCTGGGTCAAACCCAGTTCCCGCCGCAGGCGCTTGAGGCGTGGCCCCATGAAAACCGGACGTTCGTTCGCCATAACTGGCCCCTGTCTAGCTCTTTACAACTTTACAATGATATCTTGTAAAGTCTGACAAGTCGACTTCAAAATGATTTTGCAGCGCACCATTATCCCGTACCCCGGTCGACAGAATCGCACTGGCTAACGGAGTTTCCCATGTCCTATCAGGATCACATCACCAAGACGCAGCAGCTCATCAGCGCCCAGAACGGCACATGGGATGGCATCAGCGCCGAGTCGGTTGCGCGCATGCGTTTGCAGAACCGCTTCCAGACCGGCCTCGACATCGCGCGCTACACCGCGAAGATCATGCGCGCCGACATGGCCGCCTACGACGCCGATCCGGCCAACTACACGCAGTCGCTGGGCTGCTGGCACGGCTTTATCGGCCAGCAGAAGATGATCTCCATCAAGAAGCATTTCGGCACGACCAAGAGCCGCTATCTGTACCTGTCCGGCTGGATGGTCGCGGCGCTGCGCAGCGAGTTCGGCCCCCTGCCCGACCAGTCGATGCACGAGAAGACCAGCGTTCCCGCGCTGATCGAGGAACTTTACACCTTCCTGCGTCAGGCGGATGCCCGCGAACTGGGCATGATGTACCGCGAAATCGACGCGGCACGCGAAGCGGGCAATCAGGTCGAGGAACAGCGCCTGCTGCACGCCATCGACAATTACGAAACGCACGTCGTTCCGATCATCGCGGATATCGACGCGGGCTTCGGCAATGCGGAAGCAACCTACCTCCTCGCCAAGAAGATGATCGAGGCGGGCGCCTGCGCACTGCAGATCGAAAATCAGGTTTCGGACGAAAAGCAGTGCGGCCACCAGGACGGCAAGGTGACCGTCCCGCACGAGGACTTCCTCGCGAAGGTTCGCGCCTGCCGCTATGCGTTCCTGGAACTGGGCGTCGAGGATGGCATCATCGTCACGCGCACCGACTCGCTCGGCGCTGGCCTGACCAAGCAGATCGCGTTCTCCAAGGAACCGGGCGACATCGGCGACCAGTACAACAGCTTCCTCGATTGCGAAGAGATTTCGGACATTGCGCAAGCCAATGGCGACGTCATCATCAACCGTGGCGGCAAGCTGATGCGGCCCAAGCGCCTGCCAAGCAACCTGTACCAGTTCCGCGCCGGAACGGGCGAGGATCGCTGCGTGCTCGATTGCATCAACTCGCTCCAGAACGGCGCAGACCTGCTGTGGATCGAGACCGAGAAGCCGCATATCGAGCAGATCGCGGGCATGGTCGATCGCATCCGCGAAGTCGTTCCCAACGCGAAGCTGGTCTATAACAATTCGCCGTCGTTCAACTGGACGCTGAATTTCCGCCAGCAGGTTTATGACGCCTGGGTCGAAGCAGGCAAGGACGTGTCGGCCTACGACCGCGCCAAGCTGATGAGCGTCGATTATGACGGCACCGAACTGGGCGCCGAAGCCGATGAGCGCATTCGCACCTTCCAGCGCGATGCGGCCAAGCGGGCAGGCATTTTCCATCACCTCATCACGCTGCCGACGTACCACACCGCCGCGCTGTCGACCGACAATCTGGCGAAGGAATATTTCGGCGAAGCGGGCATGCTGGGCTATGTTCTGGGCGTGCAGCGTCAGGAAATCCGCCAGGGTATCGCCTGCGTCAAACACCAGAACATGTCGGGCAGCGACATCGGCGACGACCACAAGGAATATTTTGCGGGCGAAGCGGCCTTGAAAGCCGGTGGCGTTCACAACACAATGAACCAGTTCGCGGCGTAACGCGGACAGGGCCGGTCCGGGGCAGACGCTCCGGACCACCGCCCTTCGACCTTTTCTGTCTGGAGACATGCAATGACCGAACCAGCACGTGCCCGCCCGATCTTTTCGACGGAGGATTTCGCCCTGCTCAAGGAAGCGGTCCAGCATTACATCAAGGTGATTGAGGACAAGCCGGAATCGGTGAAGTTCGTGAACCTCTATCACCGCCTGGGCCGTCTCGGCTGAGGCAACCGGACATACCGATCTTTCCTGGGGAGGAAAGTCTGACCCGTCGCGGCGCTCCGGCATCGCGGCGGGTCTTTTATCATGGGGGCAGCGTTCTTATGTGCGGAGCATGGGTGGGCTACGACGAGGACGAATGCCATGACACACACGCCGTTTCGCAGCTTTTTCCTGTCCGGCGCTCTGACCGCGCTGATCCTGTCCTCTGCCGCTCCGGCCGCACCGGCGCCGCGCGTACGCATCTCGTCGATCGACCAGCTTCAGCAACCCCTCCCCCTACCCTATAACGAAAAGGCCGACGCCGACCGTGCGTTCGCGGCGGCCAAGGGGCGCGCGAAGGCGCGCGGCAAGACGCTGCTCGTCGACCTGGGCGGCAACTGGTGCGGCGACTGCCGCGTGCTCGCCGGGATCATGAATGTGCCGGAGGTCAAGGCCTTCCTCGCCCGGCATTATGAGGTGGTTACGATCGACGTCGGACGCATGGACAAGAACCAGCAGATCCCGCGCCGTTACGGTATCGAGAAGCTCGCGGGTGTCCCTGCCCTGCTGGTCATCGATCCGCGTACCGACCGGTTGATCAACAAGGATCGTATCTTCGCCCTGTCCGACGCCCGCCACATGACTCCGCAGGCGCTGGCCGACTGGCTGGCGCAATGGGTGTGACCGCGGAAATTTGCGGCCAGTGGGACAGGTCACCAGTGGCGCTTGAACCGGCAGGGGTTCCTGGCGGGCAAGGCGGAAAAGGTCTGAACCCCAAAATTATGCAGTATTAGCAGTAGCTTAAGGTTTTCTGCCTATTACGGGAGCGGGGGGCTGTTCGGAGACGCCCATGCATCGCATACTTTATATCAGTACTGCTCGAACGCTTTTATCGGCCGACGAATTGAGCCGTCTTCTTGCCGCCGCGCAGAGGAGCAACGCAGCCAAAGGCATAACGGGGATGCTCGTCGTGGGCGGCCGTCGCTTCCTCCAGGCGCTCGAAGGGGAAAGGGACGTCGTAAAAATGACGTTCGATCGCATCGCGCGCGATCCTCGCCACATGGGCATCGTGACGCTGGGCGATACGCCGATTGCCAGCCGATCCTTCGCGCAATGGTCAATGGGGTTTGAGTCCGGTGGCGATGGGGGAGCGGCCCGTTCGCTGGAAGATCAGGTGGCAGCGATCGTCGCCCCGATCGAGGATGCAACCCTGCGCGCTTATTTCACAGGTTTTGCGCACCGCCACAGCGCGGCGTGAAGACACCTGACAACGAGAGGGGCCGCCAGCGCATCGCGACGCACCGACGGCCCTTCGTACATGGTCAGCGGCCTAGTGGCTGCCCCACTTTCGGGAAATGATGTTCGCGCTCTTCCGGATTGCGGCCCGCTGCCACTGGCTTGAACGACCGCAGTAGGAGACGACGCGGAGCGTCGTTTAGCGGCGCATTCCCCGAACGGACTTGACCGACCTCATTGCTGAACCATGAGACATCGGATCACCTCCTTTCGCGCTGTTGAAGCCTGCGTCGCCGAGGGAGAGCGAGAGCCCTGTACCCGGCCACACCTGCACTGTGAGTCAAACGCGCCGTTCAATCAAGACTTGTATTTTTCTTTTTTCGAATCATACTTCTGCGTCCGCGCGCCGGTCCGGTTCAGCTCCGGCAATCCTCGATCACCCGCGCCGCTTCCGCCCAGGCGGGAACCACCAGCGGCTGCGCACCGGAAACCTCCACCGCAAAACGGCCCCGGCTGAAAATCATCTGATCGAGCACCGTGTCGGACGAGGCGCGCGCGGCGATGATCATGGCAGGCCCCTGCCCTTGCGCCGCCGTTTCGGTAGGCCAGGACGCTGTCCCGAAACTGGTGCGCACGACCATGGGTCCGCCGGGCGTCGCCGAGGGTGCGGGAACGGCGCGCGACACGAACACGCGCCGCGTCGCGAGATCGCAGCGCAGGGACAGCAACGCCGTCCCCGGTTCCTGCCCGAAGCTCGCAATGCTTCCACCTGTCGCCGCTTTATAGGTCCAGTTGCCTGGCGTCACCGGCCATTCCCGCCAGTCCGCGCTCCGCGGCGGCGGCGGCGGAGGCGGCGCAGCGGGCTGCGCAACCGGCGGTGGCGGTGCGGGGGGAGCAACAGGCGGCGCGACGCAGCTCGCCAGCGCGGTGGTGACGAGGATGGTGGCGGCAGTGCGGTGCAAGGACAGGGTCATTGCCGACTTATGACCGGCCAACCGGCTAGGAACAAGGGCAACCCGCCCGATCGCCCCAATCAGGCGGCGCGCGGCGTTATGCGGCCACGCAGTATTTGGAGAATGACAATAGCGCTTCCCTACGCGCCTCTACTTTCCCCACTTCCGCTGCTCTTTGCCGAAGCGCAGCTTGCGTGTCCCTGGCTTGCCTTCGGTCGCGCGGCCGCGCGGGGCGGTTACCCGCAAACGCTGGCGCTCGTCGGTGGGCAGGCCCAGCTCTTCGGCTTCGAGCGCCTTGATCTCGTCGCGCAGGCGGGCGGCTTCCTCGAATTCGAGGTCAGCGGCGGAGGTGCGCATTTTCTTTTCCAGATCCTCGATATGCGCGCGCAGATTGTGGCCAACGCGATGCGGCGTGTGCTCATCGATTTCGACCAGCACGCTGTCCTGATTGGACACATGGGCGATGATGTCGCCGATGTTGCGTTTGATCGTGGTGGGCGTGATGCCGTGCTCGCGGTTATATTCCTCCTGCTTTTCGCGGCGGCGTCCGGTTTCCGCGAGCGCGCGCTCCATGCTGCCGGTGATGCGATCGGCGTAGAGGATCACGCGCCCGTCGACGTTGCGCGCGGCGCGGCCGATGGTCTGGATGAGCGAAGTTTCCGATCGCAGGAAACCTTCCTTGTCCGCGTCCAATATGCCCACAAGGCCACATTCGGGAATATCCAGACCCTCGCGCAGCAGGTTGATGCCGACGAGCACATCATAGACGCCCAGCCGCAGGTCGCGGATCAGCTCAATGCGCTCCAGCGTTTCCACGTCTGAGTGCATGTAGCGGACCTTTAGGCCCGCTTCGTGCATGAATTCGGTCAGATCCTCGGCCATGCGCTTGGTGAGGGTCGTCACAAGCGTGCGATACCCGGCGGCGGCCGTCAGCCTTGCCTCGTTGATGAGGTCGTCGACCTGATCCTCGACCGGTTTGATCTCGACCGGTGGATCGATGAGGCCCGTCGGGCGGATGACCTGTTCGGTAAAGACGCCGCCGGTCTGCTCCAGCTCCCACTTGCCGGGAGTGGCGGAGACGCTGACGGTCTGTGGGCGCATCGCATCCCACTCGTTGAAGCGCAGTGGGCGGTTGTCGATGCAACTGGGCAGGCGGAAGCCATATTCGGCGAGCGTGACCTTGCGCCGGTGGTCGCCGCGCGCCATCGCGCCGATCTGCGGCACGGTCTGGTGGCTTTCGTCCACGAACAGCAGCGCGTTTTCCGGGAGATATTCGAACAGCGTCGGCGGCGGCTCGCCGGGCATGCGGCCGGTGAGGAAGCGGGAGTAATTCTCGATCCCCGCGCAGCTTCCGGTGGCCGCGATCATCTCCAGATCGAAATGGGTGCGCTGTTCGAGCCGCTGCGCTTCAAGCAATTTGCCCTCTGCCTGCAATTCCTTGAGGCGTTCCGCCAGTTCAAAACGGATCGCCTCCATCGCCTGCTTCAGGGTCGGGCCGGGCGTGACGTGGTGGCTGTTGGGAAAGACTTTCACATAATCGAGGCTGGCGACCTTCTTGCCAGTCAGCGGATCAAACTCGCTGATCTCCTCGATTTCATCGCCGAAGAAGGAGACGCGCCAGGCGGTATCCTCATAATGGCTCGGGAAGATTTCGAGATTGTCGCCCTTCACGCGGAAATTGCCTCGCGCGAAGGCGGCGTCGTTGCGCTTGTACTGGAGCGCGACGAGCTTACGGATGATCTCGCGCTGGTCCTGCACCTCGCCTTTCTTGAGGGCAAAGGTCATCGCGGAGTAGGTTTCAACTGAGCCGATGCCGTAGAGGCAGGAGACCGAGGCGACGATCAGCACATCGTCCCGCTCCAGAAGCGCGCGGGTGGCGGAATGGCGCATCCGGTCGATCGCCTCGTTTACGCTCGACTCCTTCTCGATATAGGTGTCGGAGCGCGGGACATAGGCTTCGGGCTGGTAATAGTCGTAGTAACTGACGAAATATTCGACCGCGTTGTCCGGAAAGAAGCTCTTGAACTCGCCATAGAGCTGCGCGGCGAGGATCTTGTTGGGCGCGAGGACGAGCGCTGGGCGCTGCACCGCCTCAATCACCTTCGCCATCGTGAAAGTCTTGCCCGATCCGGTGACGCCGAGCAGCACCTGGTCCCGCTCGTTGCCGCGCGTCGCCTCGACCAGTTCGGCAATGGCCGCGGGCTGGTCACCCGCTGGCTCATAATCCGATACAATGCGAAACGGCCTGCCGCCCTCGGTCTTGTCCGGGCGCGCGGGGCGGTGGGGGACGAAATGCTCGTCCGTTTCCGGTTCGGCGAGACTCGTGCGGATCTGGATGGCCATGCTGCCCAACATGGGGAGCCACCGCCGCGCCAGCAACCGACTTTTCGATTATCGGTGACGAAGTTTTCTGTTAGCCTTGCGCCCTTGTTCGAATGTTTCAGGGGGTTTCCATGATGTCTCGCCGCCATGCCAGGGGTACGACCCTGCTTTTGTCCGCCGCCGCCCTGCTGGCGCTCGGCGCCTGCGGCAAGGCGGACGATGCGGGCAAGGTAGGCGCTCCGTCGGGGAACGAGGCTGCAGCGGGGAGCACGAACATGTCCGTGGCGCAGGTCGCGGGCGAGATGAACAAGGTCAAGCTGCAACCGGGACAGTGGGAGATGACCCACGAGATCACCGACGTGCAGATCACCAACGCGCCCGAGGGCATGCCCGCCGGTGCGATGCAGAGCATGGTCGGCAAAAAGACGGTCGTGAAGGAATGCATCACGCCGCAACAGGCGGAAAATCCGGCCGCAGAGATGATGGCGGGCCAGAAAGACAACAAGTGCAAATACGCCAATTTCTCGATGAGCGGCGGCAAGGTCAGCGGACAGATGAGCTGCAGCGGCGGCCAGGACGGGTCAGCCACGATGAACATGACGCTCAACGGAACGTATAGCTCGACCAGCTATGACATGAACGCCGAGATGCGCACATCCGGCATGATGGGCGCCGCCAAGGACATGCAGATGGCCATGAAATCGCATGGCACCGGCAAGCGCATCGGCGAATGCCCGGCCAAGGGCGATGCGTCCTGACGCATAGGATCACGCGCTGACGGCGGCGGACAGGCCGGAGTCTCGCCGCTACCCCTCTGGCAGTAGCAAACTCGCGTCGCCATAGCTGTAGAAGCGGTAGCCTTCCGCGATGGCGTGGGCGTAGGCTGCCTGCATCGTTTCCAGCCCCATCAGCGCGCTGACCAGCATGAACAGCGTCGAGCGGGGCAAGTGGAAATTAGTCATGAGCCCGTCGATCGCGCGAAAGCGGTAGCCCGGAGTGATGAAAATGCGGGTTTCATCTACAAAGGGCTCGATGATGCCGTCCTCTCCGCACGCGCTTTCGAGCAGGCGCAGGCTGGTGGTGCCGACCGCGATGATCCGGCCGCCAGCAGCTTTGACAGCGTTCAGACGCGCGGCGGCTTCCGGGCTGATCTGTCCCCATTCCGCGTGCATGCGGTGGTCGCCGGTGTCGTCGGCCTTGACCGGCAAGAAGGTGCCCGCGCCGACATGGAGGGTGAGCGTCTCGGTCAGGATACCGGCAGAGGCCAGCCGCTCCATCAGGCCGGGCGTAAAATGCAGCGCGGCCGTGGGAGCCGCAACGGCACCATCCTGCTTCGCGAACATCGTCTGATAATCGCTGCGGTCCTGCGCATCGGCCGGCCGTTTTCCGGCGATATAAGGAGGCAGCGGCATGGTGCCCGCGCGTTCGAGCAGCAGTTCGACGGGCTCGTCGCCTTCGAAGAACAGGGTCATGCCGCCGTCGTCGTCCCGCCCCTCGGCGATCGCAGTTACGCCCGCGCCGAAATCGATCCGGTCGCCGTCGCGCACCCGCTTGGCGTTGCGGACGAACGCCTGCCAGCGGCGCAGGTCGATGCGCTTGTGCAGGGTTGCCCCGATGCGCGCGTCGCCGCGCCGCCCTTCGAGCTGGGCAGGGATAACACGGGTGTCGTTGAAGACGAGGCAGTCGCCCGGGCGCAGGTCGGCGGGAAGATCGCGCACCACGCGGTCGTCCATGGCCTGCCCACGCACGACGAGCATCCGGGCAGCGTCGCGCGGCTGGGCTGGACGCAGGGCGATGCGTTCAGAAGGCAGATCGAAATCGAACAGGTCGACGCGCACGTGCTAATTTTCCACCGTCGGCCCGTGAGTCAGATCAGGACGCGGGCGTCGCCGCTTCCATCCGCGCGGTCACGATGCTGGTCGGGTTGGCGGGCGGCTCGCCCCGCTCGATCGCATCGACATATGGCATGCCCTCGATCACCCGGCCGAACACCGTATATTTGTGGTCGAGCTGGAGCCGGGGCAGGAACATGATGAAAAACTGGCTGTTGGCGCTGTTCTCGTCCGCCGCGCGGGCCATGGACACGACGCCGCGCACATGCGGCAGATCGTTGAATTCGGCTTTCAGATCCGGCTCGGTCGATCCGCCCGAACCGTCATTTTTGGGATCGCCGCCCTGCGCCATGAAACCTTCGATCACGCGATGGAACTTCAGGCCATTGTAAAACCCGCGACTGGTGAGCAGCTTGATCCGCTCGACATGGGCGGGTGCGACATCGGGGCGCAGCTGGATGCGCACCGTGCCGCCATTGCTCAGGGTGAGAACCCACACATTGGCGGGATCGACCGGGACGGTGGCGGACGGCGTGGCGGCCTTGGGCGCCTTGGCCAGTTCCTTGGCCTGTTCGGCTGCGCGTGCGCTCATCGCCGCTTTCTTGAACTCTTCTTCCTGCGCCTTGCCGCCCTGCGCGTGCAGCGGCGTGAAGGCGACAAACAGGCACAGCGCGCCGATCGCGACAAGAATGCGGCCAATAAGCGATTTTGGAGCCATGATAATCCTGTTCTCCCAGCAGAAAGCTTGCTCTTTGCGCGCGCTTTAGGTCCGCGTCAATGAACGAGGGATGAGCACCCCCGCCCGCCGTGACGCGGCCATGCGCTTATGATCCCTTGCGGCCGATCTTCTCCACCCGCTCCACAACCTCCGCGCAGACGGTGGGGCTGACGAAACGTTGAATCGGCCCACCGAACAGCGCGATTTCCTTGACGAGGCGGGAGGCGATCGGTTGCAGCGACACGTCGGCCATCAGAAAGACGGTCTCGACATTGGCGTTGATCTGCTGGTTCATGCCCGCCATCTGATATTCATATTCGAAATCGGCAACCGCGCGCAGGCCGCGGATGATGATCTGCGCGCCCTGCCGGTCGGCAAAGTCCATCAGCAGCGAATCGAAGGCGACCACCTCGATGTCCGTCTCGATCCCGGCGCATTCGCGGCGCACCATGGCCAGCCGTTCGTCGAGCGTGAACATCGGCGACTTGCTGGGGTTGGTCGTCACCCCGATGACCAGCCGGTCGACCAGCTTCGCGCCCCGGCGGATGATGTCCATATGCCCCAGCGTCACCGGGTCGAAGGTGCCCGGATATACCCCTGTCCGTGTCATAGCCATGCGCGTTATCGGTCCCTTTCGACCACGAAATCGGCGATCGCGCGGAGCAGGGCCGCGCGGTCGCCATAATCGTGCAAATGTGCCTTGGCCTGATCGACCAGAAATTGCGCCTGATGCCTGGCGCGCGCGACGCCGAGGAGCGACAGGAAAGTCTGTTTCCCGGCGGCGGCGTCCTTGCCGAGCGCCTTGCCCGCAAGCGCTTCGTCGCCCTCTACGTCGAGCAGGTCGTCGGCAATCTGAAACGCAAGGCCGATATCGCGGGCATAGCCGTGGAGGCCCGTGCGCGCTTCCAGCGGGACATGCGCCATGATCGCGGGCGCCTCCACGCAAAAGGCGATGATCGCCCCGGTCTTGAGCTGCTGAAGCCGGGTGACAGTCGGAAGGTCGAAGGGGGTGCGCTCCGCTTCCAGATCCATCATCTGGCCGCCCGCCATGCCGACTGGCCCGCTCGCTTTGGTCAAGGCGCGTACCAGTTCACAACGGACGAAGGGATCGGAGTGCGTGCGCTCGTCGACCAGGATCTCGAACGCGAGATCGTGCAGGCAGTCCCCGGCGAGGATCGCCGTCGCCTCATCAAAAGCGCGGTGAACGGTCGGCTTGCCGCGCCGCAGATCGTCGTTGTCCATCGCGGGCAGATCGTCGTGGATCAGCGAATAGACATGGATGCATTCCACAGCGAGGCCGACGCGGACCAGCGCGTCCTCATCGAGATGAAACAGATCGCCCGTCGCACGGACGAGCAGAGGGCGCAGGCGCTTGCCGCCGCCAATCGCGGCATGGCGCATCGCTTCATAAAGCTTGCGACGCGGATCTTCGGGGACGGGGAGCAACGCGTCGAACGCATCATCCATGGCCGCGGCCATCGTCTTGGCTGCCTGCGTCAGCACCGCTTTACCGCCGCCAGCAGCCACCCGCGCGTCAGTCCGCACCAAAAGGTTCGGCGCCCGTCGGCACCCCGTTCGCGACCGTGAGCTTCTGGATGCGCGCTTCGGCATCGGCAAGGCGCTTCTGGCACTGGGCACGCAGCGCCTCCCCCCGCGCATAGAGCGCGATGGATTCGTCAAGCGCGACATCACCGCGTTCCAGCCTGTGCACGATCGATTCCAGCTCGCGCAGGGCGTCTTCGAACGACAGGGCCGTCATCTGTTCGGGTTCCGACATGGGCGACAGCTTTGGCGTTCGCGATCCCCGCGGTCAAGCCCGCATGATATCGCATGCCCTGTCACCGACAGTCATGGTTCGTTTAAAATTAACGGCTATCCTGTAGCCGACTTCGGCGTTGCGGCGTTCTTCGCAGAGTGTCGCGATTTCACTCTTTTTCGTTGACGGTTCATGCTGCAACCGCACATAGAAAGCCCGCTATGAAACACACCCTTCCCCTGCTCGCCACCGCATTGCTCGCCCTGTCGGCTTGCGGTCAGAAAGAACCCGAAGTCGTCGGCGGTCGCCCGGATCCGATGGCGGATGAACTCAACAACGCCGCGCCGGTCGAATTGCCGCCGATGGTCAAGGAGAGCCACAGCTATCGCTGCAAGGATGGCGCGCTGGTTTTCGTCGACTTCATGTCGGACGACAAGACCGCCAACCTGCGCACCGAAAAGGACGGCACCCCGACCAAGCTGACCGCAGAAGAGGCCGGAAAGCCCTATACGGCGGAAGGCGGCTATTCGCTATCGGGCAGCGGCAAGGAAATCAGCGCGACGTTGCCCGGCAAGAGCGCACAAACCTGCAAGGCCTGAACCATTCAGCTCTGATGGCCTGCAAATGGCGCTCTTTTGCGCTTCCGGTGCTCATGACCTGTAAGGTCGCTGCGCTCCGGGTCACAAAAGACCACCATTTTCGGCTCATCATCTTCTGAATGTTGACCGCTCGCTGTCTTTTTTCTCTCCACACGGGCCGGACGCGCGATCGTCCGGCCCATTTTATTTGCGCATTTTCGTAACCCCAACCCTGTTCAGCGCGCGCGGCATTCGTTAAGGGGTCGGCGCATGACCGACACAGCTACAGCCGCCAGCCCCATCACGCCCCAGGTCGTTGCCGAACATGGCCTCGCCCCGGAAGAATATGACCGCATCCTCGCCGCGCTGGGGCGCGAGCCGAACCTGACGGAGCTGGGCATATTTTCGGTCATGTGGTCCGAGCATTGCAGCTACAAATCCTCGCGCATCCATTTGAAGAAGCTTCCCACTACCGGGCCGCAGGTGATCTGCGGACCGGGCGAAAATGCGGGTGTGGTCGACATCGGCGACGGGCAGGCGGCAATCTTCAAGATGGAGAGCCACAACCACCCATCCTACATCGAACCCTATCAGGGGGCGGCGACGGGCGTGGGCGGCATCCTGCGCGACGTGTTCACCATGGGCGCGCGACCGATCGCGAACCTCAACGCGCTGCGTTTCGGGCGGCCTGACCACCCGAAAATGCGCCACCTGATCAGCGGCGTGGTGCGCGGCATCGGCGGCTACGGCAATTGCGTGGGCGTGCCGACAGTAGGCGGCGAGGTGAACTTCCACCCCGCCTATGACGGCAACATCCTCGTCAACGCGATGACGGTCGGCGTCGCGGAAACGGACAAGATCTTCTACTCGGCGGCGAGCGGCGTTGGCAATCCGATCGTCTATGTCGGGTCCAAGACCGGGCGCGACGGCATCCATGGCGCGACCATGGCGAGCGCCGATTTCGGCGAGGACAGCGAAGAAAAGCGCCCGACCGTGCAGGTTGGCGATCCTTTTACCGAGAAGCTGCTGATCGAGGCGTGCCTCGAACTGATGGCGTCGGATGCGATCGTCGCCATTCAGGATATGGGCGCGGCGGGCCTCACTTCCTCCAGCGTGGAAATGGCGAGCAAGGGCGGCGTCGGCCTGCTGCTCAACATGGATGCCGTGCCGCAGCGCGAAACGGGCATGACCGCCTATGAAATGATGCTATCCGAATCGCAGGAACGCATGCTGATGGTCCTGAAGCCCGGCAAGGAGGCCTTTGCCGAGGCGATCTTCCACAAGTGGGAGCTGGATTTCGCGGTGATCGGCGAAGTGACGGACACCGGGCGGATGGTGCTTGTCCACCATGGTGAGACGGTGTGCGACATTCCGTTGGGCCCGCTGGCCGACGACGCGCCGCTTTATGATCGGCCGCATGTACCGACTCCCAAGCGCGCTCCACTGACCGATGTTCCCGCGTCCAGCGATCTGGGCGCCGATCTGGTGACGCTGATGGGGTCGCCCGACATCGCCAGCCGCCGCTGGATCTGGGAACAATATGACCACAAGGTCGGCGCCGACACGGTGCAGGCACCCGGCGGCGACGCAGCGGTGGTGCGTGTTCATGGCACGCAGAAAGGTCTGGCCATGACCACGGATTGCAACCCGCGCTATTGCTATGCCGATCCCTATGAGGGCGGCAAGCAGGCGATTGCCGAGGCCTATCGCAACCTGTCGGCGGTAGGAGCGAAGCCGCTCGCCGTGACCAACTGCCTTAACTTCGCCAATCCGCAGCGCCCCGAAATCATGGGGCAGTTCGTGGGCTGCCTCGAAGGGATGAGCGAGGCGTGCATCGCGCTCGACTTCCCGATCGTCTCGGGCAATGTGTCGCTCTACAACGAGAGTAAGGCAACAGGGGGCGGATCGGCCATCTTGCCCACGCCCGCCATCGGCGCGATCGGCCTGCTCGCCGACTGGTCGAAGAGCGCAAGCGTCGCGTTCAAGGCCGAAGGCGAGGCGATCTTCGTCATCGGTGAGAGCAACGGACATCTGGGCCAGTCGAGCTGGCTGCGCGTGGTGCATGGCCGCGAGGACGGCCCGCCCCCGCCGGTCGATCTGACGAAGGAGCGCGCCAACGCGGAATTCGTCCGCGACCTGATCGCCAAGGGTCTGGTGAGCGCGGTGCATGACGTGTCCGACGGTGGCCTGCTGGTCGCTGTCGCGGAAATGGCGCTGGCCGGGAATATCGGCGCGACCCTTGAAGAAATCGGCGACCATTTCACGGCGTTCGGCGAGGATCAGGGGCGTTATGTCGTCACCAGCGCGACACCGGAAAAGATTCAGGCGGCGGGTATCCCAATGACGCGGATCGGTACGACACGCGGCGGGACAATCGACATCAGCGGCGGAAAATCCGTGCCGCTTGTCGATCTGCGGTCGGCGCATGAGGGCTTTTTTCCGGCGCTGATGGATCGCTGATCCGGAAACGCAAAGACGAGGGATGCGCCCGGTCATGGAAGCGGCGTGTTTTTCGGGATGCTGCCTCTAGTCTCGCCTGAAAATGAATTCGTGGTCGTATTGCTCGCCGACCTTGAACGCATATTCCCCCACCTTGGCGAAACCGCGCGCGGCATAGACCTTTTGTGCGCGATGATTGCCGGAGAACACCCCGAGCCACACCGGCCCCGGCATCTCTTCCGCCAGCCAGCCAAGCGCTGCATCGAGAAGCGTGCGCCCCACCCCCGCGCCCTGCCATTTTCGCGCGACGTAGAACTGATAGAGCTCGCCGTGCGTGGGTTCTGCGTCCGGATGGGGAAGCTTGCACGGGCCGGCGTGAGCGTAACCCATCAAGGTGCCGTCCGCAGCAACCGCCACCCATTGCGCCCGACGCGGATCCGCGAGCTGAGCGGCCACCGCTGGCTCACCATAAGATTCCGCCTCGAAATGCGCGAGATTGTCCGGGTCATAGCCCATATCCATATCGCCTTCGACAAAGGTCTCGCGAAAGGTACGGAGCTTCAGCGCGGCGAGCGCAACGGTGTCTTCGGGTCCGGCACGGCGGATCAAACATGGCATATCTGTGCTTACCCCACCCTGGTCACCCGACAATAGGCCACATGATATGTACAGCGCCCGCCCGCGGCATCATAGGCGCGCATGACCTGACGCAG
This sequence comes from Sphingobium subterraneum, assembly GCF_014199435.1. Lineage (GTDB taxonomy): Bacteria > Pseudomonadota > Alphaproteobacteria > Sphingomonadales > Sphingomonadaceae > Sphingobium > Sphingobium subterraneum. The sequence goes on along the minus strand of NZ_JACIJP010000004.1, from coordinate 171,989 downwards.
CGCTGCAGGACCAAGCGGCGCGCGCCCCTCCACCGGCACGGTCGCGCCGATGCCCTTCAGATGCGCGAGCAATCCCCGCGCGCCGCCGAAGTCGTGGACATAGTCTTCCTCGAACAGGAACGCATCGGCATGGGCGTCCAGCATCGCGCGCAGGGTCTCGATAGACGGGTATTCCGGCGTCCCGGCGCGAACGCCGCAGGCTTCGTGGGCGGCGCGCCATTCGGCGAAGCTGCGCTGGGCCATGGTGGAAAACAGCAACGTGCCGCCGGGACGAAGCAGCGCATAGAGCCGGGCGAGCGCGGTAGGCAGGTTGGAGAACCACTGGAAGGCGAGGCTGGAAACGATGAGATCGAACCACGGCCCTTCGAAACCTGGCGCTTCGCCATCCATCGCCTCGAATCGGGCGGCCAGAGTGGGATCGGCGGCCGTCACCGCCAGCATAGCAGGCGACAGGTCGGTCACGGTCAGGTCCGCATCAGGAAACAGGTCGCGGATGCGCCGGGTGAGCAGCCCCGTGCCACAACCGATTTCGAGCACGCGCGGCGCAGGGGGCAGCGGCTGGTTGCGCGCGAGATCGGCGAGCACGTCGGCCACGGTCCGCTGCACATCGGCGTGGCGGTCATATCGGTCGGCGGCGGCACCAAAGGCGTCGCGAATCCGTTGCATACGCGGCGGGGTCATGACATGCCCCGTACCGCATTTTCTTCTCAGGTGAACCCTTTCCCGATGATCCCCGCCTCCGCCCGCACGCCCGCCATCGATATTGCCCGTGGTTTTGCCGTCATGGGCATCTTGACGATGAACATCATCGCCTTTGCCTTGCCCGAAGCGGCCTATGGCAATCCGCGCGCCTGGGGCGGAACGAGTGTCGCCGATATCGTGGCGTGGGCGGTGAGCTTCGTGTTGTTCGACGGCAAGATGCGCGGGCTGTTTTCGATGCTGTTCGGTGCGAGCATGCTGATCGTGATGGACCGGGCGGAGATGACTGGTGGGGACGGACGCAAGGCGCAGGCGGCACGGGCCACCGTGTTGTTCCTCATCGGGATCGCACATTATCTGTTGCTGTGGTGGGGTGACATATTGGCGCTGTACGCGGTCGTCGGGATGATCGCGATGCTGTGCGCGGGCAAGCAGCCGATCGAGCTTGTGAAGCTCGCCTTTCTGGCGTTCGCCGTCCATTTCGTCATCGTCATGATCCCAGCCATCGCCGCACATCATGGGCATTATGCCGCCAGCCATCCCGGCGCGACGCATGCCAGCATCACCCATTACAGCGCCCTGCTGGAAGGCCTGAGCGCACCGGGCAGCCCCTCCATCGCTGAGGAGGTCACCCGGATGCGGGGAAGCTTCGCAGGGATTGCCGGCTACAAGTTGGAGCATATCGTCGGCTGGGCGCTGGGGGGCTTCCAGTATCTGATGCTCGACACGTTCGGGTTTATGCTGCTGGGAATGGCGATGCTGAAAGGCGGCTTTCTGACGGGAGGATGGCCCGCGCAGCAATATTGGCAGACGGCGCGCCACTGTTTCCTGATCGGACTGCCGCCGATGATCGGCCTGGCGATCTGGGCGATTGCCAGTGGATTCGATACCGTGACGACCTTCGGCGCGGTGTTCGCCTGGTCGTTCCCGTTTCGCATTCCGCTGACAGTCGGGTGGGCGGCGCTGATCCTGTGGATCGCCGTGCGCTACTCCGCCTCGGCAGGACTGGCGCGCATCGGCGCGGTCGGGCGGCTCGCGCTCAGCAACTATCTCGGCACAAGCCTGCTGATGACGGCCCTGTTCTACGGATGGGGCCTGGGGCTGTTCGGAATGGTCGGGCGCGCGGAGCTATACGCGGTGGTTGGGGCCGTATGGGCGCTGATGCTGCTGTGGTCGCCGCTGTGGCTGCGCGCGTTCCACTTCGGACCGGTCGAGTGGGTGTGGCGCAGCGTGGCGCAGCGCCGGATGCTGCCGATGCGGCGGACGGCCGAAGCCGCTTAGCCGCGTCCGAAGTTGATGGACGATCCCCGGCGCGCTCCACCCGCCTTGCGGGTGACGAGCGGGCTGGCGTCCTCTTCCAGCGCTGTCACGGTCGCCATGAAGCAGTCGCGCAGTTCCGCGACGAACTCGATCAGTTCTTCGGGGTCTTCATGATATTCGACGCAGCGACGCGCGACCATCTCGATATGCTCGGCCATGTCGGCAAGGCGCTGCGCCCCGAACTGGCGCGCTTCCCCCTTCAGCGTATGGGCCGGGATGACCAGCGCGGCGGCGTTGCGGGCACGCATGGCCTGTTCCACGGCGTCGACCGATTTGGTGCCATCTTCGCGAAAATAACCCAGAATGCGGATGAACGCATCGCCAAGGCCAAGCCGCGCGAGCTCATATTCCTGCCGATCGATCAGTTCCACATTCATGGTCAGCCGCTCCCGTACCATCCAGCCATGGCACTTGTCTTCGCGGCGAATCTAGAGTCTATCCGTAAACTTTGGGTTACCGCGCTGCTCGCAATAAGTGCAAATCATTGTTTCCAAAGCATAAACTGAATTCCCGTCAGGCGGACAAAGCGCCAGTCGCGCGCCTGTGCCAATGCGGCCAGTTCGCCGTCCGCGATCGGATCGTCCGCAATGATCTTGACCGCATGAGCGATGCGCAAGGCCCGCTCCGCGCGCAGCACCGGCCAGGGGCAGCGCATCCCCCGCGCGTCCACAATCACTGGATCGATCGGCAGATCGTCGTCCATCAGTCCTTGCCGAAGGGATTCTTCGCGCTGCGCAACATCAGCCGGACGGGGACGGCGCCGAAGCCCAGTTCCCGCCGGATGCCGTTGATGAGGTAGCGGTTATAGCTTTCCGGCAGCAGCTCCAGCCGCGTCCCGAACAGCACGAAACCGGGCGGACGCGTCTTCGCCTGCGTCATGTAGCGCAGCTTGATGCGCTTGCCGCCGGGCGCGGGCGGTGGATTGGTTTCCAGAGCATGCTCGAACCAGCGGTTTAGGAGGCCGGTGGAGACGCGCTGCGACCAGATGCGGCGCGTTTCGAACGCGGTCTGGAGCAGGTCGTCCAGCCCCTTGCCGGTCGCGGCCGAGACGGTGAGCAGCGGCACGCCCTTCACCTGCGCCAAGCCTTCGTCCAGCGCCTTGCGGATACCCTGATAAAGCGAAGAACCGTTGGCCGAGACATCCCATTTGTTAATGGCGATGACGAGCGCGCGCCCTTCTTTCAGCACACGGTCGGCGATGCGCAGATCCTGCGCCTCCAGCCCCAGCGTCGCGTCGAGCAACAGCACGACCACTTCGGCAAAATCCACCGCGTGCAGGCCATCGGCAACGGCGAGCTTTTCGAGCTTGTCCTGCACCTTGGCGCGCTTGCGCATCCCGGCGGTGTCGATCAGGCGGACGGTGCGCACACGCCCGTCGGCATCGGTCCAGTCCCAATCGATCGCGATACTGTCGCGCGTGATGCCCGCTTCCGGGCCGGTGATCAGGCGCTCCTCTCCCAGGATCCGGTTGATGAGCGTCGACTTGCCCGCATTGGGACGCCCGACGATGGCGAGCTTCAGCGGGGCGTTGTCCTGCGCTTCCTCGTCATCGGGATCGATCTCGGCTTCGACGATACCGGCGTCCGCACGAGCCTGCGCGATTTCCTGCTCGACCCGCTCGATATGCGGCATGAGCGCCTGATAGAGTTCGGCCAGACCCTGCCCATGTTCGGCCGACAGCGCGAGCGGCTCGTCCAGCCCCAAGCTCCACGCTTCGAGGAGGCCGTCTTCGGCCGCCTTGCCTTCCGCCTTGTTGCCGACAAGGATGACCGGCGTATCGCTCTCGCGCAGCCAGCGGGCAATATCCTCGTCCAGCGGGGTCAACCCGGCGCGCGCATCGATCATGAAGAGCGCAACGTCGGCGTCGCGCACGGCGGCTTCGGTCTGGCGGCGCATGCGCCCCGGCAGGCTCTGCGGGTCTTCATCCTCATAGCCGGCTGTGTCGACAATGCGGAAGTGGAGGTCGAGCAGGTTCGCCTCCCCTTCCCGCCGGTCGCGCGTGACGCCCGGCTGATCGTCGACCAGCGCGAGCTTCTTGCCGACCAGCCGGTTGAAAAGCGTCGATTTGCCGACGTTGGGCCGCCCGACTATGGCAACGATGGGCAGCATGTACTCGAGTCCTTCAATCAAGCCTCAACGGAAGGCGATGATACGCCCCTTGTCGGTGAGGAAATAGAGCATGTTGTCGGCAGCGATGGGACGCAGCGACAGGGAATCACCCGCGTCGCCCTTCGACACCAGATCGCCGTTGCCGGGGTCCGCATAGACGACATCGCCCTGCGTGGACACCAGTATCAGACGACCACCGGCGAGCAGCGGCCCGGTCCAGCGGATGGCGCCCTTGCGGTTCTTCTCGCTCTTCCACCGCTTCAGCTGGCTGATCCAGCGGATCTTGCCCGATGCGCGCGAAACGCACAGCAGCTTGGCATCATCGGTCACCACGAAAACCCACTCGCCCGCGACGGTCGGGGTCGAGATGCCCGCGATGTTGATTTCCCACAGGCGCTGGCCGCTGACCAGTTCGTAGGACGCCATGCGCCCGCCCTGCCCGATGGCGAACACGCGGCCCCGGTCGATCACCGGGTCGGCGTCGATATCGGCCAGCGCGGCGACCGATGTGGAGATGCTGGTGCGTGACAGCGCGTCGCCCCACAGGCTTCGGCCGTTCTCGTAGCGATAGGCGGTCAGTTCGCCCGAGCTATAGCCCGCGATGACCGTGCCCTGCCCTGCGGCAGGCGCGGCGACGCCGAACACGCCGGTCGTTTCCACCGTGCCGGACTCCGTCCACTGCGTCTCGCCGTCGCTCTGGTTGAGCGCGAAGAGCTGGTTGTCCTGGCTCATCACATAGACATGATCATTGGCGAGCGTGGGCGATCCACGCAGCGGTCCACCAATGCGCTTCTTCCAGATGACCGATCCGTTCGCCGCGTTGAGCGCGGCGACATCGCCCACCCCGGTGGTCACGAACAGGCGGTCGCCCAGAGCGCTGACGCCGCCGCCGAACAGCGAACGGCCGTTGCCCTCGGCAGGCATCGATGCCTGCCACAGTTTGGCACCGCTTTTCGCGTCAAACGCGACCACGTTGGCGTCGGCATCAATCACGAACAGCTTGCCACCGAGCACCACCGGCGGCGCGGCGAGGCGCGCGCGGGGCGTGCTGCCCGCGACAGAAGCGGTCCAGACCTTTTGCGGTGAGGTCGCCAGCGCGACATGGCCCATCATCTTGGACGCGTTGCCGCCGGGCTGCGCCCAATCGGCGTTCACAACGGGATCGGGAAGCGAAACGGGCACACCGGCCAGCGTCGGATCGGCAACGACGCCCTGCTCGGTGGACAGGATCGAGATACGATCACCCACGACCGGAGTCTTGGGGCCCTTGTTCTTGCCGCCGCCGATGATGCCGCAACCCGACAGTGCGGCCACCAGGGCGATCATCAGGAACGGGCGCGCGTGGGACAGCATCTTTTTATTCCCGGTCGACGTCATGTGCATGGGGGCCTTCATCCTCTCGATCGTCATTCTTGCGGCGCCACGGCGTCAACGCCGAGCAACCCTGCCATCTGCCGTGCACGGCCGCGCAGGGTCTGCGGCACCTGTTCATCCTTTGCAATGGCAGCGAATATCGGCCCGGCAAGGTCGGGCTTGCGCATCTTCATATAGGCGATGGCGGTCATCTCGCCCGCACTGCCGAACCAAGGCTCACCCGCCACGGCGAGCGGCTTGAGCGTGTCGACAACCTGCTGCGGGGTCATGGTATCGAAATTGAGCGCCACCTGCCGTACCAGAGCGAGATCGCGGTAAGGCTGGGCGAGCTTGGTGTCGGCCGCCATCTGACCATAGAGTGCGGCTGCAGCCTTGCGGTCGCCCTTTTTCGCAGTATCGGCGGCCTTGAGGAGCGCGGCTGCGGCACGATAGCCGGGCTGGTCCGCCTTCTCGAGCGCGGCCAGCGCCTTGGGGTCCGGTGTGCCGCCGCGCACGACGACATCGACGACATCGCCCGCCTGCTCGGCGACCTTGCCCGATTCCTGCTGCGTATGCTGCCGCCAGTAAAGAGTGCCGCCAAACAGCACGAGCCCCGCAACAATGGCGCCGACGATCATCAGGCCATAGCGTTGCCACGCGGTGCGAAGCTGGTCCTGCCGGACCGCTTCATCCACTTCGCGCAAAAAGGCTTCGTCAGTCGATGGCGTAAGAGCCAAGGCACTTCTCCAACAGGAAAACGGGGTAGAGCGCGCGGACCTTAGAGGCTGTTGGGAATTTGGCCAAGTGCCAAACGCCCATGCCGGTGGGACGGGCCGGGCCGCGCCTATTTTTTCGGGCGATAGACCTGCTCCTCGCCGGGAAAGCTGCGGTCGCGCACCGCCTGCGCGTATTGCGCCGCGGTCGCGCTTATGGTGTCGGCGACGTTGGCGAAGCGCTTCACGAAGCGCGGCACCCGCTCAAACATGCCCAGCATGTCGTCGATGACCAGTACCTGCCCATCGCATTGCGCCGATGCGCCGATACCGATGGTGGGACAGGCCACCGCCTGCGTGATCGCGACGCCGAGCGGTTCCATAACGCCTTCGATCACTAGCGCGAAACAGCCCGCATCGGCCACGGCGCGTGCATCGGCTAGGATCTTGTCGGCTTCCGCCTCGCTGCGCCCGCGCGCGCCATAGCCGCCCAGCGCATTCACCGCCTGCGGCGTCAGGCCGACATGGGCGCAGACCGGAATGCCGCGTGCGGAGAGGAATGCGATCGTCTCCGCCATCGCCTCGCCGCCTTCCAGCTTGACGGCGGCCGCGCCGGTTTCCTTGAGGATACGCGCGGCACTGGCAAAGGCCTGTTCCGGCGACTGTTCATAGGTTCCGAACGGCATGTCGACCACGACAACGCTGTGATAGCTGCCCCGCACCACCGCCGCGCCGTGCGCGCACATCATGTCGAGCGTCACCGGCACACTTGATGGCAAGCCATAGACCACTTGCCCCAGCGAATCGCCGACCAGCAGCATGTCGCAATGCGGATCGAGCAACTGCGCCATGCGCGCGGTATAGGCCGTCAGCATCACGATGGGATCCGCCGTCGCGCCATCCACCTTGCGCGCGCGGATGGCGGGCACGGTCAGGCGCTTCATGGGAGCGGGCGTGGGATTGGCGCGGCTGGTGCTGCTTTCCAGCGTGAAGGTTGTCGACATGGTTCATCCCTAGCGCCAAAGGGCGGAGAGGGCGAGTCCTAGACGCTTTCGCGTGCGACGTCCGGAAAGGGGAGCACTTCGGCAAGGCTGATCCCGTCGAGCACCCTGGCGGTTTCGTCGCGCACACGCAGCATCACGCGGTGGAGTCGGCATTCGCTTTCGGGCAGGCAGTTCTTGCATTGCTCATGCGCAAAGCGGCTCGCGCAGGGGGTGAGCGCCAGCGACCCGCGCGTCAGCCGCACGATGTCGCCATAGCTGATATCGACGGGAGGAAGCGCAAGCCAGTAGCCGCCATCCCGCCCGCGCTGCGTCGCCACCAATCCTTCGCGCGACATTTCGGAGAGAATGACGGTCAGGAATTTGGACGGAATGTTTTGCGTGTCGGCGATGTCGGTGAGGGGAACCGGCCCCTTGCCATAATGATCAGCCAGATGTTGGAGTGCGCGGATGGCGTACCGGGTCTTTTGCGAAAGCATGGCGGCACATTCGGCTCCGCCGCCGCAAAATTCAAGTCAGGTGGTTGAGATTTTTCATCCCAGTGCGGCGGAATAGATATCCGGCTTGAAACCGACGATCCGCCGGTCGCCCAGATCGAGCACCGGCCGCTTGATCATCGAGGGGTTGGCGAGCATCAGCGCGATGGCCTTGTCGGCATCCATCCCCTGCTTGTCGGCATCGGGCAGTGCGCGGAACGTCGTGCCCGCCCGGTTGAGCAGCACTTCCCAGCCATGTTCCTCCACCCAGCCGCGCAGAGCGGCGGCGTCCACCCCGGCTTTCTTGTAGTCGTGGAACTGATAGGCAATTCCCTGCCCGTCCAGCCAGGTGCGGGCTTTCTTGATCGTGTCGCAATTGGGGATGCCGTACATGGTGATGGTCATGCGGAATTCCTTCTCTAGATCTTGCCTGTCCCTCTTTAGACGTCGGCCCCGCCAATGATCTCCGGGTCCCGCACATAACTGAACGCTCCTTCGCCGGACCAGCCCCGTCCGTCCGGGTAGCGTCGCTCGACCCCGGAGAGGTCCTGCTCATCGGCGAGGCGCATATTGACGCCCATCATGCTGTTGCCATAGCGCGCCGCGCCGCTTTCCGTCATCGCGAAATGGGTGGTCGATCCGCAATGCCCGCAAAACCGAATGGCGACGGCGGGATCACCCTTGTCGGTGCGGGAATAGGCGCTTGCCGTTCCGGTGACGGTGACCTCTGATGGATCGAAATAGCCCCAATGCGCACCGGTCTTGGCGCATAGGGTGCAGTTGCAGGCGTGGATGAAGTCGGGCTTTCGCGCGATGACGAGGGTCACCTCGCCGCAATGGCAGGAGAGAGCGAGCATCCGGCGGCCGTCAGCTCTTCCTGAGCGCCGTCACGTCGATCTCGATCTTCATTTCCGGCTTGATGAGCTGCACGACGACGCAGGTCGCCGCCGGGCGGACTTCGCCGAATGCCTTGCCCAGCACCGGGCCGATGAGATCCCAATAGCTCGGATCCGTGATGTAATAATTGGCGCGCACGACATCGGCGAGGGCGAAGCCGCCCTTTTCCAGCGCCGCCTCGATCGTGTTGAGCGCGTGGCGTGCCTGCTCGGCGACCGATTCGGGGTAGGTTTTGGTGTCCGGGTCCGCGCCGGTCGTGCCCGCCACGAAGCACCAGTCACCCTGCACCACCGCGCGGCTGTAGCCGACCTGCGTTTCAAAGGGGGAACCGGAAGAGATGAGGGTGCGGGTCATGATGGGTCCTTGGTCATGGTGTTGCGGCAAAAGGCTGCGGTCGCTTGCGCGACCGAGTAATTCGGACGACCATCCCCCGGATGGTCGCTAGATCCGAATTACTCCCACTCGATCGTGCCGGGGGGCTTACTGGTATAATCGTACACGACGCGGTTGATGCCCTTCACCTCGTTGATGATGCGGGTGGCGACGCGGCTGAGGAAGGCCGCGTCGAAGGGGTAGATGTCTGCGGTCATTCCGTCGGTGGAGGTCACGGCGCGCAGGGCGCAGACGCAATCATAGGTCCGCCCGTCGCCCATCACGCCCACGGTGCGCACGGGGAGGAGGACGGCGAAAGCCTGCCAGATGGCGTCGTAAAGCCCGGCGTTGCGGATTTCCTCGAGGTAGACGGCGTCCGCCTTGCGCAGGATGTCGCAGCGTTCCTGCGTGACCTCGCCGGGAATGCGGATGGCGAGGCCGGGTCCAGGGAACGGGTGGCGGCCGACGAAGATGTCGGGCAGGCCGAGTTCCTTGCCGAGAACGCGCACTTCATCCTTGAACAGCTCGCGCAGTGGTTCGACCAGCTTCATGTTCATGCGGTCGGGCAAGCCGCCGACATTGTGGTGGCTCTTGATGGTCACGGACGGCCCGCCGGTGAAGCTGACGCTTTCGATCACGTCGGGATACAGCGTGCCCTGTGCAAGGAAGTCCGCGCCGCCGACGGCCCGGGCTTGTTCCTCGAACAGGTCGATGAACGCCTTGCCGATAAACTTGCGCTTGGCTTCCGGATCGGTGACGCCCGCGAGGCCGCCGAGGAAGGTTTCGCTCGCGTCGACATGGACGAGGTTGATGCCGTAATGCTGGCGGAACAGCGCAACAACCTGCTCCGCTTCATTAAGGCGCATCAGGCCGTGATCGACGAACACGCAGGTGAGCTGGTCGCCGATCGCTTCGTGGATCAGCACGGCGGCCACCGCCGAATCGACCCCGCCTGACAGGCCGCAGATCACGCGGCCCTTGCCGACCTGCGCGCGGATATCGGCGATCTTGGTGGCGCGGAATTCGGCCATCGACCAGTCGCCCGCGCAGCCGCAGACATGGCGCACGAAATTGGCGATCAGCTTGCCGCCGTCGGGGGTGTGGACGACCTCCGGGTGGAACTGCATCGCGTAGAAGCGCTTCGCCTCGTTCGCGACGATGGCATAGGGCGCGCCCTCGCTGGTGGCGACGACTTCGAAGCCATCGGCCAAGCGGGTGACCTTGTCGCCATGGCTCATCCAAACCTGATGCTTTTCGCCCGGGGCCCAGAGGCCATCGAACAGGGTGCAGGTTCCGGTCACGTCGATGAACGCGCGGCCGAATTCGCCACCCTCGCCACCTTCGACCTTGCCGCCCAGCTGCTCCATCATCGTCTGCTGGCCGTAACAGATGCCCAGGATCGGGATGCCGGCGTCAAAGAAGGCTTGCGGCGCGCGCGGGCTGTCGTCCCACATCACCGAGGACGGACCGCCCGAAAGGATGATCCCGTTGGGCTTGAGGCGATCGAACGCTTCAGCGGCGGCGTTGAAGGGGGCGATTTCGCTGTAGACCCCGGCTTCGCGCACGCGGCGGGCGATCAATTGCGTGACCTGACTCCCGAAATCGACGATCAGGATCGACTGATGGGCGTGCACGGTCATGGGAATCGCTTTCTCGTCTGGCGGGGTGAGAGCCGGTTAGGCCGCTCGCCCGCAACTGTCCAGAGAGGGAGCGCGGCTTATTCCCTCACCCACTGGTCCATCGGTATGCCCTGCGCATGAAGCAGAACGGACAGATCGCCATAGCGGATTTCGGCATCCGCCGCCGCGCGCGCTTTTTCCTTGGCGTGATAGGCAACGCCGAGCCCTGCGGCGGCGAGCATCGGGATGTCGTTCGCGCCATCGCCCACCGCCAGCGTAAGCGGCTGGGCGATGCCATGTTCGGCCATCGCCGTTTCCAGCTCATGTTGCTTGCGGGCGCTGTCGACGATCGGCGTCTGTACCGTCCCGGCGAGCGCGCCGTCCGCAATGTCGAGCACATTGGCAACGACGCGGGCAAAGCCGATCTCCTTTCCCACCGGATCAGCAAAGCGGGTGAAGCCGCCCGAAACCAATACGCTGTGCGCGCCGCGCGCCGCCATGGTGCGGACCAGCGCCTTAGCGCCGGGCATGATGCGGACACGCTCGGTGCGGCACCGGTCGATCATCGCCTCATCCAGCCCGGCGAGCAGGGCGACGCGAGCGTTCAATGCCTCAGCGAAATCCAGCTCGCCGCGCATCGCACGCTCGGTGACGTCGGCAATCTGAGCCTTGATCCCGGCATAGTCGGCCAATTCGTCGATGCATTCGATCGTGATCATCGTCGAATCCATGTCGGCGACGATCAGCTTCTTCTCGCGCCCGGCGACCGGCTGGACGATGACGTCAATGTGATTGGGCAGCGTTGCGAGCGCGGCACGCGCGGCGGCAGGATCCTGCGTGAAGAACAGATCCGCCGCCTTGTCCGGTGCGGTCACGGTCCAGACATCGGGGTTGCAACCGGCGTCGCCGAGCCGATCGGCGGCTTCGTCAATATCCCCCTGCCCCAGGGCGTTGCTTGCGACTAAGGTGGCGACGAACATGAGCACTCCCGATCCAGCACAGCAGGACGAATCCGCCCGCCCCCGCGTCGCGCTTATCGCCGGGCCGACCGCCAGCGGCAAGAGCGCGATTGCACTGGCGCTCGCCGAAGCGACCGACGGCGTGGTCGTCAACGCCGATGCGAGCCAGGTGTATCGCGACCTCGCGGTGCTGTCCGCCCGGCCGGACGCCAGCGACATGGCGCGCGCGCCGCACCGGCTGTTTGGCCATATCGACGGGGCGCAGGCCTGTTCCGCTGCGCGCTGGGCGGATGAGGCAAAGACGGAAATCGCGCAGGCGCACAGAGCGGGGCGGTTGCCCATTCTGGTCGGAGGGACTGGGCTTTACATCCGCACCCTGCTGGACGGGATCGCGCCGATCCCCGACATCGATCCGGCGATCCGGGCCGAGGTCCGCGCGATGCCGGTCGCCGATGCCCATACGGCGCTGCTCGGCGAAGATCCGGAAAGCGCGCACCGCCTCGCCCCGGCGGACAGCGCCCGCGTGGCCCGTGCGCTCGAAGTCGTGCGCTCCACCGGGCGAAGCATCCTGTGGTGGCGCCAGCAGAAAGCCGGTGGAATTGGCGACAGCATCGACCTGCGCCCGGTTGTCCTCCTCCCACCGCGCGACTGGCTGACGGAGCGGTGCGACCAACGCTTCGCCCTGATGATGGAGCGGGGCGCAATAGAGGAAGTGGAAGCGTTGCTCGCCCGCACCCTGTCGCCCGAGCTTCCGGTCATGCGCGCGATCGGCGTGCCGGAGCTGTCCGGATGGTTGAACGGGGACTGGAGCCGGGAGGACGCGATCGCACGCGCGACTCTCGCGACCCGGCAATATGCCAAGCGGCAATATACGTGGTTTTCCCGGCAGCTACCCGCTGAATGGCCGCAGGTTCACGAACCAATCGATAACAAAAAATCTATTGAAAACGTAATAAAATTACTCATTTAATTGTTGACATAGAATTTTGTTTCTCATAGACGCGCCGTCCATTGTCGGACTTGCCAATCAACCCCGCTTCGCGCAATGCGCGCGGGGGGTTGGGGGCGGATCCGACATCCCATAAGGAGAATGAGCGTGGCCGAACGCAGCGGCGCAGATATATTGGTGCAGTGCCTGGTGGATCTGGGGGTCGAAGTCGTGTTCGGCTATCCCGGCGGCGCCGTGCTGCCGATTTACGACGCGCTCTATAATCACCCCACGATCAAGCATATTCTCGTCCGCCACGAGCAGGGCGCGACGCATATGGCGGAGGGCTACGCCCGTTCGACCGGCAAGCCCGGCGTCGTGCTGGTGACGTCCGGTCCGGGCGCAACCAATGCCATCACCGGCATCACCGACGCGCTGATGGATTCGATCCCGATGGTCGTCATCACCGGACAGGTCGCCACGCACCTGATCGGCACCGATGCGTTTCAGGAAGCGGACACGGTCGGCCTGACACGGCACTGCACCAAGCATAACTATCTGGTGAAGTCGCCCGCGAAGCTCGGCGCCATCATTCATGAGGCGTTCCATATCGCGACGTCCGGGCGACCGGGACCGGTCGTTATCGACATTCCCAAGGACGTGCAGGTCGCCACCGCGCCCTATAGCAAGCCCGATGCGAACGAGCACCCCAGCTATCGCCCGCAGGTCAAGCCCGACGCGGCCGCCGTTGCGCGCGCGGTCGAGATGATCGCACAGGCAGAGCGGCCGATCCTCTACACCGGCGGTGGCGTTATCAACGCGGGGCCAGAGGCCAGCGCACTGCTGCGCGAGCTGGCGGAGATGACCGGCGCGCCGGTGACGTCGACGCTGATGGGTCTGGGCGCTTTCCCGGCCTCCTCGCCGCAATGGCTGGGGATGCTGGGCATGCACGGCACCTATGAAGCCAATATGGCAATGAACCGGGCGGACCTGATCATCTGTCTGGGCGCGCGTTTCGATGACCGGGTGACGGGACGGCTGGACGCGTTCTCGCCCGAAAGCAAAAAGATCCATGTCGACATCGATCGCAGCTCGATCAACAAGAATGTCGTCGTCGACCTGCCCATCGTCGCGGATGTCGGCGGGGCGATGGCGGAGATCATCGCGGGGTTGAAAGCGCAAGCGCACAAGCCCGCCGACCTGACCGAGTGGTGGAGCCGCATCACCGGATGGCGGGCCCGCAAGAGCCTCGGGTATATCGAGGACGGCATAGAGATCATGCCGCAGCGGGCCATTGCGGACCTGTTCACGGCGACGCGTGCAACCGGCAAGGATGTCATCATCACGACCGAGGTCGGCCAGCATCAGATGTGGGCCGCGCAGCATTACCACTTCGACGATCCCAACAAATGGCTGACGTCGGGCGGGCTCGGCACGATGGGCTATGGTTTCCCGGCGGCGATCGGCGCGCAGATGGGCAATCCGGACTCGCTCGTCGTCTGCATCGCGGGTGACGCATCGATCCAGATGAACATTCAGGAACTGGGCACGGCGACGCAATATCGCCTGCCGGTCAAGATCTTCATCCTCAACAACGAATATATGGGCATGGTCCGCCAGTGGCAGGAACTGACCTATGAAAGCCGCTATTCCAACAGCTATTCCGACAGCCTGCCCGATTTCGTGAAGCTGGCCGAAGCCTATGGCTGGACCGGCATCCGCATCGAGGGGCCGCAGGAACTGGAGGCGGGCATTCGCCAGATGATCGAAACGCCCGGGCCGGTGATGGTGGATTGCCGCGTGGCGCGCCTGTCCAACTGTTTCCCGATGATTCCGTCCGGGGCGGCACATACGGATATGTTGCTTGACCCCAGCCAGGTCTCGGGCACCATGAACGACGAAGCCAAGGCTCTGGTGTAGGGAAAGGCAGGATCATGACCGCTCATCTCAAGCTGCGCATCCATGTGAGCGAGCCATGGGATTTCGAGCGGACCAATGGCACGAGCGAACTCACCGGATGGACGATCGACTATGCCATCGACGAGTTGGAAGAATGGGAGGTCATGCTGGACCACGGCTACGACCTTAACGATGTGCACCATGGCCGGGTGCTGGTCAGCCCGCGCTATGTGGGTGAGCGCCTGACCAAGATTTATGACGCCTTCGTCGGCTTTCCGGTGCGGATCGCCCACCGGCTGGACGGCGACTGGCACTACGCGATGACGGGCATGCTGTCCGTGCGTCACGACACGGAAGAACACGGGGAAGACGAGTAATGCACATTGCGGAAGAAAAGACCGAGCGCCATGTGCTGTCGCTGACGGTCGCGAACGAGGCGGGTATCCTCGCGCGGATCGCGGGCCTGTTCACCGCGCGCGGGTACAATATCGACAGCCTGACGGTCGCCGACATCACGGCCGATCATTCGATCAGCCGCATCACCGTCGTCACCAACGGCCCGCCCCGCGTGATCGACCAGATCATCGCTCAGCTCGACCGTCTGGTGCCGGTGCACAAGGTCGCTGACCTGACCGACAACGGCCCGTTCGTCGAACGCGAACTGGCACTGGTGAAGGTCGCCGGCACAGGCGAGCACCGGATCGAGGCGCTGCGCCTTGCCGAAGTGTTCCGCGCCAAGGTCGTCGACACTACGACCGAGAGTTTCGTTTTCGAGATTACCGGCACGACCGAAAAGGTCGATACATTCGTCAACCTGATGCGCGGTATCGGTCTGGTCGAGGTCGGCCGCACCGGCGTGGTTGGCATCATTCGGGGCAAGGACGCCTCCTGAATTTCCTAAGCAGTATCGTTTTCCATCCCCCGCCCGTCCGGGCGAACCCAATCAACAGAAAGAGATGAAAATGCGCGTTTATTACGATCGTGATGCAGATATCGGCCTGATCAAGGGCAAGAAAGTCGCCATTGTCGGCTATGGCAGCCAGGGCCATGCCCATGCGCAGAACCTGCGCGACAGCGGCGTTGCCGAAGTCGCGATTGCCCTGCGCGCCGGCTCGGCGACTGCCAAGAAGGCCGAAGGCGCGGGCTTCAAAGTGTTGAGCAATGCCGACGCCGCCGCATGGGCCGACGTGCTGATGATCCTTGCCCCCGACGAGCATCAGGCGGCGATCTATGCGAATGATTTGCACGCGAACATGAAGCCCGGCGCGGCGCTCGCCTTTGCCCATGGCCTCAACGTGCATTTCGGCCTGATCGAGCCGCGCGCCGACATCGACGTGTTCATGATCGCGCCCAAGGGCCCCGGCCACACCGTGCGCAGCGAATATGTGCGCGGCGGCGGCGTCCCCTGCCTCATCGCGGTGCATCAGGATGCGACCGGTAACGCGCATGACGTCGCCCTATCCTATGCGTCGGGCGTCGGCGGCGGCCGGTCGGGCATCATCGAGACGACGTTCAAGGAAGAGTGCGAAACCGACCTTTTCGGTGAGCAGGCCGTGCTGTGCGGTGGTCTTTCTCACCTGATCACCGCCGGTTTCGAAACGCTGGTCGAGGCGGGCTATGCCCCCGAAATGGCTTATTTCGAATGCCTCCACGAAGTGAAGCTGATCGTCGACCTGATGTATGAGGGCGGCATCGCCAACATGCGCTATTCGATCAGCAACACCGCGGAATATGGCGACATCCACACCGGCCCGCGCATCATCACCGATGAGACGAAGGCGGAAATGAAGCGCGTGCTGGCCGACATCCAGTCCGGTCGTTTCGTGAAGCGCTTCATCCTCGACAACCGCGCTGGTCAGCCGGAGCTGAAGGCCAGCCGCAAGCTTGCCGCCGCGCACCCGATCGAGAAGACCGGTGCGCAGCTGCGCGCGATGATGCCCTGGATCGGCGCCAACAAGCTGGTCGACAAAGAAAAGAACTGACACGGTTCGTCGCGCGCGGGTAATCCGTGCGCAACGGCGTCTGGCACAGACAGGGGGGACCGGCTATAGAGCGGGTCCCCCCTTTCCTTTTCAGGAGACTGTCCATGCGAACCCTCCCCATTGCCGCCATAGCCGCCATCGGCCTCTTCACCAGCGCCGCGCTCGTTGCGCAGGCCGGAGCGCCCGCCACCCCCGGCGCAGCGGACCCGGCACGGGTTACCGGTGGAACCTATGCTGTCGACCCCGGGCATACGCAGGTGCTGTTTGCGTATAATCACATGGGCATCACCAACAATGTTGGCGTCATCGCCATGCCCACCGGCAGCCTGACCCTCGACCCGAAAAAGCCCGCCGATGCGAAGGTCAGCATCAGCTTTCCGGTCGCGAATATCCGCACCGGTATCGCCAAGCTGGATGAGCATCTGATGAGCGCGCAGTTTTTCGACGCCGCGAAATTCCCCAATGCCACGTTCGAATCGACCAGCGTCAAGATCGATGGCACCGACGCGGACATCACCGGCAACCTCACCATCCATGGCGTGACCAAGCCCGTGACACTCGACGCGAGCTTCGTGGGCGCGGGCACGAACCCGATGTCGAAGAAGGAAATGATCGGCTTTTCCGCAACCGCCGCAATCAAGCGCAGCGACTTCGGCCTGGGCATGGCCGTACCGATGGTCGGCGACGCGGTCGAGCTGAAGATCGTCGCCGAATTCGACAAATAGTCTGCGGTGAAGCCGGATCGTGTGGCCCCTTGCGACCGGTCCGGCTTCGTCCTCCCCCCGCAACAAAAGGGTGGACATTCCCCGCCCGTTACCGCTAAGGCGCGAGCATCATGCAGACCGCTCGCGCCCTGTCCTGCCTTCTTCTACGACTTACACGCCCTTAGGCGTGTCTCTGGTGCTGGCCGCTGACGGCCGCGCGACCGCCTAAGGGCATTTCACCTTCGTCCTAGTCGCTCCGGCTCTCGCGCCGTTCGTTGTTGCAGGAATTTCATGTCATGATGCTGTCCGACCCCTCACAGAAATACCGTCCGTTCCCGCAGGTTGATTTGCCCAACCGGCAATGGCCGAGCCGCACGATCACGAAGCCGCCGCGCTGGCTCTCCACCGATCTGCGCGATGGCAATCAGGCGCTGATCGACCCGATGAACGCGGAAAAGAAGCAGCGCTTCTTCGAACTTTTGATCAAGGTCGGACTGAAGGAGATCGAAGTCGGTTTTCCGTCCGCGGGCGCAACCGAGTTCGATTTCATTAGCGGGCTGGTGCGCTCCGGCGCGATCCCCGACGACGTGACGATTCAGGTGCTGACCCAGGCGCGACGCGACCTCATCGAGACGACGTTCCAGAGCCTGGAGGGCGCGAAGCGCGCGATCGTCCATGTCTACAATGCGGTGTCGCCCGCATGGCGGCGCATCGTGTTCGGCATGGAGCGCAACGAGATCAAGAAGATCGCTATCGATGCCGCCAAACTGTTGCGCGACGAGGCGGCCAAGCGCCCGGACACCGACTGGCATTTCGAATATTCGCCCGAGACCTTCTCCACCGCCGAGCTGGATTTCAGCCTGGAATGCTGTGAGGCGGTGATGGACATCCTGCAGCCGACGGCGGAAAAGCCGCTGATCCTAAACCTGCCCGCCACGGTCGAGGCGGCGACCCCCAATATCTACGCCGACCAGATCGAGTGGATGTGCCGCCACATCAGCAAGCGCGACGCCGTGGTCATCAGCCTGCACCCGCATAACGACCGGGGCACCGGAGTCGCGGCGGCGGAACTGGGTCTGATGGCGGGTGCGGACCGGGTCGAGGGATGCCTGTTCGGCAATGGCGAGCGCACCGGCAATTGCGATCTGGTGACAGTCGGCCTCAACCTGTACACGCAGGGCGTGAACCCGCTGCTCGACTTCTCGGACATCGACGAGGTCATCCAGACGGTCGAATATTGCAACCAGCTGCCCGTGCACCAGCGCCATCCCTATGCGGGCGAGCTGGTGTTCACCGCCTTTTCCGGCAGCCATCAGGACGCGATCAAGAAGGGCTTTGCGGCGCAGGAAGCGCGCAACGACCAGCTGTGGGACGTACCCTATCTGCCGATCGATCCCGCCGATCTGGGCCGCAACTACGAAGCGGTCATCCGCGTCAATTCGCAGTCCGGCAAGGGCGGCGTCGCGTGGGTGTTGCAACAGGACAAGGGCCTCAAACTGCCCAAGCGTATGCAGGCCGATTTCAGCCGCGTGGTGCAGGGCGTCGCGGATCAGACCAGCCGCGAGCTTAACGCCAACGACATCTGGCAGGCCTTCGAGTCGCATTATCGCCTGACCGAAGGCCAGCGATTCGAGCTGGTCGACTATCAGGAAAGCGGGGCGGCCGGCGACCGCATCTTCGTCGGGCGGATCACGCTGGACGGCGAGGAACGCAGCATTTCCGGGCGCGGCAATGGCTTGTTGTCGAGCATCCTGTGTGCGCTGCGCGAGGAACTCGGAGTCGATTTGGAGATCGCGGATTATAGCGAACATGCGGTCGGCGCAGGCACGGATGTGAACGCCGCCGCCTATGTCGAGTGCCGGACGCCGGATGGCCGCACATTTTTTGGCGCGGGTCTCGATAGCGATGTCGCTACGGCATCCGTGAAAGCGGTGCTCTCGGCGGCGAACGGCGTGGCGTTGGCGAGCGCCTAGGGGGTTGCAACCTCCCCGGTTTGGTGATTGTTACGCCGCATCATCCAATCCGGGGGAGTTTTGATGCCGTTGCCCACGCCGTTGTTCGACACTTTGCGCCTGCCCGCCATGGCCGCGCCGATGTTCATCGTCTCCGGGCCGGAGCTGGTCATCGCGGAGTGCTGTGCGGGTATCGTCGGCAGCTTTCCGGCTCTCAACGCGCGACCGCAGAGCCAGCTCGACGAATGGCTGCACCAGATTACCGAGGCCCGCGCGGCATGGGACCGCGATCATCCGGATGCCCCCGCTGCTCCGTTTGCGGTCAACCAGATCGTTCACAAATCCAACAGCCGACTCGAAGAGGACATGGCGACCTGCGCCAAATGGAAGGTGCCGATCGTCATCACGTCGCTGGGTGCGCGCGAGGACGTGAACGCCGCAGTGAAGGGCTGGGGCGGCGTCGTGTTCCATGATGTCATCAACGACCGGTTCGCGCGCAAGGCGATCGAGAAGGGCGCGGACGGCGTTATCGCGGTCGCGACGGGTGCCGGGGGACATGCGGGCACGCAGTCACCCTTCGCGCTGGTGCAGGAAATCCGCCAGTGGTTCGACGGGCCGCTGGCGCTGTCGGGCGCCATCGCGCATGGCCGCTCGGTATTAGCGGCGCGCGCCCTAGGCGCCGACCTCGCCTATATCGGCAGCGCGTTCATCGCGACCCGCGAAGCCAACGCGGTCGAGGCCTACAAGCAGGGCATCGCCGATGGGCACGCGGACGATATCGTCTACACCAACCTTTTCACCGGCGTGCATGGCAACTATCTGCGCGCGTCGATCGTCGCGGCCGGGCTGGACCCCGACCATCTGCCGGAAAGCGACCCCAGCGCAATGAACTTCGGCGGGGATACCGCAGTCAAGGCATGGAAGGACATATGGGGCTCGGGTCAGGGCATCGGGGCGATCGAATCGATCCTGCCCGCTGCGCAGCTGATCGAGCGGCTGATCGAAGAATATGAAGAGGCGCGCCGCCAGCTTTGTTCCTGACCGCGAATGTGGCACGGGTGCGGCCGTTCAGCCCTTGACGTGTCGGTAGGCCGCCAAGGCCCGCTCCCGCGCTTCGCGGTGGCCGATGATCTTGGCGGGGTAGTCGGCGGGGCGGCAGCCATGGGCATCGGGATCATGCACGGCGTCACCCTGGATGTGCGCGAGTTCGGGCACCCACTGGCGGATGTAGTCCCCGGCATCGAATTTCGGTGACTGGACCAGCGGCGCCATGATGCGACCGAACATGTTGGCGTCGACACCGCTGCCCGCCACCCACTGCCAGTTGACCGAGTTATTGCCGTAGTCGGCATCGACCAGCGTGTCCCAGAACCACGCCTCGCCCACCCGCCAGTCGACCAGCAGATGCTTGATGAGGAAGCTCGCCGCGATCATCCGCACGCGGTTGTGCATCCAGCCGCTCGTCCACAGCTGCCGCATGCCCGCATCGACGATCGGGTAGCCGGTCAGGCCTTTCTTCCATGCGGAGATGTCGGCGCGCGCCTCCGATGTGGAGCGCCATGGGAGCGTGTCGAAGGCCGCTTTCCCGTTGGCCTTGCCGTAGTCGGGGTAGGTCAGGATGATGTTCTGCGCATAGTCACGCCAGATGATTTCGGTGCGGAAGGTCGTCACCCCCGCGCTGCGGCCGCGCAGGGCATGCCACACCGCCGCGGGCGAGATCTCGCCGAAATGCAGATGCGGCGACAGGCGGGACGATCCCTCCTGCGAGGGAAGATTGCGGGCCTCGTCATAATCGGACGCCTTGTCCACGAAGTCGTCGAGCCGTTCGTGCGCGCCCTCCTCCCCGGGCGTCCATTCCTCCGCCATACCGGTCGCCCAATCGGGCTTCGTCGGCAGCAGGCTACATTCGTCCAGCGTTTCGCTCTTCGGCCAGTGGTCGGGCGCGGACATATGTGCGGGCGCGGGGCGCGGGGCGGGCGGCGGCATATGCTCCACAACGGCGCGGGAGAAAGGCGTGAAAATCTTGTACGGGCCACCCGAACCGGTTTTCACCGTCGCGGGCGGGAGCAGATAGTTGCCGTCATGACAGACCAGATCGAGCCGCTTGGCAACGTCCCGTTCTGCATTGCGCCACCAGGGTTCATAGTGGGCGATGGCATGAACACGCCCCGCGCCGCTTTCGTCCGCAAGCGCCGCGAGCACATCGGCGGCTTTGCCCCGCCGCAGGATCAGCCGCGATCCCCTGGCGCGCAGCGCGGCGTCGAGCGCCGCAAGGCTATGGTGCAGCCACCAGCGCGACGCTGCGCCCATGATGCGGTACTTCGGCCCGTGATCGTCCAGGATGTAGACCGGAATGACCGGCCCCTCCTCCACCGCCGCAAGGAGCGCAGCCTGATCGCGCAGGCGCAGGTCACGGCGCAGCCAGAGGAGGGTCGGTTTGGACATGCCCGTGCCTAACGCGCGAAAGGCAAATCGGGTATCCCTCAATTCATCGCAAGGATGCCTTTTTCATCCTGGCTCCATCATCGTCGGCCCGATACGCTGCGGGAAACCAGCGGGGACCGCGCGATGAAACCAAACGTCGATCTGTTGACCATATTAGGGCTATCCATGGCCATTCACCCGCTGCTGACCATGTGGCATGAGATCGGTGGCCACGCGGTGGCGTGTGCGGCGCTGGGCGGCCATGTCGCGACGATCGGCGCTTACTATGTCGATTGTACCGGGCTGGCCGGCTGGCGGAGCGTTGTCGTGTCCTGCGCCGGCGTTACCGTTAATGCCGTGCTTGCCGTGTGGGCTTACGCGTTGTGGACGCGCGCGACACAGGACAGGGCGCGGCTGGTCCTGTGGCTGATATGGGTGAGTGAAGCCTTCGTCGCGGCGGGCTATTTTGCCTTTTCGGGCGTATCGGGCTTTGGCGATCTGGGCACAGGGGAAGGCGGCGGGCTTGAGGGGTTGCCCATGCCGGTCGTCATCCGGGTGGGCGAACTGCTTTTCGGCATTGCCGCTTATATTCTGCTGGTACGCGCCGCCATCCGATCGCTTAACGGCATGATCGGGACTGGCCCTCAAACCGACGCGGTGCGCAAGACAATTGCGCACGGTTTTTATGCCGGAGCCGGGGCCGGGGCTATTCTTGTCGGCCTGCTCAACCCAGTCGGGCTGATCATCACGATCATGTCGGCGGTGGCATCATCCTTCGGCGGACTCGCCGGTTTCATTTCTGTGGGCTATGCGATCGCACCTCTGGACGCGCCAAAGCCGTTCAGTCTTGCGCGTAACCGGCCTGTCATTATCGGCGGCGCGGCAATCCTGATCGCCTTCGCGGCGATATTGGGACGCTCATTGTATTTCTGAGGCAGGCGGAGCTTATAGCTCCGGCCCTGACCCCGCGCTGCCCGCTTCGGCGGCGTCGGTTTCCGCGCCGGAGCCAACGGTCCAAGTCTGCCCTTGGCTGACCAGCTTTTGCAGGTCGGG
Source organism: Sphingobium subterraneum (assembly GCF_014199435.1). Taxonomy (GTDB): domain Bacteria; phylum Pseudomonadota; class Alphaproteobacteria; order Sphingomonadales; family Sphingomonadaceae; genus Sphingobium; species Sphingobium subterraneum. Next base: position 149,529 of record NZ_JACIJP010000004.1, on the reverse strand, counting down.
TGTCTTGCCCTTGGCGGCCTGCTCGTTCTGGGCGACGACAGCGCTTTCGAAGCTGGGAGCGGGATCGTCATAGAGCACGCCCAGCGCCATCGGGAAGCTGCCGAACGGCATTTCGACCAACATGTGCGCGACCGAGCGATTGGTGACATCATGGACGATCACGTCGGCCGCCTGCCAGTCGCCATCGACGACATCGACCACTTTGAGGGTCAGGGCCTCACGATCGAGGGCAATGCCCTTGGCGCCCTTCCCGAACAGCATCGGCTTGCCGTTTTCGAGCCAGAGCTGGCCGTCATCCGCGTTCTTCTTCTCGGTAAAGTCGGCGAACACGTCTTTGTTATAGACGATGCAGTTCTGGAAGATTTCCACGAACGCCGCGCCCTTGTGGGCATAAGCGGCCTTGAGCACATCGGGAAGGTTCTTGCTGACGTCGAACCCGCGCGCGACGAACCGCGCACCGCTGCCCAAAGCGAAAGCGGCGGGCTTGGCAGGGCGGTCGACGGAACCGAACGGCGTCGAAGGGCTGCGTGTGCCTTCACGGCTGGTCGGCGAATATTGGCCCTTGGTCAGGCCGTAGATCTCGTTGTTGAACAGCAGGATCTGGCAATCGAGATTGCGGCGCAGAATGTGCATCGTGTGGTTGCCGCCGATCGAGAGCGCGTCGCCATCACCCGTGATGATCCACACGTCGAGTTCCGGGTTGGCGAGCTTGACGCCCGTAGCCACCGCCGGCGCGCGGCCATGGATGGTGTGGAAACCATAGCTTTCCACATAATAAGGGAAGCGCGACGAGCAGCCGATGCCCGAGACGAACACCGTGCTTTCCGGGCGCGCGCCGATTTCCGGCAGGGTGCGCTGAACCGCTTTCAGGATCGCGTAGTCGCCGCAACCGGGGCACCAGCGGACCTCCTGATCGGTCTCCCAGTCCTTGGGCGTCATCTTCGCTACGGGGGTCATATCGTTCATAATTGTCTTCCTTTCCCGTCATGCCAGCGCAGGCTGGCATCTCCCGCCTCTTGAGACCCCAGCCTTCGCTGGGGTGACGGACTTATTTCAATGCATCTTCAATCGCCGCCTCGATTTCCGCAATCCGGAACGGCTGGCCCGACACCTTGTTGAGCGGCTTGGCATCGACGAGATACTGGTCGCGTAGCACGGTCTTCAACTGGCCAGTGTTCATTTCCGGCACGATGATCTTCTCATAGCCCTTGAGCAGCGTACCCAGATTCTTGGGCAGCGGCCAGATATGGCGGATATGGACATGCGAGACGTCGCGGCCCTTGGCGCGGGCGCGGCGCACCGCCTGGTGGATCGGGCCGAAGGTCGATCCCCAGCCCACCACCACCAGCTTGCCACTGTCGGTGCCGAGCGAGACATCCTGATCGGGCAGGCTGTCAGCGATGCCGAGCACCTTGTTCTGGCGGATGTCGGTCATCGCCTGATGGTTGGCAGGCGAATATTCGATATGGCCGGTGTTGACGCCTTTTTCGATGCCGCCAATACGGTGCATCAGGCCGGGCGTGCCGGGCTTTACCCACGGGCGTTTCAGCTTTTCGTCGCGGGCATAGGGCAGGAAGCCGCCTTCCTGCGCAGTGTCCATGAACGTCACCGGGAAGGGCGCGAAAGTGGCCATGTCCGGCACCTTCCACGGTTCGGCAGCGTTGGCGATATAGCCGTCGGTCAGCAGCATGACCGGGGTCATATACTGCACGGCGATCCGGCATGCCTCGATAGCGCATTCGAACGCGTCGGCGGGCGAGCGCGCAGCAATCACCGGCATGGGCGCGTCGCCATTACGGCCATAGACCGCCTGATAGAGGTCCGACTGCTCGGTCTTGGTGGGGAGGCCGGTGGACGGGCCGCCGCGCTGCGAGTTGACGATAACAAGCGGCAGCTCGGTCATGATGGCAAGGCCGATCGCCTCACCCTTCAACGCGATGCCCGGCCCGGACGAACTGGTGATGCCAAGCGATCCGGCATAGCTTGCGCCGATGGCCGAGGCGATCGCCGCGATCTCGTCCTCCGCCTGGAAGGTCGTGACGCCATATTCCTTGAGGCGGGACAGGTGATGCAGGATCGCGCTGGCAGGAGTGATCGGATAGCCGCCGAAGAACATCGGCAATCCGGCAAGCTGCGTTCCAGCCACAAGGCCCAGCGAGATGGCTTCGGCGCCGGTCACGGTGCGGTAGAGGCCCGACGGCACGGCGGCGGACGGCACATGATGCTGCTTGAGGCCCAGACCTTCGCCGCTGATCTCCGCCGTTTCGCCATAAGCATGGCCCGCATCGAGCGCGGCGATATTGGCGTCGGCGAGTTCCGGGGCCTTGGCGAACTTCGCCTTGAGCCAGGCAACGATCGGCTGGCGATCGCGATCGAACATCCACAGCGCCAGACCCAGCGTCCACATATTCTTGCAGCGCAGCGCTTCCTTGTTGCCAAGACCAAAGGGCTTGACGCTGTCGAGGGTAAGCTGGGAAATGTTGAGCGAGAGGAGCTGCCATTGCGCCAGCGACCCGTCCGTCAGCGGGTTCGCCTCATATTTCGCCTTGGCAAGGTTGCGGTCGTTGAACTCACCCTCGTCCGCGATGATGAGGCCGCCAGGCTTCAGATCCTTCACATTGGTCTTGAGCGCGGCCGGGTTCATCGCGACCAGCACATCGGGCGCATCGCCAGCGGTCGTGATGTCCGTCGAGCCGAAGTTGATCTGGAAAGCGGACACGCCGAAGAGCGTGCCTTGCGGCGCCCGGATCTCGGCCGGGAAGTCCGGGAATGTCGCAAGATCATTGCCCGCCAGCGCCGTCGAAAGGGTAAACTGCCCGCCGGTCAGCTGCATCCCGTCGCCGCTGTCCCCCGCAAAGCGGACGACAACCGACTCGAGCGACTGGTCGTCAGCCGGATCGATCGGAGGAGAAAGAGGGGCGACACTCGCCATAGCACCTATCCTGTATTTTCTTGGCAGTGGGGGAAAACTGCATGTTCCCTACGCCTTGCCCGGCCCGTCATCAAAAAAGAATTAGTCGGGGTGGTCGATAGCGCGCTTTTCCCACGGCAACAATGGCGAAACCGTGCCGCAAGTACCAGAGAAAGCAACCGAACGGCGCGGATGGGCTGGTCGCGGTGCTGCGGCACAGTGCAGACCGTGCGTTCCGGGCTGGCATTCGCCAGTCGTTAACGCTAGAGGGCGGCGGCGCACTTTCGTCGCGCACGGCAGAACCATTCCAACGGTCATGAGTTAGCGCAGTCCGATGAACACGTCCCTTCCCTACCGCCCCTGTGTCGGCATGATGCTGGTCAACATGGACGGAAAAGTGTTTGTCGGCCAGCGCCTCGATAGCAAGGTCGAGGCGTGGCAGATGCCGCAGGGTGGCATCGATCCCGGCGAAGACCCGCGCGACACGGCGATGCGGGAACTGGGCGAAGAGACCGGCATCGTTGCCGATCTGGTCAAGGTCATTGCGCAGAGCAAGGAAGAGCTGTTCTACGACCTGCCGGACGAGTTGGTCGGGCAGATCTGGGGCGGCAAGTATCGCGGGCAGCGGCAGATCTGGTATCTGATGCGCTTTCTGGGCACCGATGCGGACATCAACATTGCCACCCCACATCAGGAATTTCGCGACTGGCAGTGGATCGATCCACACAGCCTGCCGGACCTGATCGTGCCTTTCAAGAAGAAGCTGTACCGCGACCTGCTGGCGGAATTCGCGCACCTGATCTGACCCTGGCTCATTCGCGCCCGGTCGAATTGCACCCCAGTTAACCATGTCGACTGTCGGCAGGGCTGACAGTTACGAACGCGTTAACCATCTAAGGCACGAATTTCCGTGGCTGGCATGACCCTTGCTCAGAAAAAGCCATGTTCCGGACCATCAAACGCCTGTTTACCATAAAGACGAAGTTCGAGGCGTTCCTCATCATCTACGCGCTGGCGCTTGGCGCGGCGGATCGGGGCGTCATCTACATGATGCAATACCCCGGCTGGACCGGAAAGCTGCTGGCGCTCGCCTGCACCACGGCCGTCTTCATGGCCGGCGGCAAGATTATCGATGCGGTCGATATGCAGGCCGAGCTGGGTTATTTCGACTAGGGTAGTTCGGGGTCGAGCTGCAATGCGGCTTCAGCCAGCCCCTCGGGCGTGTTGATGTTCACGAAGCGTGCGTCGCACTCAACCCTGCGTGCACCGGTGTGCTGCATCCATCCCTTGATCGACCGGTCAGGCTGCTCGGCCAGCCATGCTTCCAGTGTTGCGGCCAGCGACGCGGGCCAGAGCCCGAACAGCCATTGCGTGGCGACAACGGCAGGCCCCTCCCCCAACCCTTTGAGAAGATCAGTTGGCACGGGAAGAGTGTCGCAGCCCACGGTAAGGACGGCGCCATATCCTTTGCTCTGCGCGTAGTGCAGCGCCCCGCATAGGCCACCGAGCGGACCCTCACCCGCCTGGGGACGATCGGGAACGCAGGTCATGCCCGCCCACTGGCGACCCACCACCACGATTTCGGGGACCTGCGGCGCAAGCGCGCGGGCGACATGATCCATCAGCGGCACACCACGGAGCAGCGCCGCCGCCTTATCGCTGCCGAACCGCCGCGCCGCGCCGCCCGCGATGATCGCACCCAGGACGCTCACGTCCCGGCAGGCCGGAGAGGCGCGATGCGCGAATCAGGCGTCCTCGACGGGCGCCCCCGGACCATTCTTGATGACCGAATCGATGGCATTTTGTGCCGACGCCTTGGTCTTGTAGCCTTCGGTCCAGAAGATCGTTTCGCTGTTGTACTTGAATTTGGCGACATATTCGCCCGCCTTGTTCTGCTCGATCACGAATTTATGAGCCATGATACCCTCCCACCAGGTGATGTCCGTGTGCAGGCTATCGTCAATAAGCGGGGAAAGGAAGAGAAACCCTCAACCGAACCGCGCCGGATCGTAGCGATCGAGATCGATACCGCTCAGGGCGGCATGGGGCGCTGCCCCGGTCAGTCGCGCCCTCGCCAGCAGGGCAGCGGCGGGGGCCGTCTGGATCCCGAAACCGCCCTGCCCCGCGAACCAGAAGAATCCGGGCGTACGCCGATCAAATCCATAGACCGGCAAGCGGTCCGGCGCAAAGCTGCGCAGGCCCGCCCATTTTCGCTCGACCGCCTCGACCTTCCAGTCGACGACCTGCTCGAACCGGGCGATAGCGGTGGCGATCGCCAGATCATCCGGACCGGCGTCGCAGGGTAAAGCCGGATGTTCGTCATGGGGCGTCAGCCAGATGCGCCCTCCGCCCGCAGGCTTGAAATAGAACTGCTCCGCCAGATCAAGCACAAGCGGTAGGTCAGCGGGTGCGGCGGGATCGGTGCGCAATTGCGCGACGTTTCGCAGCAGGGGCTGGATTCCAAGGGGCGCCACACCGCACAGCCGCGCCACCGGATCGGCCCAAGCACCCGCCGCGTTGATCAGAATGTCAGCCGTACAGGCGCCCGCCGCCGTCAGCACCGTCCAGCCGCGCGACGACCGTTCCACAGATGTGAGGGCAGCGTCCGTCCACAGCGTTCCGCCCCGCTGCCGAAATTGCCGGAGATAGGCCGCATGCAGCGTGGCGACATCGATATCGGCGGTACTGGCCTCCCAAACGCCCGTCGACCAGCCGGGGCGCAGGCCGGGAATGCGCGTTTCCAGCGCCGAACGATCCATAGGGACGAGCAGGTCATTATCGGCGAAGGCAGCGATCATCCGGTCGCGCAAAGTGGCGTCATCCGCGTTCCCGATATGCACGGCGCCCCGTGGCGACAGGAAGCTGTCTTCCGAAAAGGCGGGATCGGGATCGGCAAGCGCGGCCAGTGATGCCTGCGTCAAGGGACGGACGAGCGGCCCGCCATAGCTTTCCGACCAGAACGCCACAGACCGGCCGGTGGCGTGATAGCCGGGCTGGTCTTCCTGTTCGATCATCAGCACTGCCATGTCGGCCGCGATCTCCGCACCCAGGCTGGCCCCGGCCATGCCAGCACCGATAATCAGCGCATCAAAATGAGGGAAATCGGTGGGCATATCGGTGGCAGGGCAATCCGGGTGGAGGATGGTGGTCGTGGAATTAACGCCGCGATAACGATTTGGTAAGGCCTTGTCCCTAGACCGACGTGCCATGGCTGGGGATTTTTTCATTTTTGCGTTGCTCACCGCGCTTGCCGCTTTGCTGATTGCTGCGGCGGTGACGGACTTGCGCTCGCGCATCATCTCCAACCGGCTCAATATCGTGATCGCAGCGCTGGCGCCCCTGTACTGGCTGGCGTGCGGCATTCCCGCGTGGCCGGACATGGTCCTGCAAATCGCGCTCGGCATCGGCATGTTCACGCTGTTTGCCGCGCTGTTTGCGTTGCGCATGATGGGCGGCGGCGACGTCAAGCTGCTCGCGGCTGTGGCCTTGTGGTTTCCGTGGCAGGCTCTTGCTTTCCTGTTGCTGCTGATGGCCGTGCTGGGCGGGGTCGTAACGATGGCCACGCTGATCCACCACAGGATGACGCGACGGCTGGGTCAGCCGGAGGTTCCCTATGGCGTTGCAATCTCGCTCGCCGGGCTGTGGCTGATAGGCGAACGGATAATTAACCACTTTGCGTAATATTCGGGTTTCGGGCGCTGGGAAGCGCTGATTTTTTGTAGACGGGGTTTCGTCATGGATGTCAGAAAAGCTGTCCTGCTCGCAGGAGCGCTGATCATAGCAATCACGACCGCGCTGATGGCGCGATCGATGTTTTCCGGCGATGGGGGCAGTGCCCCCCACGCTGCCGCATCGTCCATGCCACCCGCGCCGGACGGTCCGCTCGTCCTCGTGGCGACCAAGGCGCTGCCGGTCGGCACCATCCTCGACGCCGAAAGCGTGCGCTACCAGCCCTGGCCCAAGGAATTGGTCGAAAACGCCTATTTCATCAAGGGCAAGGAAGACGCGAGCGTGCTTGCGGGCAGCGTGGTGCGTAATCCGATCACCGCTGGCCAGCCGCTGACGCAGGGCACGATCATCCGCCCGGGTGATCGCGGCTTCATGGCGGCGGCGCTTGGTCCGGGCATGCGGGCGATCACCGTTCCCGTGTCTGCCAACAGCTCGGTTGCGGGCTTCATCTTTCCGGGTGACCGCATCGACCTGATGTTGACCCAGGCGATCAGCGGTGGCGGCGACAGCGGCCAGTCGCTGAAGGTCGCCGAAACCATCCTGCGCAATCTGCGCGTACTCGCCACCGACCAGCGCACCGATCCAATGGACGCGAACGGCAAGCCGGAAGTGCGTACCTATTCCACCGTCACGCTCGAAGTGACGCCCAAGATCGCCGAGAAGATCGCAGTCGCGCAGACGGTGGGTTCGCTCTCGCTCTCGCTCCGCTCAATCGCGGACAACACGGCGGATCTGGATGCGGCGATCGCGGGTGCCGACGGCAGCGTGCCGTTGCCCAACAGCAATGATCCCTCTGCCGAGAAAAAGGCGCTGGCGAAAATTGCCGCAGGGCCAGTCGACAAGGGTTCGACGTTCGCCACGGGTGGCGACGTGTCCCGGTTCCAGCGGCGGACTGTACCGCCAGCCGTGGTGCAGGGCGCCGTCCAGATGGGCGCAACCATGGGCAATGCGATTACGGGTGCGGTGGGGATTGGACCAATCGTCCATATCGCCCGTGGCACCACGGTGACCGATGTCGCCGTCAGTGGGGGTAAGTAAGATGAAACGGACCAGCTTGATCGTTCGTCATTCCGCAACGGCTTGTGCCTTCGCGCTCGGCCTTGCCGGTGTGGCGATGCCAACCAGCGCATTAAACGCGGCATCGGCGGAGACCAGCCGCCAGCCTGTCATTCTCCTCTCCGTGGGTGAGAGCAAGGTCATCAACCTGGCATCGAGCATGTCGGACGTGGTGATCGCCAAGCCCGAAGTGCTGGATGTGCATGTGCGTTCGCAGAACCAGCTCTACCTGATGGGTAAGCTGCCGGGCGAAAGCACGATCTTCGTTACATCTAAGACCGGGAAGGTCTTATATTCCGCGACTGTGCGGATCGGCAACAACCTGACCAGCATCGACCAGATGCTGAAACTCGCCCTGCCCGATGCGGACATTACCGTTTCCAACATGAACGGCATCACGCTGCTGACCGGCACGGTGAAGGCACCGGAAGACGCCGCCGAGGCCGAGCGCCTTGTCGACGCATTCCTCAACGGGCGCGTAACCGATCCCAAGGAGAAGACCACGGTGGTCGGCCGCCTGCAGACGGCGACGCCGCTGCAGGTGAACCTGCAGGTCAAGATTTCCGAGGTCAATCGGACGCTGGTCCACAAGGTCGGCACGAACTTTACCGGTTTGGGCACTGGCTCCGGTAGCTTTTCCGGCTATCTCGGCCGCTCGACACGCAGCGCGATCACGGATCAGGGCGCGGCCGTTGGCGGCCTTCCAGGGGACATCTCGCGCAGGTGGCTGTTCAACCAGCCAAGCGACAATTCCACCACGGTGGGCTTCATCGCCAAGCTGTTCGGCATGGATCTCGCCGGTGCGCTCGATCTGGCCGAGTCGAACGGCCTTGCCACCACCCTTGCGCAGCCGAACCTGACCTCGCTATCCGGCGAAACGGCCAGCTTCCTCGCGGGTGGCGAATATCCCTATCAGGTGTCGAACGGCACCCAGGGCAACAGCATCGAATTCAAGCAATATGGTGTGCAGCTTGCCTTCACGCCGACGGTGCTCTCCGATGGCCGCGTCTCGCTGCGGGTTCGCCCGACGGTTTCTTCGCTTGATTTCTCGATCAGCAGTTCGGTCCCCGCGCTGCGGACCCGCACGGCGGAAACGACCGTCGAGCTGGGATCGGGCCAGTCGTTCATGATCGCCGGTCTGCTCAACAACGACACTGCGAACGCCATCGACAAGGTTCCCGGCATCGGCAACATCCCGATCCTGGGCAGCCTGTTCAAGTCGCGCCGCTTCCAGCGCAACGAGACCGAACTGGTGATCGTCGTGACGCCCTATCTCGTCCGGCCGGTCAACGCGGCCGACATCCGCACACCGACCGACGGCTTCCGCAATGCGACGGAGTTGCAGGGGCTGCTGTTCCAGCAGGGGTCGGATGGTGTCAACGGCGCGAAAGCACCCGTGCCCAGCCTCGCTCCCGCTAACCGGCCCGCCGACCCTGCGACCGCACCCGTGGCCCCGCAAGCGGCCGCGGATGCGCCCAAGCGCGGCAAGACCGCCAAGCCGAAACGCACGGCGTCGGCCGATACGGCACCCACCCCCGGCTTCAGCTTCTGACGGCAAGGACCACGATCATGCAGAGCACATCGCCCCTCTTCCGCCCGCTGTCTCTCGCGGCCCTTTTGCTGGCCGCGATGCCGATGACGGTCGCCGCGAAGGAAAATCCGTTCAACCGCAGCGTGGACTCCGTCCACCAGCCGGTGGTGCAGTTTCAATATTATCTCTATGACGTGCAGGCCAATGACGGCAGTACCCTCTCCGCCGGAGAACGCGCGCGGCTGCTCGGCTGGCTCGACTCACTCAATGTGGGCTATGGCGATCATGTCGCCATCGCCACGGACGACGCCTTTATTGCACCCAATGTGCGCGACGGGATCGCCGATATACTGGGCGGCCGCGGCATGCTGATCGAGGAAGACCCCACCGCGCAGGCGGGCAAGGCTCCTCCGGGCGCGGTGCGCCTGATCATGCGGCGGTCCATCGCGTCCGTTCCGGGATGCCCCAACTGGAATTCGAAACAGGAAAATGACGTGGTCGGCGGGGCATCGTCCAACTACGGCTGCGCGAGCAATTCCAATCTCGCCGCCATGGTGGCCAACCCGGAAGATCTGGTGCGCGGCAAAACCGCCACCAGCGATCTGCGGACGGCTGCGTCGAGCCGCGCGATCGAAACCTATCGCACCAAGCCGTTGACCGGCGCCGGTGCGCTTCAGACCCTGACAGGAAACTGACCATGAACGCCCCCTGGAAACCCGGCGCACGCGACATGTTTCAGGCTTATGTCTGTGACGAGGCAAGCGCGAGCATTGTCCGATCCGTAGCCATCGAAATGGGCTGGCAGGCCGAAAAGGTCTATCTCGGAGGTATGCGCAATGCCGTGCAAACGCTGTCGGTGAATACCAGCCCGCAGATCCTGTTCGTCGACATGTCCGAATCGAGCGATCCGCTCAACGACATCAACGGCCTTGCCGAAGTATGTGAGCCCGGCACGATCGTGATCGCGTGCGGGCAGGTGAACGATGTGCGGTTGTACCGCGACCTGGTCGCCAGCGGCATTCAGGATTACATGCTCAAGCCGCTCCACTCCGACCATCTGCGCGATGCGCTGGCCAGCGCCCAGGCAGCGTTCATGGCGCCCAAGCTCGATGCGGCGACGGGGCGCAATCACGTCGGTGTGGCCGTGATCGGTACACGCGGCGGTGTGGGGGCTTCGACCTTCGCGACATCGCTGGCATGGATCCTGAGCGACAAGGAAAAGCGCTCGACCGCGCTGCTCGACCTCGACCTGCATTTCGGCACCGGCGCGTTGACGCTGGACCTGGAACCCGGCCGTGGCCTGACCGACGCGATCGACAATCCGAGCCGCATCGATGGGCTCTTCATCGAGCGCGCAATGGTGCGCGCCTCGGACAAGCTGGCGATCCTCTCGGCCGAAGCGCCGATCAGCCAACCGATGCTGACGGACGGCGGGGCCTTCTATCAATTGCAGGAAGAATTCCGCAACGCATTCGACTGCAGTGTCATCGACCTGCCGCGGCCGATGCTGATCCAGTTTCCGCAGCTGATGAGCGAAGTGGGTGTAGCGGTCGTGGTAACAGAACTGACACTCGCATCCGCACGCGACGCGATCCGCATCCTGTCCTGGCTCAAGACCAACGCGCCGCAGAGCAAGGTGCTGGTCGTCACCAACAAGATGCAGGCCAATGCGCTGGAGATTAGCCGCAAGGATTTCGAGCAGTCGATCGAACGCAAGATCGACATCCTGATCCCGTTCGATGCGCGCCTCGCCGCGCAGGCCGCCAAGCTTGGAAAGGCTTTTGCCGAAGTGGCGAAGGGCAACAAGGCTGGCGCTGCGTATATCGAAGCGACGGTGAAGGTGCTGGCGAGCGTCGACGAAAGCTCTGCCTCGACAGCAGGCAAAGCGGGCGCCGGACAGTCTCTCCTGGGCAAGCTCAGCGGCCTGAAAGACCGCCTGCCCAAGGGCAAGAAGGCGTTACAGGCGGAAGACGCCCAGGGGTGAACCCGATCCGTGACGCCGCGCCCTCCCGCGCGCGCGCCGGGATCGAATAGGGAATGACGATGGACCCGAAACTGATCCTGATCATCCTGATGCTGGGCAGCATGCTGTTCATGCTGTTCCTTGCCTTTTCGGGTCCGTCCGCGACGCGGGCGATGGACCGGCGGCTCAGCGCGGTGACGAGCCGCCACGGCGGAGCCGATGCCGACATGGAGCAGCGCATGCGCAAGGCGGTTGCCTCGCGCAGCACAGCCAAGCAATCGCAGATCCTCGTCTCGCTGATCCCCAACCCCGAGAACCTGACCAAGCGGCTGCGTATGACGGGCAAGAAGTGGACGCTGAGCCAATATGCGGGTGCCTGCGCGCTCGTGATGATCGCTGTCATTGGCATCGGTCTGTTCCGGGGCTGGGCGCCGCTGACGGCCCTGTTCGTCGGCACCGCGAGCGGGCTGATCCTTCCCCATAAATATGTCGGGCGGCTGATCACCAAGCGCGTGAAGAAATTCACCATGACATTCCCCGATGCGCTGGAACTGATGGTACGCGGTCTGCGGTCGGGCCTGCCCATCGCCGAAACGCTCCAGACCGTTTCGACCGAATTGCCGGGGCCGGTGGGCGAGGAATTCCGCCTCGTCACAGAACGCATCCGCATCGGCAAGACAATGGACCAGGCCTTGGCGGAAACCGCCGAACGGCTGGGCACCGCGGAGTTCCAGTTCTTCTGCATCACCTTGACGATCCAGCGCGAAACGGGCGGCAATCTGGCGGAAACGCTGGCCAACCTCGCCACCGTGCTGCGCCAGCGCGCACAGATGAAGCTGAAGATCAACGCGATGTCGTCGGAATCCAAGGCTTCGGCCTATATCATCGGGTCGTTGCCGTTCATCGTCTTTGGCCTGATCAGCTGGATCAACTTCCATTATATGGAGTCGTTCTACACCCCCGATCCCAATGGGCTGTTCGGGCTAAGCCTGATGCAGCTTGTCGGCATCGGCGGCATGTGCTGGATGGGCATCGGCGTGTTCATCATGGCCCAGATGATCAATTTCGAGATCTGACGCGATGGCTCCCACCCCTCCCCCGCCCAGCTCGATGCTGTTTGGCATGACCGCTTCGGACGTGGCGACAGTGCTTGCCGCCATGGCAACCGTGGCCGCCATCTTTGCGATCTATCTTGCCAGCACGGTGCGCGATCCGATGGCGAAGCGCGTCAAGGCCCTGAACGAACGGCGCGAACAGTTGAAGGCCGGGATTACCGCCTCCACCACGAAGCGCCGCGCGAAGCTGGTCCACCAGCGCGAGAGCACCGACCGGATGCGCTCGCTGTTGCAGGGCATGAAGGTTCTTCAGGACGACCAGCTCAAGACCGCGCAGGAAAAACTGGCGCAGGCGGGCATCCGCTCCAAGGATCTGGCCATCGCCATCATCTTCGGGCGGCTGGCTCTGCCAATCGTGTTCGGCGGCGGCGCGGCGTTCCTGCTCTATGTCGTCGGAATCAAGCCGGACTGGAGCGACTTCAAGCGCTTCATGGTGTTCGCGGGCGCGCTGCTCATCAGCTACAAGGCGCCGGACATTTACCTGCACAACCTCATTACAAAACGCGCGACCGCGATCCGGCGCGGTATGCCGGACGCGCTCGATCTGCTGGTGATCTGCGCCGAGGCGGGCCTGACCGTCGATGCCGCCTTCGGGCGCGTGGCACGGGAACTGGGTCGCGCCTATCCCGAGCTGGGCGACGAGTTTCAGCTGACGGCGATCGAACTGAGCTTCCTCACCGAGCGACGCATGGCGTTCGAGAACCTCGCCAAACGCGTGAAGCTCGATGCGCTGCGGGGCGTCGTGACGACCATGATCCAGACCGAGAAATACGGCACGCCGCTGGCGTCCGCGCTGCGGGTGCTGTCGGCGGAATTCCGGCACGAACGGATGATGAAGGCGGAAGAGAAAGCGGCACGACTGCCCGCGATCATGACGGTGCCGCTGATCCTGTTCATTCTGCCCACGCTGTTCGTGGTCATCCTCGGCCCGGCCGCCTGTTCGATCAGCGAGAAGCTGTAAGGCTGCAGCTCAACTCCGTCTCTACCGCTTAACCCATTCGCAGGGACGAATGGCGATCGGATCAGGCCGCGCGCCTACCTTGCGGAAGCGCGCAATGTATCCGCCCGCGGAGGATTTCGGCACGACCTCAATCAGCTGATAGCCGATGGAGCGGAACTCACAGGTGAGCAGGCGTGGCGGCGTGCCATGCTGCTGCGTCGGGCGATCCGCATCGACGACGATCACCTCGCCATCGGATTTGAGCGCCGGGAACAGATGCCACAGAAAGGCATAAGGCTCGGTAATTTCGTGGTACATATGGACCATGAAAACGCGGTCGAAGCTGTTTGCTGGCAGCATCGGATCGTCGGCACGGCCAAGCTTCACGCTGACATTTTCCCAGTTTTCGCGTGTAATGCGGCGGCCGAGCGCATCGATCGTTTCCGGCACGATGTCCTGTGCCAGCACCCGACCACGCGCGCCAACCCGTTCCGCCAGACGCACGGTGTAATAGCCTTCGCCCGCCCCGATGTCGGCAACCGTCATGCCGGGCCGTATGCCCGCCTGATCCATGATGTCGCGCGCCTCGTTGACGCGGTCGCGCGCCTCCTCGCTCGACCAGCGGGTCGACACGATGGGCGCAATCGGACGGTCGGCCTGGGGGAAATCGCGCGCGGATTGCGGACGATCCTCATCCTCTCCATTGCCGAACGCGTCGCATCCGCCCAGCAGGAGCAGCCCGGCACATAGGAGATGCGCCGGGACGCGCATCAGTCGACGTCCTCGACTTCGACCTTTTCGCCGGTCACACGCTGTGACAGCGCGGCGGCCATATACGGGTCGAGTGCGCCGTCGAGTACATCGTCCGGCGCGGAGGAAACAACGCCGGTGCGCAGATCCTTCACCATCTGATAGGGTTGCAGTACATAGGAACGGATCTGGTGGCCCCAGCCGATCTCGGTCTTCGCCTGATATTCGCCGCTGGCCTCGGCTTCGCGCCGTTGCAGTTCCGCCTCGTACATGCGCGCCTTGAGCATGTTCATCGCTTCCGCCTTGTTCTTGTGCTGGCTGCGCTGGTTCTGGCAGGCGACGATGATGCCGGTCGGGATATGCGTGATGCGCACCGCCGAATCGGTCGTGTTGATGTGCTGCCCGCCCGCGCCGGATGCGCGATAGGTGTCGATCTTGAGGTCGCCCTCGTTGATCTCGATGTCGATATTGTCGTCGATGACCGGATAGACCCAGACGGATGAGAAGCTGGTGTGGCGCCGCGCGCTGCTGTCATAGGGAGAGATGCGCACAAGGCGATGGACCCCGCTTTCGGTCTTGGCGTAGCCATAGGCGTTTTCGCCCTTGATGAGCAGCGTCGCGGACTTGATGCCCGCCTGCTCGCCCGCGTGATAATCGACCAGTTCGACCTTGTAGCCGCGCCGCTCGGCCCAGCGCTGGTACATGCGCTGGAGCATTTCGGCCCAGTCCTGGCTTTCCGTGCCGCCCGCACCCGCATGGATTTCCAGATAGGTGTCGTTGGTGTCCGCTTCCCCGGCGAGCAGCGCCTTGACCTTGTCCTGATCCGCACGCTCGGCAAGCGCGGCAAGCGCGGCGACGGCCTCGTCAACCATCGCGCTGTCGCCTTCCGCCTCCGCCATTTCGATCAGCTCGGCGGTGTCATTCTTCTCGCTCTCGATCGCCCGGGTGGCGGAAATGGCGGCGTCCAGACGTGTGCGCTCGCGCATCACCTCCTGCGCCTTTTTCTGGTCGTCCCACAAAGTCGGATCTTCGACGCGCGCATTGAGCTCGTCCAGGCGGCGCAACGCCTTGTCCCAGTCCAGAAAGCGGCGCAGCAGGTCGAGGGCGGCGTCGATACGGTCGATATAGGCTTGCGCTTCTGCGCGCATTCTCGCTCTCCATGCGGGCCACTGCCCGCGTCTTCAAAGGGTTAGTATATTCCGCCCTGGCTTTGCAGGAAATCATTGTCGCTGCCGCGTGTTCCGCCGGACGCTCCGGCATTGGCCCGCGCCTTCTGCTGATCGGCGATTTCTTCCTTGCGAATGGTGCGGCGCGGTTCGGTTTCCGGCTTGAACGCTTCCCAGATGACCGGCGCCTTGGGATCGTCCGTCGGCCAAGCGCCATAGACGCGCTTGCCCGAGCGACGGTCGATGCGCACCATGCGGATGCCCGCCGGGGCGATAAAGGGCGTCTTGGGCATGGCTTCGAGCACAGGTGTCATTGCCTGCTTCCAGATGGGCGCGGCGATCCGTCCGCCCTGCGCATAGCCACCCAGCGAACGTGGCGTGTCGTACCCGAGATAGACCCCCGCGACGATATCCGGCGACCCGCCGACGAACCAGACATTGGTCGGGCCGTTGGTCGTGCCGGTCTTGCCGAACAGCGGGCGTTCCAGATCGCGCAGCACGGTCGCGGTGCCGCGCTGGATGACGCCTTCGGTGATGTGGACGACCTGAAAGGCGGTCATCGGGTTCATCGCCTGTCGCCCTTCCGGCGCAAAGCGGGGCATGGGTTTCCCATCCCAGTCGACACTGTTGCAGCCTTCGCAGGGGCGCCATTTTTCCGGCCAGATCACGCGGCCGCGGCGATCCTGCACATAATCGATCGCTTTGGGCTGTAGCTGTCGGCCGTGGTTGGCGAGCATCGCATAAGCGTTGACCATTTTCTCGACCGTGGTTTCACCCGCACCCAGCGCAAAGGCGAGATAGGGCTGATAGTCGCCGATGCCCATCGCCTTGATGGTGCGCACGACGCGGTCCATGCCGGTGGTCGATGCGGCGCGCACGGTCATCAGGTTGCGGGATTGCTCGACGCCCCAGCGCATCGTCTGCGGACCCGCGCCCGCGCCGCTGAAATTCTTGAAGCATTTCTGCCCCAGCCGCCCGCCCTGATAGACGCAGAACGGCCCATCAACGATGATCGATGCCGGAGTCATGCCGTTGTCGAGCGCGGCGGCGTAGACGAATGGCTTGATGGTCGATCCGGGCTGGCGCTGCGCCTGCGTTGCGCGATTGTAGGAGGACAGGCGCGCGTCGAAACCGCCCTGCATCGCATAAACGCGGCCCGTGCGCGTTGCCTCCACCATCATGCCGCCGGACACTTCGGGGATGTTGCGCAACTGCCAGTTGCCGCCGCCGGTGGGGCTGACGACGATCAGGTCACCCGGCTTCATCGCGTTGAACGCTGGGCCACCGGTCTTGCGATAGCCCGCCTGTGCGGCGGAGGCGGGAAGGACGCCCGTGGTGCCATCGGCGAAACCAAGCTGCGCCGCGCCGCCCTCGCGCGAAACGACGACCGCGACCTTCCAGTTGTTGTAGTCGACGCCCACAAACGCCCCGGCGAGGCGACGACGCCACTGGTCGTCCATGGTGATCGTCCCGACCGGACCGGACCAGCCATGGCCGACATCGTAACGCAGCAGGCCCGCGCGCAGGGCATCGGCGGTGTGCTTCTGAATAACGGGATCGAGCGGCGTGCGCACCCACAGGCCGCCTGCGTAGATACTGTTCGGCCCATCCTTCGCCGTCTCGCCGAACTGCGCGATCAGGCGGCGACGAACTTCTTCCATATAATAACCGCCTTCGTTTCCGTACGGCGATCCCATCTGGCGCACGGTGCCCAGCGGCATGGCAGCGGCCTCGCTATATTGCGCGGGCGTGATCCAATTATTGTCGCGCATTTCGCGCAGCACATAATCGCGCCGTTCGATCGCGCGGGCATGGCCGGTCTCGCTTTCGGGGCGGTAGTTGGACGGTCCCTTGGGCAGGATCGCCAGATACGCGATTTCATGCAGCGCGAGCTGGTTCACATCCTTGTCGAAATAGGCGCGTGACGCCGCCTGCACGCCATAGGCGTTTCGGCCGAGGAAGATCTGGTTGAGGTAGAGTTCGAGGATCTGTTGCTTGCTCAGTGCATTTTCGATGCGATAAGCGAGGATCATTTCCTTGATCTTGCGCGTCGGGCTGTATTCGTCACCGATCAGCAGGTTCTTGGCGACCTGCTGGGTGATCGTCGATCCGCCCTTGGCGCGCTCGCCCGATCCGATCTTCGTGACATAGTCGAACACCGCGCCGATGAAGCCGGGGATGTCGACGCCGTGATGGCTGAAGAAGGTCTTGTCCTCCGCCGCCAGATAGGCGCGGATCAGCAGCGGCGGATAATCGTCATATTGCAATTGCACGCGGCGTTCGCGCGCATAGCTGTGGATCGGCTCGCCATTGACGTCGCGCACGATGGTGGGGAGCGGCGGCTCGTAGCTCGCCAGCGCCGAGGCATCGGGCAGGTCGCGCGCGACCAGCAGCCAGAACAGGCCAATGAACAGCAGAAACGCTCCGGCGGCATAAACGGCGCGGCGGAACCAGCGGTTGCGCCACGCTTCGCCCAGCCCGACGCGCGCACCCGATGCATCGCGTTTCAGGCGGTAGGCGAAATGGTCCCTGAAGGATTGTCCGGGCTGTGCCTCTTCCATGGTGGAGAGGCTCTAGGAAAATATTCCGGCCTTGGCCAGTGCTAGGTTAGTCGGGAATGAGCCAAATCTAGTTCATGGCCAGGCGGCGGGCGAAGTGGACTTCAATCGCCTTGGCAACGCCCTGCGCGATCTGGCGCTGGCCTGCGGCGGAGGAGAGCTTGGCCGTGTCCTGCGCGTTGCTGATATAGCCGGTCTCGAACAGCACCGAGGGCATGTCCGGCGCCTTCAAGACGACGAGCGAGGCAAAACGGTGATAGCCGGGACGGAAGGCGACATAGGGGGACGCCTCACGCTGGAGCAATTGCGCGAAATCGGCCGAGACGTTCATTGTCTCGCGTTGGGTGAGATCGATGAGGATCGAGGAAACGTCGCTGCTCTGCCCGCCGAGATTGACGCCGTTGATGACATCGGCCCGGTTCTCGCGCGCCGCGAGCCTGGCGGCTTCGCGGTCGGACGCGGTTTCCGACAGGGTGTAGATGGTTGCGCCCCTCGCTTCGCTGGTGTCGGCCGAATCGGCGTGGATGGAAATGAACAGGTCGGCGTTCATTTTGCGCGCGATACCATAGCGCTCCTGAAGCACCAGAAAACGATCGTCCTCGCGCGTCAGGGCGACGCGCACACGGCCCGACTTGACCAGCTCGTCCCGGATGCTCCGCGCAATGGCGAGGGTTATATCTTTCTCGCGCTTGCCGCTTTCCTTGTTGATCGCGCCGGGATCATGCCCGCCATGGCCAGCGTCAATGACGACCAGCGGGCGGCCGGGTTCGGCGGGGCCATAGATGCGCGGCAACGCGAGTGGCCGTCCGGCCGCCGGGATCGGCACGGTGATGCTGTGGGTCTGGCGCGGGGGTCGCGCGAAATCGATCACTGGTACGAGTGCGGTGTCCGGTGTGGCGATCGGGCTGCGTCCTCTGGCGGCGGCGCTGGAAAATCCGGCGGCATCAACATCGCGCAGCGCAACCGTCAGCGAACGCCGATCAGGCGAAAAACGGGCCGAGGCAAGCACAGCCGGCTCGGTAAGATCCAGCACAATGCGCGCTGTCGTGCTGGAATATTGCCCCTGCCGTACATTGGCGACGCGCGCACTGTTGACGCTGGCGCGGCTGACCGCGGTACGCGGCGCGTTGACGCCGTCGATGTCGAGCGCGATGCGACGGGGGCCATCCAGCACCAGCGCGGACGCACCCGAAACCGGCGCATCGAAGCGCAGCACAAGTTCGTCCCCATTCAGATTCAGCCCGGTGATCTCTCCGGCAATGCCAGGAGTAGCCGTGAACAGCAGACCGGTCGTCAGCGCGAGAGCGGCAAGGGCGGGGATCATCCCGCGACATTGCCCAATCGCGCCCTGTGCCGTCCAGCGGAAAGTCATTCGTCCTGCCTCACCCTTCGTTGGCGGGGTGTCCAATCCTGTCTGGATCGTTCGCGCACGCCGTCTCGGCCCACTCGGGCCACCGTGACCGATGTAAAAGGTCATGGTTAATAAGAACTTCACCACATCCCTAGAGAAGAAATTTATTCATCTTTCGCCTGTAACCGTAATGAAGCACCCGAAAACCCACGAGTTCGCGGGCGGTGGACCAAAAAAACACCACCGCATGTTGCTCATGGTCCCCACTGGTGCTAGCCATGACCGGTTCCCGCGTCCTTCGCAATCCGCGAGCGGCACAGGGAACCATCATAATCGCGCGCTGACCGGATGCGGACAGCGGCCGCGATATTCAACAGGTTGACGCCGCATGAGTCATTTTTCCCAGTCCAACCCCAGCCCTGCGATGGGCGCCGGGGCATGGCTGGCGCTTTTCCGGTCCGGCACCATCGCCGACCATGACCATGCAGCAGAGGCAAAAGTTCGTCACAATAACCGGACGTCGCTCGCGCGCGTGCCCCTTTCGGCACGCGGCGTGGAGCCGTCCCCTGTCAATCGCATGGCCCGCCGGGCGACATCCCGACCCCGCCATGCCGGGAGTATAATGAATGAATATGCGTATGCTGATCGATGCGCGCCACCGGGAAGAAACCCGTGTCGCGGTCGTCAAGGGAAACCGGATCGAGGAATTTGATTTTGAATCCGCCGAGCACAAACAGCTCAAGGGAAACATCTATCTAGCCAAGGTCACGCGGGTCGAACCGTCGCTTCAGGCGGCGTTTGTCGATTACGGTGGCAATCGTCATGGCTTCCTGGCCTTTTCCGAAATCCACCCGGATTACTACCAGATCCCGAAGGAAGACCGCGAAGCCTTGCTCGCCGAGGAAGCGCGTCATGCCGCCGAGGAAGCCGCACTGCGCGACGACGCCGACGACGAAGCGGCCGAGGGTCATGACGAAGAGCATGACCATGACGATGCGCATGACGACCATGAGCATGCCGAAGGTGCGGATGAAAGCGGCGAGGAAGCCCCTCGCCCCAACCGCCGCCGGGGTCGTGGCGCGAACGACGAAGCGTCCGATGAGCTACGCCGCAGCCGCATGGCGCTGCGCCGTCGCTACAAGATCCAGGATGTCATCCGCCGCCGTCAGGTGCTGCTGGTGCAGGTCGTCAAGGAAGAGCGCGGCAACAAGGGCGCGGCGCTGACCACCTATCTCTCGCTCGCGGGCCGCTACTGCGTGCTGATGCCGAACACGTCGCATGGCGGTGGGATTTCGCGCAAGATCAGCAACGCGGCCGACCGCAAGCGTCTGAAGTCCATCATTGCCGAGATGAGCCTGCCGCCGTCGATGGGCTGCATTGTGCGCACGGCGGGCTTGCAGCGCACCCGCACGGAGATCAAGCGCGACTTCGACTACCTCGCGCGGCTGTGGGACGAGATCCGCGAGAAGACGCTGAAGAGCGAAGCACCCGCGCTGATCCACAACGACAGCGACCTTATCAAGCGTGCAATCCGCGACATCTACAATCGCGACATCGACGAGGTGATGGTCGAGGGCGAGGAAGGCTATCGCGCAGCGAAGGACTTCATGAAGCTGCTGATGCCGAGCCACGCGCGCAAGGTGCAGCAATATGCCGACGCTGTGTCGCTGTTCCAGCGGCACGGGGTCGAGGACCAGCTCGCCGCGATGTACAATCCGGTCGTGCAGCTGAAATCCGGTGGCTATCTGGTCATCAACCCGACTGAGGCATTGGTGTCGATCGACATCAACTCCGGCCGTTCCACGCGCGAGCATGGCATCGAACAGACGGCGGTTGCGACCAATCTAGAGGCCGCGCGCGAGATTGCCCGCCAGTTGCGCCTGCGCGATATGGCCGGGCTGGTCGTCATCGACTTCATCGACATGGAGGTCAATGGCAACGTCCGCAAGGTCGAGAAGGCGATGAAGGATGCGCTGAAGGACGACCGGGCGCGCATTCAGGTGGGCCGTATTTCGGGCTTCGGCCTCATGGAGATGAGCCGCCAGCGCCTGCGCACTGGCGTGCTGGAAGCGTCGACCAAGGTCTGCCCGCATTGCGAGGGCACCGGCCTTGTCCGCACGGCATCGTCGGCAGGCCTTTCCGCGCTGCGCATGCTCGAAGAGGAAGCGGCGCGCGGCAAGGGATCGATCATCACCCTGCGCGCGAGCCAGGAAGCGGCGTTCTACGTCCTCAACAACAAGCGGCATGAGATCGGCGAGATCGAGCACCGCTATGGCGTGATGATCACCATCCTGTCGGACGGCGAAGTCGAGGGCGCGCGCATGTCGGTCGAGGCCAGCGGCCCGCGCCCGACGCAGGTCGTCAGCTACACGCCGATCGTGCACGAAGAGGAAGACGACGCAGACCTGCCATACGAGGATCTGGAAGACGAGGAAGCGGAAGAAGCCGCAGCCCGCGCAGATCGGGAATCGGGCGCAAGTCCGGAAGAGCAGGACGCCAACCGTCGCCGTCGTCGCCGTCGTCGCCGTCGTGGCGGACGCCGCGAGGAAGGCGAAGGCCAGGGCGGCGCTGGGCAGGAGCGTGGCGAACGCACCGAAGCACAGAACGCCGATGGCGAAGAGCAGGACGGTGAAGCGGTCGACGCAGTCGAGGGCGAGGAAAGTGGCGAAGCGGGCGAAAGCCGCCGTCGTAACCGGCGTGGCCGTCGCGGCGGCCGTCGCAGACGCGGTGCCGGTGGCGAGGCCGGTGCCGTAGAGGCTACCGAGGGTACCGAGGAAGCGGCCAATGACGCAGGCGACGCCGAAGCGAGCGTAGATGCGCAGCCGATAGCCGAGGATGCAGGGGAGACCGCTGCCTCCGCCGAGGAAGCGACGCCCAAGACGCGCCGTCGTCCCCGTGCCCGCAAGGCGGATGCCGAAACCGCTCCGGCGGTCGAAGCGGAGGCTCCCGAGGCCGCACCGGCAGCCGAGGCAGACGCTGCCCCGGAAGCCGAGGCAAAGCCCAAGCGGACGCGACGCAAAAAGGCTGATGCTGCCGTGGAAGCTCCGGCTGCGGAAACGGCTCCGGAAGCGCCAGCAGCAGCGGCTGAAGCCGAAGCTGCACCCGAGGCGGATGCCAAGCCCAAGCGCACGCGCCGTAAAAAGGCGGACGCCATCGCTCTGGACGCCGCACCGGCACGAGATGTGGTGACATCCGCTCCAGCCGACGCGGAGGTCGAACCCGCCCCGCTCGCAGAGACGGCGACCGCCCCACTGGCGGAATCCGGATCCGCGCAGGCCGAGGAAGAAGACGACGGCCCGCCCCGGCGTGGCTGGTGGCAGCGCACCTTCGGCAACTGATATCTGTGGACGCGCCCGCTCCTCTCGGGAGGCATGCGGGCGCGTCACGGCCTGTTCAGGTTGACGCGGGCATGAGCGCCACGATGCCCTACCCCTACCCCTACCCCTACCCCTTCCCTGCTCCCTTGCTCCGTCTGGTTCGCGCGGTTGCGGCGCTGCTGCTCGCAATGGCGCTGGTCGCCCGTCCCGCGATGGCGCAGCAGATTCTGCGCGATGCCGAGACCGAGGCGTTTCTGGCCGACGCGTCCGCGCCGCTGGTGCAGGCGGCGGGGCTTGCGCCGGGCAATGTACAGGTGCTCCTCATCAACGATCCAGAAATCAACGCCTTTGTCGCGGGCGGGCAAATCGTGTGGATTCACAGCGGCTTGTTCACCGCCGCTGACAACCTGAACCAGGTACAGGGCGTCGTCGCGCACGAGCTGGGCCATATCGAGGGAGGACACATCATCCGCTCGGGCGAGGGCATGAAGGCGGCGACCGGTATCACGCTGCTCAGCCTCGTGCTCGGCGCTGCGGTCATGGCGGCGGGCGGCGGCGAGGCCGGGATGGGCGTCATGGCCGCTGGCCAGCAGGCGGCGATGGGCAAATATCTCGCCTTTTCCCGTACACAGGAAGCCAGCGCCGACGCGGCGGGGGCACGCTATCTCAGCAAGGCGGGGATCAGCGGCAAGGGATCCATCGCGTTCATGCAGAAATTGCAGAACCTCGAATACCGGCTCGCGATCCCGCAGGACGATGGCTATGCGCGCACCCACCCGCTGACCGGCGAGCGGATCGCGATCATGCGCGAGGCCTATGAGCCGGACGCGGCTTGGAATGCGAAGACACCACCCGAAATGGAGGCGCGTTTCCAGCGCATCAAGGCGAAGCTGTTCGGCTTCGTCTCCGACCCGCAACAGACGCTGCGTATCTATCCCGAGAGCGACCAGACGATTCCAGCGCATTATGCGCGCGCCTATGCGTGGCACAAGAGCGCCTATCCCGACAAGGCGCTGGCGGAGACCGACGCGCTGCTGAGGGCCGCGCCGCACGACCCCTATTTCCTCGAACTGCGCGGGCAGGTGCTGCTGGAAAGCGGTCGACCCGCCGATGCGATCCCACCGTTGCGTGAGGCGGTCCGGACGACGGGAAGCCAGCCGTTGATCGCCGTGCTGCTCGGCCACGCGCTGATCGCCACCGAAGACCCGAAGAATTTCGCGGAAGCCGAGGCTGTGCTGCGCTCGGCGGTCAACAAGGACCGGGAAAATCCCTTCGCCTGGTATCAATTGGGCGTCATCTACGAGCATCGCGGCGACATGCCCCGCGCCGCGCTGGCAACGGCGGAAAGCCGGGCGATGATGGGCGACTATCCGGTCGCGCTGCGCAGTGCCGAGGCGGCAATGGCGGGTCTCAAAGAAGGGACGACCGATTATCTGCGCGCGCAGGACATTGCGATGGTAGCCCGGTCGGAACTCGACGCGACCAAGAAAAAGAAGAAGGGCAAATGAGCGCACCGGGCGACGAGCGCGAACGGCCGGGCTTGGGCGCGGCACTTTCAAACAGGACGATACAGATCATGCTGGGGATTTTGGTGACGGTGGCGGCGGGATCGGCGGCGGCGCTGGCAGTACAGACGGCGGCTCCAGCCGCGCAGGTCGGTGGTTTGCAGCGCGAACAGATCGAGCGGATCGTGCACGACTATATCCTCGCCCACCCGGAAATCCTGCCTGAGGCGATGGAACGGCTGAGCGCCAAGCGGACCGGCGATACGATCTCCGCCAAGCGCAGCGCGATCGAGACGCCCTATGCGGGCGCGTGGGAAGGTGCCGCGAACGGCGATGTCACGGTGGTGGAATTCTTCGACTATGCCTGCGGTTATTGCCGGGCGTCGCTGCCCGATCTGGCCAAGCTGGTGGTCAACGACCCCAAGGTGAAGGTCGTCTATCGCGAGCTGCCGATCCTGTCGGCCGAAAGCGCCGAGGCGGCCAAGGTCTCGCTGCTCGCCGCCGAGCGGGGGCGCTATGTGCCGTTTCACAAAGCGCTGTATAATGCCGGACGCGTGACGCGGGAAACAATCATGGCCGCGGCGGCCGGGGTCGGGATCGACCGCAAGAGCGCAGAGGCGGCGCTCACCAACCCGGCCTATGACCGCGAGATCGCAGCCAATGTCGCGCTGGCGCAGGAACTGCGCGCGAGCGGAACGCCGACCTTTGTGGTGGGTAACCAGATCCTCAACGGCGCGGTGGGCTATGACGCGCTCAAGGACGCGGTGGACAAAGCTCGGAAGTGACCTCTTTGCTTTCCATCAGTCCGTTCGTGCTGAGTGTCATTGAGCATGTCGAAATGGCGTATCGAAGCATCGGCCCTTCGATACGGGACTTCGATAAACTCAGTCCCACCTCAGGGCGAAAGGCTATGCTCCAGAACTGAGAGTCCCTAAACCCGCATGGGCATGAGGACGTAGAGCGCGGGCGACTTGTCGTTCTCCCGAATCAGCGTCGGGGCGGCCGCGTCGGCGAGGTGGAGTTCCACGACATCGCCGTCGATCTGGCCGAGAATATCGAGCAGATAGCGCGCGTTGAACCCGATCTCGAACGTGTCCGAACGATAGTCGCCGGGCACTTCTTCCGCCGCCGTGCCGTTCTCCGGGCTGGTGACGGACAGCGTGATCTTGTCGCGATCCAGCGCCATCTTGACCGCGCGGGTCTTTTCGGTGGCGATAGTGGCGACGCGATCGACGCCTTCTTCAAAGCTGCGCGGGTCGATCTTGAGCAGCTTGTCGTTCGCGGTCGGGATCACACGGCTGTAATCCGGGAAGGTGCCGTCGATCAGCTTGCTGGTGAGGATCGCGTTGCCGATGCCGAAGCGGATCTTGCTGGCCGACAGCGAGATTTCGACGCTGCCGTCGACCTCATCAAGCAGCTTACGCAGCTCGGCGATGCATTTGCGCGGGATAATGATGTCCGGCATCCCTTCCGCGCCATCAGGGCGGGGCACGGTGACACGGGCGAGACGATGGCCGTCCGTGGCGGCGGCCTTCAGCACCGGCTGCGGGTCCTCCGAGACGTGGAAGAATATGCCGTTGAGATAATAGCGCGTTTCTTCGGTCGAGATCGCAAAGCGAGTCTTG
The DNA here is from genome assembly GCF_014199435.1 of Sphingobium subterraneum. Classification (GTDB taxonomy): domain Bacteria; phylum Pseudomonadota; class Alphaproteobacteria; order Sphingomonadales; family Sphingomonadaceae; genus Sphingobium; species Sphingobium subterraneum. The sequence continues at coordinate 124,012 of NZ_JACIJP010000004.1, read as the reverse complement.
TCGATGATCTGGATCAGCGTGCTCGCGGGCAGCTCGAAGCTGGTGGGCAGGTCGCCCGCCGCAATCACCGGAAAATCGTCACGTGGCAAAGTCGAGAGGTTGAACCGCGCGCGGCCTGCCTGGATCAGGATCTTGCCCTCGGCCGCCTCGAGCGAAACCTGGCTGCCCTCCGGCAACTTGCGCGCGATGTCGAACAAAGTGTGCGCGGAGATAGTGGTCGCGCCCGCTACTTCGACCTGCGCCTGCACGCTGTCGACGATCTGCAAGTCGAGGTCGGTCGCCATTAGACGGATGGTGCCGTCGGCCGCCGCTTCGATCAGCACGTTGGAAAGGATGGGGATGGTATTGCGGCGCTCAACCACCGACTGGACGTGGCTCAGGCTCTTGAGCAGCGTAGCGCGTTCGATGGTTGCCTTCATTCTTAGTCCCGCTTCCCTGTACCCAATGGCCTGTACCCTGTGGAACCCGATTCTCGGATCGGGGGGCTATTTCCTGCGCTGTCTTCATGAACAACAATCCGCGCGGCTGCAAGCGGGAGAGGCAGATTCCTTGTGGATAGACGTGCGCCATGCTTGCAAATCATGACGATGTGCGCTTTGCCGGGAGGAATGAAGGCGGTCCCTCTGTTCCTGATAGTGCTTCTCGTCCCGGTGGGAAGCGCTTCGGCGCGCGATTCGCTCGGCGTGTTCGACCGCTGGGCGGCGTTCCGCGATGCGTCCGTACCGCGCTGCTACGCGATTGCCGCGCCCGCACAAGCGTCAACCTCAGCGGCGTGGCGTCCCTTTGCCAGCGTCGGCACATGGCCGCGCAAGGGCGTGCGCGGTCAGATTCACATCCGGCTGTCGCGCCAGCGCGCGCCCAATACCCAGACGACGCTGAGCATCGGCGACCGGCGCTTTGCGCTTGTGGCGGGCAATGCCGATGCCTGGGCGCCGGACAAGCGGGCTGATGCCGCCATCCTCGCCGCGATGCGCAGCGCCAAGAGCATGAGCGTGGCGGCGACTGGGCGTGACGGTCGTGGCTTTGCCGATACCTACACGCTGCGCGGCGCGGCCACGGCGATGGACGCGGCGGCGATCGGCTGCGCGGGGGGTTAAAACCGGCGGATCAGGCGGGACACGGCGTCGCGCGCGACATCGGCCTCTTCGGCGCGGGCCTGCACCTCCTTCTCCAGCGCCTCGCGAATCTTGCAGAGCTGCGCGTCCGTCATATGCTCGATGCCGATGAAGGCGTCGCGCGCGTCATCATCGGCGCGGATCAGTTCGTCGAGTTTCGCCTGCATCGCGGCGGCATCCCGGTTGGTGCTGTTCTGGATGACGAACACCATCAGGAAGGTAACAATCGTGGTCGATGTGTTGACCACCAGCTGCCACGTATCCGAAAAGCCGAACAGCGGGCCTGACAGCGCCCAGACGATAATGAACAACAGCGCGACGATAAACGCCCAGGGCTGGCCTACGGCAGAAGACACAGCGGTGGAGATGCGGGTGAAGAAACGATCCATGCGGCTTTCCTTCAACGGGTGAAAGGGGTGGCGGGTTGGCTTCCGCGCTTCTATATGCCCACCATGCAAATACCCGGTCATATCGATCCAGTTCCCGTGCCCCGCACGATTACCCCCCGCGCCGATGGACGCAGCGACCTGCTCGGACTGTCACGCGAGCAGATCCGTGCGGAGCTGGAGGACAAGGGACTGGAGCCGAAGCAAGCGAAGCTGCGCGCGAAACAGCTGTTCCACTGGCTCTATCATCGCGGTGAAACGGACTTCGAGAGGATGACCGATCTTGCCAAGCCGATGCGCGGGTGGATGGCGGAACGCTTCGTCATCGGGCGGCCGCAGGTGGTCGAGGCGCAGGTGTCGAGCGATGGCACGCGGAAATGGCTCCTGCGCTCCGACGATGGGCAGGATTACGAGATGGTGTTTATCCCCGATGCGGACCGGGGGACGCTCTGCGTGTCGAGCCAGGTCGGCTGCACGCTCAACTGCCGGTTCTGCCACACCGGCACGATGCGGCTGGTGCGCAACCTGACACCGGGCGAGATCGTCGGGCAAGTCATGCTGGCGCGCGACGCGCTGGGGGAATGGCCGAAAGGCACGATGGCGGCGGGGACCGACGAGGACGATGACGACGCCCCCCAATACACCGCCGATGGCCGGATGCTGACCAACATCGTGATGATGGGCATGGGCGAGCCGCTCTACAATTTCGAGAATGTCCGCGACGCGCTAAAGGTCGTGATGGACGGCGACGGACTATCGCTCAGCAAGCGGCGCATCACGCTGTCGACCAGCGGCGTGGTGCCGATGATGGCGCGCGCGGCCGAAGAAATCGGCGTCAACCTCGCCGTCTCGCTTCATGCGGTGACCAAGGAAGTCCGCGACGAGATCGTCCCCATCAACCGCAAATACGGGATTGAGGAGCTGCTGCAGGCGTGCGCCGATTATCCCAAGGCGAACAACGCGCGGCGCATTACCTTCGAATATGTGATGCTGAAGGACAAAAACGACAGCGATGCCGACGCGCGCGAGCTGGTGCGGCTGATCCGCCATTACAAGCTGCCCGCTAAGGTCAACCTGATCCCGTTCAACCCGTGGCCGGGCGCGATCTACGAATGTTCCAGCCCCGAACGGGTGAAACGCTTTTCCGAGATCATCTTCGAAAGCGGGATCAGCGCCCCGGTGCGCACTCCCCGCGGGCGCGACATCTCGGCGGCGTGCGGGCAACTGAAGACGCAGGCGCAGAAAATGAGCCGCGCGGAGCTGGACCGACTGGCGGAGGAAAAGCAGGCGGCGTTGGGGTGACCTTTGTCATACCAGCGCAGGTTGGTATCTCAGGCCCATAACTCCGGCTGGCTCCCACCCCCGTTCGGGCTGAGCTTGTCGAAGCCGAGTCCTTCCTAAAGAACAGTACGGCCCTTCGACGGGCTCAGGGCGAACGGCTGGTTGACGCGGGCATTAATGCCCGATGTGCCAGCCCACGCTGGCATGACGTTCAGCGCGATGCGACCTTCTTCGCCGCGCCCTTGGTTCCAGCCGTTTTAGCAGCAGGCACCGGCGTGGTGGCGAGGCGGCCGATCGTCTGGGTCGCGTACCAGAGTTGGAAGTCGTCGATGCCCTTCTTCTTCAGCTCTTCGGTAGTCATCGCGAAGCGGGGATCTTCCTTGGCGTCCTCTTCCAGCGTCGGGTCGTTGGCCTTGATCTCGTTGATCAGGTGGCGGCGCAGGTCGCTTTCGCGGAATTTGGGGCGCGTCTTGTAGTCAGGATCGGAAATCTGCGGCACGCGGATGTCGGGCTTGATCCCACCTTCCTGAACACTGCGGCCCGATGGCGTGTAATAGCGCGCAGTGGTGAGGCGCAGCGCGGTGGTGGCGGAGAGCGGCAGCAGCGTCTGCACGCTGCCCTTGCCGAAGCTCCGTTCGCCCATGACAAGTCCGCGATGCTGATCCTGCAGGGCGCCCGCGACGATTTCCGATGCTGAGGCCGATCCGTTGTCGACCAGCACAATGACCGGCGCTCCCTGCGTATCGTCACCCGATTTCGCGTAATAGCGCTCGATGTCGCCCTTCTGCCGTCCGCGCTGGGACACGATCTCGCCGCGTTCGAGGAACACGTCGGACACCGACACAGCTTCGTCGAGCAGGCCGCCAGGGTTGGACCGCAAGTCGAGCACATAGCCGACCGGCCTGCGGCCCAGCGACTTGTTGATGCTGTTGATCGCCGATTTCACATCCGCGCCGGTCTGATTGGAAAAGCTGATGATCTTGATGACGCCGATATTGTCCTTCACCTGCCATTTGACAGGCTTGATATCGATGATCTCCCGAACCAGCGTCACCTCGATCGGCTTGTCGCGGCCGGGGCGTACGATGGTGAGCTTGATAGGCGTGCCAGGCTTGCCGCGCATCTTCTGCACCGCTTCATCGAGAGTACCGCCATAGATCAGCTCGCCATCGAGATGGGTGATATAGTCGCCCGCCTTGATCCCGGCGCGGAACGCGGGGGTATCCTCGGTCGGCGCGATGACCTTGACCGCGCTGTCCTCCATCGTGACGGAGAGCCCCAGACCGCCATAGCTGCCCTCCGTCTGGGTGCGCAGATTGGCGAAATCATTGGTGTCGAGGAAGCTGCTGTGCGGGTCAAGGCTGGCGAGCATGCCGGAAATCGCGCCCTTGATCAGCGTCTCGTCATCGACCTTCTCAACATAGTCGCTGCGGACCTTCTGGAACACATCCATGAACTCGTCGAGCGCGGCATAGCTGTTGCCCTCCGCTTCGGCGAGCGCGGCGGTGGTCGCGGGTATCAGCGCCAGCGCGCCCAGAGCAATAGCATTACGAAGCAGCACGGATTTCATGAAGCGGTGGTCCTGATGACGATCTGCGCGCCAATATAGGGACATAAACGCGCGGGCGCAAAGCGGGAGTTTGGAGATTCCACTCCGAATCAAAAATACCCGTTCGCCCTGAGCCTGTCGAAGGGTTGCACTTACTTTGAAGAAAAATACGAGGCTTCGACAAGCTCAGCCCGAACGGGGTAGCGTAGGCCTATACCCTTACCGCGCGCCCAGCATCGCGACGATATCCACAGGCCGCCCCTGCCGCCGCAATTCGACCGTGACGGACGGGGCAACGGCCGTCGTCGCGGTGCCGATCGGGTCGCCCTGCGCCACACCCTGCCCCGCCGCGACCGACAGGCGGCCAAGATTGGTGACAAGGCTGGTCCAGCCCTGCCCATGGTCGATGATAACAATCTGGCCGAAGCCTCGGTAAAAACCCGCGAAGGCGACATGACCGCCGGCCGGTGCAACAACCTGCGCGCCGGGCTGCGCAGCGATGGTGAGGCCCCGCGCGCGGATACCGCTGTCGGACATTTCCCCCATTCCGGTAACCAGCGCGCCGACCAGCGGCAGACGATAGGCCGGGGCGCGGTTGTTCGTGACCCGCACCTCGCCCGAGGGCGTGGCCGTACTGCCGGGGCGATCGGGACGCAGTTCCGGGCCGGGCAGGCTGATGAGGTCGTCTCGCACCGCGCCTGCGTCCTCCAGCGTATCCATGAGTTCCGCGATGTCGCGCGCTTTCTCGCCCAGCGCGATAGCGCGTTCGGTTTCGAGTGTGGCGTTGGAGGACAGGCCACGCGCCGCGAGGCGGCGTTCGGTCTCGATGCGGCGGAGCTGCTGCTGCTGGCTGGCGAGCGCGCGCTGACTGGCCCCCAGGGCGTCGTTCGCCTGCACCGCCATCGCGCGCAACTGACGGCTGCGGGCGAGTTCGGCGCGAAGGCCCGCGGTGCGGCGCTCGATCTCCGGCAGGGTGACGGCGAGAACAGAGCGCATGTGCACCGCGTCGCTCATGCTGCCCGGCTGGAGCAGCGCAAGCACCGGAGGACGGCGGGCAAGGCTTTGCAATGCCGCGGTGAGGCGCACGATTGGTCCTTGTTGCGTGGCGAGGCGGGCGGCCTGCTGCGCGGTCAGCCGGTTGATGATGAAAATGCGCGCCTGCCCGGCGCGGATGGCGGCTTCGCTTTCCTGGATGCGGGCAGCGAGCGCTGCGGCCTGCGCGCGGGCGCGATCGGCCTGCGCGGTGGCCCGCTTGGCCTGCGCATCAAGACGCAGAGCGCGGGCGCGGGCTTCACGGCCCTGCCCGTTGGCGTCGCGCAGCGCCTGCTGTTCCCGCGCGATGCTGGTGGCGTGGCCGGTGGTGACGATATCCTGCGCGAGCGCGGCACAGCCGAGCAGTGCGCTGCCCGCCAGTCCGCCCGCCAAGATCCACCCGCCCCGCATCGTATCATCCTTCGCGATGATAGGGGTGGTTGGCAAGGATGCTTGTTGCGCGCCAGAGTTGTTCGGCGAGCATGGCGCGCGCCATCATGTGCGGCCAGGTCATACGACCGAAGGCAATAAGAAGGTCGGCCCCCGCTCGCTCGGCGTCCCCGAAGCCATCCGCTGCGCCGATCAGGAAGCGGCACTCGCGCATTCCCGTATCGCGCCATTGCTCCATGCGACGGGCCAGTTCCATCGAGGTGAGCTGTTGCCCCTTTTCATCGAGCAGCACCGTGACGGAGGGAGTGGTGGGCGGAGGAACCTTGCCGCCGGTGTCAGGCAGTTCGGTGATGCGGGTGGGCCAAGTGACGCGCTTCAGATAGCGGTCAACGAGTTCGCTTTCAGGCGAGCGGCCGATCTTGCCCCGCGCAATGATGTGCAGCAGCATGCCCCCTGCTCTCCTTACCGTTCGCCCTGAGCTTGTCGAAGGGCTGCACTTCTCGTGTCAGAAAGTACAGGGCTTCGTCAGGCTCAGCCCGAACGGGGCTTGGATTCAATTCGCAACCGCCCCCGGCGCGTCGTCGACGAAGCCCCACATGCGTTCGAGATTGTAGAAGCTGCGCACTTCCGGGCGGAAAAGATGGACAATGACATCGCCCGCATCGACCAGCACCCAGTCGGCGACGGGCAGTCCCTCGATCCGCGCGATGCGGCCGGTCTCGCGCTTGATCCGTTCGGCGAGCTTCTGCGCCATGGTCGCGACCTGCCGCGACGAACGGCCGCTCGCTATCACCATATGATCGGCGATGCTGCTTTTGCCTTCGAGCGGGATGGTGACCATTTCCTGCGCCTGATCGTCGTCGAGCGATTGCAGCACGAGGGCGTGCAGGGCGGCGACCGAATCGTCTTGCGCAGCGGGTGCGCGGGCCGGGGAAGCCGTGGGTGCCGGGTGAGCGGCGGGTTGGGCGCTAGTCAATGTCACTCCTGTGGTTGGCCGGGGCATTCCCGGACATGGTGCCGGAAACCGGCGTTACAAGGGCATGGGTGAGCGGATCGCGCACCCACACCCCATCATATTCGCGATGCCAGAGGGGGTCCGCCTGCCGGAGCAGGGTCGCCGATCGTGGATCAGGGCGAAAGCGCAAATGCACGAGCGCCGGCGGTCTCCAGTCCGTCCAGTTCCTGCAATGGCGCGCGGGCCGGACGAAGCGCCGCAGCCAGTTCATGGCCGATGAACCCTGAACGCGCCCATCATAGCCCGGACGGGCGATCACGGCAATGGGCATGGTGCGGGCTATGCCGCGCCAGTCCTTCCACTGGCCGAACTGCTGTTCGTTGTCGCCGCCCATCAGCCAAATGAAGCGCTTGCGGGGGTAACGACGCTGGAGCGCGCGCAGCGTGTCGACGGTGTAGCGCGTGCCAAGCTGCGCCTCGATCGCAGTTGCGCGTATTGGCGCACGGCGCGCGACCGCGCGGGCGCGGGCGAGTCGAGCAGGCAACGGCGCCATGTCCTTGCCGGGTTTCAGCGGATTTCCGGGAGAGACCAGCCACCAGACTTCATCGAGCGCCAGCGCCTGTAACGCGAACAACGAGATTGCCCGGTGCGCGCCATGCGCCGGGTTGAACGATCCGCCGAGCAGGCCGATGCGGCGCGCGCTGCTCATTGCGACGAGCCGCGAAGCGCGATGAATTCTGCCCACACGCCGGTCGGTTGCCACAGGCGATGGAGATCGGCGCGCGCGATCGCATCAACCTCGCGCAGCACGTCCCGACGATAGCGATAGATGAATGCGGAGACTCGCATGTTGGCGGCACAATGGACGAATACGCGCTCGCCGGAATGTTCGGCCATCACCGTACAGAAGCGGTCGAAATCCGCTTGCGTCGGATCCGCCCAAACGACGGGAATGTGGATATAGGCCATCCCCGCCGCTTCAATGAGCGCCTGCTCGTCCGGGAGCGCATTGGGGGAGGAAGAGGGGGCGAGATTGATGACCGTGCGATAACCGGCTTTCGCGATCGCATCAATCTGCGCCACATTCGGCTGACCACCCGTCGCGAGCCGGTCGTCGATCCGGTGATAGTTGGTGATCGCTTCCACCCGGGCGGGCAACAGAGAACGGCCGGTGCAACGTTCCAACCGACTAAGCCAGAAACGGACGACGGTACGCAGGGTGTTCAGCATGTGCGGTCGCCGATCAGGCGCGGGCTCCCGCTTCTTCGATGCCGGTGTTGTTGTGGCGCAGCGCGGTGAGCACAGTGGTGACGATCCCGGCGGCGTCCAGCCCTGCGTCGGCATATTGCTTCTCGGGCTTGTCCTGATCCTGGAAGATGTCGGGCAAGCGCAGCGTGCGCAGCTTCAGCCCCGCGTCGGTCAGCCCTTCATCGCTGGCGAGCGTCAGCACATGAGCACCAAGGCCGCCGATCGCGCCCTCTTCCACCGTCACGGCAACGTCATGGATCGTGAGCAGACGGCGAATCAGCGCCTCGTCCAGCGGCTTGGCGAACCGCAGGTCGGCAACCGTAGTGGAAAGCCCGCGCGCGTCGAGCGCATCGGCAGCCTTCAGCGCTTCCTCCAGACGGGTGCCCAGCGAGAGGATCGCGACCTTCTTGCCTTCGCGCACGATGCGGCCCTTGCCTATTTCGAGCCGTTCCGGCGTGGCAGGCAGCGCAACGCCCGTACCGTTACCGCGCGGATAGCGGACCGCGATCGGCCCGCTGTCGTGCAGCGCGCAGGTGTGGACCATGTGGACCAGTTCGGCTTCGTCGGCGGCCGCCATCACCACCATGTTGGGCAGCGTGGCGAGATAGGTGATGTCGAAGCTGCCCGCATGGGTCGATCCGTCCGCGCCCACCAGACCGGCGCGGTCCATCGCGAAGCGTACCGGCAGATTCTGAATCGCCACATCATGCACGACCTGATCGTAAGCGCGCTGCAGGAAGGTGGAGTAGATCGCGCAGAACGGGCGCATCCCCTCGGCTGCGAGGCCCGCCGCGAAGGTGACGGCATGCTGCTCCGCAATCCCGACATCGAAAGTTCGATCAGGATAAGCGTCGGCGAATTTGTCGAGACCCGTGCCGGACGGCATGGCCGCTGTGATGGCACAGACTTTCGGGTCACGTGCGGCCTCGGCAATCAGCGCCTGGGCAAAGACATTGGTGTAGCTGGGCGGTCCCGGCGGGGCCTTCGCCTGCGCACCGGTGACGACATCGAATTTCTGCACGCCATGATATTTGTCGGCGGCGTTTTCCGCCGGGGCATAGCCCTTGCCCTTTTGCGTGACGACATGGACGAGGCAGGGCCCTTCGGCGGCGTCGCGCACATTTTCCAGCACGGGGATAAGCTGATCGAGATTATGCCCGTCGACCGGCCCGACATAATAGAAGCCCAGTTCCTCGAACAGGGTGCCGCCCATCGCCATGCCGCGCGCGAATTCATCGGTCTTCTTCGCAGCGCTATGAAGCGGACGGGGCAACTTGCGGGCGAGCTTGCGCAGCACGTCACGCACGGTCAGGAATTCCCGGCTCGACACCAAACGGGCGAGGTAGGCGGACAGGCCACCGACCGGCGGGGCGATCGACATGTCGTTGTCGTTGAGGATGACAACCAGGCGGTTGCCCGCGTCGCGCGCGTTGTTCATCGCCTCATAGGCCATGCCTGCCGACATCGCGCCGTCGCCGATGACGGCGATGCCCTTGCCGGGGCGGCCCTGCATCTTATTGGCGATCGCAAAGCCCAGAGCAGCACTGATAGAGGTCGAGCTGTGCGCAGCGCCGAACGGATCATATTCGCTCTCGGACCGCTTTGTGAAGCCGGACAGCCCCCCACCCTGCCGCAGTGTACGGATGCGGTCGCGCCGGCCGGTCAGAATCTTATGCGGATAGCATTGGTGGCCGACGTCCCACACCAGCTTGTCCTGCGGCGTGTTAAAGACGTAATGGATAGCGGTCGTCAGCTCTACCACACCCAGACCGGAACCCAGATGGCCGCCGGTGACGCCCACCGCCGAAATCGTTTCCTGCCGCAGTTCATCAGCAAGCTGGCGAAGTTGTTCGGGCTTCAATGCACGCAGATCGGCGGGAACGTTCACCTGATCAAGCAGGGGCGTAGTGGGGCGATGGTCCATCGAAATTTCGGTCTCCAAAGCCCCCAATAGCCCTTTTGCCTGCCGCTGTCGAATGAAGTTGCCTGAAAAAAGGGGGCGTCAGGCGCAGTCCACACACGTCCCGAGCACTTCGATAACCGGGCGGTCGGCAGCGAAACCCTCCGCCCCGGCGCGGGCGCGCACGTTCGAGGTAAGCGCGTCGTCATCAACATGGGTGGTCTGCCCGCAGCTCTTGCAGACGAGAAAGATGCAATCGTGCAAGCAACCGGGATGCGCATTGGCGAGATAGGCGTTGGCGCTTTCGACCCGCGTCGCGAGGTTGGTCGTCACGAACAGGTCGAGGATGCGGTAAACGCTGTTGGGGGCAACACGCTTGCCGCGCGCCTTCGACACGGCATCGGCGATATCATAGGCGGAGGCGGGCTTGCTCTCTCCGGCAAGCGCATCGAAGATGGCGGCCCGCATAGGCGTCCATTGCTCGCCCTTGTCCTCCAGCGCCCGTTGCGCGGCAGCGGCAAGCGAATCGCCGGAAAATTCGTGGTGATGATGGTGCTGACCCATGAGTGTAATCTAGGCCTGGTGGGGGGCGGACACAAGAGCCGTGGATGTGCGCGTCAGGCGCCCGGCACGGAAAGGAGCGCGGCTTCGCTACGCAGGCGCTTTTCCTGAGCAGGATTCGCGGCGATCGCAGACTTAAGCGCACCAGCCGCCTTGCCGGTTTCGCCCAGCGTCATGCGGCTGCGCATCAGCATGATCCAGCCGTCGACGTTGCCGGGATTGCCCTTGAGCTTGGCTTCAAGACTGTCGACCATACCCTGGATCATCTGATCCTGCTGCCCCTTCGGCAGGGACGCGGCAGCCTGCATCTGGCCGGTGGTGGGCCCGGGAATGGCAGCAGTCGCGACCGGATTGGGGAGGTCGAGGTGTGGTGCCGTCTGTGTGATGGCAGCGAGCCGGGACGCCACGTCGATACTGTTGATCTTGCCGACCTGCTCGATCGTCCGGCGTAAATCCTTCTCCCACGGTGCGCCGGGCGGCGTGTCCGCCAGCAGCGCGAACCAGACGTCGAGCGCGCCCGTGTGATCGCCGCCCAAATCCTTGCGCACGCCAAGGAAATAGCGCGCGCGCGGGTCTTTCGCGTCGATCGCGAGCGCACGGTCGAAGGCCTTTGCAGCATCAGCGGGCATCGGGTCGCGCTCGTCCGCCATCACCAACGCTTCGCCGAGCGAGGACCAGAAGGTCGCGTTGCCGGGAACGAGATCAGTCGCGCGGCGATAGGCGCGGGCCGCTTCGGCATAGCGGGCTGTCTCGAAATAGACCCAGCCCAACTGCTGCCACCCTTCCGCATCCTTGGGGTTCGCGCCGACACGCTCCTGAAGCTGGCGGATGACCGCCTCGGGGTCTGCGGCGGCAGAAGGCGCGGGCGACGCAGTCGACACGGGGGGCGGGGCATCAGAGCGGTCACGCGACACGGCATAGCCGACGGACACAAGCGCGACGGCGACGGCCCCACCGAGCAGGATCCGTCCCCACGGACGCGTGCTGCCTGTCTCGCTCATTCCCCTGCCCCCGGTGTTTAGAAACTTTCCTCCGCGTATACGCGGCTGACGTCTCCGTTCCACTCGCCGTGGTACCGGTCAAGCAGCATTTCGGCGGGCGTCTTCCCCCGTGCCACGATTTCGCGCAGCATCGTAAGATAACCGGTCTCGTTATCGCCGACATCATTGAGGCGCGCACGCGACGCGAGGCCCGCATGGGCGATGTCGAGCACCTCGCCCGCAATGTCGCGCAGGGTGCGTCCCTGCCCGATCGGTGCGTCGAATCCCAGCCGCGGCACGCTGTCGCGGAGCGCCTGCCGGTCGTCCATCGACCAGCCCTTTACCACATCCCAAGCGGCGTCGAGCGCCCCTTGGTCATAGAGCAGGCCCACCCAGAACGCGGGCAGCGCGCAAATGCTGCCCCACGGCCCACCATCCGCGCCGCGCATTTCGAGGAAGCTCTTGAGGCGCACTTCGGGGAAGGCGGTGGAAAGATGATCCGACCAGTCGCTCATACTCGGCAACTCGCCGGGCAGCGCGGGAAGCTTGCCCTTCAGGAAGTCGCGGAAGCTTTGCCCGGACGCGTCGATATATTTGCCGTCGCGGAAGACGAAATACATCGGCACATCGAGCGCATATTGGGCGTAGCGTTCGTAACCAAACCCGTCCTCGAACACGAAGGGCAACATGCCCGTGCGTGCCGGATCGGTGTCCGACCAGATATGGCTGCGGTAGGAGAGGAAGCCGTTCGGCTTGCCTTCGGTAAAGGGCGAATTGGCGAACAGCGCGGTCGCCAGCGGCTGAAGCGCGAGGCTGACCCGGAATTTCTGCACCATGTCCGCTTCCGACGCGTAATCGAGGTTGGTCTGGATCGTGCAGGTGCGCAGCATCATGTCCAGACCCATCGATCCGACGCGGGGCATATGCTGAAGCATGATGCCATAGCGGCCCTTGGGCATGATCGGCAGTTCGGCGCGGGTCTTGTCCGGCCACATGCCGACACCCAAAAAGCCCAGGCCGAGCATGTCGCCGACATATTTGACCTGCTCCAGGTGGCGGCCGGTTTCGGCGCAGGTCTGGTGCAGATTTTCGAGCGGCGCGCCGGAGAGTTCGAGCTGGCCCGCAGGTTCCAGGCTGATCGTGCCGTCCGATCCGGCGAGCGCGATGATGTTTTCGCCCTCGAAGATCGGTTCCCAGCCATAACGCGTCAGGCCAATCAGCAGGGTGTGGATTCCGCCCTTTTCCTCGTAGCTCGGCGCGTGGTGATCCTTGACCGAATAGACGAACTTTTCGTGCTCGGTGCCGATGCGCCAGCGCGCCTGCGGCTTTTCGCCGCCCGCAAACAGCGAGACGAGCTGGTCTTCGCTTTCGATGATGGGATCATCGCCGCCGGATTCGGTTCGTGTACTCATCGTCCTGCCTCATCCTTGACGGGCTCGTCCCATAGCCGTGGCGATGGCAGCGATCAATTCCATTGCAATAAAAAACTCATCTGGCGTTCAGCACCCGTGACCCGCCCAGTCGCCATTGGCCGCCATCCAGCAGGCGACAGCGGCGATGGCCGCCGTCTCGGCCCGCAGAATGCGCGGCCCGAGCGACAACGGGACGGCAGCAGGATGCGCACGGATCGCTGCGCGTTCCTCCCTATCGAATCCCCCTTCCGGTCCGATGAGAAACGCAGCAGGGCCACTATGGTTCGCAAAGGCGGTGCGCATGGGCTGCCCGCCCGTTTCGTCCGCGAAGAACAGGTGGCGACCCGCTGGCCAGTCGCGCAGCAACGCGTCGAGTTTCACCATTTCTCTTAGCTCAGGCAGGATCGTGCGGCCGCATTGTTCGGCGGCTTCCTGCATATGGGCGCGCAACCGATCGAGGTTGAGCTTGTCGACCACGGCGCGGCGCGTGAGCACCGGTTGCAGCACCGCCGCGCCCAGTTCACAGGCTTTCTCAGCGACCAGATCGATCCGCCCCTTCTTGATCGGCGCCGCGCACAGCCAGAGGTCCGGCACGCTTTCGAGAGGGCGGGTCTGTTCGACGCAGACGAGCACAAGGTCGCGCTTGCGAATGCTGGAGGCGCGGCTCGCCCATTCGCCATCGCGACCGTTGAACAGGAGCACGCAGTCCCCCTCCGCCACGCGCATGACCGAAAGCAGGTAATGCGCGGCGTTGCCATCGACAGGCACCGCTATCCCCTCCCCCAGCTCCGCGTCGACATAGAGGCGCGGCGCGCTGCGTGGGGGCCATGCGGGGGTTGCGGGCATCGGTATGCTTTCCAAAAATGCAGGACGCCCCTAATGCCGTTAGCGGACGCCCAAGTCGAGCGGGGGATCACGCTTCATTGCCCCCCGTTCGTGTCGAGCATAGTCGAGACACGTGCGCACGGCATCTCGACTGCGCTCGATGCGAACGGGCTGAGAATATAATCCCCGGCTCCACTATCAAGAGGACCAGAATGAACCACTCCATCGTTCCCGATAGCGAAGCCAGCAGCATCATGGCGCGCATGCCTCCGCGGATACGCGCGCTGGCCTTGCTCGCGCGGTTCGACCGGCCGATCGGCTGGTGGCTGCTGTTCTGGCCCGGTGCCTGGAGCATCGCGCTGGCCGGGGAAGCGGTGGCGCGGTGGGATCTGCTGGTGTGGTTCCTCCTGGGCAGCATCGCGATGCGCGGAGCAGGCTGCGTCTATAACGACATCGTCGACCGCGACCTCGACCGGAAAGTGGCGCGCACCGCCAGCCGTCCGTTGGCGAGCGGCGTGGTGTCGCTCAAGGTCGCATGGATGTGGCTGATCGCGCTGAGCCTCGTGGGGCTGGTGGTATTGACCCAGTTACGCTCCGTTGCGCAGATCGTAGCACTGGCGAGCCTGGCGCTGGTCGCGGCCTATCCGTTCATGAAGCGCATTACCTGGTGGCCGCAGGCGTGGCTGGGGCTGGTGTTCAGTTGGGCTGCGTTGGTCGGCTGGGCAGAGACGACCGGCGGAATGAGCGCGACAGGGCTGCTGCTCTACGCGGGCAGCATCGCCTGGGTGATCGGCTATGACAGCATCTACGCGTTGCAGGACCGGGAGGATGACGCGCTGGTCGGTATCCGCTCTTCCGCGCTTGCCATGGGGCGGCATGTGCGCGCGGGCGTGGGCCTGTGTTATGGGGGAGCGCTGGCGCTGTGGGCTGGCGCGCTGTGGACCGCGCGGCCCGACCCGTTGGCGCTCGCCGCGCTGCTACCGATGGCCGTGCATCTCGGGTGGCAGGTTGTGACGCTGCGCGAGGACGGCGCGGACCCGCTGGTCAAGTTCCGGTCCAACCGCTTTGCTGGGTTGTTGATGTTCGCGGCGTGTTTCGTGGTGGGGAGTGCGGGCTAGTAACCCTTGCCCGCGCACGTAATCCGGCCGGTGCCTCTCTGGCTGACGGTGCAGGCGGCCTTGCCGTCCACCGCCGTGTCGCCCGATCCACTGGCGGCGACTCGCGCGCTGACCGTGGCAGACAGATGCACGGTGCCGGGGCCGTCATTGAGCACGGTCGCCGTGCGCGCAACAAGGCCCTCGCCCGCGATCGCGCCGGGACCATTGACCCGCGCATCGAGCATACCCGCCGTGCCCGCGACCGTCATTTTCCCGCTGCCTCCGATCAGCAGGGTCAGCCGATCGACCGCCACCTGCCCGACACTGAGGTCACCGCTTCCGCCGATGAGTAGGTCCGCGCGCTGCCCCTTGATCCGGTCGATGGCGATCGAACCGCCGCCCAGAATCGATGCGCGACGCAGCGAACCGGTCGAAAGGGTAAGCGTTACCGGGGCGCCCGATGTCGCGCTGGAAAGCGCGCCATCCGCCTCGCGCCGTATGCTGACGGTCAGCAGTCCGCCGGAAACGGAAAGACTGATACGGTCGAGCGCCGCGCGATCCCCCTCTCCCTTTGCCGACACGCCGACCCCGGTCCGCAGGACAACGCGCACGGGCGCTGCCACCCGAATGCTGTCGAAGCTGGTGATTGTGTAGGTCTGTCCCGCAGCAAGAGCGGGCGACGGTGCGCACAGCACACCCCACAGCACGCCCATGCCGAGCAGCGCGACGAAAAAGGGGCGCCGCGCACGACGCCCCTCTTGCGGAATGAACCGATCGGTCAAGCGATCAGTCCAGCTTTTCCCGCGCGTATTTCGGCGCGGCCTCGTTGAGGATGCGCAGGATTTTCTTAAGCGCGCTCGGCTCGTCCGTTTCTTCCATCGCCGCGAGTTCGCGGGCGAGGCGGCTCGACGCCGCTTCGAAGATCTGGCGCTCGGAATAGCTCTGCTCGGGCTGGTCGTCGGCACGGAACAGGTCGCGCGTCACTTCCGCGATCGACACAAGGTCGCCGGAGTTGATCTTCGCTTCATATTCCTGCGCGCGGCGCGACCACATGGTGCGCTTCACCTTGGGCTTGCCCTGAAGGGTGTCGAGCGCTTCGGTCAGCGTCTTGTTGGACGACAGCTTGCGCATGCCGACGCTTTCCACCTTGTTGGTGGGGACGCGCAGGGTCATGCGCTCCTTTTCAAAGCGCAGGACGTAAAGTTCGAGTTCCATCCCGGCGATCTGCTGGCTTTGCAGCTCGATCACGCGGCCGACACCGTGCTTGGGATATACGACATAATCACCGACGTCGAAGGACAGGGCTTTAACAGCCATTGGAAACCTTTCTGTTATCAGAGATGCGGGTCAATCCCGGGCGCTGGCTTGCCTGCGACAGGCGAGGAAGCGGTCGGATCGACGCAAAAATCATAAGGACTTGTTACTCCAGGCGGCAGCGACAATCCGCCTTCGCAATCCTTTTAACAGATTCGTCATAAAATGGCCACCCCCTACGCGCTGTGCGGCGCGAGAGGCTGAAATTGGGACAATTTTTCGTCCGGTACGCAAGGCCCGTGCGCCAACCGGTGCGGGGAAAGCCCCCGCAGAAGCTCAGCCGCCCGAGCCGGGTTCGGCCGAGAAATATTTGTCGAACTTGCCGTCTTCGCCTTTATGCTCGTCGGCATCGGCGGGCTGATCGCCCTTGGTGGTGATGTTGGGCCATTGCGCCGAATAGGTCGCATTCAGCTCCAGCCACTTTTCCAGACCGTTTTCCGTGTCCGGCAGGATCGCTTCGGCCGGGCATTCCGGTTCGCACACGCCACAGTCGATGCACTCGCTGGGATTGATGACCAGCATGTTCTCACCCTCGTAGAAGCAATCAACGGGGCAAACCTCGACGCAATCCATATATTTGCAGCGGATGCAGGCGTCAGTCACAACATAGGTCATCGGCGGTGTCTTCCCTGTACCCCGGCACCGGCGGCCGGTAGAAAATTCATTCTTATGCGGCCCTGCTATTCCGGCCCTGCGTCCGCGTCAAGGCGCTGCTGCGAATAAGCGACAGCCCCCTGCCCGAGTTCCAGTTCGTCGTAACAGGTGGACGCTTCGCTCGCCGGGCCGCGCCGTTCGGGCAAGGCGAGGATACGCACAACGCGCACCCGCTCGCCCTGCGGCAGGGTGACGAGATCCCCAACCCGCACCGGGCTGTGCGCCCGATCGATCCGACGGCCGTTGAGGCGGACGACACCCTTTCCCGCGAGCGCCTGCGCCGCCGAGCGGCTGCTTGCAAGGCGGGTAAACCACAGGAACTTGTCGATCCGCTGGCCTGGCGCGTGCGAGGGCACGGGCGCAGGCTGGGTGCGGGTCATGCGTGGTCCGGCCAAAGACCGCGCCGATCAGTCATCGCGTCCGAGCAGCGCAGCAAGCCCGGCAAATGCGCCTCCCCCCGCCGGACGGTCCGGTCCAGCCGTGGAATGGGCGCGATCGGCAAAGCGGCTCGGGACGGAAGGCCGATTGCGGCCGTCTCCATCCGTCTTTCGCTCGGGACGACCCTTGCCGCCGCGAGCCCCGTCCTTTGGTGGGGTGCCCCGATTGCTGTCCTTGCGGGTGGCGCTGCGCTGGTCATCCCCATGATTGCGTGCGTGCGGTTCGCCACTGCGATGGCCCCGCGCGCCGTACGCGGCCGGACGCGGCTTGGGACGGCCACGGAAGACCCAGTTGGCGCCGGTCGGCGCTGCAACAACGGGCGCGGCCTCCGCTTCCGGCGCGGCGTCGGTCGCCGCTTCGGCCAGCGCTCCCTCGGCGGGGACTTCGACCGGAGATGGTTCCGGAGCGTCCACAGCGGCTTGGGCGGACGCCTCTTCCGAAGGCACGATGGCGTCGGTTGCAACAGGCTCTGCGACGGCTTCCGGCGCCGCTTCCGTCGGTTCCGCAGCTGTCACGTCTTCAACAGGAGCTTCCGGCGCGACATCGACCACCGCCTCGCCGCGCGGCTCGACGGCACGGAAACCGGCGCTGCGCATCAGGGCCAGAAACACCGGCTCGGTGATCCCCAACGACACGATCAGCGGGGACGCGATGTCGTAGCGCTCGTTCTTCGCGATCGCTTCATGCGCGCCCCGCGCTACGCGCTCGACCATATCGATGCGCATCTGCGTGTCGGCAAAACCCCGAAAGCCTGCGAGGCGCGCGCCCATCTGATCTTCGCGGCCTTCGAGCTTCAGCACCACCGCCCCCGCCGGGGGGAGAGGAAGCATCGGCTTGCCGCGCCGCGCGGAGAGCAGCGCCATGCGCCACAGCGCCGCGCCGGGCTTGAGAAGGCCGGGATGATAGATATCGAGCACCCCGATGGTGACGCCCGCACGGCGGACAATCTGTCGCTGGTCCTTGTCGAGCAGGGCAAGCGAGGCATCAAGGTCGGTCCGCGCCATGATGCCGCCCGCGTCCGCAAGCTGGATGAAGAATGCGCGCACGACCGCCGGGGTCTCGGGCAACCCCGCCTGCTCCATCATCTTGGCGAGCGGCAGCAAATGGCGTTCGCGCTGCGTCGCCATCCAGCGGGTCAGGCGCTCGGTCACGCGCTTCTGCATGTCCTGGCCCAGCGCGACCAGCGCCTTGTCGACACGGATTTCCGGCGTGATGAGCGTTGGTCCGGCGAGCAGCACGGCCGCCTCCACATCCTTCCACAGGATACGCGGGTTCGCCCCCGGCGTCGCGTCCAGCGCAAAGTCCGCGTCCGGCGCGGCGATCAGTTCTTCAGCCCTTACAGTCAACATCTTTCCCAATCGTCGTTCCGCCGCCGCGAGCAGCATTTTCCGGTCATGTCCTCGAGCCCGTGGATCAACAAAGAAACGGAAGCCGTCAAGCCGTCCAATGATTTCTCCGTCGACCATTACATCGCCATGGGGCTCCACGTCGACCGGCAACTCATGGCCTTTCTGCCCGATATCGCGCAACAGGATTGAGGTTCGCCGGTCGACGAAGCGCTGGGTCAGCGCAGCGTGCAGGGCGTCGGACAGCTTTTCTTCGAGTGCGCGCGTCCGTTCGGCCATCTCGGCGGGAAATTCCAGCCAGTCCGGGCGGTGCGCGATATAGGACCAGGTGCGCGCCGCAGCAATCCGGCCCGAAAGGGTGTCGACATCACCCTGCACATTGTCGAGCCGTGCCAGCCCCTGCGCGAACCAGTCGCGGGGCACGTAGCCATTGCCTTCGGAGCGGAACCGCCACAGGCGCGCGACCGAACGGGCATGATGGTCAGCACCCAGCTTCTGGAAATCGGGCAGACCACACACATCCCACAGGCGGCGAACATCGCCGGGGCGGCGTACCCGTTCGCGCACCAGCGCATCCTCGGCCATCGTTTTGAGCACGGCCAGGTCGACCGCCTGCGGCGCGGGTTTGAGTTCCGGTCGATCGGGCCGTTCTTCCAGCGCCGCGATCAGTCGGTCGACGCTGTCGAGCGGAGGATCGCCGTCGCGCCAGTAAAGATGATCGAGCACGGGGAAGCGGTGCTCTTCGATGGCAAGGATTTCTTCCGGGCGAAACGCGGCCTCGCCATCCTCAGCGCCCAGCGTGCCGAACGTGCCGTCCTTGTGGTGCCGCCCGGCCCGCCCGGCGATCTGCGCCATTTCCGCGACGGTGAGCCGCCGCGTGCGATGCCCGTCGAACTTGCGCAACGAAGCAAAGGCGACATGCGCGACGTCGAGGTTCAGTCCCATGCCGATGGCATCGGTCGCGACGAGGTAATCGACATCGCCGTTTAGGAACATCTGCACCTGCGCGTTGCGCGTGGCGGGGGAGAGCGCACCCATCACCACCGCCGCCCCGCCCCGCAGGCGACGCAGCATTTCCGCGACGGCATAGACTTCCTCCGCCGAGAACGCGACAATCGCCGAACGTTTGGGCAGGCGGGAGAGCTTCTTCGCGCCCGCATAGCTCAGTGTCGAGAAGCGTGGCCGGGAAATGATGTCCACGTCAGGAATGAGCGCCCTGACCATCGGCGCCAGCGTAGCGCTGCCCAGGATCATCGTCTCCTCGCGCCCGCGTGCACGCAGCATTCGGTCGGTAAAAATATGCCCGCGTTCGAGATCTGCCCCGAGCTGTGCCTCGTCCAGCGCCACGAACGCGAAATCGCCGTTCATCGGGCCATCGCCTGTCCGCCCGTCCCGTCCGCCACGCAGGGGCATCGATTCGGCGGTGCACAGGAACCAGCGCGCTTGCGGCGGCAGGATCTTTTCCTCGCCGGTGATCAGCGCGACCTGTTCCCGCCCCTTGATCGCGACCACACGATCATACACCTCCCGCGCGAGCAGGCGCAGGGGAAAGCCCATCATGCCGCTGCTGTGCGCGCACATTCGTTCAACGGCGAGGTGAGTCTTGCCGGTATTGGTCGGCCCGAGCACCGCCGTAACCGCTGCGCGCGAAAAGGAGACCATGGGGCTTTCTCGACCAAGCACGCAGCCGGCACAAGGGCCGGATGCGAAGTTTTACACGCTGCGCCAACGGTTGGACGCGGCTTTGGGGTCCGGCACCCGCGCCGCTGCGATAGGTGCGGGCATTCGCAGTCGCGCACACCCTGCCCGTGGATCGCTTGGCTTAGAGCGAAACCCTGCGGAACCAGCCGTCCGGTCCGGGGGCTTCGCCGCGCTGAATGGCGGTCAGCTGTTCGCGCAGCGTCTCCGTCACTTCGCCGGTCGCTCCGCCGTTGCCGATCGTGAAGTTGCCCTTGGTCGAGCGCACCTCGCCGATCGCGCTGACCACCGCCGCGGTTCCGCACGCAAACGCCTCGCGCAGGCGGCCGCTCTGCGCGTCGGCGCGCCAGTCCTCGATGCTGTATTTGCGCTCTTCGACCGGGCGGCCCTGCTGGCGCGCGAGCGTCAAAATCGAATCGCGCGTGATGCCGGGCAGGATCGTGCCGGTGAGCGGCGGCGTCATGATCGACCCGTCGTCAAAGACGAAGAACACGTTCATGCCGCCCAATTCCTCAATCCAGCGACGCTCGGTCGAATCGAGAAACACAACCTGATCGCAGCCCTGCGCATAGGCTTCCGCTTGGGCAACGAGGCTGGCAGCGTAGTTGCCGCCGCATTTGGCCGCGCCTGTACCGCCCGGACCCGCCCGGGTGAAATCATCCGACACCCAGACGGTGACCGGCTTCGCACCGCCCTTGAAATAGGATCCCACCGGGCAGGCCACGACGCAGAAGATATATTCCGCTGAAGGACGCACACCCAGAAACGCCTCGCTCGCGAACATGAACGGGCGCAGATAGAGGCTGCCGCCCTCCTGCGTGGGCACCCAGTCCCGGTCGACGCGGATCAGCTCTTCGATCGCTTGCAGGAACAGCGCGTCGGGCAGGACCGGCATCGCCATGCGCTCCGCCGATTCGCGAAAACGACGCGCGTTTTCCTGTGGCCGGAACATCGTGACGCCCTCATCGGCGCTGCGGTACGCCTTCAGGCCTTCGAAAATCTCTTGCGCATAATGCAACACGGCGCAGGCGGGATCGAGCGAAAAGGGTTCGCGCGCACGGACCTGCGCATCGTGCCAACCCTTGTCGGCGGTCCAGCGGATCGTCACCATATGATCGGAAAAGACCCGGCCGAACCCGGGATCTTCCATCAGGGCGGCGCGCTCCTGCGCGGAACGCTTGTTGCCGTTGGGCACGACTTCGAACCGCATATCCATAACGTCGTTCATCATAGTCTCCGGCAGACCAGCTAAAATCAGCCAGTTCAGGCAGGTTGAGCGAAGGGGTTCTATGACGGCGGGGCGGCGGGAAAGCAAGGCATTCGGTAAGGGATACTGTCGCGTGTGGGACGAGCCGGACGCCGGAAAGTCGCGTAGGGCATGGTGGCTCTTTATGCGCACTTCGTCTATTGGGCCCGCATGACGTTCCACGCGCAAATCCTGACGCTCTATCCCGAGATGTTCCCCGGCCCGCTGGGTGTGTCGCTCGCCGGGCGCGCGCTCGTGGAGGAGATCTGGTCGTGCGCGCCAGTGCAGATCCGCGACTTCACGACCGACCGGCACAAGTCGGTGGATGATACCCCGGCAGGCGGCGGCGCGGGCATGGTATTGCGCGCCGATGTGCTCGCGCGCGCCATCGACCACGCCATCGCCGTGCAGCCCGCCGCCCCGGTGCTCGCCATGACGCCGCGCGGCGCGCCGATTACCCAAGCCCGCATCCGGCAGCTCGCCGCAGGGCCCGGCGTGACGATTCTCTGCGGGCGCTTCGAGGGCTTTGATGAGCGGATTTTCGACGCCCGGCCGATCGAACAGGTGTCGATGGGCGACATCATCCTGTCCGGTGGAGAGATCGGCGCGCTGATGCTGCTCGATGCTTGCGTTCGCCTGCTTCCCGGTGTAATGGGCGCCGCTTCCAGTGGGGATGAGGAGAGCTTCGAAAGCGGCCTGCTCGAATATCCGCACTATACCCGACCACCCGAGTGGGAGGGGCGCACGATCCCGCAAGTGTTGCGATCGGGGGATCATGCGAAGATCGCCGCCTGGCGGAAACAAAGGGCGGAGGCAGATACACGGTCACGGCGACCGGACCTTTGGGAACGCTACTCTGGCGTTCGGGACCAGTCGCCCTCTGATGCGCAACGCGAAGACTGAAGGACTGAACATGAACCTGCTTCAGCAGATCGAGGCGGAAAGCATCGCCGCCCTCGCCAAGGACATTCCGGCATTCCGCGCTGGTGACACGCTGCGCGTCGGCGTGCGCGTCGTCGAAGGCGAACGGACCCGTATCCAGAACTACGAAGGCGTGTGCATCGCGCGTTCGAACAAGGGCATGGGCAGCAATTTCACCGTGCGCAAGATCAGCTTCGGTGAAGGCGTGGAGCGCGTGTTCCCGCTCTATTCGCCGAACATCGATTCGATCACGGTTGTGCGCCGTGGCGTCGTGCGTCGCGCGAAGCTCTATTATCTGCGCGGCCGCACCGGCAAGCGCGCCCGTATCGCCGAGCGCCGCGACGTCCGCACCGAAGATTGAGGCTTCCTCCATCGCAACGATATGCAAGAAGGCGCCCGGTTCTCCGCGGCGCCTTTTTCGTTCCTGGGAGGTCTTGGCCAACGGTGTAGGTAGGTCAGTCTGTCTGACCGCTCGTCGTGCGCACGAACCCCGTTGCTTCGCCATCGGTATCCCGCACGAAAAACCACGCCAGCAGGGTGAGCGCGACGCCATATTGGATCATCCCATGCCAACCGGCACCATTCAGCCCGATCAGCCAAAGCAAGGCCGGGAGCAGCGGATACAGTATGAGGTTCGTCAACAGCGCGACCGACATCGACCGCTGGGGCTTGCCGAGTGCCGTCAGGCCCGCCGCCAACGGCGTGGACACAAGCGCGGCCGACCTCCCCAAGGCGACCAGGACCACCAGCGCTGTCCCGCCCGCGAAACTATGGCCGCCCAGCAGGACAAGGATCTGATTTCCGAACAACAGCATCAGCATAACAAAGAGAACGGCCAGCGCGCCAGCGATCGCAGCGCTGCGCAACACGGTGTGGCGAAACAGAGCCCAGTGGCGCTTGGCGACCTGATCCGCCAGCACGGCATAGCTGGCGTTGGAAAGCATGGCGGCGGGCTGTTGCAGCAGCGATGTCGCGCGCTGCGCGAGCGCGAGCACGCCGGTCGCCGTCGGGCCAAGCATCCAGCCAACCGTCAGCGGCACCAGATTGGGCGCGAGTTCGCGAAGTGTGATATCGAAATTGGTAAGCACGATGAACCCACCGAATTTCTCATGATCGCGTATGACCCCGCGCCATGGGCCGGTCAGTGGCTGCCCACCCGCGATCATCGTCCAGGCTTTCCAGCCGAGAAACCACATGCTTGCCCATTCGACAACGGCGGCGACCAGCCATGCCAGGACGAACCCGCTCAGCCCCGCCCCTGTCAACCACACGATCAGCGCGCCCAGCAGGCGGATCGTCGGCGAGACCGTCTGGTGGATGCCAAGCCAGTCGAACCGTCCGGCTATCTGCACCACACCCTGCGGCGTCGCGCGCACAGTCGCGAGCACGGCAAAGCTGTAGATGCGCGCGATGTCCGTCACGTCCGGCGACCAGCCGAGGCGCGGTCCGACGAACGGCACCAGCACGGCCGCGAGGATGATCGCCAGCGCACCGCAGCCCAGCTCCAGCAGCGCCATGAACCGCACGATGCGCGCGAAACCGGCATGGTCGCCATCAGCCAGCGCTATCGCGCCATAGCGAACCACGCCGTGAAAACCCGAAAAGGCCAGGATGCTGCCCATCATGACCGCGTAGGAACTGATGAGGATCAGGATACCATAGCCGTGTGCGCCGAGCGTGCGGGTCGCGATGACAAGATAGATCAGGCTCAGCACGCCAGCGGCCGCTTTTCCCCCCAGAAGATGCACAAGATTGGCCAGCACGCGGCGCGGGCCGGAGCGCAGCGGCGGATCAGAATCCAGCATGTGGGAGGAAGACGCAGACATTTCATTGCTATTATGCGACCAGCAGGCCAAATGCACCCGGCTTTTGCGCAATGCTGGTGGAGACAATGCTGAAAAATGGGGGCGACCGGCGAATGAAAGTTGGCTTCCTTTTCAATCATGACCAGGCGCATCAGGTGGCCCACGCCCTTCCCGTTGCGCTTGCGCTGCGCCGGGAATACCCGGAAGTCGAGGTCATCGTCGCCACGACCAACTCGCGCCTGACGGACGAGGTCAGGCGTCTTTCCGCACGCCTGGACGAACCGATCCATGTCGAGCAGCTCGGGCTACGCAGCCGGACGACACGAGCACTGTCCCATGCGTTCGAGACGATCCTGCCCATTGCGAAGATCGGCATGTATCGGGACAATCTGGATTTCTTCCGTAGTCTTGACGCGCTGGTGGTGACGGAAAAGACGTCGTTGCTGCTCAAGACCCGCTATCATCTCGACCTCAAGATCATCCATACGCGCCACGGCGCGGGCGACCGGGCGATCGGCTTCAACAAGGCGAGTGCGGGGTTTGACCATGTGCTGGTGTCCGGCACGAAGATCCGCGACCGGCTGGTGCGGGATGCGGGGGTAGCGCCGGAGAAGCTGAGCACCGTGGGCTATCCCAAGTTCGACCTGATGCCCGATCCCGCCCCGCGCCTGACGTTTCAAGCGAACGGCAAGCCGACCGTCCTCTACAACCCCCACCCCTCTCCGCATTTGTCCTCCTGGTACAAGGAGGGGCGGGCGGTGCTCGACACTTTCCTGAACGACGACCGCTTTAACCTGATCTTCGCACCCCATGTCATGCTGTTCCACCGCAGCTTTACGGTGACGATCGACCGGCTGCGCGTCGACCGGCCGGGGACCATCGACCGGCGCTATCATGATGCTCCCAATATCCTTATCGACCTGGGCAGCGCGGCTTCGACCGACATGACCTATACGGCGGCGGCGGACATCTATCTGGGCGACGTCAGCAGCCAGATCTACGAATTTCTCTATCGCCCGCGCCCCTGCATCTTTCTGAACAGCCAGCATGTCGACTGGCGCGGCGACCCCAATTATGCGCATTGGCAGGCGGGCGAGGTCATCGACAACGTGGCGGATCTGCGCGGCGCTCTCGACCGGGCTCTGGCCGATCCCAACCGCTATCGGGACGCGCAGCAGGATCTGTTCGCGCGCAGTTTCGAGTTGACCGAGGAAGCATCCTCAGTGCGCGCCGCGCGGGCGATTATGGCCGTGCTCGGTGCGAAGGGGGTGGAGCCTTAGCCGCAATGGGCCTGCGCAGCCATCGAGGCACGGCGGGATGTGCAAAAGGCGCTGCGTAAAATCAGAACGCGCTGAGGCGCTCGAGGATCGCCAGTCCGGCGGCCTCAAACGGCGCAGGCCCGAATTCATCGAGGATATGATAGCGCGCTGCCATGCCGCGCGCCGCCAGCGCCTCCGGTTCGGACAGCACCTGTTCGAGCGTCGCGCTGAGGGCCGCGATGTCACCGGGCGGAAACAGATGGCCGGTGATTCCGTGCTGGATCGAGAAAGGAAGCTGCCCGACGGCGGCTGCGACGACCGGAAGCCCCGCCTGCATCGCTTCATGGGCCGCGATGCACAGCCCCTCGCGGCGCGACGGCTGAAGATAAAGGTGTAGCCCTGCGAGAAACGCCTTGGGATCCTCGACATAACCAGCCAGCCTCACTGTACGGACGCCGCGTGCTTCCATCTGCGCAAGCAGCGCAGCGCGTTGCGCGCCCTCCCCGCCGATCACGATCTCGAACGGCGGAAGTCCGGGGGGCAGTTGGGCCAGCGCGTCGACCAGCAGGTCATAGCCCTTGGCGGGGTGCAGCCGCCCCAAGGTGCCGATACGGATCGTTTCGCCCGGCGTCCATGACGACGCGACGGGAGCTGTCGGATCGGCCCGGAAAATCGGCCAGCGCAGCACGCGTTCCGGGTTCACGCCCAGCCTTTCGGCCGTGAGCCGGGTCACTTCATCCGAATCGCCGACCCACAGCTTCGAAAGATCGCGCGTCGTGCGCAATAGCCAGAGGTTCGCGGGTTTGAGGAAAGCATTGTGCTGCCAACTGATCACCGGCAAACGGCGGCGCAGACCAACAAGCTGCCCCAGCAAGGTCGCGCGGGTCAGCGAAGTCCACAAATGAGTTGCGCCCCAGGCTCGTACCGACTGATCCAGCCAGCGAAGGGCGGCGAAATGATCGTCCTCCCCCCCGGCGCGCACCGCGACGTCAATTTCCGCTGCCACCAAGGCGGCACGGGCGCGTTCGTCGCGAGCAGTGAGGGCGAAGACCTTGACCTCCGCCCCGGCACGCCGCAGCACATCGACTATGGACGGGACAGGCAACGCCGCCCCGCCCCCCTCCAGCGAATTGATGACATAGGCAATGCGCAGAGTCATCACGCGGCGCGGCGTTGCGCGACGACGTGGTGGAACAGCCGCAAATATTCGTCCGCTACCGGTTCAATCCGGAAACGGGCGACACTGGCGGCCAGCGCGTCGGGATCCGGCGGCGGCGCGTCGAGCAGGTCGCGCATCGCGGCGGCCAGTGCGTTCGGATCGTGGATAGGCACAACGCGGCCCGCTGCGGGCGTGGTCACCAGTTCCGTCATCGCCGGGGTGCAGTTGGTCGTCACGACCGGGCGGCCGGCGGCCAGCGCCTCGATCAGCACCGCGCCATAGCCTTCAAAGTGTGAGGACAGCACGAAGATGCGCGCTTGGTCAAGCCAGGGACGAACGTCGGCAGCATAACCCACCAGACGGACACGGTCGTCAAGGCCGTGTTGCCGCACGAGCGCGCGCAGCTCGGCTTCCATGGGCCCCGATCCGACGATCGTGAGGGTAGCGTCCGGATCGCGCATCGCCGCGAACGCATTGATCAGATCCACAAAGCCTTTTTCCGGCACCAGCCGCGCCGCCGCGACGATGGCGCGAGCGGCTGGCAAGGGAACCGGTGGCAACGGCGTATTCGACAATGCAGGCAGCGGGATCGTCAGCGCACAATTGCGGCGCATGATTGCGTTGGCCTGGTCCCGCGGCTCGTCCGACAAGGCGACCAGCGCATCCACTCGCCGCAACAGCACGCGCATGCGGCGGTTGAACAGTTCCTGCCGTAGCCAGCCCCGCTGGGGCTTGCGCAGGGCGTTGCTGATTTGCGCAACGATCGCCGGACGCGCCGGTCCGATGGTCAGCGCGATCGGCGGGATAACCGGCCAGTGGAAATTGCCGGGCACGAAAAGCACATCGACTGGATGCTCTGCAAAATAGTCGCGGGCATCGAAACCGACGCGAGTCAGCGACCCTGTTGAGCGCGGCATCGGCGGGTCGGTAACGATCACATCCACCTCTGGCGCAAGCAGATCATACAGTGGCCCTTCGCGCGAGCCGCAGAAAATCCGCACGGAAGCGCCTTTCCGCGCCCACACACCCGCGAGGCGGACAGCGACCCGTTCGGTCCCCCCCAAGGCAAAATCATGAAGAACTATCCCGATGGATAGATGCCGACCCATGGCGCCCTTTAACATCGGTTTTCGGAGTGTGCGAGTGAAGATTAACCCGGATTGTCGCGGGCCGGGGAGGAAGGATCTCACCCCTGACGGGTCCCATCAATCCTGCGGCACAAGGCCTTTATGGGGCTGATCGCTCATCCAAAGCCTCCGGAAGGGGCAAACCAGCCAAGCCAAGGAGCGACTGCTTTAGCGGCGCAAAGTTTTTATTTCTATCGATACAATTGACATAAGTTCAGCTGTGTATCTATTTAAACGGTAGACAAAAGGGGGTCTGAAAAGGGGGATTGTGCGGGCGTTGCCCGACCCTTTGTTCTGGCCTCCCGGACCGGCCACAGGAACATGAAGGATATCGTGATGCACATTTCAGGCAAAACCACTCGCCGCCTGTTCCTCGCTTCCGCGGTTGCGGTAGTTACGCTGCTCTCCGCCTGTTCGGGCGGCGGAGAAAAGAGCGCGAAGTCTGTCGAGATCACCAATGTTTCCTATGATCCGACCCGAGAACTATATCAGGCGGTCAACCCGCTCTTTGCCGCCGCCTGGAAGGCAAAGACCGGCCAGGACATCACCTTCAAGATGAGCCATGGCGGGTCGGGCAAGCAGAGCCGCGCCATACTTGACGGGCTTGAAGCCGACGTGGCCACCCTCGCGCTGGCCTATGACATCGATGCTATTGCCGCCCGGGGCAAGCTGCTTCCGGAGGACTGGCAGAAGGCTCTGCCGGATAACAGCGCCCCTTATACCTCGACCATCGTGTTCCTGGTGCGCAAAGGCAATCCCAAGGGGATCAAAGACTGGGGCGACCTTGTGAAGCCGGGCGTCGCCGTCATTACCCCTAATCCCAAGACGAGCGGCGGAGCACGCTGGAATTTCCTCGCAGCATGGGCTTACGGCCGCAAGGCGGGTGGTAGCGACGCTGCCGCCGAAGCCTATGTGAAGCGGGTCTTCGCGCAGGTCCCTGTCCTGGATAGCGGTGCGCGGGGCTCCACCACGACCTTTGTGGAGCGTGGCATCGGCGATGTGTTGCTGACCTGGGAAAATGAGGCGTTTCTGGCCGAAAAGGAACTGGGCAAGGGCAAGTTTGAAATCGTCGTCCCCTCGATCTCGGTTCTGGCGGAACCGCCGGTGGCCGTCATCGCCGCCAATGCCAAGAAACACGGGACCGAAGCGGTCGCCAAGGCCTATCTGGAATTCCTCTACACCCCTCAGGCGCAGGCTGAGATTGCCCGTAACTTCTATCGCCCGCGCGATCCGGATGTCGCTGCCCGGTTCAAGGATCAGTTCCCCACCATTAACCTTGTCACGATCGACAAGGATTTCGGGGGATGGGCGTCAGCCCAGAAGACCTACTTCGACGACGGCGGGGTCTTCGACCGGATTTACAGCCAGAAGTGAGTTGATCTCTCCTTCCCCCTCCAATCGAGCAGGCCACTGCAGATGTCATCCCTTGCAACTCCCTTTTCTGTCCGAAAGACAAGCTGGCGCCAGCCGTCCGTGCTCCCCGGCTTTGGCCTGACGTTCGGGTTCAGTCTTGTCTGGCTGACTCTCATCGTGCTCATCCCGCTGGCGACGATTTTCCTGAAATCGGCGGGCATGGGCTGGCATGGCTTCGTCGAGGTGGGGTTTTCGCACCGCGCCATCGCGGCCTACCGCCTGAGTTTCGGCACGGCAGCGGCGGCCGCACTGATCAACGCCGTCTTTGGGCTGCTCGTCGCGTGGGTGCTCGTCCGCTATCGCTTTCCGGGTAAGCGGTTCGTGTCCGCGCTGGTTGACCTGCCGTTCGCGTTGCCCACTGCGGTCGCGGGAATCGCGCTCACCGCGCTGTATGCGCCCCGTGGCTGGATCGGGCAGTATCTCGAACCGCTTGGCGTCACGGTTGCGTTTACGCCGCTCGGTATCATCATCGCGCTTGTCTTCATCGGCCTGCCGTTCGTCGTCCGATCGGTGGAGCCGGTACTGGCGGACCTCGGCCGGGATGTCGAGGAAGCCGCCGCCACGCTGGGAGCCAATCGGATCCAGACCTTTTCACAGGTTATTTTTCCGGCGATCGCGCCCGCGCTTGTCACCGGCTTCGCGCTCGCCTTCGCGCGGGGCGTGGGGGAATATGGATCGGTGATCTTCATTTCCGGCAACATGCCCGGCAAGACCGAGATCGCGCCGCTGCTGATCGTCACGCAGCTGGAGCAATATGCCTATGACGGAGCCACCGCCATTGCGACGGTGATGATGGTCTTCTCGTTCGTGATCCTGTTCGGCCTCAACGCGTGGCAGGCGGCCCAACGCCGGAGGTTGGGCGCATGAGCCGCACCGCATCCACCACCGAAGGCCGCACTTCGCAGGCTTTGCTCATCGCCGCAGCGATGATCTTCCTCGCCTTCTTCCTGCTGCTGCCGCTTGTCGCGGTGTTCACCGAAGCCTTCAAGCAGGGGATCGGCGCCTTTGGGCAGGCCGTCATGCATCCCGATGCCTGGGCTGCCATCCGCCTCACCCTCCTCATCGCCGCGATCAGCGTTCCGCTCAACGTAGTGTTCGGCGTGGCGGCAAGCTGGGCGATCACCAAGTTCCACTTTCCTGGACGGCACCTGCTGATCACCTTCATCGATCTGCCGTTCTCGGTATCTCCCGTCGTATCCGGCCTCATCTTCGTACTACTGTTCGGCGCGCACGGGCTTCTTGGGCCGTGGCTTGCCGAGCATGACATCAAGATCATCTTTGCCGTGCCGGGCATCGTGCTCGCCACCGTTTTTATCACCTTTCCGTTCGTGGCACGCGAGCTGATCCCGCTGATGCAGGAGCAGGGCAAGGACGATGAGGAAGCGGCGATCTCGCTCGGCGCGAACGGCTGGCAGACCTTCTGGCATGTGACGCTGCCCAACATCCGCTGGGGCCTGCTCTATGGCGTGCTGCTCTGCAATGCCCGCGCGATGGGGGAGTTCGGTGCGGTCTCGGTCGTATCCGGCCATATCCGCGGCGAAACCAACACGATGCCGCTGCACGTCGAGATTCTTTATAACGAATATGACTTCGTCGGCGCCTTCGCCGTGGCATCATTGCTTGCTGCTCTCGCGCTGGTGACGCTCATCGCCAAGAGCATTCTCGAATGGCGCTTCGACTTACACCACGGGGGAGCGGTCCATTGATCAAGGTTCAGAACATCACCAAGCATTTCGGAGCATTTGCTGCGTTGTACGGTGTCGACCTCGAAGTCCAGCCCGGTGAATTCATCGCTCTGCTTGGCCCCTCCGGGTCCGGCAAGACCACGTTGTTGCGGATCATTGCAGGGC
This sequence comes from Sphingobium subterraneum, assembly GCF_014199435.1. Classification (GTDB taxonomy): domain Bacteria; phylum Pseudomonadota; class Alphaproteobacteria; order Sphingomonadales; family Sphingomonadaceae; genus Sphingobium; species Sphingobium subterraneum. The sequence continues at coordinate 93,051 of NZ_JACIJP010000004.1, read as the reverse complement.
TGGAATTTCAGGACGGCGGGCAGGTCCTGTTCAATGATGAGGACGTATCCAGCCGCAGCGTCGGCGAACGCCAGGTTGGTTTCGTCTTCCAGCATTATGCCCTGTTCCGCCACATGACCGTGGCAGAAAACGTCGCTTTCGGCCTTAGCGTGCGCAAGGGAAAGAACCGCCCGACCAAGGCCGCCATCCGCGCACGGGCGGAGGAGTTGTTGCGCCTCGTCCAGCTTGAAGGACTGGGCCATCGCTATCCCGGCCAGCTTTCCGGAGGCCAGCGTCAGCGTGTCGCCCTCGCCCGGGCATTGGCCATCGAACCGAAACTCCTGCTGCTTGACGAGCCATTCGGCGCGCTTGATGCAAAGGTGCGCAAGGACCTGCGCCGCTGGCTCAAGGATCTGCATACGCAGATGGGTCTGACCTCGATCTTCGTAACACATGATCAGGAAGAGGCGCTTGAGCTTGCCGATCGGGTGGTGGTGATGGACCATGGCCGGATCGACCAGGCCGGCACGCCTGAACAGGTCTATATGGAACCGGCCACGCCGTTCGTGTCGCATTTCGTCGGAGAAACAAACCTTCTGCCCGGCGGCTTGCATGTCCGGCCCCACGACCTTGAGATCGTTACCGACGGCGGGGACCCCGTCGTCGTCGACAACCTGTTCCGCAAAGGAGGGTTCTGGCGGGTAGAGGGGAAGCTCGCGGGCAGCGACACCGTGATCGAGCTTGATCTGGACGCCAGCCTTCCGCCGCCTGCGCTGGGCACGACGATTTTCATCCGCCCTCGCCGTTCCAAGACCTTTCCCCAGACGGGAGTATCGCCATGACCACCGGAAAAGTCCACCGGCCGCCCGATCCTGAAGCGGCCCGACTTCTGGAGGAAAGCCTCGCCAATGTGCGCGAGGCCCTGTCCAACATCCGATACGGAACCGTGTCGCTCACCGTTCACGAAGGACGCGTCACGCAAATCGATATCACGGAGAAGAAGCGCCTCAAGGCGAACTGATCCGCGAAAACACCACCAACGAAAACGAATGGCGCGCTGACCGGATAACTGGAGGCAGCCTGACTAATGCAGGGAAACGAAAATGTTCACACGATCACTTCTACTTACCAGTGCTGCTGGCGCAGCGTTGTTTGCCGTGCCGGTTTTTGCCGCCGAGGCACCGGATCAAGGCGGCGCGGTCGCCCCCGATCAGGAAGCGCAAGCCCGTGACGGCCGTGGCGAAGTCATCATCGTCACCGCCCGCCGCCGCCAGGAAGCAGCGCAGGCCGTGCCGCTCGCCATCTCGGTGGTTAAGGCCGACAGCATTGAATCCACTGGCAATTTCAACGTCGTGAAACTGCAGCAGCTGGCCCCCACGCTGCAGGTCTACACGTCGAACCCGCGCAACACTTCGGTTAACATTCGCGGACTCGGCGTGCCGTTCGGTCTGACCAGCGACGGCTTCGAGCAGGGGGTCGGCATCTATGTCGATGACGTCTACAACTCGCGCGTCGCGGCGGCGACCTTCGATTTCCTCGATGTCAATCAGGTCGAAGTGTTGCGCGGCCCGCAGGGCACGCTTTATGGCAAGAACACCACGGCGGGCGCGATCAACATCACGACCAACCAGCCGACATTCGAGTTTGAGGGCCGTGCCGAAGTCACCGCCGGCAATCTGAAATACAAGCAGGCGAAGGCGGCGATTTCCGGTCCGCTGTCCGATACCATCGCGGCGCGACTCGCCGTCGCCACCACCACCCGCCGGGGCACGCTCTATAACGTGAAGACTGGGCGCTGGATCAACGAGCAGGACAATCTGGGCGTGCGTGGCCAGCTGCTGTTCAAGCCCAATGAGGATCTCTCGATCACCCTCTCGGGCGATTACAGCAAGCAGGACCCCTATGGATTCGGTACGGCGTTCGTGCGCGTGGGAACGACACAGCGCGCGCTCAACCGCCAGTATGACGCGCTGGTCGCGGCTGTTAACGCCGCCAACCCCGGCCGCAACTATGCCGTGCCCAGCCGCAACGTCTATGACCGGCTGACCGACATCGACTCCACGCTTCAGGCCGGGAACATTATCGGAGGCGCTTCGGCGCGCGTGAAATGGGATGTCGGCCCCGGCACGCTGACCTCGATCACCGCCTGGCGCTTCTGGGACTGGAAGCCGCAGAACGACCGCGACTTCACCGGCCTGTCGATCGTGTCCAAGTCGCAGAACCCGTCGCAGCAGGACCAGTACAGCCAGGAATTCCGCTACAATTATGAAAGCGACAAGATCGACTTCGTCGTCGGCCTGTTTGGTTTCAAGCAGCGGATCGACACGCAGGGCACCGAACAGCAGGGCAGCGACGCGAGCCGCTGGAGTCTGACCAATGCCCAGGGCGGTAACGATCCCTCCATTCTCAACGGCCTGACAGCAACCAACACACAGTATCTCAAGAGCACCAGCGCCGCACTTTATGGTCAGCTCAGCTACAAACTGACGGATGCCCTTACCATTCAGCCGGGTGTGCGCCTGAACTACGACAAGAAATCGGGCTTTTACCAGCGCGTGGTAACGACCGGCGCGGGCGTTGTGCTCGATTGCACGCCGCCTTTCGTGACGAACAGCCCGCGTGCGGCACAGTGCGGCGTTTACCAGCCGCAGTTGACGACGCCGTCGGCCAGCAAATGGAACCTGAGCTACGATTTCAACGTAAACTACAAGTTCGCGCGGGATGTGCTGGGTTACGCGACCTATGCGAAGAGCTTCAAGACGCTGGGCATCAACCAGAACGGCCTGCCGCTCAATTCGGCTACCAACCTGCCCGATCTTACCACGAGCACGGTGAAGCCGGAGTCGGTCAACCACTTTGAGGTTGGCCTCAAGACCCAGTTCTGGGATCGTCGGGCGACCTTCAACCTCAGCGCCTTCTATACAGAGATCAAGAATTTCCAGGCGACGGTGAATGGTGGTCAGTTCGGTACGGTACGCGGCTATCTTGCCAACGCCGAGAAGGTGCGGACGCAGGGTCTGGAAGCTGACTTCAAGATCCGCGCGAACGAACGGTTCACGGCCTATACCAATGTCGCTTATACCGATGCGAAGTACAAGAAGTTCACCAACGCGCCGTGCCCGCCGGAGCTTTCGGGCGGTACGCTGCAGGCTGCCAATGCCACCCCCGACTATTCGCAGCCGGGCGTTCCAGGAGCGCTCAGCCCGCGCGCATGCGACATCTCCGGTCAGGACCTGCCCGGCGTATCGAAATGGGCGTTCTCCTATGGCGCGGAAGTGAATGCTCCGATCAGCCTCCTGTCGAAGGACGGTCAGGCCTATCTAGGCGTGGACGGCAACTATCGTTCGCACTGGAACTCAAACGCTTCGCCCTCGATCTACACGAAGGTGGAAGGCTATGCCCTTACCAACTTCCGCGCCGGTGTGCGTGGGGACGGCTTCGACGTGTTTGGTTGGGTCCGCAACGCGTTCGATGTCAAATATATCGAGCTGCTGCAGGTTGCGCCGGGCAACGTCGGTCTCATCGCCGGTACGCCAGGTGACCAGCGCACCTGGGGCGGAACGATCAAGTTCTCGTTCTGACCTGAAAAAGTAAGGATCGGAGCGGCCCAGTCCGCTCCGATCCATTTCTGGTGTAAAGAGAACCGGGCAAGCGCGCTATCGCCATAGCGCGTCGATCCGGTAGAGGGTGGCTCCGAAGACATCCGGAAAGGAACACCGCCATTGACTGATTGCTGCGCATTACATCGCGTTCAAAACGGTGGCATACGCTTTCACCGCAGCCCGGATGTCCCGCATCGCCCGATCGCAAGGCATCGGGTTCGCCCCTTTGAAATGCTGGCCTGCGTCGCTCCGTTCGTTGCCGCCATGCTTGCGCCCCACGCCGCGCACGCCAAGGCACCCACGCTGCAGCAGGCGCTCGGCAATCCCGCCGACGTGAAGATTTCGGGGTCCGTACGCGTACGTTACGAAGCGCTCGACGGCCAGTTCCGGCCGGGCTTCGACGCCAAGGACGATCTTTGGAGCGTGCGCACCACTCTGGCTGCCGAATGGAATGCCGGGCCTGTCCGGATCGGCGGCGAACTCTACGACAGCCGCGCCTATGACACGGACAGCGGCAGCGTGCTCACCACCGGAGAGGTCAACACCCTCGAAATGGTGCAGGCCTATCTGGCCACCGACATTCGGGGGGCCTTTGGGAAGGGGAGCACACTGACCCTGCAGGCGGGACGGTTCACCATGAATCTGGGCTCCCGCAGGCTCGTGGCAGCTGACGACTATCGCAACACGACAAGCGGTTATACCGGGTTCCGGGCCGACCTGCAGCTCAAAGACCGGACTAGCGCGACCCTTTTCTATACCTTGCCACAGCAACGCCTTCCGGAAAGCTTCGCGGACCTGCGGGACAACAAGGTCCGGCTGGACCGGGAGGATTGGTCGCTGAGGCTGTTCGGCGCGCTCGTTTCCCGCCCAATCGGGCGCGGCAAGATTCTTGCCGAGCTGGGCTATGTCCGGCTGCAGGAATTCGACCGGCCCAGCCGTCTTACGCGCAACCGGGATCTGCATTCCATCTCCGCGCGCGTTATGACCACCCCGGCGCCGGACACGGTCGATTTAGAGGTGGAGGGCATTTATCAGTCCGGATCGATCCGTTCCAGCGCCGCGGCCAATGCCGGTCGGCTCGACGTCGAGGCATGGTTCGTCCACGCCGATGCGGGTTACACCTTCCGGCATGCGTGGAAACCCCGGTTGTCGATCGAATATGACCGGGCCAGCGGGGATGGTCCCGGGCGAAAATACACGCGGTTCGACACGCTGTTCGGTATGCGCCGCAGCGACCTTGCGCCCTCTGGAATCTATGCGGCGCTCGGGCGCACCAATGTCGAGACTGTCGGCCTGCGGGCCGAGGCCGCTCCATCCCGCCGACTCGACATGTTCGCCAATGCCCGCGCCCTGTGGGCCGCAAGCCGGACGGACAGTTTTTCGACGACGGGCATTCGCGACGCAACGGGGCGCTCGGGCCGTTTTGCGGGATATCAGGTCGAAGGGCGCGTCCGGTACTGGATCGTGCCAGATGTTCTGCGCGCGGAACTGAATGCCGCCTGGCTGGCCCGACGCGCACTGCTCGATACCGCGCCCAATGCACCCGGGCACGGCGACACCCATTATGGAGTGCTGTCCCTGACGACCACATTCTGAACGCATCCCATGGGCTCCTTGGCCTTGCGCGTCGGCACGTCCCGATATCCTGCCAAATACTTTCCAGCCAAGTTACCATTTATGAAAGGTTTTTCGGTAACCCGGCCCGGAGAGTTGCTTAACAGGGATGACGATTGTGGCAAAAGGACTGAGCATAACGGCCAAGATGCTGTTTGCATTCGCGACCTTGCTGGTGGTGATGGCGGGCATCGGGACATTCGCGGTCATGAAGATCGGTGAGGTCAACACATTGTCTGCCGAGATGCGCAGCCGCTGGCTGCCCGCGTCCCAGCTGATCGGCGACGTGCACGCCTATACGTCGCAATATCGCATCCAGCAGGCGACCCATGTCGCGGCAACAACGCCCGAAGAGAAGGCGAAAACCGAAAAGCTGATGCGCAATGCGCGCAACGCCATCGACGGCATGCTCAACGACTATGAGCCACTGCTCGTTACCAAGGAGCAGAAAGCCCTGTTTGGCGACCTGAAATCCAACTGGGGCCAATATGGCCAATTGACCGACCAGCTTGTCGCGCTGTCCAATGCCAATGATCCCACCGCCGTCGACACATTCAACGGCGAAACGCTCGATATGTTCTACACCGTGGAGGATACGATCCTCCAACTGATCGACCTTAACAGCAAGGGCGCCACGGCGCTGTCCACCAAGAGCACGCAGATCTACGATCAGGCGCGCAAGATGGTGATCGGTGCCGTCGTCGGCGGTTTGATCGCCGCCGTAGGCCTGCTGCTCGTCCTGATGCGGACCATCGCAACGCCGGTCAAGCAGATGAGCGCGGCGGTCAAGCTGCTGGTTCAGGGCGACCTCGAAGTGGAAGTCCCCGGCCTGCGCCGCAAGGACGAGCTGGGCAGCCTTGCCCGTGCACTCGACAGCTTCAAGGCCCTGTTCGCCGCTGACCAGGAGCGTTCACGCGCCGAAGCCGAGCGTGCGGCAGAAACCGAAGCGACGATCAACGCGATCGGCAGCGGTCTCGCTGCGCTGGCAAAGGGCAATCTGACGCATCGCGTCGACGAACAGACCAGTGGTCCGCTCGCCAAGCTCTATGTCGATTATAACGAGGCGGTCACGCACCTCCTCAGCGCGATGAGCGAGATCGTCGAGGGCTGCAATACGATCAAGGACGGCACCAACGAAATCGCCCAGGCATCGTCCGACCTGTCGCAGCGCACGGAAAAACAGGCGGAATCGCTCGCCCACACCTCGCGCACTCTCGAGGAGTTTACCGGCTCCGTGAAGGTCGCCGCCGATAATGCCCGTCAGACCAGCGCCCGCCTCGGCGTGGCCCGCGCGTCGGCGGAAAAGGTCGACGAAACGGCCAAGCGCGCCGTCGTCGCGATGCGCAACATCGAGTCTTCCTCGAAAGAAATGACCGACATCATCACGACCATCGATGGATTGGCGTTCCAGACCAACCTGCTCGCGCTGAACGCCGGTGTCGAGGCTGCCCGTGCGGGAGCATCGGGTGCAGGCTTCGCCGTTGTAGCGACCGAAGTCCGCCATCTTGCCCAGCGTTCGGCCGAGGCTGCCGCTTCGATCCGCAAGCTGGTCGCGACATCCGGTGCGCTCATCACCGAAGGCGTGTCGCTGGTGGAAAACAGCGGCGAAGCGCTGCGCCAGATCGTGACCGAAGTCACCGATGTGTCCGACCTGGTCGACGAAATCGCCGAGGCGGCCGAGAAGCAGGCCAGCGGCATCTCGGAGATTTCCGCGATGGTGACATCGATGGACAACGCCACGCAACAGAACGCCGCCATGGTCGAGGAAAGCACGGCCAGCTCGCGCAATCTTTCAAACGAGACGAAGCGCCTGTTCGAGCAGCTTTCGCAGTTTGAGCTTGGTAATGAGATCAGCCGCAGCGAAATGCGCTTTTCGACGCCGTCGACGCCGGTGGCGACATCCACCACTCCCGCCTATCAACCTGCGCCCATGCGCAGCCAAGGCAACCTCGCGCTAAAGGTGGACGAGGACGACTGGGCCGAATTCTGATAGCGGTATCCCCAAGAAACTGCGCCGTCGTGATCCGTCACGGCGGCGCTTTTCGTTGAACCGACGGGACACACAAAAAAGACCTCAGGTAAGCAGACGTCGCGGCGCGCAGCAGCGGCGCCGCACGAACATGGGAATGACAAGGCGGGCGGCGAATCGTCGCGCTGCGACCCGGTCCGGATGCCGTGGAACTTGTACTATCCGATCCAAGACGTTAAATTGATTTCCTGACCATCGCGCGGCGGTTGAAGTTGACAGCACGCAGCTTCAGTAAGAATTCCGCTGTTCCTCAATAAAACCGTGTCCCAGGTCGGGTAAAAGCCGCATTAACCATAGCTGTTGACGGCACTTTATGCCTGTTACGCTAACAGGATCCTGTCAGAAGCGAGAAATTGCCTGGCTCAACAGGAGGTTAACATCATGGTAAGAACAATTTCGGGCAAATGCCTGGTCGCCGCAGCCGCGCTCGTGGCGTTCACCACCCCCGTTTTCGCACAGTCCGCCGATTGGCAGCGCCAGGTTGCGCGCCTGATCGCGTCTAAGCAGACCTACCCCCGCGCGGCGCAGATGCGCGGCGATGAGGGCACCGTGAAGGTCAAGGTCTATGTGAGCGCTTCGGGCGCCATCGAGAAGACCGAAATGGTCACGCCGTCCGGCTCTTCGGTGCTGGATCGTGAAGCGCTGGCCCTGCCCGCCAAGGCTGGCACGTTCCCGGCCCCTCCAGGTGGCGCGACCACTGTCGTGCTCCCGTTGACCTGGAAGCTGATGTAATCTGCTCGGTGCATTGCGGGCATCCTCCGGCCCGTCTCTGCTGCCCTTTGCCGACGGCCCCGCGCCGTCGGCATCGGCGGGAGAGACGGGCCGAGGCCGTTATGTGCATCGCTAAGCCATTGTCCGTTATACGGGGTGGAACCGCTGCGAAAAATCGTTAAGCTGGGCGCATTAACCGAGAGGCCCGGCCATGAACTTCCTCAAAACCGCATTCTGGGTGATCCTGGCCGTAGCGCTGGCCTTGTTCGCCAAGGCGAACTGGACTGTGCCACCCACCTATTCCGGCTATATTCCCGTCAAGCTGTGGGATGACATCATCATCGAAACGCGGCTTCCCATCCTGATCCTGGCCGCCTTCCTGATCGGACTGGTTCCGATGTGGATACTCGCGCGCACATCGCGCTGGAGCATGCGCCGCAAGCTCGACAGCGCTGAACGGGCACTGGCGAGTGCGCTGGCCCCCGTTTCGGCGGCAAATACGGATACACCGGTTACCGTCGCTCCCGCCCTCCCCGTCACGCCTTCCGATCCAGCCAGCGGACCATCATGAAAAGCCCGATTTACGTAGCGATCGACACGCCGGATCTGGAACGCGCACGCCTGCTGGCGAAGCGGGTGCACAACCATGTCGGCGGCATCAAGCTGGGTCTCGAATTCTTCTGCGCGAACGGGCACCACGGCATCCACGAGATGGCAAAGCTGGGGCTGCCGATCTTTCTGGACCTGAAGCTTCACGATATTCCCAATACGGTGGCGAAGGCCGTGCAGGCGTTGCACGTGCTGGAACCGGCGATCCTCACCGTCCATGCGGCCGGGGGGCGGGCCATGCTGGAGGACGCCAAGGCGGCGGCGGGCGTCAAAACGAAGGTGGTCGCGGTAACAGTGCTGACCAGCCTGGACGCCAGTGACCTCAATGAAATCGGCGTGGCGCGCGATGCCGCCGCGCAGGTCCAGCGGCTCGCCGATCTCGCTCAGGACGCGGGACTGGACGGCATCGTCTGTTCCGGCGAGGAAGTGGCGCTCGTGCGGCAACGCTGGCAGGACGGCTTTTTCGTGGTGCCCGGCGTCCGTCCGGCAGGCGGGCGGCTCGGCGATCAGAAACGGGCCGTCACTCCTCGCGCGGCGATCGATGCCGGCGCATCGATCATTGTGGTGGGCCGACCGATCACACAAGCCGATGACCCGGACATGGCCGCGCGCGAGATTGAAGCCACGCTCTAGGGCCAGGGGATTCTGCCCCGATGTTGAGGTAGAGTCGACATGGACCGGAGACTCTCGACGTCGTTCGAACCGAACGGGGGTGTATCGGTGTTGGGGAGATATATGGATATCCGCGGCAACATTTTCGCACGCGCTCCGCTCCAGACATCAAAAACCCGGCCATTGCTGACCGGGTCTTCCGTATATGCTGACGGAGACGGCGAACCGTCCCGCGAAATCAGCCCTGGCGCGCCTTGAAGCGGCGGTTCGTCTTGTTGATGACGTAGGTGCGCCCACGACGACGGATCACGCGGTTATCGCGGTGACGGTCCTTGAGCGACTTCAGCGAGTTGCGAATCTTCATGACGCGGCCTTCAAACTGTTCAATAGCGGAAAATCGAAGCGCTGCCCCTATGGGCCGGGCGCCGCAAAGTCAAGGCCGCACAGCAATAATCGCACCGATTTCGTGCATTGTTCATCGAAGGTGCAGCCAAGTTATGGCCAGGATGTTATGGCAAGAGGCGCGCGTTACCGCGTGCAGGAGAGAGACATGCGCAAGACAGCATATTGGGCGGCAATACTGGCGGGGTCGACAGTCCTCGGTGGATGCGCGACAGCCATCCCTCCTGTCGAGGTCACGCGGTTTCATGCCGGGCCGCCAGTGGCTTCGACGGGCGGCATTGTTGTCGAGGAAGCGCAGGGCAATCCCGACGTCAGCATGGAGTTCCGCACCTATGCCGCCGCTGTCGGACAGGAGCTGCAGCGAATCGGCTTCGTCGACGAAACCGGCAAGCAGACGCTCCGCGCCAGCGATTATGTCGCGCTGGTATCGTTCCGCCGCAGCTTCCGCCCGAGCGGGCCGCGCCAGTCCCCGGTCAGCGTGGGTGTCGGCGGCTCGACGGGCAGCTATGGCAGCGGGCTGGGCGTCGGTATCGGCATCAACCTTTCGGGGAAGCCCAAGGATATCGTGACGAGCGAGCTTTCGGTGCAAATCCGCCGCCGCGCCAATAATGCCGCGATCTGGGAAGGCCGCGCCTTGACCGAAGCGAAGGAAGGCACGCCCGCGTCCCAGCCGGGCATTGCCGCGGGCAAGCTCGCCAGCGCACTGTTCAGGGACTATCCGGGGCTGTCGGGGCAGACTATAACGGTCAAATGACCTTATCGATTACGAGCGCCTTTGACGCGGGCAATATCCGCGTCCTTTCCACAAGCGGCAATGCGCAGACGGGCTTTCGGGCCGAGCTGGAAATCGTGCCCGACCTTCAGAGCGATTTTTACCAGTGGTTCCATTTCCGCGTGGCAGGCGCCGCGGGGGCTGAGGTCGAGCTGGTTATCACCAATTGCGGCGGATCAGCCTATCCGGACGGGTGGAAGAACTATCAAGCGCGGGTCAGCGAGGACCGCGAAACCTGGTGGATGGCCGAGACCGACTACGCCGACGGGCGGCTGACGATCCGCCTTGCGCCGGATAGCAATGCCGTCTGGGTCGCGTATTTCGCACCCTATTCGATGGAACGGCATCACGACCTGATTGCCTGGGCGGCCAGCCAGCCGGGCGTTACGGCGCGTGAGCTGGGGACGACGCTCGACGGACAGCCGATCGACCTGCTGACGCTCGGCGAAGGACCCAAGCAGGTGTGGCTCTATGCCCGCCAGCATCCGGGCGAGACGATGGCGGAATGGTGGATCGAAGGCGCGCTCGACCGGCTGTGCGACGTGGAAGACAGCGTCGCTCGGCTCCTGCGTCAAAAGGCAACGTTCCGTATCGTGCCCAACATGAACCCCGACGGTAGCCGTCGCGGACATCTGCGCACCAATGCGGTTGGCGTCAACCTCAACCGCGAATGGCATGATCCCTCGCTCGAACGCAGCCCGGAGGTATTCCATGTGCGCGCGGCGATGGACGAGACCGGCGTCGATTTCGCGATGGACGTGCACGGCGACGAGGCGATACCGGCCGTGTTCATTGCAGGATTCGAAGGCATTCCTTCGCTGAAGCAGGACCGGCTGGCGCTCTACAACCGCTACCGCGATCTGTTGGCGGCGCGGACGCCCGATTTCCAGACCCGCCAGGGCTATCCCATCGGCCAGCCGGGTCGTGCCAACCTGTCTATGTCCACTGCGCAGCTCGCCGAGCGTTTCGGCGCGGTCAGCATGACGCTGGAAATGCCGTTCAAGGACCATGATGACCTGCCCGACGCGGATTTCGGGTGGTCCCCGGCGCGGTCCATGCAACTGGGGCGCGACTGCATGGCGACACTGGCGGAGATACTCGGGGAGTTGTAGCGCAGCCCCTCGCCCGCTTGCCACCTTGGCGCGGCATCGCTAGACAGCGCGCAGATCCGATCCAACAACAGGGAGCAGGCCGTGGCCGGCCATAGCAAATTCAAGAACATCATGCATCGCAAGGGCGCGCAGGACAAGAAGCGCTCTGCCATGTTCTCCAAGCTGAGCCGCGAAATCACCGTCGCGGCGAAGATGGGCATGGCCGATCCGGACATGAACCCGCGCCTGCGGCTTGCCGTCAACGCGGCTAAGGCGCAGTCGATGCCCAAGGACAACATCCAGCGCGCGATCGACAAGGCGACCAAGGGCGACGGCGAGAACTATGAAGAAGTGCGCTATGAGGGCTATGGCCCCGGCGGCGTCGCCGTCATCGTCGAGGCGCTGACCGACAACCGCAACCGCACCGCTACCAACGTCCGCACGGCGTTCAGCAAGAACGGCGGCAATCTGGGCGCGAGCGGCGCGGTGAGCCATGGGTTCGACCGCATGGGCCTGATCACCTATCCGGCGAAGGCGGGCGATCCCGACGCGATTTTCGAGGCGGCGCTGGAAGCGGGCGCGGAGGACGTGTCGTCGAACGAGGACGAGCACGAGATCTGGACGGCGATGGACGCGCTCCATGAAGTATCGAAGGCGCTCGAAGCCTCGCTCGGTCCGGCGGACAGCGCCAAGCTGGCGTGGAAACCGCAGACCACGGTCGACGTCGACGAGGCCAACGCCGCGACCCTGCTCAAGCTGATCGACACGCTGGAAGAAGATGACGACGTCCAGACCGTGTGGGGCAATTATGAAGTGTCCGACGAGATCATGGAGAAAATAGCATGATAGAGCATCTTACTGCCCTTGAGCTGCGTTCGGTGGCGACAGGCGGTGGTAGCCTACACGTAAATGGGTCAAGGTTTAGTGCTACAGAATTACGGTCGATAGCCACGGGCTTGAATAATGGTGGGCACCTGATTGTGTCGAATTCTGCCAAATTTTCTGCTACCGAGATGCGATCGATAGCCACTGGTGCTGGTGATGGAGCAACGGTTCTTTTTCAGTAGATGCTGATCCTCGGCCTCGATCCCGGCCTTGGCACGACCGGCTGGGGCGTCATCTCGGCGCAGGGCAACCGCCTGTCGCACATCGCCAACGGACAGATCAAAACTGACGCCAAGGCTCCCCTTCCCGCGCGGCTGCTGGCGCTCGATGCGGCGCTGACCGACCTGCTGTTGCTTTACAAGCCCGATGCCGCGGCGGTGGAAGAAGTGTTCGTCAACGCCAACCCCCAATCGACGCTGAAGCTCGGCCAGGCCCGCGGCGTCGTGCTGCTCGGCGCGGCGCGGACGGGCATCGAGGTCGGCGAATATGCCGCGCGGCTGGTCAAGAAATCGGTCGTCGGCGTCGGCAACGCCAGCAAGGATCAGGTGCATGCCATGGTCACACGCCTGCTGCCCGGCGTGACCATTGCCGGGCCGGACGCCGCCGACGCGCTGGCTGTCGCGATCACCCATGCGCACCATATGGCCAGCGCGCGGCGAATGAGCACAACATAAAAGTTTCCGTTCGCCCTGAGCTTGTCGAAGGGCCGTTCTTCCTGCATGAGTACAAAAAGTGAAAACTGGGCTTCGACAGGCTCAGCCCGAACGTCTAGGGATGGGGCATGATCGCGCATCTTAAAGGGATATTGACCAGCACCGGCATCGACAGCGCCGTCGTCGATGTGGGCGGCGTGGGCTATCTCTTCGGCGCATCGAGCCGCACGCTGGCGGCGCTCGGCCGAACCGGCGAAGCGGTAACGGTCCATACCGAAATGCTGGTGGCGGAGGATTTCATACGCCTTGTCGGCTTTGCATCAGAGGACGAACGCGACTGGTTCCGGCTGCTGACCGGAGTGCAGGGCGTGGGTGCGCGGGTGGCGCTGGCGATCTTGTCGGTGCTGGAGGGCGCGGAACTGCACCGGGCAATCGCGAGCCAGGACAAGGCGATGGTCGCGCGCGCCAATGGCGTCGGACCGAAACTCGCCGAACGCATCGTGCGCGAACTCAAGGACAAGACCGGGACGATCGGCGGGGGTGCGGGGTTGGCGCTCGCCGCCGGGACCGCGCCGATGCCGACGAGCAGCTTTGCCGCCGACGCCGCGAGTGCGCTCGGCAACCTCGGGTTCAAGCCCTATGAGGCGAGCGCGGCAGTCGCGGCGGCCGAAGCGGAGCTGGGCGACGGCGCGAGTCTGGATGCGCTCGTGCGGCTGGCGCTGAAGAAGGCGGCGAAGTGATGGAGCTACCCCACTTCCCGCTCCGTCACCCTGAACTTGTTTCAGGGTCCATCCGGCCTTGGCAGAGAAGCTGTCGGCGCAAACCCGAGAACAACTGCAAGGTCGATCCACTGCGGGTTGTCCGTTTCGATCAGATTGCTCTTCCATTGCCGATACCAGTTCTTGAGCTGTCTTCTCGCGCCATTCACATCCGCCAATGTGCGGCAACATGGATGCTGAAACACGTTCAGCATGACGGTAAGGAGGGGTGGGCCTATGACCGACGCTGACCGCCTCATCACCCCAGCCCGCCGCGCCGAGGACGTCGACGCGGCCCTGCGTCCCAAGACGCTGGACGATTTCGTCGGGCAAAAGGCCGCGCGCGAAAACCTCCGCATCTTCATCGCTGCGGCCAAGGCGCGGGGCGAGGCACTGGACCATGTGCTGTTCTTCGGTCCGCCGGGGTTGGGCAAGACGACGCTGGCGCAGATCGTCGCCAAGGAAATGGGCGTCGGGTTCCGCGCGACCTCCGGCCCGGTCATCGCCAAGTCGGGCGATCTCGCCGCGCTGCTCACCAATCTGGATGACGGCGATGTGCTGTTCGTGGACGAAATTCACCGCCTCAATCCGGCGGTGGAGGAAATCCTCTACCCGGCGATGGAGGACCGCGCGCTCGATCTGATGATCGGCGAAGGGCCGTCGGCGCGATCGGTGCGGATTGACCTCCCCCGCTTCACGCTGGTCGGTGCGACGACGCGGCAGGGACTGCTGACGACGCCGCTGCGCGACCGCTTCGGCATTCCGGTGCGACTGCAATTCTACAGCGTCGCTGAACTGGAACAGGTGGTGAGCCGTGCGGCCGGACTGCTGGGCCTCGACATGGCGGCCGATGGCGCGGTCGAGGTCGCGCGCCGGTCGCGCGGGACGCCGCGCATTGCCGGACGGCTGCTGCGCAGGGTGCGCGACTTTGCTCACGCCGCCGGGGCCGATCGCGTCGACGCGAAGGTCGCCGATGCCGCGCTCAACCGGCTGGAGGTCGACGCGCTGGGGCTGGATGCGATGGACCGGCGCTACCTGATGATGATTGCCGAAATCTACAAGGGCGGGCCGGTCGGCGTCGAGACGCTGGCGGCGGGCCTGTCCGAACCGCGCGACACGGTGGAAGAAGTGATCGAGCCTTACCTCATCCAGCTCGGCCTGATTGCGCGGACGGCGCGCGGGCGCTGTCTCAACGCGCCGGGATGGAAGCATTTCGGCCTTAATCCACCGGCGGGATCGCAAGAGGGGCTGTTCGACGCCTGAAATCAGGAAGAGTTCCAACCGTTTGTCGCAAATCTGGGATCATTTGCGACCAACCGAGCGGCGTATTAAATTCCCTTTAACGGCCCAAGACTAAATTATCCAAAGAAATCCGATGGATAGGAGTCTTCCCCAGTGAAATTAAATTGTTTTTGTACGGCGGTCGCGTGTGCGGCCGGCGCGATGATGAGTGCCCCGGCGGTGAACGCGCAAACCGTTTCGCTCAACGGCGTAGTTGCCAATATCTGCGTCCTGACACTCACGACCCCGGGCATATTGACGGTGTCTTCCGGCGGTACGGAGATCGCCACCAGCAACGCCGGGGCAATTCCGGCGCTCATGTCCGTGGTCGCGACCGGCACCAATCCGACCGTCACCTTTACGGCTCCTGCGCTGACCGGGCCGTCGGCGAGCGGGGCCACGACCGAAATTTCCTTCTCTTCACCGGGGGGTGCCAACCGCGCCTTTGCGTCGACCGGCTACACCCGCCCGATGACCGGCCTGCTCGATACCCTCACGATCAACGGACGCGCGCGCAACAGCAGTGGGTTCCAGACCGGGACATACAGCATCACGTCCACGGCGACATGCTCGCAGTGATCGGCCGCATCGTCCGGCTGGCGGCGGCCATCCTGCCGCTGGCGCTGGTTTCGCCAGCTCTGGCCGTGGGACTTGGCCCCCTGACCAATGAGGGTGTGATCGACGGGCCGCGCAAGGCCTTTCAGCTCACCCTCTACAATCCCTATCCGGAGGCAGTCGCGTTCCGCGCCTATGCCGTGGGGATCGACGATGAAACGCCGCAGGAGAGGGTCATGATCCTGCCCGCGACGACCACGCTCGGTCCCAACGTCTCACGACGGCTGATCATTATCGCCACCGACCTTACCGTTGGGGAAATATACCGTTTTCGTGTGTGCGCCGAACGGGCCACACCGCCAGAAGGAATACAAATCAATGCCCGTGTGTGTTCGAAAATGTCTGCCCATCGCCTTGGCTAGCCTTGTTGTGCCGGCCCCATCCTGGGCCGGAACGACAGGCGTGTACCTGCCCCCCGCTCCTGTCGGATCAGGCGGCGAGGATGCGATCGAGACCAGTTCCGGCACACGGTGCCGCCAAAGCATGAACAATAACGGTTCCTATCTCGATGTGGGAATGACCGGATCGGCCGCCTCCTCGCCAGCCGCCAACAGTGCGCGCTTTGGCTATAACGACAGCCGGGACCGCGAAGCGACACTCTATGCGCGCGTGACCATTCCGCTGGGCAAGCGCCCCGACCGGATCGATTGCAGCCGCGTGTACGAGCTGGAACTGGAAAAGCTGCGCCGCGAGGTCGAACTGCTGCGGATGGGCGGGCAATAGCGCCATCCTTCCGGTCGAGCCGGTCTGACCGGACGACGAGGCACATTTCCCCCTTTGCCAGCGAGTCTCGCCTCGGCTAGAGCCGGGAGCATGAACGCGCCGTCCCATCCTGATACGATCTTGAGCGCCCTGCCCCAACCGGCGAGCGGGCGCTTCCTTGCGGGCGTGCATTATTTTCCGCTGCGGGTCTATTTCGAGGATACCGACACCGGCGGCGTCGTCTACCACGCCAATTACCTGCGCTACATGGAGCGCGCGCGATCCGACATGCTGCGGATCGCGGGGATCGACCAGCGCGCCGCGCTGGAGGCGGGGGATGGCGTCTATGCCGTGGCCCGCGCCACGATCGACTATCGCCTCCCCGCCCATCTCGACGACGACCTGATGGTCGTGAGCCGCGTCGCCGCGGTGACCGCCGCGACCTGCGTGATCGACCAGCAAATCACGCGCGGCACGCAGCAGATCAGCAACGGACAGGTGACTGTCGCGTTCATCACTCCGGGCGGCCGCCCGAAACGCCAGCCGAAACACTGGATCGCCACCTTCAACCGCCTTGTCCAAGGGGAAGATTTGCCCGTATGACCGTGCCCATCGCCATCGCGGATGCGACCACATTGTCGCCGCTCGCCCTGTTCCTGCAAGCCGATATCGTCGTCAAGATCGTGATGATCGGCCTGTTGCTCGCCAGCATCTGGACCTGGGCGATCATCATCGGCCTCGGCGCGAAGCTGCGGTCCACCCTGAAGAACTGCACGGCGTTCGAGCAGGAATTCTGGCGCAGCGAAGATATCGACCGCTTTCATGAGACGCGCGGGCGCGCCGATCTGCCGAGTGCGCGGGTCATGGCGGCGGGCGTCGCGGAATGGCGGCGTTCGACCGCGCAGAAACAGATCGACCGGGACGGTACGCGCGACCGCCTTTCCACCGCCATGGCGAGCGCCACGGGCGCGGAGGTCGATAAATTGTCCGAGCGGCTGAACGTGCTCGCCACCATCGGCAGTGTCGCGCCGTTTGTGGGGCTGTTCGGGACGGTGTGGGGCATCATGCGCAGCTTTACCGCGATCGCCGCGCAGCAGAACAGCAGCCTCGCGGTCGTCGCGCCGGGCATTGCCGAAGCGTTGTTCGCCACCGCCATCGGCCTGTTCGCCGCCATCCCTGCGGTGATCGCGTACAACCGGTTCAGCCATGCCATCAACCGGATCGAGGCGCGGCTCAACCGTTTTGCCGATGGCTTCTACGCGACGCTGAGCCGCGAGCTGGAGAGCCAGTAATGGCGATGGGCACGCCTCCCTCCGCCCGTAACGGTCGCCGCCATGCGCCGATGGCGGACATCAACGTCACGCCGCTGGTCGACGTGATGCTGGTGCTGCTCATCATCTTTATGGTGACCGCGCCGCTGCTCATCACCGGCGTGCCGGTCAACCTGCCGGAAAGCCGGGCGAAGGGGCTGGACGCGGACAAGAAGCCGACGGTGATTTCGATCGCGGCGGATGGCGGCATCTTCCTCGACGAAACGCAGCTGAGCGATGACGAACTGGTGACGCGCCTCGGCACGATTGCGGCGGCATCGGCGGGGATGGAACCCCCGCAGATTTTCCTGCGCGCGGATACCTCGCTCGACTACGGCCGGGTGATGCGGGTGATGGGCGAGCTTAACCGCGCCGGGCTGAACAGGGTCGCGCTGGTGAGCAGTGGGACCGAGGACGCAGCGCCTGTCAGCGACGGTTCACAATAGGGTGTTAGGCTAGGCCCCAATGGAACGCGCGGAGAAAATCGGCCTTGGCATTGCGACGGCGGGGCATGTGCTGCTGTTCGGCCTGCTGTCGGCGGGACTGTTCGCTGCGCATGATCCGTTGAAGCTACGAAATACGCCGCTTGACGTGACGATCGTGGATGATGTGGCGCTGCAATCCGCGTCGCCGCGAATTTCGACCGAGCCGCCCCCTCCGTCGCAGGCGCCCGAACAAGGTCCGCCGGAAGAAGCAGCCCCTGCCCCGCCGCCGCCCGAACCCGCGCCTGCACCCGTGCCGCCCAAAGCGACCCCCGCTCCCAAGCCGCCTGCTCCGGCCCCCAAGCCCAAGCCGGTTGAGAAAGCCAAGCCGCTGCCCAAGGTCGCCGCGCCCGCGCCGACCAAGGCACCACCGAAGCCCGCTCCGGCGAAGGCTGCACCCGCTGCACCGGCGAAGCCTGCGGCGGCGCCCGCCAAGACCCCGGCTAAGGCTGCCCCCGCGAAAGGGTCGGCCGAGCGCACCCGCGCATCGGGCCTGCCCGGCGATTTCCTGAAGGGTATCGCACCCGAAGCACCGAGCCGCCCGGCAAAACCCTCTACATCCGATGCCGCTCCCGCGGCGACGGTCGGCCCTGCGCAGAAGACCGCACTGGTCGCGGAAATCAGCCGCCAGATCAAGCCGCACTGGAAGGCACCGACCGGAGCGGATGCCGAGCAGCTGCGTACGCGCGTGGCCGTAAATCTGGCGCGAGACGGATCGGTCATCGGCAACCCCGAAGTGGTCGACACGACCGGGGTGACCGACAGCAACCGTACGCAGGTCCGCCTGCATCAGGAACTGGCGGTGAAAGCGATCCGCCTCGCCGCGCCTTTCCGTTTGCCCGCCGACCTGTATGATGGGTGGAAATCCTTTACCGTGAACGTCGACAAGAGGCTGTCCCAATGATCCCTGCATCCCTGCCCCGCGCCATGCGCCTCATGGGCCTGTGCGCCGCGACGCTCCTGACGTTTGCATCGCCCGCCCACGCACAACTCAGCGTCGACGTGACCGACGAGACCGCGTCCAATCTCAAGATCGCGGTGCCTGCGCTGCCGACGAACCAGTCGGTCGGGACGCCCGCCGGGACCACGGAAGAACTCGGCCGCAAGATCGCGGAAGTGATCGCGTCCGACCTCAAGGGATCCGGCCTGTTCGACCCGTCCGGCCCCAGCGGACTCCGCGTGCCGTCCATGGCGGAAGTGACGGCCCCAGCGTACGAGAGCTGGGGCGGGTACGAGGCGCTGGTGCAGGGCTTCGTGCGGTCGGCGGGTGGCGCGAACGACATCACCGTCGGCTGTTACCTCTATGACGTGGCGCTGAAATCGGAACTGACCCGCAAGGGGTTTATCGTCGCGCCGGCGGACTGGCGGCGGGCCGCGCACAAATGCGCCGATGCCATCTATGCGCGCCTGTCCGGCGAAAGTCCGTTCTTCGACAGCCGCATCGCCTATATCGCCGAGACCGGCCCCAAGGACGCGCGCGTCAAACGGCTCGCCATCATGGACAGCGACGGCGCGAACCATCGCTTCATCACCAACGGCCAATCACTCGCTTTGTCGCCACGCTTCTCGCCCGATTACGGGTCGATCCTCTATGTGAGCTATATCGGTCGACGGGTACGCATCTTCGTCTACGACATCGGCACCGGCAAACAGCGGCTGGTGACCGAAAGCAGCAACCCGACCTTCGCGCCGCGCTGGTCACCCGATGGACGCAACATCCTCTTTTCCATGGCGATCGCGGGCAACACGGACATCTACCGCGTCACCGCTACGGGCGGCACGCCGGTACGGCTCACCACCAGCCCTGGCATCGACGTGGGTGGTAGCTATTCACCCGACGGCACAAAAATCGTGTTCGAGAGCGACCGATCCGGCACGCAGCAGGTCTATGTGATGAACGCCGACGGATCGAACCAGCAGCGAATCAGCCGCGGCGGGGGGCGTTACGCGACGCCGGAATGGAGCCCGCGCGGCGACCTGATCGCCTTCACCAAGATCAGCGGCGATTTCAAGATCGCGGTTATGACACCTGCGGGCGATAATGAGCGCATCTTGACAAATGGCTGGCAGGACGAAGCGCCGACCTGGTCGCCGAACGGCCGCGTGCTCCAGTTTTTCCGGACCACGCCCGGACGCGACGGTATGAGCCAAGTGTGGCAGGTCGATCTGACGGGTGTGAACGAGCGCCGCATCCCCACACCACTTAACGGATCGGACCCGGCATGGGGGCCGTTGCTGCCTTGACCATCGCCTCCATAAGAGGGAACCTCTGCCAATTGACCGTGTAGTCTTACCCAGGACCATTATGAGGAGAAAATGATGAACCGCTTTGCACGCCCCCTGCTGATCGCCACCGCTGTGATCGCCCTGTCCGCCTGCGCCAAGAAAGCGCCGCAGGAGCTGCCGCCCGCACCGGCGGACTCCACGGCCACCGCCCCCACCCCGCCGGCGCCGACCGGACCGGTCAAGGGCAGCCAGGAAGACTTTGTGGCAAGCGTGGCTGCGGACCGCATTTTCTTCGACACCGACCAGTATAACGTTGATGCCAACGATCAGGCGACCTTGCAGAGCCAGGCGCAGTGGCTTGCCGCCAACCCCACGGTGCGCGTGACCGTCGAGGGCCATGCCGACGAGCGCGGCACCCGCGACTATAACCTCGCGCTGGGCGAGCGCCGCGCCAATGCGGCGAAGAATGCTCTCGCCGCGCTCGGCGTCGATACATCGCGGATCACGACGATCAGCTACGGCAAGGAACGCCCCGCCGCCATGGGTTCCGACGAGCAGGCCTGGGCGCAGAACCGCCGCGCGGTGACGGTAACCGTGCAGCAGTGATCGGGGGCTAATCTCGTTAACCGTTTCCGCTGAGCCTGTCGAAGCCCTGCCTCCTTTCAAATGGGGACCCTTCCACAGGCTCACGGCAAACGGGAAAACGGACAGTTGGCATGGGCCGCTTCCCAACCGGCCGACCGTTTCATTTTGGGACAAAGTGCGTTCCCACTGGCGCCGCGCGCGGCAGGCGTTAGAGAGGAGCCATGTGGCATCTCTATCAGTTCCCCCTCTGTCCGTTTTCCCGCAAAGTCCGGCTCCTGCTCGCCGAAAAGGGCGTGGCCTACGACCTGATACGGGAGTCCCCTTGGGAGGGGAATGACGCGTTCCTGGACCTGAACCCCGCAGGAACGACGCCTGTTCTGGTCGACGATGAAAAGGGCGTGGTGCTGATCGACAGCCAGGCGATCTGCGAATATTTCGAGGAAACCGTCGAAAAACTGCCGCTGATCAACGGCAGCGCGGCGGGACGTGCGGAAGTCCGCCGCCTGACCGTTTGGGCCGACCAGGTGTTTTACGGCGATGTCGTTGCGCCCCTCCTCAACGAGCGGATGAAGAAGCGGATCGTCCATCGTGCGCCGCCCGATGCTGGAACGCTGCGCGAAGCGATGCGCCGGGCGAACACGCATATGGATTATATGGACTATCTGCTCGACCACCGCAGCTGGATGGCGGGCGGGATGATGAGCCTCGCCGACATCGCGGTGGCGGCGCATCTGTCCGTGGCGGATTATCTGGGCGGGATCGACTGGGCCGGGCACGAGCCGGTCAAACGCTGGTATGCGGCGTTCAAATCGCGCCCGTCCTTCCGTCCGCTCCTGTCGGAGCGGATGGAAGTGGTGTCACCGCCCGCCTATTACGAAAAACCGGATTTCTAAGGGGTTACGCCACTTCGGCGGCCATATAGACCCGGTTGCGGCCATGTTCCTTGGCGAGATAGAGCGCACGGTCGGCCGCCTTGAGCGCTTCCCGCGGATCGGCATAAGCGAACACGTCCGCGACGCCGCCCGAGAAGCTGACCTGCTTCATCCGTTCCCCCGTGTTGCGATCGACAAGATTACGCGAAGCGAGGTCCTGACGGGTATGATCGACGATGTCGCACGCCTCGCCCACGGTCTTGCCGCGGAACAACAGCACGAACTCCTCCCCACCATGACGGGCAACATGGCATTTTTCGCCTGAAATCTTGGTAAGCAGCGAACCGACGAACTTGAGCACGCGATCGCCGGTGTCATGTCCGTGCTCGTCGTTGACATGCTTGAAATGGTCGATGTCGCAGAACGCCACGCTCAACGCCTCGCCATTTTCCATGGCAGCGGCGACCTCTTCGTTCAGACGCGCTTCGAACGCGCGGCGGTTGGGCAGGCCGGTGAGGTGATCATGCTCCGCCGCCTTGCGAGCGCGCTCCAGACTGTGCTGCAGTTCACGCGTCTTCTTCTGACTGGCGCGCATCTCGTTTTCGATCTGGCGGGATTTCTCGACCATCGAACGCGTGAGGTTGACGAGTGTCGAGACCAGCGGTTCGGACTCGGCCTTGCTGTCCATACCCTGCACCTGCTCCTGCAGAGCCGCGCCGTAATCCGACGCGGAGCTCGAGGACTCGGTCGCCAGCTTCGAGAAGTGGTTCAGATTTTCTTCGACCGTGTTGAGCATGGTCGACAGACTTTCGACCGACACATCCTTGCTGTGGCGCTCCGCGATGATCTGTTCCGCAACGCTGTTGGTGATACGTCCCTGATCGGCCAGAATCGCACGCACGGCCTTTTCGATCTGATGATCGTTGCCGGTCAGATAATCGTAAGCCAGGCCAAAGTTGACGACGGTCAGATCGAGATCGTTGTTGAACAGAAATTCGCCAATATCGTCGTAAAGAGCACGCCGACGATCGATTTCACGACTGGACCTGTTGCGCGTGGCTTCCCGCTCGGACACAGCCGCAGTCGAAGTGTCTGACTCGGATAGTGATCTCCGGTTCGCCCAGCGAGCGATGCGGGTGGTCAATCCAGTTTGCGCGTTCATGATCTGCCAGTCTATGTCCAGAGAGCGATGCTCTTGATCGAATGGCTCAAAACTACCGATGTTAGGTTAAATTTGGGTTTAGGCGAGCGTCCGGCGCCCACAGCAAAGGCTCTCAAAACCGTCAAATATCGCTTGAAATCAACCAGTCATGGAAAATTTTAACGGCCCGTATTTGCAGGGCGCGCGGACGGCATACGAAGTAATAGCGGTAGGAACTTTCGATTTCGCTGTCGAGCAGGCGGACCAGACGCGAATCGCGCGCTTCCCGGAAATGGCTTTCGAGCATCACGGCAATACCCAACCCCTGCGCCGCGGCCTCCAGCATAAGGGGACCCGAGTCATAGGAATCGATCGCCACGGGCTGGATGTCCTGCTGGCCGATCGCGTCTTTCCAGTCATCAAAAATGGTAGACATGTCGCGATGAAGAAGGACGGTGTGCTCTGCCAAATCGCTGGGACGGGTAAGGGGCGATTTTTCGATCAGCGCGGCGCTGGCGATCAGGTGAATATTCTCCACGCCGCTCAACGGTTGGGAATAGAGGCTGGGGTCGATATCGCGTGCGAGCAGGATGGCCGCATCCAGCCCCTCGCCCAGCCGTGCCACGGCATGGGGCGTGGTCTCAATGTCGATGTGCAGCGAAGGATAGGCCTCGCGCAGTTCACCCAGATGCGGAAACAGCCGCTGGGATGCGAAAAGCGGCAACACGGCAAGGCGCAAGCGCAGCTGATTGCCGCCGCTGATGATCTTTTCCACTGCGACTGACATGGCATCGAGCGCGGGAGCGATGTCATTGAGCAACGCAACACCGTCCGAGTTAATCTCCATCGCCTGGTGTTTGCGTTCGAACAGCGTGCGGCCGATATAGCGTTCCAGCGCCTGAAGCCGTCGCGACAACGCTGGCGTCGAGAGCGCGAGTTCCTCCGCCGCAGCTTTCACAGAGCCCAAGCGTGCAACCTGCACAAAGGCTTCCAGAGCGGTGAGAGGAGGCAAACGGCGCATTCTTCAGTCCCTTTATGTGCGCTGCATCATGCATGATTCTCCATTGTGCTTCAACAGCGCAAAGAGCCTTTACCAAAAGCCCGCCAAAGTCCTCGATTTCCATCGTTGCAAAATATGCACCCAAAAGAATTATTACGCACTTGCGAAATATTTTGCTGCACTGCACATAGGAGGTGCCTTTCAGGCATCCTCTCCTAACTTTTATGGGTCGATCTTCGGATCGGCCCTTTTTTTTGCCCGTGCCTTGGCCGTTTCGCCGCGCGCGGTCGACACTTTATCCCGCATCCTCTTTCGCGGGGATAAACTTCCCGCTACGTTCGTTACCGGATGCGGGAGCGTGTTTCGCTCTTTCGGCCCGGACCAAACAAGAGCGATGCATGAAAAGCCGTGACAATATGACAGCCCGCGATACTTATCGGGTGCAGCCCACTCTCGCGGTGACAGGCCAATCCTTCGTTCCCCGCCCCCTCCGCGAGGCAGCGGCGTTCTTCCGGGAATTTCTGCGCGCTCCGGCCATGGTCGGGTCGATCATCCCGACGGCCGGCGGCGTTGTCGATGCGATGCTGCGCCCCGTCGACTGGTCGCGCACCCGGCTGTTTGTCGAATATGGTCCGGGTGTCGGTACCTTCACGCGTGAGATATTGAAGCACTTGCCCGGCGACGCGATGCTGATCGCGATCGACACCAGCCCGCATTTCGTCGCGCATCTCAAGGCGAACATCCTCGATCATCGGCTGCGCGTCGTCCATGGCTCCGCCATCGACGTCGAGACGATCATACGGGCGCAGGGAGAGGAGCACGCCGACTATATCCTCTCCGGACTGCCCTTTTCCACCCTGCCCGATGGCGTTGGGCCTTCGATCGCGCAGGCAACCCACGCGGCGCTGCGCCCCGGTGGAGCGTTTCTGGTCTATCAGTATTCGGGCTTCGTCCGCCGCCTGCTTCAGCCGCATTTCACGCGCATCGACGAAGAGACGAACTGGCTCAACATCCCACCCTGCCGGACCTTCTGGGCGTGGAAAGGCGCCGTGTCAGTCCCGCCCGGCGGTGCGGAAGTTGAGGCGCCGGGTCACGGTGTAGTCGAGCACCGCGACGAGAAGATAGCTGATCCAGCCTTTTAACAGGCGGAGCGGCGTACTGCGCCCTTCGTGCACCTGCCGGGTGATCGGGCGGCTGTCGGCCACCCGTGCATCGATAAAGGTGCGGATCGCATCGGCAAAGGCGCTGTCTTCGATCCGCAGCATCAGCTCCAGATTGATGAACAGGCTGCGCATGTCGAAATTGGCCGATCCGATATAGACCGCATCGTCGATGACAATCAGCTTCATGTGGAGTCGGCACGGCTGATATTCGTAGATCTGGACCCCGGCCCGCAACAGCGGTCCATAGAGCAAGCGTGACGCGGCTACGGTCGCTGTGTTATCGGACTTTGACGCTAGGATGAGGCGTGCCGTGCCCCTCCTTCCCACCCGCCGCAACCGGCGCAGCAGGCCTTCACCTGGCGCGAAATAGGCCGATACCATGTCGATGCGGGTTGCCGTTTCCAGATCGGCACGAACCGAACGCGCCCAGGGACTGAGGCGGTGTGTCGGCCCGCCAATCAGCCAGCGCATGGGGGCCCGGTCATCATGCCAGTGCCGCACCATATGGCGCAGTGAACCATAATCCCTGTCTTCATCGCCAAGCCACTGCCACAGGGCGTCGTACCAGCGGCCCAGCTCCGTCGCTTCCGGCCCATCCAGCACCAGCCCGAGATCGTGCCAGCAATTGTCTTCCGGAATACCGAAATAATGATCGGAAACGTTAAAACCGCCGATGATGGCGCGCGTACCATCGACGATCGTCATCTTCTGGTGATTGCGAATGAGATAGCGGGTGGACCAGCCCGCCCCGAACCAGCGCATTTCTCCGCCCGCCTGCTGGAGCAACGTGAAGAAGCCGGGCGGCACATCGCTCGATCCGAATGCATCGACGATCAGCCTGACGGCAACGCCACGTCGGGCCGCGCGGATCAGCGCCGCCATCACCTTTCGGCCGCTCTTGTCATCCGCAAAAATATAATAATGGACCTGGAGCGACCGTTCAGCGCCGTTGATGAGCGCTATCAGTGCCTCGCGCAGCGCCGGACCATTAGCGATAATTTCCAGGCTATTGCCATCGACACTGTGGCACAGCCGGGGTTCGGCCTGTCCGTGACATGGAGCATCCATTTCGGAAATTCGGCTTGCCATCGACCTCGTTCACCTCCCGCACCGTTCAACCGCTGTTTTGCACAGCTGATACCCCTACGCGTCCCAGTTCGTTCCAAACAGTAGCACAGACGGCGGCGCGCACGACATTTCCTTGACTCACCGCAATGGAGTTGGTAACCGCGCGCTTTCCTTATTCCTGCTTTCAGGAGCCACAATGGCCCGTGTTACCGTCGAAGATTGCGTCGACAAGGTTCCCAACCGTTTCGATCTGGTGCTACTCGCGGCTCAGCGCGCGCGGGAGATTTCCGGCGGCGCGGAGCTGACCATCGATCGCGACCGGGACAAAAACCCGGTTGTCGCGCTGCGCGAGATCGCGGAAGAGACGGTGCAGCCCGCTTATCTCCATGAAGCGCTGATCGGCGATCTTCAGAAGGTCCGGATCGATGATGATGACACGCCGGACGAGATTGGCTCGCTCGCGCAGTCGGCAGAGGCGCTGCGCCTGACGGCCGCTGCCCCGCCGCGCAACCAGAATATCGGCGGTGACTACGACGGCTGATCCCGTCGTCGTCGCGCCCGTGATTGCGGCTCCCCGCCGCAGATAAGATAACAGGAGGGGGACAGAAAGTCCGGTTGCCGCAAGGCTGCCGGACTTTTTGTTGTACGATTTCGCAGGACGCCAGCGTGGGGCACGGACGTCGGACTATCTCCCCTTGCCCGTCCTATAATGGCAGGAAAGCGTGGACAGGGTGCGACGGCCTATGGCGACAATGAGCGGCATGAAGATGGCGAGAACGCTGGCATGCGCCGCGACGATCGGAATTGCGCCATCGGTGGCCGATGCAGAAGAGCGCGATGGCCCTGGGCTTGATGTTCAGGTAGCCTATACAATGGACGTTTTCTTCGTCGATCCGGGCGCGGGTAAGTCCAGCACCGATTATCTCGATAATCTCGACCTGATCGCCGACGCGGATCTGGAACGGATTGCCGGTTGGCGGGGCGCGCGGGCGCACCTCTACGGCCTCGTCAATCTCGGAGGGCGCCCCAACGACCGGGCGGGAACCCTGCAGGGCATCAACAATATCGAGGTAAGCCGACAGGCGGCGCGCCTGTTCGAGGCCTGGCTGGAACAGGACATCGGGCCGAGGACGA
This sequence comes from Sphingobium subterraneum, assembly GCF_014199435.1. Lineage (GTDB taxonomy): Bacteria > Pseudomonadota > Alphaproteobacteria > Sphingomonadales > Sphingomonadaceae > Sphingobium > Sphingobium subterraneum. Next base: position 65,755 of record NZ_JACIJP010000004.1, on the reverse strand, counting down.
GCGTGCTCGCGGGCCTTTACGACCTCAACAGCGAATTTTATGCCAATGACGCCGCAGGATTGCTGATCGCCCCCGCCTTCGGGATCGGAACCGAGCTGTCGGCGACCGGCCCCAACGGGCCGTCGATTTTCCCCTCGACCGCGTTGGCGATCCGCGTCAACCAGACGATTGGAAAGACCGGCTACGCCCGCGCGGCGCTGTTCAACGCCAATGCGCGCACGCTGGGCGACCGCAGGGGGATCGATACCGCGTTCCGGGATGGCGCGCTGGCCATCGCCGAGGGCGGGATCGAGGGGCGGCACAAGCTCGCGCTAGGCCTGTGGCGCTACACCAAGCGGCAGGACGACGTCCTGCTGGGTAACGCCGCGCCGCGCAAGGCGCAGGGCGCCTACGTGCTCGCCGAAACACCGGTAGTGGAGAGAGAGGACGGACTTTCCCTGCGCCTCTTCCTGCGCGCAGGGATTTCCGACGGCAAGACCACGCCGTTTCGCGGCGGATGGCAGGCTGGGCTGCTCGCCACACACGTCCTACCGACCCGCCCGGACAGCGCGCTGACCTTCGGCGCGAATGAGGTCTGGCTTTCGCGCGGATATCGCGCGCAGATGGCAGCGGACGGCCTGCGCCCCGCCCGTGCCGAGCGTGCGTTCGAGTTGAGCTATAGCGATACCTTGGCCACGTGGCTGACCGTGCAGCCCGACGTGCAGTGGATCATCCGGCCCGGCGGCGAGCGCGACCGGAGCTCCGCCTGGGTAGCTGGATTGAGAACCACTCTGGCGTTCTAGGGCGGTCGACATTTCTTCCTGAGCGGCGCGTAGAGCCATGGGCAAGGCGCTGCGCCCGCGCGGACACTGGGTCTTCATCCGCCGTTCATCTGCCCGATCCTATCGCGCGCCGACACGCCAGCATCAGGCTGTCAGCGTCGGGTGAGTGTCGAACAGCATGGGGCCACCGATGGAACGTCCCGTTTTCTACGATGCCAGCGGGCGGCGCAATCGCTGGACCGTGCGTGCGTTCATCGCTTTCTTGCTGGTTCTGATCGTGTCGGCGGGCGGCTTTGCGGCCACCTTGGTCGATGTGCCTGTTCCCAAGCCTCTGGCGCTGGTGATGGAACTGCCCCGACCCCGGCCGCTGGCTCTGCAGATCACCCATTTCGGCCATAAGCTGAAGGCGCTCCGAGCCAGCGTCGCGTCATGGTTGCCGGACGGCCGCCGCATCCCGCCGGTGAGTCAGATCAAGGTCGGGTTTTACGTACCGTGGGACGATGCCAGCCGCGCGTCGCTCGCGTCCCACATCCGCCAGCTCGACTGGGTGGTTCCGGGCCTCTATTCGATTACGGGACCCGCCCACGCACTCACCATCTTCAGTGACCCGAAGCTCGATACGCTGCTCGCGACCGCGCCCAAAAAGGCGGAGGTCCTGCCGATGTTCCAGAACGCTCTTAACGGCGTATGGGACAGGCAGGGGATTGTCACCCTGCTCGCCAACCATGCCGCCCGCACGCTGCTGATCGACCGCATTGAGCGGGAACTGACCGCGCACAAGGCGGCCGGTGCCGTCTTCGATTTCGAAGAGCTTCCCGCCTCCTCGCAGCGCGATTACCTCCAGTTCCTGCGTGAGGTGCGGGCGCGCTTCGCCCACCATGGCTGGCTCGTGACGCTCTCTGTGCCGGTGGGCGATCCGTCCTGGAATCTCGCCGCCTATGCACGCGTCGCCGACCGACTGTTCATCATGGACTATGATGAGAATACGCCGGAAAGTGACGCGGGACCTGTCGCCAGCCAGGCGTGGTTCGTGCGCCAGATGCGGCAGGCCCTGTCGGCCGTCCCACGGTCTAAGGCGATCATCGCGATCGGCAGCTACGCCTACGACTGGACTGGACCGGGCAAGGGTACCCCGTTGTCGACCGAGGAGGCGTGGCTGGCGGCGCACGACAGCGAAGTGAAAATCCAGTTCGACAAGGCCAGCGGCAACGCCCATTTTTCCTACGCGGAGGGAGGCGCGACGCATAATGTGTGGATGCTCGACGCAGCGAGCGCCTGGAACCAGTTGCGCGCGGCGGATGCCGAGGGGGTCGCCGGGGTAGCGCTCTGGCGGCTTGGTACCGAGGATCCAGGCGTGTGGAAGGCGCTGGCTAGCTTTGAAACGGGCAAGGTGCCTGATTTGCGTGCCTTGCGAACCATCGGCGATGTCGATGTCGAAGGCAGCGGCGAAATCCTGCGTATCGACTCCACCCCATCGGTTGGTCATCGCCATATCCGCTCCTCGCCCAACCGCCTGATCGTCGACGAGTATTATCGCGATCTGCCCACGCCGTTCGTGGTGGAGCGCACCGGCTACCACCCCGGCTGGGTGGCATTGACGTTCGACGACGGGCCGGACCCGGACTGGACACCCAAGATACTTGCCATTCTCAAGGCCAAGCATGTCCCCGCGACTTTCTTCGTCGTCGGCGAGAACGCGATGGAGCATCCGTTTCTCCTCCAGCGCATTATCAACCAGGGCAGCGAGATCGGTAACCACAGCTTCACCCACCCCAATCTGGCAAAGGAGTCGGGCGAGGGTACCATGCTGGAGCTGAACAGCACGAGGCGGCTCGTTGAGGCATACACGGGCCGATCCCCGCGCCTGTTCCGCGCGCCCTATTTCGGCGACGCGGAGCCGACCACGACTGAGGAACTGGAACCCGCGCTGCGAGCACAACAGGACGGCTATACCAATGTCGGCCTGCACGTCGATCCAGGCGACTGGAAGCGGCCGGGCGCCGACGCCATCGTCCAGCGCACGCTGCACCAGGTCGCCAGCGAGAGCCCGGACCGGTCCGAGCAGGTGATCCTGCTGCACGATGGCGGCGGGGACCGCACGCAGACAGTGGCGGCCCTGCCCCGGATTATCGACCAGCTGCGTGCGCAGGGTTACCGCTTTGTGCCCGTGTCGGCGCTCGCGGGGCTGACCCCGGCTCAGGTTATGCCGCCGGTCCTTGGCAATGATCTGCTCGCGGTGCGGGCCGACATCGGCATGTTCTTGGTGTTTGCCGGTCTGGAATATGTGCTGAAAGCCATTTTCTTCGCGGCTATCGCACTGGGGATCGGCCGTGCCATCCTGATGGCCGCGCTAGCATGGAACAGCAACCGCCCCGTCAACCGCATCGTCGCCCCGCCGATCAACCCCAACCTGTTCGTGTCCGTGCTCATCCCTGCCTATAACGAGGCGCGCGTGATCGCGGCGTCGGTGCGCCGGGTGCTGGGCAGCAGGGATGTGGGGCTGGAAATCATCGTGATCGACGACGGGTCGAAGGACGATACGAGCGCCATCGTTGCCCGCACCTTTGCCGACGAGCCGCGCGTGCGGCTGCTGACGCTGGAAAACGGCGGCAAGGCGCGAGCGCTCAACCGCGGGCTGGAATGGGCCAAGGGCGATATCGTCATTGCGCTCGACGCCGATACGCATTTCGAGGCCGAGACGATCGCCCGCCTTGCCCGTTGGTTCGACGACCCGGAAATTGGCGCGGTCGCGGGCAACGCCAAGGTCGGCAACCGCGTCAACCTGGTCACGCGGTGGCAGGCGGTCGAATATGTCACCGCACAGAATCTGGAACGCCGCGCGCTGGCGCAGTTCGATGCCATCATGGTCGTGCCCGGCGCGGTCGGCGCATGGCGGCGCGCGGCGCTGGACGAGGTGGGCGGCTATCCAGTCGATACGCTGGCAGAAGATCAGGACCTGACCATCGCCATTCAGCGCAAGGGCTGGCGCGTGGGCTATGACGTCGATGCTGTGGCCTGGACCGAGGCGCCCGAGACATTCCGCGCCCTGTCGAAACAGCGATTCCGTTGGGCGTTCGGCACGTTGCAGTGCCTGTGGAAGCATCGCGCAATAGTACGAGAGGGCAAGCCTGCCGGACTGGCCGCGATCGGCGTGCCGCAGGCGTGGATCTTCCAGATCGGCTTTGCGCTTATCTCCCCGCTGATCGATCTCGCCCTGCTCGTCAGCCTGATCGGCACGCTCGTTTCGGTGCAGCAGCACGGCTGGGAGCAGACGCAGAGCGACGTGCTGCGCATGGGCATCTACTGGGTTTTATTCACACTGTTCGATGTACTGTGCGGCTGGGTGGCTTACAGGCTGGAAGCGCGGGAGACGCGTTACCCCGCCCTGCTGCTCGTGGCGCAGCGCTTTGTGTATCGCCAGCTCATGTATTCGGTGGTGATCCGGGCCGTCGCCAACGCCCTGCGCGGGCCGCGCGTAGGTTGGGGCAAGCTGGAACGGACAGGCCGCGTGGCGTCCGCCTGATTATCGCCGGTGGTTTGCCACCACAGCACGCGCCACACCCTGCATCAAGGCCCAGCGCTCCGGAATGCTCACCGTGGTACTGCCAATCATTACCGCGACGGCATAGCTCGTCCCGTCCGGGGCGGTCATCACGCCCACATCGTTGAAGCCGGTCGCGCGCGCGCCCAGTTCCTGCCCGGTGCCGGTCTTGTGCGCATAGGTCCAGCCTTGCGGGACACCGCCCTTAATGCGTTGCGGCCCGGTCTTGGCTTCATGCATGGTCTCGAGCAGATAGTCGGTCGACGCGGGTGACAGCATCTCTCCGCGCTTCAACCGCGCCAGCCCGAAAGCGATGCCGCTGGCGGCAGCACCATCGGGTGGATTGGTCAGATAATCGTCCAGCGCCTTTTGTCGCACCGACATCGGCAGGCTGCTGCGCGCCGCATAGAAATTGCGGCCGAGCGCCATATTCTGGTTCCACACCAGACCCGCCGTCTTGCTCTGCAACAGGCGCTCGCCGGGACCGAAGCGGACATTGCCGATGAACCGCCGGGCGAGGAAGCCGCGTACCGCCTCCGGCCCGCCGACCTTCCGAAGCAACGTGTCGTTCGCGGTGTTGTCGCTTTCCGTCATCGCGCGGTGGAACAGGTCTGCCAGCGTGGTGGTGTAGCCATCGCCGCGCACCATGCTGGCGAGCGGCTGGTGGAACAGCGTCAGATCCTCTTTCCGGATCGTCGCCATGTCGTTCAACGTAAACTTGCCGCGGTCGACGGCATCGAGCGCCGCCATCGCGACCCACAGCTTTGACACGCTCTGTTGCGGCATCAGTTGATTGCCGTTCCAGGATGCCTCCCAGTCGGTGTCGACCCGGCGCACCGCGATCCCGACCGTGCCGTTGAAATTGCGCCCCAGCGCCGTGATGGCATCCACCAGCCCCTGCGGCGCCTTGTCGCGATCCGGCCGGGGCGGCAGGAAATTATAGACCTGACGCACGGGTGCGGGAGCAGGCGCGGCGCTGGCCGCCGGGCTGCCCATCATCCGGTCGGCAACGCACGCGGACAAAAGGGCGCCCACCAGTACGGCCTGCAACCAGCGCACGGGAGGGCGGAAGCCACGCACGCCCGGGCCGTACCGCTTGATAATCAGGCCGCGACTGGCGGCCCCTTCATGCAAACCCATTCATGCTCTCATCAGAAGCGTCGTGCCCAAACTGCTGCGCGATTCCCGCCGGTCGTCCCCAATGAATTATAATCACTGGCTTTTTCGGGTTCAAGCAAGCGTCCATGCGACCAATGATTCCATTATCGGGTTAATTTGAAGCAAACCGCTTTGGGAGGGAAGGAACTTTGGCGCTAAAGGGCCGGGATGGCATATATGCAAACACGGCGAAATGTTCTGATCGGCGCAGCCTGCGCGGCAGCGATGCTGCCAGGCGCAGGGATCGCGCGCGCAGCGCCTCCCGCCCTTTTCTCCTCGCGGAGGATCACGGTCACGACACGCGGCGCGCTTGCGCGGGGCGGACGCGATGTGCTGATGATCCCCGGCCTCGCGAGCGGCGCGGGGGTGTGGAACGGGACGATCGCACGGGTGCCGGGGCACCGCTATCATCTGGTGCAGGTGCGCGGCTTTGCCGGTCTCGCGCCAGACGGCAACAAGGCAGGACCGCTCCTCGCGCCGCTGGCGGATGACATTGCCCGGTACATTCGGGAAATGCGTCTGGCTGCTCCGGCTATCGTAGGGCACAGCATGGGCGGAACGCTGGCGATGATGCTGGCGCTGCGTCCAGCGAACTCCATCGGCCGCCTGTTGGTGGTCGACATGCTGCCCGATGGTGCGGCGATGGTCGGCGGGACCAGCGCCGGTTTCGGGTTCCTTGCGGGACAGCTCAACGGCTATTTCACCAAGACCAAGGCCGGGCGGCAGATGCTCGCCGACATGGTGCGGCAAAGCCGCGGCGGACGGGACAGCGACCCGCAGGTGATCGCGCAGGCGCTCTCCGAACTGGCACAGACGGATCTGGGACCACAGCTGACGAAGATCGCCTGCCCGATGGAGGTGATTTACGCCTTGCCCACCGATACGCAGCTGCGTGCGGCGCAGGGCGACCGTTATCGCCGCGCTTATGCCCCCGCGCGCCGGGCGAGAATCCGCCCGATAGGCCCGAGCGGACATATGATCATGCTCGACCAGCCGGCGGCATTTGCGAACGCGTTGGCGAACTTCCTGCGGGAATGAAGACGCTGGAGCAACGACAATTTTCGCGTTGCCCCGCACGATTTGACCTGAATCAAGGCACGTGCGGGGCGACTCTCCTATTCCGGTCTCAGCAAGGATGGTTTTGACCGGTTTAGCGACCCCGACCTTCTCGTCCTTGCTACGCCAGCCTCCTGGCGTCTCCTCGACACCTTGGGCGCGCCCTTATGGGACGCGCCCTTTTTTTGTGCCTTAGTGCGCCAGGGACTTGACGATATCCTCGACCATCTTTTTGGCGTCGGCGAGGAGCATCATGGTGTTGTCCATGTAGAACACGTCGTTGTCGACACCGGCATAGCCGACCCCGCCCATCGAGCGCTTGACGAACAGCACCGACTTCGCGTTGGCGACATCGAGGATCGGCATGCCGTAGATCGGCGAGGACTTGTCGGTCTTGGCTGCCGGGTTGGTCACGTCGTTCGCGCCGATGACAAAGGCGACGTCGGCCTGGCCGAACTCGCTGTTGATGTCTTCGAGCTCGAACACCTCGTCATAGGAGACGTTGGCTTCGGCGAGCAGCACGTTCATGTGGCCGGGCATGCGCCCCGCCACGGGGTGGATCGCGTATTTGACGCTGACGCCTTCCTTCTTGAGAAGGTCACCCATCTCACGCAGCGCATGCTGTGCCTGGCTGACGGCCATGCCGTAACCGGGAACGATGATCACGCTGTCGGCCTGCTTCATCAGGAACGCCGCGTCCTCCGCGCTGCCGCGCTTCCAGGGGCGCTGTTCCTTCGCCTCGCCACCGCCGGCGGGGCCAGCGTCCGCGCCGAAGCCGCCCGCGATCACCGAAAGGAACCCACGGTTCATCGCCTTGCACATGATGTAGCTCAGGATCGCGCCCGAGCTGCCGACGAGAGCGCCGGTGATGATCATCGCCGTGTTGTGCAGCGTAAAGCCCATCGCGGCGGCCGCCCAGCCCGAATAGCTGTTGAGCATCGAGACGACCACCGGCATGTCTGCGCCGCCAATCGGGATGATCAGCAGGAAGCCGATGGCGAAGCTCAGCCCGATGACGACCCAGATCAGCCACGGTGCCGCAACCGAAGGCGCGGGCAGCAGAAAGTACCAGGCGATAAGGCCCAGGATCGCCACCAGCGTGCCGAGGTTGATGACATGGCGCGCGGGCAGCAGGATCGGCTTGCCCGACATGTTGCCGTTCAACTTCAGGAACGCGATGACCGAGCCCGAGAAGGTGATCGCACCGATGGCAACGCCCAGGCCCAATTCGATACGGCTGGCGTTGTGGATCTCGTTGGTCAGCGTGTCGAGAATGCCGAACGCCGCCGGGTTGAGATAGGCGGCCGCGCCCACCAGAACGGCAGCGAGGCCGACGAGCGAGTGAAACGCCGCCACAAGCTGTGGCATGTCGGTCATCGCGATCCGGCGTGCGGTAATGAAGCCGATCACACCACCGACGGCAACCGCCCCGAGGATTTCGGGCAGTGACACCACATCATGGGTGAACAGCGTGGTCGCGACAGCGATCGCCATGCCGACCATGCCCATGCGGTTGCCCCGGCGGCTGGTCGCAGGGCTGGATAGCCCACGCAGCGCGAGGATGAACAGGACGCCCGCCACCAAATAGGCGAACGGCACCCAGAAATCGGCGCTGGAAGCGGCTGCATGCTCCATCACTTGCGCTCCTTCTTCTTGTACATTGCGAGCATGCGTTCCGTGACGGCAAACCCCCCGAAGATATTGATCGACGCGAACACCACCGCGATGAGGCCCAGCCACTTGGCGGTTGGTGCCACCGATTCCGCCGCCGCGACCAGCGCGCCGACGATGATGACCGATGAAATCGCGTTGGTCACCGCCATCAGCGGCGTGTGCAACGCGGGCGTGACCGACCACACGACATAATAGCCCACAAAACAGGCCATCACGAAGATGGAAAGAATTGAAATAAAGTCCATGTTATTCCCCCTTGTATCGGCTCCTCGAGAGCCGGGGCTGGATCAGTTGGCCAGCAGCCTCTCGTTCACGACCTTGCCGCCCTGCGTCAGGCGGATGGCGTTGCCGATCTCTTCGTCGAGCACCGGCGCGTTCTTCTCCTTGTCCCAGAAGGCGGAGAGGAAGTTGTAGAGGTTGCGCGAGAACAGTGCCGACGCATCCGTCGCCAAGCGCGAGGGCACGTTGCGGTGCCCGACGATCTTGACGCCGTGGATGGTGACGACTTCACCGGCCTTGGCGCCTTCGACATTGCCGCCCTGCTCGACCGCGAGATCGACGAGGACGCTGCCCGGCTTCATGCTGGCGATCTGCGCGTCGGTGATGAGGCGCGGCGCAGGCCGGCCGGGGATCAGCGCGGTGGTGATGACGATGTCCTGCTTGGCGATATGCGACGAGACCAGCGCAGCCTGCGCGGCCTTGTACTCGTCCGACATCTCGGTGGCGTAACCACCCGCGCCCTCGCCCTCGATCCCCTTCACGTCCTCGACGAAGATCGCCTTGGCGCCGAGCGATTCGATCTGCTCCTTGGTGGCGGACCGCACGTCGGTCGCGGAGACCTGCGCGCCCAGACGCCGCGCGGTGGCGATCGCCTGAAGCCCGGCAACGCCCACACCCATGACGAATACCCGCGCGGCCGAGACCGTTCCGGCCGCCGTCATCATCATCGGAAACGCCTTGCCATATTCGGACGCCGCATCGAGCACCGCCTTGTAGCCCGAGAGGTTCGACTGCGACGAGAGGATGTCCATCGACTGCGCGCGGGTGATGCGCGGCATGAACTCCATCGCCAGCGCCTCCAGGCCGGCACCGGCATAGCCATCGACCCGTGCACGCTCGCCAAAGGGATTGAACCCGGCGGCGACCAGCGCACCCGGGGCGGCCCCGGCCAGCGTCGCGGCGTCGGGTGCCTGCACACCCAGAATGATCCCCGCGCCCTGCACGGTGCTCGCCCGATCGCCCACGGTCGCGCCAGCGGCGGCATACTCGGCATCGGCAACCGATGCTTCCACACCGGCACCCGCCTCCACCGCCACGCTCGCTCCAAGCGCTATGAACTTCTTCACCGTCTCAGGCGTGGCGGCAACCCGCCGCTCGCCCGGCGCGAGTTCTTTTAAAACCGAAATTTTCACGACAATTCCCCCTGTGTCCGCAATCCGTCGCCCGATCAGGCGATAAGGATAACGACGAGCGCACCGACGAGCAGCGAAGCAATTGTGCCCCACTTCATCATGCCGATGAACCCGTTATAGGTCTGTTCGGCTGCCTTTATGTCGTTCTGACCGGCCATTTTCGTCCCCTGACATCTGTGTGATTCAAAACCGGCATCTCTCTTAGGGCCAAGCCGCGTCGACAACAACCCCGCGAATTTGCGCTCAAAGCTGCGATTTTGCGCATCAGCCCTGTGATGCGCGTAACAGCGTCGCGATTCCCACAGGATTAACACCGTCTTTACCCCGAGGCGGTAAAGCGTTGCCACAACTTCGCGAGGACGGAATGGCGCACAACGGCACACCGATGCTGATGCTGATCGACGATGAACCGGCGCAACGGCGGCTGGTGTCAGCGCTTGCCGCCCGTTCGGGCTGGCGCACGATCTTCGCGAGCGATGACGAATCGGCTATCGCAACACTCGGCACGCAGGATGGCATGCGCCTCGATGCGGTGCTGCTCGACCAGTGGAGTCCCGAAATTCGCCCGGCCGAACTGATCGAGCAGATCCGTGCGCGCCGCCCGGCCCTGCCCATATTGGTCCTGACCGCCCACAACAATGTGCTCGACGCCGTCGAAGCGATGCGCGCGGGGGCCTGCGACTATCTGTCCAAGCCGATCGCACCGGAACGCCTTCTGGCAGCGCTGGACGCGACGCTTGACGATGCGCACAACCGCGCAGGCGAACTTCGCCCGCTGAGCGAGAAGATGTCCGCGCCACTGGCGTTTGAGGAAATCGTCGGCTCCGCGCCGCAATATCTCGCCGCTCTGGCGATAGCCGCCAAGGCCGCCCGCGCCCGTATTCCGGTGCTGATCGAGGGCGAGAGCGGCGTCGGCAAGGAAGTCATCGCCCGCGCGATCCACGCCGCCTCCCCGCGGTTCCGCAGCCGGATGGTGACGGTCAACTGCGGCGCCATCCCCGCCAACCTCGTCGAATCAGAACTGTTCGGGCACGAGCGGGGCGCCTTCACCGGTGCGTTTGATCGGCAGGTCGGAAAATTCACCGATGCGGACCAGGGCACGATCTTCCTCGACGAAGTCAGCGAAATGCCGCTGGAGGCGCAGGTCAAGCTCCTGCGCGTGTTGCAGGACGGCGAAGTCCAGCCGCTGGGCGCGCGCCAGCCGATCCATGTCGACGTCCGTGTGATCGCCGCGACCAACAAGGTTCTGGCCGACGAAGTGGAAGCGGGGCGCTTCCGCGAAGACCTCTATTACCGCCTTAACGTCATGCATGTCGCCGTGCCACCGCTGCGCGACCGGATCGGTGACATTCCTGCGCTTGCGCGCCATCTGCTTGGCCGCCTGTCGAGCCAGCCGGGGTTGCGCAGCCTCGGGATTACCAGCGAGGCGCTCACTCTGCTCATGCAACACAGCTGGCCCGGCAATGTGCGGCAGTTGCAGAACGCGCTGTTCCGCGCATCCGTGCTGTGCGACGGTGACGCGCTGACCCCACAGGATTTCCCGCAAATCGCCGCGCAGATCAGTGCACGGCAGGCGGGCGGCATGACCGCCGTCGAGATGGGCCGCGACCAGAGCGTCGGCGTCACCCTGTTCGGCAACAACGGCCATATGCGCCCGCTCTCTGACATCGAAGCGGACGTCATCCGCCTCGCTATCGGCCATTATCGCGGCCGCATGACGGAAGTAGCGCGCCGCCTGGGAATTGGGCGCTCGACGCTCTATCGCAAGCTCACCGAGCTGGGGATCGACAGCGCGGCCTGAGGGCGGGTCACCTGCCCTAACAGTAAAGTTCTATCATCCGGAATGACTTACGCCCGGTAGAGCGCATCCAGCCTCTCCCGATACACGTCGCGGATGACATGGCGGCGAATCTTGATCGACGGGGTCAGCATTTCATTTTCGGTCGTGAATGGCTCATCAGCAATGATAAACTGACGCACGCGTTCGGTGGCCGACAGTTCGGCGTTCACCCGGTCGACGGCGGCGCGTAACGCGCTGTGCAGGTCGGGTGATGTTGCCAGCACGCGCAGGTCCGGCTCCACGCCTCGGTCTCGCGCCCATTGCGCCAGCCATTCGGCCTCCGGCACGATCAATCCAACGATATAGGGGCGCTTGTCGCCGCTCACCATCGCCTGCGCAATCTCGTCCTGCAGGGTCAGCATCCCCTCGACCTTTTGCGGGGCGATATTGTCGCCCTTGTCGTTGACGATCAGATCTTTCTTGCGATCGGTGATGCGGATGCGACCCTTGGTATCCAGTTCGCCGATGTCGCCGGTGTGCAGCCAGCCATCGCGGATGACGCGGGCGGTTTCGGCTTCGTTGCGCCAATAGCCCTTCATCACCAGCTCACCGCGCACGAGGATTTCTCCGTCTTCCGCGATGCGCACCTCGACGTCGGGAAGCGGCTGACCGACGGTGTCCATCGCAATACCGACGCGCGGGCGGTTGCAGCTGATGACCGGCCCCGCCTCGGTCTGGCCATAGCCCTGAAGCAGGGTGATGCCGAGCGCGTGGAAGAAGGTGCCGACATCCGGATTGAGCGGTGCCCCGCCCGACACCATGGCCTTGATGCGGCCCCCGAAGCGCTGTTGCACCTTCGGCCGGATCGTCCGGTCGACAAGCAGCCGCATCGGCCAGTCAAGCAGCGACAGGCGCTGGCCCGCCATGCCCTTCCCGCCAATGCGCAACGCCTGTTGCAGCAACAGTGCGGGCACGCGCCCCTGCTTTTCCACCGCCTTCAGAACACGCGCGCGCAGCAACTCGAACAGGCGGGGGACGACCACCATGATCGTCGGACGCACCTCTTCGATATTGCTGGCGAGCTTGTCCAACCCTTCCGAATAATAGATCTGCGCGCCCAGCCCGATGGGAAGAAACTGACCGCCACTATGTTCATAGGCATGCGAAAGCGGGAGAAACGAGAGAAACACTTCCTCGCCCCAGCCAAAATCCTCCGCGATGATTGCGACACAACCGGCCACGTTGGTGAGGATCGCACCATGATGCTGCATTACGCCGCGCGGGGAACCGCCCGTGCCGCTGGTGTAAATGATACAGGCAAGGTCGTCGCGCTGCATCGTCTGCGCAGCCGCGCAGGCAGCGACGTCCCCTTTATGTGCGGCGATCAAGTCGTTCCAGCGGTGGCAGGTGAAAGCGTCGGACTGGACCTGCGGCAAGGCTTCTATCCCGATGACAAGACGCACGTTTGACCGCAGCACAGCGGGCATCAACGGACGCGCCAGCTTGGTGGTCGACACGATCACCGCCCGCGCGCCGCTGTCGGTCAGGATATGATCGTGGTCACGCGTCGTGTTGGTGGTGTAGGTCGGCACGCTGATCGCGCCCGCCGCCATGATCGCGAGATCGGCGATGCAGAATTCCGGCCGGTTCTCCATCACCAGCATTACCCGGTCGCCGGGGCCGATCCCCTCCGCCTTCAGCGCGGCGGCAAGGGTTGCGACCTGCACGGCGGTCTCCGTCCAGGTGAGCGCGCGCCAGCTTCCGGCTTCCTTGCGCCACAGGAACGGCTTGTCACCCTCTTCCCCCGCACGGGTAAAGAACATCGTGACGAGGTTGGGGAACCGCTCGAACGCGCGCATCATCTCTCCGCCGTAACGTCATTTTTGGGCGGTTATACCGACGCTATTGCGCGAGGGCCACCCCCGGACTGCGCGGATCGGCGGCGCCGACCCACCCGGTGGTGGTCAATTCGGCCGCATTGGCCTTGAGCGCCCATGTTCCGACCGACACATGATGACCCAGCGATTCGAGCGGCAGCTTCAGCGCTTCCGCGCTGCTCCCCTGCTCCAGCGCCAGCCCGTCCGCGTTGAAATAGACCAGCCCCAGCTCAATTGAATCCTGTGCGCTCAACCCCCAGTCGAGATGGGCGATCAACGCCTTGGCGACCTGCATGATGATCGTCTTGCCGCCTGCCGCGCCGACCGTGAAGACTGCTTTGCCGCGTGCGTCATAGACGATCGTGGGCGCCATGGACGAGAGCGGGCGCTTGCCCGGCTCCACCCGGTTGGCGACAGGCGCGCCATCTTTCTCGGGTGCGAAGGTGAAATCGGTCAGCTCGTTATTGAGCATATAGCCGTTGACCGCGATCTGGCTGCCGAATGGCCCTTCCACGGTGGACGTCATCGACACGATGCTGCCAGCGCCGTCGACCGCAACGAAGTGCGTCGTGCCGGGTACTTCCGCCTGCACGGCCGGAGTGCGGGGCCTTGCGCCCGGCGGGGTGCCAGCCTCATATTTTTCGGGTGCGCGGATCATGGAAATCAGCGCGGAACGCCGGCGCATATAGGCCGGATCAAGCAGACCGGCGACGGGCACATCGACGAAATCGCGGTCCGCCCCATAGATTTCCCGATCAGCATAAGCGAGCCGCATGGCCTGCGCGATCAGATGCCAGCTCAACGGATTATCCTTGCCCAGCTTCGCGAGATCGAAGCGTTCGAGCATGCCGAGGATCTGGAACACGGTGGTGGCGCCCGAGGACGGCGGCCCCATGCCGCACAGGGTATAAACCCGGTAATGCGAACAGACCGCCGGGCGCTCCTTCGCGCGATAGGCCGCGATGTCGGCGGGTGTCATGCCGGTGGCGTTGCGCGCCGCTGCGCCGACTGCAGCGCTGATCGCTTCGGCATTGCTGCCGGTATAGAAGGCCTCCGGCCCTTCGGCGGCGAGTCGCTGGAGAAAAGCGGCGAGCTTCGGGTTGCGGATCGTCGCGCCTTCCGTGGCGGGCTTGCCCTCGATCCAGTAAAGCGCGCGCGCCTCTGGGAAATCCTTCCAGAGCGGCGCGACGGTCTGCAACCGGCGGGCCATCACGGCGTTTACCACGAACCCATCGCGCGCCAGCCGGATCGCGGGCGCGAAGAGGTCGGCCCAGGGCAGCTTGCCCCATTTGCCATGGGCCTTTGCAAGCAGGGCGACATTTCCCGGAACGCCCACGGAGCGCCCGCCGGGGAACGCTTCGGCAAAGGGCAACGGTTTGCCATCGGCCCCGATGAAAAGCTGCGGACTGGCCGATGCAGGTGCGGTCTCGCGCCCGTCGATCGTGTCGATGAGGCCTGTCCGCCCATCATGATGCAGCAGGAACCCGCCGCCGCCAATGCCACTCGACTGCGGTTCCACCACAGTAAGCGCCAGCATCATCGCCATCGCGGCGTCGGTGGCGTTGCCACCCATGCGCAGGATCTCCTGCCCCGCCGCACTGGCACGCGGGTCGGCGGAAGACACGACACCCTGCGCCCGCGCAAATTGGGGACAGGCGAAGAGCAGCACGAAGGCAAGGAAAATCCGGATCATTCCACGAGCCTAGCCCGCGTCAGCCCCGCTGCCAACGGCGTTGTTGAGAGATGCAAAGCCATCGCGCCGCAACAACGTCACAAGCCCGGCGTTGATGCGTGCCGCGAGCCACGGTCCTTCATAGACCATCGCGCTGTAGATCTGCACGAGCGACGCCCCGGCGCAAATCCGGGCATAGGCCTGTTCTGCACTGGCGATCCCGCCCGCTGCGATCAGCGGCACCGCGGCGCCCAGCCGCGTGCGGAAATCGCGCAGGCGGGCAAGTGCCAGATCGTGCAGCGGCGCGCCGGACAGGCCACCTGTCTCCTGCGCATGGCGGGAGCGGAGCGGCGGTCGGCTGATCGTCGTGTTTGACACGATCAGCGCGTCGAGCCGATGGGCGACAGCGCAGGCGGCAATGTCATCCATGTCGGCGGGCTCAAGATCGGGCGCGACCTTGAGGAAGATCGGCGTCTGGTCCGCACCGCGTGCTTCCATTACGGCGGAGAGCAGGTCGTCCAACGCTGCGCGGTCCTGCAACGCGCGCAGGCCCGGCGTGTTGGGGGACGAGATGTTGATCGTCAGATAATCGGCGAACGGCGCCATGGTCCGCACCCCGGTTGCGTAATCGGCAATACGGTCGGACGCGTCCTTGTTCGCACCGATGTTGATGCCGATCATTCTCCCGTTGCGTGGAATAGAGGCCAGCCGAGCGGCGGCAGCAGCCTGGCCCCGATTGTTGAAGCCCATGCGGTTAATGACCGCCTTGTCCTCCGTCAGCCGAAACAGGCGCGGGCGGGGATTGCCGTCCTGGGGTAGCGGAGTCAGCGTACCAAGCTCCGCGAAACCAAATCCGAAACGGTGCATTTTGTGAGCCACCAGTCCGTCCTTGTCGAAACCGGCGGCAAGGCCCACCGGATTGGGGAAACGGAGGCCTGCGACCGTAATCTCCAGGAGAGGATCCGCCGGCGCGGGCGTCCCCGAAGGCAGGGCAGACAGCGCGCGCAGGGTGAGGCCATGGGCGGTTTCCGCATCGATACGAAACAGCAGCGGGCGAAGCAGCGGATAAATCATTCCGCGCCTATGCCTTGCCCTCGTGCTGGCGTCAAAAATCCAACGAACAATATGGCTCGGCCGCCAACCATGTCCCCTTTTGGTCCACTTTTGCCCCCGAACTGGGATAAAGATGTCGCAATGGATCAAAAAATTGATGGATAAATGTTACATGTCCATTTTGTACAAGATGAGTCATTCGCTGTTGCAGTACTGAGCAATTGCGACCCGAAGGGCTCTTGGTCATTTGGCTTAAGAGACCTTTTTTCCTTGGGCCCGGCGGTTTTCCGCTGGGCCCTTTTTTTGTGTCCTGTCCTGTCACCTGCCGATAGGGGTTGCATCACAGCCAATAAAACCTCACTTTGCGCTGCAATGCAGACGAGCCGGAGACATTGCGCAGATCATGTATCATAACTATCCCGACAACACCGAAGAGGGATTTGTAGGCCTGCGCTACTGGGTTCCACCCGAACATCTGCGGAATTTCTTCGGGTCGGTCTATTTGTTTACTGTCAAGCGACCGCAATACAGCGATCTCACCCGCGCGGACATGCCGCAGCTGCGCTTTATGCTGTCGGGCAGCGGGCATTACACATTTCACGATGGACGGGAAGCCGCAACGCCGAAAGTCTGCATGGTGGGACCGACCATGGGCGCGACCCGCTTCCAGCTCGACAGCCCCAGCGTGGTGTTCGGGACCTCTTTCCTACCGCTGGGATGGATGGCACTGGGGTGCGAGAGCGCCGACCGGTGGATTGACAGCATTTACGACGTGATCGCCACCCATGGACCGCAATTCCAGGACATGCTGGATATGATGCGGGCGGAGCGCGATCCCGATATCATCGTTGAGCGCCTGTGGCAGTTCCTGGAATCGCAGCTTCGCCCCATTCCGGCCGGGGTCGAGACGGCAGTCGCGGCGATCGACGCCTGGCTGAGCGACGAAAGCTCCCCCCAGGTGGATCGACTGGTGGCGGCGAGTGGACTTTCCGCCCGGCAGGTCGCCCGCACCACCAACCGGCTGTACGGAGCACCACCCAAGCTGCTGGCGCGCAAGTATCGGGCGTTGCGGTGCGCTTCGCAGATCGTGATCGACAAGAAAAGCTGGGTCGACCTGTGCGAGGAAGGCACCTTCTACGACCAGCCGCACTTCATCCGCGAGATCAAGCAGTTCATTGGCCTGACGCCGCACCAGTTGATGAACGACCCCACCGATGTCGCCCGTCTGACGGTACAGCGCCGCGCGCTGACGGGACTCGTGGCGGAGATCAACCGCATCAGCTGAATCTTGGATCGGATTCCGGGCGCTTTGCTAACGACTCGCAACAAGGTTTTGCGGGTTGATTTGCACGGTTTCCGAAGCCACATGCCTAATCAGATCGAATTTGTCCGATTAGGAGTGCAGAGTGCGGCTGTCCAGCCTTGCCGATTATGCTGTCGTGATGATGCGGGCCGCATCGCGCCATTGCGGTGCCGCGCGGGTCAGCGCGACCGATCTGGCGCAGGAAACCGGCATTCCCCTGCCCACAGCTCAAAAGCTCGTCAGCCTCCTCACGCGCGCGGGCCTCATCAAATCGGTGCGCGGCACAGGCGGTGGGATCACCCTCGCCCGCCCTGCTGCTGCTATCAGCCTCGCCGAGATTATCGAGGCGGTCGAAGGACCCATTGCGATGACATCCTGCGTCGAGAGCGGGCGCCATGATTGCGCGCTCGAAGGCAGCTGCGCTGTCCAGCCGCATTGGGGCGTGGTGAACGAAGCGGTGCGTGGCGCCTTGGGCGGGGTCAGCCTTGCCAGCCTGTCGTCCGCCGCTCCCGCCCTGCCCCGCTCCGCCCCTCTTGCCGTCAGCGGAGCCCTGTCATGACCGAAGTGAAAGACGCCGCCGCGCGCGATGCCGCCAAGAAGCTGGAAACCTATGAGTGGGGGTTTTCCAGTGATATCGAGCAGGATTTCGCGCCTAAAGGATTGAGCGAAGAGACAGTCCGGTTCATTTCGGCTAAGAAAAATGAACCACAATGGATGCTCGACTGGCGGCTGAAGGCGTTCGCGCTGTGGCAGACGATGGAATCGCCGGACTGGGCGAAGCTCGACATCGCGCCGATCGACTATCAGGACGCCTATTATTACGCGGCGCCCAAGCCGAGGAAGGAACTCGCCTCTCTGGATGAGGTCGACCCGGAAATCCTGCGTGTGTACGAGAAGCTGGGCATTCCCATTGCGGAGCAGGAAGTGCTCGCCGGGGTCGCGGGCAGCCGCAAGGTCGCCGTCGACGCGGTGTTCGACAGCGTGTCGGTCGCCACCACCTTCCGCAAGGAGTTGGAGGAAGCGGGCGTCATCTTCCGCTCGATCAGCGAAGCGGTGCGCGAATTCCCCGACCTCGTGCGCAAATATCTCGGCAAGGTCGTGCCGATGCACGACAATTACTTCGCGACATTGAACTGCGCGGTCTTTTCCGACGGCACTTTCGTGTACATTCCCGAAGGCGTGCGCTGCCCGATGGAGCTTTCCACCTATTTCCGCATCAACGCGGAGAATACCGGCCAGTTCGAGCGCACTCTGATCGTCGCGGACAAGGGGAGCTATGTCAGCTACCTCGAAGGCTGCACCGCGCCGATGCGCGACGAGAACCAGCTGCACGCCGCCGTGGTCGAACTGGTCGCGCTGGACGATGCTGAAATCAAATATTCGACGGTGCAGAACTGGTATCCCGGCGACGCGGACGGCAAGGGTGGCATCTATAATTTCGTGACCAAGCGGGCGCTGTGCCAGGGGCGCAACTCCAAGGTGAGCTGGACGCAAGTCGAGACGGGCAGCGCGATCACCTGGAAATATCCCAGCTGCGTGCTGTCCGGCGAAAATTCGGTTGGCGAATTCTATTCGGTCGCCGTCACCAACAACCGCCAGCAGGCGGACACCGGCACCAAGATGATCCATCTGGGCAAAGGCTCCCGCTCGACCATTGTCAGCAAGGGCATCAGCGCGGGGCGCAGCAACAACACCTATCGCGGCCTCGTGCGCGTGGCGGCGAACGCGGAGGGCGTGCGCAACTTCACCCAGTGCGACAGCCTGCTGCTGGGCAGCGAATGCGGCGCGCACACAGTGCCCTATATAGAGGTGAAGAACCCGTCGGCGACGATCGAGCATGAGGCGACGACGAGCAAGATTTCCGACGACCAGCTCTTCTACGCGATGCAGCGCGGGCTTGGGCAGGAAGAGGCGGTGGCGCTGATCGTCAACGGCTTTGCCAAGGAGGTGCTGCAGCAACTCCCGATGGAATTCGCGGTGGAAGCGCAGAAGCTGCTGGGGATCTCGCTTGAGGGGAGCGTGGGGTGAGCTTCTCGACAGAGTTTTTAGATAGCGCACATCGGCATTGCTCAACTAATCGGCAGGAACTGCTCAATAGCTCGAAATGTGGCTGTTTCTACTGCTTCAAAATTTATGAATCATCTGAAATTGAAAATTGGGTGGAAGAAACGCAGGGGAATTTTGCATCGGCTTCTGACCCATTTACAGCCCTGTGCCCAAAGTGCGGCATTGATGCAGTTATCGGAACGGCATCTGGGTATCCGGTCGATGATGTGACTTTCCTGCAAAATATGCATACAAAATGGTTTGAATAGAAAATGCTTCAAATAACTAACCTCTCGAACACCGTCGCGGACAAGCCGATCCTCAAGGGGCTGTCGCTCACCATCCAGCCAGGGGAAATCCATGCGATCATGGGGCCGAATGGCGCGGGGAAATCGACTTTGGCCTATACGCTCGGCGGGCGGCCCGGCTATGAGGTGACGGGGGGCACGGTCACGTTCCAATCCAATTCCGTTCGCCCTGAGCTTGTCGAAGGGCTGTCCTTCTCCGGCGATAAGAGAGAAGAAAAGGACGGTGCTTCGACAGGCTCAGCACGAACGGATGTGGGAGCCATCGACCTCCTCGCCCTCGATCCCCATGAGCGCGCAGCGGCTGGCCTGTTCCTCGGCTTTCAATATCCGGTAGAGATTCCCGGCGTGTCCAACCTGCAATTCCTGCGCGAGAGCCTCAATTCGCAGCGCAAGGCGCGCGGGGAAGCGCCGCTGTCCGGCGGCGAGTTCATCAAGCTCGCCAAGGAGAAGGCGGCGCTGCTCGGCATGGATATGGACATGCTCAAGCGCCCGGTGAATGTCGGCTTTTCGGGCGGCGAGAAAAAGCGCAACGAGATGGTGCAGATGGGCATCCTCGACCCCAAGCTCGCGATCCTCGACGAAACGGACAGCGGCCTCGACATCGACGCGCTGCGCATCGTCGGTGCTGGGATCAACGCGATCATGCGCAAGCCCGACAAGGCGGTGCTGCTCATCACCCACTACCAGCGACTGCTCGATTATGTGAAGCCGGACTTCGTGCATGTGCTCGCCGGTGGGCGCATTGTGAAGAGCGGCGGCCCGGAACTGGCGCTCGAGCTGGAGCGCGAAGGCTATGCCGAGGTGGTGGCCGCGTGAACGCGCTTGCCCTTCCCACGCGGCGCGATGAAGCCTGGCGCTACAGCGATCTGGACGCGCTCGCCACGGCATGGCCGGCCGCAGCGCCGGAGCTGATCATCGTGCGCGCGGGAGACAGCGCGGCACATGTGCTGTTGCAGGATGCGCCGGACGATGCGGTCGCGATCCGGGATTACCGCGTAGAAATTGCAGCGGGCGGATCGTGCGGCTTTCACGTCCTCAATATCGGCGGCAAGCTGGGCCGGGTGACGATCAGCGTGACGCTGGGCGAAGGCGCGCATTTTGCGCTGCACGGCGCGATCATCGGCGGGTGTGAGCAGACGCTGGAGATCGTCACCACTGTCCACCACGCCGCACCGGGTGCAACCAGCGAACAGGTCGTGCGATCCGTCCTCGCAGGGCGTGCGACGGGCAATTATCTTGGCAAGATCGCCGTGGCGCGCGATGCGCAGAAAACCGACGCATCGCAATCGGTCAAGGCCATGCTGCTCGACCGCACGGCGACCGCCAACGCCAAGCCGGAGCTGGAAATCTACGCCGACGACGTGAAATGCGCGCATGGCGCAACCGTCGGCGAGCTGGACAAGTCGGCTTTGTTCTACATGGCGTCGCGCGGGCTCGACCCGGCAACCGCGCAGACGCTGCTGCTGCGCGCTTTTGTCGCGGGCGTGTTCGACGGGATTGCGGACGACGCGAAACGGGAGAGGTTCGAAGCGGCGGCGTTGGCGAAGCTGGAGGCGCTGGCATGACTACGGACATTCTGACCCGTAACTGGCGCGCCGACTTTCCGGGCGTGGGCGCGTGGCATTATCTCGACACCGCCGCGACCGCGCAGAAGCCAAAGCAAGTGATCGATGCGATCGCGCGCGCCTACGGCCCCGACTATGCGACGGTGCATCGCGGCGTCTATGCGCGCTCAGCCAATATGACGATTGGCTATGAAGCCGCACGGCGCAAGGTCGCGAACTTCATCGGCGCAGGTTCGGACAGCGAGATCGTGTTCGTGCGCGGCGCGACCGAGGGGATCAACCTTGTCGCCGCCAGTTGGGGCGGCGCGAACCTGACGTCCGGCGACCGCATCCTGCTCTCCACGCTGGAGCATCATAGCAACATCGTGCCGTGGCAGATGATCGCGGAAAAGGTCGGCGCGTCGATCGACGTCGTGCCTTTAACCGAAGATGGCCAGATCGACCTCGACGCGATGGAGGCGATGATCACGCCCGCGCACAGGCTGGTGGCCCTCGCCCATGTGTCGAACGTCCTGGGCAGCGTGCTCGATGTCGAGCGGGCCAGCGCGATTGCCCACGGCGTCGGCGCGAAGGTCCTGATCGACGGGTGCCAGGCGGTGCCGCGCTTGGGCGTCGATGTGCAGGCGTTGGGCTGCGATTTCTATGTGTTTTCCGCACACAAGCTTTACGGCCCGACCGGCATCGGCGTGCTGTGGGCGCGCAAGGAGCTGCTCGACGCGATGCCGCCCTATCAGGGAGGCGGATCGATGATCGACAAGGTCACGTTCGAGAAAACAACCTATGCCCCCGCCCCCACGCGGTTCGAGGCAGGGACGCCGCATATCGTCGGCGTTTCAGGACTGGCAGCGGCAATCGATTATGTGCAGGCGATCGGCCTCGACGTGATCCATGCGCACGAAGTAGCGCTGGTGGCGCAGGCCCGCGAAGCCCTCTCTGATCTCAACAGCGTGCGCCTGTTCGGGCCGGAAAACAGCGCGGGGATCCTGAGTTTCGAGGTCGAGGGGGTGCATCCCCACGATGTCGGCACCATATTGGATGAGGAAGACGTGGCGATCCGCGCCGGTCACCACTGCGCGCAGCCGCTGATGCGGCATCTGGGCGTCGAGGCGACCGCGCGAGCGAGCTTTGGCATTTACAATGACGAAAGCGATGTCGCGGCGCTGGTGCGCGGCATCGAGCGGGTAAGGAAGATATTCACATGAGCGAGGAACAGCACAGGCTCGCGGTCGAGGAAGTGGAGGCGGTGACTTCGCCGCCCAAGGCGCGCGTGGAGGATGCCGTCGAGCAGCCGGAAAGCGCACGCGACAAGCTGGAGCGCAAGAAGGATTATCTCGAGGGCTTCCTTGCGCAGCAGCCTGCGTCCGTGGAAGCGGGCGAGCCGGGCGGCGATGTCTATGAAGGCGTGATCGGCGCGCTCAAGGACATTTTCGACCCGGAGATTCCGGTCAATATCTACGATCTCGGCCTGATCTATGGCGTCGACGTGACGGACGGCGGGCATGTCGTCGTGACGATGACGCTGACGACGCCGCACTGCCCGGTCGCCGAATCCATGCCCGCCGAGGTCGAGCTGCGTGTCGGCGCGGTGCCAGGCGTCGGCGATGTCGAGGTCAATCTGGTCTGGGATCCGCCATGGGACCCGCAACTGATGAGCGACGACGCGAAGCTCGAACTGGGGATGCTGTGATGAACGCACAAACGCCGACCCGCGCCCGGCCTGCCGCCGTCATCCTCACCCCCGCAGCCGAACAGCGCATCGCCGATCTGATGGCGCGTGCGCCCGAGGGGGCGATCGGCGTCAAGCTCTCCACGCCCCGCCGGGGCTGCTCGGGTCTTGCCTATTCGGTCGATTATGTGACCGAGGAAGCGAAGTTCGACGAGAAGATCGAAACGCCCGGCGGTGTATTCTACATCGACGGCGGGTCGGTGCTGTATCTCGTCGGCAGCACGATGGACTGGGTGGAGGACGACTTTACCGCTGGGTTCGTGTTCAACAATCCCAATGCCAAGGGTAGCTGCGGCTGCGGGGAAAGCTTTACGGTTTAAAGAATTGTTTCTTCCCGTTCGTGCTGAGTTGTCATTGAGCGAAGTCGAAATGGCGTATCGAAGCACCCTTCGATACGGGACTTTGATTTAAACCGTCATCCCCCCTCGGTCAGCGCGGCATCGCGCAGGCCGCGCCAGACGTGGACCATCTGCACCGTTTCGGGCACGTCATGCACGCGCAGCAGTTGCGCGCCGAGTTCCACGCCCCGGAACGCCAGTGCGACCGAGCCGCCGAGGCGTGCGCTGGCGGGCGCTTCGTTGGAGAGGGCGCCGATCATCCGCTTGCGGCTCGCACCCAGCAACAGCGGTACACCCAACCCCTGAAACAGCGCCAACCGGTTGATGATCGCAAGATTCTGATTGAGCGTCTTGCCGAAACCGAGGCCCGGGTCGACGATGATCTTCTCCCGCACGATGCCCGCCGCGACGCAGGCGGCGATGCGCGCCTCCAGCCAGTCGAACACATCGGTCACGACATCGTGATAGGAGGGATCGGCGTGGGGATCCTCCCCCGGAGAGGGCGCATGCATCAGGATGACCGGGCAACCCGCGCGCGCGACGACGTCCATGCTGCGCGGGTCGTGCAGCAGCGCGCTGACATCGTTGACGAGGGACGCGCCTGCGCCCAGCGCGGCCTCCATGACGGCCGCCTTGCGCGTGTCGATGGAGACCGGCGTTCCGGATGCCGCGAGCCGCTCAATCACGGGAACGACCCGGGCAATCTCGTCCCCCTCCCACACGGTGTCGGCGCCGGGGCGGGTGGACTCGCCCCCGACATCGATGATCGCCGCGCCCGCCGCGCCCATCGCAAAGCCGCTATCGGCCGCCGCCTGGGGATCATCAAGGTGCTTGCCGCCGTCGGAGAAGCTGTCGGGCGTCATGTTGAGAATGCCCATGACCTGCGGCACATCGAAGCGGATCGTGCGCGTACCGAGCGTCAGCGGCGCACGAAGCGCGGCGACATTGGCGGCGAGCGCATGGGCGCGCTGAGCAAGGGGTTCGGGCAGACGTGTAGTCCAACCCGCAAAATCGGCGACACTGATGCGCTCGCGTACCGGGCGCGTGTCACCCTCGATTGCGGTGACCTCATAGCCTTGAAACCACAACAGCCCATTGCCCAACCGCGCCGTCTGCCCATCCAGCCTCACCGGACTTTCGGCAAACCAGATCGGGCGGAGGTATAGGCGAGTGGCAGGAGTGAGGGTGGCGGGGTCGATCATGGGGTTGGGTTATGCGGGTGAAGCAATGGGCGCAAGAGGAAGTCGCGGGCGGCCATCCTGTCCTTCCCATCACCCCGGGCTTGACCCAGGGTCCCGCTACCCCTTGCTAAGGCAGCAGCGTTACCTACTCTCAATCCTCATTCGCCAGCAAATAGGTCTGCCGCAGCGTATCGATCGGTTTCAGCCCATCCTTCCCGTCGACATGCCAGAAGGTCCAGCCGTTGCAGCTGGGTGCGCCCTGCAGTTTGGCGCCGAGGCCGTGGATGGAACCGCTTTCGTCTCCGCACTGCAGTGACCCATCGGCGCGGACGACCGCTTTCCAGCGGCGCTTGGTGTCGCTCAGCACTGTCCCCGGTGCGATCATACCGGTTTCCACCAGCGTTCCAAACGCGACCTTGGGTTGCTGGCGCGGACTTTGCATGGTGGTGAGGGCGGATTCATCGAGCGGGAGGGCCGCTTCGATCCGTTCCAGCGCGACCTCAACATATTTGTCCTCGCGCTCGATGCCGATCCACCTGCGGCCCAGACGCTTGGCGACCGCGCCGGTGGTGCCGGTACCGAAGAACGGGTCGAGCACCACGTCGCCCGGTTTGGTGCAGGCGAGGAGGATGCGGTAGAGCAACGCCTCTGGCTTTTGCGTGGGGTGCGCCTTGGTGCCGTCGCGCTTCAGGCGTTCCTGCCCGCTGCAGATCGGGATCACCCAGTCGGAGCGCATCTGCAGCTCGTCGTTCAACGTCTTCATCGCGCGATAGTTGAAGGTGTAGCGCGCGTCCTCGCCCTGGCTCGCCCAGATCAGCGTCTCGTGCGCGTTGGTGAAGCGCGTGCCCTTGAAATTGGGCATCGGATTGGACTTGCGCCAGATGATGTCGTTCAAAATCCAGAAGCCCTGATCCTGCAGGCTGGTGCCGACGCGGAAGATATTGTGGTAGCTGCCGATCACCCAGATGGTGCCGTTGGGCTTGAGGATGCGGCGCGCTTCCGTCAGCCAGTCGCGGGTGAACTTGTCATAGACGGCCAGCGTGTCGAACTTGTCCCACGCGTCATCGACCGCATCGACGCGGCCGCCCTCAGGCCGGAACAGATCGCCGCCGAGCTGAAGATTATACGGCGGATCGGCGAAGATCATGTCGATGCATGCATCGGGCAGCTTGCGCATTTCCGCGACGCAATCGCCCTGGATCAGCCGGTCGGCCTCCAGCGGCACGACGGGCGCGACAACAGCCTTTGCGGCAGCCTTTTTCGTGCGCGTCGCGACGCGTTCCATAACACCCATAGTCTAACCCCCGAAACTGATGCAGCCGGAATGAGTCCGCGCGAGTCTAGCGTCAAGCGCGGTAACTTTGGTTAACGGGCGGGAAAATGGTTGGAAAACGGGATAAAGAACGAGATATGGAGTCTGGAGGCGGGTATGGGACTCAACATCTAGACGCGGGCAGGTCACGAATATTTTTCGTTAACGGGCGAAGGAATGACCAAATTCTGCAATCTCTCCTTCCGTTCGTCCTGAGTGGGGCTGAGTTTAGCGAAGCCCCGTATCGAAGGGCCAGTGCTTCGATACGTCCTTTCGACTTCGCTCAAGGACACTCAGCACGAACGGGAGGGGTACCGGGAAGGCCGCGTACCCTACAACAAAACCAGCTGCGCCACGGGCGCAAAGCTGCGCCGGTGGAGCGGTGACGGACCATGTTGGCGCAGGGCGGCGAGGTGCTGCGCGCTGCCATAGCCCTTGTTGCTGTGCCAGCCATAATGGGGATGGTCGGCGGCGGCGGCGATCATCATGCGGTCGCGGGTTTCCTTGGCGATGATCGACGCGGCGGCGATGGAAAGGCACTTGGCGTCGCCCTCCACGACCGGCGTCGAAGCCCAGCGCCATTGCGGACAGCGGTTTCCGTCGACCAGCACATGCACGCAATCGTGCGACAGCGCCTCGACCGCGCGGGTCATCGCCAGCATCGTCGCCCAGAGGATGTTGAGCGTGTCGATCTCCTCGACGCTTGCGATGCCAACGCCCCAGCAGAGCGCCTTTTCCTTGATGAGGATTTCGAGCTCGGCGCGGCGGGCGGCGGAGAGCTTCTTGCTGTCGTTGAGGCCGGGCGGATGATCGTTGGGATCGAGGATCACGGCCGCCGCCACGACCGGCCCGGCGAGCGGCCCGCGTCCGGCTTCGTCCACGCCCGCGACCGGGCCATTGTGGCGTAGTTCGTGGACGAAATCAGGCATGGCGCGAAAAATCCCTCGGCACGCCCATCGGTCCATGCCCCCGCCCCAGGCCCGGCGCGCAGGCAAGCGCGGCACGGACGTAAAGCCGCGCGCGGGCGATGGCGTCGGGAAGGCTCATCCCCTGCCCCAGCCCGGTGGCGATGGCGCTCGCCAGCGTACAGCCGGTGCCGTGGGTGTGGGGAGTATCGATGCGGGTGTCCTGCCAGACCTGATCCGTCCCATCAGCCAGAACCAGCCGGTCGGTGAGCGTGTCGCCGTCCGCATGACCGCCCTTCATGAGCAATGCGCGGACCTGAGCCAGCACAGCCGCCTCCCCGCCCAACGCAACAAGCTCCGGCAGGTTCGGCGTAGTGACGGTCGCAATGCGCATCAGTCGCGTGAAGGCGGCGATGGTATCGGCATTGGCCAGCACCGATCCGCTGGTCGCGACCATCACCGGGTCGAACACGATTGGTACACTACCAAGCCGTTCCAGCCGGTCCGCCACGGCCTGCGCGGTGTCCGCCGATCCGATCATGCCGATCTTGACCGCGTCGATGCCGATATCGTCGATCACCGCATCCATCTGTGCGATTACCACATCGGTGGGGACGGGATGCACGGCACTCACGCCCAGCGTGTTCTGTGCGGTAATGGCGGTGATCGCCGTCATCGCATGGCCGCCCAGCATCGTGACGGTCTTGATATCCGCCTGA
This sequence comes from Sphingobium subterraneum, assembly GCF_014199435.1. Taxonomy (GTDB): domain Bacteria; phylum Pseudomonadota; class Alphaproteobacteria; order Sphingomonadales; family Sphingomonadaceae; genus Sphingobium; species Sphingobium subterraneum. The sequence goes on along the minus strand of NZ_JACIJP010000004.1, from coordinate 38,368 downwards.
ATGCCCGCGCCCCCGCCGCTGTCCGACCCGGCGAGAATCAGGATACGAGCGAGCGGAGCGTTTGCGGTCATACGCCGAAGTGGCGGACGGTCGAGGCCGGGTTATCCGCCAATGCCTTGCCGGTCCGCGTCGGTCGGTCGAGCAGTTCGCCGCCGCAATTGGGGCAACGATCGTCCAGCGCCTCCGCGCATGCCGCGCAAAAGGTGCATTCGAACGAGCAGATGAACGCCCCGCCCGCGTCCGCCGGGAGGTCCGCCCCGCACCGTTCGCAATCCGGATGCATAGCGAGCATCAGGCCGCCGCCGTTTCCACGGCCGCGCAGATGCGGTCGACCACATCGCGGACCTGATCGGCGCTGTCGCCCTCGGCCATGACGCGGATCACCGGTTCCGTCCCGGACGGGCGGATGACAAGGCGGCCGCTCCCTGCGAGATCGGCCTCCGCCTGCGCGATCGTCCGCTTGACCTCGGCATGGTCGAGCGGCTTGCCGCCCGAAAAGCGCACGTTCTTGAGGAGCTGCGGCACCTTGTCGAACTGGTGGAGCAACTCGCTCGCTCGCTTGCCGGAACGGACAAGCGCGGCGAGCACCTGCAACGCCGCAATAGTGCCGTCGCCGGTCGTCGCATAGTCGGACAGGATCATGTGGCCGGACTGCTCTCCGCCCACGTTGAAGCCCCCCTCACGCATCTTTTCCAGCACATAGCGGTCGCCGACCTGCGTGCGGATGAGGGCGATATTTTGCGCGGCCAGAAAGCGTTCCAGCCCGAGGTTGGACATCACCGTCGCGACAAGGCCGCCACCCGTCAGCCGCCCTTCGCGCGCCCAGTTCGCCGCGATCAGCGCCATGATCTGGTCCCCGTCGACGATCTCGCCCTTTTCGTCGACGATGATGAGCCGATCCGCGTCGCCATCGAGCGCAATGCCGATGTCCGCACCCGCCGACACCACCGTTTCCTGAAGCAGCATCGGCGCGGTCGAGCCGCAGCCGTCGTTGATATTGGTGCCGTTGGGCGTGACGCCAACCGCGATTACCTCCGCGCCCAATTCCCACAGCGCCGAAGGAGCGACCTGATAGGCCGCGCCGTTCGCGCAATCGATGACGATACGCAGTCCATCAAGGCGCAGATCGGCGGGAAAACTGGATTTGAGGGCGTGAATATAGCGCCCGCGCGCATCCTCGACCCGGCGGGCGCGGCCGATGTCCTGCGCGGAGGCGAGCGGGATGCTTTCGTCGAGCAGCGCCTCGATCTTCAGCTCATCGGCATCGGAGAGCTTGTACCCGTCCGGACCGAACAGCTTGATGCCATTGTCGGCGTAAGGATTGTGGCTCGCCGAGATCATCACGCCGAGGTCCGCGCGCATCGACTGCGCCAACATCGCCACCGCCGGTGTCGGGATCGGCCCGAACTGGACGACATCCATGCCCACCGAGGTGAACCCCGCGACAAGAGCGTTCTCGACCATATAGCCCGACAGGCGCGTATCCTTGCCGATGACGACGCGATGACGATGGTCGCCGCGCTGGAAATGCGCGCCCGCCGCCATGCCGACCTTCATCGCCAGCTCGGCCGTCATCGGCCACTGGTTGGTGCGGCCGCGGATGCCGTCGGTTCCGAAATATTTCCTGCTCATCGTCGCGCACACTCTCCCGCTCGTCCTACCTCCGCTATAGCGTGAACATTGCCCTTTGCCACGGGCGGCGACGCGGAAAAATCAGCTTTCGTCTTTCAATGTGTCGAGGTGCATCAGGCGCCGGATGAATGGTGCGACGAGCAGCACCACGACGCCTACGCCAATCGCGATTCCACCCACGAATTCGTACATGGTCAGCACCGCCCCGACCTGATCGCCGCCTTCCGCTCCCTTCGCGCCGATGGCCGAAGCGATCATCCCCGCGATGAAATCCCCGGCGGCGGTCGACAGGAACCACACGCCCATGACCAAGCTCGCCATGCGCGGCAACGACAGCTTCGACATTGCCGACAGTCCGACGGGAGACAGGCACAGCTCGCCCATCGTGTGCAAGAAGTAGATGCCGAGCACGAAAATGACCGGCGTGGGATTGCCCGTCCCCACCGCCAGCGCCCCGGCGACGAGCAGCAGGAAACCAAGCCCAACGAGGATAAGCGCCGCGCCGAATTTGGCCGGGGCGGAGGGCTCCCACCCGCGACGGCTCGTCCAGCTCCACAGGCCTGCGAACAAGGGCGCCAGCGTGATCACGAAGAAGGAGTTGACGGACTGGAACACCGAAGCCGGGATGGTCATGCCGAGAAGGGTGCGGTCAACATGGCGATCGGTGAACAGGCTGAGCGACGATCCGGCTTGTTCGAACAACCCCCAGAAAAGCGGATTGAGCGCGATCAGGAACAGGACGGCGAACATACGGTCGCGCTCAATGCGGTTCATGCGCGTCGTCGCGTCCCACAACAGGAAGGCGACGACGACCGCACTCGTCCCGGCGAGCAACACGCCGACCGCATTATGGTTCTGGATCAGCCACCACACCAGCGCGACGCCGAGAAGGCTGCCGAGGTAAATCAGCCATTCGCGCGAGATCATGCCGCCGATACGCTGCGCAAGTTTTGCCGGATCGGGCGGCTCACCCTTACCCATCAGCGATGGCTTGCCGAGCACGAACACGACGATGCCCGCGAGCATGCCCACTGCCGCCGCTCCGAACCCATAGGACCAGCCCAGCGTCTCGCCCAATATGCCGCACACCAGAGGACCGAGCACGCCGCCTACGTTGATGCCCATGTAGAAGATCGTATAGGCCGGGTCGCGACGCATGTCCTCACGCGGGTAGAGCTGACCGACGATAACGGAAATGTTCGCTTTCAGAAAACCTGTGCCGACGATGATGAACGCGAGCGCGGTCCAGAAGGCGTTGAGCGCGACCTCATCCTGTCCACCATCCCCTTCCAGCCCCAGCAGCAGGTGACCAAAGGCTATCAATATGCCGCCGAACAGCACCGCCTTGCGCTGGCCAAGATAGCGGTCGGCCAGCCAGCCGCCCACCACCGGCGTGACATAGACCAGCGACGTATACGCCCCGTAGATCATGCCCGATTGCGCATCCGACATCAGGAAATGCTTGGTCAGATACAGGATCAGCAGCGCCCGCATGCCGTAGTAGGAAAACCGCTCCCACAGCTCCGCGAAGAACAGCACGTACAGACCGCGCGGATGGCCGAGGAAGGTCGGCCCCTCGCGCGGCGGATAACCGGCGTCGGACAGCGGAATGTCGGGGGTGGTCATAACGGGAGAGACCTGTCGTACGAGAGGGATCGGTCAGCCTAACCCGATTTTATGCGTTGTGAACCCTTAATGCGACAAACGCCGGGCTTGCGATCCGGCGCATGTCGCTCCACATCTGCGCCATGTTCAACGATACATCCTCCCCGCTCGCCCTGTTGCGCAGCCGCCGTAGCGGCAAGCCGCGCGATCTCGCCTCCCCCGGCCCTGACGACGCGCAACTTCGCGCGATGATTGAAATCGCACTGCGCACCCCTGATCATGGCAAGCTGGCGCCGTGGCGATTCATCATCGTCCCGCCGGAGCAGCGGGCGGCTCTAGCTCAGACACTGGAAGAAGCCTATCGCGCGGACAAGCCCGAAGCGGGGCGGCTGGAGATCGAGGCGATGCATCAGTTCGCCCATCAGGCACCCGCCCTGGTCGTGGTGCTGTCGCGTCCGGTGGCGCACAGCAAGGTTCCCCGGTGGGAGCAGGAGCTGTCGGCGGGGGCCGCGATCATGAACCTTTCACATGCCGCGCATGCCATGGGGTTCGCGGCGGGATGGCTGACCGGATGGCCCTCCTACAGCGACCGGGTGCGTGACGCCTTCGGCGATGCGGAGAGCATGATTGCCGGATTCGTGTTCATCGGCACGCCGTCGCGCCCGCTGGAGGAGCGGCCGCGCCCGGTCTATGAGGATGTCGTGTCGGTGTGGGAACCCAACACGCCTAAAGAATGATGGCTGCAGGGCGATCCGTTCGCCCAGAGTAGCCATCGAGCGTGTCGAGACTCAGCACGAACGGCATTGCACAAAGTTCTGCCAGCCTAGAGCCGCGCCAGCGCCGCCAGCGCTTCAGTATGGCGGGGGAAGTCCTTTGCCTGCGCGGCACGATTTAGCAGGTCGCGCGCGGCGCCGGTTTCGCCCAGGGACGAGTAGACCTGCCCCAGATGCAGCTGCACCAGCGGTTCGTTTGGCGCGATTGCCAGCGCCTTCTCGAGAAGGTCGCGTGCGGCGATCTTGTCCTCCCGCGCGCGGAACAGCGCCCAGCCCAGCACATCGCTCGTCACCGCGCTCGCACGGTTGAGGCGATAAGCGTGGGCTGCGTAAGGCAAGGCCTGTTCGGCATCGTCGCGGTCCATCCACGCCCAGGCAAGATTGGTCATGAGTAGCGCGTCGTTGTTGCCGAGACGCTGCTGCAGGCCCTGCAGGAGGGGAAGCGCGCGGACCGCTTCCCCTGCCCCCAGGGTATACGCACTGGCAAGCCGTTGTGCCGAGACGCTCGACGGGTTCTGGGAAAGGTAGACCGACAGCACCTGCTGCGCGAGGTCCGGGCGGCGGGCCATGCGCCATGCGTCGATCAGGCGAAACGCGACGTCCTCCGTAAAACGGATATTGGCGGCGCGCTGATAGACCAGAGCCGCTTCGTCGGGGCGCCCGACCGCCATCAGGCAATCGCCCAGCACGACATGCGCGGCCGGAGCGCCCATATTGACGCGCACCAGATCCTTCGCGCGGGCGAGCGCGGTCTGGATCTCTCGCGCCTGGAGCAACGCACGGATATAGCGGATATTCGGTGCGGCCGAAGCCGGGGCCGCCACCGCATCGGGCGCCGTCTCGCCGGGAGTTCCCGCGCCGAGGAACACATCCGATCGGCCTCGCGTCCCGGCGGCGGCACGCGTCAGAAAACGCTCGGCCACGTCCGGATGTCCCAGCGCTTCCTGAACGCGTGCAGCGAGAATGAGGGCGTAGTTCCCCGCGTCGGCGCGCTCGACCATCGGGAAGAGCACCTTCTCCGCCTCGTCATATTGTCGGTCCTGCGCATAGGCCCGCGCGAGCAACAGCCGCACGCGCAGGTTGAGCGGCTGTGCGTCGAGCACCGGCGCCAACTGGTCGATCGCCAGCGTGCTGTTGCCCGACTGGAGATGCAGCACCCCGCGCAACAAGCGGGTCGCCGCCTGTCCATCGAGCGCGCCGTGCGTCCGCGCCAGCAACGCGCGGGCGAGATCATAGTCCCCGGCCCGCGCGGCGATTACCGCTTGCAGCATATAGGCACGCGGCAAACCGGGGGCGAGCGCAAGCGCACGGCGACTAAGCGAAAGCGCCGCCCCCGCCCGTCCCGCGTCGGACAGGGTTGCGGCATATTCGATCAAGGCCGGGACATAATGCCGGTCAACGGAGAGCGCCCGCTCGAACCAGGGGAAAGACGCGACCAGCCCATATTGCTCGCGGACCAGCAGCGCGCGCAACACCAGCGTGTCGGAGTTTCGGGGAGCAAGCGCCACCGCCCGGTCCGACGCGACCACGGCGGCCGCCATATCACCAGTCGCGATGCGGAAGCGCCCGATGTCCGCCCAGAGCGGCGCGTCATTCGGTGCGAGGGCCAGCGCCCTGTCGAACGCGCGGGCTGCGGCGTCATATTGCCCGAGCGCCTGATAGGCCTGTCCCGCGATGCGCGCGGCGAACACTGCCTGACGCGGGTCTATATCGGCAGCCTGCGCCAGATCCGCCGCATCCTGCGCCCGCCCCTGCAGCAGCGCCGCATGGGCAAGCAGATGCCGGATGGCACCGGGAGCAGCGCCCAGTTGCCGAGCACGATCCAGCTCGTCCTGCGCACCCTGACCGTTGCCGAGCATCAGCAACGCACGGGCCTGCGCGACGCGTGCGGCGGCCAGAGCGGGATCGGCCTTGATTGCATTCATCAATTCGACGCGGGCGGTGCGCGGATCTTCCTTCGCCAGCGCGGCCAGCCCGCGCTTCAACGCTGCCTGCGCATCGGGATTGGACCCCGCCCGCACCCCGGCGGACGGCAGCAGCATCAGCAATGCAAGCGCGGCGGGGAGTACGCTACGCCTGAATGTCATAGCTTTTGAGCAGATCATAGAGCGTCGGACGGCTGATCCCCAGCATCTTGGCCGCGCCGGAGATATTGCCCTGCGTGCGAGCAATGGCTCGGCGGATCGCGGTGCGGTCGGCAACTTCCCGCGCGGCCTTCAGGTTGAGCAGCTCGGCGGGTTCGTCGCCCGTTCCCTGCAGGTCGAGGTCGCTCGCCGTCACATATTTGCCGTCCGCCATGATGACCGCGCGCTTCACGCGGTTTTCCAGCTCGCGCACATTGCCCGGCCAGTGCCATGTATCGAGCGCGGCCAGCGCATCGGCGGCAAGACCTTTGACGGTGGGGTTCATGTCCTTGGCGTAGCGTTTCAGGAAATGGCGGGCAAGCAGCGCGGCGTCGCCCGGCCGCTCCTTGAGGGCGGGGATGCGCACGACGATCTCGGCCAAGCGGTAATAGAGATCCTCACGAAAGGTCGTCTGCGCGATCATCGCTTCCAGATTCTGGTGGGTGGCGCAGACGATACGCGTATCGACCGCGATCGGTTGCCGCCCGCCGATGCGCTCGATCACCCGCTCCTGCAGGAAGCGGAGCAGCTTGACCTGCAACGGCAGGGGGATGTCACCGACTTCGTCAAGGAACAGCGTACCGCCCTGCGCCTGCTCGATCTTGCCCTGTGTCGTCTTGACCGCGCCAGTGAAGGCGCCCTTTTCGTGGCCGAACAGCTCCGATTCCAGCAGGGTCTCCGGGATCGCCGCACAGTTAATCGCGACGAAAGCGCCGTTACGCCGGGGGCTGGAGTCGTGCAGGCCGCGTGCGAGCAGTTCCTTGCCGGTGCCGCTCGCGCCCAGCAGCATGACGGACACGTCCGCCCCCGCAACCCGCTCGATCGTGCGCGCGACCTTGAGCATTTCCGGCGCGGATGTGATCATCTGTCCCAGCACCGGACCGTCGCCGGTGACCCGTTCGGCCAGGCGGGCGTTTTCCCGCTCCAGCGCATGGACATGGAAAGCGCGGCTGACGATCAGTCCCAGCGCGTCGATCTCAATCGGCTTTTGGTAGAAATCCCACGCGCCGCCCGCGATGGCACGCAGCGCGCTTTCCTGCGCCCCGTGGCCGGAGGCGACGATGACCTTGGTGTCGGGCTTGAGCGCCAGTATCTCCGCCAGCGCGGAAAAGCCCTCACTCGTCCCGTCGGGGTCGGGCGGCAGGCCGAGGTCGAGCGTCACGACATCCGGCTCCTCCGCGCGCAACAGCTCGATCGCTTCGGCGCGCGATCCGGCGAGCAGCACGGTGTAATCTTCATAGGCCCAGCGCAATTGCCGTTGCAGGCCGATGTCATCCTCAACGATGAGCAGCTTGGGCAGGATTTTGGGCGGCGTGTCCGTCATCAGGCGGCTCTTTCCTCGGCAATCGACGGAGCGGCTGTATCGGCAAGCGGTAGCCAAAGGGTAAAGCGGCTGCCCTTGCCCGGCACGCTCTCGACCGACAGGCGGCCGCCCATCGCAAGGGCAAGGGCGCGCGCTTCATAGGCACCGATGCCGAAGCCACCTGTCTTTGTGGACGCGAACGGACGGAACAGTTCATCACGGATGAACTCGCCGGTCATGCCGCAGCCCTTGTCAATCACGCTGAGGCACGCCATGCCGCCGCTGCGCTCGATGTGCAGCACGACCGGGGCATCCGGCCCGCTTGCCTCCATCGCATTCTGGATAAGGTGCCGGACAATCTGTTCGACACGGGCGGGATCGGCACTTGCCGTGATCGCCAGATCGCCGGTGGTGAGGATAGCATGGGCGCCGCCCCTGCCCCGCGCCACGCGCTGCGCCACATCACCGAGCGAGAACGCCATAGCTTCGGCCGCCGCGCTGCTGTTGTGCTGCGACAGACGGGCGAGCAGGTCGTTCATTTTGCCAACGCAGTCCTGAAGGGTCAGGACCATGTCGGAGCGGAAATCCGGATTATCGGCATGGCGCTGTGCGTTGCGGGCGAGCAGAGCAAGCTGGCTCACCAGATTTTTGATGTCGTGCATGATGAACGCGAAGCGGCGGTTGAATTCGTCGAACCGGCGCGCGTCGGCCAGCGCCTGCTGCCCCTGCGCTTCGGCGATGTAACTCGCGACCTGCCGTCCGGCCGTGCGGAGCATGTCGAAATCTTCCCAGTCGAGCGCGCGATCGTACCGCGGGCGGGCGAGCAGCAAAGCTCCCGTCAACTGATCGAAATGGATGATCGGCACCAGCGCCCACGCGCTTTTGTCGCCCATCAGCCAGTCCGGCAGCGGTGGGCCGTCCTGCGCGGCACGGCGCCCGTCGATGTCGATGATCCAGAATGTGTCGCGCAGCGCATCCAGCAACGACCCGTCGATGACGCATCCGTCGACGCCGTTGCCCGTCCAGTTCCACTGACTGTGCACGGCGAGGCGCTGCCCATCCTCCGCGATCAGAAGCAGCGCACCGCCCGGACTGCCGGTGATGTCGGCAACCGCCTTGATCGCACGGGTATAGAGGGACGCATCAGTGGAAATCGCCTGACCGATAGTGTCGGCAAAGCCCATCCATTGCTCGCGATAATCATAGCGGTGGCGGAAGAAATGCTTCGCCACCATCACGCGGACCCAGGAACGGAAGCGGAGCGTGGGCAGGACGAGCAGGCCGCCGACGATGAGAGCGAAGACCGCGCCGGTCGCAATCAGTCGGCCAAGCGGCGAACCGATTTCCTCGACCAGAGACAGCCCGATCATCAGCAGCACCAGCAAGGCGAGGACCGCGACGACGCCCAGGCCCCGCCGCGCCAGCGCACGGGACGGACGGATTTGCAGGTTCGCCTGCGTTTGAATGACGAGAGCGATCACGGGGACCAGCGCGGCCATCGCGCCGCCCCGGAGAACATACAGCAATGAAGCCACGCCCGCCGCGCTGTAGGCCGAAGAATACAGCACAAGGTCATAGGTCCACATCGCCGCCATGGCCCCGATCAGGGGAGCCACGCGCGCGCGCGCGACCGGATCGGCGGTCGAAAAGATCCGCTGGATCAGCACGAGCGCGCCGATGGCCCACATCATGCGCAGGATCAGCCCCGTCTCCACCACGGCGGCTGTGCCTGCGCCCGGCTCGCTGATGGCCCACATCATGTCGACCACGCTCTGCGCGCCCAGCACGGCGATCAGCACAGCATAGACGGCGACCGCCCCGCGCGCGCGCGGCGGACTAGGACGTCCCGGCTCATCGGGAAGGCGGGCCGACGCCTGCATGGGTAACGCGAACAGGCAGGCGAGCCATCCGCAGTTGCGCAGGCTTTCCATGATCCCCGACTCGAGCTGATGGACACCCTCAAACGCGATGGAGAGCGACCAGATGGCGGTGAGGGAGAGGGCCGCGACGAGAAGCTTGCCCTCCATCGAGCTGCTCCAGCGGCGGCCAATGCCGATCGCGAGCACCGCGAACAGCCCCGCCGCCACCACATGGCCCCAATCGCCGACGACCTGAAGAGGTCCGTTCATCGCCGCCCTATCGCGCGCCGTCGGGCCACAGGACAACACGCACGGTCTGGATCAGGATCAGCAGATCGAGGAACGGCGTGTAGTTCTTGGCGTAGTAAAGGTCATATTCCAGTTTGTTGCGGCTGTCCTCCAGCGATGCGCCGTAGGGATAGTTGATCTGCGCCCAGCCGGTGATACCGGGCTTCACCATGTGCCGTTCCGCATAATAGCGCAGCTGCTGTTCCAGATCGTCGACGAACTGGCGGCGTTCCGGGCGCGGGCCGACGAAGCTCATATGCCCTTTGAGGACGGTCCAGGTCTGCGGCAGCTCATCGATGCGCAGCTTGCGCAGCCAGCGGCCGATGCGGGTAATGCGCGGATCGTCCTTTTCGGCCCACACCGCCTGACCGGCCACTTCCGCGTCGGTGCGCATGGTGCGCAACTTCACGATCCAGAATTCCTGGCCGTAGAGGCCCACGCGTTCCTGCCGGTAGAACGCCGGGCCTTTGCTGTCGAGCTTCACCAGCAGGGCCGACAGCAGGATAACTGGACCGGTCAGGATCAGCAGCGCGGCGCTGGCAATGATGTCGAACAGCCGCTTGGCAATGCTGGACAGGCGGCGACCGGCGGAAAAGCCGTCCGAGAAAATCAGCCAGCTCGGGTTGACGCTGTCGAGGTCGACACGGCCGGTCTCGCGTTCGAGAAAGGTGGAGAGATCGTTGACGTGCACGCCGGTGGTCTTGATGCGTAGCAGATCCGACATCGGGATGGCGTTGCGCCGCTCTTCCAGCGCGAGCACCACTTCGCTCGCGGCGAGGCGCACGACGAAATCGGACAGATTGTAGATCGCGCTGCGGTTGATCGCCTCGGGAATAACGTGGGTGCCATCGTTCATGCCGATATAGCCGACAACGAGGAAGCCCGATCCCTTACGCTGTTCGAGCTGGCGCACGCGCTCGGCCCGCGCGCCCGCGCCCAGCACGATCAACCGTCGCTTGAACACTTCTCCGCCAAACATCGAGCCCAGTACGATGCGGATCATGATCAGCGCGGCACCGGCAATCATCATCGCGTAGAGTGAGTTGGAGCGCCACAGCGTCAGGCCGGGCAGCAGGAAATACATGACCGACAGGAAGATGATGCCCAGCGACACCGCCACGAGCAGCCGTGCCACGGCGTAGCGCAGCGATTGCAGCGCTTCGTTGCCATAGACGCCGACCGCAATCATCGAGACCTGGAGAGCGGCGGCGAAGCTCAGCAGCGGCCCGGCACGGTTAAGCACATAGTCGACATCCATGCCGATTTCGCGTGCGCGAATGACCCAGGCGGCTTCCGCCGAACACAGCAACGTGATGAAATCGAGGAGGCCCAGCAGCAGGACTGCGTGCGGCACATAATGTTTAAACAGTCTGATCATGCACCGTGCCCACACCGATCCTTACAGACATGCGTAAAGATTTCCGACAGGGGCGCAATGTGCCGCAAAAAGACAAAGATTTACTGAACGGGCAAAAGGAGGGCCGCGGACCCGGCCGCTATCGTCAATGAGGAACGACACCAGCCGCAGCAGGGGCGCCGGAATTCGGTTGTGCCGCCAAGGCTTTATCGGCTGCCGGGCTGGAACGCGCCGGAGCGCCGAGCACCATCATCAGCGCGATGACCGCGCCAATCACAAAGGCGGCGACAACCAGAAGGACATTTCCCATTCCCGAACTATGCCGCTGCGGCACGTCTTGTTCGGCTTTTTGCACGGGCAGGTTGTGGGCCATGGCACGACTCCGCTGGACGATCCCACAACAACAACCCTTTTCTACAGAAATTGTTCCCTGATTACAATGATCTATAACGAGGATCGCCAGAGGCAGGCAACGGGATCCGCTGCCCGACACTCATTCCGCCGCGATCACCTCTTCCCGGTCGGACAGCGGATGTTCCAGCCTGCTCAGCATTTCGCGGGGGCACACCTGCCAGAACTGGCCTCGGCGACGGTCCCAGTCCTCCAGCAGCGCCGCAGACCACTTGCTGCTGGTCCGCTCGACATGCTCCTCGATCAGGCCGCGCAGCACGCCTTCCCAATGGGCGCTGTCGAGCCGGGTCCATACAATGCTCTCGGGATTGGCGTTGGCCTCGAAGCCGTTGTCAACGTCGAGCACAAACGCCATGCCGCCGGTCATGCCAGCCCCAAAGTTCGCGCCGACATGGCCGAGGATGACCGCCGTGCCGCCGGTCATATACTCGCAGCCATTGGCCCCGCAGCCCTCGACCACAACCTGCGCGCCGGAGTTGCGGACTCCAAAACGCTCGCCCGCCTGCCCCGCCGCGAACAGCTTGCCCGCCGTGGCGCCGTAAAGAACGGTGTTACCGATGATCGTGTTGTTCTGGCTTTCGAGCGGCGAAGACACCATGGGGCGCACCGCGACGATACCGCCGGACAAGCCCTTGCCCACATAATCATTGGCGTCGCCAAACACTTCGAGCGTGATGCCCTTGCACAGAAACGCACCCAATGACTGGCCAGCCGACCCGCGCAGGCGAATGTGCACATGGCCATCTGCAAGGGTCGACATGCCGAACTTTTCGGTGATCCGCGCGGAGAAGCGCGTGCCCACGGCGCGATGCGTGTTGCGCACCGTATAGGTGAGCTGCATCTTCTCGCCCCGTTCGAACACGGCCTTCGCATCCGAGATGATCTGCGCATCGAGGCTGTCGGGCACCTCGTTGCGGTGCGCATCGAGGGTGAAGCGCCGCTGGCTGTCGTCCGCGTCGACCTTGGCAAGGATCGGGTTAAGATCGAGATCGTCGAGATGCTCGGCCCCGCGATTGACCTGCCGCAGCAGTTCGGTCCGCCCGATGATCTCATCGAGCGAGCGATAGCCCAGACGCGCCAGGATCTCGCGCACTTCTTCGGCGATGAAGGTCATCAGGTTGATGACTTTTTCCGGCGTGCCGGTGAACTTTGCGCGCAGCCTTTCGTCCTGCACGCACACGCCCACGGGGCAGGTGTTGCTGTGGCACTGGCGCACCATGATGCAGCCCATGGCGACAAGGCTCAGTGTGCCGATGCCATATTCCTCCGCACCGAGGATCGCGGCGATCACGATGTCGCGCCCGGTCTTGAGGCCGCCGTCGGTCCGCAGCTTGACCCGGTGGCGCAGCTTGTTGAGCGTCAGCACCTGATTGGTTTCCGAAAGGCCCATTTCCCATGGCGTACCGGCATATTTGACGCTGGTCTGCGGCGATGCGCCCGTGCCGCCGACATTGCCCGCGACGAGGATGACGTCGGCATGCGCCTTCGCGACGCCCGCCGCAACGGTGCCGATGCCTGCCTGGCTCACCAGCTTGACGCAGACGCGCGCACGCGGGTTGATCTGCTTCAGGTCGTAGATGAGCTGGGCGAGATCCTCGATCGAGTAGATGTCGTGGTGCGGCGGGGGCGAGATGAGCGTCACGCCCGGCGTCGAATGGCGCAGGCGCGCGATCATCTCGGTCACCTTGAAACCGGGAAGCTGGCCGCCCTCGCCCGGCTTGGCACCCTGCGCAACCTTGATTTCCAGTTCCTCGGCGGCACCCAGATATTCCGCCGTCACGCCAAAGCGCCCGGACGCGATCTGCTTGATCGTCGAGTTGGCGTTGTCGCCATTGGGATAGGGAGTGAAGCGGATGCTGTCTTCCCCGCCCTCGCCAGACACGGCCTTGGCCCCGATGCGGTTCATCGCGATGGCGAGCGTCTCATGCGCTTCGGGCGAGAGTGCGCCCAGCGACATGCCCGGCGTCACGAACCGCTTGCGGATCTCGGTGATTGCCTCGACCTCGTCGATCGCGACGGGTTCGCGCGGATAGTTGAACTCCATCAGGTCGCGCAGATAGACGGGTGGAAGATCCCGGACCCCGCGCGAGAACTGGAGGTAGGTCGAGTAGCTGTCGGTCGCCACCGCTGTCTGCAACAGGTGCATAAGCTGCGCGGAATAAGCGTGCGTCTCGCCCCCCGCCCGCTGGCGATAAAAACCGCCAATGGGCAGGCGTGCGACGGCGCTATCATAGGCCGCGCGGTGGCGCATCATCGCGCTGAAGTGCAGCGAATGATACCCCTCGCCCGAAATCTTGGTCGGCATGCCGGGAAACAGGTCGTTGACCAGCGCGCGCGACAGACCCACCGCCTCGAAATTATAGCCACCCCGATAGGAGCTGATGACCGCGATGCCCATCTTGGACATGATCTTCAGCAGCCCCTCGTCGATCGCCTTGCGATAGCGGGCGATGCAGGTGTCGACATCCATGTCGCCGAACAGGCCGCGCGCCTGCCGGTCGGCAATCGACGCTTCGGCAAGATAGGCGTTCACCGTCGTCGCGCCCACACCGATCAGCACGGCAAAATAATGCGTGTCGAGGCACTCGGACGAGCGCACGTTGATCGACGAATAGGACCGCAGGCCCTTGCGCACCAGATGGGTGTGCACCGCCGCAGCCGCGAGGATCATGGCGATGCCGATGCGATCCGGCCCCATATGCTCGTCGGTCAGGAACAGTTCGGTCTGTCCTGCGCGCACCGCATGTTCGGCTTCATTCCGGATACGCGTAATCGCGGCGCGCAGCTGCTCGTGCCCTCCTTCGGCAGGGAAGGTACAGTCGATTTCCGCAACCGCCTTGCCGAACTGCGCCTTGAGCCGGGTCCATTCCGCGCAGGTCAGCACCGGCGAATCGAGCACCAGCACATGGTCGTTCTGCGCGTCTTCCTCCAGGATGTTGGCAAGGTTGGAAAAGCGCGTCTTGAGGCTCATCACATGCCGTTCGCGTAAGGAGTCGATCGGCGGGTTGGTGACCTGGCTGAAATTCTGGCGGAAGAAATGGCTGATCGTGCGCGGCTTGTCGGACACGACGGCGAGCGGCGTGTCGTCGCCCATCGATCCGACCGCTTCCTTCGCGTCCTCCACCATCGGCGCGAGGATGAGCTCCATATCCTCGAGCGTCATGTTGGCCGCGATCTGGCGCTGGTTGAGTTCCGGGCGCGAGAAGCTGGGCAGCGCATCGGGTGCGGCAGGCGGCAGATCATCGAGCGACTTGAAGCCCTTGACCATATCGCCATAGGGGCGTTCGGCCGCGATCCGGTCCTTGATCGCCGCGTCGTGATAGACCTCGCCTTCAGCCAAGTCGACGGCGAGCATCTGGCCGGGGCCCATGCGGCCCTTCTGGATGATCGTGGACTCGGGCACGACGACCATGCCGGTTTCGGAACCGACGATCAGCAGATTGTCCGACGTGCGCGTAAAGCGCAGCGGACGCAGTGCGTTGCGATCGACGCCAGCGACCACCCAGCGGCCGTCGGTCATGGCGAGCGCGGCCGGGCCATCCCACGGCTCCATCACGGACGCGAGGTAGTTGTACATGTCGAGATGCGCCTTGGGCGTATCGTTATGCGTTCCCCACGCTTCGGGCACCAGCATCAGCTTCGCCGTTGGCGCATCGCGGCCCGCGCGGCAGATCGCCTCGAACACGGCATCCAGCGCCGCGGTGTCGGACGCGCCCGCCGGGATCACCGGCTTGATGTCCTCCGACTGCTCGCCGAAAGCGAGCGCCGCCATCTTGATCTCGTGGCTCTTCATCCAGTTCTTGTTGCCGCGGATCGTGTTGATCTCGCCATTGTGCGCGAGCGTGCGGAACGGCTGGGCCAGCCACCATTGCGGGAAAGTGTTGGTCGAATAGCGCTGGTGGAAGATCGCGACGCGGCTCTCGAACCGCTCGTCCTGCAAGTCCGGGTAAAAGACCGAGAGCGATTCCGCGAGGAACAACCCCTTGTAGATGATCGAACGGCACGACAGGCTACAGATGTAGAAGTCGTTGATCTGCGCGGCGACGACCTTCTTCTCGATCCGGCGGCGGATGAGGTAGAGATCCTTTTCGAACTCGGCGACGTCGCGCGCCTCGGGCATCGGCCCGGCGATCATGATCTGCTCGATTTCGGGACGCGTCTGCTGTGCCTTTTCGCCGATGACGGACACATCGACCGGCACCTGGCGCCAGCCATAAATGGTGTAGCCCGCGTCGATGATCTCGCTCTCGACGATAGTGCGGCACATTTCCTGCGCGCCCAGGTCCGTGCGCGGCAGGAAGATCATGCCGACGGCAAGGCGGTTGGGCATCGGCTTGTGGCCGCTGTCGGCGATCGCATCGTCAAAGAAGCGCACCGGCAGGTCGACATGCAGGCCCGCGCCATCGCCGGTCTTGCCATCCGCGTCCACAGCGCCGCGATGCCACACGGCTTTCAGCGCATCGATGGCCGACACCACGACCCGGCGCGAAGCCTTGCCATCCGTCGCGGCGACAAGGCCCACGCCACAGGCGTCGCCTTCGAACTCGGGGCGGTACATACCATGCTCGGCGATGCGTTCCCGCTCTGCGGCATCGACTGTCCATGTGCTGTTGGTCATGATCGGACCTTCTCTCAACTTTTGTCAAACGCGGCTCTGCGAAGCGAACCGTAAATTCTGCGGCAAGTTAAGCCGCGACCCTTTCCCCGGCCTTCACCCCGCTCGCGGCCTTCGCCTTCAGATAGCGGTGCATATGCTCGGTCACGTCGCGACCGTCGCGGATGGCCCACACCACCAGCGAAGCGCCGCGCACGATGTCGCCGGCGGCGAACACGCCGTCGACGCTCGTCATCATCGTCTTGTGGTCGACGCGCAGCGTGCCCCAGCGGGTGACGGACAGCTCATCCGATCCGAACATCTTGGGCAGGTCTTCGGGGTCAAAGCCCAGCGCCTTGATGACCAAGTCGGCCTCCAGTGTGAACTCGCTGCCCGGGTCTGGCTCAGGCGCGCGGCGGCCCGACGCATCGGGTTGGCCAAGGCGCATCTTGGTGACCTTCACGCCCGTCACATGATCGGTGCCCTCAAACGCCACCGGCGCGGACAGCCAGACGAACTCGACGCCTTCTTCCTCGGCATTGGCGACTTCGCGCTGCGACCCAGGCATATTCTCCCGGTCTCGGCGATAGAGGCACTTTACAGACTTGGCACCCTGGCGGATCGCCGTGCGCACGCAATCCATCGCCGTGTCGCCGCCGCCGATGACGACGACATTCTTGCCCGCCGCGAGCAGCGACCCATCCTCATGCTCCGGCACAGCGTCGCCAAAGCTCGCCTTGTTTGAGGCGGTGAGATAGTCGAGCGCGGCGACCACACCGCCGGTGCCGACGCCGGGCGCCTTGATCCCGCGCGCCTTGTACACGCCGGTCGCAATCAGGATCGCGTCATGCTTTTCGCGCAGCTGGTCGAGCGTCGCGTCGCGGCCGACCTCGAAATTCTCGTGAAAGACGATGCCGCCGTCCTTCAGGCGGTTGACGCGGCGCATGACGACGTCCTTTTCCAGCTTGAAGCCGGGGATGCCATAGGTGAGCAGCCCGCCCGCGCGATCATGGCGGTCATAGACATGCACTTCATGCCCGGCCGCGCGCAGATATTCCGCTGTCGTCAGCCCCGCCGGACCCGCGCCGATCACGCCTACGGACTGGCCGGTCGGCTTTCCCGCGACAAGCGGTTCGACCCAGCCTTCCTTCCATGCGGTATCGGTGATGAACTTTTCCACGCTGCCGATCGTCACGGCTCCGTGACCGGAAAACTCGATCACGCAATTGCCCTCGCACAGCCGGTCCTGCGGGCAGATGCGGCCGCAGATCTCAGGCATGGTCGATGTCGTGTTGGACAGCTCATAAGCCTCGCGCAGCCGCCCCTCGGCGGTCAGGCGCAGCCAGTCGGGGATATGGTTGTGCAGCGGGCAATGGGTGGAGCAATAGGGCACACCACATTGTGAGCAGCGTGACGCTTGCTCCTCCGCCTTCTCGACCGCGAAGCTGCGGCTGATCTCCGCGAAATCATGCCCGCGCTCAGCCGCATCGCGCTTGTCGGGATAATCCTGCCCGAGTGCGACGAATTTCAACATGGGGTTATCGGCCATCGCCGCGCTCCTGCCTACACTGGTTCGGCAGGGGCCATAGCCATTAAAAGCGCGCGAGTCACGCGAAAAACACGTTATAGGACAGTTATACTACCCTAAAAGCGATTCACCGATCCTGATTTGAGACAAGCCGTGATGCTGGCACGGTAAATATGGCCAAATCGGACCTAATGTCCTCCCAGCCAAACTAAGGCCGCAGCCCCGGCAATAATGCGGTACCACGCGAACGGGGTGAAGCCGAAGCGCGAGACCATCGCGACGAACGCCTTGATGACGACGAGCGCCACGATGAACGACACGACAAACCCGATGGCGATTCCACCGATTTCCGCGCTCCCCAGATGCACGCCATCCTTGAGCATGGAATAGCTGCTCGCCGCGAGCATCGTCGGCACAGCGACGAAGAAGCTGAATTCCGCCGCCGTCTTGCGTTCGACCCCCAGCACCAGCGCACCCATGATCGTCGCACCCGACCGGCTGACCCCCGGCACCAGCGACAAACACTGGATGATGCCGATGCCGAGCGCCGTGCGCCATCCCATGGCCTCGACGCTGGTCGTCGTGATCGTTTTCGCCATCCGCTCGATCGCGAGAATGGCGATACCGCCCGCAATAAGCGCCCATGCCACCACCGTGGGCGATTCGAGCATGGCGCGGATGGCGTTATACGCCAGCGCACCCGCCACCATCGACGGCAGAAAGCCCAGCAGGATGTTGCGGGTAAAGGCCACTGGCCCCTGCTCCATCCGCAGCAGGCCGACCATTACATCCCAGAAGCGGCGCCAGTACAGCACGATCACCGCCAGGATGGCACCGAGCTGGATCACTACGTCGAAGGTCTTGCTCGCCTCGCCATGGAAACCGAGCAGCGCCCCGGCCAGCACCAGATGACCGGTGGAGGATACCGGAATGAACTCCGTCAGCCCCTCGACAATTCCGAGGAGGACGGGTGTGACGATATCCATAGACCTGCCTTATGCCTTTACGCGGGTGCCAAAGCGGCCGTGCTTGCGATATTGCACCAGCCACGCATCGGCGACCGCCGCCATCGGTGTGGGTGTGATGCCGAATGCGGCGAGCCCCTGCGCTCCGGCGGCAACCACATTGTCTTTTTGCAGCATCGCCCATTGATCGCGCGTGATCGGCGCGCCCGGCGCCCAGCCCGTGGCGGTCGCCAGCGCGCAGGAGGCAAAGGCGGGCAGCGGAACAAACGCCGGGCTGTGGCCGGTGCGCCCCGCGATCCAGTGGTTGATCTGCTCCATGCTCAACACCTGCGGCCCACCCAGCTCAAAGCTCTTCCCGCCAAACTGCGCCGCATCCAGCGCCGCCGTTCCGATTGCCCGCGCCACATCGACGACATAGACGGGCTGAAACTTCGTCTCTCCGGCAATGATCGGCACGATCGGCGCCATCCGGATCAACCCGGCAAAGCGATTGAGGAACTGGTCTTCGCGGCCAAAGACGATCGACGGACGGATGATCGTGGCGTTGGGGAATGCCGCGCGGACGGCCGCCTCCCCTTCCCCCTTGGACCGTCCATAGCCAGACGCGCTCTCTGTGTCCGCGCCGATGGCGGAGATATGCACGAGAGCAGTTGCGCCAGCGCGCGCCGCGGCCTGCGCGACATTGCCCGCCCCGACGCGCTGGACCGCGTCAAATGCGCCATTGAGGATCCCCACCAGATTGATGACGACATCCGCGCCCTCAACCGCGCGGGCCACGCTCTCCGGCTTGGTCACATCTGCGGCAACCAGTTGGGTCTGCCCGAGCGAGCCAAGCGGCTTGACCCGCAACGCGTCGGTCGGGTGGCGTTCGGCAATGCGAACCCGCACGCCTGCGCGCAACAGCTCCTGCGCCACATAGCGACCGAGAAACCCGCCGCCGCCAAAAACCGTTACCAGCCTGTCATTCGCCATTACTCGCCTCACACGCATGCATGCATCGCGCCGGTTTTCCATGACAACCGGCGCTCTCCCCATGCACCAGAGCGCCGCGCGAAACAACACTCGGCGCAGGCCGAACGCGCCTTCGTGACTTTTTACGGCATTCCGGCGGCTTCGCGATTGACAACCCTGC
Organism: Sphingobium subterraneum; assembly: GCF_014199435.1. Lineage (GTDB taxonomy): Bacteria > Pseudomonadota > Alphaproteobacteria > Sphingomonadales > Sphingomonadaceae > Sphingobium > Sphingobium subterraneum. The sequence continues at coordinate 18,798 of NZ_JACIJP010000004.1, read as the reverse complement.
GCCCCAAGGGCTAAGCGCCCGCTCCTACCCCGTGCCCAGATGGCGGAATTGGTAGACGCACCAGCTTCAGGTGCTGGCGATCGCAAGGTCGTGGAGGTTCGAGTCCTCTTCTGGGCACCATTTGTTCTCATCAGAGCGTTCCAAAACATTGCAAAAATGGCGGAATTCTGCCATTCTTGGCCTCTAGCGCAGAAAGCGAGGTCTTGTTTTGTTCCGCTTTGTTCCAACGTCTCTGGGGGCCTCGGCTGGGGGCTCCAGCTCAAAAGCCCCCAAATCGCACGAAAGTGAGGCCCCCAAATGAGCCTCAATGTGCAGGAAATCAAAGGCTTCCAGGCCGCCGACAAGTCGTACAAGAAATACGACTCGCGGGGGCTGCTGCTGCTAGTGAAGCCGAACGGCTCCAAGCTCTGGTATTTCAAGTACCGCTTCGGCGGGAAGGAAAAGAAGCTACCCATCGGAGCATTCCCTGAGATCAGCTTGTCGCAAGCGCGCCAGCTTCGCGACCGAGCGCGGCTCAAGGTTTCGGATGGCATCGATCCGATGCTGGAGCGGAAGCGCAAGAAGGCGAGGATCAAGCTCGGCGCTGAGAACACCTTCGAGGTCATCGCCAACAAGTACATCGACGAAAAGATGATGCCCGAAGGCAGGGCGGAGGCCACGCTGCGCAAGGCGCGCTGGTTCCTGGAACTGCTCAAGCCCGCAATCGGCAATATGCCAATAAACGACGTCGATCCGCAGTTGATGCTGGCGGCGCTCAAGAAACTCGAAGCCAAAGGCAATCTCGAAACCGCGAAGAAATGCCGATCCTTCGCAAGCCGGGTATTTCGGTATGGAGCCGCGCTTGGGCAGTGCCAAACCGATCCAACATCGATCCTGCAGGGTGCATTGGTCACGCCAAGGGCACGACACTACGCGGCGATCCTTGAGCCCGAGAAGTTGGGCGGGCTACTTCGCGCTATCGATGGTTTCGAATGCTACCCGGCCACCAAATTCGCGTTGAAGATCGCACCGCATGTCTTTGTGCGCCCCGGTGAGCTTCGCCACGGCGAGTGGAACGAGATCGATTGGGAAAAGGCCACCTGGACAATTCCGGAAGGCAAGATGAAGGCGCGCCGGACCCATGTGGTGCCGCTATCTCGCCAGGTGCTGGATCTGTTCCGAGAGCTAAAATCGATCACCGGCGGCAAGGGCTACATTTTCCCTGCATTTCACACAAGCCAGCGCCCCATGAGCGAGAATACGATCAACGCGGCGTTTCGTCGCATGGGCTACACCAAGGACGAAGTGACGGCGCATGGGCTGCGATCTACGGCGTCAACAATGCTCAACGAAAGCGGGCTCTGGCATCCCGACGCTATCGAACGTGCTCTCGCCCATGGTGACAGCAACGCCATTCGCGGCGTCTACAATCGCGGGAACTACTGGGATGAGCGCGTGAAGATGGCCCAGTGGTGGAGCGACTACTTGGACAGTCTTCGAAGAGGCGAGGCGAGCAATCCAAAATAGGTTGCTTAGGTGGACTTCTTCGCGGCTCCGCGTTCGTTCAACACGAGGTCACGCCCCCTCGTTCGAAAATTTGCATGAATTGCCTGATTAACGGAAGGCGCGAGGATCGTTGATCCAATTTGCCCATCGTCGTGATGCAGTGCTGCCCTTATTCACCCAGATTTCTTCAACTGTGCTACCTTTTGAAGGCGCTTCATCGATGTAGGGGTAAATGCCGAGGTATTCTTGACCTTTGAAGCTCGCCTCACGGCTTTTTGTGACCGGAAGAATCGCCACTGCACCGTTGAAGCCGTCAAAATAGCCCAACTCCCAAGGCATCCATTTGGAGCCTCCAGAGTTCGCGGTGTGCACGTAAACTAACGACTTGCACTGGCGCATCCGCAACCGGATCACCTCCGCCGAGGCGGCAGTCACATTGCTTCGGTCTAACTGAGGATCTTCCAGCCAATCGACGTAGACTGACTTTCCATAGTCTTCGAGAACGCCCTTAACTCCAAGGATGATCTCGGCGTCAGATGTCGAATGGCTGAGAAATATGTCGAAGCTAGTCTTGACCTTGGTCGCTGCAACTTCCTCCTTTAGGACAGTCGTCGCATTCCTGAAATTTCCGGTCTTCCTCTGCGCGCGCTGGCGAATGCGGCCTTCAGTGAACGTTGACATTAATTCGCCTCTAAATGCTCGTGGTCACACCTGGGAGGTCGCAATTCTAACGTCCAGCGGCCTTTGCTGCGGCTTCAATCCAACTGCCGAGATTGGCGTAGCCGTTATCGTTGACCCAATCATAGGTGGGGATGGAGACAACGACGCCGTTCCGCCGAAACGTCCATTGACTGAATGGATTGACGCCCTTTGTGTCAGTCTTCTGCGCGTTGTCTTTGAGATTGTGAATGTAAACACCCAATAGGCCGTTGTCCTTGGCCCAGCTTTGCGTGATTTCATAATTCACATAGTCACGATTCGCCGTCTCGGCGCCGATTAGCACGACCGTTACCGATGTTCCTTTCAGCTGAGCATCTATCCAGGCCTTGATCGCCGCGTCGCCTTTCTTCTTCACCTCCTCCCAAGCTGCCTTGTCGAAGAAACCCGATGCGATCCGGTCTTGTGTGACCCAGCTGTTGCGGACCTGCCCCGCCCGCCAAACGTCGCGCTCATAGTGGAAGCTGAAAAAGGTGTGACGCGCCATGGCTATTCCTTCCTAAGAATATCGATGATTTGGAGTAAAGGGTCGAGAAGCTCGTGCGGATTGTCTACCTTCTGGCCGAGCCGCTCGAAAAGTTCATAAAAATTGTCGTCGCGCTCTGGATACGCGATCTTGAGTTCAGCCATCATTTCGCTCCAAAGGTCTGCCGATATCCCGCCGCTTGCGCCGATCGGCAAGCAATGCAGGCCTGCATTGCGTGCCAGATCGAATTCGACCCGCATGCCGTCTGCAGGCACCAAGTTACCTGTGTCCAGCTTGTTCCCTATCAAGAAGATGGCTATCCCGGCCTGAGCGATAAGCTCGGTTCGATAACGCTCAAAGACCCGTTCGCGTTCGGCTTGGTCCTGGATGCCAGCCGGAAAGGGGCGCAGCAGCAAATGGCTGTCGATGCTGCGCTGATTGTTGGAGTAAATCTGCTCTACTGCGCCAGTGACGACGGCGCTGCCTATGCCGAGTCCAAAACCGCTGTTGATCCGGCAATCGCGGTCGATGAGTGCAGCAGCAAGGCGCATCAAGAAATTTTCGGTTTCTTGCTGGCCCCACTGGCCGTAATCCGCCGCGCTTCCAGAAATGAAGACGGTCTGCTGCCGGAACCGATCTACGATCGTGGACAGAAGTTTGGTGATGTCACTGAACTCTTCGACGGCGATGGTCTTGATGTTAAATCGCAGCAGGTCCTGAGCAACGAGGTCCTGCCGCGTCTTGGCATAGGCGAAGTCTGCATCTGATTCATTCGGCAGTTTGGAGCGAGTCTTGACGATACAAAAGTGCTGCCGCTGGTTCTTCTCGAAGCGCGAGCGTATCCGCGCCAAAACGTAGTCCAGATTGGGATCAGTGAAGCTGAATCCGAGGAATAAGAAGGTTCGCTCAACCAGATCGCCTGAAAGTGCGGTGATGAACGGTGCGTGCGTCCCAGCGTAACGCTCGTAGTCATCCTTTGTGAGCACGGCCTTATCGGCGTGTTCGATGTCACCGTGCATCTTGTATACGATGGCATCTCGCCCGCGAACAGTTAGAGAAAGTTGCTCAACGGTGTATTTCGCGTCGACCCGCTTGCCGCAGTCCTTCAAAGCTTGCTCGATCAACCGGTCATAGTTGGTGGTCCAGTAGCTACGGATCGGAAGGCGCGCGAGCAGCCGATGATTTTCAGTAGGTGCAGGCAAATCCGCGAACTGTTCAATAAGAAGCTGATTCAGCTGGTTACGGTTGCCAGCGTTAGTATTGAGATGAAATTGGGCTAAGCCGACGAGATCGTTTTCCTTCTCAACGTCGAGCCCCAACGGAGTGGCAATCGGCGCGAGTAGGCCCCGCCAATCTACAAAGCCCGCGGCCTTAGAAAGCCCGGCGCCAACAAAGACGGCGGCATTGTCCTCCCGTAGTTCAGTTAGGAACCTACCAATAAATTCATCTACGACGCCGTTCATCGATCACCCCGTTCCATATTTGTTCGACATTTGTCAGGCGCAACTGTCAAGGAATTTGCACGATCGATCCACAACAGTGGCAACTTTAGCTCGCCTTAGATGGCCGTTGAGTTGCGAGAGCTGTGTGGCCAATGCAAGTCCATTAAGATAGACCAGCGCCCGTTCATCGCAGATCGTCGCTCCCCGCGCCCTGTAATTACCTCACGGTCAACTTTGCGGCCCTACGGGCGAAGGCCGGGCGCTAAGCGCCCGGTTCCTTCTTCTCGTCGTCCAGCGGCGTGCGCAGGACGATCCGGCCATTGATCGGCACTACTTCGAGCTGAAGCGATAGTCCTTTGCGGTCGCGATGGAACCACGCGGCTCCGATGCGGGTCCAGAAACCCTTGTCGCCCTTGTTGGCGACATGCCAGGCGAGGAAATCCGGCGGATTGGTCTCCTGAGCGGGTGCGGTATTGCTGCGTGCCATGATGATTTCCTTTCGTGTCTGGTGGCTCGTTGCACCAAACAGAAGGGCCGCACGGCCAAGGGCAGCATTCATGTCCAACACGGGTGAGCGGAGCGAACCGGCGCGGGCCGGACATTGAAGGCTGACCGAGTGCGGCCAGTTGGGGTGCTCAAGAACGAAACCGCCTGATCGAAAGACATGCAAACGCATGGCAAACCGTCACACTTGCGCGCTGGATCACTCTCGCCCAAACCTTCGTCGTGGCAATCGAGGGCAGTTCACGGAAACGCTGGAGCGAAGAGGAGACGGTGCTGGCGCTGTATCTCTACTTTCAGCTGCCGTTCGGAAAGCTGCACTCGGGCAATCCGGAAATCCAGGAGCTCGCCGCTGCGCTCGGGCGCACGAACAGCTCGGTCGCGATGAAGCTGTGCAACTTCGCCAGCCTCGATCCCAAGATCACCGACAGCGGACGCAAGGGTCTGGACGGTGCATCCAAGCTGGATCGCGCAACCTATTCCGAGTTCGGCCAGGACTGGACCGGTCTCGTCTCACAGGCAGCGAACCTATGGGCAGCCAAAATCGGCCAATTAGAGCTGCCTAGCAAGCCAACGCGCCTCAATGAGAAGCGCAGCGAATTCCGGTTCGAACCCTATCAAGGCGAGTCCACCACACAGGCGCTCGTCAATCAGCGCGTTGGCCAAAACTTCTTCCGCCGCGCGGTGCTCGCCAATTACGAAGAGACCTGCTGCATCACTGGGATCGCCGATCCGCGCCTGCTCACGGCAAGCCACATCAAGCCGTGGGGCAAGGACAGCGAGAACCGGCACAACCCGGCCAATGGCCTGCTGCTTTCTGCGACACTCGACCGCGCATTTGATCGCGGGCTCATCACGGTAGATCGCCAGCGGCGCATACGCGTCTCGCGGCAACTGCGAGAAAGCCAGAGCCGCGAGACGCGCGACTATTTCCGGCAATTCGAAAACGAGACATTGCGCTCGGCAGTGCGGTTCGATCCTGAACCCGCCTTCCTTGATTGGCACAACGAACACTGCTTCGTGGATCAACGCGCCGCCTGACGTGTCAGGCGGCGCGCGGATTGCCTCCCTTCAATATTCGCTGGCAAGCATGATGGTGAGCACCCGCCGGGTAACTGCGGGATTGGCGGGGTCATCGCTGCCGAACCGCAAGTCGCGGTCGTAGGCATCGATCTTCCAGAACACGGTTTGGGCAGGCCGCGCCGGTCGCGTGGTCGTCCAGCGACCTTCGCCATCCTGATAGATCGCCCCGAAATCGCGTTCACCATAAGGATCGTTGTCCGGCGTGAACGCGTCGAATGTCTCGACCAGCTCGCGCACCCGTGACTGATCCTCCTCGGGCAAGGCACGGAATCCCTCGGTCGCCTCGGCAACACAGGCAAGGCCCATCGCCTGCCGCGCCCTATCATTAAGCCGGGCAATCCTCTCGCTGCGGGAAAGGGTGCCAGCAGTCATTGCACCACCCTCCCGCCAAACTCACAAATATCGACCAGCTCGCCGAAATCCTCACGCTCGCCTAGTTCCTCTGCCAAGCGTTGCACCGTCACCAACGGCAAGCCGTTCTCGTTCGCCAGCATCCGCAACCAATCCTCGCGGCACTCGGCTCCGCAAGCGCGGTAGTTCAAGATTTGATCGTCCATCTGCCTGACTCCTTCCGGCAAAGCCGCATCCGACACGCGGCATGCGGTCTGCCTTCCGGCGAGGATGGGAGGGGGAGGGAAAACCGGAATCGATGCCCTGGCGCGGGCCAGCGGGCACAGCCCGCCACACGGGGGCGTCTATTTCCGGTTTCGGGAACGAGAGGGCAAAGCCCTTGGCGTTCCCGTCAGGGATCGCCCGGCGATCCAAAGAATATTGGCACCCTTGCAACGGCGCGAAGCCGACGGAGGTTCTGCGCGCGCGATCAGTGCGCCAGCGGGCCTCCGGCAATGAGAGAGGCAAGAGTGCCTGCGGGTTAGCTCAGAGGTGCCGCGCCCTCAGGAGCGCAGAATGCGCGGGACAGAGCGCGTCCCCCAGGAATTCCCGCTCCGCTTCGACCTGCTCCTGATCGTCACCCGAAGGGGCCGGGACTACAGGCCCGGTCTGCGCCAGCGGATAGAGCAGGTCGCCCGGCAGGGCAGCACCCCGCGTTGATCATGAAATGCGTATCCAAATCAAAATAGATTCTAACTTCCGAGGGCAGCTTCAATTTTGGTCTTCACCTTGGCGGCGTCGAAGCCATCGATCTCACTCGTCATGAGAAGTCCCGTTTCCGCCTGACCTTCCTCGACCGGCTTCACTCCCATTTTCCTGTACCAGAGCAGCTTCTTTTCCCAGCGGCTCTTGTAGTCAGGTCGATCAAGCATTCCCAAATGCTCGACCAACAAGCGACGACCGCTCTCGGCATCTTCAACCGTGAAATCCGGGTATCTGACAGACCCATCTAGGCCGACGAAGGGCTGTTCATAGCTGTATGGAACGCCCATCGAATCCAGAAGATTAGCGATGATGACCTCTGACTTTGATCGAACCAGGTCTCCCCGAATGGTGCGATGGACAAGGCCTTGTTCGAGAAATTTGGTTCCATGCTGAACAAGTGAGGGGGGTGCGAAAAGGTTCGTAAGACGGTGCGCGGTATCTGACCTTGATGCGTCGGACATTCTCATCAACTCACGAATCTCGCCTTGATAGAGAATGATCACTTCCTGCTGTTGTCGAGTAAGCGCTGTGTAGAGAAGTTCGCGGGAAAGAAGGCGGCAGGGGTTGGGTATCACCACGAATGTCGTGCCAAACTCGCTTCCTTGTGACTTATGGATCGTCAACGCATATGCCAACTCGAGCCGGTCGCTGCCGTCATCGGAGAAATCGGATTCCGAGAAGCCGAATTTTTGACCAAGTTGCGTTGAAAACTCGACCTCAAGTTTCCATGGGAGCTTCTTGGGCTTCCATTTCATTCCCTTGTATTGGCCTACCGCCAGTCCGATCTCGCCATTCGCCAAGTAGGCATTTGAATCTTCAGGATAGACATCAAAACGTCTGCCATTCGAAAGGTTGATTACCTTATCTCCGTATAAAATCCCCTGACTTCCCATTGGCTTCGCGATCTTACGATACCTTGGATCCTCAGGCTCAGCCCAAGATCGCGCCGAACTGCGGAAGACCCTTTTGATCCAGCGATTCATGCCATCGACGCCGGTTTCGCCGCCCCGCAGTGGGGCTAGTATTTGCCAACTTTCGGAATTTGCGCCGCCCCCGTTTCGCTGCCCGTCTACTAGCCGCGAAGGTGAAAAGTACGCTCGCCCTCTGAATTCTGACCCGCCCAAGCTGACTTCGAAAGCAGTCTCGTCGGACCAGGAAGGGTCCGCTTGACGGCGAACATGGGCGGTCAACTCTGCAAGCAGCCGCTCTTGTAGATCAGCATCATTCCCCCATCGGATAGCCCGAACGCCGTTTGCATGGCCAGAAGCAAGTCTGTCCCAAACTTCATCTGCTCCAGGATCAGGTGCTTCACCGGAAAACCAACGGGACAACAGTACACCGTCACCACCCGTTTGACGCCGGACAATGCTTAGCTCGGCAAGGCCGGGCACCCGCTTTGCATCGGTTTCTCGCAAGAGCGTTATGACGTCAACAAATGGGCGCCCTGCGCCGATTGGTGGAAGTTGGCGGGGGTCACCTACCAGCACGAGCCGCTGCACAGCAGCGGCATCAAGAGCATCCAAAGTGGCGGCAAGCTGATCCTCGGTTAACATGGAGGCTTCATCGATTATGACAGTAGCAAATCCGTTTTCACGCGGCGGCTGGCCGGTCACAAAATAGCGGAACGATTTGCCATCATACCGCTCATATTCGGACAGAAACTGCGCGAGTGTGAATGCCTTCACATCCCCCGCCTTCTTTTGCATTTGGACGCGGGCCTTGCCCGTCGGCGCGAGGAGAAGGACACCACCGTTCTTCACCGCTGGGATAGACAGCAATGCTTGTAGAAGGGTGGTCTTGCCGGTTCCTGCTGGTCCGATCAACGCAGACACACGCGACCGATAGACTTCCTCCAAGGCGATGGCTTTTTCGTTCCGGGCCGCTTGCTCCTCGGCATCATCTGCGCCTGCTGCAACGGGTATCATTTTGTCGATCAGGACTCGCCAGTTTTCGTCAGCGTTGTGGCGAATGCCACTAAGCCGCTTACGAATACGAGTTCCGATTAGTGTTCGCGTGTCTGCGTAGCGGTCAAGCTGCCATGCGGGGCTTCCTGAGGCATCTTCCGTTACTGCAAGGACCGGGGCAAGATTTTCTGCGAATGCCTCGAACCAATCGCTGCCAATCGAGCATGCGGGAGAAACCTCAGCGTCGCGAATACGGTTTACAATCCATTCCTGCGGTAGCAGCGTGTGACCTTCCGCAGTCGCCTCTTCGAGTGTCTTTATAATCAGCGACCTGCCACGTCTCGGGTCGATAGGCTCCGGGCAAGCAGAGGGCTCAGGCACAGGGACCGCAGCATCAATCTGCGGGTCGGGGAACAGACCTCGGTCAATTGTGCCCCAAGAAATCGCATCCGGCCACCCGCGATCCATTTCGAAGCAAAGATATGGGTTTGCCAGTAGCTCGGAATCTTCCACGGCAAGTCCGGCCTTTTTGCGGACCTCATGGACCCACCAGCGCTTCGCCTGTTCAGCAGATATCTCGAAACGGGCTAGCAATTTCAGCAAAGCGAGCCGTTCCGGCTTCAGCTTATCCCAAAGCTGAACGATGACTGGTCCAACAGACTTTCTCAGATCGGCAGGCAGATTGGTAGGATCCCGCAAGACCTCATCGACCAACGGCCATGGATCGCGCACTTCTTCCTTGCCGTCGGCATGCAGCTGTGCCCCGACCTCGTGTGCGATGAGAGTACCATTTTCCAGCCCCAAGGCGGTAAGCGCAGAGCCAAGGCCGGGGAAGGCACCCCGCAACCGCCACAGGCGATTGAGTTCCGCATCGATCCAGCTTCGTGCCTTGCTCCAGTCGCCGGGTAACAAAGCCTCGTAGCGAGAAATGACAATAGCAGCGGACAGAAGCACCGATACCGCCTGATCGTGGCTGACATGCTCAGACCCCATCGAAAAGGCATCCCAATTCTCCTCCGGGGCGTGAAGGACGTATGGGGTGAGGTCAAAATCTGCGTCCTCAGCGGCGAGCGCCAGCAATTCTTGGTAGGGCAACAGGAAGCCGTCGCCGATTTCGGGGCGGATCGAATGACTAACGTTGCGCTCCCATACCATTGAGCGCAGTCCATGATCGGGCCTGTTCTCATAGGCATATTCGGTAGGCCCGCTGATGCCGGTGACGCGGCCCATGCCCACGATCACACGGCGCGGATCGTCCGTCAGTGGTGTCCGCTTCGCATAGAAGAAAACCAGTGACTCCTGAGGCTTGATCGCCTCAAAGAAGGTGTCGAGCATGACCAGCTGATTGGAACGCTCTTGCACCCAAATGCTGTGGAAGCCGAGTTCAGGTTCGCGTTCGGGGCGAAAGCCCAAAGACAGACGCTCTGCGATAGCCGGTATTCCAGTCTTCGCCTCCTTCATCATCCAGGCAAAGGGAACGGCTGAGGCCGAACGCGGCGCGTGGCGATAGGTCGTCGTGCGGAAATGAGTGTAGAGCGCGTTGTTTTGTCGCGCATAAGGGTGCGGAAAGCGCCGTTCATAGGCAGTTTCAGACATGAATGCGCCGCGTTCTGCGGCGCAGGCCGGCAGTCGCTGGCCCTCTGGATCGAACACTACTCCGGCGTTCGCCGTCTCCCAATCATCATCGCGGGTGTCGCCGATGCGCGGTAGCGCGATGCAATACGTATTCCCGAGAGGGTTCGAACAAATTTTCCCGTTCCATCCGGCATCGTGCCACGGCACGCGGACTGAAATGTGCTGCATGGGAAGTTTGCGCGCGCCCTCAATCATTGCTTTCAGTCCCTTGTGCCGCGTCAGGCAATTCCAAGCCGTAATCCGCCTTCAGCATGTCGATTATGCGTACAAGAGCACGATAAATGCTCAATTCGTTGGCACCAAACTTGTAGTAGCCGGTTACAAGCTCCTCGTGCTCCAAGTCGTCTGTATGCGACCGGCGCTTTTCCTCGGTTCCATCGCGAATGAACGTCACCGGATAGCGGAAAGAGCGACCTTCGCCTTCCCATTCACCCCATGAGCTGTAGTTCTGAATGTTGCCGTTGTAGCATTCTTCACCGATGACCTTTTCCATGCGGATCAACAGGTCGCGGATCGGCCCAACCTTTTGGCGTGTTTCGCAAACATAGCGATAGGCATCGATGGCACCTCGCAGGTTGTCCAATTGCGTCGTGAACCAATCGTTTTCCTTCGCAATGTCCTGCTTGATACGGGCCAGCACGTCTGCCGGGATATCGTCAGGTGCGGTCGCGGCGATCTCGGCATAGGCTTCGACCTCGTCCCTTGCTTGGTCGGCGCGCTCTTCCCAGCTTTCGAAATATTGGAGTGCCTCTGCGGTTATCTGGTCCTTGACCGTCGCAGCCATCGAGAAATCGATCTTTTGAAAGGCGAGATAGCCGCTGGCCTCCTCCGCAATGAAATCCTCTTGCCAATCCGGATCATCGGGCCACTCGGCCTTTGCCCGCTGCCTGATTTCGGCAAGGATATCGGCGGGAACTGCCTCGGGCTCTGTCATTGCATTGATCCTGTGGTGGCCCCCAAGGCCATGAGATTGGCATTGGAGGGGGATTCGAAGGTCTCGACCCGAAGTCCGCCTGCAATAGCTTCGCCTGCCAGAGCCTCAGTCTTGCCTCCTGGTGAGGCATGCGCGATCAAGACCGTGTTGCAGAGGGTCAGGATGTGACGGTTGCGGGTTTCGGCGGTTGCACCGGTTGTGCGTCTCTGGGTGGCGGGAAACGGGCTGACGATCTGCGCCGTGCCGGATGCGACGGCGGCCTTGATCGCGGGGCCGAGAGGCTTCGGCGCGCGCCAGCCTTGCTCGGCCCGGGCCAAGACTACGATGAAGGGCGCTCCGGCGCGCAGCAGGATGCGCAGTACGTCGCGCTCAACGGGGGTGTGAAAGCCGCCGATCACCAGCGCACTCTCCGGCCCCCGCGCATTGGCCCAGTCCTGCGCCTTCAGGATGATGTCGCCGGGGCAGGATCGGGAGCAAAAAAAGGCGATCGGTGCGTTTGCCAACACCGACGGAGCGTTGTGCGCGGCGAGCGATTCACTTGGCATCGTCCTCGTCTGCACCCATGCGGTATTTAATGTCGTAGTTGATGATGAAGTCTGTGTCCTCTGGCTGGAGGCCAGCAATCTCTGCAAGGATCATATCCACTTCGTCGATGATGCTCTTCGACTTTCCGACGAAAAACGTCTGCAAATGGACCAGGCCAGTGGCCTTCTGATTTCTCGTTCGAATTTCTGAATTGTCGCGTAAGCTTGCACTGAGCTTTTCGGCTATCCGCTCGACGTCGCCTAACTTCGTAGGGGGCAGCTTTTCGAAACTGAACGGGAACATCCCGATGTCTCGATAGCCGCAATGGAATCCGTCCCCGTGCGCTCGCCAATACCAATAGAACAAAGACGAATTGAGCGCAGCAACAAACGGACCGATCATGGCTTTCTCCAAGCCTATAATCTTGAAGTCGTCTGATGTTGTTACGGTTCCGTCAGCCTTTTTGAAAAAGGGCGGGAATTTTACTGCCTTCACAAAGTTATTCACGATTCTATGAGCATAAATCGGTGTCCCACCGGCACGTTTTATATGCGCCGATAGTGGCGTGCCCTTCAGCTGCTTGAGGATAGAAGTCTCACGTTGAGATCCGAGCCGGGGCAGCCAGCCCAGTTTTCCAAGTCCGTGGGTCTCAGCGTATTCCAGGCGCTCGATCAATGTCTCCCTTTCCTGCTGGAACCACCGCAGGTACCTAGTGGTATAGAGCTTTTTCTCATTGCGCTCGGGATTTGACCACAACACGATGCTGACACGCTGCGCTGCCCCTTCAAAGACACGCGCTGGAAATACGTCGAAGGTGGAGGCCCAAATTATCGAGTTTGATAGTAGGCATTTCTGTACGTCGATCGTACGTTTCGTGCACATCACCGAAATTGGAACGATTAGTCCGCTATAGGAATCTGCGGACGATATCTTTGCGGCATGCTCGACGAAAAGACCGTACAGGTTGCCACTAGTCGATGTGGCATAGCCCCGCGGGACATAGTCAGCTTTGACTTTCGATAACTCAATATACGGCGGATTTCCAACCACAGCATCAAACCCGCCGCCGGTAATGATCCCATGGAACTCGATCAGCCAATGGAACGGCTTGTGGCTAGCCTTCCACGTCGCGAACTTGGCCTTGGCAGACGTATCTCCGTCGGTTTCGACGCCGTAGTCATTGGCTAGAAAGCGATCCAACTGCGTTTCGAGCGCTGCGAGCCGTTTGCGAAGCTGTGCCTTGTGGTCCGCTCCGATGGCTCCGTGCAGTGCGGTCTGCTGCTCCCGGAATAGACGGAAGGCAGCGTCCAAGTCCTGCGCCGCCGCCTCGATCTTGCCCGCGCTGTCGTCGAAATCGAAGCCCTTGGTCTTGGTCGCCTTCCGCACATCAGCCATTGAGGTGTAGCCGATCAGCGAGTTTCCTGCCCGGATGTTGAAATCTATATCAGGCAGCGGCTCGATCTGGTCGGCGCGTTCAAGCTGGGCAGCGAGTTTCAGGAACAGGCGGAGCTTACAAATCTCCACCGCCTCATCCATGATATCGACGCCGTAGAGGTTGTCGAGGATGATCGATTTGTAGATGAAATAGGACCGGTTGGGGTGGCGCTCGACCGCTTCTAGCTCTTCGCGGAACTTCTTGTGGGGCGGATAGCCGCCTTTGGTTGGAGGCGAGGACTCTACGAACTGCTCCATCCGCTCAAGACATGCATCATACAGATCATACAGGATGTTGAGCGCGGCAAACAGGAACGCTCCCGATCCGCAGGCCGGATCGAGCACTTTGATGCTTCTTATGCCTTTCCAGAATGCATCGACCAGATCGGAGCTTTCGGCATATTGGATCGCATCGCGCGCGAACTGGCGGATATCGAGATTGAAGGTGATGAAATCCTCGATGGACGTAATCTCGCGGGACGCCGCCTTGGCCTTGATGCTTGCATAGCGTTCGCGCCGGGCGACCAGCTCACGCCAAGTTTCGGTCGGCAGGCCGTGGCTGGCAGGGGCGGTCCTGTTCCAATCACCACGCTGGGCGACATCGTCGATGCCTGCGGCGATATTGTCGGGAAGCGGTTGATCCGCCCCATGTTTCACCGCCGGGTAGATATAGGCGTCGGGGTTTTCGGAAAGCATCCGCCACACCGCGCTACCCGGCTCGAAGGCCACCTTGTCGTGTGCGATGGCATTCTGGAAAAGCCATGGAATGACGGTGTTCTTGGTGATGTAATCGGTGATGTCTTCCTTGGTGTAGTACGCCCCCATCTGCTTCTGGTTGATGTACTTTTCAAAGATGTGCCCGAGGACATCGGGGTTGATCTCCTTGCCATCGGCCTGCTCGATGGGGCGGGTGTCGAGCGTCCATTCGTACTGGTCGAAGAAGCTGAATACGCCCTCGAATGCCGCGTCGGCGATCTGGATGTCGTTACCGTCGGCCTCCAGCGCGTGAGGCTCGAAAAGGCCGCCATTGAGATAGGGGATGTTGCCGAGCAGTCGCGCTGTGTCGTCATCACGGGCATTGGTGGGTGTGGCGAGGCCACCGTGGAACAGCTTCAACAGGAACGCACGGTAGAAAGTGTGGAACTGGTCATCCCCCTTCTCGGCGCGCACCTCGGCCAGCTTGGTCTTTAGATAGTCAATGTCGCCATTCAAGAAGCGCTTCTTCTGAATGAAATAGACGAACATCAGCCGGTTGAGCATCAGGGAGGCGTACCACTGACGGTCCGACACGTTCGCGAGGCCATCGATGAAGCCGAGGAAGCGGTCGTGCTGCTTCTTGAAATCCTCGTAGAAACGCTTCGTAATCTTTTCGCGGTCGAACGCATCGCGCATGCGCAATGTCGTGCCTGACAGCGTCAGTCCCTCTTCATCATTCAGGGTGAAGGCAATGTGATCGAGCTTCTGGATCAACGGATCGGGTGCGCTGTTCGCTAGCCACATATGCTCGCGGAAGGCGGCTGGCTTGCCCTTCTCTCGGGCGACCCACTGCCAGATTTGCCTAGTCCGCTCCTCGTCAGTGAAAATGATGAGGTGCTCAAAGGCGCGCTTTGTGATCTCCCGTTCGATGTATTGGCGGATGCCGCGATCAGGAATTTCTGGGCAATGGAAAATTCTGACGCCGCGCTTATTGGCGACGGGCGATAGATGGTAGTCTCGACCACCAGCATTTATCATCTCGGTCTGGCTTGAACCTGGTCGATCCCAGCCAAGCTCTTCGACGAAGAGGGTGGCAAAATCGAAAGCCCTGAGGTGTTGAGTAGCGCGGGGTCTGTCGATTGCCATTGTCAGCCTTTCAAACCCATGGAGCAAATGATCCTCATATCGGCTTCGACTTCGTCCTTGTCCTGCTTCACGCAGAGGCGCCCGTCTTCTCTCAGCGCGATCACTAATTGGGCAAGTTGATGGTCCCCAATGCCCGTTTTCAGCTGCCGATTGAGAGTATCGATAGCCGATTGAAACATTGGGAAATCATAGATGTCGGCCATCGCCTTCTCAACGTCTCGAACGAAATGGTCGGTCACAAAGAGAGTCCGCTCGTTGCCCTGCTGCTCAAGATAGCGCTTCAGGCGGTCGTAGGTCTTGAATCGAGCACCGGATGGTCGCCCCAATGCGCCGTGAGTGGTGCGTTCTTCCTGCATGAGGTGTTCGACCCCTTGGCGGACGATCTCATGATGGTAGTCAGTCCGCTCCAAGGCAGGCTCGGCTGGCGGACACTCGGCGGCCTTCAGGATTGCCAATGGGGACTGAGTAAGGATTGCGCCGTCCTGATCGACCCATGCCAATGCATCATTGTCGTCGGGTGTTCGGATGTAAACAAGCGCTCCGGCTTTCGCGTCCGGTACTGATGGCAGTGCCTTGGTTGCGAAGACAACGTCGGGTAAATCTTCGACCAACTTTTTGAGTTTTGGGTCTTGAGTAATAGCGTTCTGCCAAATCTGAAATGCGTACGAAGCAAGGTCCACTTCACCCTCATCTTCGCCGTCAAGAATGCCGGATTTCTCGCTGTAGAGATCTTGGATGGGGTTCTCTTCGTTATCGTCCTCGAAGAAAGCTTCATCGGAGCCTACTACCTCCTGGTTCTCCTTCAGCCGCGCCCGAACGCGAGCGCGTAGTCTTATGATGCGCTCAACGCCTTCTGCCGGAAGGAAGGAGTAGCAGTTGATCGTATCAGCCTGCTGGCCAATGCGATCGACGCGACCGGCGCGTTGGATCAATCTGATGATCGCCCAGGGCAGATCAAAATTCACGATCGTTGCGCAATCTTGAAGGTTCTGCCCTTCTGACAGCACGTCAGTGGCGATCAGGACTCGAAGCTCGCCCTCTTGTTGGGCCACCTTTTCTTTCTTGTTCGATCTTGGGCTAAAGCGCCACGCAAGCCGCGTCGGGTTCTCAGACTGACCGGTAACTGCGGCGACAGCGGTTACCCCGGCGTTGCGAAGGGCTGTTTCAAGATATCGGGCGGTGTCCGCGAATTGCGTGAAGATCAGAAGCTTGTCTGTCGGATGCCGCACGGTAACCAACTCGATGAGCGCACGAAGTTTTTTGTCTCGCGCCTCTTCCCAAGGGCCGCAGATTTCGAGAACACGACGTAAAGCATCGATGTCGGCTTGTAGATCGGTTTGCAATGCGCGCTTGAAGTGCGTTACCTTCAACCATTTGAAGCGCCGTTTCTTGGCGTTGGCGTACACTCCATAGATTTGGGCGGCATGCTGCTTGAGGATCGTAAGTTCTTCGGAAACTTCTGAAGTGACATCATTGTCCGTCTCCCCATACTCGCCTGTCTCGAACAAGCCTTCGATGGCATCGGAATCGGCGTCTTCGTCTGAAACATCGAGCAACTCTGAGTCCTGAGTCCCGATCGGCACTACTAAGCCATTTTCCAATGCATGCAGATAAACCTGATTGCGCATGATGTGACGCTGCAAAGATTGGATGAATGCCGGACCACCGCTCTCAAGGCGTTTGAAGAGGTTCGTCTTGCAAAAGCCCATCAACCGGATTCCGGCCCGACCAAGCCCATCCATAATTGTGTCTTCGGCTGGCGTAGGTGGGTGTGTCGGATCTGGGTTGAGATAGTTGGCGAGCCCATAGCGCGGCAATGCTAGGCCATCGATAGCGGACACAACTTCGTCCGAATATGCCTTGGCGTACGGGTCGAGCGGGTCGCTATCGTCGATCTCAAATTTGACCGATCTCGGCTGCCGCACGGGAAAGTATGACCGTGATCCGTCAGAGAACGTGATGTACTTTCGGCCACTAGTCTCATCAGTTTGAGCGTAGTTCTGCAAAATGAAACCGCGCGTACGACGGATCATGTAAAGCCGCATGAGCTCGCGCCAGTCTTCGGTTTGATCACTCTTTTCAAAGGCTGGGAGAGATCGGACAGCGCATTGATGCCTTCGCACAAACTCTGTTTCGCCGCCCATGGTTCGGATCATTTCCTCAGGACGAATCCCGATATCTTGATCGTCTTCGATGAATAGACGAAGCTGTGACGAGAGGTCGATAAAGGTCTTGTTGTAAGGTGTAGCTGACAGCAAAATACATCGACTGTCGTTTGTCCGAATGTAGTCCGCAATCGCTTTATATCTCTTCCCTTCACGGTTCCGTAGGTTGTGGCTTTCGTCGATCAAGACAGTTCGATACCGCTTGAGCTCTTTCAACTCGCTCTCAACCCGAGACAAGGATACAACTTTGGCGTTTAGCTCGTAGGTCTCGACATAGTCGTGCCACATATCGAGCAGGTTCTTCGGACAGATGATCAGCGCACGTCCATCGACTTCCTCAACGATCTTGAGGAGGGCGGATGCCATAATGGACTTACCCAGCCCAACGACATCGCCAATAACTACACCGCCTCGCTTGTTGAGGTGATGGGCGGCCACCTTGACTGCGCTAGTCTGAAAGGCAAAAAGCTTGTCGCCGAAAATGGATGGAATGCGAAATTCCGACTGACCGAGTCTTGCCTCTTGCGCGAGGTGATAGGCGAACTTCAGATATACGTGGTGGGGTGGGATCAAGACTTCGCCTGCCCAGCTGGTCTCGATAATTTCGGCCAGCTCGTCTGAAATATCCACGCACCATCGATCAGCCCATCTGGCTTCGAACCACTCTGCCAACTTGTTGCAGGCGTCATGGTCCATAACGTCGACGTTCAACTCTCCTTGCAAGGAGAGGCCGGCAAAGGTGAGGTTGCTGCTGCCAACGAAACCCACCTTTGGGTTCACCGGGTCCGGGCGGTGCAGAAGGTAAAGTTTTGCGTGCAGCGGATGCCTCAGGAACAGTTTTACGACGACCTTCTTGGTTCGAATCTGGCGAGCAAGCCGCCGCAGTCCTGCTTCGTCACTATTTGAGGGTGTACCCAGTGTAAGCTGTGTCCGAAATTCTTCAGCAAGTGCCTTTTTGAGCTCAAGAGCGCGGGCGTTGTCGATGCCGTCCTCGTGAAACGCGGCGGCAAGCTTCTCACGAAGTCCTCGTTCTGGCGATTGATGCATGCCAACAAGAAGCCGACACGAATCCCCGTTATCTCCAGACCAGGTTTCGATGTGCTCATCGATCCGGCGCCAGCCCCGCAAATTGAAATAACCTACGCAGAAATCAGCCCGCTCGGAAACAGCTAGAACTTTACTCAGTTCGGGAAGAAGAGAGTTGTCGATATTGTCAAATATGCGCGGCATGCGTTTATTGGTCTCCGGCTTACCCGGTGTTGCTATCAGGATCACCGCCCAGCAGAAAGGCCTGATTGTTGCAGGTTTTCCAACCACTCGGCTGCCTTCGCCGCCGCGCTCGCGGCGGTGAAGATCGCCCGGTTGTCGGCCTTGAGCACCTTCAGCCAGCTGGCGAGGTAGCTGGCGTGATCCGGGCGCGGGCTGGTGGAAAGGCCAAGGTCGCCGCAAAGGAAGGCTGAACCAAGCTCCGCGACATATCCTGACAGTCCAGCCCCAATCCGGGGTTCGAGGAAGAAAACCATCGGCTGCCTCCAGCACTGCCCAAAAACCGCATCGGCCTCCCCCGAGG
>NZ_JACIJP010000003.1 GCF_014199435.1 Sphingobium subterraneum | reverse complement strand
CATGGGACGAGATGGACACGGGCAACCTCCTTCACGACAAAGCGGGAAGGTCAGTCTGCCTCAATCAGCGCCAGCCCGCGCCCATGGGATCTTTTGTAGCTCCTTTGGCGGGACAGCGGCCCCTGAACCTAGGCCTCGTTGTTCAAAGTCCCTGTGTTCTGTTGCCATTGCTATGGCGATGACGCGCAACTGTCACGATCCAATTTGTGTGCCGCTCACGATTCCAACCCGCCCTGTGTCATAGTTGCAACAACGGCCGGATAGACGCGGCGCTTGCCAGCGGCGAGCGCGGCGCATAGAGCTTGCCGCGCCGGGGGCAACGGCGCACAGGATGATGGACGCGGGATGATATTGAACCGGTTCGAGCGGATGATCGCGAAACGCTACCTGCTGCCCGGCAAGGGGGAGGGGTTTATTTTCCTCGTCGCGGGGATCAGCCTGGCGGCGGTCATGCTGGGGGTTGCCGCGCTTATCATCGTGATGAGTGTGATGAACGGGTTCCGCGCCGAACTGTTCGACAAGATCGTCGGCCTCAATGGTCATGCGGTGGTGCAGGGCTATGGCGGTCGCTTGCCGGACTGGCGCCGCGTTCTGGCCGAGGCAAAGGCGACACCGGGCGTTACCAGTGCGACGCCGCTGATCGAGCAGCCGCTGCTCGCCAATTATCAGGGGCGTGTGGAAGCGGTTCTGGTGCGTGGCATGACCATGCCGGATATCAAGACCAATCCGATCCTTCACGGCAAATTGAAGGCGGGGAGCCTTTCGTCCCTCGCGCCGGGCAGCAACACGGTCGCGATCGGATCGGGCCTTGCCGAAAATCTGGGGGTGACTGTGGGGAGCAGCATTTCCGTCATTAATCCGGCCGGGCGCTCGACACCCTTTGGAACGGTGCCCCGCGAAATCTCTTACCGTGTCGGCGCGATTTTCGAGGTCGGCGTCTATGACTATGACAAGGCGTTCGTCATCATGCCGATGGAGGACGCGCAGACACTGCTGCTCCTCGGCGATGTCGTCGGCATGATTGAGGTGGAGACGGTCGATGCCGACAAGGTGGGTAATATCCTTGCCCCGCTCGCCGACAAGGTGGAGGGGCAGGCGGTCATCAGCGACTGGCGGCAGATGAACAGCAGCCTGTTCGAAGCACTGCAGGTAGACCGGATCGTGTCCTTCGTGATCCTCTCGCTCATCATTCTCGTTGCGGTGTTCAACATCCTCTCCTCTCTCATCATGCTGGTGCGCGCCAAAACGCGGGATATCGCCATCATGCGCACGATGGGCGCGCGCCGATCGAGTCTGCTCAAGATTTTCGTGACGGTGGGCGTCACGATCGGGTCGCTTGGCATGGCGGCGGGCGTGGTGCTCGGGTTCATCTTCCTTTACTTCCGCGAGCAGGTGCTGAATTTCATCCGGCTGGTGACGGGCCAGAATATCTGGGACCCATCCGTCCGCTTCCTTGCGGAACTCCCGTCCAAGCCCGATCCGGTGGAGATCGTCACGATCTGTGCCATGGCGCTGATTTTCAGCTTCCTCGCAACGCTCTATCCGGCGTTCAAGGCTGCCAACACCGATCCTGTGCAGGTGCTGCGCTATGAATGACATTCTCGCCGTCGCTGGTCTCAAGCGCAGCTTTACGCAGGGTGGGGTTACCATTGATGTTCTGCGCGGCATCGACCTCGCTGTCGCGCGGGGCGAGATCGTCGCGCTGCTCGGCCCTTCGGGCTCGGGCAAATCGACATTGCTTCAGGCGGTCGGCTTGCTGGAGGGTGGATTTGAGGGATCGATCCGCATCCTCGACGAAGAAGCTGCGCAACTGAGCGGGGACGAACGGACCCGCCTGCGTCGCGATGCGCTGGGCTTCGTCTATCAGTTCCATCACCTGCTGCCCGACTTCAACGCGACCGAGAATGTCATGCTGCCGCAGATGGTGCGCGATGTCGCCGACGCCGTGGCGCGCACCCGTGCCGCCGACCTTTTGACCAGCCTCGGG
The DNA here is from genome assembly GCF_014199435.1 of Sphingobium subterraneum. Lineage (GTDB taxonomy): Bacteria > Pseudomonadota > Alphaproteobacteria > Sphingomonadales > Sphingomonadaceae > Sphingobium > Sphingobium subterraneum. The sequence goes on along the minus strand of NZ_JACIJP010000003.1, from coordinate 316,440 downwards.
CTTGGCCATCGGCTTGATCACCGGCCCAGCCAGTTGTCCGGCGGTGAACAGCAGCGCGTCGCCGTCGCACGCGCGCTCGCCAACCGCCCCGCGCTCGTGCTGGCGGACGAACCCACCGGCAATCTCGATGAGCGCACTGCCGACATTGTGATTGACGAGTTCATCCGCCTGGTCCGCGAAGAAGGCAGCTCGGCCCTTGTTGCCACTCACAACGAACGCCTTGCTGCCCGCATGGACCGCGTCGTGCGGCTAAGTGAAGGAGTGCTGGTGGAAGTGGCGGTTTGAAACCCTTCTTTTACATTCCGGTTCGGGCTGAGCCTGTCGAAGCCCCGTTCTTTCCGATCAGCGTCGAGGAAAAGAACGGCCGTTGACCGTCGGTCGCCTTCTGCTCGGCAGGCTCAGGGCGAACCGGGAGAAACAGCTGCGGGCACTACTCGCACTGTTCTACCTTGGCTTGCACACCAACCATCACCGCGTCCCGATAACACGCCGCCACCTCACCCAGAACCGAAAGCGCGAGCATCTGCGGATCTCGGGTGGCCGGGATCATGCCGATCGGCCCGCGCAATCGCGCGCGCAACTCCGCACTCACGCCTTGCGCCTCGAGCAGGGTAAGCCGTCCCTCATGCGTTTTCCGGCTCCCTAGCGCGCCAATATAGAAATAATCGTCCTTGAGTGCCTGCGCGACGAGGTGCTCCTCCCAGTCCCGGTCGTGAAACAGGAACAGCAAGGCGCTCCACGGGTCGGGCGAGATGTCTGGAAGCGTGCGGCTGCTGCGCAGATGCTGCACGGCGATGCCCTCCGTTCTCAGCAACGCCGCATTGCCCTCGTCCGGGGTGTACGCCTCAACCCGTGCGCCATAGCAAGCCGCCAGTCGTGCTGTCCCGGTCAGCTCCTCGCCCTGTCCGATCAGCACTATGCGCAGCGGCGGCGCAATCACCAGCGCGAATGCCTCTCCGATCCATCGGGAAAGCATTGCGCCTTGGGGCAGAGGGTCGATACCAACCCGACCGTCGCGGTCCAGGGCCAGACAGACCGGTTTCCGTGCCGCCAGAAGTTCCAGCGCCGCGCCCACCGGCGCCGCAGGGGGCAGGGGGCTGAACAGCAGATCGATCCCGCTGCCGCATGGCAGGCGTATGTCGATATAGGGAGAGCCTGCCCCAAACCGGACCAGCCGCGCATCGCCGTCGCGGATCGCGTCGATCGCCTCCGCCACCACCGCTTTTTCGATGCACCCGCCGGAAAACGACCCCGCACATGCTCCATCTTCGGCTACAGCCATGATCGTGCCGATGCCGCGCGACGTGCTGCCCTCGATGCCGGTCAGCGTCACGAGCGCAGTGCGCTCGCCCGCCGACCCGCGCGCCGCCAGAAAGCGCAACACATCTTCGGGGGCATCGGTAATGGCCATGGATGGGACACCTGTTGGCGCACGGAATGCGCTATTCGCTGCCAGACATGGCATAAACCGACGCTACGGTCAAAGTCGGGTCGCCCGCTTTTGTTCCGTCGGTCCGTTCACCCGGCCCATGGCGGCGCAACGGAATAGAGCTCGGTCACATAGTCGATGAACGCTGTCACTGCGCCGGGTGCCCCGATGATGGGTGGGTGCACGGCATAGATGCCGACATCGCTTGATCCCTCATGGTCGGGCAACAGCCGCTCCAGCAGGCCGCTGCCCAGTTCCGCACCGACATCCCACAGGGACCGCAGTGCAATCCCGCCACCCGCCAGCGTCAGCTCCCGCACCACCTCGCTCGAATTCGTGGCAACGACGCTCGTGCCCTCGACCATTCGTACGCCGTCGGGTCCGCGCAGCCGCCATGGCAATTGCCCGTCCGCCGCCAGCAGCCGATGCCAAACCAGCTCAGCGATACCGTCCGGTCGTCCATGCTCGGCGAGATAGGCGGGTGCGGCGCAGATCACGCGCGGGCTGCCGGCCAGCCTGTGATGCACCAGCCCCGGTCCCGGTTCAGCGCTGATCCGGATGGCCAGATCGAACGGGTCGGACATCAGGTCGGTAATTTCGTCTGACAGGTCGAGCCGCAGTTCGATGGAGGGAAAGCGTCTCAGAAACTCGACAAGGTGGGGGGCAAGATGCATGCGCCCGAACGATGTCGGTGCCGTTACGCGCAGCAGTCCAGCGGGAACGCCACGCTTGCCCCGAACTTTCTGCTCGGCATCGCGTAGCGCGTTAAGGATCTGGGTGATGTCACCGTATAGCCGCTTGCCCTGCGGGCTCAGCGCGATTTTGCGTGTGGTGCGGTGGATCAGTCGCGTGCCCAGCCTCTGTTCGAGCTGCACGAGCCGTTTGGACACCATGGCGGGCGACAATCCCACTGATCGCCCGGCCGCCGAGAGGCTGCCCTGAGCAACGATTTCCGCAAACAATTCGTAATTGGGGTCCATCATCTTTTCATTTTCCGAAAAGCTGTCGTGAATTATTCTCCTCTACTCAATAGCCGGAAAATGTCTATTGCCGTGTCCAACCCGATTCCGCCGATGGAGATGACTATGAGCACCTATATCAACCGCGCCGGTTTGCAGGTCGCAGACACCCTTGCCGGCTTTATCGAGCAGAACGCGCTGCCGGGTACCGGCATCGATGCGAATGCCTTTTGGGCGAGCGCTGCAGACCTATTTGCCCGTTTCGCGCCGGAAAACGCGGCGTTGCTCGCCAAGCGGGAGGATTTGCAGGCGAAGATTGACGCGTGGCACATCGAACGTGCCGGAAAGCCGCTCGATCAGGCGGAATATCAGGCATTCTTGCGCGGCATCGGCTATCTGGTCCCAGAACCCGCGCCGTTTCAGGTCGACAGCACGAACATCGACGAGGAACTTGCCACCATGGCCGGGCCGCAGCTCGTCGTCCCGATCCTCAACGCCCGCTTCCTTCTGAATGCCGCCAACGCGCGCTGGGGCAGCCTGTACGATGCGCTCTACGGCACGGACGCTATTCCCGGCGTGCCCGCAGGCAAGGGCTATGACGCAGAGCGCGGCGCGCAGGTTATCGCTTGGGCGCGTGCCTTCCTTGATAACGCGGTTCCCGGTTGGGAAAAGGCATTGACGGGTGAGGCTGGCGCCCCAGAGCATGCGACATTCGACAAGGGTTTTCTGTTCAAGCACAATGGCTTGCATATCGAAGTGATCGTGGACCGCTCGCATCCGATTGGCGCAACCGATCCGCTCGGCGTGGCTGACGTTATTCTGGAATCGGCGCTCACCACGATTTGCGATCTGGAAGATTCGGTTGCCGTGGTCGACGCCGAGGACAAGGTCGTTGCCTATTCCAACTGGCTCGGCCTCATGAAGGGCGATCTGGAAGATACGTTCGAGAAAAATGGCGCGCCGATGACGCGTCGGCTGAACGGCGATCGCGAATATAGCGCTTCGTCTGGCGCGACGTTCACGCTGCCGGGACGCAGCCTGGTGTTCGTACGCAATGTCGGCCATCTGATGACGACGCCCGCCGTTCTGCTGGCTGACGGCAGTGAAGCGCCGGAAGGGATCCTGGACGGTATCGTCACATCGCTCATCGCGCTGCACGACCTCAAGGGCAATGGCCGTTTCCGGAACAGCCGCACAGGCAGCATCTACATCGTGAAGCCCAAGATGCACGGTCCGGAAGAATGCGCCTTCGCCGATCGCCTGTTCGACGCGATCGAGGATATGCTGGGCGTTGCGCGCTACACGATCAAGATTGGCGTGATGGATGAGGAACGTCGCACGTCCGCCAATCTCGCCGCGTGCATCGAAGCGGTCCGCCATCGCGTCATGTTCATCAATACCGGCTTCCTCGACCGCACGGGCGACGAGATGCACACGTCGATGCGCGCCGGGGCGATGATCCGCAAGGGCGATATGAAGAGCAGCGACTGGATCGCGTCGTACGAGGACCGCAACGTCCAGATCGGTCTCGCCTGTGGCCTGTCCGGCAAGGCGCAGATCGGCAAGGGCATGTGGGCCGCGCCCGACCGCATGGCCGATATGCTCGAGCAGAAGATCGGTCACCCGAAGACGGGCGCGAACACCGCCTGGGTGCCATCGCCGACCGCCGCCACCCTTCACGCTACCCATTATCACAGCGTCGACGTGTTCGCCCGTCAGGCCGAGCGCCGGGCGGAAGGCATCGCCAGCCTCGACAGGCTGCTGACCATCCCGGTCGCTGCGGGGGTGAACTGGTCGCCGGAAGACATACGCGCCGAGCTCGACAACAACGCGCAGGGCATATTGGGCTATGTCGTGCGCTGGATTGATCAGGGCATCGGCTGCTCGAAGGTGCCTGACATTCACGACATCGGCTTGATGGAAGACCGCGCCACGCTGCGTATCTCGTCTCAGCATATGGCGAATTGGCTGCTCCACGGCGTTGTTAGCGCTGCGGACATTGACGCGGCGTTCACCCGCATGGCGGCCAAGGTCGACGCGCAGAATGCGGGCGACCCGCTCTACCGCCCGATGTCAGGGAACGAGGCGACGAGCCTCGCCTATCAGGCAGCCCGCGCGCTCGTCTTCGAGGGCGTCAGCCAGCCGAGCGGTTACACCGAACCGCTGCTTCACGCCTATCGTGCGAAGCTGAAGGCTGCGGGGTAATCACGCGCAATGAGCGTCGACACCGTTCGTGCTGAGTGGCTATTGAGCGAAGACGAAACGGCGTATCGAAGCACCCATCCTTCGATACGGGTCTTCGACATGCTCAGCCACAACTCAGGACGAACGGAAGAATTGGGCAGCCTTTAAGAGCTTGGCTCCTAGTTCGCCCGCACCCAGGCGGACACTTCCGCCGCGACCTGATTCGCCGCCTGCCCAATCGGTCCCGCGACGCGTTCGGCGCTGATCTTCCCGATCGGCACCGAAGCGGTGAAGCGTTTGCGCAAAATCTGCGCCTCGCCACCCTCGGGAGCTGCACGATTGAGTGATGCGTCGAACGTCACGACCGCCTGTCCTGTGCGCGCATCCGCGCCGAAAGCGATCAGTTGCCCGGTCAATTGCCGGTCGCTCGCCACCGGATATTCGTCGGCATCGGCGACGAACACCCCGTCTGCGCCGATGGTTTCGACCAACAGCCGCAAGAACATGATGCGCGGTGCCTCTGCCCATTGCGCGTCCTTCACATAGGCAATGCTCGACGCGTTGACCTGCACCGGCACACGGGTGGTGGCGAGCGCACGGGGCACATCGGGTGTGCGGACAGCCAGCCGCGGCGTGCCCACGCTCGTCCGGTCGACCCCGGTTGCGATGGTTTTCTGCGGGGCAATGGTCAGCAGCTGCGGAGGTGGCTTCGCGCCGAAGGACACGCATCCGGCGAGGACGGTCGACAGCAGCGCGGGAGCCAGCAGGGTTCGGGTGGGGAAGCGGAACATGGCTTTTCCTTATGGCTTATAGTCGGGCAGGGCGGGCGATCCGACCAGCGAGCCGGCCCCCTGTTGATCGAGCTTTTCGGAGAGTGCGCGGAAATTGCGTGACATCTCGCGCAGGTCACGCACCAGCAGGCCAACCTCCGGCATGGTCTGGCGCGAGAAGGTCTGCACGCCCGGCCGCGCTTCGGCGATCGTCTTGTCGAGAGTCTGGAGACTGCTGTTGGCCGATTTAATGGTGGTGCGCAGATCGGCTATCAGCGGGCGGCCATCCTGATCGATCAGCGCGGTGGTCGAATTCGCGAGCTTGCCGATTTCTTCCGCAGCAATTCCCGCCTTTTGCAGGGTCAGCCGCGTTTCGGCGATCGTTGCGGCGATTTCCGGTCCGCGCGCGGCCAGCGCACCGGTCAGGCGGTCGGTGTTCGCCAATATCCCCGCAATGCTTTTCTGGTTCTTGTCGTCGAGCACCTGCGTCAGCCGTTCGGTAAGGGTCGAGATGCGCTGCAGCAGCTGCGGCGCGCTGTTGAGCAACTCGCCCAGCGCTCCCGGTTTGGTCGGGATGACCGGCACACCGTCGGGGCAGGCGGCGCGGATGTTCGTGTCCGGACAGGTGATCGGAGGCGCGCCTTTTACCGCACCATCCAAAACAATTTCCGAAACGCCGGTAAAGCCCACGCCCTGAATGGTGGCGGTTGTGCCCTGCAGAATCGGCGTTTCGCGTTTCACCGCGATCCGCACCCGCACGAAGCCGGGGTCACGATCCCACAGGTCTATTTCCTTGATCTGGCCGGATGGAACGCCCGCGAAGGTTACGCCCGATCCCTTGGCCAGGCCGTTGACCGACTGTTTGAAATAGATGTCGTACAGTGCGTCCTCGCCGTCCGAGATGCGTGAGAACCAGAATGCCGCCGCCATAACCGCGAAGATGAGGAAGAGCACGACGCTGCCCACCAGAACATGATTTGATCGTGTTTCCATCTCAGTCGTCCTTCTCTGGCGTATCGCCAACGGGGTCCGCTTCTCCGTCCTGCGGAAGATCCGGAGGAGTGCGCGGTTCCCCATGGCTCTTTTGCGCCGATACCGCTGCCCGTCCACGCGGGCCGTTGAAATATTCCTGGATCCAGGGATGCTCGGTGGCGAGCAGCTCCTCGATCGTACCGACCGCGATCACTTTTTTGTCAGCGAGAACCGCCACCCGGTCGCAAATGGCGTAGAGCGTATCGAGATCGTGCGTGATGAGGAATACGGTCAGCCCCAGCGTCTGCTGCAACTGGCGGGTCTGCTCATCGAACGACGCCGCACCGATCGGGTCAAGACCCGCCGTCGGTTCATCGAGGAACAGCAGATCGGGGTCGATCGCCAGCGCGCGCGCCAGACCGGCGCGCTTGCGCATGCCGCCCGATAGTTCGGACGGATATTTCGGCCCCGCCTCGGCAGGCAGTCCGGTCATGCGGATCTTGTACGCGGCGATATCCTCGCGCAGCTTGTTGCCGATATGCGGGTAAAACTCCCGCAGCGGCACCGCGATATTTTCCGCCACTGTCAGCGTCGAGAACAGTGCCCCGCCCTGGAACAATACGCCCCACCGCTTGCGCAGCGCGACGGTTTCCTCGTCGGTGCGATTGATGATCGGCTGGCCGAACACCTCGATCTCGCCCTCGTCGGGAATCTGCAATCCGATGATGGACCGCAGCAGCACGGATTTGCCTGTCCCCGATCCGCCGACCACGCCCAGAATCTCGCCCGCCCGCACATCGAGGTCCAGATTCTCGTGCACGACCTGCTCGCCGAAGCTGTTGCGCAGGCCCCGGATCTTCACAGCGATTTCGCCCGCCCGAATGGCCTCTTCGACCTTCTCCTCGTCGATGGCGAGATCCTCGTCGCTCATATCCATCCCACCCACGTGAAGAAGACGGCGAAGAACGCGTCGATGACGATCACCATGAAGATCGCCTGCACAACCGCCGCCGTGGTGCGCAGGCCCACCTCCTCGGCGTTGGCCTTGACCTGCAATCCCTGAAAACAACCGGTCATGCCGATGATAAGGCCGAAGACCGGCGCCTTGACCAGCCCCACCCACAGGTCGGTGATGGGCACCACTTCGCGTAGCCTTTGCACGAAGGTAACCGGCGGAATGTCGAGCGCAATGGCGCACAAAAAGCCGCCGCCAAACACCGCGACAAGCGAAGAGTAGAAACCCAGGAGCGGCATCAGCACAACGGACGAAATAATGCGCGGCATGATCAACGCCTCCATCGGCGAGACGCCGATCGTGCGCATCGCGTCGATTTCCTCGGTCAGTTTCATGGTACCGATCTGCGCCGCGAATGCCGATCCGGACCGACCGGCGACCATGATCGCCGTCATCAGCACACCCAGCTCGCGGAAGGTCAGGCGCCCGACCAGGTTGACGGTCAGCACCTCCATGCCGAACTGGCGCAATTGCACCGAACCCTGCTGGGCGATCACGATACCGATCAGAAAGCTCATCAGTCCGATAATGCCCAGCGCCGACACGCCCACGACCTCAAATCGCTGAACGACCGCATTGATGCGCAGCCGCGACGGATGACGGATCAGCGACCATGTGGCGATCAGCACGCTCCCGAAAAAGCCGAGCAGACCCAGCAGCGTCTGCACGCTGAGGATCGTTGCCTCGCCGATCTGCGACAGAATGCGTTGCACGGCGGGGGTGGCATCCGGGCGGACGCGCACGACATTCTCCGATCCCGCGCTCACCGCGTCGATCAGGCGGCGCGTGTCGTCATCTGCGCCGGTGATCTCCGCACCAAGGCGTTGAGCATGGCTGTGGACGAGCCACGCGCCGATCGTATCAATATGGTCGATATCGGACAGGTCTATGGCTTTGACTGGCTCGGTCACGGCATCCAGGTCGGACGGCAGCGAACCCAGAAAGTTGATCGCCAGCACGCCGCCCATGCGCAGCACAGGCCCGCCATCCCGGTCTTCTATGGTAAAGTGCGCCGCATCGTTCATCTGATCGGATTTACTGGTCCATTATCGGTTGCGCGGCAAGCCGAAACGGCCCATCCGCAAGACAGAATGATGCATAAGCCGGAAGGTTGCATGTGGCTTACAATGAAACGGCACGCGCAGTGACGCGGCTCGCCATCTATGACATGGACCGGACCATTACGTTTCGGGGCACCTACACGCCTTTTCTGCTACATGTGGCCACCCATATGGCCCCGTGGCGGCTGATTTTCGCCCCAGTCGTTCCGTTTATCATGATCGCTTATGTGCTGCGGTTCATTTCCCGGCGGCGGTTGAAAGAAATGAATCAGGCACTGATGATCGGTGGCCGGGTGAGCCGTGCGCGGCTTCAGCCGCATATCGAAAGTTTTGCTCGGAAGGTGATGGAGCGAAACGTTCGCCCCGGCGCACTGGCACAGGTCGCGGCCGATCGCGCGGCGGGCTATCGTCTCGTGCTCGCAACGGCTTCCTACCGACTCTATGTGGAGGCGATCGCCCGGCTGCTGGGCTTTGACGCGGTGATCGCGACCGATCATCTTGGGCAGGGTCTGGATTATGTGCGCGCGCGCATCGCTGGTGACAATTGTTACGACGCCGCCAAGCTGGGCATGATCCAGGCGTGGATGGTGCAGCACGACGTCCACCGCAACGCCGCCCACATCCGCGCCTATTCCGACCATGTCTCTGACGCGCCGATGCTCGAATATGCCGACGAAGCCTTCGCCGCCAACCCGCACCCACCGCTGGCGAAACTCGCGCAGGAACGCGGCTGGACACGGGTGGACTGGGGATAGGCTATCAGAGTTTACTTCATCCGTTCGTTCTGAGGTGGGACTGAGCTTGGCGAAGCCTGTCCTGAGCGCCTGCCTTGGCAGGCAGTCGAAGGGGCCCGTATCGAAGGGCAGATGCTTCGATACTCCATTTCGACAAGCTCAATGGCTACTCAGCACGAACGGATGTTTGTAATCCAATCAGCGAAATCTGCCGCCCATAGCCCGGTTCGTTCCGGTGGCACGACCGACGATAGCTGTAAAAGCGGTCCGGCTGGACATACGTATCCTGCCCGAGTGCCTCGATCCGCTGTATGCCCGCACCTGCCAGCCGCGCGACCACATAGGCCTCGATATCGAACTGCGCGTGGTCCGGGCGACCTTCGCGGAAGAAGCGCTCATTATCCGGATCGTCCGCCAGGAATCGCTGCACAAAGCCAAGGTCGACTTCATAAGAAGCCCGCGCGATGCACGGTCCGATCGCGCAAGCGATCCGGTCCCGCGCCGCGCCCAGCCGTTCCATCGCATCGAGGGTCTGATCGGTCACCCCGCTGATCGCGCCCTTCCATCCGGCATGCGCCGCGCCGATGACGCCCGCTTCGCGATCGGCAAACAGCACCGGCACGCAATCGGCGGTCAGGATGCCGAGCAGCAGTCCGGGAGTGGTCGTCACCAGCGCATCGGCATGGGGCCTGTCCTCGTCCGGCAAAGCGCTATCGACGGTCACTACATCGGGCGAATGCACCTGATGTACGGTAACCAGTTTTGCACCCGGCAACACAGCCTCGCTGGCAAGGATCCGATTTTGCGCGATCGCCGCCCGGCTGTCGTCCGATCCCAGCCCGACGTTCAGCCCGGCATAAAGGCCGGTCGAGACACCCCCGCGTCGTCCCAGAAATCCATGGGGCACGCCATCCAGCAAGCCGCTGCGCAATACTTCGACGCTCATGCGAAACCCTCCGGCCGGTCCCATGCAGGGTGTACGATCGCCATCGCCTTGAACAGCGTCCCCATCTGCTCGGGTGCGGTCAGCCTATGTTGTGCGGCTTCGATCTCTTCGGTGCGCTCGGGCGCATTGCGCGCCAGGATCTGCGCGCGCGGACCGATACCCAACTGCGTGAGAAACGCGCCTTGCCCAACCGGGCCATATACGGACAGCCCCGCCTGACGGGCCATATTTCCCAATGTGCCGAAATCGACATGGGCGGTGAGGTCGCTTTCGCCCACGTCGACGAACGGGTCGGTCATCCTGTGCCCCTTCACCGCCTGCAATGTGTCGCCTAGCGCAGGGCCGTCATAGCCATAATCGACGATGATCGCCGCGCCGCCCTGCCGCGCGATGCGATTGGCAAGGGCGAAGGCGACTGCCGCGCCAGCCGGACTGCTTTCGAACAGCGCGCCGACCGGTGCATCGCGCAGGTGGGCGGGCACAGCCGCATCCATCGCTCGTGGTCCGGCGCAGGGGGCGAACGCTACATCCTCCGCACCCTCACGCGGGACCAGCACCCGCTCGAACCAGCCCGTCTGCGTCCGCTCCATCTGACGGATTGGCAACGCATCAAAAAATTCGTTGGCGACGACCAGCAGCGGTGCATCGTCGGGCAGGCTATCGATATCGTCGTGGAAATGCGCATGGGGCAGGCGGGACTGCTGCGCCTCCCGCAGCACCGGACTCGTCTCGACGAAATGCACGCGCGGGGCAAAATGCGCCTGCTCCATCGCGCGCAGGGCGTCGACGGCAAGCGTCCCACGACCCGGCCCTAACTCCACATAAAAGGCCTTGTCCCGCCGACCGGCCCGCATCCAAATGTCGGCGAGGCACAGTCCGATCAGCTCGCCGAACATCTGGCTGATCTCCGGCGCGGTGGTGAAGTCGCCCGCTAGTCCCAGTGGATCGCGTGTTGCATAATAACGCGCGTTCGCTTCCGCCATGAAATGCGCGATGGAGATTGGCCCGCTCGCCCGGATCACCCGGGTCAGGCGGGCGGCGAGTGTGTCAGGCGACACTTTCGCTGCCCGCGATGGGCTCCACCCGGATGCGGCGGCTCTTGGCCGTGGCAATAAGGTAGATGCCCCCCACGATCATCGGCAACGTCAGCCACTGGCCCATATGCAGGCCGGTCCGGTCAGCAAATTCCATAAGCTGCGCGTCGGCTTCGCGGAAAAACTCCACCGCGAAGCGCGCACAACCGTAGCCCAGCAGGAAAATGCCGACGAGCTTGCCCGGCTCGTACCGGGCCCTCGTTTTCCAGAACGCGAACCACAGGATGATGAACAACAGCGCGCCTTCCAGCGCGGCCTCGTAGAGCTGACTCGGGTGGCGCGGGACCGGCCCGCCGGTGGGAAAAATGATGGCCCAGGGCGCATCGGTCGGCTTGCCCCACAATTCGCCGTTCACGAAATTCGCCAGCCGCCCAAAGAGCAACCCGAACGGTACGCAGCATGCGATATAATCGTGCACGCGCAGCCAGTTGAGTTTTTCCTTCCACGACAGATACAGGATGCCGCACGTCACGCCGAGCACCCCGCCATGAAACGACATGCCGCCATTCCACAGCTTGAAGATGTCCATCGGGTTGTGCAGAATATCGGGCTGGTAAAACAGCACATAGGCCAGCCGCCCGCCGATGATGATGCCCAGCGTGGCATAGAAGATCATGTCGTCGGCATGACGTCGTGCCATCGGCGCACCGGGTTCGCGGATCAGACGGAGCAGATACCAATAGCCAATCAGGATCCCCGCCAGATAGGCGAGCGAATACCATTTGATCGCAAAGAACCCGAGGTTGATGGCAATGGGGTCGAGCCCCAGTTTTTCAAAAGAGATCGGCCCGTGGAGGAGAGACGTGATTATTTCGTGCAAGGCTTTTCCCCGTGGTTTTTTGCCTGCATAAAGCAAGCGGCCCTATAAGAAAAGCGGATGACGACGGGCGGAGAGGACACCACATGACCGATCCCCAGACGGATTGCCGGGCGCAGGATGCCGCCCTCGACGCGGCGGTCGTGCGGATGACCGGGCCGGGCGGGCCGTTTCCGCTTGGCACGATCGATCGGCATGGCGCGACGGTGCCCTATGTCACCGCCGTCCCGTCCACGCTGCCGGGCTTCTACGCGGCCTTTTGCGCTCTTTATGCCGAGCGCACCTTCCTTGTCGACGGGGATGAGCGGCTGACTTTCGCGCAGGCGCTTGACGCCGCCCGCATGGTCGCGCAGGGCCTCATCGCCCGCCATGGCGTCGGACCCGGAGACCGGGTCGCGCTCGCTGCGCGTAACGGAACGGCATGGGTGCTCGCCTATATGGGAATCACGCTGGCGGGCGGGGTAGCGGTGCTCTGCAACGCCTTCTGCGGCGCCGCCGAACTCGTCCCTGCGATCGAGGATACCGGCTGCACCCTTGTGCTAGCCGACGGTCCGCGCCACACCGGGTTGCTGAACCATGGATGGAGCGCGGAGGGCACGCCGCGACTGCTGCCAATTGACGATGGCACATGGGCTGCCGCGCTCGCCGCCGTGCTGCCTGCCGATCCGGTTGCCACTGTCGATCTGCCGGACCTGGCGCCCACCGATCCCGCAACGATCCTGTTCACATCGGGGTCGACCGGCCGCAGCAAAGGCGCGCTGTCCGACCATATGGGCAAGGTGCAGGGCGCGCTGAGCTACGGCGGCGCGAGCCTGTGCATCGCCGACATGCTGACGCAGGCCGGACGGCCGCCATCGGACACGCCGGTCACGCTGATGAACGTGCCGCTCTTTCACGTAACCGGCGAAGTTGCGGTGTTCCTGCACAGCTTTGTTATCGGCCGGACGCTGGTCATGATGCCGAAATGGGATGCCCTTCGCGCGCTCGAACTGATCGAAGCGGAGAAGGTGACCTATTTCGTCGGTGTCCCGCTCATGGGCCATGAAATCGCCTCCCACCCGGACCGGGGGCGCTTTGACCTGTCGACCCTCACCGATCTCGCGGCGGGGGGCGCGCCGCGCCCCGTCGACCAGATCGCGACGATTCGCGACAATCTTGTCGGCACGCACCCGCTGCTGGGTTATGGCCTTACCGAAACCAATGCGGTGGGCGCGCTCAATTTCCGCGCGTCGTATCTCGCCAAGCCGACGAGCACGGGCCGCGCCACCAAACCGCTCGTGGAGATCGCGATTGTCGATGCGGCGGGCGAAACGCTTCCCACCGGCCAGACAGGAGAAATCGCCATCCGCTCGGTCGCCAATATCGTCGGCTACTGGAACCGGCCAGAGGACACCGCCGCGCTCTTCACGCCAGGCGGCTACGCGCGCACGGGGGATATGGGCTATCTGGACGAGGACGGCTATGTCTTCATCGTCGACCGGCTGAAAGACATTATTATCCGCGGTGGCGAAAATATCGCGGCGTTCGAAGTGGAGGCGGCCCTGTATGGGCACCCCATGGTGGCCGAATGCGCGGTCATCGGGATATCCCACGCCCGCTATGGCGAGGTGCCCGCCGCGATCATCTACGCTCGCGCGGATGTGGTGGCAGACGAGGACGAGCTGCGCGCGTTTCTTCGCGCGCGGCTTGCCCCGTTCAAGCTCCCCGAGCGCATCTGGTGGGTTGATGCGCCGCTCCCGCGCCTTGGTACGCAAAAGATCGACAAGCCGGGTTTGCGGAAAATCTACGGGGCGGGAGAGGGCGTTTAGGCAGGCGTTCAATCCATGAAGATCAGCGCCGGATGTTCCAGCATCCGTTTCAGTCCCTGAATGAACAACGCCGCGTCATAGCCGTCGACGATGCGGTGGTCGAACGACGAGGAAATGTTCATTGTTTTGCGGACGGTTAAAAAGGATCCGTGCACTATAGGACGGTCGACCAGCTTGTTGGGACCGATGATCGCGACTTCGGGATAATTGATGATCGGTGTGGTCGCGATCCCGCCCAGCGGCCCTAGCGAGGTGATGGAAATGGTCGAGCCGCTCAGCTCGTCCCGGGTCGCCGTCCCGTCGCGCGCGGCGGCGCTGACCCGCGCGATTTCGGCCGCGCAGTCCCAGATCGAGCGCGCTTCGGCGTGGCGGACCACCGGCACCGTCAGGCCGTTCGGCGTTTGCGTGGCAATGCCGACATGGACACCCGCGAACTGGTGCAGCACGCCCGCTTCATCGTCGTAACGCGCGTTGATGTGTGGAAACTGAGGCAGCAGCCGCGCCAGCGCGCGCACGAAGAACGGCAGCAGGGTAAGTTTCGGCTGGCCGTCCGCCCGGCTGGTGTTCAGTTCGACGCGCAGCGCCTCCAGCTCGGTGAGGTCGGCTTCCTCGACATAGGTGATGTGCGGGATGTGGCGCTTGGCCTCCTGCATTTTCTCGGCGATCTTGCGCCGCATCCCGATGATCTTCTGCTCGGTGACAGCGGTGCGTTTCACCAGACCAAGCCCCGATCCGCCGCCCGCATCGCGCCGTTCGAGATAGGCGTCGAGATCCGCTTGCCGGATGCGGCCGCCCGGCCCGGTGCCGTTCACCGCGTGGAGATCGATCCCCAGTTCCTGTGCGCGGCGTCGCGTCGCGGGCGCGGCGAGCGGCAGACTGGCCTTGGCAGGTGCGACTGGCTCGGCTGGAACGGGGGTAGGAGCGAGTGCGGCCGGCTCCGGCGCGGCCATGGTCTCGACCACAGGCATCGCTGCCGTCGCGGGAGGAGCCGCAGCGGCTTCCTCCGCCTGCGCCTCGTCCAAAGCGCCCTCGACCTCCAGTTCGGCAAGTGGCGACCCCACCGCCAGCATCTCTCCGGGTGCGCCATAGGTCGCGATAACCGTGCCGCTGACCGGCGATGTCATGTCGACTGTCGCTTTATCGGTCATCACGTCGACCAGGCTTTCGTCCTCCTCGATCCGGTCACCGACCTTGACGTGCCACACCACGATCTCGGCCTCGGCCACGCCTTCGCCGACGTCGGGCAGGCGGAAGATATAGCGGCTCATCAGTTATACTCCATCGCACGCTTGAGCGCTTCGGCGAGGCGCCGGGGACCGGGGAAATAATCCCACTCGAAGGCGTGCGGGTAGGGCATGTCCCACCCCGCGACGCGGTCGATCGGGCTTTGCAGATGATCGAAGCAGCGCTCCTGCACCAGCGCGGACAGTTCCGCACCGAATCCACCGAACCGCGACGCCTCATGAAAAATCACGCAGCGCCCTGTTTTCTTGACCGAGGCGACGATGGTATCGATATCGAGCGGGACGATCGACCGCAGGTCGATCAATTCCGCATCCACTCCGCTGTCGGCGATCCCGGCCAGCGCGACATGCACCATCGTGCCATAAGCGAGCACGGTGACCTCGTCGCCTTCGCGCGCGATTGCCGCCTTGCCCAGCGGGACGGTATAATGGCCCTCGGGCACATCGGCCTGGGGGTGCCCCGCCCAGGTCTTGACCTGCGTGTCTGGCCGTCCGTCGAACGGGCCGTTGTAGATGCGCTTCGGCTCCAGGAAGATGACCGGATCGTCGCACTCGATCGCCGCGATCAGCAATCCCTTGGCATCATAGGGATTGGACGGGATCACCGTTTTCAGCCCCGTAACATGTGCGAAGATCGCTTCGGGCGACTGACTGTGCGTCTGCCCGCCGAAAATGCCGCCGCCATAAGGAGAGCGCACCGTGATCGGCGCGGAAAATTCGCCGCCCGACCGATAGCGCAGCCGCGCCGCTTCGGAAACGAGTTGGTCGTAAGCGGGAAGGATATAATCGGCGAACTGGATTTCCGCGACCGGGCGCAGGCCATAGGCGCCCATGCCGATCGCTGTCGCGATAATTCCACCCTCCGAAATCGGCGTGTCGAAGCAGCGGGTCGCTCCATATTTCTCCTGCAGCTTGTCCGTCACGCGGAAGACGCCGCCAAAATAGCCGACATCTTCCCCGAAGATCAGCACATTAGGGTCATGTTCCAGCATCACATCGAGCGCGCTGTTCAGGGCCTGAATCAGGTTCATGGCGGTCATGTCACAGCCCCATCGTCTTGCGTTCTTCGCATATGCGCCAGTCCGGCTCCGCGAAGATATCCTCGAACATCGTGGCGATGTCCGGCTTGGACTGGCCCAGCGTGCCGACCGCTTCGGCCTGCTTTACGCCGTCCTTCACCGCCTGCGTCACGTCGTCCACAAGCGCCTGATGCCGCTCCGCATCCCATTCGCCGATCGCGATCAGATGATCGCGCAGCCGGACGATCGGGTCGCCCAGCGGCCATTTCTCCGGCTCGTCGAGCGGGCGGTATTTGGTCGGGTCGTCGCTCGTCGAATGGCCCGCCACGCGATAGGTGAAAAACTCGATCAGGGTCGCGCCCCGGTTGCTCCGCGCGCGCTCTGCCGCCCATTCCGTCGCGGCCCACACAGCGAGAAAGTCGTTGCCGTCGACCCGCAACCCCGGCAGCGCATATGCGGTCGCCTTCGCCGCAAAAGTGGTCTTGTCGCCTCCGGCAAAGCCGACGAAGCTGGAAATCGCCCACTGGTTGTTGGTGACGCACAGGATGACCGGCGCCTGATAGACGCTGGCGAAGGTCAGCGCCTCGTGGAAGTCGCCCTCGGCCGTGGTCCCGTCGCCGACATAGGCGATCGCGATCTTGTCGTCGTGCTTGTACGCCGACGCCATCGCCCAGCCGACCGCATGGCCGAAGCGCGTGCCAAGATTGCCCGACAGGGAATAGAAGCCGTAATCCCGCGCCGAAAACATCATCGGCAACTGGCGGCCCTTGATGGGATCGTCGGCGTTGGAAAAGATCTGGTTGGCGAGCTGGACGACCGGATAGTCCCGGGCCATCAGCCAGGAGAGGACACGATAGGTGGGGAAGCACATGTCGCCCGCGCCCAGCATCATCGATTGCGCGGCGCCGATCGCCTCTTCCCCGGTCGACTTCATGTAGAAGCTGGTCTTGCCCTGCCGGTGCGCGCGGAACAGCCGGTCGTCGAAAATGCGCGTCAGCAGCATCGCGCGCAGTCCGCGCTTGAGCACATCGGGGGACAGGCGCGGGTTCCACGGACCGACCGCCTTGCCATCTTCGTCCAGCACGCGGATCAGTTCGTAAGGCAGGTCGCGCATGGCCGTTTCCGGCTCGGCGCTGTCCGGGCGGCGGACCGCTCCCGCTGTGCCGAAATCAAACTGCGCGAAGCTGGGCGCTTCGCCGGGTCGTGCGGAAGGCTCGGGTATATGCAGGCTGAGGGTGGGGCGGTTCGGGACGGTCATAGCACCTCCATGTTCCACTCATGTTATAGCGGAAAATGCTGAGAAAGTCTTTGTTTTGACGCTGGTCTACAGCGCCCTTGCGAGAAGAATGTTCCCCGTATATTGCCTAGAATAGATCATTCTTCTAATATCATGGGAATGGACGAAACCGACCTTCGAATCTTGCGCAGCTATCAGGCGCGACCCGACCTCAGCCTTGCCGATCTTGCCAAGGAGGTCGGTCTGTCGCAAACGCCCTGCTGGCGGAGGCTGCGCCGGATGGAGGACGAGGGCGTCATTGTGGGTCGCGCGAACCTGCTCGATCCCACGCGGCTGGGCTTCACCGTCAACGTCATGGCGCACATCAAGCTCAAGCAGCATGACGAGGAGAGCCTCGAGATTTTCGAGAACGCCGTGCGTGACCATCCCCAGATCATCGAATGCTTCGCGATGGGCGGCGATTCCGACTATTTCCTGCGGGTGATTGCCCGGAGCATCGAGGATTATGAAGGCATGCTGCGCAAGGTGCTGCTTCACCTCCCCGGCGTGGCGGCGGTCAATTCCACCTTTGCGCTGAAACTGGTGAAGGCGACGACGGCCGTGCCGATCTGAGCGGAGAAGGGGCCGCTACATAAAGCTGTAGGGGTCGATGTCGACCGCGACCCGCGTTCCTGATTTCCATGACAGCGGCCCCAGCCACGTGCGGATCGCGCCCTGCACATCGACGCCGCGCGATGCGTGGACGAGCAGGCGGTGGCGGTGCCGCCCGCGCAACTGGGCAAGCGGCGCGGGGGCGGGGCCGTAGACGCGCAGCCCCTCGAAATCCGGGGCGTGCTTGCCGATCATCCGCGCGGTTTCCAGCGCTTGCGTAGCGTCTTCGCTCGATATGATGATCGCGGCGAACCGCCCGAATGGCGGCGCATTGGCGTGGCGGCGGTTGGCGGTCTCGGTCGCGTAGAAGCGCTCGGCGTCGCCCGCGAGGAGCGCCTTGATGACGGGGGCCTCCTTCATCCGCGTCTGGATGAACACGCGGCCCGGCTTTTCCCCGCGTCCGGCGCGCCCCGAGACCTGCACGATCTGCTGGAAGCAGCGTTCCGACGCGCGCAGATCGCCGCCCTCCAGTCCCAGGTCCGCGTCGATCACGCCGACGAGCGTCAGGTTGGGAAAGTGATAGCCCTTGGTGACGAGCTGCGTGCCGATGATGATGTCGATCGCGCCGCCTTCCACCTGCGCGACGAAATCCGCCACCCGGTCCGGCGACCAGAGCGTGTCGGACGTGACGATCGCGACGCGCGCCTGCGGAAAGAGCAGCGCGACCTCGTCGGCGATGCGCTCCACCCCCGGGCCGCAGGCGACCAGCGCGTCTTCCTCATGGCAGTCGGGGCATTCGCGCGGCGTGGGCATCACATGCCCGCAATGGTGGCAGGCGAGGCGGCGGGTCAGTCGGTGCTCGACCATCCATGCGGTGCAGTTGGGGCATTGGAAGCGATAACCGCAATGGCGACAAAGCGTGAGCGGTGCATAACCCCTGCGGTTCAGAAAGAGCAGCGCCTGCTCCCCCTTGGCCAGTGTCTCGTCCATCGCGGCGATCAGGCTGGGCGTGATCCAGCGGCCGCGCTCGGGCGGATCGGTGAGCAGGTCGATACCCACAATCTCCGGCATTTCCGCGCCGCCGAAGCGCGCGGGCAGCTTGATCTCGGTATAGCGGCCGATCTCGACCTGATGCCGCGTCTCGATCGCCGGAGTGGCGGACGCGAGGATGACCGGGCATTCCTCCATCATCGCGCGCATCACCGCGACGTCGCGCGCGTGATAATGAACGCCGTCCTCCTGCTTGAAGCTCGCCTCGTGCGCTTCATCGACGACGATCAGCCCGAGGCGAGGATAGGGCAGGAACAGCGCCGATCGCGCGCCGACCACCACGCGCGCTTCCCCGTTCGCCGCCGCGCGCCACGCCCGCCGCCGCTCGCTCTGCCGCAGGCCGCTGTGCCACGCCACCGGCATCACGCCGAAACGCGCGGCGAAGCGCTTCAGGAACGGCTCGGTCAGCGCGATTTCGGGCAGCAGCACGAGCACCTGCTGCCCCCGCCGGATCGCCGCCGCCATTGCCTCGAAATAGACCTCGGTCTTGCCCGATCCCGTCACCCCGTCGAGCAGGAACGGGTGGAACGCGCTCGCCTCCACCGCCGCGCACAGTTCCTCCGCCGCCGCGCGCTGCACGTCGTTCAGATCCGGCGCGGCGTGGTCCGGATCGGGCACCGGCATGCGCGTGTCGAGGCTGACCGTCACCGGCTCCAGCGCGCCCGCTTTCGCCAGCCCCCGGATCACCGCGACGGACACGCCCGCAACCTCCGCCAGTTCGCGCACCATCCCCTGCGCGTCGCCGATCGCGTCGAGAGCTTGGCGCCGCTGCGGCGTCAGCCGGTCCGGCACCAGCCCGGTCGCGCGATACTCCACCACCGACTGCGAGCCCTCCAGCGCAGAGGAGGACGAGAGCGCCATGCGCAGCACCGCGCCCAGCGGCGCCATGTAATAATCCGCCGTCCACTCGATCAGGCGGCGCAGCGGAGCGGGCAGCGAAGGCGCATCGACCAGCCCGGCGAGCGGCCGCAGCCGGTTGTCGCCGACCGTCTCGACATCGGGAAAGCGGTCCTCCTCCCACACAACGCCGACGAGCTGGCGCGGCCCCAAAGGCGCGACGACGATGCTCCCCGGCGCGACCTCCATCCCGTGCGGCACGCGATAATCGAGCGGCCCCAGCGCGGCGTTGAGCAGGATAACCCGCGCGCGACTCACCGTCCGCCCCCGCAGGCCGGGGAGCGCAGCAAAACACGGCTTTTCTTTCGCGCGCAAAAGAGGGAGACTGCCACCATCGAACATCCATATGTGGGGAGAGGGTGGCTTATGCAACGCAGGGATTTTCTGGTCGCGGGCGCGGCCGCCGGAGCGCTGGCGCTGGCGGGGTGCAGCACAGGCGGGGGCGGCTTCAGCCTGGCGGAAGTGATCCGCCGCCTGCTCACCCTCTCGTCCCAGCGGGCGCTGGCGCGGCTGATGGCGCCCGGCGGCTTCTACGACAGCCAGATCGCGCAGATTAGCCTGCCCGACCGGCTGGGCGGAGGCCGGGGCGGATCGGTGCTCACCCGCGTGCTGCTGAGCGCCGTCGTGCGCGACCGCCTCTTGAAACAGGTCAACCGCGCGGCGGAGCGGGGCGCCGAGCGCGCCGCCCCGGTGATCGCCGACGCCATCCAGTCGATCTCGCCCGAGGACGCGGCGAGTTTGCTGCGCGGCGGAGGATCGGCCGCCACCGGCTTTCTGCAAGCGCGCATGGGCGACGCGCTCATCCCCGCGATGCTGCCCGGCATCGATGAAGGGCTGCGCCTGTTCGACAGCGCCGTGGTGACGGACGCGCTTCGGTTGGCGACCGGCATCGACTTCGCCGGACTGCGCGATGATGTAACACGCAAGGCATCCAACGCGATCTTCGCGGAAATGGGGAAAGAGGAGGCGGACATCCGCGCGAACCCGCGCTCGACCAATGACCCGCTGCTGATTGCGGCGTTGGGGGTGTTGTGAGGGGGTTGGCGTCGTCTGGGATGCACAAACACCACCTCTCGCCGTTCGCCCTGAGTAGGGGCTGAGCGTGCCGAAGACCCGTATCGAAGGGCTGCCTTTGCGCACATCCTTCGATACGCCGTTTCGACAGGCTCAACGGCTACTCAGGACGAACGGGATGCCATGACGCGAAGGCGACGAACGCGATCTTCGCCGAAATGGGGAAAGAGGAAGCGGACATCCGGGCGAACCCGCGGTCGACCAATGACCCGATGCTGATTGCGGCGCGGGGGGTGTTGTAGATTATTTAGGTTGTTGTTGGTTACGGTTACTTGACACCCTTGAGCAACGTACCAGACTGCCCGCTGGAAATGGCCAGTCGGGGGTCATAATGCGTGCAGCATGAGCCGTAGTCTGCACATTCGCGCGGATACAAAATCCAGTAGGATACACCTGATCAACATTTGCAAACGCCGTTAAGTAGTCACTTGGGTCGATTTCAAGCAGCACGGGATAGTCTTTTAGAAGGATCTCGTAGTGGATGCCTTTGCTACGGTGAATATCCCCTCGATAAATCGGGAATTCGCGCTCGCTTTTTGTTATTTTGACGCCAGTGAACTCGATAATTTGGTGAATGCGTTCGAGCGCAATGCCGGTCGTCGGCAGGAAAATAAAGGTCGCCAAAAACGCCCATAATAGAGCCGAACAGCCATTACGGAAATTGCTCGGAGCTTTACGAGACACGGTGATGAAGCAAAAAATGCCACATCCTACACTGAAGGCAAATGCAAGCCATCCGTCAGCAGGATGCTCCGGATAAAGCTCTTGTCCGTTTCGTGGAAATAGGGCTGCGAGTGCCAATAGGGAAGGGACGCAGATAAGCCATATGGGAAAAAATCGAGGGTCTATGTTACGGATTCGGTGCGAATAACCTAGCTCGTTCTTGCTCATACCTATTTCTGTACTCAGATTATCTTACCATAATCTGAAATAAAAATCCCGCGCGCGTGAAATGACGATAGGCGCATCATATGATAATCCTCCAGACGAAGCTTCGATAAAGCCAATAGCGATCTGCTCCCAACCCCATTCCCCCAACCCGTCCCACCCTCTATACCTCCCCGCGACTCATCCCACTGCACACGAAAGTCGCACCCATGAAATTCTTCGTCGACACCGCCGACACCGCCGAAATCCGCGATCTGGCCGAAACCGGGCTGCTCGACGGCGTCACCACCAACCCGTCGCTGATCCACAAATCGGGGCGCAAGTTCGTGGAAGTGGTGGAGGAAATCTGCGGCATCGTCGATGGCCCGGTCTCGGCGGAGGTCGTCGCGCTCGACCATGCGACGATGATGAAAGAAGCCGAAGTGCTGCGCAAGATCGCCGACAATGTCTGCATCAAAGTGCCGCTGACCATCGATGGCCTCAAGACCTGCAAGGCGCTCTCGGGCGAGGGGACGCAGGTCAACGTGACCCTGTGCTTTTCCGCCAATCAGGCGCTGCTCGCCGCGAAGGCGGGCGCGACCTTCATCTCGCCCTTCGTCGGGCGGCATGACGACAACGGCTTTGACGGGATGCAGCTGATCGAGGACATCCGCCTCATCTACGACAATTATGATTTCGGCACCGAAATCCTCGTCGCGAGCGTGCGCCACCCGATCCACATCCTCCAGAGCGCGAAGATCGGCGCGGACGTGATGACCGCGCCGCCCGCCGTCATCAAGTCGCTGTTCAACCACGTACTGACCGACAAGGGCATTGCGGGGTTCATGAAAGACTGGGAAGCGACGGGGCAGTCGATCCTCTGATTGCATCGCGGCGCGCGCATCCTATCTCCTGTTGAACAAGGAGATCACCCCATGCCGCTCACCCGTGACGAAGACATCGCCGACCTGCTCAACACCGTGCGCACCATCGCGCTGGTCGGCGCGTCGCCCAAGCCTGACCGGGCGAGCTATGGCGTGATGGGGCGGCTGCTCGCCCACGGCTATCGCGTCATCCCGATCAACCCCGGCCTGGTGGGGCAGCAGATCCACGGGCAGGATGTCGTCGGGTCGCTCGCCGATGTGGGGGAGCCTATCGACATGGTCGATATCTTCCGCAACAGCGAGGCGGCCGGCGAGAGCGTGGACGAGGCGATCGCGGTGGGCGCGGGCGCGGTGTGGATGCAACTCGGCGTCATCAACGAGGAGGCCGCCGCGCGCGCCGAGGCGGCGGGGCTGAAGGTCGTGATGAACCACTGCCCCGCGATCGAGATCCCGCGCCTGGGCATCGCGCCGGTCGGTTGACGGACGGCCGCCGACCGAAACGGGGCGCGGAACGACAATCGCCGTTGCCTTTGACCGTCGCTTGACTATCAGGATCACATGCGGCGGATCGTGGATCGGGTGAGGGATACAGGCGGGGCCGGGGTCGACCGTCGCTCGCTGCTCATCGGCGGGGGTGCGGTCGCGGGCCTGTTGATCGCGTGGGGTGTGTGGCCGCGCAGCTATCGCCCGAACCTCGCGGTCGCGTCGGATGAGACATTGTTCAACGCGTTTCTCAAGATCGATACCGCCGGGCAGATTATCGTCGTCGTGCCGCAGGCGGAGATGGGGCAGGGGGTCAGCACCGTGCTGCCGCAGATCCTGGCCGACGAGCTGGGCG
This sequence comes from Sphingobium subterraneum, assembly GCF_014199435.1. Taxonomy (GTDB): domain Bacteria; phylum Pseudomonadota; class Alphaproteobacteria; order Sphingomonadales; family Sphingomonadaceae; genus Sphingobium; species Sphingobium subterraneum. Next base: position 292,950 of record NZ_JACIJP010000003.1, on the reverse strand, counting down.
CGGACTGGCGCACGGTCGCAGTCCAGTCCGCGCCGATCAGCCCGCTTTACGCGAACAGCCTGCTCGCCGGGGAAGCGCTGGCGAGCGACTGGAGCGCGCTGGCGGGCGGCGCGGGGCGCTGGGCGATTGCTGAATTTGCCACCCGCAATGCGATCATGCTGACCGGCGGATCGACCTCGGTGCGGATGTTCACGCAGGCCTATCGCGAGGCGGGTCGGGCCGGGCGCGTCCTGCTGTGCAAGGCGGCGGCGGCGCGCTGGGACGTGCCGTGGGAAACCTGTGACATCGTCGACGGGCTGGTGACTGATGGCCAGCGCAAGCTGCGCATCGGGGAGCTCGCCGCCGAAGCGGCCGCCTTTACGTTGCCCGACATCCTGCCCGAGCGGCAGGGGGAGGAGAACCGCCTGTGGGGCGAGGATGTGGCGCGCATCGACCTGCCGTCCAAGGTCGACGGATCGCATAACTATGCCGCCGACATTCGCCTGCCCGATATGCTGTTCGCCTCGATCCGGCAGGGGCCGGTCGGCGCGGTTGCGCTGGGGGCGATCAACGAAGCCGCCGCGCGCAAGGTCACGGGGTTCGTGCAACTGGTGAAGCGGGAGCGCTGGGTCGCGGCGCTCGGCACCGACTGGTGGGCGGCGAACAAGGCGCTCGACGCGCTGGACCCGCAGTTCATGGTGGCCGACACGCCGCTGTCTTCCGCGCGCATCGATGCGGCGCTGGACGACGCCTTTGAGAGCGAACAGGGACGGCGCCTCTACGAGCAGGGCGATCTCGCCGCGATGTTCGAGGGCGCGCAGGCGGTGAAGCGGGAATACAGCGTTGCGCCCGCGCTCCACCTCGCGATCGAACCGCCCTGCGCGACCGCGCGGGTGGAGGACGGCAAGGCGGAAGTGTGGACCGCCACGCAGGCCCCGATGTTCTGCCGCCGGGCAGTGGCGAAGGCGCTCGGCTTTCCGGAGAGCGCGGTGGTGCTCTATCCGCTGTCCGCCGGGGGATCGTTCGGCCGCAGGATGGAGCATGACACGGCGGTGCAGGCGGCCCTTCTCGCGCAAGAGGTAAACCGCCCGGTCCAGCTACTGTGGTCGCGTCTGGAGGAAACCATTCAGGATCGTCCCCGTGCGCCCGCCAAGGCGCGGATGGCGGCACGGCTGGGGCGGGGTGGCCGGATTGAGGCTTGGTCCGCGAAGGTCGCCTCTCCCACAGCGTTAGCGGAAACCTGGGCGCGCATTTCTGATGGGGCCGATCCAATGGAGGCCGCGCGCACGAGTGCCGGTAGCGCGAACCGGCTGGCCGTTTCCGGTATGCCGGGGCCCTATGCGCTGTCGAGCTTCGCGGTCGATCATTATCCCGCCGCCATCGCGCTGCCCACCGGGCGGTGGCGCGCCAATGCGGATGGCGCGAGCGCGTTTTTCACCGAGAGCTTTATCGACGAGCTTGCCCATCAGGCGGGCATCGAGCCCATGTCTTTCCGCATCCAGATGCTCGGCGGACAGGCGCGTCTCGCCCATTGCCTCACTACGGCTGCCGCAATGGGCGGATGGCAGGGCGGTATCGCCGGGAGCGGGCAGGGGATCGCCTGCCATGTCATGGACGGAAGTTTCATCGCGATACTGGTCGAATGCAGCATGGACAATGGGCGACCGCGTGTGGACAGCATCGTCGCGGTCGTCGATTGCGGGGACCAGCCGCATCCCGACATCGCGCGGCAACAGATCGAAGGAGGGTTGATGTTCGGATTGGCGAGCGCGCTGGGCGGCGCTGCGGAGTATCGCGGCGGATTGCCCCGGCGGGCGATCATGGGCCGTTTGGGTCTGCCCCGTCTTTCGGACATCGGCGAAATCTCCGTGGAGCTGATCCAGAGCAGTGCGGAGCCGGGCGGCGTGGGGCAGATCGGCGTGCCGCCGGTGGCTCCGGCGCTTGCCAATGCGCTGTTCACCGTGACAGGGCGGCGGCACCGTAACCTGCCGCTGGTGCCGGTCGCGTGATCCGCCCGACTGATCATCCCGACATCCCCGCGCCGCGTGTTGGCGTCCTGATCGTCAACCTCGGCACGCCCGATGCGCCCGATGCACCGGCGGTAAAGCGCTATCTGCGCGAATTTCTCTCCGACCGGCGGGTGGTGGAGATCCCCCCCTTGCTGTGGCAACCGATTCTGCGCGGCATCATCCTCAACACGCGGCCCAAAAAATCCGCCCACGCTTATGGGCAGGTATGGACGAATGAAGGATCCCCGCTGGCCGTTCATACCCGCAACACCGCGCGGGCCCTGGCCGAGCGGTTTGCCGATGAAGGCGTGCTGGTCGACTGGGCGATGCGCTATGGCAACCCATCGATCGCCAGCCGGATCGCCGCGATGAAGCAAGCCGGGTGCGAGCGCATATTGTTTGCGCCGCTCTATCCACAATACAGCTCGGCGACGACCGCGACGGCCAATGACGCGCTGTTCGCGACGCTGGGCGGCATGCGCTGGCAACCGGCGATCCGCACCCTGCCGCCCTATCATGACGACCCTGGCTACATCGATGCACTGGCGGAGAGCGCGCAGGCGCATCTGGCCGAGTTGGGGCGGCCGGTGGACGCGTTGCTGCTCACGTTTCATGGCATGCCGGAACGCACCCTGCATCTGGGCGATCCCTATCACTGCCAGTGCCGCAAGACCGCGCGCCTGCTCGCCGATCGCCTGCAACGGCCGGTGGAGGTGAGTTTCCAGTCCCGCTTCGGCCGGGCAAAATGGCTGGAACCCTCGACCGAGGATACGCTCGCGCGGCTGGCGCGGGGCGGAGTAAAATCGCTGGCCGTGATGGCGCCCGGCTTCTCGGCCGACTGCCTCGAAACGCTCGAAGAGATCGCGTTGCGCGGCCGGGATGTTTTTGTCGAAAATGGTGGCGAATTTTTTGGCTATATCCCTTGTTTGAACGCCGAAACGCGGGCTATTGATTTCTATCAACGGTTAATGCGGCAGAATCTGCAAGGATGGCTGACCTAACCACAATCCAGAGGAGCCTGAGCATGAGCAGAGTAGCGATCGTCACCGGCGGCACACGCGGAATTGGCGAGGCGATCAGCCTTGCGCTTCGGGATGCGGGAATGACCGTCGCTGCCAATTATGCGGGTAACGAGGCGAAGGCCAAGGAATTTTCCGATCGCACCGGCATCAAGGCCTATCGCTGGGACGTGGGCGATCATCAGGCGTGCCTCGATGGCTGCGCGCAGGTCGCAAGCGATCTCGGGCCGGTGGACGTGCTGGTGAACAACGCGGGCATCACCCGCGACGGCGTGCTGCAGAAGATGAGCTTCGACGACTGGAATGAGGTGATCCGTGTCAATCTGGGCGGCTGCTTCAACATGGCGAAGGCCGTGTTTCCCGGCATGCGGGAGCGGGGCTGGGGACGGATCGTCAACATCGGGTCGATCAATGGGCAGGCCGGCCAATATGGGCAGGTGAACTACGCCGCCGCCAAGTCCGGCATCCACGGCTTTACCAAGGCGCTGGCGCAGGAAGGTGCAAAGTTCGGCGTGACCGTCAACGCGCTTGCGCCCGGCTATATCGATACCGATATGGTTGCCGCGGTTCCGCCGCAGGTGCTCGAAAAGATCGTCGCGAAGATTCCGGTCGGGCGCTTGGGCCATGCCGAGGAAATCGCGCGGGGCGTTGCGTTTCTGTGCGCCGAGGATGGAGGCTTCATCACCGGCTCCACCTTGTCGCTCAACGGCGGCCAGCACATGTATTGACGCGGCTGTGTCGAAGCGACCGGGCCCGGAGGACATGAGCGAAGCGCCGCTCTTCGCCGGACCGGTCAAGCACAGCGTCACTATCTCCGGTCATCAGACCTCGATCAGCCTGGAGCCGCTGTTCTGGGCGGCGCTGCGCCGTGCGGCGCAGGAGGATGGTCTGCCCGTCAGTGGCCTCATCGCGCGGATCGATGCGGAACGGATCGCCGGGTTCAGCGGGTCGGCTTCCAAGGAGGTTCCGGCCGCCAACCTGGCGAGCGCGATCCGGTGCTGGCTGTGGCAGCGCTATTGCGGCGCCGGGATCCTACCGCCCGAGTAACCCGCGCGCCTGGTTCGCAAGCTCGGCCAGCATGGCGGCGTGCACCACCGGGGCGGTGCGCGCGCGATGCAGCATGTCGCAGAATTGCTGTACTCGCTTGTGGTGGTTATCCACCCAGCGATCGATCTGGATAATCGGATCGCCCTTGCCCTGGCGCACCAGGAAATCGAGCCGCAACTGCTTCATGTCGCGCACGACGCCGGACATCAGCAGCCGCTCCCAGGGATCGGAAGGGGCGATCCGTGATGCGCTGGCCTGCAGCCAGTCCAGCCCGATCACGTCACCCAGCTTCACAAAGGCCATCGCCAGCATTTCTCCATCCGATTCCAGACGGGCGGACAGATACGCTAGTCCCACAGCGCCATCCATATAGGCGAGGAGGGTCGTGCGCCTGGCGATATCTTCCGGCGCGCCGAGCGCGACCAGCTCGTCCAGCAGGGCGCGGTTGCGCTGGCGCTGTTCTTCGGTGATCAGTGCCTCGCTCGCGCCGATCAGCCTTTCGACGCCTGTCTTCAGCTGGTCCAGTCCGGCCGTGGGCAAGGATCCGGTGGGCATGTTGCGCACGATATCGGCCATTTGCCCGGCCATGAAATAGGCGATTTTGCCGAGCAGGGTCAGCCGTGCCGCCTCCGGCATGGGAGTGGAGTCGATCGCGGCCCAGAGCTGGTCAACGTCGTAGATCCGCTCGGCCACGACAAAGGCGCTGGCCATGTCGGCAAGCGAGCAGCCTTCCTCCTCCTCCAGCTCGAACGGGTGAATGAGGCCGAGCCGGTTGACGATGCGGTTGGCGAGCTTCGTCGCGATAATTTCGCCGCGCAGCTGGTGCGAGACGATAGCGTCATGCTGGCTCTGCTGCATTTCCGGTGGAAAAGCGGCGATCAGGTCAGTGGTCGTCGCGGGATCGCTGGCAATATTGCTGTGCTCGATCGCGTCCTGGAGCGTCAGCTTGGCCGTCGAGAGCAGGACCGCGAGTTCCGGGCGTGTCAGCCCGCGTCCATCGGGAGCGCGGCGCAGCAACTGGTCGTTGCTCGCCAGCCCCTCGACCGCGCGATCCAGCTTGCCGGAGGCCTCGAACCGTTCGATCAGGTGGACGTAACCGGGCAGGCCCGCCGCTCCGGCGGACTCGGCGATCGACAAACCCAGCGCCTGAAGCCGATTATCCTCCAGCACCAGATGCGCGACGTCGTCGGTCATGCGGGTAAGCAGGGCATTGCGGTCTTCGAAGCTCAAACGGCCTTCCAGCATTTCGCGGTTGAGGGCGATCTTGATGTTCACTTCGTTGTCGGAGCAGTCGACACCGGCGGAATTGTCGATGAAATCGGTGTTGATCCGCCCGCCGCCGAGCGAGAAGGCGATGCGCCCCGCCTGCGTGACGCCCAGGTTCGCGCCTTCGCCGACGACCCGCACACGCAGGTCTTCCGCGTTGATGCGCAACCGGTCGTTCGCGGGATCGCCGACCTCGCTGTGGCTTTGCGACGCGGCTTTCACATAGGTGCCGATGCCACCGAACCAGAGCAGATCCGCCTGCGCGCGCAGCAGCGCGGAGATCAGGGCGACAGGCTCCATGTCCGTGTCCTGCGTGCCGATGATCGCCTGCATCTCCGGAGTGAGCGTTATGCTCTTGAGCGTGCGGGGGAACACCCCGCCGCCCTTCGAGATCAGCGACGTGTCGTAGTCGTCCCAGCTCGAGCGGGGGAGGGCGAACAGGCGCGAGCGTTCCGCCCAGCTTTTTGCGAGATCGGGATCGGGATCGATGAAGATGTGGCGGTGGTCGAACGCGGCGACCAGCTTGATCGCCTTGCTGAGAAGCATGCCGTTGCCGAACACGTCGCCCGACATGTCGCCGCAGCCGATGACCCGGATGCTCTCGCTCTGCACGTCGGTGCCCATTTCGGCGAAATGCCGCTGGACGGACACCCACGCGCCGCGCGCGGTGATGCCCATCGCCTTGTGGTCATAGCCGTTGGATCCACCGCTCGCGAAGGCATCGCCCAGCCAGAATTTGCGTTCCAGCGCGATGCTGTTGGCGATGTCGGAAAAGGTCGCGGTGCCCTTGTCGGCGGCAACGACGAAATAGGGATCGTCGCCATCGTGCACTACGAGCTGCGCGGGATGCTTGACCTTGCCCGCGACGATATTGTCGGTGACCGAGAGCAGCGCGCGGATGAAGATGCGGTAGCTTTCCGTGCCTTCGGCCAGCCACGCGTCGCGGTTCGTCGCCGGGTCGGGAAGCTGTTTGGGATAAAAGCCACCCTTCGCGCCGGTCGGCACGATCACCGCGTTTTTCACGCGCTGCGCCTTCATCAGCCCAAGAATCTCGGTGCGGAAATCGTCCCGCCGGTCGGACCAGCGCAGGCCGCCGCGCGCCACCGGCCCGGCGCGCAGATGGATGCCCTCGACACGGGGGCTGTACACCCAGATTTCCCGCCACGGCAGGGGAGCGGGCAGCCCCGGAATTTTCGCGCTGTCGAGCTTGAACGCCAGCGCCTCCCGCCCGGCGGGAAGGAAGAAATTGGTGCGCAGCGTTGCCTGAACGAACGCCCGAACCAGCCGCAAGATGCGGTCGTCGTCGATCGCGGACACCGCATCCAATCCTGCGGTCACGGCCTGATCGGCAGCACTCGCGGCGCTGTCCCGATCGCCGGAAAAAGCCGGATCATGACGGGCGACGAACAGGTCGATCAGCGCGCGGGTGATCGTCTGCTCCCGTCGCAACGTGTCGACGAACGTCGCCATTGCATAGAGCATCCCGGTCTGCCGCAGATAACGGTAGATCGCGCGGAACAGCACGACGGCCTGATGATCCAGCTCAGCCGACACGATCAGTTCATTGAACCGGTCGTCTTCCGCTTCGCCATTGATGACATTGGCCAGCGAATGACCGACCCGATCGGACCGGTCGAGCACGGCCTGTGCACTGCCGCCGTTGCGCAGGGCGAGCAGGAAACGCTGAATATGACCGAGCTTGCCGCGCTCGATCATCGTCGGCAGTTCCTCGATGGCTTTGAACCCGAAATTTTCGAGCGCGGGTACCGCATCGGAAAGCGCGACCGGCGCGTGGCTGTAGAGCTTCAGGCGCAGCCGATCGGCGCTGTCATCGCCGTTGCGGTAGAGGCGGATGCGTTTCTCGTCCTCCTCGCCCGCCAGCGCGTGCAGTTCGACGATGTCCAGCGCGGCCTCCTCCGGTCCCGCGCCGTTGCGATAATTGGGCGGGAAACCCGCGGCATATTTCTCCGCCAGAGCGGCGGCGCGTCCGGCTTCCTCGAAGTCGGCAAGTGCAGCTTCCACGGCGGGTACCCAGCCGCGCACCATATGCTTGAGTTGGCTGTCGAGCAGGGCCTCGTCCGGGACCACGCCGCCGGAACGCAGGTCGAGCGTGACGCGCAGCAGCGCGAGACCATTTTCCTCCATGGCGATCGACCAGCTCAACAGCGGCGCGTTGGCGGCATCGACCAGCATGTTCTGGATCGCCACGCGGCGCGCGGTCGACACGTCGTCGCGCGGCAGCCAGACAAAGGCGTACAGATGGCGGGCGAGCGCGGCGGTCGCCAGCACCAGCCGGGGACGGGGGCGGTCGGACAGCGACATGAGGGTCAGCGCCAGCCGTTCCAGAGTGGTCCGATCGAAACTGATGACGATGTCGTGGGGCAGGGTGGTGAGCGCGTGGAACAGCGCCTTGCCCGCGTGCCCCGACGGATCGAAGCGGAACTTGTCCATCAGCGAGGACAGGGCCGCGCGCAGCACCGGCACTTTGTCCGGCGGGCTGGCGAGCGCCGCGCTGGTCCACATGCCTGCGTGGATGGACAGGGCGGAAATCGTCTTGCCCTCGCGGACCGGGATGATGAACATGTCGATCAGGCTGTTGCGGTGGACGCGCGAGGCCTGATTGCTTTTTACGACCAGCGGGGTGCGCCCGCCTTCCTCGAACCACTCGAACGCGGCGGCAATCGTTGCCTCGCTCAGCAGGGGTTCGCCCCCCTGTTTTGTGGTGAGCGTGCAGATGCCGAGCGATTGCCCCACGCTCCCGTCGCGGCGGCGCAGCTCATAGCCCGTCTGCGTCAGGTTGCGGGAGAGCAGCCATCGCAGCAGGGCCGAGCCTTCATCGTCGGTCACCCGTTCGGCGTCCGCCGTGAGGGCATCCTGCATGCGTTTCCAGTCGGACACCGCGGCGCGCACATGGTCGAGGGTTGTCGTCAGCGCCTTTTCCAACGCCGCTCGCTGCTTGGCGTTGACCCGGTCGGTTTCGATGTAGATCAGGGATTCGCGGCGGCCGCCGGGCAGGTCGGCCGGTTGAAACCGGCCGAGAACGCCCTTTGCATCGCGCTCGGCACAGAGCACGGGATGGAGCAGGCGGTGGATCACCAGCCCGCATGCCGAAAAGCAGTTGGCGATAGAATCGACCAGGAACGGCATGTCATCGTTGATGACCGCGATCTGCATCAGGTGCATCCGGCCGCGATTGTGCTGCGCGCCTTTGACCTCGCTGCTTTCGATCTTGACGACGGGCTGACCGGGTTGGCGTTGCGAGGCCACCTCTGTCAGAAAGTGGGCGACCCGGTCCAGCGCCGCGGTTTCGAGCGCATCCGGCTCGCCGGGTAGCGCGCCATGGACGAGCGCCGCGCGCACGGGTTCAGCGAGAAGCGTGGCTTTTGCCTCCGCCCCCGTGCCGGATTCGATATCTGCCATGCCGTCTCTCCTACCCCGCCAGTATAACGGGCCTTTTCTCTTTATAGCAGTCCGACCGGCAGGGATGCACCGGCAAAAGTTCCTATTTGCGGCAGGCCGCGATCATCGTCTGTTGCGCGACCTTATCGTCGGGCGCCAACGCGCCGAGAATGGACAGGCTCCCGTCCGCTTCCCTGCGTGCGACCACGACCGCCATACCCTGTTCGTCGACCGGAAGGTCGACAATGGCAATGGGCTTGGCCTTGGCGAGCTTGCGCTTGGCCCGTTCCAGACTGCGGGTGGGCCGGACTTCGCCCTGGCGGCGAGCAATGCGCACGTCGCGCACCAGCCCCTTGAGGCCACCCTGGTAAAAAGCAAGCTGGCGACCCAGATCGCCCTTTCGCAGGCCTTCACCGGTGGCATAATCCAGGGCGAGCGCGTATTCCGCGAGCCGGGTTTTCTCGTAATCCGCGCCGAAGACCAGTTTGACGATCGCCGTAGTGGGCGAGCGCTCGGTCGCCACGATTCCCGTCCGTTCCAGAAGGGCGGCGTAATCGTCCGCCCGGTTGCGCGCGGCGAGCGAGAAGTCGTACGCAAGACTGATCGCGCGATAGAGAGCCGCGCGGCTGCGTGCATCGGTCTCGCGCGCTTCGATGGCGCTCTGGCGCGCAAGATCGAGGGCGTGATCGAGATCATCGTCGGCCTCGCGCACATCCAGAACATCGCCGATATCCGGTGTCTGTCCTGCCGAAACGAGCGTCAGTCCTCCGTTTCCGGCATCATCGTCCGGCAGAATGTCCTCGACGTCGAGGTCCATGATATCGTTGATGTCATCGAAATCGGCCATGAGTTCATCCAGAACGAGTTCGTCTGCGTCCTGATCGGACGAACCGTCGGCCGCCTCACTTTCGAGCTCGGTGAGGTCCAGCGTTGTTGTGGCCGCCGGATCCACGGGTTGCCCGCTCTCCTCGGTCGTGATGTCGAAGCCGAAATCATCCTCATCGGCGGCGGCGGGAGCCGCGTCCTCGATCATGTCCGATCCCAGCAGCATGGGTTCTTCGGCCTCACCGTCGCTGTCCGCATCATCATAGGACGAGCGAGGGAAGTCGACATCCGGCAGGTCGCTGGTTGCCGAGGGGCTGTCCGCCCACACGGGCGTGGTCGATGCGCCATGGGGCGCGAGCCGCAAGGCCTGCGCCATTTCCGCGCCCAAGGCGTCTGTTTCGCTCTGGCTGGCCAGCTCTTTCCAGCTCACCACACCATAGATGAAATCGATCGTTTCGTTGTCGGACGAGAACGGCATCAATATGCCGCGATAGAGGATCTCCGCCCCGCGCTGGTTGGTGAATTCGGCTTCGAAACCCACCGGCGCCGCGTTCGCGATGATCTGCAGATAATGGTCGGTCAGGCGGGTCAGCAGCGAGCGCGCGGGGACATCGGATGTGCGTTCGACCGGGCCGGTGACGCCGCATTGCTCACGCAGCGCCGACCCCAGGTAGATGATGGCCGGGTCTTCGATACCGAGCGAAAAATCGAGCAGCACGCTGTTGGGACCAAAGTCGGACACGTCTTCCGGGCTAAGATCTTCGATCGATGGGAAGGCGCGATGACCCAGCAACGACACCCAGTAATTATAGGCGCGGACATGCATGCGCCGCTCCGCAGCGCCGATGACCGGCGGCGCTTCGATCGCGCCATAATCATAGGCGTCGTCCGCTGCGATATTGTCCTGACCCTGCACGTTATCCATGGCCGCTCTTTCCGTGTGATCCCCACTCAGCCGACAATGTGGCTCCATGGTCAGTCTCGCACGGGCATGGTTAACAGATTGCTAAGCCCAGGACCATAATCATTGCCTCCAATCTGGCTTGTCAGCGTGCGGCAGTGCTGTTATGCGCACCCCCGTTGGCTGACGGCATCACCGGATGTTCGCCGTCGTTTTCGCCCGTGCCGCTTTAGCTCAGCCGGTAGAGCACATCATTCGTAATGATGGGGTCAGGTGTTCGAGTCACCTAAGCGGCACCACACAGTCTTTGATTTATGGAGCCAGTTTGGTCTCCTATCAGGACCGGCGACATTATCGCTGAATATCCGTAAGTTGTGTGGGAAGAGCGAGGGTATATGGTATCCAGAGACCGACTTGGCCCGCGGTAATGGCCCAGTTCGGCAGACTTTTCTCAAACCCCCGATTTCGTGGATTCCGGCTGCAGATGCGATGCTCGGGGTATGCTAAGGCTCAGTCGAACCCGAGGACGCGGCGCTGACCGGCCCAGTCGAACGGTATATTGGTGGCGCGCAGAAGCCTGCGCCCGGTGAGGTGCGGAGGCTGCCGCCCTTCGATGATGGATGTTTGGATATCCGGAGCAAGCCAAGCGATGCGCAGCAGCTGCCAGCGGTGCCGCTTGCCGTAGTGCGCCACGCTGGGATGCGGGATGCCGCTTTCGACCATATGCTGCGCCGCACGAGCATGGGCGATCAGCTTCAGCAGTACCGGATCGGCCTCACGTGTCTTTTCGCCACCGGGCGGGAGTGCGAGTCGTACATCGGAGCCGCGCCGGACAAGTCGTGCAGGGATTGTGAACTGCCGGCCTTGGTCCGACCCAAGCGATAGTGTGATGCATTCCCCGCCAAGCTGAACCCTCACATGCATTTCGAGAAGCGCTGAGCGTCGCTCCGTGATCGGGTAAGACGCCAGATCTTCCGCAAGATCGGTGCGCCGGGCAACGTCTGCAACAAGCGTATCAGCCTTGCTATCCGCTGTCATGGCATGGTCGCGCAGTGAACTCACGATCGTGCCAATCACAATCCGCTCGATCTCGCCAGCCGGCACCCGCCACGCACTCTGCCGATCCTCGCCCGGCGCGAGGCGAGAGATGTAATAGCGATATTGCCTTCCCTCCCGGCGCGTGTGGCTCGGGGTCATCGGTCGGCCTTCGGGATCGGTGATTATACCAGCGAGGAGACTGGGATTGCGGGCCTTGCGGCCAAGCTTGTGATCGCGACCATTGTCCCGCGCGATTGTCTGCGCCTTATTCCAGAGAGCCTCATCTATAATCGCTGCATGCTCGCCGTCATATAGTACATCGCGATGCCGCACCTTGCCGAGATATATCGGGTTCTTGAGCAACTGCGCCAATGGTCCCTTGGTGAAGGATATGCCGCCTATGATGCGTCCGTCCTTGTAGGTGCGCTGCTTGGTCCTGATCTCGCGTGTATGCAGGTCATCGACCAGCGCGGCGATCGAGCGAAGTGCGACATACCGTTCGAAGATCAGTTGTACTGTTGCCGCTTCTTGGTTGTCGATTACTAGCTTCCGGTTATCGAGACGATAGCCGATCGGAACCGGACCCCCCATCCACATTCCCTTGCGCTTCGAGGCTGCCACCTTGTCGCGGATCCGCTCACCCGTGACCTCGCGCTCGAACTGGGCGAAGGAGAGCAGCACGTTCAAGGTCAGCCGTCCCATGCTGGTGGTGGTGTTGAACGCTTGCGTGACGCTGACGAACGATGCCCCTGCTTTGTCGAAAATATCGACGATCCGGGCAAAGTCTGTGAGGGCACGGGTCAGGCGATCGACTTTATAAACTATGATCACATCCACTTTGCCCGCTTCGACATCGGCGAGCAGTTGCCTGAGCGCGGGCCGGTCCATCGATCCGCCCGACCAACCGCCATCGTCATACTGTTCCGGCACAAGCTCCCATCCTTCATGCGCCTGACTCATGATATAGGCGCAGCACGCCTCTCGTTGTGCGTCCAGACTGTTGAACGCCTGTTCGAGGCCCTCCTCGGTTGATTTGCGCGTATAGACGGCGCAACGCTTGCGCTCAGCCACGGAATGGTGCCTTTCGTTTGCGTAGGCCAAAGAAGCGTGGTCCCGACCAGTGCGCACCGGTGATGGCGCGCGCGATCTGGCTCAGGCTCTCATAGCGGCGCCCCTCGTGCTCAAAGCCATCGTCGAGAACCAGGACGTGATAGGTGCGCCCCTGCCATGATCGCACTAACCGGGTCCCGCTCTTGATCGTTAGATCGCGGGGGCTGGCAACCTCGCCGGTCTTCTCCAGCCGGGTAAGATACTTGTCGATCGCGCGCCGTGTCGCGACCGTCAGTCCACCTTGGACCCGCGTCTGCATGCGCCAGGCGATTCCGCGTCGGAGCAGGTCGGGGCCGATATCGGGAGCTGGCGATCGATATTGGACACGCCATGCCGCGCGCAGCTGCGAGGGTGTCATCTTCGCCAACGTGGCCATTTCATCGTCTAGATTGATCATGGAGCAATAACCTCCGGCACCGTCGGGGAGATACGATAGGCGCCGGAACCATCAGAACGCTGTTCCTTGGTCAGCTCCTTCCCCTTCTTGCGCAAGCCTGTCAGGAACGCTCGGCAGCTATGCGGCTGCCAGCCCGTGGCTCCACCGATCTCTGCCAGCGTTGCGCCCTTGGCCCGTGATAGCAGTTTCGTCACAGCCGCGGATTTTGTGGTGCGGTACTTGGTTGCGGTTTTTGTGCCGGAGAGGGGGGCAACATAGGCGGTGGCAGTGGTCGTAGATAGTTCTGTCGTTTCGATATTTTTCATGGGGTGATCTCCGTTCCGGAGCAGCATCGTGCTGCTCCCACCACCCACAGCCCCGCCGATCGATCGGTCAGGGCGGCGCCAGCCTCCTGGCCCGGCGCTAATCAGTCCGAACAGCAATGCTCCTATTACACAGGAAGTCGAGTGGAATGTCAGTTATGTCGGACGATCCGGAAAGTCCGCTATTCCATGATGCAGGCAGCTTAGCGGACTATCATTGTACTTATTTCCGATCACTAGGTCGGATGAGCAAGCGTCACATCCCTTTCATACCACGCTGGCAAAGGGCGCCCGGGTCGAGGGCGTACACAAGAAATACAGATCGCTACTGCGGAAGATCTGCGCTGGCGGCGTCTCATCCAAAATACTGGGTCGGCCGGGTGTTCGGCCATGCGCATCGAGGGTCACACTGTTTATGGACGAAAGCATTGCAGCGATTGCGCCCCTGATCGATCCTGCCCCCTTGCTGAGCGACGAACGCAGGTGGACCCGCATTGCCGGACCGCTAGTCTCGTTCCTCATCCTGCTCAGCGTCGTCTATCAATTGAAGTCGCTCAATGTCGCAGAACTAGAAGCGATTTTCCCGCGCCATCCGGGATTCTGGTTGCTCTTTTCTGCCTATTATCTGATGTCGCCCTTTTCGGAATGGATCATCTTTCGCCGCCTGTGGATATTGCCGGTCGGCGGTTTTGCGGCCCTATTGCGCAAGCTGATCAGCAACGAGATTCTGCTCGGCTATCTGGGCGAAGTCTATTTTTATGCCTGGGCGCGTCGGCATGCGTATGTCGTCGCAGCACCGTTCGGAGCGATCAAGGATGTGACGATCCTCTCGGCGCTGACAGGCAATATCGCGACGCTGATCCTGTTCCTGCTGGCCGCGCCCCTGCTGGGTTCGCTGCCCTTGGGTGTCAGCTCGCACACGTTCGTGCTCTCGGCAGGCTGCGTGCTGGCGACATCCTTTCTGCTAATGGTGCTTCGCAAGTCGCTGTTCACGCTGCCGCGCGACGCGCTCTGTTTCATCGGCGCGGTACACATGGCGCGGATTCTGGCCTGCGCGCTATTGGCAGCGCTAATGTGGCATATCCTGCTGCCCACGATGGCCCTGAGCTGGCTGCTGGTCCTGTCGGCCATGCGCCAGCTGCTGTCCCGCCTGCCACTGCTGCCGAACAAGGATCTGGTATTTGCGGGGCTGGCCACCTTTGTCGTCGGTCGTGACACAGAAATCGTAGCCGCCATGGCGCTGATGGCGAGCCTGATTCTGGCGGCCCATTTGGTCGTCGGCGCGTTGCTGGCGAGTAGCGAACTGCTACAGGAACGATCGGCGTGACGGGTATGCTCGCCGTTCTGACTGCGGGAGCGGCGCTCGCTTCCTCACCTGATCTGGGCAAGGCCGAAGGCCGTTGCGGTGCCGTGGAGAGGGGCCCTGCATTTCTGGTCGGCGTGAAAGGGCTGAAGGATCGGGCCGGGCAGCTCAAGCTGGAGCTTTACCCCGACAACGACACCGATTTTCTGGCGGATGACAATGTGCTGGTTGCCAGCGGCAAGACATTCCGCCGGGTCGAGGTCGCGGTTCCCTCAACCGGAGACGTTCAGCTGTGCATCCGGGCCCCCGCCCCCGGTGTCTATGCACTAAGCCTGCTGCATGATCGCAACGGCGACCGGCGCTTCAACCTGAACAGCGATGGTATCGGGTTCCCCGGCGATCCCAAGCTGGGCTGGTCGAAGCCACGGGCAGCGCTCGCACGGGCGGTAGTCGGTACGGTCCCCGCCCATATCGCGATCACGCTGCAGTACCGCACGGGACTTTTCCACTTCGGCCCGCTTAAGGAACGATGAAAGATGACGATGCGCATTGTGGATGTCTGCGCCTTCTACTCTCCGCATGGCGGCGGCGTAAAAACTTATGTGGAGCAGAAGCTGCGCGCGTCACGACCGGGAGAACAGCAGATCGTTCTGGTGGTACCAGGCGCACAGGACGCTGTTATTCCCCAGGAGTCGGGCGGGTTCATTCGCGTCGTAAAGGCACCGCTGTTTCCGCTCGACCGACGGTATCGCTATTTCCGGGACGAGACAGCGCTGCACGATGTTCTCGATGCGCTGGCGCCCGATTTGGTCGAAGTGTCCTCACCATGGAGCAGTCCCGCGATGGTCGCGCGTTGGCGAGGCCGGGTACCGCGCGCCCTTATTATGCATGCCGATCCGCTGTCTGCTTATGCGTATCGCTGGTTTTCCGGCGTAATGAAGCGCAACCAGATCGATCGCCAATTCGACTGGTTCTGGCGTCATCTGCGTCGTCTCGACGATCAGTTCGACATCGTCATTTGCGCCAACGGGCATCTGGGACGACGACTGGTCGAGGGTGGGCTGAAGAAAGTTCAAGTCGTCCCGATGGGAGTGCAGCCGAATCTGTTTTCGCCCTGTCTTCGCGACATCAGATTGCGTGCGAGGATGTTGGCGCGGTGCGGGCTGGACGAGCGCGCTACCTTACTGGTCGCCATGGGGCGGCATGGGAAAGAGAAACGATGGCCGATGGTTTTCCAAGGCGTAACGGCGGCAGGATTTGGCAATCCGGTCGGCCTCATCCTGTTCGGCGACGGACGATCGCGCGCCAGCGTGGTGCGGGCCGCAGCGCATAATCCTCATATTCACCTCGCCGCGCCTGTAAGTGACCGGCACATGCTGGCATCCATCCTCGCGAGCAGCGATGCGCTGGTCCACGGGTGCGAAGCCGAGACATTCTGCATGGCGGCAGCAGAAGCGCGCGCCAGTGGCTTGCCGATCGTCGTGCCAAACTACGGCGGCGCGGCCGACCAGTTCGTTCCGGGGCAGGGAGCCCTATTCACTGCCGGGAGCGCTGCATCGCTGGCCGACGCCCTGCGACACTTTCTTGCGGGTAATGTCTTCGGCGCGCGAGAGGCCGCAGTGGCGCAAGCGGACAGCATCCCATCCATGGACATGCATTTCCAGCGGCTTTTCTCCCTGTACCTCCAGCAACGCGATCGGATCAGCAATGCGGCATAATTCTATTCTTCACACGGGGCAGGTTCCCTTCGTACCGCGCGCTGCCAATGACGAGGCGGTGATCAATCGCCCTGCGCGAAGCATACACCGTCTGTCACATTGTGGTCTGAAAGCGCATGGGCACTGTAAAAGCTGGTCCATGTTCGCGCGAATTTTGTGGTTCCTGCTGAGAGCCCGAGACTGATGCCCCTGCAGAACCTTAAGACGACGCCCCGACCACATCTGCTGGTTTCGATCCACGACGTTAGCCCACGCACGCAGCCTGCGGTCGAACTGCTGCTCGACCGGCTGGCAGCACGAGTGCCCGTCACGAAGGTCGCCATGCTGGTAGTGCCCAACCACTGGGGTGAGGCACCGATCCTCCCCGGTTCGCCATTCGCAACGCAGCTGCGTGACTGGGCCGCCGATGGACGGGATATATTCGTGCATGGCTGGTATCACAGGGACGACAGCACGCACCGCTCGGCGCTTCACCGGGTAAAGGCGGGCTTTATGACGGCACGTGAGGGAGAGTTTCTCGGGCTGGACGCGTGCACCAGCCTGTCGCGTATGATAGATGGCAAGGCGCTGGTCGAACGCATCATCGAACGACCCGCGGCGGGTTTTATCGCTCCGGCCTGGCTCTATGGTGAAGAAGCGCGGACGGCGCTGATCCGGGCGGGCTTCGCTCTGGCCGAAGATCATTGGCGGGTCTGGCAGCCCCAATGCGGAACCGTCCTTTTCAGGGGCCCGGTGATTACTTGGGCGAGCCGCAGCCGCGCCCGTATCGCGTCCTCCCTGCTGGCGGCCCGCGCATTGCCTCAACTGTTGCGATCCGCTCCCGTCATCCGGGTGGCCGTCCACCCCGGCGACACTCATGTGCCCTCACTGATGAACAGCATCGACCGCACGCTCGAATATCTGGCCCGATACCGGATCATCAGCCGCTACATCGATCTCGCAAGCGAGGCCAAAGCTTGAAAATCCTGACCTTTCTACACAGTTTCGAACCGGGCGGCGTCGAGCGGATCGCGTTGCGTCTGGTACGACACTGGCGCAGCTCGGGGATCGAAGCATCCCTGTTCATGGGACGCGCCGATGGCGCTATGGCCGAGGATGTAGGAAAAGACCTTGATTTTTTAGCACCTCGCCAGCCCTTTTTCGATACGGCGGCTTGGGAAACACTATGGATGATGGTCACCTTGCCGGGCCATATTCGGCAGGAAAGGCCCGACATTCTGTTCTGCGCAGGGAATAGCTACACCGTGGTCGCAGTGGCACTGAAACTGATCCTCGGTGCCCGCTGTCCGCCGATCATCGCCAAGATCAGCAATGACCTTGATCGCCGCGACATGCCATTACCCTTGCGACTCCTGTATCATCTGTGGCTGCGAATTCAGGCGCCGTTTCTGGATCATGTCGTCGCGTTGGCCGATCCGATGACGCTCGAAATCAGCGGGCGCATGGGCAAATCCGACGCGCATGTGAGCGTTATTGCCGATCCGGCGCTTTCGCTGGCCATGATCGATACCGTGCGGGGAAAGGCGGCGCGATGCGGCGCCTCCGCCGGGCGCCATTTCGTGACCATCGGTCGGCTCGCGCCGCAGAAGAAATTGTCGGTGATGCTGGAGGCATTTGCACTGGGGCGGAAAAAAACGGACCGGCTGACTATCATCGGCGACGGTCCAGAGCGCACCAAGCTCGGCGCGCTAGCCGCGCGACTGGGCATCGCCGACATCGTAGAATTTAGGGGACACTGCGCCGAACCTGCCCTGTCACTGCGCGATTATGACATATTCCTGCTGTCGTCCGATTATGAGGGGGTACCCGCCGTTATAATCGAAGCCCTCGCTGCCAATCTGGTCATCATCGCGACCGACTGCAGCCGCAGCATGAAAGCGCTGTTAGGCCATGGCACCTTGGGTATGCTGGTTGCCCCTCGCGATGTCGCTGCCATGGCACAGGCGATCAACACAGCCAATCCAGCCAGCCAGAACGCGGAAGCGAGCCTGCTTCAGGCACGGTACTATACAATTGAAAAAGCGTCAGAAAACTACCTCCGACTCTTCCGCGCCTGCCTGCGGTAACGATGGATCTGCGAGGCCCTCCCGAAATTTTCTTTTCTATCGGACTGCGGAAAGCGGCGCGGCGCGGCGTCTTGCCTGTGTAACCTGGGAGCACCGCATGTTAGAAGCCGTGAGCAGACCATTGATCCAGCGTCGCTATCAAGAGGTGTTCGGTGCCGCCCCCGCGCCGGGCTTCAGTACATATATGACGGCGGGCAAAGACCGGCGGTGCAGTGCCGCACTGGGGTATCGCCGCGCCGACACTGCGCCGCTATTCCTCGAACGCTATCTCGACACAAGCATCGAAACACGGGTCAGCGCCGCTCTGGGTCGGGATGTCGCGCGCGGACAGATTGTCGAGATCGGCAATCTCGCTGCTGAAAATGCCATGGCGATGATTGCTCTATGGGGTGCAGCCGCCAATGATCTGGGCGGGTCCAGCGAAATCGCGGTGGCGACCCTGACGACGCCCCTGCGCGGCATGTTTGTGCGGATCGGCGTGCCCATCATGGAGCTCGCTCTTGCGCTGCCGGAGCGTCTGGGGGAGGACACGGCCGAGTGGGGAGCCTATTACTCCCGTGACCCGCGCGTGTGCATGGGCGTAATCACGCAAGGGCAACAAGCGCTTGCCACGTTCCTAGGCCGCCGTTCGCTGCGCAAGGTTGCCTGAATGTTGCTCGGGACACTCAGGGACCATGCTACCACAGCGCCGGACCGCATTGCCGTTGATCCGGTTTCGACCCCGCCCCTGACCTATGGTGCGCTGGCAGTAGCGGTCGAGGGTTTGGCTGAGCGCCTGATCACCCGCCATGACGCGGGGCGCCCGGTTGCGATGCAGACTGACCATGGCATCACAGAGCTTCTGCTGGAGCTGGCCTTGCTTGAAGCCTCAACCCCCGTGCTTTCGCTGCCGTCCTTCTTCACCACTGATCAGCTTCGCCACGCGATTGAAACATGCGGGGCGCAGGCGCTGTATCGCTCCGCCGATCCCGACAGTTTTGCGCCATGCGACGCGGTGCCGATCGCGCTGCCGACTGGCACCGCGCGGATCACTTTTACGTCCGGGTCCAGCGGGACGCCCAAGGGCGTGTGCCTGTCGGCAGCGCATATGATGGAAGTCGCCGCGGCGGTTGTCGATGTGGTCGGGCAGGACCATGCCGGGCGGCATCTCGCGCTATTGCCACCGGGCATATTGCTGGAGACAGTGGCGGGAATGTTCGCTACCCTGCTTGCAGGTGGCACCTATCTGTGCCCGCCCCAAGCGATGGTCGGTATGGCTGATCCGTTCCGTCCCGATGTTCCCGCGATGGTACGGGCCATCACGGAATGGAATGTCACATCGCTCATCATCGTGCCCGAATATTTGGCCGGGCTGGTCAGTCATATGGAGGCTCAGGGGACACGGCTGCCCACACTCACCATCGTTGCGGTGGGCGGTGCCCGCACGCCGCGCTCACTGCTCGATCGCGCCCGCGCGGTCGGATTGCCGGTGCGGCAGGGGTATGGGCTGACGGAGTGCGCCTCGGTCGTCTCGCTTGAGGACGCAGATGATGCTGCCCCAGGCAGTGTCGGTCGCCCCCTCTCCCACATGCACGCATCCATAGCAGTTGATGGGGAAGTGATGCTCGATGGACCGGTATGCCTCGGTACGGTGGGTGCGCTGCGTGACGCAGGGCCGTTCGCGACCGGTGATATCGGCCGTATCGATTCGCAGGGCCGCTTGTGGATCGAAGGACGCAAGTCGACCATGATCGTCACGAGCTTTGGCCGTAACATCTCCCCCGAATGGGTCGAGGAGGCGCTGCTGGCGCAACCCGGGATCGAACAGGCAATGGTGCATGGCGACGGCAGACCAATGCCCGAAGCCTTGTTGACACCCGCCTTCCCTGACGCCGATTTGGCCGCCGCCGTAACGGCCGCGAATGCGCTGTTGCCGCCCTATGCCTCCATTGGCGCATGGCGTGAGGTGGCACATTTCACGCCTGCCAATGGAATGCTGACCGGCAATGGTCGTTTGCGCCGAGGAGCGATTGCGCAGGCGTGGCTCTCGGGCGAGCCTACCTTTTTTCTGGAACTGGAAGCGGCAACGACACGCGAGCGGTTGCGCTTTCTGCAGATCCGACAGATTCAAGCGGGCCTCAAAGGCACGATCGACCGGAATGGCTATCTCGCCTACCTCGCCCAGGCCTATCATCATGTTCGCCATACCGTGCCGCTGCTGCAAGCCGCACGTGCTGGCCTTGCTCACCGGTCCGATCTTGCGGCCGCGCTTGACGAATATGTCGCGGAGGAAACCGGGCATGAGGAGTGGATCTTGTCCGACATTGCCATGGCGGGCGGGGATGCGGAGGCCGTGCGCCACAGTGCCCCCGCCGAACCGACCCGGGCAATGGTCGATCATGCCTATGCGCAGATTACTGCGGGCAACGCGATCGCATTCTTCGGCATGGTCTATGTGTTGGAAAGTGTGAGTGTGGCGCTGGCTTCACGCGGAGCGTCAGCGGTGGCGCAGCATCTTAGTCTGCCGCCGGAAGCCTTTACCTATCTCACATCGCACGGCACGCTCGATCAGGACCATATGCGCTTCTTCGCCCAGTTGGTGAATGGCCTCTCCGACCCTGCCGATCGCGCCGCAATCGTCCAGATGGCGAAGGATATTTTCTCCCTTTATGGCGCGGTGTTTGCGTCAGTTTCTCTGGAGGCTGCCCATGTCCCGGCTTGATGGCAAACATGTCGTGCTCACCGGCGCAGCGGGTGGATTGGGCACGCCGGTCGCGCGGATGCTGCGGGAACACGGCGCCCATGTCACCGGTATCGATCGTATCTCAAGTCCAGCCTGCCATGACAGCTTGATCGCCGATCTGTCGGATGAAAGCGCGCTGACTTTGCTGATGGACCGTCTGGCCAATGATGTGCCGGATATCGTTATCAACATGGCCGGAGTGATGAGCTTTGGCCTGCACGAAGCCCAGGATGTGTCCGCGTTGGCGCTGTGCTATCGGGTCAACCTGTTGGCTCCGTCGGTCATTGCCCGCGCCGTTGTCGGCCCCATGCGTGCGCGGGGCAGCGGGCAAATCGTCAACATCGGTTCCGCTCTGGGCGCGATCCCCTACCCGTGGTTCGCCGCTTATTCAAGCAGCAAGGCGGGGTTGGCAGGCCTGAGCCATGCGCTGCGCCGCGAACTGGCCGGGACCGGGATTGCCGTCACCCATATCAGTCCACGCGCCGCGCGAACACCGTTCAACAGCGCGCGCGTCAACCGCTTTCTGGACATCACCGGGATGAAAGCGGATGAGCCCGAACAGGTCGCTCGCTGCATTGTTCGCGCAATCCTCGCGCGCCGCAGCACCGTTACCATTGGCTGGATGGAAAGAATCTATACCGGGCTAAACACGCTGGCGCCAGGCGTCATCGACCGGGGCATTGCCCCGCAGATCCGGCGCGTGAACGCCGAATTTTCCTGACTATCGGAGAGATGAAATGAAAGAGCAGCTTCGCCCGCTAACCGCAGCCGTCTTGGCCGGCTTGTGTGTGGCACTTCCCGCCCCGGCCTTCGCGGGATTAGCAGAGGACGTGAAGGCGGTGAATGACAGTTGGGCACTCATTTCCTATCAGATGAACGGTTCCAGCCATCAAGCCGCCGCGCTCGCCCGGCTCGACAAGGTCGCTGCGGTGGTCGTCGCCCGCTATCCCAATCAGGCCGAGCCCTTGTTGTGGCAGGGTATCGTCCTCAGTGAGGAGGCGAACCGGGCCAATTTTTTTCATAAACTGGGGCTGGCGACACGCGCGCGGGATGTTCTGGCGCATGCCTATCAGATCGATCCGCGCGTGGCGAATGGCGGCGCAGCAATGAGCCTTGCGGTGCTCTACTACAAGGTTCCGGGATCGCCCATTGGCTTTGGCGACAAGAACCGTGCGCGCCAACTGCTGCAACAGGCGCTGGCACTCGACCCCGATGGTCTCGACACCAATTATTTTTGGGGCGACTTTCTGTCCGATCAAGGCGATGTCACCGGCGCGCGCGCGGCGCTGCAAAAGGCATTGCAGGCGCCGCATGATCCCGACCGCCCAGTATGGGACGCCGGTCGACGCCACGAAATACAGGCGCTGCTCGCCAAGCTGCGCTGAGCAAACCACCCGTGGATTGGGCGCGTAACATAGGCGAGCAGCTTGCCCATCCGGACGGCCTGTTCGGCAGCCTCGTCGGGTCGGTCATGGATGCGGCGAACCGCAAGCCAAGCCGGCTGGCCGTTGGCATTCTCAATGCTCGTGACGGCGAGCGGGTCCTTGACGCCGGTTGCGGAACTGGGGCCACGATGGCGCAGATGTTACGGAAAGGACGTTGCCATGTGACGGGTGTAGATCGCTCGGCCACCATGATACGCCGAGCCCGAGCACGCATGAAGGCGCTGGGCAAAACAAGTCTCTGTGAACTGGCGGTCGGCGAGATCGGGCACTTGCCTTTCGTGTCGAACAGCTACGACGCTGCGCTTGCGCTCAATGTCTTCTATTTCTGTGGCGACGATGGCGCGATGGTGACGGACCTGCGGCGCGTGTTGCGGCCCGGTGGACGGTTGGTCGCCTATGTTACTCATCGCCGATCGATGGCTGGCTGGTCCTTCACGAGCAAGGGCACTCACCGCCTGTTCGATCAGCGGGAGCTGACAGCCCTACTGGTGCAAGGCGGCTTTGATCCCACCCACATTCATGTAGAAGTCCACGAGATCGCACATAAAGTCGCTGGCCTGTTCGCGCTGGCGAGGGCATAATCACGGACGATGAACGGCACGCCCAACCGACCAGCGGAAGATACGGACGCGCCCGGGAAGGGGGGTGGCCTCGCCGCACTCTTCGAGCTGCATCGCGCAGAAATCATCCGCTTTTTGAGGGCGCGTTGCGGCGATTCCACCCAGGCCGACGATCTGATCCAGGAATTATGGATCAAGCTGGACCGGCACGCCAGCGGCCCCATCGCCAATGGCCGCGCCTATCTGTTCCGTATGGCCAACAATCTGGTGTTGGATAGCGCAAGGGCGCGGCAAAGGGCAATGGCGCGCGACCGGCAATGGCTGAGCGCCGACGACGGCGAGGACATCCATCCCGCAAACCGTGCGGATCCCTCCCTTCGGCAGGATGAGGCACTGGCCCGGGAGCAGGAGGAGGCATTGGTCCGTGACGCCGTCTCAGCGCTACCGACCGGCGCACAGCGCGCGTTGAGATTGCACCGGTTTGAAGGACTGGGCCATGCCGAGGTCGCTAACATCATGGGCATCAGCAGAAGCGGGGTGGAAAAGCATCTCGCCGTCGCCATGAAAAATTTGCGCGCATCGCTGGCGGACTGCGGATGGTTCGTGTCGGTGGCGTCTCAGGTACGTACCGATGAAGCAGGGGGAACACCGGAAACGGAAAACGGTCATGAACGGTGAGGACAGCATCATAGATCAGGCCGCCACCTGGCACGTCGCCAGCACGGATGACGCCATGGACTGGGACGGCTTTACCGCATGGCTCGAAGCGGACCCCCGTCACCGTGCCGCCTATGACGAGCTAGCGCTGGCCGGCAGCCTGTTCGACGAACATCGCAAAGTGTTGGGTACTGTAACCGAGCCTGCCGCGCCGGTTGCCGCACCTACAACCCGCTGGCGCGGCTGGGCCGCGGGTGCGCTGGCGGCCTCGCTCGTCGCCGGCCTCACCTTGCCATCGCTTTTGCGGGATGACGACCAGATTTATTCTACCGGTACAACCGGGCGGACGGTCACACTGGCCGATGGATCCAGCGTGGCGATGGCACCCCACAGCCGATTGACCGTTTCCGGCAAGGACGGTGAACGTATCGCCCTCTCCGGCGGCGCGTATTTCTCCATTCGCCATGATCCGGGCCGTTCACTGTCAATCAGCGCCGGTCCAGCGGAGATCAGCGATATCGGTACAGTCTTCGACGTCCAGAGTAGCGGTCAGGCGGTCCGCATCGGCGTTGCCGACGGGCAGGTGAGCGTGAAATTTGCCAATGTGTTCGGCGAGCCATCGGTCGTGGGCAAGGGCGGCACACTGTCATACGAAGGGGCAGGAGGGCGCGTGCTCATCCGCACCGCCGATACATCCGACATTGGCGGCTGGCAGAAAGGCCGGTTAAGCTATCAGGATACGTCGTTGCGGCTGGTCGCGGCGGATTTGGAGCGCTATGCGGGGGTCAATCTTGTTGTGCCGGACACCTTGCAGGGGCGGCGTTTTTCGGGGACCCTGGTAATCGGGAATGGGCAGGCGGCGCTTCGAGATCTTTCCCAGCTTATGGGGCTGGAGCTGGCGCGTGACGCTGGGCATTATCGCCTCGTCGATCGCGCTCACTGACGGTTTCGCCCAAACACCCCGTCCACCGCGTATCGACATTGACGTTCCCGCCCAGCCATTGCTGGCCGCCCTTGCGGAACTCTCGCGCGAAACCGGCATATCCATTGGGACTGAGGGCAGCTTGCCACTGACGCGGGCAAACACCGTCCATGGGCATATCACAGTGGGTGATGCTCTGAGCCGCATGCTGGCCGGATCCGGCCTTGCCGCCCGCCATGTCGGCCCCACGGCCTGGCGGATCGAGCGGATGATCGCCAAACCTCTGTCAGACAAATGGATGGCGCCAGCCCTCCAGTCTGCGGTGTCAGAAATTATCGACCCTGCCCCGATTATCGTAACCGCGACCAAACGCGACATCGCCCTACTCCGCCTGCCCCGAGCCCTTTCCATCGTTCAGATCGGTACTCTGCAAGGGCGCGATCCCGGCACCGGAACCGCTGGTGTGGCGGAAGCAACCGAGGGGCTTGCAATGACGGCGTTGGGGCCCGGGCGCAACCGCATGTTTCTGCGCGGCGTCGCCGACAGCCCGTTCAATGGCGACAGTCAGTCGACCGTAGCGATCATGCTCGACGACACTCGCCTCACCTATTCCGCACCGGACCCTGACCTGCGGCTGGTCGATATCGAGCGGGTGGAACTGCTTAAAGGGCCACAAGGTTCGCTCTACGGTTCCGGCGCGTTGGGTGGGGTCTATCATATCGTCACGCACCGTGCGGTGATCGACGAGACCAGCGCCACGGCATCAGCCGGGGTGAGCACGGTTTCGGGCGGCGGCACTGGCTATTCCGGGACAGCGGTCGCCAACATCCCGTTGCTCGCGTCCCGCGCGGCGCTGAGGACGGTGGTCTACTTCGCGCAGGAACCAGGGTGGATCGATACCGGCCCGCGCCGGAATACGAACAGGCTGGGGCTGCTTGGTGGCCGCATGGCGCTGGGCGTGGAGACATCCGGAGGCTGGCGCGCCGACCTGACCGGACAGTTCCAGTTGCTCGAAGCCAAGGATAGCCAATATGTCTATGCTTCAGGCGCACGAACCCGTCCCGCGCAACAGCAAGAACCACACGACAATGATCTGAGCCATTTTTCCTCGCGCATAGCGGGACGCGTGGGGGCTGCCGATCTGGTACTTGCAAGTGGTGTGACCTGGCACGAGGTGCGCGACAGCCTTGACGCGACGATCGGCGCGGACAGTTTTGGTCTGCTCGATCCTGCGCTGTTGATCGACACGCGCCGGTATAGGCTGTGGGATAGTGAGGCGCATCTGGCCGGCCATTGGGGCCTTGCCAGCTGGCTGATCGGCGTGTCGCATATTCAAGCACGACAGCATGTGGAACGCACCCTTGTTGGCATCTCGACCACTCAACTAGCAATTGAAAACAGCCGCAGGGTTGCATCGGACAGCGCGGTGTTCGCGGACATCACCGTCCCGGTTGGTTCCTCGCTGGACATCGAAGCGGGCGCGCGCCTGTTTCGTGGGGTTATCAGCGATAGCCGGGCAACCGGTGGGGCAACCGACGCGGGCGAGTTGCGCAAGACGGGCCTGACTCCGAGCATCGCACTTTCGTGGCATCCCGGATCGGACAACCTGCTGTTTGTGCGCTATGGGTCAGCATCGCGCCAAGGCGGACTGGAAAACAACAGCGGGAGGCAGCCAAAGCACTTCGCGGGAGACGAGCTGGCGACGCTGGAAGCGGGATGGCGTCAGCTGAGCAGTGGCGGTCGGGTGGTCGACATCAGCAGCTATTTTACGTGGTGGGACGACATGCAATCCGACGAATTGCTGCCCAACGGGATTACGCGAACCCGCAACGCCGGGCGTGCGCAGATCATCGGGCTGGAGGGGGCCGTCGATCAGCCGCTTGGCAATGGTTGGAAATTCACCGCGGGCGCAACCGTTCAGGACGCTCGGCTGGTTCGCAATAATCTGGGAACGGAACTGCGAGACCGGAGATTGCCCGTCATTCCCCAATATACCATCCGGGGATCCATGGAAAAAACGTTCCGTGTGACGAACACAACAGGCGCGGTTAAATTCGGACTGCGCTATCTCGGCCCTGCCCGCCTCAGTTTTGATCCCGCGCTTGACCGCCCGATGGGTCGCGTGCTGGATAGCCGTATCGAAGTCCATTTTGACCTTCACGGGTGGACGTGGGGGATCGTTGCAGAGAACATCCAGAACGGCCATGACGACAGCTTCGCCTTCGGCAATACTCTGCGCGCCGCCACGATGAGCCAGTATATTCCGCAGCAACCCCGCGAGCTGTCCCTCACCCTCGCCTGCCATTTCTGATGACGGACGAAGGGATCGATGCACAAATCATAACGCACCGACTTTGAAGCAACACCGATACTTCCCGAATGGAGCAGCTTCTTCCTGCTATTAACGGCAGCTATTAACTAGATTAATAGAGACGTGGTATGGCCGCTATGTTGGCGTTGTTCGCGAAGAAATTGCAGTGCTGTCTTGCTGTATCTCGTTAATTCATGACCTAAGCGATGTTAATCAGCAGTCCATCTGTTGTCCAACGGCCGAGCCAATTGCCCGCAGTCATTATCCCCTCTGCGTGGCCTAACGCCGAGATCAGTCGGCGGCAGACGTCAACAAACGCTATGCCATTGTCCATGTCGCCCATCAGTTCGTCCTCGATCCGATCCAGCGCGCGAAAGCAAGATGTGTATTCCGCACGCCAGATGAGCAACTGCGCGGGTGTTGTCAGGGCAGCGGCGGCTGGAGGATTTTGATCCGATGCAAGTGCCGACCAGATTGCCGCTGCATTGGTGGTGACGGTCAGCATTCGCGCGGTGGGAACGAGGCGCAGCACGGCGGTGTCCCAGTTGATGTGAGAAAGATCATCGGCGGTGAGCGCGACGGCATCCGGTCCAACAAACGCTTCGGTAAGCGCCTGCTCTAGCGTCGCCAGCTCCGCCACTTCGGGATCGTCCGGCAGCGCTTTCGCCAGAGCCACAGGAAAATGCGCGGCATAATGATCGAGCGACCAGCTGTCCGGCGGTCGGGCATCGATGAGCGTGGCGGCGACGGACCGAAACGCTCGACCGCCTATCCACGCCAAGGTCCGGGGGAAGCTTTCCTCCAGACAGGCCATGAGCGATGCGCGATAATTGTTTTGGTAGACCAGAAGCCCGGGCTGCGCCTCTGGCGCGAAGGCGGAAGAGGCTTGTGCCGAGCCGGTTTCCAGCCACGCACGAAAATCGCTCTGGAGCACGAGAAGGCTCATGCCGCCACCTTACGGGGTAACAGCGCCCGCGCCATGACCAATTCGGCCAGCAGGTCAGTGAGCGGTGGGATATTGTCATCCCTCTCAATCATCACGGCTACAGGTCCGGCCCGCTCGATGACATGGGCGAACAGCGACCAGACAGGAGCAGGCACCGGCTTGTCATGGGTGTCGATCAAGAGATTTTCGCCCTGACTGTGCCCGGCGAGATGGACCTGTCGCACGCGATCCAAAGGCAGCCCCGCGACATATGCGACGGGATCGAACCCGTGATTGACTGCGCTGACGTAGATATTGTTGACGTCGAGCAGAAGGTCGCAGCCGGTGCGGTCGCTGACAGCGCGAAGGAACTCCCATTCGGTCATCTCGGATTGTGCGAAGCTGACGTAGCTGGATGGGTTTTCGATCAGCATATTGCGGCTCAGAGCGTCCTGCGCCTGGCCAATGTTGGCGCACACTATCGACAGTGCCTCAGCAGTATAGGGTAGCGGCAACAAGTCATGAGAATTGAAACCCGGCGTGCTTGACCAGCTTAAATGGTCGGATACGAACAGCGGTTCGATCTCGCCCACGAGCGCCCGCAACCGCGCGAGATAACCGCGATCCAGACCCTGTGCGGAACCGATCGACATCGAAACGCCATGCAGAGCCACCGGGTAGCGTTCCCGCACCTGACGCAAAATATCCCGCGGGCGTCCGCCATCAATCATGAAGTTTTCTGAAATGACCTCGACGAAATCGACCGGAACCTCTGTTCCCAGAAATTCAGTGTAGTGCGGTTTGCGCAGGCCAAGACCGAAAGAGTGCATGAAAGGGCTCCGGGCAGAGCGTGCCGCTGCCCATACGGACAACGGCACGAGACAAGACTTATTTCGGTTCGGTCAGGCTGCCTCCAGCGGCTTTGCATTGCTTCACTGTCATGGCCTTGAACCCATGCCCCTTACACTCGTTCATGCCCTTGCAGTCATTGTGCGCGGTCTTGCAGTCCGACGTGCCCTTGCAGGTGTTGACGCCATAGCAATGGATCTGCTTGGCTCCATCTTCAGCAACAGCCGGGGTCACCGCTGCGGCGGCGGCAACGGCAATGATCGCGGCGGTGGCGGCAAAGCTGATACCGGAATTGAGCGTTGTCATAATGGGTCTCCTGAAAAATGCATATGCCGGGTGCGGCATCTGTTATTCGGGAGCATCGGGAAGATAGTTACAGCGCCCGGAAAAATTACCAGCGCATCAGGCGTGGACCAATTATGGCGCCCAGCAGCGCGGCAAGGCCGATCCCCAGCGTATACCATGTCAGGACGAAGATGGCGGACACTTCCGGGCAGTGAAGGCAATAGAGCGTTGCCGCCCATGCACCCGCCGTCAGCCCTGCGGTCGCTCCGGCAGCGCGAAGGCGCGTGGGTGCAAGACGACGGAAGGACCAAAGCAGACCGCCGAAGATCGGCAGCGACAGCAGGAAAACGATGGATGAGCAGACGCTCCAGCTCGTCCCCAGCCACATGGCGAGCCATTGCCCGGGCGGCACCCGGCTCATCTCGACAATGCCGATGGCCGCGAGAGAACCCACGGGGAGCGCCATGACCCATAGCCAGCCCAGCTTTCCGCCATCGGGTCGCGCCAACCGCATTGTCGCCACCACCGCACAGACGCCGAGCGACAGGGTATACCCCCACTTCATCCAGAACGAATAGTGGCGCATCGCGACATCGAGTTGCGGATTGAAGCCAAGCCACAGACAAATTAAAAGCAAAGTGCCGAGTACGCCGACGGCCAATCCGGCAACAAGGCGTTGTCCAACCGCATGGCGGTGCACGGGCGCCACATCCTTGGCCAAGGCCTCGATCAGTTGGTCTGTATCCATTTACACTTCGCCTCTTATGCGGGCCGCCAGCGCTTTCAGGCCGCGATGCACCGATATTTTTACGTCCGATTCCCCGATTTTTGCCCGTGTGGCGGCTTCGGATGTGCTCAGACCATCAAGCCGAGTAGCGCGGATGGCCTCCGCCTGCTTTTCCGGCAGTTGGCCCAGCAGCCGGTCGACATCCATGCGGGCGCCGCTCGCATCCTCAAAACCTTCGGAGACAAGGATGTCTTCCAGCCCCTCCATCGTACAGGTGCGGCCCTCTTTGCGGAAATGGTCGATCATCTTGTACCGGGCAATGGCGAACAGCCAGCCGCTGAACAGCCGCTCCCGGTCATAGGTGGCGCGGCGGGTGTGCACAGCGATCAGCGTCTCCTGGATGAGGTCGTCAATGTCGCCCTGTCGCTCCTGCATGCGCCGCCGGTAAAAGGCTCCCAATAGGGGGACGAGCGCGCGCAGCAGGCGCGCCTGATCGGTCGCGTCGCCGTTCAGCCCGCCGATCATCCATGCCTTTAGCTGTGTTTCGCTGGCCCGCATTCGTGCTCCCACTTACGGTTCGTTTGCGATTGCCAAATGGTTACACTTCGTCCGGCGAGATGAGAAAAATAAATTCTGTAACCACAGATCAGCCATCACCGAATTGCTCCTCGTCAACCGGGCCGGATCATGACCCGTGACACGAGACCCATTCCCGATGACAGGAGCATTACCATGAACTTCACACACCCTGCGGCCGCTGCTGCGCTCGCCTTCACCCTCACGTCCGCCGCCAGCGCCGCCGACGCGCCCAAGACCGAAAAATGCTACGGCGTGTCGCTGGCCGGCAAGAATGACTGCAAGGCGGGTGCGGGTACAAGCTGCGCGGGCACCTCAGTCAAGGATTATCAGGGTAACGCCTGGAAAGCCGTGAAGATTGGCACCTGCACGAAGATCAAGACCCCCAAGGGTATGGGATCGCTCACGCCGCGCGCCTGACGGGCAGACGCGACCCATTGCCTCGGCCCGGACGACAATGCCCCCACGTCCGGGCCATTTCTTCCCAACACAACACATGGAGCGTGGGTGGATGAAGACACTGACATCGCTGTATTCCGGCGCGGCGGACCTTGCGGGTCGCTTGCTACCGGATTCACTGTTGCTGCTGGTCGCGCGTTTCGGCGCAGCAGCGGTATTCTTTCTCTCCGGCCGCGCCAAGGTGGAGGGGTGGTTCAGCATCACCGACGGCACGTTTGATCTGTTCGCGACCGAATACGCATTGCCATTGATACCGCCCCATATCGCTGCCTATGCCGCCGCCATCTCAGAACATCTCTTCTCTATCCTGCTGGTGCTCGGCCTGTGTACGCGTGGGGCGGCCCTCGGCCTGCTCGGCATGACACTGGTGATACAGATCTTTGTCTATCCCGATGCATGGCCAACGCATCTGAGCTGGGCGGGTCTAATGCTGCCCCTGCTCGCAAAGGGTGGAGGCATTTTTTGCCTCGATTATTTACTCGGCCGCAGCCGCGATCGTGGAGCTGAATTGGCCTAGATTTAGCGGCTCAGCGCTTGGGATTATGGCGCGTCTTCCATGAACCATCTCCCTATGAGGGTCCGCGACCGGCTGGTTCTCTGTGCCCCTGGATCTGAAACTATATTGCCTTTGAATGTGGTCGAATAGATGTTGGCGACGCATTAACAAAGGGCAGGTTTCAACAAATGCTTTCAACACCGGGAACGACCGCTATGTCAGCGGCACCTGGCTGCTTCTGCGCGACTAGGAGGCTGATTAGCCGTAGAAATGCGTAATCTGAAAGCCGATACAGAACCACGTCGAGACTTCGGGGTACGCGTCCAGATCGAGAACATAAGGCTCCATGCTGGCACCGTATCGCTCAGGACCCTGTCAGTTTTCAACAACACCCATCCGCGTCAAAGCGCCTAGCATGGCGGTTGCCAGCGGCTCAGTGCCCTCTCGAAATTCATCCTCGCCGAGTTGTGAGACCCATGTTGCCCAATCAGTTTTATTGGCCTCATTCACGCAATGAGTGACTACAACTTTCCAGTCGGCATCCCCAAACAAATCGTCCAAGCTCACGTCTCGCCGGGCCAGCCGGTTGAGGTTTTCATTTGTAAGGTATTGTGTTGGCTCACGCTCACATAACCACCCCCGGCCAAGTGCCTCGGCCCACCATGCTACGGGATACTGCTCTTCGAGACAAATTGGCACCTTAAAGCCGGCTTGTATTGCAGGATTCAGATGTTCAGGAGCAGTAAGAACGGTAACATCTACGTGCTTCGCCTTCAGCTTTTTCAGCTTATCATGCTCCCTCATGCCGGCGTCATCACAGTCGAGGAATCCATGGGCACGCCGTCGATCTGCGATCGTGCAGGTACGTGTTTTGAACTCCCATGATTGGAGCATATTGGAGACATACCCCGCTCCAGCCCGAACGGGAGGCGGCAGCATGCAGATCCGATCTCGAACTTTTGGGAAATAGAGATCAATCACTCGCTGTAAAACGATGTGGTCCGTGACGCCTTCTACGAAAATCGACGGCAGAAGCTGGATGTTATGTTGATCCAGCTGTTCCTGAAGATGAACCGATTGATCCCGCAGCATCATGATTTCTGCGGCCGCATTGCGAATATGCGGAGCGATGATAGTCATTACGCCCATACGTTCATCGAGCGCCTCCAATGTGGATAGATCACTTTGTGCGACCGTTCCGCTCTCTTCATCAAGCCGAGTGACAAATGCCGTGGTGCATAGGTCGGGATGATCATTCTTTAGATTAAAGAATATTGGAGAGTGCGTAGTAACAAGCACTTGGGTCAGCTGATCCGAGGCAATCTCGTAGAAGAAATTGGCGAGTTCCTGGGCTCTACGGAATTCAAGATTATTTTCAGGCTCCTCATATGCCCAAATGAACGTATATGGTTGAGCGCCGCGACCATAAAGTTGCTGCTTCTTTTCTGCAATAAATTTGAGAATATGGGGAACATATCGCCCCTTAATGCCATCGCCGCGACTGTTCAGAGAGATGGCCTTCTCCCCGCTCAGAAAATCCAATTGCTCGAAAACTTCGCTCAAATCGTTCGGCAGCTTCAGACTAGCACTTTCAGACATGTCTTGGAGAAGGCTTGCCATTAGGGGTTCGACCTGCTCGCCAATCGCTTGCTCGAAATCCCCACTGCGCAATCGAAAGCCTTCCTCAGCGACGTCAGCAATTACGCGATAAATGCGACCTCTCATTCGTCGAATAAAGTCTGCTCCGCGAATGGCCGGTACATACTCAAACTCAATCCGAGATAGGAGTGCCGGTAGGCGCGAGCGAGGTTCGATGAAAACTTCCGCGAAGCGTTCGCGCCCACGCCGTATCCCTTCAGATCGAAGTCCGATCCAGTCGCGCTCTTTGACCAGCCCTTCGCGCCGCCACGATTTCCGCCAGCGAACTCGATGTCCGTTCATTTCGTGATAGCCTTCGGGTAACTCCAACGTTATTTCGACATCTATCTGTGGAGCCTGCTTATTGAGGGCAACATACTTGTTAAAATCGTTGTCGAAATCCAGCTGTATGCCTGGATCAGTCTCCCGATTAAAAAAGAGATTTAGGGCACGGAGGATGTTTGACTTGCCGCTATCGTTGTCGCCAACGATCGTGGTTAAATCGGTCGCATTAAACTCCAAACTGCGGATTGATCGGAAATTTCTTATTAGTATTGATCTGATTTTTGGCATTCGACGCTTCCCCGCCCAGCTTCCGCCAAAATCACACCGACGGTGCCATTAAATTCCAGTTCTAGGAGATGGCGCCGATTAGCGATCACCTCGAACAAACCCTATCGCACTGGTAGCCTAAAGAACAACTGAGGCAACAGTATCTAATTCGCTTTGAGGTCGAGGATTGTTGGATGCGGCGCAATCCGATCTAAACTACCTAGGTCGATCAACAGGAACCTTGCCATCCCGTCCCTCCACTTTGACGTCGCTGTTTTGCGATTTGATTTCGGAAGCGGTTTGGCTGCAGTCGGCAATTCATCGCCGTCGGCAGCGTGTGAACGTAAGGCAGGTTCCGACGGTTCGATTTGGGCCTGGGAATGACCGGTGTGTTGGCGCTTCATTCCGTCCCAGCGTTTACCGACCGGACAACAGGATGTACGCTGCGACACAGATCACTAACAGGGCGAATAGCGAACGCGCCACGCGAGGCTGCCCTGCGAGCCCTCGGGATACCGGCATCGCGCCAAAAGTACCGGCAATTCCGCCCAGCACCAGCGCGCCGAACAGTGTCCACGACACCAGCCCGGAGGCTGCGTAAGAGGCGCTCGTTGCAGAGCCGAACAATGCCACCGATACAAGCGAAGAGGCGCCTGCATTCGCCAGCGTCATGCCGGTCGAGGCCATAAGGCCCGGCGCGATGAGGAACCCGCCACCAATCCCGAAGAACCCGGCGGCGAGACCTGTGAAGAGCCCTACCGGCGCAAGCTTGAGCACGAGTGCGGGGGTCAGATGTACCCCGGGATCGCCTTCGCTGCGACGGGGAACCAGCATCGAGAGGGCCACCACGATCATCGCAAAGGCGAACCAGGACAGCAGCGCGTGCCCGTCAATCTGCTTCGCGATATGGGCTCCGATGAGTGCGCCTGACAGACCGCCTAGAGCGAACACCGTGGCGCAGGGCCATTTGACCTTGCCGGCCCGCCCCTGTGCCACGAGACCGGCGGCGGCGTTCACTGCAACCGCTGCCGCCGAAGTGCCTATCGCGACATGCGTGTCAGCGAGGCCCACCACATAAATCAACCACGGCGTCGCCAGAACGGATCCACCGCCACCAAACAGCGTCAGCAGAAATCCGACCAAGGCGCCGCCTGCTGCCGCCAACAAGAGGACCTCCAAGTCCATATCAGGCACGGGCGCGGTTCCACGGTGCGAGCATAAGAAGCCGCGCCATGCCGCATGTCCCTGTCACGCCCGCGAAGGTGAGGCCCGCGCCGACGAATGCCGATAGGCCGAACCACGCGGGCGCAACCGCAAAGCCAAGGGCGACACCTGTGAGGATCAGCAAGCCTGCGGTCATCTGCACCTGCCGGTTGATCTCCAGCGGTGCTCTGCGGTTTTGCTCGATCGGTAGACCAGCCTTTGCCCAGGCCTCCAGTCCGCCGTCGAGCACATAAGCTTCGCCTTCGACCCGCGCGGCGAGCCGGTCGCACGCCCCCGCCGTCCGCATGCCGGTGCGGCAGGTGAAAATCACATCGGTGCCGGGATCAACCGTGAGGTGCGCCCGCTCCAGCACGGAAAGCGGTTGGGACAGCGCCGAAGGGATATGGGCCCGGGCGAATTCGTCCGGCTCGCGGATATCGACCAGCACTGCGCGGCCCGTTGCAAGGCGGCCCTGCACGTCCTGCGGCGAGAGTTTGTGAAGTATGGCAGTCATGATTGGTTCCTCAGTTCCGGCGGGCAGAAAAGCTCCGCCAATGTCTCGATCACCCGCAACGCCGCTGCGTCAGCTATGCGATAATAGACGGTCTGGCTTTCCCGCCGTGTGGCGACGAGGCCTTGCTCTCGCAGCAGGGCGAGATGCTGTGATAGCGCCGATTGCGACAGGCCGATACGCGCCTGCAACGCCCCCACCGACAGCTCACCATCGACGAGCTGACATAGGATCATGAGGCGCTTTTCATTGCCTAACAGGCGCAACAATGCGGCGGCGCGCCCGGCACTGTCTTCAAACAGGCGGAGGTCAAAGCGGGTTAGATCGAACATGAGGATAATATATCTATTGATTCTAAATTAGCAATACCTAATATAAAGTCAAAGGAGATCACCTATGCCCGCCCAGCCCCATGTCGAAGCTTACTTCGATCCCGCCACCTTTACCGTGAGCTATGTCGTCCACGACCCCGCTACCCTCCAAGCCGCAATCATCGATCCGGTGCTGGATTTCAGCTCGCGCAATGCGCGGACCTCGACCAAGTCAGCTGACAAGCTGCTGGGCTACGTCCACACCAAGGGGCTGAAGCTGAAATGGCTGCTTGAAACACATGCGCATGCCGATCATCTTTCGGCATCGCATTATCTGCGTGATAGAACGGGCGCGCCGGTAGTGATCGGGGCGCACATCACCGACGTCCAAAAGGTGTTTACCTCGCTGTTCGAGGCCGAAGACGTCGCGGCAGACGGCAGCCAGTTCGATCGGCTTGTTAATGACGGCGACACACTGCCGCTGGGTGAATTCGAAATCCGCGTCCTACATACGCCGGGTCATACGCCTGCGTGTGTCACCTACCTTATCGGCGACGCTGCGTTCGTAGGGGATACGCTGTTCATGCCCGACTATGGCACCGCACGCAGCGATTTTCCGGGAGGCAGCGCGGAAGTCCTCTATCGCTCGATCCGCAAGATACTTGCCCTTCCGGGCGATACGCGGATGTTCGTCGGCCATGATTATCTTCCCGAGGGACGCCATGATTTCCGCTGGGAAACGAGCGTTGCCGAGCAGAATGCAGGCAACGTCCATATTAACAAGGGCGTCAGTAAAGGCGAGTTCGTTGCGATGCGCCGGGCCCGCGACGCGCAGCTCGAAGCGCCGCTGCTCATTCTCCCGTCATTGCAGGTCAACATCCGCGCCGGAGCGCTCCCGCCGCCGACCGCGAATGGACATGTGTATCTGCGCCTGCCAGTCAACTCCATCTGAACACAGTGCATTTAGCTCCGGCCCGTTGCTCATTCGACTCCTTGCGGGGGCGTCGAATTCGTTTGATGAACGAGCGGCCGGTTTCGATGCGCCCATGTGAGGCCGCGGATGACGGCTTTTGGGCGGAGTTCCCGGCCCGAGGCGAACTACAACATAGCGGCTCTTGCGTGCTCAGCCCGCCTCGCCCACAAGGTTTTTATGGGTGATGCAGGCGGCATGCGGAGACGGTGGAGCGAGGAGGAAACAATCCTCGCTCTTTACCTCTATTTCCAACTCCCGTTCGGTAAGCTGCATTCTGGAAATCCGGAAATCCAACAGCTTGCTGCGGCGCTTGGCCGATCGAGTAGCTCGGTCGCGATGAAGTTATGCAACTTTGCCAGCTTGGACCCGAAGATAACTGAGAGCGGGCGCAAGGGCTTGGCCGGAGCATCGCTACTGGACCGCGCGACCTTTGCTGAGTTCGGTCGGAATTGGAGCGGCCTCGTCGCCCGCGCAGAGAGAATGTGGACCGTGCAGGTCGACCAGGATGAATTCGCGCCGCCTCATAACTGGCTCGAGGACAAAGCCTCTGAGTTCCGGTTTGAGCCCTACCAAGGCGCATCGACAGCCCAGGCTCTGGTCAATCAACGGGTCGGCCAGGACTTCTTCCGCCGAGCGGTATTGGCCAACTATGAAGAAACCTGCTGCATCACTGGCATCGCCGAGCCGCGCCTACTGACGGCCAGTCACATCAAGCCTTGGGGCAAAGACGAAGCGAACCGGCATAATCCGGCCAACGGCCTTCTTCTGTCCGCTACGCTCGACCGTGCCTTCGATCGCGGGTTAATTACCGTTGATCGGAGTGGCCGTATCCACGTCTCGCGACATCTGCGGGAAAGCCAAAGCCGCGAGACAAGGGACTATTTTCAGCAGTTTGAGCAAGTATCATTACGGCCCGCGATCCGGTTCGATCCTGATCCGGCTTTTCTCGATTGGCACAACAACCACTGCTTCATCGATCAACGCCTGGCCTGAGTGCGCACTGCGACTGAGTTACCGTCATTGGTTCGGCGTGAACGTAGGGCAGATATCGACGGAATGATTGGGGCTCGCGAACGGCCAATTTGTTGGCGACGGCGGTCCACCGATTTTACGAAGAGCGCAGCGGATGGTTGCCGCAATCATGAATCACCGGCCTGATACGGAGCAACGAGCGCGTTACAAAGGCTCTTTCCTGCACTGACCTTGAATAGGATCGAAATTGAGCCATTGAAGCTCGTTCAACGGAATTTGGAGATGTTGAAGTATCTTCTTCGTCGCCAGCTTCTTGTTGCTCGGCGCGATGGTGAAGATTTGCCGCGCTAAGCTGCGGAGGTTTAGTTTGCCAAGCCGCTTGAGCGTCGCCTTTACACACTGCCGCGCTTCGCCATGGGGCAACCTCTCAAGCATCATGGCCCCCGAGAGCGCCTGCAATTCCAATCCAAAGGCGTCGTTGAATGTCATCCCAGAAAAGAACTTGGCGTCAGCAAGATCGTCATCGTTTCGTGAGCCACCATAATTTGCCTGCCGAGGAACAATCACTGAATGTTCAACAATATTCTCGATGTGGTTTGAGATGGCGACTTTGTTTTCGGCGCGATCAATCGCGTCTAACTGTGGCACTCCCTCAATCCAATAGCGTTGGATATGGAGCAACTCGTGGCATACCTCGGATGCTGTTGGGGCCGCTAAGTTGGGCAGATAAAGACAAGCCGCTAGCTCGCTTTGACTACAACTCGCCGCCCTCGCTGGCGATGGAAAGGCGAAGATCGTACGGTGAGCCTTACTCTCAATCCCCGTCCACAGATTTCGAACCGGCGTATTGATGACGGCTAAAACCTCGTCCCTGTATCTCCGCAAGATGCGTGGATCGGCCTTGGAAGCTTCAGCGAGGGCACCACGATTGGGTTGGGGTAGATCTTGCGACATCAGTTCAATCTAGATGACGCTGACGCAATTTGAAGAGCAAGGCGTTGACCAAGATAGGGATACTTCCATTCTCCTGAATGAGCGACTGGTATTAGGCAGCCTAAAAGCGACGCTCAATGTCCGCAATGTCAGCGAGAGGCGCTACGGCACATAACCAAAGCCGTAGACAGTGTCATAGCCAGGATCACCCAGATCGTGGGCATTGCGCCTCAACTTTGCGGAGCAATCGTCGGCGCCGGATTTCATGCAGCGCGCCATCCATGCAGCAATATGGGGCGTGGCGAAGCTGGTGCCAGAAAACTGCCCGATGCCGCCCTTGGCCTGCGCCGCTGGCTCGCCCACACCGCGCGCTGCGACGGTAATGTAGCGGCCCTGATTGGCATAGCGATAGATATGCATATTCCGATCGACAGCCGTCACCGCAACGACGGGACGCAGCGCTGCGGGATAAGCGGGCGGAGCCGTTGGACCGCCATTTCCTGCAGCAGCGACAATAGCCATTCCCGTTCCCGATGCGCGTTGGATAAGCGCGTCCAGTACGGCGTTCCGCGGTCCGGCTAAGCTGATATTGACGACTGGCACGTGGCTGGCCACCATCCATTCCAGCGCCTTCACGACGGCTTCGGCGGAAGTATAGGGGGCGCCCGTCTCTCCGCCGCGAAATATATTGGCCACGTAAAGACTGCTTGATCCCTCGCTAACCAGGATCGAAGCGATGGCGGTACCGTGATCGACGGGAGGAGTGCCCTGTCCGGATGCAAAGTCCCTGGTCTTGATCGACGCGCCTTTTAGCGACGGATGGCCCACTACACCGGTGTCGATCATACCGATGGTGAGCTTCTCGCTTTTTCGCGGAAGCACCACAGTCCCGGCAACACCGCTAGACCCTCCGGAAGGCTGATACTGCAAGCCGTAAAAATGCACATAATCATAGACGCCGTCAGGATCGATCTGACGCACCCGGCGCAACGCGTCCTGCGCCTCTACGCCATCCGGCGCGGCAAGGCGCACCAGTTGGGTACCCAACGCAGGCAAATGCTCCTCGGCGATGAGGCGAAAACCCTGCCGCTGCGCTTCTGAAAGCTTTTCGGGCTTCATGTTTAGGCCGACCACCTCACCATGACGAACCGGAAAGCCCCTGCGATCGAATTGCGGACTTTCATTTTCGGCAAGGTTATGCATTTCGGCGCTGCTGCCATAATTCTCACCGCGATCATCAGCGCCTTCTGACGCGCGCTGGGCATCACGGGCCGCATCTTCTGCTGCCTTTCGCTGCTCCTCCTCGAAATCGGCCGCTACCTTGTCAGCGTCCTCGGCGGCTTTTGCTTCGTCTTTAGCCCGGTCCGCCTCCAGCCTTGTCAACTCCTCTGCCGCCTTGACCGGGTCTTTATCGGCGCGTTCGGTTATCCTCGCTCGGTCCTGTGCATAGCGGGCTGCATCCTTGTCGGCCCGCTCCTGCGCGCGCCCTGCCTCACGCGCGGCACGCTCGATTGCGCGCTGGGCCTTGTCATCCCCGCCGCTGCCGGGATCGTCTTTCGCCCACGTCAACGCACCGCCGCCCGCGACGACCGCGGTAATAGCAAGCGCCAGCGCATTGCCGATATGATAAGAGACTGCTTTCATCGCCATCCAGAATCGTCATCAATACTACGCCTTGTAACGACAACGGGCAATCGTGGCTGATATTCCGGGTGATGAGGAAATTTGCAAAGCTGCTGCCCAGCGGGAATAAAGTGCCGCGTCATGCGTAGTCCGGGGTGAGGGATGAACAAGGGGCAAGACAAACAGTCGGCCGACCTGAACAATGGGATTGTTGCTTTGCTTCCCCGGTTGAGGCGCTTTTGCATGGCGCTGGCCAAGGGGCAAGCCGATGGCGACGATCTGTGTCAGGCCGCTATCGAACGGGCTTTGTCGCGTGCCGATCAGTTCATTGCAGGCACTAGACTGGATAGCTGGATGTACAGAATCGCGCAGAATATTTTTATCGATCAGACGCGGAGAATGAAAACGCGGGGAACCGAGATCGAGGTTGATAGCCCCGGACTATCCATAACCGGCGACGATGGTGTTCACATTACCGAGCAGCGTTCCGATCTGGCGCGTGCGCGCGCCGCTCTTTATGCTCTGCCCGATGATCAGCGGTTGCTGATGGCGCTCGTGGTTCTTGACGGCAAAAGCTACAAGGAAGCCTCTGACATTCTGGAAATCCCCATGGGCACGGTAATGAGCCGGATCGCTCGGGCGCGGCGCGCTATTGATGCATATGTGAATGGGACTGCGGCCAATGACTGAGCAGATGAACCAACATGAAAAGATCGCCGCCTTTCTCGATGGTCAGATGGACGATGCTGCAATGGCTGTGTTCGAGGCCGAGATGGAGCGCGACCAGGCTCTTGCCGACGCAGTGGCGCGTTTTGCCGGCAATGACGCGCTGCTGCGCGATGCGTTCAAGGAACCGTTGGGCCAAGGTACTGACGACGCCTTGAAGGCGCGCATGGGTCTTACGCCGCTCGAACAGAATAATGTCGATCCATTTCCTGGCGCACGCAAAGCGGCCAACGAGAATGAACTGATGCTCAGGCGGTGGCGCTGGCCCATTGGAGGCGCGATCGCAGCGGCTTTGACTTTGGCGGTCCTGACCCAGTTTGATGGAAGCCCGCAAGAGGATCGGCAATTTGCCGATGCGATGGAGACACTTCCTTCGCGCTCGGTGGCCCAATTATCCGGCGGCCGGAAAATCATGCCGGTGCTCAGCTTTCAGGCAGGCGATGGCCGCTATTGTCGGGAATATGTTCGTTCGGGCGGTGCGGACGCGGGCAGTGGCATCGCCTGCCGTACCGAGGGCGGCTGGAATGTCGAGGCGCAAGTGAAAGG
Organism: Sphingobium subterraneum; assembly: GCF_014199435.1. Taxonomy (GTDB): domain Bacteria; phylum Pseudomonadota; class Alphaproteobacteria; order Sphingomonadales; family Sphingomonadaceae; genus Sphingobium; species Sphingobium subterraneum. Next base: position 251,649 of record NZ_JACIJP010000003.1, on the reverse strand, counting down.
CCCGGTAAAAATCGCTGACGGGGGACGCATTGAAACCGCCGCCGGTGCCGACCCGACGGTGCTCGAAAGCGCCTACAGCCGCTTGCAAGCTTCCGATCCATTGAACAGCGCAATAGAAAAGCGCCTCATTACAAATGGCTGGAAGAAAACGGCACATTAATTTGAGCCATCGGGAATAAGTCGTTGCCCCTCCCGTTATCGCACTGTCCGCAGGATGGACGGATAATTTCGGGAGAAAGACGATGCAGAATTTTCTCAAGCTTTCGCTATTTGCAACAGCGGCAATCGCCACTGTCGCCAGCTCTGGTTCCGCAGTCGCCCGGCGCGGCGCTGACGATCCGGCTGGCCATGTTCGCCAGTGCCGTGGGTGCGACGACCCCGTCGGCCATGTCCGTCAGGGACGTGGTGCCGACGATCCGGTTGGTCATATCCGTCAGGCACGTGGCGCTGACGATGCTCCGGGCGATGTCCGTCGCGGTCGCGGTGCGGATGACGCCCCCGGCGACGATCGCGGTCGTGGTCGCGGACGCGGCGCGGACGATCTGCCGGGTCACCAATAAGTCCTGACGGGTCGCAGGGCAGCGTCAGCCTGGATCGCAACCCGGCTGGCGCTGTCTTGGCATTTTGCCTTTGCGGGTGTTGCCGCAAATTGCTTATCATCATCCACGGGGGTGGAATCATGGAACAGAAACTACATGTGGTTGCATTGGCCTCGGTCGCCGTCATGGCGTGCCTTCCCGCCATCGCAAATGCCAAGGATGGCAGCTTAACCCTCTCGACAGGCGTCAGCTATTCCGAGGGTGAATATGGCGACATCGAAGCGACCAAAGTCTTCGCAGTACCGGTAAGCCTCACTTATAAGAATGGGCCTTGGAAGATGCGCGTTTCTGCGCCTTGGGTAAAGATTGACGGTCCAGCCTCGTTGATCGCCACGCCAGATGGCCGTGGCGGCAGTGGCAGCGGCAGCGGGAGTAGCAACAGCGGATCAGGGTCAGGTGGGAGCAATGTCGAGCTGGAAGACGGCGATCGCGTCATCGATGACGATGTGCTCACCCTAACAGACAATAAGCGCAGCGGCATTGGCGATGCCAGCGTCAGCCTGACCTACAGCCTCGATCTCGGTGGAGATTTCTATCTTGAACCCAGCGCCAAGGTCAAACTGCCAACCGCTTCCCGCAAGAAGCGGCTGGGCACCGGCAAGGTCGATGTCACGCTGTCGGGTGATTTGGTCAAGGACATCGGCGACTTCAGCCTCTACGTTCATGGCCGCCGTAAATTTGCGGGCAAACCGGAAGGATCAACGATCCGATCAACCTGGGGCACGGGCGGTGGCGCGAGTCTGAATGCCTCCGAGGGCGTTTATGTTGGAGCGGACTATGACTGGCAGCAATCCGCGTTCGCCGGCAACAAGGCAAGCAGCGAAATTACAGGCTGGGGCAGTATAGGTCTTACCAAGAACATGCGACTGACGCTCTATGCCATAACTGGCCTTAACAGTCAGAGTGCGGATTTCGCTGGCGGTGCAAGCATCAGCTATCGTTTCTGACGGAAAGCCTATCTATCCCATCCGAAAGCGGGGCGGGTTGATGCGCCTGCGCTCAGACCCGCCGTTGCCTGAACCAGTCCGCCCCGTTGCTCTCTTCCAGCGCGCCGTCGGCTGACAATACAACCATCTGAATCGCCTCCTGTGGCTCGAACGCAATGGGGATATTGTTCAAGTTCAGGAACAGGCGGGCAAGCACCCATGCGGTTCGCTTGTTGCCGTCCGTGAACGGGTGGTTGCGTGAAATGCCATAGGCATAGGCGGCGGCAAGGGCGCAGAGATCGGATTCGCCATAGACCCACTGATTGCGCGGACGTGCGAGCGCCGATTTCAGCGCCGGCGCATCCCGTACGCCGATGGGGCCGCCATGTTCCGCGAGCTGACGGTCGTGGATGGCAAGCGCCAACTTGGTCTCGATCCAGACCGGTTCGTCAGATTGGGTCATCCTATTTGGCCAGAACGCGCAATATATCCCTGTCCTCGCGCATGATCTGCTCGGCCAAGGCCATCTTGGCCTCAAACGCAGGATCGGCGGCCGTAATCCTTATCCCCTCCGGCGTTTCCGAGACGTACAAAGTATCGCCCACACCTGCGCGCAATTTGGCTAGTAATTCCTTAGGCAGCACGACCCCGGCAGAATTGCCAATCTTGGTGATTTTCAGGCTTGCGTTCATACAGGCGTTATAACCTGGCGCGTACGAAACGCAAAAGCATTATTCTCCCGGTCGACCATTCCGGTCATTGGAGAAGTGTTATGGGACATTCAGATCTGGATCCCGCCATCCATGAAAGGCTTCCATGGAATGCAGGGAAAAACGTTGGTCCAAAACGGCCGCTGAAACCGCGAGATATATGGGCGATCCGCTTCTATCTCGATGAACATAAGCGCCTGCGGGATCGTGCCCTGTTCGATCTGGCCATCGACAGCAAATTGCGTGGCTGCGACCTGGTCAAAATCAGGATCGGCGATTTGATGAGCGCTGGATCATTTCGTGATCGTGCGACCGTCATCCAGCAAAAGACGGGCCGCCCCGTCCAGTTCGAGATTATGTCCGAGGCGCGCAAAAGCCTCAAAGCATGGCTTGATCGGCGCGGCGGAACGATCCGCGACTTCGTGTTTCCGAGTCGGATCGATTATCGCGGTCATTTGAGCACAAGGCAATATGCGCGCCTTGTCGACGAGTGGGTTTCCACGATCGGTCTCGACAAGCGCGAATATGGCACGCACTAGATGCGACGGACGAAGGCTGCGCTGATCTACAAGGCGACCGGTAATCTGCGGGCTGTGCAAATCCTGCTTGGTCACACCAATATCGAAAACACCGTCCGCTATCTCGGCGTAGATATCGACGATGCTCTGACTCTGTCCGAACGAACAGAAATCTAAGCTTGGTTCCGGTCTCCATACACCTCGGGGGCCGGAATCATCTGATGAACAAAGGGCAGGTATCGACGGGCCGAACTGAGCCAGTGAATGGCCGCTATGTTAGCGGCTCTCGTGGGTAGCTTTGCGCGACAAGCACGAACCCTCCCGCGCGAGCGGGTTCGTGCATGTTGGCGAAGGTATCGCGGCATCCAGGCTTACAGCTCTTCAATCCTTTATGAGGCTCTTTGCCGCTTCCACCTCATCAAGGAGCCCGGACGCAGGTAAGCCCAGAGCGCGGCACCAGGCGAGATACTCGACCACCTCCAGCTTGCGCTCGCCCGTCTCCACTTTCGTCACATAGGATTGAGATCGGCCCAGTCGTTTCGCCAGCTCATGTTGTGAAATGCCCGCCGACTGGCGACGGGCTCGAAGTATTTCCAGCAACGCGCCCAACTCAGGAGAGTACAGAGATTTTACCATTTCAGCCGCTCAATTTAAATTGAGCGCTTCAAATATAACCTATTATGGACTAGTCTGTTTTGGACTAATCGAAGGGCTAAAATGCTCTTTGTTTGGCAGGCTGTCGTTCGGGGGAGTTCCCCGGCGAGCTGTTTGAGGTCCAAAGAATGGGGTGTGATCCATGATATTACTGGTTTTCGTTGCAGCTATCGTTTGGTTCGTATTCCTGGGACGGTTTGTCTTGAGAGCGAAATCCGGCAGCAGTAGTTCCCAGCCGCAAATATATCGAGGGGCCTCAAGGCAAAAGCGTTCAAAAGATCGACTGGCGTTGATTGAAGAACTGGCTGCCCAGTATGAACTGGATGAGCTTTTTGTTTCTCGCCAGGACGGCTCCGCCGTCGGTATGAACTTCGACACGCGGCAGGTCCTGCTGGGCAAAATCGACGCCATGCGGGTGTTACCGTTCTCAAAGATCATGGCGGTCGAGGTACTATCGAACGGCGTTTCGATATCTAAGACTAACCGGGGTTCGCAATTGGCGGGCGCAGCTGTTGGCGGATTGGTCTTGGGGGGGCTGGGTGCTCTGGCGGGCGGCTTGACTGGGTCCAGGCGAAGCCGGGAGCGGCTAGGCGCGATCTCACTCAAGGTGGCGGTGAACGATCGGGAGGACCCTTATTCTCAGATCAGCCTCTTCAGCGCAGGTGCGAAGGGTCTTGATGCGCAGTCGCCGCACGGCCAGTCGACAATGGCACTGGCAGAGCGCTGGCGTGCCCATCTGATCAATGCGATGGAAGAACAGGATGAAAGCGGCTCGCCAGCGGACACTTCGACAAATGCAAGCTATGCAGTCGACATCGTAGAAGCTTCCCACGACTTCGTTGCTGCCTCCGAGGTGCTCAGAACAATGATGGGTGGCATGGAAGCGGCCAAGGTGATCAGAAGCGAATTGCCAAAAAGGATTGCAACGACCCTCGACCGGAAAGAGGCCTGCTGCTTGAAAGCTAAAATATCCTACGGCGGTTTCCGCTGCCGCATCGTGGAACTCTAGCGGATATCAGCAACGAACATCGTCCTAATGACGTCCCAGTGTCAGACTTATTGATGGGGTGGGCACAGTCTGATCCAGGCTCGTTTTTGGATATGATCAATGAGCCCTGAACCTAAAACCGCCACAAGGCTGTATCGAGCGTCCCGAATGGAGAATTGGTAGTACGCTTGTAAGGATCAGGCCAAACCCGCTTTGCTGGAGGGGTGACGATGTTCTTTGCCTCGCGGGTCGAGGTCCATTCCAAAAACTGACTGAGGGCGTCGATCTGATCCATATAGCGGCCTTTGGGGAATGCCGTGCATTCATGGGTAAATGCGGCAAGCCATTTTGCCTCATCAGGAATGAGAATAAGGCCTTGCTCGAGAAGCGGTGAGTAGCTGATCATGCGGTCCTCTGTCGCGATGCCAGGATTGATGGCGTTGATCGTGCGACGCCCCGTGAAACGAGGATCGTTGCGTAACATCTGGATGAGGCCGATGCCGCTACTCTTGTTTTCAATAAGTAGCTTGTTCGGCACCCACTTTTTATAAAGTCGCTCGGCTGCCCGCACGAGATCGGGCATGCTGACCCGCTCTCGCCAGATATCGAGTATCTCCCAGTGTCTCTCTAATAGCCCCAAGGTCATGCACACTGAGAAGGCGCTGCCGGGCTCAATACTTGAAGCCGTATCCCAGGATTGCACGACATATTCATACTCTTCGCGGTCATAAAGGCCTTCGACTCTTTCAAACCAGTCGATCTTGATGACATCTCCCCCGTCCGGAATCGGATTTTGCTGATACTGCGCACTGAATATGCGCGACGTCATGCCGCGCTCGATTTCTGCAAGGGTTTCGCGGCTTTCGAACAACGGTGCCAGGACATCGCCTTGCGCACGGTTAAACGAGCGTCCGTTCATGAGCGGAAAACTCTGAGGTTCAGTTGCGATCGCCGGCAATGAGAAGAGGTGCCAGCTTCCCTTTTCATAGAGATGCTGGATCACGTCGTCTTCATGAAGGCGCTGCTGGACGACAATGAATACCGCATTCTCCTTATTGTCGAGGCGTGAGTAAAGCGTCTCGTCGACATAGCGCTTTTGCTCGGCGCGGCGGGCTTCCGAATGGATATCCTGCGTCCCGATGAGGTCGTCGACAATGAGCAGGTCGGCGCCGACTCCGGTAATGCCGCTGCCGAGCGAGGTATTTCTGCGGCCGCCGCCGCGTGTGGTGACCATATTTTCAACGGTATCCACTGCCCAGCGTACCTTGGGAAAGAGACGACGGTAAAAGGGCGAGCGTACGACGCGTCGGAACAGGCGGCTATGGTCTTCACTCAAGGTTGCGCCATAGGTGGCAACAATGATCTTGAACGAAGGATCGCGCCCAATGAGCCAGGCGCAGAACAATACCGACACGGTAATCGACTTGAGGTATCGCGGCGGCATATTCACGAGCAGCGAGCGCGGCCCGCCAGTAAACGCGGCTTCGAGCTGGACACACAGAGCCTCAACATGGTTGTTCGCGATATAAGGTCTGTCACTCAGGACGACCGGCATCATCATAAGCGCGAATGGATAGAGATGCTGCCGCGCCGCTCCATCCATTATGTCGCGCTGCACGCCAGGCGTGGGCTCAGTTACCATTGTCTGCCTCGGGTCCGCGGGCGATCTCTATCATCGTTTTCCAGACATTTAGCTCGTGCTCAGTGAGTGGCCGACCTTTTTCAATCTCATCGAGCTCGTCCGGCGTCGGCATGGTGCTGCGAATGATCTCCGCCATTGCTCGCAAATCGCCCTCCAATGCCTTCTGGAAACGCGCACGTGCCATCAACTGATGGCCATTTAGAGTAATGGGCTTGCCCTTTTCGACAGACGGATAAGAGGCATTCATCAGCGCCAGTTCGGCTTCACGTGTGGATTTCGGCTTAGGCTTGCGTCCCCTGCGCTGCGGCTGGTTCTCGCTCGTAAAGCGCGTGGCAAGCGGAGGCTTCCCATAGCCGACCTTGTATTCGCCCGCTGTTGTGCCATCGGCGCGTGTGGTGCTGCTGCCAGTCTCCAGCGACCAGAGATGCCCGTCTAACGTTTCCCCATTTCCAGCGCCCGCTCGCGCCTCACTTTCCACCTTAATCGGCGCAACAGGCAGGCCCGCCTGTTGTGTCCGCGGATCCCGGCGCTGCCTGATGGTAACCGGCTTTTGAAGCTGCGATGCGCTCATGACAAATCCTCCCGTTCACAAGCAGCGACTGCTGCGGTGCGGTCTGCGAAGCTTTGCCCCGATGCGACATGGATCGCCGTGCCACCGGTGGCGCGCTGCCAGCGCTCGATAGCTACATCGACATATTTGGGATCAAGTTCGATGCAGCGCGCTTTGCGCCCGGTACGCTCGGCCGCCAGCAAGGTTGTGCCGGAACCACAGAAGGGGTCGAGCACGATGTCGCCGCGGCGCGACACGTCGAGGATCAGATCCGCAAACAGTCGGGTGGGCTTGACTGTGCTGTGGGCGGCGAGATCCTCCTTGCGCGTACGCGAGAAGCTACTGGCGCCGGGTATGGTTATCACGTTGGTGCGCGTGCGCCGGCCTTTGCCGCCTAAACCAAAATTGTTGATATGCGGCGCTTTGCCATTCTTCCAGACGAAGATGAGTTCATGCTGGCTTCGGTAGAAGCTGCCCATTGCCCCCGATCCCTTATTCCAGACAATGACGTTTTTCTGTTCGGAATAGGTGGACTCGCCCGCAACGGTCATTTCATAGATATGGCGCCAGTCCATACATGCAAAATGGATGGAGCCATCGATGCTGAACTCGGCCATATGCGTGAAACTGGTCTTGAGGAAGTCGATAAACTTGTCCCGCCCGAGCTCCCCTGACGCCATAACAAACTCGCCATGTTTTACCTTGCCGAGGCCACTGACGTTTCCGCGAATTTTCACATCATACGGGCTATCGGTCACAATCATGGTCGCACGCTCGTCTCCCATCAATTGCGCGTAGCACTCCCGCTCTAGGGCATTTCCGCACAGGAGCTTATGGTTGCCTAGTTGCCACACGTCGCCCAGCGTCGAGACCGGCACGGCAGGGGCATCGGGGATATCTTCGATTTCTGCTGATTCTTCCCGCGCCGCCTCGGCAAAAACATTGTCGATTTCAAAGGGTTCAAACCCCGTAAGGGTGAGATCGAAATCGAGTGTCTCAAGCTCCCGGAAAATATCGGCCACGACCGCAGGATCGAACGTGCTCAATTCCGCGAGCTTGTTGTCGGCAATGGCATAAGCGTTGAGCATTTCACAGCTCAGATGTTCCGCGCGTACCACCTGTGCCTTGGCCCAGCCCAGCGCGTTCAATGCCTGATAGACCGCAACGCCCGCGACGATGGCACCATGCGCATCGACGACGATCGGCTTGATCTGACCGAAGGTCTGCAGATTCTCTGCAAGCAACGCAATTTGCTGTTTCGAATGACGACGCGTTTGGCGAGCCGGCAGCTTGATATCTGACAGCAACACATAGGCCTGGGGCAACTCCACACCCTCGATCGGCAGATTACGCATTACGGGTGCCTCGCCTTGAGCATAATGCGGACGTTTTCTGATGGTCGGCTTGGCTGCGTTCATGATGCTCAGTTCCCTACAGTTACGGCAGGACCTTCTACCCGTAATGGTTCGCGAGCTCAATCAGAAAAATATCTTAAGTATATGAAAACAAACACTTTTATATACCAACATGTTAAAGTGTTTGCCGCGGAAAAAGGGGCGCACCGTGGCTCCTAGCGAGCGGTATTATTCCCTTCGGGTAGGCGCTGCAGGGCTTCGCGTTTGGTTCCGTTTAAGGTCCGATTAATTCCCGTTTTCAGCATCACGGGAAATTTGCCGTAAAGCAGGCGGGTTTGCGTGGCATCCCGCTGGACCGAAAAGCCCTCAAACCCAAAATTTTATGAAAGTTCTCGTTTTCCGACATGCGAACGGGAATTTGCAGACCTGAGACCCATCCGCTCCAGACTGCGTCGCGCACCACTTTCTTTATGGTACTTCCACAAGGAAAACGGCGGGTGTCCCGCGGAAGATAGCGTTGGATTGCCCCGATATCACACGGGTCAATCGTCGTTTGGGACCGGCGCTTTTACCCGTGTTCCAGGACGCCGTTGAACGCGGCAAGGAACCGACGAGGCGGAAATCTCCGGAGTGATCACCCGTAGATTGCCTTGGGGGAGGTGCTTTCCAAAGGCCCGGGCAACAGCGCGGCGAGGGCGGGGCGACAGGATCCGCAATTGGTCCCGGCGGATAGGGCGGCGCCGATCGCCTCGACACTGGTCAGCGCCTCGCGGGCTATCGTCTCCACGATGGTATGCAATCCGACGTCAAAGCAAATGCAAACGATGGGACCGCGATCGGGGACCGGATCGGAGGCGCGACCCGCGAGGAGTTCGACGGGGCGAGCCGCGGCCTGATCAAGCTGCGCGATGAGCCAGTCCCGCTGTGGCAGGCTGCCATCGCGGGTGAGAAATAATGCGGCGGCCATGTGGCCGTTCTCCAGGACCGCAGCGCGGATGCTGCCCCGTGCGGCATCAACGGCCTCGATCCGTTCGCCCGGCGGCAACAGGTTGAGCAGAGCCGATGTTTCTCCGGTTCCGGCCAGTTCGACCAGCCATCCGCCGCGTGTGCGCACCTGTGTGTGGTACAGCAGCCATGGTGCGATTGCGTCGTTCGGTCGGAACGGATCCCGCGTAATCAGAAAGCCTGTCCATTCAGGTCGCAGCGCAGCGATCCGTGCGGGCGTGTTCTTGAAACCGGGCTGCCCGCTGAGAGGGTCGCGGTCCTTCCCCATCAGGCGGCCCGTGCGTCCGCCCGAACTTTGCTGATCGGTCCAGTGCATCGGCACGAAGATCTCGCCCGGGCGCTGTGCATCCGTGACTCGAACGCGGTAGACGCTGACGCCCGCGGCAGCTTCGACACGCGCCAATGCGCCATCGCCTACCGATGCATCGGCCGCGTCCTCCGGGTGGAGTTCCAGCAGCGGTTCGCGCCGATGTTGCGAAAGGCGCGGCGACAGACCGGTGCGCGTCATCGTGTGCCAGTGATCGCGATAGCGCCCGGTGTTGAGACGCAACGGAAAGTCGGACGTTTTGCGCTCCGCCGCTGGATGGACGGGGACCAACCGCGCCTTGCCGTCGCTCGTGGGATAGCGCCCGTAGGAAAAGGGCGACGCGCCGCCCCACTGGAAGGGTTCCAGCTGGTCATACGCCCCGTCTGTGATCGTCGCTCGATCCGAAATGTCGAGGATGCGGCTGCCCTCATTCTCAAAGCCGGTCTGCGCGGCATATTCCCGAAAGATGCTGGCAGCATTCGGATAATCGAAAGCGTCGACCCAGCCCATGCGGGCGGCGATCTGCGCGATGATCCACCAGTCGGGTTTCGCGTCACCGGGGACAGGCAGGAAACCACGCTGGCGCGATATCGTGCGCTCGCTGTTGGTGACGGTGCCGTCCTTCTCTCCCCATGCCAGCGCAGGCAGCTTAACATGGGCAAGGCGGGTCGTGTCGGTGTCCGCAATGCAATCCGACACGACGACCAGCGGACAGGCGGCGAGCGCGGCGCGGACATCGCCCGCATCGGGCATCGACACGGCGGGGTTGGTCGCCATGATCCAGATCGCCTTGATCCGGCCGTCGGCAACGGCGTCGAACATTTCGACGGCCTTGAGGCCCGGTTCCGTGCAGAGCGTCGGCGATTTCCAGAATCTTTGGACCCGGTCGCGCTCCGTGTCGGTGAAGCCCATATGCGCGGCGAGCATCGACGCCAGGCCGCCAACCTCGCGCCCGCCCATCGCATTGGGTTGCCCGGTTATGCTGAATGGCCCCGCACCGGGTTTGCCGATCCGCCCGGTGGCAAGATGCAGGTTGATGATGGCGTTTGCCTTGTCCGTGCCGGATGTCGACTGGTTCACGCCCTGGCTGAACAGCGTTACGGTGCGCGGATGGGCCGCGAACAGGGCGATAAAGGCGCGGCGCAGATCCTCGTCCACGCCGTCCGCGCAGGGTGACAGGCCGTCCCAGAAGCCTGAGGGCGCCGAAACACTTTCCTGGAGGAAACCGTGGTCGAGCAGGTCCTGATCACGCATATGGGCCAGCAGGTTGCGGAACAGCGCGACATCGCCATCGGGCGTGATGGGTATGTGCAGATCGGCGCGCTCGGCTGTCTCCGTGCGGCGCGGGTCGATGACGACCAGCTTCGTGCCCCGCGTGGCCCGTGCTGCCTCGATCCGTTGCCAGACGACCGGATGGCACCACGCCGTGTTCGACCCGACAAGAATGATGAGGTTCGCTTCGTCCAGGTCACTGTAAGAGCAGGGGACGACATCTTCGCCAAAGGCGCGGACATGGGCCGATACCGCGCTCGCCATGCACAGGCGCGAATTGGTGTCGATGTTCGCCGTGCCGATGAAGCCCTTCATCATCTTGTTGGCGACATAATAATCTTCGGTCAGCAACTGGCCGGAGACATAAAAGGCAACGCTTTCCGGACCATGTTCGGCGATGGTTGCGGCGAACCGATCGGCGACATGCCCGATGGCTTGGTCCCATGACACGCGCTGGCCATCGATCTCGGGATGGAGAAGCCGTCCTTCCAGTCCGATCGTCTCGCCCAGATGGGTGCCCTTGGAACAGAGCTTGCCCGCGTTGGCCGGATGATCGGGATCGCCGGTGATGGCCGCTTCGCGCTCACCCGTCAGCCGCGCCTTGATACCACAACCCACTCCGCAATAGGGGCATGTGGTGCGGGTGATTGTCACGCCACGCCTGCCAATACGTGCCCCCGGTGGATGAGGATGCGGCCGCCGTCGACCTTGACCGGGATAGTCGGCACGCAGCCCTTGTCGCCGCCCAGCGCTTCGCCCGTCACCAGCGATATGCGCCAGTTGTGGAGCGGGCAGGTCACGCTGGTGTCGTGCACGATGCCCTGTGACAGCGGGCCTTTCTTGTGCGGGCATGCATTGCGCAGGGCGTAGATGTCGCCATTGGCGGTCCGGAAGATCGCGATTTCCTCGCCCCCCTGAACGGCGAGCGTACGGGCGCCAAGGGCGGGCAACTGATCCACCGGGCCGATGTCGAGCCAGTCTGCGGTAACCATGTTATCCTCCCACACGGGCGAAGGGGCGCACTTCGGCGATGTGCTGGTGCAGATGCGATTCCGCCCCTGCCGCGCGCTCGGCCCACGGGTCTTTCTGCGAGAACTTCTGCGCGTGGAGGAAACGTTGGCGAAGCGCCTTGCGGCCCTCGGTGTCTTCGACGATGCGCTGCTTCACATAATCGAGGCCGACCCGCTCGATCCACGGCGCGGTGCGGTCCAGATAACGTGCTTCCTCGCGGTAGAGCTGGATAAACGCCGCGCAATATTCCAGCGCTTCGGCTTCGGTCGCCACCTTGCAGAGCAGGTCCGTGCCGCGCAGATGGATGCCGCCATTGCCGCCGACCATCAGTTCATAGCCACTGTCGACGCAGATCACCCCGAAGTCCTTGATCGTCGCCTCCGCGCAGTTGCGGGGACAGCCGCTGACCGCGATCTTGAACTTGTGGGGCATCCAGCTTCCCCATGTCATCTGCTCGGTCTTTATTCCAAGGCCGGTCGAGTCCTGCGTGCCGAAGCGGCACCATTCCGACCCCACGCAGGTTTTGACGGTGCGCAGCGCCTTGCCATAAGCATGGCCGCTCACCATCCCTGCGGCGTTGAGGTCCGCCCAGATCGCGGGGAGATCTTCCTTTTTGATGCCGAATATGTCGAGCCGCTGCCCTCCGGTCACCTTGACCAGCCGGGCGTTATACTTGTCCGCCGCATCGGCGATGGCCCGCAACTCGTTGGGCGTCGTAACCCCGCCCCACATCCTCGGCACCACGGAATAGGTGCCGTCTTTCTGGATGTTGGCGTGCATCCGTTCGTTGACGAAGCGGCTCTGCGGATCTTCCTCGTGCGTCTCTGGCCAGGCGCACAGCAGATAATAATTGAGCGCTGGGCGGCAGGAGGAACAGCCATCGGGTGTGGACCAGCTCAAAGCCTGCATCACTTGCGGGATGACTTTGAGTTGCTGTTCGAGGATGAGGCGGCGGACCTCTTCATGTGTAAAGCTGGTGCATTTGCACATCGGCTTGTTGTCGCGCTCGCCCGCATAGTCGTCGCCCATCGCGAAGGCGAGCAGGTTTTCCACCAGACCGGTGCAGCTGCCGCAGCTAGCCGACGCCTTGCACCCCGCGCGCACGGCATCGAGGGTGCCTGCGCCGCCCGCGATACAGGCCATGACCTGACCCTTGGACACGCCGTTGCAGCCGCAGATTTCTGCGTCGTCGCTCAAGGCTGCAACGGCATCAATAGGGTTTGCCGAGGCACCTCCTCCTGAGGCGAAAGCCTGCCCGAAGATCAGCGCATCGCGAATGGGCGCGATGTTCTCGCCCTTTTTCAACAGATCGAAATACCAGTTCCCGTCCCCGGTATCGCCATAGAGCACCGCGCCAATCAGCCGGTCGTCCTTGACGATGACACGCTTGTAGACGCCACGGGTGGCGTCGCGCAGGATGATGTCCTCGCACCCTTCGCCACCCGAAAAATCTCCGGCGGAAAACACATCGATACCCGACACCTTGAGCTTGGTCGACGTGACCGACCCGAAATATCCCTTCGGTTGCGCGACCAGACCGTCGGCAAGGCTGCGGCACATCTCCCAGAGGGGAGCAACGAGGCCGTACACCTGTCCGTCATGCTCGACACATTCGCCGACGGACAGGATGCTCGGATCGGATGTCACCATGTGATCGTCGACGTGAATGCCGCGGCCAACCGCGAGACCCGCTTCTTTCGCCAAGCGGGTGTTGGGGCGGATGCCGACCGCCATCACAACAATGCTGGCGGGAATTTCGCGCCCATCCTTCAGGCGGACGCCCTCGACCTTGCCATTGCCGACAATCTCCGCCGTGTCCGCGCCGGTCAGAATTGTCTGGCCGCGCTTTTCCAGCGCATCCTTCAGCAGCCAGCCCGCGGCCTCGTCGAGCTGCCGCTCCATCAGCGTCGGCATCAGGTGGATAACGGTTACCTTCATGCCGCGTAAGGACAGGCCGTGCGCGGCCTCCAGCCCCAACAGACCGCCGCCGATGACCACGGCGTCACCGCCGCGATTGGCCGCCTCGAGCATCTTGGACACATCGTCCATGTCGCGAAAGGAGATCACGCCCGGAAGATCGTGACCCGGCACCGGAATGATGAACGGATCAGACCCGGTGGCAATCAGCAGCGTGTCGTAGCTTTCCATGCGACCCGATTGCGTCCTGACCGTCCGGCTTTCCCGGTCGATCTGCGTTACCGGGTCGCCGGACACCAGGGTGATATCATTGTCCGCGTACCATTCGACGCCGTTGATGATGATATCCTCGAAACTTTTCTCCCCCGCGAGCAGGGGAGAGAGCATGATGCGGTTGTAATTGACGCGCGGTTCCGCACCGAAAATAGTGATGCGAAACCGGCCCGGATCCCGCGCGAGGATTTCCTCCACCGCGCGGCATCCCGCCATGCCGTTGCCGATAACGATGAGATGGGGCTTGGTCGGCATGGCGCGTTCCCTCAGAGTATATAGTCGAGTTGCAGGATGAACTTCTTGGTATCGGCGTCGCCGGCAAAATCGCTGATCCCGTAGCGCTGATAATCGGCAAATTTGGCGAGGATGGTGGTGCGCTTGCTCGTCTTGAGCGAAAGCTGCGCGTCCCATTCATAGCCGAAATGGCGATTGCCCACGTCGCTGCCAAACTGGTGGTAGGTGACGACAGCGGCGAGCGGCCCCATCTTCCCGACCTTGGGCACGGTGTAGCCGATGCCGATATATTTGTCCTCCAGCCCAGCTGCGGGCGTGGTGAGGAACTTGTCGGCCCAGCCATTGAACTTGTGCAGCGTGGCATAGGGGGTCTGGAACGCAAAGACGCTGCCCGCAATTCCCGGCGCGCTGCTGTCCGCGCCCAGCAGCTCATATCCGCCGGTCAGTTTGAAGCCTTTCGCCTCCAGCCCCAGTTCCGCGGCGTAATAGTCGGCGGAATAATCCACGGGGTTGGTGTGATAATCGCTCTGCCGCGCATAGCTCGCCGCATAGCTCAATTTTACCGTTTTCGAGAAGGCGTGGGCACCGGCGAAGCGCGCGCCATAGGTCTGGCTGGAATTGCGGCGCAGGGCGACGACGGTCTCGTCCTCATCGACCAGATAGGCAAAGCCGGTCAGCGTGCCGATCTTGGTGGTATAGGCGAGAGTGGCGAATATATTGTCGCCCGACATGGCCTGTGGCCGGTTGGTTGCGCCGAACTTGCCGCCGTCGATGCCCCAGATGGAGCGGACGCTCCAGCTATAGGTGACATCGGCTTTCAGGTTCTTGATGCCGCTCCACTCGACGCGGACCGCGTCGAACGTCTGCTCGTTCTGGCGCCAGCCGACCGCGCCAACGAAACGCTGGTCATCCAGATTGATCCGCTGGCGACCGACGGTGACGGTCAGCGGTTTGGTCTTGTACTGAAGCTGGATGCGGTTCAGTTCGATGTTCTGCGGATCGGCGACGATAGGGAAGGTCGCCTTGCCATTGACGCCGCTGTTATAATGTTGGTCGATTGCCAGCGTCGCTTCAGCCTCGGCGAGGAACGCGAACGGCCCCTTGGAGAGTTCTGCGCCGCTGCGCACACGCATGGTCACGGAATCCGCGTCCTTGGCGATGCCCTGCTGATCGACCGTCTCGTAGCGCAGGCGCGTGTCGAGCAGCGGTTTGAACTTGACCTCGCCCGCTTGGGCCGATGTGGTTATGGCGAGCAGGCTCACCCCGAAAATCAAACGGTGCATATTTCCCCCTTGAATGTGAGTGGGACACCGCGCGGGACCATTGCCCTACGCGCGGCATCGGCGCTTTCAGGCAGCCTGGTCCACTGGATTTCGGTAACGTTCGTGCAGGAAATGGACGACCGCGTGGCGCGATGCCGCATATTCGGCCGTATCCATGGCCGCAAGGCGCGCACGCGGCCTTGCGATGTCGACCGCCAGATCCTCCCCGATCCGGGCAGCCGGTCCATTCGTCATCATCACCACGCGGTCGGCCAGCAATATGGCTTCATCGACATCGTGGGTAATCATCAGGACGGTGTTGTTGAGCTGTGCCTGAATGGCCATCACCGCGTCCTGCAGCGAAGCGCGGGTCAGGGCATCGAGGGCGCCGAACGGCTCATCCATCAACAACACGCGCGGGTTCATGGCGATCGCCCGGGCGATGCCGACGCGCTGCTTCATCCCGCCAGACAGTTCGCCGGGGCGCTTGGTCGCGGCATGGGTCATCTGCACCAGTTCGAGATTGTGCATCACCCAATCGCGGCGTTCGGCCTTGCTCTTGCCCGGCGTCGTCTTGTCGACCGCAAGGCGGACATTTTCTTCGACTGTCAGCCAGGGAAGCAGGCTGTGATCCTGAAACACCACCGCCCGATCCGGCCCGGGAGCGTCGACGACCTGATCGTCGAGGAAGACCACGCCCCGCGTCGGCTTCACCAGACCGGCAACGACGTTGAGCAGGGTCGACTTGCCACAGCCGGAATGGCCGATCAGCGCGACGAACTCTCCCTTCTCAATATTGAGGCTGATGTTGTCGAGTGCGCAGAAAAGGCCGTTGCGGGTCGGAAATTCAACCGTGATGTTTTCGAGGGCGAGCGTGCTGCGTTGCTTCATGGGAGCCTCCTTCAGTCAGCGCGGGCAATGCGGCGGCCGACGAAGGCCACGATGCGGTCAAGGGCGAAACCGACCAGCCCGATCCATATCAGCGCGACAATCGTGTCGGTGAGGAGCGAACTGTTGTAGCTGTCCCAGATGAAAAAGCCGATGCCGGTGCCGCCCTGGACCATTTCGGCGGCGACGATGGCGAGCCAGCTCATACCGACGCCGATGCGAAGGCCAGTAAACATGTGCGGCACTGTCGCCGGAAGCATGATCTTGGTGAAGAACTCGATGGGGTTGAGCGCCAGCACCTTTCCGACATTGCGATAGGCGGCGGGGATGTTTTGTACCCCGGCGGCGGTGTTCAGGATCACCGGCCAGATCGCGGTGATGAAGATCAGGAAGATTGTGGACGGCTGGGCCTGCTGGAACACGGCGAGGCTGATCGGCAGCCAGGCGAGCGGCGGCACGGTGCGCAGCACCTGAAACAGCGGATCGAGCGCGCGGTAGGCGAAGACGCTTTGCCCCACCAATATGCCAAGCGCGATGCCGATAACCGCCGCGAAGCTGTATCCCATCAACACCCGCTCCAGGCTGGTGATGATATGTCCGGCTATGCCGACGTCTCCGCCGTCGACGATATGCAGTCCCCCACCATCGACCGTCACACCCTTGAAAGGATGGACAATGACGTCATGGCTGACTTCCCAGACTTTGAGCGGGCTGGGAAAGGTTGAGTCTTCCGCTCCGCAGGCGATTTGCCAGAGCGTCAGCAAAGCGGCCACCATCAGCAATGTGGGCAAGACTGACGCCGCAACGGACCGCAGCCGTTCTTCCCATGGGCCGATGATGCGCGGCGGAGGCGTGGGCTGGCGCCGGGCGATCGCTTCCTTGGGATAGGGAACGATGGTCGCGGACGTCGGCGCTGCCACGGTGGTGGGCAGCATGCCCGCCGGGGTTTCTATCGATGACATATGGGGGCTGGCCATGCGCACTCCTCAAACCTTCTTGATGGCCAGGCTGGCAAGATAAGCGGCCGGATTGGCGGGGTTGAAAATCTTGCCGTCGAAAAATTTCTCGACGCCCCGGCTGTCGCTGGCGGGTCCCTTGCCACCGAGCTTTGCGGCGGCTTTGCGCCAGATGTCGGACCGGTTCACCTTGGCAATAATGGCGTTCTTGTTGAGCGAGGGAGGCAGTTTGCCCCAGCGCTGGTTCTCAGTCAGGAACCAGAGATCATGGCTCTTGTACGGGAAGGACGCGTAGCCCGCGAAAAACTTCATCTTGAACGCCGCATTCGGGAATTTCCGTCCGTCGCCCATGGTGAAATTGCCCTGCAGGCGGTCGGCAATGTCGGATACCGGGACTTTCAGATAGTCACGGCCGGCGATCATCATGGCAAGGCGCGATATATTGGCGGGATTGTCGGCCCAGCGCTGCGCCTCCAGGATTGCCGCAGTGATCGCAACAGCGGCATTGGGATTTTGCGCAATCCAGTCAGACCGCATCGCAAAGCATTTTTCCGGATGGTTCGCCCACATCTGTCCCGTGGAAACGGCGGTGTAACCGAGCTGTTGCGCGACCAGTTGGTCATTCCACGGCTCGCCCACGCAGAAGGCGTCCATGGTGTCCGCCTTCATATTGGCGACCATTTGCGGCGGCGGAATGGTGATCAGTTCGATGTCGGCATCCGGATTGATACCGCCTGCGGCCAGCCAGTAGCGCAACCACAGGTCGTGCGTGCCGCCGGGGAATGTCATGGCCATGGTGATCTTCTTGCCCGCGGCCTTGCGCTGAGCGATCACGCCCTTCATCGAGGCTGCGTTCAGGCCCGCTTTCGCGGCAAGATATTCCTTGGAAACGGAAATGCCCTGGCCGTTGACGTTGAGCCGGGCAAGGACGCTCATTGCCGTCTGCTTGGAGTTCACACCGAGCGACATGAGGTAGGGCATGGGGGACAGGATGTGTGCGCCGTCAATGCCGCCGCCGCCGCTGCCGAGCACCAGATTGTCGCGGGTCGCGCCCCAGCTTGCCTGCTTGGCGACGGACACATCGGGCATACCGTGTTTGGCGAAGAGCCCCAGTTCCTTGGCGACGATAAGAGGTGCTGCGTCGGTCAGCGCGATGAACCCCAGCTTGGCGCCGCTCACTTCCGGCCCGCCGCCTGCGGCAAACGCACCCGACGGAAACGCCTGATGCACCGCAGCAAAAATGGCTGCTGTGCCCGTCGTTTTCAGCAGTCCGCGACGGCTGACTGTGTGTCCGCGCGTGTCTTGATCGTCCCCGTTGCTCACTCTGTTACACTCCCTGTTGATCGGGGGCTGGTCCGGTTTTCGCGGTCCCGGGCACTGGATGAGTGCCGCTCAGACGATTGAAACCGTGTCCCAACTCCTCTTCGGCCCTGAAAAGGGCATTAAAAAAGCCGCCTCGAAAGCCAATCTTGCGATTGTTCCGGGCGGCGTCGTTGCCTGTGACCTGTGGGTCGCTATAACCTTTGCCATCATTGGCAGAAGTCAGTTTTGAAGACCAAAGCAACGTTGCTTCGATGATGAACAGTCTGTCACCGATTCGCGTTTTGCGCAAGAAGGAATTTTGCGTCGCACCATTTTTCCCCTTCTGGCACGCTATATTTGAGCCAGTTCCGCCAAATATTGGTCAAGCCGTTCGGGGTCGAAAGGGCGTCCGTCGAAAAAGCGGTCCGGGCCGAGGACCAGCCGCCCTTGCGTCGTTCCCACCCCGGTGGGAAGCTCAAGACCGCCCTCCAGCTTGGCACTTGCGCCCGGCAGGGGGACGCCAAGCGGGGCGAGCGCGGCCCGATAGATATCGGGCCGGAACACGCGCTGCGCCGTTTCATAGTCGGTAGCATCGGACGTAACATGGCCTGCCGCGCACATTTGCGCATACAGCCAGGCTGCCTGACTTTGCCACGGGAAATTGGCTGCCTCGCGGTGCTGAAACATGAAGTCGGGTACATGGATCCGTTCATGGTCGCGTGCGAACAGGATCTGGTCCGCCACAGCGCCCCTGATCAGTTCCTGTGATCCGTCGAGATATTCCGGTTGGGCCAGGATAGCCGCCACTTCGTCCAGCCGGGCCGGATCGGCAAAGGCTTGCCCCGCGCGCCATAGCGCCCGCAACAGCCGCGCTGTGGCTTCGGGCCGTTGGGTCATCGTCTCCGACTTGATCGCCAGCACCTTCTCGACACCGCGCCGCCAGATTTGCGACGTCACCACGATGATTACGCCAACACCCCGGTCCACCGCCACGCTGTTCCACGGTTCGCCCACGCATATGCCATCAACTTCGCCGCTGGAGAGCGCATCCGTCGCAAACGGCGGGGCGACCGTGACAATTTCCACATCCTGATTGGGGTCAATGCCGCTGGCGCGGAGCCAGTAGCGCAGCATGTAATTATGGCTCGAATAGCGATGCACCACCCCGAAGCGAAGCTTGCGGCCTGCCTTTCGCACCACGGTGGCCAGACGGCGACCGATCTCCCTTATGTCGCCTGGCGTGCCTGTCGTGGTAAGCTGCTCTGCCAGATCGGGCCGAACTGTGATGGCGTTGCCGTTCAGTCCCAATACAAAGGGAACCGACAGCGGAACGGCCGGGCGCCCCAGGCCCAGCGTCGTTGCGATGGCGAGCGGCGCGACCAGATGGGCAGCGTCGCTATGCCCGTAAAGCAACCGGTCGCACACCGTTGCCCAGCTCATGTCACGCACCAGATCGAAGGTCAGGCCCTCGTCCTCGGCAAACCCCATTTCCCGGGCGAGAATGGGTAGGCCCGCATCCACAAGGGGAAGGAAGCCGATCCGCATCGTTTCCGTCACCGTCACAGCCCTCCCATCAGTTTTTCTGCCGTGAGCAGCGCGTCCGCAACGTCGGCAATCTTGCGACCATTATCCATCGCCGTCTTGCGGAGCAGGGTGTAGGCCGCAGGCTCGTCGATGTTCCGCTTTTTCATGAGCAACCGCTTGGCCCGGTCGATAACATCGCGTTCGGCAAGGGCTGTCTTGGCCTCGTCCAGCTCCAGTCGCAATCGGGCGAAGGCATGAAAACGCTTGATCGCGAGTTCCAGGATAGGCCGGATGCGGGCGGCCTTCAGCCCATCCACCACATAGGCCGACACGCCCGCTTCAACGGCGGCTTCCATCGCCGTGTCGTCGCTGCTGTCAACGAACATCGCGACCGGCTTGGCCAACGCCTTCGACACGGCAAACAGCTCTTCCAGCTCGTCACGCCGGGGATTGGCGAGATCCATAAGGATCACATCGGGACCAAATGTCTCGATTCGCGCGACGAGATCCTTCCGCTCCGACAGGACGAGGATGTCGGTCAGGCCGGACGACTGCAAGCCTTCCTGAATCACCGCGGCGCGCGCCGGGGACTCGTCAACAATCGCAATGCGCACGGGGGACTTTCATATTGCGGCGCAGCATAGCGAAAGTCAGGTTGTATGCAAGCTGGGCCGAAAACAGCTGATTACTGCGGCATCGAGAGGATGCGCGTCGACGTCGGTACAGAAACTGACGCGGTCGCCGCTTTGCCTTGTGGGCGCTCACGCACCTGCTTGGGGCGGCGCCCGACCTGATGTCGCTTTCAGGGAGGAGGGGGACCGTGATGCCGCCCGCAATTTCATGGATTTGATGGGACGCGCGCAGGATGAGTGATCGCCCGGGCGCTGCGACCCCAGGGTCGACGGGTCGGACATTGAGACGGCGCGGGGAGGGCTATCCTCGCTCCTACTTTGTTGCGAACTGACCCGGTTCGGCCTTGAAATGATCGCGGGCGTAGGTCCTCGCAGCGGTCGCCGTTTTGAACAGGTCGTCCCGCAGTGTGGCCGTTACGATCGGATAGCCCTGCGAGTTGTAGCGAACATCGCGCACCGTCAGTCGGAAATTTCCCTCTTCGTCTTTATTGATCAAAAAGGGCTGAATTTTTTCACGGGACATAAGCGGTCTCCTGATCAGGTGTGGGCCGGGGAAATGTGCGTCCGCCAAGAGACGCGGTAGCGAACCAGATCACATGTTTGGCGCCTTTGCCGTTGCCCCGCGCTCGAACGGCTATCTCATCGACGGCAAAGCCGGCGGTCTTCAACCGACGGGCAAATGCGTCGTCCTTGGCGGCGGACCAGATTGCGAGTACGCCACCGGGCCTTAGCGCGGCGTGAGCCGCCCTCAGGCCCTGTTGGGAATAGAGCTGGTTGTTGGCCTCGCGCACCAGACCATCGGGTCCATTGTCCACGTCCAGCAGGATGGCGTCGAACGACGCGGGCCGGGACCGGATCACATCGACGACATCCTCTTCGATGATGTGAACGCGCCGGTCTTCGAGGCATCCCGCCGCCACGTCCTGCATTGGTCCGCGCGCCCACTCGATGATCTCGGGCACGAGTTCTGCCACGGCGACATGCGCGTCTGGCGGGAGTACCGCCAGAGCCGCACGCAGGGTAAAGCCCATGCCATAACCACCGATCAACAGGCGGGGGTTCTTCCGGCCAGCAATCCGCGCGCAGCTCATGGTGGCCAGAGCTTCCTCCGAACCGCGCATCCGGGTGTTCATCAGCTCGTTGCGGCCGATCATGATGACAAAATCGTCGCCATGCCGGATCAGGCGCAAATGCTCTCCACCGGGAATTTCGGCGGTTCCGATGAGTTCGCGCGGGATCATCGATGCGCTTCCATGCAGGTGTGCTCAGCCCTTGCGGTGCTTGCGGGCGGCATAACGCGCGTCACGTGCCGCCTTCCGTTCGCTTTCGGTCAGCACCGGGTCGGTCGCTGCGGGTTCAACCAGACGAGCGGCCTCGCGACCGCGTTCTGCCTTGGCTTCAGCGGCGGCTTCACGCGCCAGCACGGCCGCCGCGCGCTTCGCCTGTGCGGCGGCGTCCTTGGCCGCCTGCGCGGCCACCCGCCGGTCGATTTCGTCCTGGCTCAACGGCGGACGGGCCTGCAGCTTCTCGAGCGCGCTGTTACGCGCTCGAGCTGCGGCGGCCGTGCGTTCCTGGAAACTCGGTTCCTTGTAACCATGCATGGGCAAACGCCTCCTTACGCCGCCTGCAGGTTGACGGCGGACGTCTTGCCACGATTGTCGGTTTCCAGGTCGTAGGAAACGCGCTGATCCTGGACCAGCGTCCGCATGCCCGCGCGTTCGACAGCCGAGATATGCACGAAGGCATCGCCACCGCCGCTTTCCGGCGCGATGAAGCCAAAGCCCTTGGCATCGTTAAAGAATTTTACAGTTCCGGTGATCATTTGGGAAACCCCTTAAACAATGAGTGATAGACACGCCCGAAGATCCGGGAATATCTGTGTTGTGAAGCTAAAAGGGGATAAAGAAGGCGGCACACGCCACCAATTCATCCGTCGAAAGCGACGTGAACATCGGACTGTTAGCACATGCCGACGCAAAATAGAAGGGCTTCGCTTGAACAGCCGCGCGAGTTCAGCGTCCCGCTTCCGGTGTGCCGGCCGATCGGAGCTCTTGCCATTGTCCTGAGCCTAGGTCTTCCGGAGCCGCGTCGCGGATCGCTCTGCACCAAAGTCCGGTGTGCGGATTTCTTCCCGGTTGCGGCAGGATGCGGAACCAATCGGGGGATCGCGGGTATTACAGGTTAACACCGTGTATTCCACAACGCGCCGGAGAGTTATGCCGTCCCGTCACATTCGCACCGTTTCGCTGAGCCCCGAGCTGGACCGCTTCATCACAGACCTTGTGCGTTCGGGGCGCTATGCCAGCGCCAGTGAGGTCGTTCGCGAGGGGCTTCGCGCCCTGATGCCCGAAATGCAAAATGGTCAGGCCCATTCCCGTCACCCCGCGCGGGCTAATGCTGCCGAGAGAGGGACGGGACGCTCCGAGCTGCCGTCGCGCAAAACCGCGACGGACAGACGGGAGATAAAGGCATCGTGACAGCCAAGGGGGGCACGGCTAGCCGGGACAGTCTTCCCGACGTTCGGCACACCAACGGCAAGATGCAGGATCTGGTCGCCGGTCATGACTGGGCGCGTACGCCCGTCGGTCCGATGGAGCAATGGTCGCCGACGATGCGGGCGACCGTATCCTTGATCCTGCAATCGCCCACGGCGATGGCGACGATGTGGGGCGACGAAGGGATCATGATCTTTAACGACGGCTACGCAGAGGTTGCGGCCGACCGGTATCTCCGGATCCTTGGGCAGCCGGTGAAAGACGCATGGCCGGAGGCTTCGGCCTTTAACGGCAAAGTGATGCGAGCGGTGCTGTCGGGTCAAACCCTGTCTTACAAGGAGCAGGAATTTACGCTGTTGCGCAGCGGTGAGGAGCGCGAGGCTTGGTTCGATCTCGATTATTCCCCGGTAATCGACGAAGCGGGAAAAATCCTGGGCGTGCTCGCCGTCGTCACGGAGGTGACGGCGCAGGTACGGGCCGAGCGGCAGCTTGCCGACGAACATGACCGGTTGCGCCACATGTTCGAGAAATCGCCGGGTTTCATGGCGATGCTGCGGGGCCCCACGCATATTCTGGAAATTGCCAATGCGGCCTATCGCCAGCTGGTCGGCAATCGCGATGTCATTGGCAAAACGGTGTCCGAGGCGTTGCCGGAGGTTGGCGCACAGGGGTTCATCGACCTGCTGGATTCTGTCTATTCGTCCGGCGAAGCCTATATCGGGGAAGATACGCCGGTGCTCCTGCAGCGGGACGCAGGGCGCGCGCCGATCGTGGCGTATCTCAATTTCATCTATCAGCCGATCCGGGATAGCTATGGACGGGTGTCGGGCATCTTCGTCAGTGGCCACGACGTCAGCGACCAGCATCGTACGCAGGATCGCCTTCGCCTGGCGCAGCGCGCGGGGGGCATCGGGGCGTTCGAGTTGCACCCCAAATCGGGCAAGTTGACCGTGACGGAGGAATTCTGTCGCTTATGGGGGCTGGACGTCCGTGCCGAAATCGACATCGCGGAGGCCGCCGCCCTGGTTCACCCGGCAGACCGAAGCACGCTGGGTACGTTGCAGCCGATCATTCACGAGGGCGCGCTGGGCTATGCCGAATATCGCGTGCGTCGCGCCGATACGGGCGAGGAACGCTGGTTCGCGCGCCGCGCCGAAGCGCTGGAGGACGACGAGCAGGGGGTCATCCGTTTCGCAGGTGTGGTCTACGACGTGACCGATCGCAAGCGCAATGAGGAGGCGCTGCAGCAGTTGAACGAGACGCTGGAACAGCGCGTTGCCGAACAGTCGGCCGAGCGGAACCGGATGTGGCGCCTGTCCAACGACATGATGGTCGTCACCCGGTTCGACGGCAGCATCCAGGCCGCCAATCCCGCCTGCACCGAGCTGCTTGGGTGGGACGAGCCGGATTTGCTGGGGCAGGATATTCTGGATTTTGTTCACCCGGACGATCATCCCGTGGCCCAGCGGGAAATGGCGGCGCAGAGGGATGGCCAGAAGACCCTGAACGTTGAGATCCGCATGCTGCAGAAGGACGGTGGCCATCGCTGGGTTTCCTGGACGGCTGTGTCCGGTGACGGTCTCATTCACGCGATTGTGCGTGACATCCAGACCGAGAAAGAGGGCCAGCGCGCGCTGGAGCAGACGCAGGAAGCCTTGCGTCAGTCGCAAAAGATGGAGGCGATCGGCCAGCTGACCGGCGGAATTGCGCATGATTTCAACAATTTGTTGACCGTTGTTACCGGCAATATCGATATGGCGGTGCGCGCTCTCGATACCGCTGGGGTCGCCGAGGCGCGATCACGCCGTGCCCTGGAAAACGCGATGAAGGGGGCAGAGCGCGCCGCATCGCTGACGCACCGGTTGCTTGCCTTCTCCCGCCGTCAGCCGCTCGCACCCAAGGCGATCGACGTAGACCGGCTGGTGCTGGGCATGTCGGACATGTTGAGCCGGTCGCTGGGGGAGACGATCCGGCTGGAAATCGTCACGTCGCCGGGGTTGTGGCGGGTGGAGGCTGACCCGAACCAGCTCGAAAGCGCGCTGCTTAACCTTGCCGTAAATGCGCGGGACGCGATGCCCGATGGGGGAGAACTGGTCGTCGAGACCGCGAACGCCCGCATTGATGAGGCCTATACCGCGGTCCATGCCGAAGTCGCGGCCGGGCAATATGTCGTGATCGCCGTGACCGACAGCGGCCATGGCATGTCGCGCGAAACGGTCGCGCATGTGTTCGAACCTTTCTTCACGACCAAGGAAGTGGGCCGGGGCACGGGGCTGGGGCTGTCGATGGTCTATGGATTCGTCAAACAGTCCGGCGGCCATGTGAAAGTCTATTCCGAGGAAGGGAAGGGCACGACGGTCAAGATTTATCTGCCGCGCATGATGAATTCCCAGGGCGCGGACGACGAAGCGTCGAACGGCGCGTCGCTCGAAAAGTCGCAGCGGCGGGAGACAATTCTGGCGGTGGAAGACGATGACGACGTCCGCGCCTACACCGTCGAGTGTCTGCGCGATCTGGGCTACCGCGTGCTGGAGGCGCATGATGGGCCGTCGGCGCTGCGGCTGCTCAAACGACAGGCCGAGCCGATTGACCTGCTGTTTACCGACGTCGTGATGCCCGGCATGTCCGGCAACGAATTGGCCGAGGAGGCGCGCAAGATCCAGCCGAAACTGCGCATCCTCTACACCTCCGGCTATACCCGGAACGCCATGGTCAACGGCGGACGGCTGGAGCCGGGCGTGGAGATGATCGCCAAGCCGTTTACCTACGCCGCGCTGGGCCAGAAAGTGCGGGATCTGCTCGATATTGGGCGAACCGGTCGGCTGTTGCTGGTCGAGGCCGAACCCACCGTGCGCACGCTGACGGCGGAGGGGCTGCGCGGCGAAGGCTTTGCGGTGGAGGAGGCGGCCAACGCCGCCGAGGCGCTGGGCAAGGTACGGTCCGCGCAGGGGCGCTATGACGGCATCATCATCGACCAGAACCTGCCCGATCGGCGCGGTGACGCGCTCGTCGCGGAACTGCGCGCCATGCATGTCGATCTCCCGCTGCTGCTGGCCAGCAACGAGGATGTGGAGGCCTTGGCTTCGCGCTACGCCAACGATCCGTGTGCGGACGTGATTGCCAAACCCTATACCGCCAGCAGCCTGGCCGATACGCTCAACCGACTGGAGTGGCGCTGCGAGGGGAGCTGATCATTCCCTTCCCGGTCGCTGCGGCCGGGAAGGGGTTTGGTCCGTTATCCCGCCCGGTTGGCCACCAGATGATCGACCACGCTGGGATCCGCCAGCGTCGACGTGTCGCCCAGCGCCTGTGCCGAGACATCGCCTTCCGCAATCTTGCGCAGGATGCGGCGCATGATCTTGCCGGACCGGGTCTTGGGCAGGCCGGGCGCGAACTGGATGACATCGGGCGTGGCGATCGGCCCGATTTCCGTGCGGACCCATTGGGTGAGCGTCTTGCGCAGCGCGTCGTCCGGTTCCACCCCGACGTTGAGCGTCACATAGGCATAGATGCCCTGTCCCTTGATATCGTGCGGGAAACCAACGACCGCCGCTTCGGCGACGTCGGCGTGGAGGACGAGCGCGCTCTCGACCTCAGCCGTGCCCATGCGGTGGCCCGACACGTTGATGACGTCGTCGACGCGGCCGGTGATCCAGTAATAGCCATCCTCGTCGCGGCGGCACCCGTCGCCGGTGAAATATTTGCCCTTGTAGGTGGTGAAATAGGTCTGGAAGAAGCGGTCGTGATCGCCCCAGACGGTCCGCATCTGACCTGGCCAGCTGCCCGTGATGCAGAGATTGCCCTCGGTCGCGCCGTCGAGCACGGCCCCTTCGGCATCGACGATCTGCGGAGCGACACCGGGCATGGGTAATGTCGCGCTGCCCGGTTTCAGGGCGGTCGCGCCGGGCATCGGGGCGATCATCGCGCCGCCGGTCTCGGTCTGCCACCAGGTGTCGATGATCGGGCAGCGGTCCTCGCCCACGACATGATGATACCAGCGCCACGCCTCCGGGTTGATCGGCTCGCCCACCGTTCCGAGCAGGCGCAGGGATTTGCGCGAGGTGGCCTTCACATAATCGTCGCCCTCCCGCATCAGTGCGCGCAGTGCCGTGGGAGCGGTGAACACGGTGTGCACCTGATGCCGGTCGATCACTTCCCAGATGCGCGAGGGCGTCGGCCAGTTCGGCACGCCTTCGTACATCAGCGTCGTTCCGCCGTTCGCGAGCGGGCCATAGACGATATAGGTGTGGCCGGTGACCCAGCCGATATCGGCGGCGCACCACCAGATGTCGCCGGGGCGGTAATCGAAGCACAATTCGTGAGTCAGGCTCGCCCACAGCAGATAGCCGCCGGTGGTGTGGAGCACGCCCTTGGGCTTGCCGGTCGAGCCGGAGGTGTAGAGGATGAACAGCGGATCTTCCGCATTCATCGGTTCGGGCGGGCAGTCGGCGCTGACGGTTTCCGCAGCCTCGTCCAGCCAGATGTCGCGGCCATCGGTCATGTTCACAGCGCCGCCGGTAGCGCGCACGACGACAACCTGTTTGACGCCCGGACATTCGGCGAGCGCGGCGTCGACATTGGCCTTGAGCGGAACGGTCTTCCCGGCGCGGCGGCCTTCATCGGCGGTGACGACGAACTTGGAATCGCAGTCGATGATGCGTCCGGCCAGCGCTTCGGGAGAGAAGCCGCCGAACACGACGCTGTGGATCGCGCCGATGCGCGCGCAGGCGAGGAGGGCGAAGGCGGCCTCCGGGATCATCGGCATATAGAGGGTGATGCGGTCGCCCTTTTTCGCGCCCGCGCTTTTCAGCACATTGGCGAAACGGCAGACTTCGGCATGAAGCCGCGCATAGGTGTAGTGGCGGGGTTCTTCGGACGGATCGTCGCCTTCCCAGAGGATCGCGACCTGATCCGCGCGGGTGGCGAGATGGCGATCGATGCAGTTGGCGGAGACGTTGAGGACACCATCCTCGAACCATTTGATACCGAAATCGGCTTCGTCAAAGCTCCAGTTTCCCGCCTTGGTCGGTGCCTTGATCCAGTCCAGCCGTTGTGCGCGTTCCAGCCAATAGGCGTCGGGTTCTGTCAGTGAGCGGGCGTGGTCGGCGGCGCGGCTTTGCTGGTTCATGCGGGCGTTCGCAGCCCAGGTAGCGGGGACGGGGAACAGATCGTCAGTCATTGCCTCTCCTGAAATGATTTCCGACATTAATAGCGCAGTCGTGCGCCGATCCAAAGAGTTCGTGGTGAACCTAAATCGCGCGAGCCGCCCGCATTTCGGGTATCAATGGTTGCGTCAAAGATGTTTTCCGCCCGGGCGACAAGCATGATGTGGCGACCCAGCGGCCATTGGGCGAGGGCATCCACCGTCAGCGCGTCGCGCAGGACATCGGTTTGCAGGTCGTCCTCATATTGCCGCCCGGTATAACGGATCGTGCCCGACAGGCCGGGCCGGGTTTCCGGCAGCCAGGAGAGAGTGGCACTCGCGGTGTGACGCGGGCTTTGCGCGGGGACGAGGCCGTCGAACGGCATGCCGGGCGCCTTCACCCGGCTGTGGCTGTAGGCATAGGCGGCGGACAGCGACCAGTCACCGCGCCGCGCGCTGGCGGTCAGCTCGATGCCCTTGGCGATGATCGCGTCGATGTTCTGGCGCTGGCGGGTAATCGTGACGTTGGCGCCGCTCGTCACGCTGCTGAGCGTGACGTTGCCGACCGCGTTGTCGAGGCGGTTGTAGAACGCCGTTGCGGCAAAGTGCACATCGGGCAGAGGGGAGAGATCCATGCCGACTTCCGCGCCCTTGAGCTTTTCGGGAGCCAGCGCGGCATTCGCGTCGGTGGCGACGGTCGTGCGGCCGCCATTGCTGTTCGCTGCGACCAGCGAGAAGGGGCGGTACAGCTCGTTCAGGGTTGGCAGGCGGTAGCCGGTATAACCCGCCGCACGCAGGCTGATGCCATCGGAAACGTGGAACAGCGCTCCGGCGCGGAACGAGCCCTCCCAGGCGTCGCGATCAGGGAAACGAGTCACGGTGGATGTCGATCCGCTGGCGTTTTGCGTCACGAAGCGGCCGTTTGTGATCGTCCAGCGGTCGATGCGGGCTCCGCCGGTCAGCACAAGCGCGCCCAGCGTCCAGTCGTCCTCGACAAACAGGCCGCTGGTCGACTGCCGCCCATGGGCGCGGCGATGGCCGGTTACGGCGCCGGTCGCGGCGTTGAAGCTGTCCTCGTACATATCCCCCTGCGCGAGGCGCGTGTCGAGCCCGATGCGCAGCACATGGGCATCACCCACGGGCGGACGCAGTTCGAACTTGCCGCCGATGCCGGTGGAGGGCGTGTTGCGCTGGTCGAGCGAGGGGCGGAAGGTCGTGGCGCTGATGACGACATTATCGAAATTGCGCGCCTGAATATAGGCGAGCGCATCGACCTGCCACCGGCCGCGCGCGAGGATGCGGACGCTCGCATCCTGGCCCTCGCTGCCGCTGTCCGCCCCGGCAAAGCGCAGCGTGCGGTTATCGCGGAACAGCAGGGCGCGGGCCTGCATCTCGACATTGGGGCTGATCGGCGCGACGGCGCGCAGGCCGACGCTCCACCCATCATAGCGCGCAGGGACCGTTGCCGCCGTGCGCTGATCGGCGGGCGTGGTGTTGAAGCCGTCGCCGCGATCCCACCGGCCCGAGAGCGTGACCATACCGCCGCCCAGATCCTGCGTCAGGGTTGCGGACAATTCGGTCGCATCATCGCTGCCGTAAAAGGCGCTGGCCGAAAGGTCGGGAAGGTCGGCGCGGGTGGCGCTGCCCAGTTCGATGGTGCCGGCGACCGCGCCCGCGCCGAACGCTCCGACCCCGCCGCCGCGCGTCACACGGGCAAAGGCGAGGCGCTCGGGCACGATTGCGCTGAACGGGATATAGCCGAAGAACGGATCGGCCATCGGCACGCCGTCCAGCAGGACGAGCGTGCGGCTCGACGCGTTGCCGCCCAGCGCGCGCAGGGTTGCTCCCTGTGCCGAAGGATTGGCGGAGCGACTGTCCGAGCGGCGGAACTGTTGAAACCCGGCGACATCGCGCAGTGCATCCTCGATCCGCCCCGACGCAGTCGCGGTCAGGCGGTCGCGGTCGATCCGTACCGATCCGTAAGCGGGCGTTCCGGGCGGATCGCGAAGCGGCGTGCCGATGACAACGATCGGGCTGTCCGCAGGAGGGGCGGCCTGCGCCCATCCCTGTGCGGGCGCGAGGAGGGCAGGCATGAGCCAGAACAGGCGGGAGGACGGACGCAGCATCGCGCCGCCCTAGCCAAAGCAGTTCGTGACGCCAATCGAAATCCGTTACGGCCTCCAACTCCTTGCGCCATATCAATGATTTTTGGCGATCCGCTCTTAGACTCAGTTTCATGGCGCGCTGGCGGAAGGTCCGCCCACGCCCTTCATGAAGGGAGACGCATCGTGAAATCCATTTTGCTTCATGTGCATGACGACAGCGGATTCGACCATCGGCTGCAGATTGCGCTCGACATCGCGCGGACATTCGGCGCGCACCTGCATTGCCTGCAGGTCAGCCCCATTCAGGGCTATGGCAGTTTCGCGGCGGTCGATGGCATCTACGCCGCCGGGATCGTGCTGGAAGAACTGCACGCAATCGACAGCGCTGTTCGCGAGCGGATCGAGGCGAAGCTTCAGGGCGAAGATGTCGCATGGTCGTGGCGCAGCATCGACGGCGATGTGGTGCAGGAGTTGATCCGGTGCGCCGCGCTCGCGGATCTGGTGATTCTGGGGCAGGGGCGGCCCGCCGGTCCCGCCGAGGAAGGGCTGACGCCGCTCGCAATTGTCGAGGACGTATCGGTCGCGGTGCACTGCGGCGTGCTTGCTGTGCCGGTCGGGTGTCGGCGGCTGGACCTGTCCGCGCCGATCGTCGTCGGGTGGAACGGATCGATCCAGGCGGCGCACGCGCTGCGGCAGGCGGTGCCGATCCTCCGGCGTTCGAGTGCCGTGCACATCGTCTCCGTGGGTGACGATACGACGGATTTCCCGCAATTGAGCGCCAGCACCTATTGCGCGCGCCACGGCGTAAAGACCGAGCTGCATGTCCTGCCGGGCAAGGTGAACCGCGCGGACGATGTTCTTGCCCGGTTTGCGGCGCAAATTGGCGCGGGGGCGATCGTGATGGGTGCGTTCGGCCGCTCGCGGCTGCGCGAGGCGGTGCTGGGGGGCACCACTCGCGCGCTGCTCGACACCAGTGCGATCCCGCTGCTGCTGGGTCACTGAGGAAGCAGGACCATGCCGCGCCAAGCAAGAGACAAGCCGCCCTAAGGGCTTATCGGTTCCGTCCGGGCGTCGTCGGACAGTCGGGCACAGCTGGACGCGCCCGGGCGGAAACGCGGCACCGCCTGATCGTCAGGCCGCCATCGCGATGTTCTGGAGTCGAGCGCGATCCTGAATGACGACGTGACGACGGTCGGGCAGGGCGATGAGCCCCTCGCCCTTCAGGCGGCTCAGCTGGCGGCTGACGGTCTCGATCGTGAGGCCGAGCAGGTCGCCGATCTGCTGCCGGTCGAGCGGAAGCTCGAAGCGGTCGAGCACCATGCTGTCATGGGCGCACCCGCCCGCTTGCAAACGTGTCGACAGCTCAAGCAACAGCGACGCGATACGCTCGCTGGCTGATTTCTTGCCGAGCAGGAGCATCCATTCGCGTGCGCGGTCGAGCTCGCCCAGCGTGTGCTGGAGCAGCCGGTGTTCGAGGTCGGGATGCTGAAGGGCGAATTTCTCGAAGCTCGAACGGGTGAAAATACACAGTTCCGCGTCGGTTAAAGCGGTGACGCTGTAGGGGCTTTCCTGTCCGAACGGGCGGCCGATGAAATCCGACGGAAAGACGATGCCGACGATCTGTTCGCGCCCATCGGGCATCGACATCGATGCCTTGAGAACGCCGTCGATGACATTGGCGACGACCAGCGCTTCGTCACCTTCCCACACGATCGTCTGGCCGCGCCGCACGATCTGGTTGCGCCCGAGCGAGCCGAGCGCCGCCAGCTCATCCGGGGTCAACCCCCCACAAATGGCGCGGTTGCGCACGACACATTCGGTGCAATCCTTCATGTTCCGCGATCTAGCAGGGTAATACAGGCAAGGGAAGAGGCGCGTCGGCGGGGGAGCGCTGCGCTTGTGTTGGTGCGGGGGGGTGTCTATGCCATGACCCATGGCCGAGCTTTTCCTCTCCGCTTTCATTACGTTGTTCGTGGTGATCGATCCGCCCGGATGCATGCCGATCTACGCCAGCATCACGCGCGGCGCATCGGTTGCACAGCGCCGTGCGATGGCGATCCGCGCGGTCTTCATCGCCATGGCGATCCTGCTGCTGTTCGGGCTGTTCGGCAAACAGCTGCTCCATGCTCTCGGCATCGACCTCGACAGCTTTCGCATTGCGGGGGGGATCATGCTGTTCCTGATCGCGCTGGAAATGGTGTTCGAAAAGCGCACCCAGCGGCGCGAGGATCGGGCGCAGAAAATCATCGAAACCCCCGAGGTGGAGGATGTGTCGGTGTTCCCGATGGCGATGCCGATGATCGCCGGGCCGGGATCGATCACCAGTATCATGCTGCTGATGGCGCAGGCGGTCGGGACGGAGCAGCGCATTGTCGTGCTCAGCGCGATGGTCGGCGTGCTCGCATTGCTGCTCGCCGCTTTGCTGCTGGCCGGACCGCTGATGGCGCTGCTGGGCGAGAAGATCGAGGCGGTCATTTCCCGCCTGCTCGGGGTGTTGCTCGCGGCGATGGCGGTGCAGTTCGTGATCGACGGGCTGAACGGGAGCTTTTAGGCCGACGAAGCCGGGCGCGAAACGAAGGCGCCCTGCGCGCGGTCTTTGACCACCGCGTCCGCACGGAATACCGATCCGTTCATGGTGATATAGAGTCCCGGAGCGGCGGTCTGGGCGGCAGCAAAAGCCATCCCGATGTTGAACATGGCGTCGCTTTCCTGAAACCGGGCAGGCGCCAGCGCGCCGACCAGCACAATGGTCTTGTCCTGGATACCACCCAGTGCCTGCGCTGTGGTCGTCATCGTGTCGGTGCCATGGGTGATGACAATGTGCCGCTCGTCCGCGGCGGCGACGTGGTCCCGGATGTCGGCGCGATCGCCATCGGTCAGATCGAGGCTGTCTTTCCGGAACATCTGTTCCACGCGATAGGGGTGCCGCACGAGCGCGGTATCCAGAATCTTCGGGATGACCGAGTCAACGATCTGGTACGCGCTCAGTGCGTCAAAATAGGCTTTGTCGATCGTGCCGCCCGTCGTGAGGATGAGAATGGGGTTCTGCGACATGTGGTGCTCCGTCCGTGCCATGGCGCCCGCCGGCAGGGCGACGCCATGGCCTTGTAACAGGACTAGGATGCCCGGGCGACGTCGCCTTCGCTGACCGGGACGATACGGATTTCGACACGACGGTTGGCGGCCTTGCCGTCGGCGGTCGTGTTGTCGGCAACCGGCTGGGTCTCGCCGAAGCCGCGCGTGGCGAGGCGGGCGGACTGGACGCCGTGGCTGGAGAGATATCCGGCCACCGACTGCGCGCGCCGTTCGGACAGGCCCTGGTTATAGGCATCCGATCCATCGCTGTCGGTGTGGCCGTACACGTCGATATAGGTCTTGGGATATTGGGACAGGGTAGAAGCGACCTGATCCAGTGTCGGACGGAATTGCGGCTGCACATTGGCGTCGTCGGTGGCGAAGGTGATACCCGAGGGCATACGCAGCAGCAGATTGTCACCGTCGCGAATCACATCGACGCCGGTCCCGGCGGTCTGTTCCCGCAGCTTGCGTTCCTGCGCATCCATGTACGCGCCGATGCCCGCACCTGCGACCGCGCCAATGCCTGCGCCCAGGATCTTTTCCGTCCGGTCGTTGCGGCCGCCCACCACGTCGCCCAGCAGATAGCCACCCAGTGCGCCGCCGATCCCGCCGATTGCCGCCTTGGAAATGGTGCGACGGCCGGTGTCCGGATCGGTGGTGCACGCGGCGGTGGCAGCGAGAGCGGCAAGCGCGATCCCTGCGCTCAGGCGGCGGGAGAGAGTCAGCATTGAGTGTTCCTTTTCGGCTGTTGTCCGTTCCGGTCGAGCATTCGACAGCCCCAAAGGTTCCATTCGTCGCATGAACGGACGCTGATTGTTCTGTTGTGAAATTGACAGAAGCAGGGCATGAAGAGCGCGCGCCATGACCGACGTACCCCCTTTAGCCCCGTTCCCCTGGATCGACATTTTCATCATCCTCGGGCTGATTGCGCTGAACGGCGTGTTCGCGATGTCGGAATTGGCGATCGTGTCGGCCCGCAAACCCCGATTGCAGGCGGCGGAAAAGGCGGGGAAGGGCGGCGCGACCGCTGCGTTGCAGCTGGGGGCGGACCCGGGCAAATTCCTTTCGACCGTGCAGATCGGTATCACGCTGATCGGGATTCTCGCGGGCGCCTATTCAGGGTCGAGCCTGGGCAAGCCGGTGGGCGACCGGTTGGCGCTGCTGGGTTTGGAGGCGGAGACCGCGGCAACCATGGGTTTCGTGCTCGTCATCGGGCTGACGACCTACGCTTCGCTCATCATCGGCGAGCTGGTGCCCAAGCAATTTGCCCTGCGTGCGCCCGAGCCGATTGCGATGGTGATGGCGCGACCGATGCTCTGGCTGTCCTGGATCACTGCGCCGCTCGGCTGGCTGTTGGACGGATCGAGCGCGCTGATCTTCCGCGCGCTGCGCATGAACCGCGAAAATGAGGCGCATGTGACGGCGGAGGAGCTGCACCTGATCGTTGCCGAAGCGAGCAAGTCCGGCGTTATCGAGGAGAGCGAACGCGCGATTATTTCCGGCGTGGTGCGGCTTGCCGATCGGCCCGTGCGCGAAGTCATGACGCCGCGCATGGAGGTCGACTGGATCGACGCGGACGCGGATATTCGCACGGTGCGCGCCTGCCTGCTGGATACGCCGCACACACGCCTGCCCGTCGGGCAGGGGTCGGTGGAGGAGATCATCGGTATCGTCCAGTCGCGCGACATCATGTCCGCGCTGCTCAAACGGCAGAAGATCGACGTGCGCGCGCTGATGCGCCCGGTCGCGGTCGTCCCCGATCAGGTCGACGCGATGGATGCGCTCGAAGTGCTGCGCCGATCCGACGTGCCGATGGTGATGGTCCATGACGAATATGGCCATTTCGAGGGGATCGTCACGCCGGCCGACCTGCTGTCCGCGATTGCCGGGCAGTTCGCGTCGGATGCGGATCTTTACGATGAACCCGATCTGGTCGAGCGTGAGGACGGCAGCCTGCTGGTGTCCGGGCAGATGGCGATCGACATGCTGGCCGAGCGGATCGGCATCGACCTACCCGAAGAGCGCGATTATGCGACCGTCGCGGGCCACGCGCTGTGGCGGCTGAAGCATTTGCCGGAAATCGGCGAATATTTCGACGATCAAGGCTGGCGGTTCGAGATCGTCGATATGGACGGGCGCAAGATTGACAAGCTGCTGGTGTCGGCGCGGGGATAACGAAATCTCCCCTCCCCTTCAGGGGGCAGGGGGTGGGGTAGACGCCCCGCAGGTCAGCGCCCGGATCAGCACCGCCCCAACCCTTCGTCCCAAGAGGAGGGGCTATCAGTACCGGTCGGGATGAGGGCTCAAAGCCCCGCTTCGACCCTCAGCGCCTTCAAATCCGCTTCCGGTCGCGCGCCGTAATGGCTGATCACTTCGGCGGCGGCCAGCGCCCCGAGTTTGAGGCAGTTTTCGACCTCCTTGCCCTCGACATAGGCGGCGAGGAAGCCAGCCGCGAACAGGTCGCCCGCGCCGGTGGTGTCGATCACTTCGTTCACCGGGGCGGCGGGTACGGCGGTTTGCTGCCCATCGACGATCGCGATCGCGCCCTTTTCGCTGCGGGTCGAAACCAGCAGCTTCACCTTGGGGGCAATGGCCGCAACGGCGGCGTCGAACCCGTCGACCTGGGCCAGCGCCTGAATCTCGTTCTCGTTGGAGAAGAGAATATCGATCTGTCCGGCATCAATCAGCGCGTTGAAGTCATCGCGGTGGCGGTCGATCACAAAAGTGTCGGAGAGCGTGAAGGCGACCATCCGACCCGCATCGCGCGCGGCGGCAATGGCGGCGCGCATCGCGGCGCGCGGCTCTTCGGGATCCCACAGATAGCCTTCGAGATAGAGGATGCGGGCGGACGCGATCAGGGCCGTGTCGATGGCGGCGGCGGGCAGATATTGCGAGGCGCCGAGGAAGGTGTTCATCGTGCGCTGCGCATCCGGCGTCACCAGCACGAGGCAGCGGGCGGTCGGCGGATCGCTGCGCGCAGGCGTGTCGAACGTGATGCCGAGCGCGCGGATGTCGTGCGTGAATACTGTGCCGAGCGTGTCGCTGGCTACCTGGCCGATGAAGCCGCACGCCCCGCCCAGCGCCGCGATCCCAGCGAGCGTGTTGGCGGCCGATCCGCCGCTCATCTCGATCGCCGTGCCCATTTCCGCATAAAGGGACGTCGCGGTTTCGGCGTCGATCAGTTGCATGCCGCCCTTGACGAGGGCTTGGCTCGCGAGAAAGGCGTCGTCGCTGCGGGCGATGACATCGACAATCGCGTTGCCGATGGCGACGACATCAAGGGTAGGCTGGGACACGGCAAAACCTTTCGGACAGCGGACGGGCAAAGCGGACTGGCGCTGTCCCTACCCACCGCGCCGCGCGTGTGCAACCGGGCAATTGACGGGGCTGCGTAACGGGTGAATAGGCAGGGTATGAAAGGCATCGAAACGTTCGGTACGCGCGGGGTTGCGCTGGGGGTGCTTGGCGCGTGCGCGCTGGCGTTATCAGGCTGCGGGGAAACCGGCCCGGGTCCGGCATCCGCGTCCACCCGCACGCAGGTCATGGCATCACAGTACGGGGCGGCGCCCGCGCCGTTGATGGGTCTGGATGCCAGGAAGCTGGTCGCTCTGTTCGGTGCGCCGCGGCTCGACATCCGCGACCGGACGGTGCGCAAGTTGCAGTTCACCACGGGGCGCTGTGTGATCGACACCTATCTCTATGCGCCCGCCAAGGGAAAAGAGCCGCAGGTCACGCATGTCGACAGCCGCCTGCCCACCGGCGAGGATGTGGAACTGGCAAAGTGTGAGGTTCCAGGAAAGTAGCGCCTATGGGGCGAACGTCAGCCGATCGAGCGCCCACATCGCGGCTTCCTGCACGACATCGTTTTCATCCTTGAGCAGCGCGGTAAGCGCGGGGCGCAGGGAAGCGTCGCCGCTGTTGCCGGCCGCAATCGCGGCGTTGCGCACCATCCGGTCGCGACCGATGCGCTTGATCGGCGATCCGGCGAACACCTCGCGAAAGCCCGCATCGTCGAGTTTCAGCAGGTCGGCGAGTGCGGGCGCCGCCAGTTCGGCCCGCCCGACAAATTCGCGGTTCGCCTGCGCCGCGCTGGCGAACTTGTTCCACGGGCATACGGCGAGGCAGTCGTCGCAGCCATAGACATGGTTACCGATCCCGGCGCGCAGGTCGTGCGGGATCGGGCCTTTGTGTTCGATGGTGAGGTAGGAAATGCACCGCCGCGCGTCGAGCCGATAGGGCGCGATGAACGCATCCGTGGGGCAGGCGCTCTGGCAGGCGGTGCAGCGGCCGCAGCGGTCCTGCGCGGGGGCACTGGGAGCAAGGGACGCGCTGGTGTAGATCGCGCCGAGAAACAGCCAGCTCCCGTGGGTACGGCTGACGATGTTGCTGTGCTTGCCCTGCCAGCCAATCCCGGCAGCTTCGGCGAGGGGCTTTTCCATCACCGGAGCGGTATCGACGAACACTTTGAGCGCACCCGAGCCGTTGTCGACCATCCAGCGAGCGAGCGCCTTTAGCGCCTTCTTGACGACATCATGATAATCGCGGCCCTGCGCGTAGACGGAAATGCGGCCCCGATCCGGTACGTCGGCCAGCGCCATCGGGTCGTGTGCGGAGGCATAGCTCATCCCGAGCATGATCACCGAACGCACATCGCTCCACAGGGCGGTGGGGCTGGCGCGCTGGTCGGCCCGTTCCTCCATCCACAGCATATCGCCATGACAGCCCGCGTCGAGCCACGCGCGCAGGCGCTCGCCAGCGAGCGGCGTGGCGTCGGCATCGCAGATCCCCAGCGCGACAAATCCCAGCTCGTCGGCTTTTGCGCGCAATAGGGTGTCGAAATCCGGCTTCATCGTCATTATGTGGGGTGGTACAGCCGGATCGGGAGGACGCAATGATGATTTCGCGCAGAACACTGCTGGCCGGGGGTGTCGCGTTGGGCGCGGCGGCGATCGCCGGGTCGGTCTTCCCGTGGATCGACGACGCCGAGGCGCGCGCCTATCCCTTCCAGCTCACCGATGCGCAATGGCGCAGCCGCCTGACGCCGCAGCAATATGCGATCCTGCGGGAGAAGGCGACGGAACGGCCGTTTACCCACCCGCTGAACCATGAGAAGCGCAAGGGCACGTTCCGGTGCGCCGGGTGTGAGCAGCCGCTGTTCGCGTCCAGGACCAAGTTTGACAGTGGCACCGGCTGGCCGAGCTTTTACCAGCCATTACCCGGTAGGGTGGGCACGA
This sequence comes from Sphingobium subterraneum, assembly GCF_014199435.1. Classification (GTDB taxonomy): domain Bacteria; phylum Pseudomonadota; class Alphaproteobacteria; order Sphingomonadales; family Sphingomonadaceae; genus Sphingobium; species Sphingobium subterraneum. Next base: position 213,069 of record NZ_JACIJP010000003.1, on the reverse strand, counting down.
GCACGGATCGCGACCTGGGCTATGCCCGGACCGAGGTGCATTGCGCGCGCTGCGGCGGGCATCTCGGCCATGTGTTTGACGATGGCCCCCGGCCGACGGGGCTACGCTATTGCATGAACGGCGGAGCGATGACGTTCGCCCCGGCGACCGGCTAGCGCTCGATCCGGTAGACGAGCATATAGTCGACGCCCGGGACTTTGACGGGGGTGAGCCATGACGGCCTGTGGCCCGCCACCAGTTGCGCCACCAGTCCGTTGGGCTGCGCTTTTCGGTATCGTCCCGTCTCGTCGAGATTGGGGCATACCAGCAGATAGCGTGCCGATGTGCTCAGGATAATCGGGCGGGCCTGATCGGGAGGTGCAAGGAACGCGTGCACGACTTTCCCGATGCCTGCGACGTTCCGGTGATGTCCTGTCCCGATCACACTGTGCGATGTGCGCAGCAGAATGCTCGGGCCGATGTCGAGCGGGGCAAACAATGTCGTCGTCGGCATGTTTGCGAGCGCGGCGATTTGGGCGGGGGAGGAACAGGACGTCGATGGAGTGACGGACAGCGGGGCAGGGGCCATCAGCACTGCTGCGCTTGTCAGCCCCGCCGGGCTGATCGCGCACAGCGGCAGCACTAGCGCCACCCGCGCTAAGGCCGATTTCATCGTCTCGACGCGTGCATAAAGCCCGGCGATCATCCACGCCGAACCGGGGAGCGCGAAGAGATGCGCGACGCTCATCGAGCGCATGACGAGGATGGCGACGCACAGCCCGCCCGCTGCCAGCAGCCCGAGCGAGAGCCACTGCACCCGCCGGGCGGGATCGGGTTCGCGCTTCCATGCGACACACAGGCCGATAATGCCCGCAAGTGAAGGGAGCAGGATGATCGCGCGGAGCATGGGATCCTGTTTCCAGATCGGCAGACCTTCAAGAACGCCCTTGTACCAGAACTCATAGACCACCGGATCAAGCGTGGCGAACGGCCCGGCGAGGCAGCGCCCGCCGATGCGCGCGAACAAGAATGCTCCGGCAAGGCCTGCGACTCCGGCGGGAAGGAAGCGGAGTATGGCCCGGTCTTGCGGAACAAGCCGGTGCGCAATCCAAAGCGCCGCTGTCACAGCAGCAAGCGGGGCCAGATAGACCGGAGACATGGCGTCGCAGTAGGACATCAGGCTGCCGGTCCAGCCATGGGTGAGCAGCAGCAACCCGGCGCAGCCAGCGACCAGCACCAGCATATAGGTCATCAGGCGCGGCCATTCTGCCGCACTTTGCGCGTAACGGACAGCCATCACGCCGCCCACCAGCGCCGCGAAGGGGAGTGCCTCGCTGGAAATATGCAGCCACATCGCCATTGCGAGCGCGGCAATGATACCTCCTTTGCGCGGATCGTGGTGGAGTACGCCACCCATAGTGGCAGCGGCCATGACGATCTGCCACGCATGATGGTCGATCCGCAGCGGCGGGGTCTGGGCCAGGATTGCGAAGGATGTTGCGAGCAGCGCGATCGCAAAGAGCGACAGGCCGTTGCCGAGGAAGTCCCGGAGCGCGCGGCGGAACAGCAGGAACAAAATCCCCAAGGTGATCAGGGGCACGGCGACGCACGCCACGACCTCCGCGCCATGGGCCCCGAGCAGCGGGCGAAACAGCGCTATCAGCCCGGCGATCGGCAGATCGAGCAGCCGCGACCAGTGCATCGGCCCGCCAAAGGGCGGATTGACCCGGTGCTGGCTGACATCGAACCAGCTCTGCCCGTTCAGGAAATCACGAACCTGCACCAGCCGCATCGCATCGTCAGGGTCACGAAAATCGAGGATGTCGAAACTCCCCCAATAGCGCACCATCCAGACAAGGACGCATTCCAGCCACAGCGCGAACAGAACCCATTGCGCGTGACGCCCCCGGTCGATCCAGCGGCCGGATTTCGGTTCAGTAAAGGAGGGAGCGCTGCTCATGCGAAAACGACGGAACGGCGCAGCATCCATGTCGCCTGAAAGCTGACGGCGATTGCGCCCAGCTTGGCGAGGCGTGCGTCCAGCCCGAAATGCGTGCCAATGCCGACGATCGCGCTGGTGATGGCGAGGCCGATCATGGCGGAGGCGATGAACAGGCCCTTTTGCTGGGTGCGCTGCCGCGCATCGCGCGCAGCGGCGCCGGAAAAGACGAGGCGCGACGAGATGATCCAGTGCAGGACAAGGCCCGCACTATAGCCGATCGACGATGCCGCGATCGGCGGTACGCCAACGCGCAACATGAGCAGGAACAGGCCGATGTCGAGACACAGGGCGGCCGCGCTCGCTGCAACATAACGCGCATAGGTGACGCGCCACAGATAGGCCGACACCCGGCGCACCATGGATCAGGCGGCCCGGCTGGTGGATTTCGTGGAGGGTGCCTCGAGCTTAGCGGGGACATCGCGGACGCTTGCCAGCGCTGCGCGCTCACCCGACGTCAGTTCCGGGGTTCCCGCCGCCGCGATCTGGCCTTCATCGCCCGCCTCATGATATTCCGCGTCTTCGTTGACCGCCCAGGTGTCGTAAAGGCGCTCGCCCGCGACGATGTTGCGCACCGTCAGCATCGCTGTCATCATCGCGTGATCCTGGTTGTTGTAGCGGTGCATGCCGTTGCGGCCGACAAGATGCAGTGTGGGATATTTCGTTTCCAGCTCGGTGCGCATGGTCAGTACATTGGCGGCATAGGCGTCGTCATAGACCGGATAGGCCTTTTCCTGCCGCACGACCGCACCGCCGACGACATCCTGCGGGCGGCAAAGGCCCAGGATCGCCATCTCGCGCTTGGCGAATTCCACCAGTTCTGCATCGCTTGATGACCACAGGCCATCGCCCTCAAAGCAGAAATATTCGAGGCCGACGCAGGCTATGGTGGCATCAGGCACCATTTCGGGCGACCAGCTGCGGAAATTCTGCACGCGGCCGACCTTCACCTTGCTGTCGTGAATGTAGATCCAGTTGTCGGGGAACAAGTCGTCCGAACGGATCATCAGGGCGACGGTCAGGAAATCGCGATATTTGAGGTTGAGGGCATCGCTCAGCGTTTTGGGCAGCGGATGGATGCGCCCGGCCAGTTCGCGCATCGGGGCGCTGGAAATGACATGGTCGGCGTTGATAGTGATGCTCGCGCCGTCCTGCCGGGTCGCGCGGACGCGCCAGCGGCCGGTCACCTGATCCTGCATCACCTGCTTGAGTCCGTGGCCCATCAGCACGTGGTTTCCGGCAGCGATCACCTTGTCGCGCGCCGCGTCCCACATCATGCCGGGGCCGAGGCGTGGATAGCGGAAGGTTTCGAGCAGCGTCTTCGTTTCCATGCCGTCATTGGGACGCTTGTTGAGGCCGAGACTGCGTTTCAGCCCATCGAGCACTGCCCCGCCGAGCGATAGCCCCTTGATGCGCTGCGCGGCCCAGTCTGCCGACATCTCGTCGCAGGGCATGCCCCACACCTTTTCGGTGTAGGTCTTGAAGAAAATCGAAAACAGCTTGTGGCCGAACTGGTTGACGACCCAGTCCTGGAAACTGCGCACATTGCGGTTGGGGAACAGTTTTGCTTTCGCAAAGCTCGCCATGCAGAGCGTCGAGCGCCAGAGGCCCAGATTGCCCAACGCTTCGAACGCGCGTAGCGGATAACTGTAGAATTTGCCTTCGTAATAGATGCGACTCATCCGCGGACGCTGGATGAAATCGTCGGGCAGGATCTCGTTCCAGAGGTCAACGACTTCCTGCGACTTCGAAAAGAAGCGGTGGCCGCCGATGTCGAAGCGAAAACCGTCATGCTCGACCGTGCGACTGATGCCGCCGACATAGACCGGATCTTTCTCGATCACGGTCACGCGCAGTCCCTGTTTGGAGAGCAAATAGGCGGCGGTCAGGCCCGCTGGCCCCGCGCCGATGATCGCGACATCCGTGCTGTGGTCTCCCAGCGACATAACATATTCCCCGGCAATTACGTCCGATGGGGAGTGAAGGAAATCTTCTAAGGAATGGTTAAGAATAGGTGATCGACACGTGCAAAAGCACGACGGTCCGTGCGACAAATCGAGGAACTGCGGATGCCCTACGATGGTTTTCTTTTCGAAGCGGACGCACAGTGCGCCTGCCGGAATGGAAAGGAACTCCCCATGGGTGAACTGATCGACAAGGCCAAGGGTGCGGCGAACGAGGCCATCGGCCGTGGCAAGCAAGCGCTGGGTGACCACAACCGCGATCCCGACCAGAAAGCAGAGGGTCAGGCACAGGAACTCAAGGGCAAGGGCCAGCAGCTGAAGGGCTCGGTAAAAGGCGCCTTGGGCAACAAAGTCTGATCTCTTTCCCTCAATGACAAAAAGGCCGTTCCCGACCGGGAGCGGCCTTTTCCTTGCCGGGTATAAAGGAAAAGGCGTTGGTCTAGGCGGTTAACTCTCTTCCGTTTGCGCGCGACTGGCGCTAGGGACGTCGGCATGACACAGCCAACTACCCTGTACCAGAAAATCTGGGACGCCCATGTCGTCGAGCGGCGGGACGATGGAACCTGCCTGATCTACATCGACCGTCACCTCATCCATGAAGTGACCAGCCCGCAGGCTTTTGAAGGTCTCCGCATCGCCGGCCGCAAGGTGCGTCGGCCCGACCTGACGCTCGCGGTGCCCGACCACAATTTGCCCACGACCGCGCGACGCGACGCGGCAGGGAACCGTATTCCGATCGCCGATCCTGAGGGTGCGGGGCAGCTTGCCGCGCTGGAACGCAATGCGCCCGAATTCGGCATCCGCTATTTCGGCGATGCGGACCCGGAGCAGGGGATCGTCCATGTGGTAGGCCCGGAACAGGGCTTTACCCTGCCGGGGACGACACTTGTGTGTGGCGATAGCCATACAGCGGCGCATGGTGCGCTGGGCGCGCTGGCCTTCGGCATCGGCACCAGCGAGGTCGAGCATGTGCTGGCGACCCAGACGCTGCTGCTCAAGCAGTCCAAGACGATGGAAGTGCGCGTCGATGGCGAACTCGGCCCCGGTGTTACGGCGAAAGACCTGATCCTCGAAGTCATCCGCCGCATCGGTACGGCGGGTGGCACGGGCCATGTCATCGAATATCGCGGATCGGCGTTTCGTGACCTCAGCATCGAGGGGCGACTGACCGTTTCCAATATGTCGATTGAGGGCGGCGCGCGCGCTGGGCTGTTCGCGCCCGACGAAAAGACGTTCGCGTATCTGAAAGGGCGGCCGATGGCGCCGCAGGGCGCGGCCTGGGACGCGGCGGTTGCCTATTGGAAGACCCTTGTAACGGACGAGGGCGCGGTGTTCGACACGTCCGTCGTGTTCGACGCTTCGGAAGTGGTGCCGAATGTCACCTGGGGAACCAGCCCCGAGGATGTGGTACCGATCACCGGAGTCGTTCCGGCGCCGGAGAGCTTCGCCGATCCCTCCAAGCAGGCGGCGGCGAAGGCCGCGCTCGATTATATGGGGCTGACGGTGGGGCAGCGGATGGAGGACGTGCCGGTCGAGCATATCTTCATTGGAAGCTGCACGAACAGCCGGATCGAGGATCTGCGCGCGGCGGCTGCCGTGCTGAAAGGCCGGAAGATCGCGGGCACCATCCGGCAGGCGCTGGTCGTGCCGGGTTCGGGCCTCGTCAAGCGGCAGGCGGAGGCCGAAGGACTGGACCGGATCTTCACCGAATCGGGCTTTGAATGGCGCGAACCGGGCTGCTCGATGTGCCTGGGCATGAACCCGGACAGGGTGCCTGCGGGCGAGCGGTGCGCGTCGACATCCAACCGCAATTTCATGGGCCGACAGGGGCCGGGCGCGCGTACGCACCTCGTCTCGCCCGCGATGGCGGCGGCGGCGGCGATCACCGGGCATCTGACAGACGTAAGAGAATTGGTGGGAGAGACGGCATGAAGGGTGCATTCTGGCTGATGGTGCTCGGCGCATTGGGAAGCGCCGCGATTGCGGTGCGGCTCGGTCATGCGGCCGATGGCGCGACGAAGGTTCGCCCTGTCGCGACTACGGCAGAGAAGAGCGCGCGCTGATGGAGCCGTTGAAGACGGTCGAAGGCCGGGCCTATCCGCTTGGTACCAAGAATGTCGACACCGACATGGTCATCGCGGCGAAATGGCTCAAGACGATTTCGCGCGTCGGCCTCGGCAAGGGTGCGTTCGAAGCGTTGCGTGCCGACCCCGACAATGTGTTCGACGACCCGACCTACGCGGGCAGCCCGATTTTGATCGCGGGCGACAATTTCGGGTGCGGATCGAGCCGCGAGCATGCGGCATGGGCGCTCATCGACATGGGCGTGCGCGTGGTGATCGCGCCGAGCTTCTCGGACATCTTCGCGAGCAACGCGTTCAAGAACGGTATCCTGACGGTTGCCGTGCCGCAGGAAGCGGTCGACCGCCTGATGGAAGTCGCCAAGACCGATCCGATCCATGTCGATCTGGAGGCGCAGAGCGTGACGACGCCGTTTCAGGACCGATTTTCGTTCGAGATCGATCCGTTCCGCAAGTCCTGCCTGCTCGGTGGGCTGGACGAGGTCGGGCTGACGCTCGGCAATACGAGCGGGATCGAGCAATACGAGCAAAAGCGGGCCGCCGACCAGCCATGGCTCGTGCCTGCGGTTGCGTGAGGGCGTCGGCATCCCTATCTTATTCACCACAGGGTTTATCATCCGGGGCAAGCACATATGACCAGTTTTAACGATCGCGAGAAAGCCTTCGAATCGCAGTTCGCGCACGATCAGGACATGCAGTTCCGCATCACGGCGCGCCGCAATCGTCTGCTCGGTGAATGGGCGGGCGCGAAGATGGGACTGACCCCGGCCGAGACCGATGCCTATGCGAAGGCGGTCGTGCAGGCTGACTTTGAGGAAGCGGGTGACGAGGATGTCATCCGCAAGCTCGTTGGCGACCTCACCAGCGCGGGCGTTGAGATCGACGAGCCGACGGTGCGCGCTGCGCTCGAAGAGCAGGCGGTGATCGCACGCCGCATGTTCATCGAACCCCAATAGGACGTCGCCCATGCCGATGAGCGCGCAGGAAATCGAAAACATGATCCGCGCGGCCATTCCGGATGCGCAGGTCGATATTACCGACTTGCGCGGCGATGGCGATCATTATGCCGCGCGTGTGGTGTCGGAGAGCTTTCGTGGCCTGAACCGCGTGCAGCAGCAGCGGGCCGTCTACGCCGCCCTCGATGGCCGGATGGGCGGCGTGTTGCACGCCTTGCAACTGACCACGGCGGTTCCCAACTAAAGGCTTGCAGGCAAGCGCCTTTTTCCCGTTTCGGAGTTTGAAAAATGACACAGGCCATTGAGGAACGCATCGGTCAGATCGTCGGATCGAACGATGTTGTGCTGTTCATGAAGGGCACCCCCTTGTTCCCGCAATGCGGGTTTTCGAGCCGCGCGATCGCCATCCTTGAGCATCTGGGCGTCGCCTATGATACGGTCGACGTGCTGCAGGATCAGGAAGTGCGGCAGGGCATCAAGGCCTTTTCCGACTGGCCGACCATCCCGCAGCTTTATGTAAAGGGCGAATTCGTTGGCGGCAGCGACATCATGATGGAAATGTACGAAGCCGGTGAGCTTCACCAGATGATGGACGAGCTGGGCGTCGCGAAGGCGGAGTAATCGCGCGCTCGTTACGAATACCGGCTGTAAACACTGGAACTTTGGGAAACCCGGGCGGGGGATGCGTCGCGGAGATTGTGGCGCCGGCATCCCCCTATATTGAACGGGTATGCCGAAAGAGACGCAGGCTTCGTGCCAGATTCGGGGATCGACGCTTTGCTGCGGATGGCGATGGTTAACGCCAATTTAGCTGCATAGGCGCTGTAAAATATTCCGACGAATTTTACCTGTTTTTTCCGTGCGCTTGAATAATCCTCGCGAGATGGCACATGGGAAGCATGGACGCACCCTTTGACATTTCCACCCTCCCTGCGGGAGAGGCGATGACACTCTCGCCGCTGGTGCGCCGGGTTCTGGCGCCGAACCCGTCGGCCTTCACCTTTACCGGCACGCAAAGCTATCTGGTTGGTAGCGCAGATGTCGCGGTGATCGATCCCGGCCCGGCGGATGCGGATCATCTCGACGCGTTGGTGCGCGCGATCGCGGATCGGCCTGTGACGGCGATCCTGTGCACCCATACTCACCGCGATCACAGTCCAGCCGCCGCGCCGCTTGCCGCGCGAACGGGAGCGCCGATCATCGGTTGTGCGCCGCTGACGATGGAAGACGACGGACCGCGCGCGGATGCCGCGTTCGATGCGGATTACGCGCCCGACCGGGTCCTGCGTGACGGCGATCGGATTGCCGGGACGGGCTGGACAATCGAGGCGGTGGCGACGCCGGGCCACACGTCCAACCACCTCTGTTTCCATTTGCGGGAAGAAAACGCGCTGTTCACCGGCGATCACATCATGGGCTGGTCGACGACGATCGTTTCGCCACCGGACGGCGATATGGGCGACTATATGCGATCGATGCAGCGGCTGGCCGACCGGGACGATGCGATCTATTACCCGGCCCATGGCGACCCCGTGGACACGCCGCAGCGGCTTGCCCGCGGGATGATGGGCCACCGCAAGAGCCGCGAGGGCCAGATCCTGCGCCATATCGCGTCCGCGAAGGGCCAGGGCGCGAGCATAGCGGATATGGTCGCGGCGATGTACAAGGGGGTCGATACCCGCCTTCATCCGGCGGCGGCGCGATCGGTGCTGGCGCATCTGATCGACCTGACGCAACGGGGGCTGGTGCAGAAGACGATCGATGATCGGTGGGAGACTGCGGGGGCATGAAGAAATGGATCGGGCTGGGGGTGCTGGCGCTGGTGCTGTTCGGGGCGGCGTTCGGCGGAGCTTATTATATCCAGCAGATGTTGAACGAGAAGGTCACGGGTCAGGTCGAGACCATTGCCACGTCGAGCCTGACGGGCCTCAAGGAGCAGGCGCGGCTGACGCCCTTCGTTGCGCGGTTCGTCGCGGTGGTGACGACCAAGCAGGAACGGCTCGGCCTGACCGCCGAGCGGACGATGATCCTGCCTGGCCTCGTGCGGTACGAGATCGATCTCAACGCCATCAAGCGGCAGGATGTGAAGTGGGACGAAAAGACCAAGACCCTCTCCGTCAGACTGCCGCCCTTGATCCTGTCGGGGCCGGAGGTTGATTTGAATGGCATCCGTACCTTTGGACAGGGCGGGATCTTGCTGAGCCTCACCGATGCCAAGGCGACGCTGGATGAGGCGAACAAGATACGCGGACAGGCCGAGCTGCTGATTCAGGCGCGGGAGGCGGTGCCGATGCGGCTCGCCCGCGACGCTGCCCGCAATGCGATCGAGCGCAGTTTTGCTATGCCGCTGGCCGCGGCCAAGATAAAGGCCAGTGTGAAGGCGCATTTCGCCGACGAAGAAGGACAAGAATGACATGGACGCACGTGGTGGAATGGGCGGCAGCCTTGCGGGGCTGGACCTGCTGGCCGAGATCAACCGGCTGCGCAAGGAACGCAACGCCGTCATCCTCGCCCATTATTATCAGCGGCCCGAAATTCAGGATCTTGCTGATTTCGTGGGCGATTCGCTGGAACTCTCGCGCAAGGCGGCGGCGACCGATGCGGACGTAATCGCGTTTTGCGGCGTGCGCTTCATGGCGGAAACGGCGAAAATCCTGTCGCCCGAAAAAATCGTCGTGCTGCCGGACATGGACGCCGGATGCTCGCTGGAGGACAGCTGTCCCCCCGACAAGTTCGCCGCGTTCCGTGCGGAGCACCCGGACCATATTGCGCTCACCTACATCAACTGCTCGACCGAGGTGAAGGCGCTCAGCGACATCATCGTCACGTCATCGTCGGCGGAAAAGATCCTTGCGCAGATCCCGCCGGAGCAGAAGATCATCTTCGGCCCGGACAAGCATCTGGGCGGCTATCTCGCGCGCAAGACCGGGCGCGACATGCTGCTGTGGCCGGGCGTGTGCATCGTGCACGAGGCGTTCAGCGAGACCGAGCTGGTGAAGCTGCAGGCGCAGCACCCCGACGCGCCCGTCGCCGCGCACCCGGAATGCCCCGCGCATATCGTCGAGCATGCCGATTATGTCGGGTCGACCAGCGGCATCCTGCAATATGCGAAGGATATGACGGGCGACACGCTGATCGTCGCGACCGAGCCGCACATCATCCACCAGATGCAGCTCGCCATGCCGGAGAAGACCTTCATCGGCGCGCCGGGCGCGGACGGGAACTGCAACTGCAACATCTGCCCCTATATGGCGCTCAACACGCTGGAGAAGCTGTACCTCGCGCTCCGCGACCTGACGCCGCGCGTGGAGATGGACGAAGAGCTGCGCCTGGCGGCGAAGAAGAGCCTGGATCGCATGCTCGAGATGGCGAGCGGAACCGTGGGGCAGGGGGATCTGGGGGCGCGGTGATGGACGAGCAGACAGGATATGCTTTGCTTGGGCAACTGGTCGCCGAAATGCCGACTACTTTATCAAATAGAAATGCTCCCTTTGATGTTGAAGAACATAGATGGCTGGGCAGGGCGATCGTCAGATCCGAGCCATTTCTCGATACTGTAGAATTTGCTATGCTGAAGGTCGCTGCCCAAGGGATGGATGGTATCCTTCGCTCGAGCAACGCCAGAAAAATTTCTATATTATTGAATACTGCTTTGGCGCGGGCTGAAGAGAAGATTGGAACGCCGTCTAGGGGTTCCTTTTTGCCTGCGGCGTCTCCTTTTGACGCGCTGATGCAGATCGACAAAATTGTCTCAGACGCAAATCTATCAGTGCTCTTTGTAGACCCCTATTCTGACGAGAAACTACTCAATGAGTTTGCACGCACAATACGCGAGGGAGTAAGCATCAGAATCTTGTCGGCACGACAAAAAGTGAAGGCAACCCTGAAAGTTGCCGTCGATCGGTGGGTAGAACAGTTTGGTCAGGCGAGGCCGTTAGAAGTACGATTGACTGAGCCATCCGCTATTCACGACCGGCTAATCGCTGTAGATGATCAGGGAGTTTGGATTGTTGGTCAATTTTTCAATGGTCTAGCAGCCAAAGCACCTACAACTATTATGCGACTAGAGCACGAGCCTGCCCAATTGAAATTGGAGGCCATGAGAGCGCTTTGGGAGATTGGTCATGACCTTCTTGCTTCCTAACTTCGATCTTTCCGCTTTCATTGCGTCCACTCTTGCTGAAGATCTTGGTGGGCCGCTCGGCGCGGGCGGGCGCGACGTGACGTCGGAAAGCGTTATCCCGGCCGATGCGCTATTTTCTGGGGTGATGGACAGCCGCGACGCTGCCGTCGTTGCGGGCCTGCCCCTCGCCGAGGCGTTCTTTCGGGCGCTCGACCCGGATATTGAGGTCACAATCCTGGTGGAGGAAGGGCAGAAGGTCGCCGCCGGCACGGACCTGCTCCGCGTCCGGGGCAAGGCGCGGGCGATGCTCACGGCCGAGCGGTCCGCGCTCAATACCGTGCAGCACCTGACCGGGATCGCGACGATGACACGCAGCTATGTCGACCGGATCGCCGGGACCGGCGCGATCTTGCTCGACACGCGCAAAACCATCCCCGGACTGCGGGTGCTCGAGAAATATGCGACGCGCATGGGCGGCGCGACCAACCACCGCATGGGCCTGTACGATGCGGCGATGATCAAGGACAATCATGTCGCGGTTGCCGGATCGGTGGGCGAGGCGGTGCGCCGCGCAGTCGCTGCCGGTGTTGAGCGCATCATTGTCGAAGTAGATCGCGTGGACCAGATTGAACCGGCGCTTGCCGCAGGCGCGACCAACCTGTTGCTCGATAATATGGGTCCGGCCACGTTACGCGGCGCGGTGACGCTGGTGGGTGGGCGCGTGCCCACGGAAGCCTCGGGCGGAGTGACGCTCGACACGATCCGCGCGATCGCCGAGAGCGGCGTCACCTATATCAGCGTCGGACGGCTCACCCAGTCGGCTCCGGCGGCGGATATCGGCCTGGATTTCGATGAAGTGTAAGGCTGCGGCCGTAGCCCTGCTGCTGGCCGGGTTTTCGCCCGTAGCCGCTCATGCGCAGGCGACCGCCTGCGCCGTCCCGTACAGCCTACCGCGCCCGCGTCCGGTGTTGCCCGGACCAGGGGAAGCACGGCGGGTCCTGCCGATCGGTGGTTATACGCTGACCCTGTCGTGGACCCCGCAATTCTGCGCCGGGCCTGCGCGGTACAGTCGGGATGCGGCGATGCAGTGTGGCGGGGCGATCGGGCGGTTCGGGTTCATCCTGCATGGGCTGTGGCCGGAAGGGACGGGGCGGCAATGGCCACAATTCTGTGCCGCCGCGCCGCTGGTGCCGCCGCAGGTACTGGGCGAAAATCTGTGCGTTACGCCGTCCGTGCAGCTGATGCAGCATGAATGGGCGAAGCACGGATCGTGCATGGCGCGCGACGCGGATGCGTATTTCGACCGGGCGCGGGGGCTGTACCAGCGGCTGCGCTTTCCGGATATGCAGGCGCTGGTGCGGCGCAAATCGCTGACCGCGGCGGATGTCGCTGATGCGTTTTCGGTGCGCAATCCCGGCATTGAGCGGAGCGCCATACGTTTGCAGCTGGGGCGGGGCGGCTGGCTGGAGGAAGTGTGGGTCTGCCTTGGCACAGGATTTGCCGCGACGGCCTGTCCAGCCGGTAAGCCCGGCGTGAATGGGCGCCAGCCGGTGCGGATCCGATCCTGACTATCGTTCCGGCGCGAACAGGCGCTGGAGCGGGTGACTGCCCCGTGGGGAGAGCTCGAACCCGTTGAGGCGGCGGGAGACCAGCGACCAGCGCAGCGGCGCACCGAGCGGAATATAGCCCCCGTCGGCCTGAAACAGGCTTTCCGCTTCAGCCAGCCGCGCCATTCGTTCGTCGAGCGTCGGCGCTGTGGCGGCGTCGTGCAGGCGCTGTTCGGCTTGGGGGTTGCAATGGACCTGCCGTCGGCAGCTGATCCGGCCAAGATACCAGAAGGCGCTGTCATAGGGCGCGACCTCGTCGATCAGGGTGAGATCGCCGCCTTTCTCGACCTTCTCCACCTGAATGCCGATGCGCCGCCAGTCGCGGGCAATCGAGAGGAAAATGAGGCTTGCCCCCGGCCCGGTGGGCATGGTGACCTTGATCACGGGCGTTTCGCCGTCGTTTTGCGATTTCCAACGGGTGACGATGCCGCGTGCCAGCGCGAGCCGGTCGGCCATGGGCATGTCGCCCCAGCGCGGACGGGTGGGGGGGCGGGGCAGGTTGTACTGCTTCGGGATAATCTGGTCGCTGACCGTCCAGTTGGAGATCGCAAAGAGAGGGGGAAGCTGCTGCCGGTCGACGGCCATCGCGAGCGCCTCGCGCATACCCGGATCCTGCGTGATACCCCGCTTGCCGGTCACGGCGAGGCCGAAAAGACCGTCGACCGGATCGATGCGCACCGCGCGCCCCTCGACATTGGCGAGCGACAGATAGGGCAGATCGGCGATGGTACCCCCCAGCACAAGGTCGGCTTCCTCGTTGACGAAGCGCATCACCGCGCGCGCGGCGCGCTCACCATAGAGAATGCGATCGTCACGGGTCTCGCCTTCGGGTTTGGGGGCGTCGGGGTCGGCAAGAGGATCGGGCAGGGGGTGGAGGTGGAGGCTGTTGCCGCGCCGCTCCTTGAGATAGGGGCCGGTGCCGCCGCTGCGTCGCGCCACCGCCATTTGCGGCTGAGCGAGCATGACGAGGAAATTGGGACGTGGCTGGGCGAGGCGGATCTCGATCACGTCGGTGGTCATCGGCAGCACGTCGGTGACCGCCGCCATATTGCCATAAGGGTCGAGCAGCGACCAGGCGCGGATGCGCGCTTCGAGCAGGCGGGCGACCTCGCGCGCGTCGACCCGGTCGCCATCGGCCCATTGGGCGCGGCGCAGACGGAAGATGTAACTGCGCCCGTCATCCTCAACGATCCACCGCTGCGCGAGCGCGGGAATGACTTCACCATCGATGTCGAGGCTGACGAGGCCCTGCGCCGTTGCTCCCAGAGTGACCCGGCCCGCCGTGGACGCATTGTTGGTGAGCGGCTCGACAATCTCCTGCGTCCGGCCGATCACGCTCACCACGACGGGGCTGTCGTTCGTCTGCCGGTCGCATGCGCTGAGCATCGCCAACGGCAACAGTCCCAGGAGGGAAAGGAGGAAACGAGCGGGCATGGAGGCAAAAGCCTGTGTTCGGTATACGAGGGTCCGCCCGGTGTATCGCGCCGCGCGCCCCGCGCCAACCCGCTAATACGACGAACGTCACGGCGATGGATATCGCCACCGGCGCTTGAGGCCCCACAGCTTCGACCCATCGGGTTCGCAAGGCCGAACGGCCGCCCGAGCTTTGCGAGGAAAGCCAAGGCGACGGATGTCGCCGCCAGCGCTTGAAGCCCAACAATAAAATGGTGCGGACGGCGGGACTTGAACCCGCATTCCCAAACGGGAGGCGGATTTTAAGTCCGCTGCGTCTACCGATTTCGCCACGTCCGCATGCGGGCTTGCGCGATCCCCGCGTCTGCCCTGCGGCTGTGCAGTGCCGCTTGGCAGGCGCTTCGTCAAGTCGGCGCTCGGTTCACCGAAAATAGGTCAGTAGTACTTGACTATTTTTGGGCTATGCCTAGATGTGCGGGATCTCGCGGCGTCTGCATATTCCGCGCGCCTTTTTTCAAGCCAGGGAAATGCTTATGTCCGATCCTGTCGTCATCCTGAGTTACGCACGCACGCCGATGGGCGGGTTTCAGGGCGCGTTGTCCGCGTTAAAGGCGACCGATCTGGGCGCGGCTTCCGTCAAGGCGGCCGTCGAGCGCGCGGGCGTCGCACCGGACGCAATCGAGCGGATCTATATGGGCTGCGTTTTGCCCGCCGGTCTGGGCCAGGCGCCTGCACGGCAGGCGGCGCTGGGCGCGGGCCTTCCGTTGAGCGTCGAGGCAACGACCGTCAATAAGATGTGCGGATCGGGGATGCAGGCGGCGATCATGGCGCATGATGCGCTCGCGGCCGGAAGCGCCGATGTGATTGTGGCGGGCGGCATGGAGAGCATGACCAACGCGCCCTATGCCCTGCCCAAGCACCGGGCGGGGGCGCGCATCGGTCATGATCGCATCATCGACACGATGATGATGGACGGGCTGGAGGATGCCTATTCCCCGGGCAAGGCGATGGGCGTGTTCGCCGAGGATGCGGCGCGCGACTATCAGTTCACTCGCGAAGAGCAGGACGCCTATGCGATCCGTTCGCTGGAGCGCGCCAATGCGGCTATCGACAGCGGGGCCTTTGCCAAAGAGATCGCACCCGTCACGGTCACGTCGCGCGGTGGCGACACGGTGGTCGATACCGACGAGCAGCCCGGCAAGGCGCGCCCGGAAAAGATCCCTTCGCTCAAGCCCGCCTTTACCAAGGATGGGACGATCACGGCGGCGAATGCATCGTCCATCTCCGATGGCGCGGCGGCGCTGGTAATGACGCGGCAGAGCGTGGCCGACTCGCTCGGCCTTAGCCCGGTGGCGCGCGTGGTCGCCCATGCCGCCCATGCGCATGAGCCGGGGCTCTTCACCACCGCGCCGGTCCCTGCGATCCGCAAGCTTCTCGACAAGGCCGGGTGGAGTGTGGACGATGTCGATCTGTTTGAAGTGAACGAGGCGTTCGCCGTCGTCGCGATGATCGCTGCCAGGGAGCTGAACATTCCGGCGGAAAAGCTGAACGTCAACGGTGGCGCGACGGCACTGGGCCACCCGATCGGCGCGAGCGGTGCGCGGATTATGGCGACGCTGATTGCCGCGCTCCAGCACCGCGGATTGAAGCGCGGCGTGGCGAGCCTGTGCATCGGCGGCGGCGAGGCGACGGCCGTTGCGGTCGAATTGATCTGAGAGGAACCAGGACATGCAGATACAGGGTTTGGCCGCCATCGTGACCGGTGGCGCATCGGGGCTGGGTGCAGCGACCGCGCGAAAACTGGCGGCGATGGGCGCAAAAGTCACGTTATTCGATCTGAATGCGGAGGTCGGCGAAGGCGTCGCGCAGGAGATCGGTGGCCTGTTCCAGTCGGTCAACGTCACGGATGAAGCGAGCGTCAACGCGGGGCTGGATGCCGCGCAGGCGGCGCATGGCGTTGCGCGTATTCTCGTTAACTGCGCGGGCGTTGCCCCGGCGATCAAGGCGGTGGGGCGCGAATTTGTGCCGCATCCGATGGAGAGTTTTCGCAAGGCGGTCGAGATCAATCTGGTCGGTAGCTTCCTTGTCGCTTCGCGCTTTGCCGCCCGCCTGCAGCAGGCCGAAGCATTGGGTGAGGAACGCGGCGTCATCGTCAACACCGCATCGGTTGCGGCGTTCGACGGGCAGATCGGGCAGGTGGCCTATGCCGCGTCAAAGGGCGGCGTGGTCGGCATGACGCTCCCCCTTGCGCGGGAATTCGCACAGTCGCTCATCCGTGTCGTGACGATCGCGCCGGGTATATTCTGGACGCCGATGCTCGCGGGCCTGCCGCAGGCCGCGCAGGATTCGCTGGGCCAGCAGGTGCCGCACCCCAGCCGCCTTGGCAGGCCAGAGGAATATGCGATGCTCGTGGAAAGCATCGTCATCAACCCGATGCTCAATGGCGAGACCATTCGTCTCGACGGCGCGATCCGCATGGCTCCGCGCTAAGGGCGGATCGACATACGGAAACGAGCAGGGCGGGGATTTTCCTGCCGCCTTGCAATATCGCCCGGTCCCGGCCATATGCGCGTCCGGGAGTCGGGCGGACGTGGTCGTCGCCAACCTGGTCAGATCCTGACGGAAGCAGCCACAACGATTTTGCCGCGGGTCGTTCGGCTCCCACCGCGTTGTCGCTCCGGCGGGCGATCCTGCCTTCGACAAGTGCGGGTTGACCCGCTAGAACATCCGCGATGACCGATTCCCCTTCTTCTGCCCCCGCCGCCTATCGCGTGCTGGCGCGCAAATACCGCCCGCAAAGCTTCGGCGCGCTGATCGGGCAGGATGCGATGGTGCAGACGCTGGGCAACGCGATCAAGCGCGGGCGGCTTGCTCACGCCTTCCTGATGACCGGCGTGAGGGGGGTCGGCAAGACATCGACCGCGCGGCTGATCGCCAAGGCTTTGAACTGCATCGGTGTGGACGGGCAGGGCGGCCCGACGATCGACCCGTGCGGGGTGTGCGAACCGTGCATGGCGATTGCCGAGGGGCGCCATATCGACGTGATCGAGATGGACGCTGCGTCCCACACAGGCGTCGACGACGTGCGCGAGATCATCGAGGCGGTGCGCTATGCGGCGGTGTCGGCCCGCTACAAGATCTATATCATCGACGAAGTGCATATGCTCAGCAAAAACGCGTTCAACGCCTTGCTGAAGACGCTCGAAGAACCGCCCGCGCATGTCAAGTTTCTGTTCGCCACGACCGAGGTGAACAAGGTGCCGGTGACGGTGCTGTCCCGCTGCCAGCGCTTTGATCTGCGACGTATTTCGGCGGAGAAGCTGGCGGATCACTTCGCCGCCATCGTTGCGCAGGAAGGCGTGGAGGCCGAACCGGCCGCGCTCAAGATCATCGCGCAGGCGGCCGAAGGGTCCGCGCGCGACGGGCTGTCGATCCTCGATCAGGCGATCGCCCATGCCGAAATGGCGGGTGCAGAGGCGAGCGGCGAAGCGCGCGCGCGCGTTACGGCCGATCAGGTGCGCGACATGCTTGGCCTGTCGGATCGCGGCGCGGTGCGGCGGCTGTTCGGGCTGATCCTGTCCGGCGATACGGCGGCGGTCCTCGCCATGCTGCGCGACCAGCATGACCTCGGCGTCGAGCCGCTGTCGCTGATCCGGGGGCTGATGGAGATCGTCCATGCGGTGACGGCGGCGAAGGCCGGACGACGGTCCGACGACCCCGCGCAGTCGGTCGAGGAGCGGGAGGCGCTGGCTGACTGGGCAAGCGAGCTGGGTTTCGCGCCGCTGCACCGGCTGTGGCAGTTGCTGCTCAAGGGGCACGAGGATGTGGTGAGCGCCACGATGCCGGTGGAAGCCGCCGAAATGGCGCTGCTTCGCCTGATGCACGCCGCGAGCCTTCCTGACCCGAGCGAGTTGGCCCGCCTGTTGCAGGAGGGCGGCGGTGTTGTGCGTGCGCCCGTGCTTTCGTCTGCGCCCGCGCCATCAGCGGCTCCGCAGGCCAATGCGCCCGCAACGTTCGAGGCCATGGTCGACCTGTTGTGGAAGAACAAGCAGAGCGCGATTGCCGATGAGGTGGAACATCGCGTCCGTCCGGTGCGCTATAGCGCCGAGGGCGAGTTGCTGTTCCAGCCCGCTGCGCCCGTGGGCGAAGGCTTTGTACAGAAGCTCAAGGGCGCGCTCGACCAGATCACCGGGCTGCGCTGGATTGTGACGATTGGCGACGGTGATCAGGGCGAGACTCCGCAGCCGACGCTGTCCGAGCGGGCCGAGGCCGAAGCCGCCGCGGCCATTGCAGCCATCCGCGATATGCCGGTTATCAAGGCGGCGCTGGAGACCTTTCCGGATGCCGAACTGATCGGTGTCGATGAAACCGCAAAATGGAGCGCAAGTGCATGAAAGACTTGAACGAAATTCTCGGCATGGCCAGCCGGGTGCAGGAGGAACTGGCGCGCGCCCAGGAAAATCTCGACAAGATCGAGGTTGAGGGCGTTTCGGGCGGCGGCGTCGTGCGGGTGCGCGCCACCGCCAAGGGCCGTGTCGTTGGGGTGTCGATCGATGAAGGTCTGCTTGCTCCTTCGGAAAAGCAGATGGTCGAGGATCTGGTTGTCGCCGCGTTCAACGACGCGCGCAAGAAGGCCGACGAAGCCAGCAACAGCGAAATGAGCAAGATGACCAGCGGCTTACCGCTCCCCCCCGGTTTCAAGCTGCCGTTCTGATAGGCTATCGTGGATTCATTATCGTCGCGTTCAGCTTTTCAGGTGCAGGATGGACCGCGAACATTGATTGGCGCGCTATACAACACATATAGGGTCCAACACACCAGAGAGGGCAGGTGCCGCACATCGGGCCGCCCATGGAGACTGAATTGACCACACATTATCCCCTGTTGCCGTTGCGCGACATCGTTGTGTTTCCCCAGATGATCGTTCCCCTGTTCGTGGGGCGCGACAAGAGCGTGTCCGCCCTTGAGAAGGCCATGGAGGCGGACAAGGAAATTTTCCTCGTGTCGCAGCTCGATCCGGCTGAGGACGATCCCGATCGCGACGCCCTGTATGACATGGGCGTCATCGCCACCGTATTGCAGTTGCTCAAGCTGCCCGACGGCACGGTGCGCGTGCTGGTCGAAGGCCAGCGGCGCGGGCGGCTTGTTTCCATTGCTGCGGCCGACGGGCATGTCACCGCCGAAGTCGAAGCGGTGGAGGAGCCCGATACCGCAGGCGCGCAGGCGTCGGCGCTGATGCGTTCGGTTGCCGACCAGTTCGAGAATTACGCGAAGCTCAACAAGAAGCTGCCCGCGGAAACCCCGGTGCAACTGCGCGAGATCGAGGAGGCCGGGCGTCTGGCCGATGCCGTCGCTGCCAACATCAACGTCAAGGTGTCGGACAAGCAGGCGCTGCTGAGCGAGGTCGATCCTTCCAAACGGCTGGAGATGGTGTTTGCCTTCATGGAAGGCGAGCTGGGCGTGCTGCAAGTCGAGAAGAAGATCCGTGGCCGCGTCAAGCGCCAGATGGAGAAGACCCAGCGCGAATATTACCTCAACGAACAGTTGAAGGCGATCCAGCGCGAGCTTGGCAACGGCGAGGGCGAAGAAGCCGACGAGCTGGCCGAGCTGCAGTCCAAGATCAACAAGATGAAGCTTTCCAAGGAAGCCAAGGCGAAGGCCAACAGCGAACTGAAGAAGCTGAAATCCATGCAGCCCATGTCGGCCGAAGCAACCGTCGTGCGCAATTATCTCGACGTGCTGCTCGGCCTGCCGTGGGGCAAGAAGAGCAAGGTCAAGACTGATCTGAAGGCCGCGCAGGGGATCCTCGACGAGGATCATTTCGCGCTGGAGAAGGTCAAGGACCGGATCGTCGAATATCTTGCAGTGCAGGCGCGCACCAACACGGTGAAAGGTCCGATTCTGTGCCTCGTCGGCCCTCCGGGTGTCGGCAAGACGTCACTCGGTCGTTCGATCGCGAAGGCGTGCGGACGCGAATTCGTGCGCCAGTCGCTGGGCGGCGTGCGCGACGAAGCGGAAATCCGGGGGCACCGCCGTACCTATATCGGCTCTCTGCCGGGCAAGATTGTCTCCAACCTCAAGAAGGCGGGGACGATGAACCCGCTGTTCCTGCTCGACGAGATCGACAAGCTGGGTCAGGATTTCCGGGGTGATCCGGCCTCGGCGCTGCTCGAGGTGCTCGACCCGGAACAGAACAGCAAGTTCCAGGACCATTATCTCGAAATCGACGTCGACCTGTCCGACGTGATGTTCGTGACGACGGCCAACTCGCTGAACCTGCCCCAGGCGCTGCTCGACCGGATGGAGATCATCCGGCTGGAGGGCTATACCGAGGACGAGAAGGTTGAGATCGGACAGCGTCACCTGCTCCCCAAGCAGATCGAGGCGCATGGCCTGAAGGACGGCGAGTTCACCGTCACGGAGGAAGGCCTGCGCGATTTGATCCGCTATTACACGCGGGAAGCGGGCGTGCGCACGCTGGAACGGGAAATCGCCCGACTGGCTCGGAAGGGGCTGCGCAAGATCCTGGAAGGGAGCACGGAGCGCGTCGAGGTCACTTCGGCGAACCTTTCCGAGTTCGCGGGTGTGCGGAAGTTCCGCCACGGCGTGGGCGAGGAAGAGAACCAGATCGGTGCCGTAACCGGCCTTGCCTGGACCGAGGTGGGCGGCGAGTTGCTGACCATCGAATCCGTCACCGTTCCCGGCAAGGGCATGGTGAAGACCACCGGCAAGCTGGGCGAGGTCATGAACGAGTCGATCCAGGCGGCGTTTTCCTATGTTCGGGCGCGTTCGCCTGGCTATGGAATCAAACCGAGCATCTTTTCGCGCAAGGATATCCATATCCATCTGCCCGAAGGGGCGGTTCCCAAGGACGGTCCGTCGGCGGGAATTGGCATGGTCACTTCAATCGTTAGCACTCTTTCCGGTGTGCCAGTGCGAAAGGATGTCGCCATGACCGGCGAGGTCACCTTGCGGGGCCGCGTGCTGCCGATTGGGGGCCTCAAGGAGAAGCTGCTGGCGGCGCTGCGGGGCGGCATCAAGACGGTGTTGATCCCGGCAGAGAACGAAAAGGATTTGGCGGAAATCCCGGCAAATATCCGCGAGGGCCTGGAAATCATTCCGGTCAGCCATGTGGATGAAGTCCTTGCCCGGGCGCTGGTCAGTCCTCTCGAACCGATCACCTGGTCGGAGGAGGACGATCTCGCCGCGCAGCCCCGCCCGGCTGCCGGAGCGGAGACTGACGCTGCACTGCGGCATTGAAGCACAATAGGTCGGTCCGGGTATTTTTTCGCTCGGACCGATCAGTCTTACCTGAAAATTTGCGCTTTCCCTTTGACTCCGGTCAAATTCCACGCCTTTATGGCGCGCGCAATTTTCGCGATTCCAGTTTTTAACACCAACAAGGGGGTTCCCAGGGCATGAACAAGCAGGATCTTATCGGTGCAGTTGCAGATACGAGCGGCCTCAGCAAAGCCGACGCAGCAAAGGCGGTGGAAGGCGTTTTCGATGCGATCACGGGTGCATTGAAGAAGGGCGACGAAGTCCGTCTGGTGGGCTTCGGCACATTCTCGGTTTCCAAGCGTAAGGCGTCAACCGGCCGCAACCCGCGTACCGGCGAAACCATGACGATCAAGGCGTCGACCCAGCCGAAGTTCAAGGCTGGCAAGGGCCTGAAGGACTCGGTCAACTAATAGACGCCGGTCGCCAAGCCGATCGCAGGCTGCCCCCGGGGCAAGCGCGATGGGCAGGCGATTGTCCGTACAGCCCCGGGCGCAGGCGGATCGACCGTCGACCACCCTTGGGTCAGAAAAGGGGAAGGACGTTGTCCTTCCCCTTTTTCGTGGCGGAACGCGGCAAAGGGGAAATGCCGCTTGACGCTGTCCGGGAGCAGGCTTAATTGGCCGCTCGCATGGCGCCTGGCGCCGGCATGGCGATCGTAGCTCAGTTGGTTAGAGCGCTGGTTTGTGGTACCAGAGGTCGGGGGTTCAAGACCCCTCGATCGCCCCATTTCCCCCTTGATCGTCGATCAGGTCGAGATAGCTGACGACATCATTGTCGGTGGCGATGAACAGGTCTTCCTGCACGTCCTGGGGCTGCCGCTCGGCAATGCGCAGCGCCTCCGCCAGAGGGCCGTAGAACAAGGTGGACGCGTTCCCTCCCTCGCTCGCCCCGTCAAGATGATAGAGCCGCACCGAAACATCGAGAGACGTTGTCCGCATCCCATTTCCATGCGCCAAACGCCCGGAGTGCGCAAGCATGCGCATATATGCGCCAGCCGCGCGATGCGGCGTTCCGGATGCGACGTACCGATGGAACATTGAGCCGCCTTCAAAGCTTAGTTCATCAAGCGGGGCACAGGAACAGGAGCATGAACATGGCAGTACGAGAGCCCGACGCAATCGCACTTTTGAAACAGGATCATCGCGAGGTCGAAGACCTTTTTGAGCAATATGAAAAGGCCAAGGCGGACGGACGCAAATCCAAGATCGCCGAGCAGATCTGTAGCGCACTCATTGCTCACACGATGATCGAGGAAGAGATCTTCTACCCCGCGGTGCGCGGCAAGATCGAGGAAGACACCGTCGACGAGGCCTATGTCGAGCATGATGGCGCAAAAATGCTGATCCAGGAGCTGATGAACGGATCGCCGGAGGATGACTTTTACGACGCGAAGATGACCGTCCTTTCCGAAGAGATCAAGCATCACGTCCATGAGGAAGAGGCGCGGTCCGAAGGCATGTTCGCGCAGGCGCGTCAGGCGGGCGTAGACGTCGCCGAACTCGGTCAGCAGATGCGTCAACGCAAGCAGGAGCTGCTGGCCCAGTTCAAGGCTGGCGGACTGCCCCAGCCCAAGACCACGACCTTTGGCCAGATGTCGGCGTCAGCCGGGGGCGTTGCGGTCCCTGCGGAATAGTTCGCTCAATTTAACGACAGAAGGGCGTGCACCTTATCGGTCACGCCCTTCTTTTTGTCTGCGATGCTGTGTCGGAGCGTTTGGCAGGGTCGGCTGCTAAACCCTGTTGCCTACCTACGGGCTTCGGCGTTCTTGCGACGGGTTTCCCAGCCCTTTCGGGCGGCTTCCGCGCGGGCGTCATGCGACTCTGCGCCGTGACCGGCACGATGCCCGCCGCGCGCAGCGGATGCATGGGTTTCAGCGTGTCCGCGACCCGATCCCGATTTGTGGCCCCCGCCCGACTCCTTGTTGACGGTTGCCCATGCGCGGCTCTCGGCTTCGTTCTCCGGTACGCCGCGATTTTCATAGCCCTTCTCGATATGCTCAGCCTTGCGCTTCTGCTTGTCGGTGTAGGCGCTTTTGTCTCCGCGAGGCATAGTTCCTCCTATGTTGGGTCATAACCAACGTGCGAAGAATGACTTGGATCCGGATGGAGAGAAAAATTCAATTAAATGAGCATGTTGCATTCGATTTCAATGACGAGATCAGCAATAGGGATGTAGTACGCGCCAAGCTTCGATCTTGTGCGCGATCGGGACGACATGCGCGGGGCTGCTGGACGGAAGGCGGTGAACGGCGAGAGCTTCGGGCGTCCCCAGCTGCTTTTCGGCCAATTGCGCGGCCTTCGCCCCGTTGAGGCCGATCGCACGGAGATGGGGCAATTGGGCAATTAAAGGCCTCAGCGCATTCGGCTCTACAGCGCGAATATGCTGGTCCAGGCTTCCGGGGCGTGTGGCGCTGGCGATCATATCCCACAGACCCACATGATGAGACCGCAGGCGCGCGATCCGCTCGGCATAGTCAAGCGCGATCAATGGCGCCTCTATGACATGCTCCATCAACAGCCAGAAATGGTTGCGGGGGTGACCGTAATAACGCTGCGCCGCGAGTGACGCCTCCCCGGGCAGACTCCCGAGGATCAGCAGCCGGGTGTCAACATCGACGATCGGCGGCATAGAGGACTTGCGGGGTAGGGAGGGCGCGCTTGGTGGGGGCGGGGCGGAAAGAGACATCCTGTCCTTATTCCGCCCCGCAGCCGGACCCGCAACCCGTATGCGGGCTATACGATCCCGCGCGATCAGTAGTTGGCGGGCGGGTCACTGGCCGGAAACGATCCGTCGACCTGCTCGTCAACGACATCCCAGTCATCATTCTTGATGCCCTTTTGCATTTCCGGCCCGGCATTGCGGACAACACCGGACGATCCCACCGGGGCCATGTCGGCGTGGTCTCCGTCCGCATCCTTCGGCTTGTTGAGCGATTTCCACACATAAGTGCCTATTCCGGTCAGGAAGGCAAGCTTCAGCAGTCCCTTCATCGTCTTACTCCTTGATTGCTATTCAGGGGCCGTCAGGATTGACGTGAACCCAAGATCGTTTCCGCCCGATCTGGGCGGCGTTTCCGATACGCACATCCCCCTCTTCGTCGCTGCCGTGGGAGACGCTGTCCTCTTGCACCGACAGGGCGTAGGTAAGCTGCCAACGGTTTTCGAGCGCCGCATCGATCATGGCCCGCCAGACAGAGGCGTCGCCCGCCGCACGCATCGCGGGATCCGGTTCCTTCATCAACGCGAGCAGGCTGGCTACGTCGCCGACGAAACTGCGCCAGTCGTCCGGCTTTCCCGCCGAAAGATGCCGCGCCAGCCGCTCGATCAGCGATGCCTCGCTTGCTGGTGCGGCGGGCTCACCGGGTGATGCAGACGGGGCAACCTGATCAACCATGGCGTGCTACAGCGATACCTTGGCGTGATCCGAAAATTCGGACGGGTTGATCTTTTGCCCGGTGATCATCTTGAACAGTCCCTTTATGCCGGGATGGGCTGTCCAGATTTCCGCGTCGTCGAGGTCGAAACGCAGCATCAGCAGATTGGGATCACCGCGACCACCGTCATACCAGGCTTCGACCTGATTGGACCAATAGCGATCGATGACCGCCGGATCGGTTTCAGCGACGAGATTGCCGGATATGCACGCAAACACATCGTGCCCCTTGCCGACAAACTGCGCCATCGCAGCGCCGCCGGGAGCCAGCCGATTGTCCTTCGTCGTATAGAACCAGAAGCAGCCATTCGCGTCCTTGTCGAGCTGTGCTGTCATCGGCTCGCTATGCGCGGAATCGTTCGACAGGCCGATCATCAGATACGGGCTGTCCGACATCGCTTTCCACATGGCATGGCGAATATCATCGTGCATGGAATTTCCTTTCCGGCGATTTTAACTTGTCTCTGCTCAACGGATGGCGGGACAATTGTTTCCCCGCCTATTGGCGTGGGGGTGTTGGGTTTAGGGCGTCCAGATAGGCGATCAGGCCCCGCTCGGTTCGCGTTAGCCAGCGGGTCGAACGGGGCAGGGTCCACGGGTCGGTCCCTTCCGCCGGTCCATCCTGGCACAGTGCGATCAGCGCGGGATGAATATAGGATTTCCGGGCAATGGCGGGTGTGTTGCCGAGCGCCTGCGACACGACCAGCGTCATTTCGCGCAGCTTCATCGTCCCCTGCGATGCGACCAGCGCCTCATACGCCACCACCGACGCGCCGAAGGTACGGAAATGCTTTGCAGAGAACGCCTCGCCCATCACGTCATGGATGTAAGCGTTGACGTCCGACGAGGAGACCGGGTGCGGGTCCCCTTGTGCATCGACGAACTGGAACAGCTTTTGCCCGGGCAAGTCCTGCACCTGCCGCACGAAGCGCGCCAATGCCTTGTCGGTGATGGCGCGGTTCCATTCCTTGCCGGATTTGCCCCGATAGCGCAGCTTCACCTTCTGTCCGCGCAGTTCCGCATGGTCGGCACGCAACGTCGTCGCCCCGTAGCTGTCATTTTCTTTGGCATATTGATCGTTTCCGACGCGCAGCAGCCCCGCATCGAGCAGGCGGACGATGGCAGCGACGGTGCGCTCGAACGTCAGTTTCCGGCTGGCGAGATCCTGTTCCACCCGCTCGCGCAGCTTGGGCAAGATACGGCCGAACTGCGCGCATAGCGCGAACTTCTCGTCTTCCTTTTGGGATCGGAACAGGGGGTGATAGCGGTACTGCTTGCGCCCCCGGTCATCGAAACCGGTTGCCTGCAAATGCCCGTTGGGGTCCGGGCAATACCAGCAGTCGCGATATGCGGGCGGAAGGCCGATGCTGCGCAGACGCTCAATCTCGTCCGGATCGGTGACCGGCGCGCCGTCGGCAAAGCAGAAGCGGAACCCCTTGCCAAAGCGTCGCCGCGTGATCCCCGCCGCCTGCTCGTCGACATAGATTATTGTCATGGCGGGTGGGACGGATGGGCTGATCTGCGGCATGGCCGCGTCAACGCCCGGACCCGCCGTAAAGGTTCCCGTGGGCTGGTAAGCGCCTCATTTTGTTTGCATCGTGCGCAATCTGGCCGCGCGGAGGAGGGAACGCGGGAGCGGTTTGAGGGTTGGGTAAGGATCAACTTTGCAAAGGATTGCCATCACGGATCAGCCGGGACACCGCACCCCACGCAACAGCACCACATCGGCCGCCTTTCGTTAACGAGGGTACCCGGACATAAAAAGCAGCCTGTTTTGTCGCGGACAGATGTCTTCGGTGTCGCCCTTGGTCGGGACTGATCGCTGAACAGGGAGCCCAACGCACCATTGGAGACGAGCTATGGCCAACACATTTGCAATCATCACTGGAGCGTCGTCCGGCATCGGAAGGGAACTCGCCCACATCGCCGCGATCAGCGGCTATGATTTGCTCGTCGCCGCGGACGAACCCGAAATCTACGATGCCGCGACCGATTTTCGCAAACATGGCGTGCGGGTCGACGCAATCGAAACAGACCTTTCCATGATTGAGGGCGTCGACCAGCTGCTAATCGCAGCTGGCGGGCGTCAGGTGGACGTGCTCTGCGCGAACGCCGGACGGGGCCTTGGCCACGCCTTTCTTGCGCAGCCGCTGGAGGAATGGCGGCATGTGGTCGACACCAACATCGTTGGCACCTGCTACCTTCTGCAGTGTCTGCTGACCGATATGGTGGCGGCGCGCAAAGGGCGCGTGCTCGTGACCGGATCCATAGCGGGTTATATTCCCGGCAGTTTCCAGGCCGTCTATAACGGCAGCAAGGCCTTTATCGATAGCTTCACCGACGCTCTGCGCAACGAACTCAAGGAAGTGTCCGGAGTCACGATCACCACTCTGATGCCCGGACCGACCGAAACGGAATTTTTCCGGCGTGCTGGAATGATGGATACTAAGGTCGGTACGCAGGATAAGGACGATGCCGCCACCGTTGCGCGCAGCGGCTGGGACGCAATGATGAAAGGGCAGGCACATATCGTGTCCGGCCTTCAGAACAAACTGCAAGCCGCTGTTGCGCATGTCACCCCCGCCGCCGTCCTGGCCGAGCAGCATCGCAAGCTTGCCGAACCGGGCACCGCTGACCAGGACCACTGACAGATCGAAGAGCGGACTCAGAAGCCGAAGGGGGAAGGAAAGGACATTGGAACCATGACCACCACCTTAACCGCTCTGTTGCCGCGGGAAGTGCAGCGTACCACGGCCCATTTGCTACAGAGCGCAGTGGAAAAGGAATTGCGGATCGCCACCGCTGAAAATTGCACAGGCGGTTTGCTCGCCGCCCTGCTGACCGACGTGGAAGGACAGGATAACGTGCTCGACCGCGGCTTCGTGGTTCATGATGCGTCGGCCAAGAGCGAGTTGCTTGGTCTGGATGCCGAGCAGGTCGCGCTGTGGGGCGTCGCCAGCGCGGAAATGGCCATCGCCATGGCGCAGGGCGCGCTCCGGCATTCGCGAGCCGATATTGCCTGCGCTATCACTGGCTGTGAGAGCAAGTCTGACGGCGAAGAGGAAACGCAGCGCGGCCTTGTTCACTTTGCCTGCGCCCGGCAGGAGGGCGTAGCGCTCCACCGGGAAGAGAAGTTCGGTGCGGTCGATCGTGGGACTTTGCGCGTTGAATGTCTGCGCGTCGCGGTCATGATGATCCAGGATGCGGTGCGCCTGATGGACAACCGGCAGGCACCGTTCACCAACTCCCGATCGCGCTTCGAGCTGGGCTGACCCCCTCTACGGAATTCACGGCGGCTTCCTATATCAATGGCATCGCCGCCCGCGCGGCCATTCCATCAGGAGAACGCCCATGATCGAATTGCGACCCTTTGCCAGCCTGGGTGGAGAAAATCACGGTTGGTTGAATGCCAAGCATCATTTCTCCTTCGCGAATTATCGCGATCCGGCGCGGATGAATTGGGGCAGCCTGCGCGTGTGGAATGACGATGTCATCGCCCCGCATACCGGTTTTCCGCCCCATCCTCACCGTGACATGGAGATCATCACCTATGTCCGCGAAGGGGCGATCACACACCGGGACAGCCTCGGGAATGCAGGCCGCACGGAAGCTGGCGATGTTCAGGTGATGTCGGCGGGAACCGGGATCACCCATGCGGAAGAGAATGCGGAGGATGTGGAAACGCGCCTGTTCCAGATCTGGATCGTCCCGAGCCGGACTGGCGAACAGCCAGGCTGGGGCACCAAGCCCTTTCCCAAGGATGACCGCAGCGGCCATTTCGTCGTTCTCGCGTCCGGGTTCGCCGATGATGCCGATGCTCTGCCTATCCGTACGGACGCCCGCGTGCTTGGCGCGACGATCCGGGCAGGGGAACACACCGACTATGCGCTCGGCGCAGATCGGCGCGGCTATCTGGTGCTAGCATCGGGGGCGGTCGAGATCGACGGGGTCCGTGCGAACGCGCGCGATGGTGTGGCGATTGCCGATGTGGACAGCTTCCGGGTGACGGCGCTGGAGGATGCCGAACTGGTCTTGGTCGACGCAGCCGACTGACATATTGCCCCTTCCCCCCGTGGGAAGGGGTTATTCCATCATCGCTTCGACATGCTCGCCCTCTCTCGGCCGCTGGGGCTTCTGCACAAGGAACAGGGCGGGCAACGCCAGCAGGCAGACAATCATCATGAATTTGAAATCATTGATGTAGGCGATCATGATGGCCTGCTGGTTCACGATATTGTCCAGCATGGTTATCCCGACGTCGCCCAGGCGACCATAGGCCCCCAACTGGCTGGGATCCATCGGCAGGTTGGCGGGCGTCAGCTTTTCCGAAAGATCGGAGTGGTTGATTTGCACGCTGCGCGCCAGCAACACGGTCACCGCCGCAATGCCGACGGAAGAGCCGATGTTACGCGACAGATTGATCAGGGCGGACGCTTCGGTGCGCAGAATCGGCGGAAGCGTCGTGAAACTGATCACGTTGAGTGGCAGGAAAATAAATCCCATGCCCAGACCCTGGATAAAGCCTGTCCGGATGATCGGGCCCGCACCCATCTCGACCGTCCACCCTGTCATCTCCCACAGCGTAAACGCCACGATCATAAAGCCGAAGGCGACCAGCATGCGCGCATCCACCCTGCGGATGATCCGCCCCGCAAGGGCCATCGTAATGAGCATGCCGATGCCGCGCGACGCCATGATTTCTCCGGAATCAATCACCGGATAGCCGTAGATCGTCTGCATCATCAGCGGCAGCAGGGCCATGACCGCCATCATCACCAGACCGGTAATCAGCATGAAGAACATGCCTGCCACGAAGTTACGGTCCTTCAACAGGTCGCGCGAAAAAATCGGGTTGCGGCTGGTGAACGTGTGAACGCCCAACATCCAGAATGCACTGATCGTCAGTCCCAGATAGATCCAGCTTTCCGTCGCCGAAAACCAGTCGACTGTCTGGCCACGGTCGAGCAGGAGCTGCAGGGTGCTCACCGCGACCGCAGCCAGACCCCATCCCCAGATGTCGATACGGCGTGCAATGCGGGGCGGGTGGGGCAGCAGGAACCATAATGTGGATATGCAGGCAACGCCGATCGGCACGTTGATGAAAAACACCCACCGCCAGTCGAGATTTTCGGTCAGATATCCACCTAGCATTGGCCCGATGATCGGCCCGACCATGATGCCCATGCCATAGATGGACATGGCTTTCGCCTGGTCGGACGGCTTGTTGATGTCGAGCATGATGGTCTGCGCCAGCGGAGCAAGAAACGCGCCGCCCACGCCCTGCGCCACGCGGAAGAGGACCATGGATGTCAGGTTCGCCGCAAGTCCGCACAGCGCCGACGCGCCCACGAACATCACGAGGGACACGAGCAACAGATTGCGCGTGCCGAACCGCGACGAAAGCCAGCCCGCCAAGGGAATCATGACCGCGGTTGCCAGAATATAGCTGGTCAGCACCCAGGAAATGCTCTCCTGGGTTGCGCCGAGTGACGATTGCATCCTCGGTAGCGCGACGTTGGCGACCGTAGTGTCGAGCACCTGCATCACCATCGCCGTCATGATGGCGATGGTCAGGATCGCCTTGTGCCGGACAACCAGTTGCGGCCGGTCCTCGGCATGCGCCTTATCGGCGGGCGTCATCGAACTTCACTGTCACATCGGCGCTGAGGCCCGCGATCATGGGACGGGAAGACCGCTCGTCGATCGCGATGCGGACCGGGACACGCTGCGTAACCTTCACCCAGTTGCCGGTAGCGTTCTGCGCCGGAATGACGGAAAACTGCGACCCGGTGCCTGCGCCGAGGCTCTCGACATGGCCCTTGAGCTTCAATCCCGGATAGGCGTCGAATTCCACCGTGGCGGGCAGGCCGGGAGCCATGCGGTTGAGATCTGTTTCCTTGAAATTGGCTTCAACCCAGCTGCGGTCCTTGGCCACGATGCTAACGGCGGGCAACCCCGTCACCATCATCTGACCGACCTGCAGCCGTTGCGACTGGCTGATCCGGCCAGAGACCGGCGCGCGCACTACGGTACGGGTCAGCTCAAGCTGCGCCCGGTCTCGCTGGGCGCGGGCAGCGGCGATAGCGGGATTGACGCCGGGAACCTGCGATCCGGTGGCCAGCGCGGCGCGGGCCTTTTGCGCATCGGCCTGTGCGGTTCGCAATGACTCGCGTGCCTGAGCCAGCGCATGCTCGGACTGTTCCAGCCGGGCGCGTGTCGTGAAACCCTTGGCCATCAGCGCGCGCTGTCGGGCATAATCTTCCTGCGCGTAAGAGATATCCTCCTGCGCGCCGGAGATGTCGACGGACGTCGCCTGATAATCGCTGTTGAGCTTCGTCACCTCTACCTGGGCCGTGGCGATTTGCGCATTGGCTTGCTCCAGAGCGACACGATAGGGTTCAGGATCGACTGCAAAAAGGATGTCGCCCTTATTGACCAGTTGGTTCTCCCGTACATTGACCGACGTAATACGGCCGTTGACGTCGCTGCTGATCGAAACGATGTCCTGCTTCACATAGGCATTATCCGTGCTCACGCTCCGGCCGCTGGTCAGCCACAGATAGGCGCCCACGCCGAGTACGAGCAGCGGGACCGAGAACAGCAGCACAGGCCGCAGACGCGAAGTACGCGCAGGTGCGTCTTCCTTGCGGAGCGGCACGCTGGAAGCGACCTTGCCGTCGAAATTCGGGTCTGCTTCAGCCATGCTGAGCCTCCTGACGTAGAGGAGCCATATCCGTGGGCGATTGCGACAAATTGTCGCGCATACGAACCAATAAATTCGTCAACAGATCCATTTCTTCCGCCGAAAAACCCGCCTGGGCCGTATCAGTAATACGGGTGGCGTGAGTTTTAAGCGAGTCGACCAGGGGCTCCGCCTGGGGGGTAAGGTGCAACTGCCATGCGCGCCGGTCGTCAGGATGGCGGCGGCGCTCTACGAAGTCGGCTTGTTCCAGCCTGTCGATCATCCGGCAGGTCGTGATCGGTTCGACATCCAGATAATCGGCCACACCACCTTGGCTGATGCCCGGATTACGGGCGATGATGAGCAATGCGCGCCACTGCGGTCCGGTTATGCCCAGATGGCGCGTCAGCATGTCGAAACGCTTGCGCATAAGGCGCGCGATATCGTTCGTGAGAAAGCCGAGATTCTGTTCCATCGCGCAGACATAATAACTATGCTTAGTATATGTCAAGTTAACATGAGGCTATATTGTTGCGGCGCACCTAAGCCGACAGAGTGTCGATCGCAGCCTGTATGAAGGGGTGCCGGACCAGAGCGGCCTGCCGTTGCTCGTCGGCAAACAACAAGGCCACGCTCCGCATCACGTCGAACCCCGCGAGGCGCGGCCGGGCGACTCCCGGCCAGCGATAGCATTCGGGCATTAGCGCGAGGCCGCCGCCCGCAGCGACGGTCGCCAGCACCCGCTCGTCCTGCGTGCTGCGCAGGGAAAAGCGCGGGCGGACGCCATGGGTGGTGAAGTGGCGGCTGCCGAGCGAGAGTATCTCGCAATGCCGCCGCACGATGACCGGATTGTCCGCCAGCGCCTCGACATCGATCTGCTGTTCGCCCGCGAGAGGGTGGGCAGAAGAAATGGCGAGGGCATAGCCTTCGCTGAACAAGGGCTGTTCCACAAACCGGCCGCCGTTGCGCTGCGCGAGGCTGACCGCCACGTCGATACGACCGCGTTGCAGGCTGTTGGCCATGTCGCGCTCCCCGCCCTCGACCAGTTCGAAGGGGGCGTCCGGATGATCGCGCCGCATTTGCGCCAGAACGGGGTGCAGCAACGCAGCCGGAACGGTGTCGAGCCAGCCGACCCGCAGCATCGGCGCTGTCCTGTCGCCTGTCCCCGCCTGTTCGGCGAGGTTGAACTCGCTCTCGATCCGGCGCGCGTGCGTGAGCAGCCGGGTGCCCGCCTCGGTCAGGCTGACGCGCTTGCTCGACCGGTCAAAAAGGCGGGCGCCCATCGCACCTTCCAGCTTGGCGATGCCGACGGAGAGAGTTGGCTGCGAAACGCCCGCCTGCACGGCGGCGCGCGAGAACGTTCCGTGATCCACAACGGCCAGGAAATAGCGCAGAAGGTAGCGATCAATCATAGACACCATCTATACCAGGGAGGCAAAAGTTTCAATTTTTCTATTCTCTGCGTTCGCGTTATCATGCGGCCCGAGGAGAGAGGCATGCACGATTTCGATTTCGCCCTGGGCGACAGCGCCGACATGATCCGCGAGACCACGCAGCGGTTCGCGGCCGACAAGATCGCGCCGCTAGCCGCGCGCATGGACGCCGAGGACTGGTTCCCGCGCCATGAGCTGTGGCAGGCGATGGGCAAACTCGGCCTTCATGGCATCACCGTGCCGGAAGCGGACGGCGGGCTGGGGCTGGGCTATCTGGAACATGTCATCGCCTGCGAGGAGGTGAGCCGCGCGTCGGCGTCCCTCGGCCTGAGCTACGGCGCGCACAGCAACCTGTGCATCAACCAGATCGCACGCTGGGCCAACGCCGAACAGAAGGCGCGCTATTTGCCCAAGCTGATCTCCGGCGAGCATGTCGGCAGCCTTGCGATGTCGGAGGCCGGGGCTGGATCGGACGTGGTTTCGATGAAGCTGAAGGCGGAGAAGCGCGGTGACCGCTATATCCTCAACGGCACGAAATTCTGGATCACCAACGCCACCGATGCCGACACGCTGGTCGTCTACGCCAAGACGGGCGAGGGCGCGCGGGGGATCACCACCTTCCTCATCGAGAAGGGGATGGAGGGATTTTCGATCGGTCAGAAGATCGACAAGATGGGCATGCGGGGCTCGCCGACAGCGGAACTGGTGTTCGACGATTGCGCGGTGCCGGAAGAAAACGTCATGGGACCGGAAAATGGCGGCGTCGGCGTGCTGATGTCCGGTCTTGATTATGAGCGCACCGTGCTCGCCGGTATCCAGCTCGGCATCATGCAGGCGTGTCTGGACGTGGTTCTCCCGTATGTGCGGGAACGCAAGCAGTTTGGAAAGCCGATCGGCGCGTTTCAGCTGATGCAGGCCAAGATCGCCGACATGTATGTCGCTCTCAATTCCGCGCGAGCCTATGTCTATGCCGTGGCGAAGGCCTGCGATGCCGGGCGCACGACGCGGTTCGATGCCGCCGGGGCCATCCTGCTCGCGTCGGAAAATGCCATGAAAGTGTCGTTGGAGGCGGTGCAGGCGCTGGGCGGCGCAGGCTACACCAAGGACTGGCCGGTGGAGCGCTTCATGCGTGACGCCAAACTGCTCGACATCGGCGCGGGCACCAACGAGATCCGGCGTATGCTGATCGGGCGGGAGTTGATTGGAGCATGAGCGGTCCGGTCCTCGACAGCAAGATCCAGCGGGACGACCCCGCTTTCCGCGCCAACGCCACGCACAACATCGCGCTGCGCGATGAACTGCGCGCCAAGGTCGCGGCGGCGGCGCTGGGCGGCAGCGAAAGCGCGCGGGCGAAGCATGTGGCGCGCGGCAAGCTGTTGCCCCGCGACCGGGTGGAGCGGCTGCTCGATCCGGGCTCACCCTTTCTCGAGATCGGTCAGCTCGCGGCCAATGGCCTCTATGGTGACGAGGTGCCCGGCGCAGGCGTGATCGCGGGCATAGGGCGTGTATCGGGTCGGCAGGCGATGATCGTCTGCAACGATGCGACGGTGAAAGGCGGCACCTATTACCCGTTGAGCGTCAAAAAGCATCTGCGCGCGCAAGCGATCGCGCAGGCGAACCGCTTGCCGTGCATCTATCTGGTCGACAGTGGTGGGGCGAACCTGCCCAACCAGTCGGAAGTCTTTCCGGACCGCGAGCATTTCGGCCGCATCTTTTTCAACCAGGCGAACATGTCGGCCCAAGGCATCGCTCAGGTCGCGTGCGTCATGGGAAGCTGCACGGCGGGCGGGGCCTATGTGCCCGCCATGTCCGACGAAAGCGTGATCGTGCGCAATCAGGGGACGATCTTCTTGGCGGGGCCGCCGCTGGTGCAGGCGGCAACCGGCGAAGTCATCAGCGCCGAAGATCTGGGCGGGGGCGATCTGCACGGGCGCAAATCGGGCGTGGTCGATCATGTCGCCGACAATGACGAGCACGCGCTCTCGACGGTGCGCGATATCCTCTCCACCGTACCGCAGGACCGCGCGCCGGACGTGGATGTGCGCGAATCCCGCCCGCCCAAATATGACCCGCAAGATCTGTACGGCATCATCCCACAGGATGTCCGCGCGCCCTATGACGTGCATGAGGTAATCGCGCGGATCGTCGACGGCAGCGAGTTTCACGAATTCAAAGCGCTATATGGCGCCACGCTGGTCTGCGGCTTCGCGCATATCCACGGCCTGCCGGTCGCGATCCTCGCCAACAACGGCGTGTTGTTCAGCGAGAGTGCGCAGAAAGGCGCACACTTCATTGAACTGGCGTGCCAAAGGAAGATCCCGCTGCTCTTCCTGCAGAACATTTCCGGCTTCATGGTTGGTGGAAAATATGAGGCGGAAGGCATTGCAAAACATGGCGCGAAGCTCGTCACGGCCGTCTCGACCGCCAACGTCCCGAAGATCACCGTCCTGATCGGCGGGAGCTTTGGCGCGGGGAATTATGGGATGTGCGGGCGCGCTTATGATCCGCGCTTCCTTTTCACCTGGCCCAATGCGCGCATCAGCGTCATGGGCGGGGAACAGGCGGCGTCGGTGCTCGCGACGGTGCACCGCGATGCCGCGACATGGACGCCGGAAGAAGCCGAAGCCTTCAAGGCGCCTGTCCGCGCCAAATATGAGGAAGAGGGCAACCCTTATTATGCAACCGCGCGGCTGTGGGACGATGGCATCATCGATCCGGCGCAGACCCGTGATGTGCTCGGCCTGGCCCTTGCCGCCAGCCTCAACGCCCCCATAGCCGAGCGCGCGACGTTCGGCGTGTTCCGGATGTAATGGCCATGCTTGAATCCCTTCTTATCGCCAATCGCGGCGAAATCGCCTGTCGCATTATCCGTACGGCGCGCAGGCTCGGTGTTCGCACCGTGGCGGTCTATTCCGATGCGGACGCAAACGCCCTGCACGTCCGTCTGGCGGATGACGCGGTGCATATCGGTCCGTCCCAAGCGCGGGAAAGCTATCTCATCGGCGACAAGATCATCGCCGCAGCGAAGGCAACCGGCGCGAAGGCGATCCACCCCGGTTACGGGTTCCTCAGCGAAAACGCGGAATTCGCGCAGGCCGTGCTCGACGCCGGGCTGGTTTGGGTCGGGCCGAACCCCGCCTCGATCACGGCGATGGGCCTGAAGGACGCTGCCAAAAAGCTGATGCAGGATGCAGGCGTGCCGACCACGCCGGGCTATCTGGGCGAGGACCAGTCGCCCGAGCGTCTGGCGCGTGAGGCCGACGCGATCGGCTACCCGGTGCTGATCAAGGCGGTCGCGGGCGGCGGCGGCAAGGGCATGCGCAAGGTCGATGCATCCGCCGACTTCGCCGATGCGCTTGCGTCGTGCCAGCGAGAGGCGGCGTCGAGCTTTGGCAATGATGCGGTGCTGCTGGAAAAATGGGTGACGAACCCGCGCCATATCGAGGTGCAGGTGTTCGGTGACAGCCATGGCAATGTCGTGCACCTGTTCGAGCGCGATTGTTCGCTCCAGCGTCGCCACCAGAAGGTGATCGAGGAAGCGCCCGCGCCCGGCATGGATGCGGCAACGCGCGCGGCGATCTGCCAGGCGGCGGTTCGCGCGGCGCAGGCCGTGGATTATGTCGGGGCCGGGACGATCGAGTTCATCGCCGATGGGTCCGAGGGTCTACGCGCCGATCGCATCTGGTTCATGGAAATGAATACCCGGCTGCAGGTCGAGCATCCGGTGACCGAGGAAATTACCGGGCAGGACCTGGTCGAATGGCAGTTGCGCGTCGCGAGCGGCGAGCCGCTGCCCAAGCGTCAGGACGAACTCGCCATCAACGGCTGGGCCATGGAAGCGCGTCTCTATGCCGAAGATCCGGCCAAGGGGTTCCTGCCAAGCATCGGCACGCTCGAAACGTTCGATCTGGGCGAAGCGTGGCGCATCGATACCGGGGTGGAGCAGGGGGCGGAGATTTCGCCGTTCTACGATCCGATGATCGCCAAGGTTATCGCGTGGGGGGTCGATCGCGATGCTGCCCGTTGCTCGCTGGCGGACACATTGTCCGGCACGGCGATCTGGCCGGTGCGCACCAATGCGGGATTTCTCGTCAAGGCGCTGGAGCATCCCGATTTTGCGGCGGCACGGCTGGATACCGGCCTGATCGGGCGCGAGGGCGACGCGCTGATGCCGCCCGAGCGGCCGTCAGACGCAGCACTGGCCGATGCGGCGGGCGCGCTTGCATCTTCCGGCATACTTCCCGGCTTCCGCCTCAATGCGCCTGCGCGCACGACGGGCACGTTCCTGCTGGATGGTCATGCGATCGATCTTGCGCTGGATGCGGCGGCGACACCGACAGGGCAGGACGCAATCCTCGTCGCGGAGGGCGGCCAGACCTGGGAGCTGTCCCGCTGGCGCGCGGGCGGCGGAGCAGGGCACTCTGCATCGGACGGCGCGATCCTCTCGCCCATGCCGGGCCGGATCATCGCGGTCTCGGTCAGCGCAGGGCAGGCGGTCACCAAGGGGCAGAAGCTGGTCACGCTCGAAGCCATGAAAATGGAGCACAGCCTCGTCGCACCGTTTGACGGTATGATAGCGCAGCTTAATGCGGAGCAGGGCGCTCAGGTGAGTGAGGGCACGCTGCTGGTCGAGGTCGAACGCGCGCCGGAATAGGGCATGTCCTTAGCGAGGCATTGCTCGATCCATCGCGCCACCGCATCAACGCGCGCCAGATGGCGAACATCATCGTGGATGACCATCCAGAAGCTGCGGGTTATCACGACCTCGTCGCCCAGCAGGCTGACCAGTCCGCTGTCGCTTGCCGCGATGAAATCCGGCAGCACGCCAATGCCCGCCCCGCCGCGGACCATGCGGTGCTGCACATTGATGCTGGTCGACCGCAGGTCTGCGGTCAGTCCGGCGCCCACTTCGTCCAGATAGTCCAGCTCGGGCACCGCATTCCATTCCGGCACATAGCCGACCAGCGTGTGCTGGCGCAGGTCAGCCCGTGTCGTCACAGCACCGCGCGTCGCCAGATAGGTCGGGCTGGCGTAGAGATGCAGCCGATAGTCGCTCAGGCGCCGCACCCGGAGCCGCCCGCGTTGCGGGCGCGCCAGCATCACCGCCATATCGGCTTCGCGCTTGGAGGGATTGAGAAATCCCGACGCGGTAATGATGTCGAGACGAATATGCGGATGCTGCGCCCGGAAATCGGCCAGTGCCGGGGCCAGGAGCCATGTGCCCATGCCCTCTGCGACCGAAAGGCGGACATGGCCTGACAGGCTGCGCTGTTCGCCCGTGACCTCCTCAATAGCGGCGAGCGCTGCGCTCTCGGCCGCCTCGGCATGGCGCAGCAAGGCCTGGCCATGCACGGTAAGGATGCGCTTGCCGCCCGACTGCTCGAACAGATCCGCTTCCAATTGACTCGACAGGCGTGCGAGGCGACGGCTGATGGTTGTCGCGTCCAGGCTCAGCGAACGCGCGGCCGGTCCCACCGCTTCGGCCCGCGCTACCGCCAGAAATACGCGCAGATCGTCCCAGTCGAACATCGCTTATGCTTCCACTTGTCTGCAATAATGCAGATTAATTCTGCAAAACTACGCTATGGCAGGCAAAAATGCAAAGGGGTATAGGAGGGCAACGAAATTGAGGATGCCCTTATTATGCGTGATATTTCCCACTCCCTCGCTTCCGGTGTCACGACCGCCGCGCCCACTCGCTTTAGCGATGTGTTTGATCCCAACAGCGGCGCGGTGCAGGCGCGTGTCGCGCTCGGTGACCGGGCGGTGCTCGATGCCGCAGTCGCCGCTGCCAAGGTCGCGCAGCCCGCCTGGGCCGTGACCAATCCGCAGCGCCGCGCGCGGGTCATGTTCGAGTTCAAGCGCCTGGTCGAAGCGCGCATGGACGAACTGGCGTATCTGCTCAGCTCTGAACATGGCAAGGTCATCGCCGATGCGAAGGGCGACATCCAGCGTGGTCTTGATGTCATCGAATTCTGCTGCGGCATTCCGCATCTGCTGAAGGGCGAATATACGCAGGGCGCGGGACCGGGCATCGACGTCTACTCGATGCGTCAGCCGATCGGCATTGGAGCGGGCATTACCCCGTTCAACTTCCCGGCGATGATCCCGCTGTGGATGTCGGGCGTCGCCATCGCGACAGGCAACGCGTTCCTCATCAAGCCGTCCGAGCGTGATCCGTCGGTGCCGGTGCGCTTTGCCGAACTGTTTCTGGAAGCAGGCCTGCCCGACGGCATCTGCCAGGTGGTGCAGGGCGACAAGGAAATGGTCGACGCCATTCTCGACCATCCCGATATCGCAGCGGTCAGCTTCGTCGGCAGCTCCGACATCGCGCATTATGTGTACAACCGGGGCGTCGCCAACGGCAAGCGCGTGCAGGCGATGGGCGGGGCGAAGAACCACGGCATCGTCATGCCGGACGCCGACCTCGATCAGGTCGTCAACGATCTGGCGGGTGCGGCCTTTGGTTCGGCTGGCGAGCGTTGCATGGCGCTGCCGGTCGTGGTGCCGGTGGGCGACAAGACCGCCGAGGCCCTGCGCGCCAAGCTTATCCCCGCGATCGACGCGCTGCGCGTTGGAGTCTCGACCGATGCCGATGCGCATTACGGCCCCGTTGTCACCGCCGCGCACAAGGCGAAGGTCGAAGGCTGGATCCAGAAGGGCGTCGATGAAGGCGCGGAGCTGGTTGTCGACGGGCGTGGCTTCACGCTGCAGGGGCATGAGAACGGCTTCTTCGTCGGCCCCAGCCTGTTCGACCATGTGACGACCAGCATGGAAAGCTACAAGGAAGAGATCTTCGGTCCCGTGCTCCAGATCGTGCGTGCGGCCGACTTCGAAGCGGCACTGGCACTGCCCAGCCAGCATCAATATGGCAATGGCGTAGCGCTCTTCACGCGCAATGGCCACGCCGCCCGCGAATTTGCCGCCCGCGTCAATGTCGGCATGGTCGGCATCAACGTGCCGATCCCGGTGCCGGTCGCCTATCACACCTTCGGCGGGTGGAAGCGCTCCGCCTTCGGTGATACCAACCAGCACGGCATGGAAGGCGTGAAGTTCTGGACCAAGGTCAAGACCATCACGCAGCGCTGGCCGGATGGCGGCGTGGGCGACGACAACGCCTTCGTCATTCCGACGATGGGGTGATCGCGTGAACCAATTCGACCTGACCGAAGACCAGATCGCCATTCAGGATATGGCCCGGCGTTTCACCGCCGACGCCATCACTCCCTTTGCAGGCGAATGGGACGAGAAGCATCATTTCCCGCGCGACGTGGTGAAGGCCGCGGCGGAATTGGGCTTCGGCGGGATCTATGTGAGCGAGGAGTCAGGCGGCATCGGCCTCGGGCGGCTTGAGTCCGCGCTCATCATGGAAGCCATGGCTTATGGCTGTCCTTCCACATCGGCGTTCATCTCGATCCACAATATGGCGGCTTGGATGATCGACCGGTTCGGCGGGGAGGCGACCAAAGCGCGCTATCTCCCCGATCTTATCGCCTGCGACCGCATCGCCAGCTACTGCCTGACCGAGCCGGGTGCCGGGTCGGACGCCGCCAGCCTTAAGACCAAAGCCGTGCGCGACGGTGATGATTATGTCGTCACCGGGTCAAAAGCGTTCATATCCGGCGGCGGGGCGAATGACGTCTATGTAACGATGGTCCGCACCGGGGCG
The DNA here is from genome assembly GCF_014199435.1 of Sphingobium subterraneum. GTDB lineage: Bacteria > Pseudomonadota > Alphaproteobacteria > Sphingomonadales > Sphingomonadaceae > Sphingobium > Sphingobium subterraneum. Next base: position 172,450 of record NZ_JACIJP010000003.1, on the reverse strand, counting down.
GATGGTCCGAAAGGCATCAGCTGCCTTGTCATCGAAAAGGACATGCCGGGGGTCAGCTTCGGCGCCCAGGAGCGCAAGCTCGGCTGGCATTCGCAACCGACCGCACAGGTCAATTTTGACGGCGTGCGCGTGCCCGTCGCCAATCGGCTGGGTGCGGAAGGCGAAGGCTTTTCCATCGCGATGGCGGGGCTGGACGGGGGACGGCTCAACATCGGTGCGTGTTCGCTGGGCGGAGCACAGCGCTGTCTCGACGAATCCATCGCCTATGTGAAAACGCGTCAGCAATTCGGCCAGCCGATCGCCGAGTTTCAGAACACGCAGTTCACGCTCGCCGACATGGAAACCGAATTGCAGGCGGCCCGCATGCTCCTCTATGTTGCGGCGGCAAAGGTGACGGCAAACGCGCCGGACAAGACGCGGTTTGCCGCCATGGCCAAGCGGCTCGCGACCGATACGGGATCGTCCGTCGTCGATCGCGCTCTGCAGCTGCACGGCGGCTATGGCTATCTGCAGGATTATCCGATCGAGCGTTTCTGGCGTGACCTGCGCGTCCATCGCATCCTCGAAGGGACGAACGAGATTATGAAGATGATCGTCGGACGGGATCTGCTGCGGCAATGACCGACGAGGTTCTCAGCTTCATCGACGGACGTGCGGGCCGTCTTCGCCTCAACCGGCCCAAGGCCATCCATGCACTCAACCTGCCGATGGTAGAGGCGATGACTGCGCAGCTTCAGGCGTGGGCAAGCGACCCGGCGGTTGATGTTGTGCTGGTCGATCATGCGGAAGGGCGCGGCTTTTGCGCGGGTGGCGACGTGCTGATGATCCGCGATTCCGCAATGGACGACGGGGCTGCGGGGCGGGCGTTCTTCCATGACGAATACCGTCTCAACACCCTTATGTTTACCTACGCCAAGCCCATAGTCGCCTTCATGGACGGCATTACCATGGGCGGCGGCGTAGGCATCAGCCAACCTGCGCGGTTCCGCATCGCGACGGAGAACACGCGGTTTGCCATGCCGGAATCCGGGATCGGACTGTTCCCGGATGTCGGCGGCGGCTGGTATCTTTCCCGCCTGCCGGGGCGGGTGGGCGTTTATCTCGCGCTGACGGGTGCACGGATCGACGGGGCGGATTGCCGTGCTCTGGGGCTGGCGACGCATTATATTCCGTCCGAGGCTCTGGAGCAGGTGAAAGCGCAGATCGCGCAAACGCCTGATGACTTGTCAGCCATTCTGGGCGAGGCTTCGGTCGCTCCTCCGGCCAGCCGGATCATGGAATCGCGCGCCGACATCGCCCGGATTTTCGCTGCGGATCGGCTGGAGCACATTTTCGCCGCGCTGGAGGCGGATGGTGGCCCCTGGGCAAGCGAGCAGCTCGGTACGCTGCGCACCAAGAGCCCGCTCACCTGCAAGGTTGCGCTGCGCCAACTGGCGCTGTCACGCGGGTGCGCGACCTTTGCCGACAATATGGCGATGGAATATCGCATTGCCTCGCGCATCATTCGCCAGCCCGATTTTCCGGAAGGCGTGCGGGCTCTGCTCATCGACAAGGACAATGCGCCGCGCTGGAGCCCCGCTACGGCGGAGGGCGTGACGGATGCCCAGCTCGATGCGATTTTCGCGCCTTTGCCGCCGGACGAGGAATGGCGGCCCCTGTAATTTGCACGACATCTGCGAGAGGACGACATCATGAAAATAGCCTTTATCGGCCTGGGTAACATGGGCGGCGGCATGGCGGCCAATCTCATCAAGGCCGGGCACAGCGTTAACGCGTTCGATCTTGCCGAGGCGGCAATTGCCAAGGCGGTCGAGCAGGGCTGCACGGCGTTCCCGACCGTCCGCGAAGCTGTCGAGGGCGTTGATGCCGTTGTCACGATGCTGCCCAATGGCGCCATTGTCGACAGCGTTTACAGTCAGGACGTGATCGGCCACGCTCCCGGATCGGCCCTGCTGCTCGATTGCTCGACGATCGACGTCGATACCGCGCGCAAGGTGACATCGGCCGCTGAGGCTGCGGGATACCAGATGGTCGATGCGCCGGTGTCCGGCGGCATCGCTGCGGCGGCAGGCGGCACGCTGACATTCATGGTCGGCGGCAGCGATGAAGCCTTTGCGCGCGCAGAACCGATCCTGTCGGCCATGGGCAAAGCCGTGATCCACGCGGGCGCCGCCGGGGCGGGGCAGGCGGCGAAGATCTGCAACAACATGCTGCTCGGCGCGTCGATGATCGCGACCTGCGAAACCTTTGCGATGGCCAAGAAGCTCGGCCTGGATCCGCAGACCTTCTACGATATTTCGTCCAAGGCATCGGGCCAGAACTGGTCGATGACGAGCTATTGCCCGCTGCCCGGTGTCGGTCCGCAAAGCCCGGCCGATAATGGCTATCAGGGTGGGTTTGCCACAGCGCTGATGCTCAAGGACCTAACCCTCGCGATGGCGGCGGCGGAGTCGGCGGGAGCTAAGGTGCCGATGGGCGCGCGCGCAGCCGAACTTTACAAGGCGTTCGCCGATGCGGGGCAGGGCGGGATGGACTTCTCGGCCATCATCAAGACTTTGGAGTGACACCTACTCCCGGTCGTTTCGAGCGAAGTCGAGAACCGTCTGTGTTGTGTCAGCGTGTCTCGACTGCGCGCGACACGAACGGAGCGGCGCTCACACGCCAACCGTCTCCTTAATCCACCCGCCGCCCAGCACCCGCTCTTCATCATAAAGTACGGCGGCCTGTCCCGGTGACACGCCATATTCGGGCGTGTCGAACACCAGCCGGTCTCCTTCCATCCTGGCGGGCACGGGGCGCGCCATCGACCGGACCTTGGCGAGCAGCGGTCCGGAAAAATCGCCGCCCAGCCAGTTGATGTCGGTCAGCCGCGCGGCGCTGACCGCCAGCGCGCTGCGCGGCCCCACGACCACCCGCTTCTGTTCCGGCTCGATCCGCACGACATAGACGGGATCGGTCAGCCCACCGATCTCCAGCCCTTTGCGCTGGCCCACGGTGTAGTGGATCAGCCCGCGGTGCCGCCCCAGCACGCGGCCATCGATATGCACGATCTCGCCATCGTCGTCGGCATCCGGACGCAGCTTGCGCACCACCTTCGCATAGTCGCCATCGGGTACGAAGCAGATGTCCTGACTGTCCGGCTTCATAGCGACACCCAGCCCCAGCTCGCGCGCGATCTCCCGCACCTCACCCTTGGGCATGCCGCCGAGGGGGAAGCGCAGATAATCGAGCTGGTCCTGCGTGGTCGCGAACAGGAAATAACTCTGGTCGCGCGCGTCATCCATCGCCCGGTGAAGCTGCGCGCCCTGCGGCCCTTCCACCCGGCGGACATAATGACCGGTGGCGAGGCAGTCCGCGCCCAGTTCGCGCGCCAGCGTAAACAGATCGGTGAACTTCACGCCCATATTGCATTTGACGCAGGGGATGGGCGTGCGGCCCGCCATATATTCGTCGGCGAAGTCCTCCATCACCGATTCGCGGAAGCGGCTTTCATAATCGAAGACATAATGCGCGATGCCGATGCGCTCGGCCACCGCGCGGGCATCGCGGATGTCCTGTCCAGCGCAGCAACTCCCCGTCCGACCCACCGCCGCGCCGTGGTCGTAGAGCTGGAGGGTGACGCCGATCGTTTCCGCGCCGGTCCGTGCGGCGAGTGCCGCGACCACGCTCGAATCGACTCCGCCCGACATCGCGACCACAATCTTGCGGGCGGAAAGCGGCTCGGGAAGCTGGAAATCCGCGGCGCTCGGGACTGCGGGGAGCGGGCGGGACAAGGGCGTGGAGGGATTCATCGTCGCGATATAGCGAGCCAGACGCCTTCCATCCACCCCGGCGCTTCACAGTGGCAGCGGCGGCTGCATCCTCGCGTTGCCTGAACGTCGATGATTAACGCGCCTTCGCTTATCCTAACAGGCGATGACCGGCCAGTTTACGGTAACTTATTCATTCTGCGCTAGAACCCCTCTCATGGATATGAGCTTCGTCCTGATGCAGCACGGTAAACCGGTCGGAATGGCCGCGACTCTGGCTGACATCGTGGCGGCTGCGCAAACGCACCGGATAACGCTTCCGGAGCGCTCGGCGTCGGCCGGCGAGGTCCTGCGGGGGCAGGACGGGACACCGGATCCGGTTCATATCCTGGCGCATGTCGTTGCGCCGCCACATGGTGACATGATCGAAGTCGCCAGCCTGGCTGGAAGTTTCAATCCGCTGATCGCTCAGCAAATGATGGTGGGGAAAAGAAGGTGAAGACGGCGTTTACCGTGGCGCTTTAGCCGATGTTCAAAGGCTGTGCGCATAAGGTCGACCTCGTGAAGTGAATACTGGCCCCCGGCCATTGATTGAGGTGAGAATGATCGAGAACCAGAAAATTCGACCGTCCCAGGTCGTTGGCCCGCTGGGAGAGCCGCTGACGCTCGCCTCCCTGCCCGCGCCGGGCACTACCCGCTGGGTGGTACGCCGCAAGGCTGAGGTTGTCGCTGCCGTCAACGGCGGTCTGTTGACTGTTGATGAGGCGTGTGAGCGTTACTCTCTCACCTTGGAAGAATTTGCCGGATGGCAGCGCGCCGTTGATCGCTCGGGCATGCCCGGGCTGCGCGTCACGCGCATCCAGCATTACAAGTCGCTGTACGAGCGCCAGCAACGATTCTGAGTCTACGCTCCCCTGCGTAAATTGGTCGCGACCCTGAAAGGCGACCTTTCCTTACCGCCTGCCCTCACCGGCAGGCGGTTTTTTTGATCGATGGGTCGTTGTGCGGCGTTCATGGAACCTAGGTCGCTCCGATATGTTCATGCTGCAAGGGGCCTGGATATACGCAGAATAGGAGCAGAACATGGGACTTATCATCTGGCTGATTATCGGCGGCGTGGTAGGATGGCTCGCCAGCATCATTATGCGGACGGACGCGCAGCAGGGCATCCTGCTGAACATCGTCGTCGGCATCGTCGGGGCGTTCTTGGGCGGTCTGATCTTTTCCGGCGGCACGATCAATCAGGTGCTGACACTGTCCAGCTTCCTGGTATCGCTTGTCGGCGCGATCATTCTGCTCGCAATCGTCAATCTCGTACGCCGCGGTTCAGTCCGCTAAGCGTTTGACTTTGCTCAACAAGAGAGCTCGCCATCCGGCGGGCTCTTTTTTTGGAGCGGGCGCTTCAGGATCGCCGCAAAGCGAAGCGGTAAAGGGCCAGGATAGCGATCGCTCCAAGCGTCGCGGAGACCAGACCCGCGCTGTCATTTTCATGATACCATCCCGCGACACGACCGATATAGCCCGCAAGCAAGGCGCCCGCGATCCCCAGCAAGATCGTCACCACGCACCCACTCGGCCCCTGGCCTGGCGTAAAGAACCGGGCGAGCGCTCCGGCTATCAGCCCCAAGATTATCCATTTGAACATTTTTGGCGCACCTTTTTTGTTACATTCAAAATGGCTCTAATTGTGATTCTTTTGCAACAGGCAAATTTGATGTCGCGGCGATGATCAGACTGTGCGGCGGATATCCGTTCCGGATCGCGCTTGGAGCGGCGTAGAACCGGAGCCATTGCTTGAGTTTTCCTACCCATTTTGGTACGTCGACGGCGCAAGGCCATTGAAGCGAGACGCTCCCGATGAATTTCGAATCCCAATTCTCGGGTGACACAATCTCTCAAAGCGAGATCGAGGTGCGGCGCAGGCGCATCATGATTGCCATTGGTGTGCTTTCCGTACTGTTTGTCCTCGCGCTTGTGGGTCTGCGCATCTATCGCGCGGGAACAGATATGCCTGCGCCCGTCGACAACCGCCCGCTGGTCACGGTGGTGCGGCCCGGCCGCGTGCTAGTCGATGTCGCCGTGGAAGCGACCGGATCGCTCGCCGCGCGCCGTGAAATGCCGGTGGGGGTCGTGGGCGAAGGCGGGCAGGTGCAGGCCGTGCTCGTCGAACCGGGCGACTGGGTGCGGAGCGGGCAGGTGCTCGCCCGTGTCGAGCGCTCTGTCCAGTCCGAACAATCCCGCTCGCTCGGTGCGCAGATTGCCGTCGCGCAGGCCGATGCGAAGCTGGCGCAGGCGGATCTCGACCGTGCGCAGGCGCTTGTATCCCGTGGTTTCATCAGCAAGGCCGATATCGATCGCAAGACCGCGACGCGTGACGCCGCCGTGGCGCGTGTGCGGGTGGCGCAGGCGCAATATGCCGAGCAGCGCGCACGGGTCGGTCGGCTCGATATCCGGGCGCCCGCGTCCGGCCTGGTGCTGACCCGCGGCGTGGAGCCGGGGCAGGTCATCGGGGCAGGGAACGGCGTGCTGTTCCGCCTCGCCAAGGACGGCCAGATGGAATTGCTGGCCCGCGTGGCAGAGGCCGATTTGCCGCGCATGCGACCGGGTATTAGCGCGACGGTGACGCCCGTGGGCGGGGACCGGAGCTACACCGGGCAGGTGTGGCAGGTCTCGCCGGTTATCGATCCGCAGACGCGTCAGGGTACGGTCCGCATTGCCCTGAGCTATGACAAGGGATTGCGGCCGGGCGGCTTTGCGTCGGCCACCATCATCAGCGGCCAGGGTGACGCGCCGGTCCTCCCGGAATCCGCGCTGCAACATGATGAAAAGGGGAGCTTCGTCTACATCGCAGCGCCCGGCGACGTCATCCAGCGGCGCGACATCAAGACCGGGCAGATTTCCGCGCAAGGCGTTTCGATCGTAGCGGGCCTTTCGGGTGATGAGCGGGTCGTCATTCTGGCTGGCGGATTCGTCAACCCTGGCCAGAAGGTTCGCCCGGAAGAGAAGCCGCGCGGCAAATAAGCGGCGGAACCGGTGGCGTCGCGTGTGGCGGGCCGGTCACAGAAAGGCATGATGCGTGAATTTTCGCAATATTTCGTCGTGGTCCATCCGCAATCCGATTTCGCCTTTGGTGCTGTTCGCCGCGTTGCTGCTTGCTGGAATCGTGTCCTTCTATCGTATGGACGTGAACAATAATCCGGACATCAGCTTTCCCGCAGCACAGGTGATCGTCAGCCAGCCGGGCGCCGCGCCCTCTGAACTGGAAACGCAGGTCACGCAGCGGATCGAGGCCGCGGTCCGGGGCATCAACGGCGTCGACGAAATCACGTCAAGCGCCACGGAAGGCACCAGCACAACCTTCGTCCAGTTCCAGATCGGCACGCCCGTCGACCGTGCCGTCAACGACGTACGTAACGCGGTGGCGCAGATCCGCAGCGAGCTGCCCGACGGGATATTGGAACCGCAGGTAGTGCGCGTCGACATCGATGGGGGGCCGATCGCGTATTTCAGCGCCGAAGCGACCGACATGACGCTGGAGCAATTGTCCTGGTTCGTCGACAACACGGTCGCCAAGCGCCTGCTGGGTGTGGAGGGCATGGCTGCGGTCAAGCGCGGCGGCGGCGTTTCGCGCGAGATCCGTGTGATCCTCAAGCCCGAGAAGCTGCAGGCGTTCGGGATCAGCGCCGCGCAGGTCAACCAGCAGCTGCGTCAGGTGAACCTCAACGCCACCGGGGGCAGGGCGGAGATTGCCGGGGCAGAGCAGTCCGTGCGCGTCCTGGGCAATGCGGACACGGCCTATGCGCTGGGCGAGACGCAGATTCAGCTGCCGGGCGAGCGTACGGTTCAGCTCTCGGAACTCGCCGACGTCAAGGACATGTACGCCGAGCAACGGTCCTTCGCGCTGATGGACGGACGGCAGGTGACGAGCATTTCGCTGGAAAAGTCGAAGGGCAGCTCCGACGTTACCGTATTCGACGCGGCGAACAAGGAGATGGAGGCGATCGCCAAGGAGAATCCCAAGGTCAAGTTCAAGCTGCTGTTCACTACGGTCGACTATACGCGTGCCCAGTATCATTCCGCGATGATCTCCATGGTCGAAGGCGCGGTGCTCGCGGTAGTGATCGTGTTTCTGTTCCTGCGCGACTGGCGGGCGACGGTCATTTCCGCGCTGGCCATTCCCTTGTCCGCGATCCCCGCCTTCTGGTTCATGGCCATGATGGGATTTACACTCAACACGATCTCGCTGCTCGCGCTCAGCCTTGTTGCAGGCGTGCTGGTGGACGATGCCATTGTGGAAATCGAAAACATCGTGCGGCACATGCGCATGGGCAAATCCGCCTATCAGGCATCGATCGATGCTGCCGACGAAATCGGCCTGGCGGTCCTTGCGACGACCATGGCGATTGTCGCGGTGTTCCTGCCGGTGGCATTGATGCCAGGCATATCCGGACAGTTCTTCATCCAGTTCGGCATGACCGTCGTGGTAGCGGTACTCCTCAGCCTGGCCGTCGCGCGCATGATCACGCCGATGATCGCCGCCTATTTCCTGAAGGCCCATGGCGAGGAAGGCCATGGCGAGGGATGGCTGATGGACCGGTATATGGCGCTGCTCCACTGGTCGCTCGATCATCGCTGGAAGGTGGTGCTGTTTGGGGGCGGGGGTGCGTTTGCCCTGACAATTCTGTCCTTTGCGACGCTGCCGATGACCTTTCAGCCAACGCTCAACAGCAATTCCAGTCAGATCAAGATCGAGATGGTGCCCGGCACCACGCTCGAACAGAGCCGTTATGTCACGCAGAAGGTGGCCGATTTGGTCAGCGCGGATACGCAGATGGTCGACAGGGTGTTCGCCGAGGTTGAGCCTACTACCTCGTCGCTCTATGTATCGCTTCGCGAGGACCGGCCGATGACCAGCGTCGCATGGGAGCGCGCCACAGCGCCAAAGCTCGCCGATATCGCTGATGCACGGATCAATTTTCAGTCGCAGGCGGGTGGCGGTGGACCGGGCAGCGGTCGCGACATCACTATCATGCTGGGTGGCGATGATGCAGCCTTGCTCAACGCTACCGCGCGCCGCGTCGTGGAACAGATGTCGAAGCTGCCGGAATTGCGCACGCCGCGGCTCGAGGGCGATTTGCAACGGCCGGAAATCATTATCCGCCCGCATATGGACCTTGCCGCCGAACTCGGCGTAACCACCGCCGCGCTGAGTCAGGCGATCCGCATTGCCACGCTGGGCGACATTGATCAGAACAGCGCCAAATTTTCCCTGTCCGATCGCCAGATCCCCATCCGCGTTTCGATTGACGAAGATGCGCGCAAGGATATCGGCACCATCCAGAACATGCCAGTGCCGACGGCCAATGGCGGCTCCGTTCCGTTGCGTGTGGTGGCCGACGTCAGCTTCGGCACCGGTCCGACGCAGATCCGCCGCTACAATCAGGTTCGCCGCGTCGTGATTGGCGCGGATTTGGCGCCGGGCGTGGTGACGAGCGAGGCCGACAAGAAGATCGCTGCCCTGCCCGCGCTCGAGAAACTGCCTCAGGGGATCCGCAAGCTGAATGTGGGCGACGCCAAGTGGCAGGCAGAGCTGGTCATGAACTTCGCGATCGCGGTGTTCTCGGGTGTGCTGCTCGTCTTCGCCGTGCTCGTTTTGCTTTACAAGCGCGTGATGGCGCCCTTCGTCAACATGGGGTCTTTGCTGCTCGCACCGCTGGGGGGCGCGCTGGCGCTTCATCTGACCGGCCAGCCTATTTCGATGCCGGTGCTTATCGGTCTGCTCATGCTGCTGGGGATTGTTGCGAAGAACTCGATCCTGCTCGTCGACTTCGCACTGGAGGAGATGGGCAAGGGCGTTCCAAAATATGACGCCATCCTCGATTCCGGTCATAAGCGCGCCCAGCCGATCGTCATGACGACGGTCGCGATGGTGGCGGGGATGATACCCACGGCGCTGTCGCTCTCCGGTGACGGGGCGTGGCGGCAACCGATGGGCATCACGGTGATCGGCGGCCTGCTGCTTTCGACGGCGCTTACCCTGGTGATCGTCCCGGCATCATTCAGCCTTGCGACCGACATCGAAGAGTGGATCGCACCCAGGCTCGCCCGGCGCCTGCTCACTTACAAAAAGGGGGATGCGGAAGCCGCGCATCTCCCGGATCATCATGCTCCCCATCCGGCCGAGTAAGAATCGTGACGGAACGGGGTGGGCCATTCATGCGCTCTGATCGCGTATGAATTCAGATCAGTTGGTCAACAACCGCGGCATTTACCGCGCCGCGACGGCGCTTCTGCTGGGCATGGCGGCACTCTTCGTGCTCGCCCGGCTGCTGGCGGACCGTCATCCGGCCTGGGGGTTTGTGCAGGCATTCGCGGAAGCCGCGATGGTCGGCGGGCTGGCCGACTGGTTCGCGGTCACGGCGCTGTTCCGTCATCCGCTCGGGCTGCCGATCCCTCACACCGCGATCATTCCCCGGAATAAGGATCGGATCGGCGATGCGCTGGCTGTCTTCCTGCGCAGCAACTTCCTGACACCCCGCGTCGTCGCACGGCGCATGGCGCGCTGGGATGTGGCGAGCGCGCTTGGGCGTTTCCTGACGCAGCCCACGGGCGTTGCGGGACGGCTGCGGCGCGGGGCATCCCGGCTGGCTGCGGACCTGCTGGAAGCGCTCGATCATGAACGGCTCGGCGGCATGGCCAAGGGCGCGTTGGTGCAGCGGCTGTCCGCGCTGGACCTCGCCCCGTTGTTGGGGCAGGCCATGGAGGCGGCGATGCGCGACAACCGCCACGCGCCGGTGCTCGACGGCATGATCCGCTGGGCGAGCCGTATGCTCGATGCGCAGTCGGACATGATCCGCGCGATGGTGCATGAGAAATCCGGCACGCTCCTGCGCCTGACCGGCCTGGACGAGACGCTCGCCAACGCGATCATTGATGGTTTGCTCAGGCTGCTTGCCGAGATGGAAGAGGACAGCGATCATCCCATCCGCCTGAAGGCGCAGGAGGGGCTGGAGAACCTTGCGCACAGGCTCCAGCATGATCCGGCCACGCAGGCGAAGGTGGCGGCGATCCGCGATGAGATCATCGCCAATCCGGCAATGCAACGGTGGATTGACGGGCTGTGGGAACAGGCACGTCAGGCGCTGCTCAAGGCCGCCCGCGATCCGCAAGCGGCCTTGGCGGGGCGTCTGGGCGAGGTGCTGAACCAGATGGGCGGTACGCTGCTCAACGACGCGGCGCTGCGCATGGTCATCAACCGCTTTGCACGCCGCACGGCCGTGGGCATGACGGCGAGCTATGGCGACAATATCGTGAAACTGGTGAGCGAAACCATCCGCGGCTGGGATGCACGGACCGTGACCGAGCGGCTGGAAACCACCGTCGGTCGCGACCTGCAATATATCCGGATCAATGGGACGCTGGTGGGCGGGTTGGTGGGGTTGGGGATCCACGCGGTCGAGATTTGGGTCTAGAAAAGCCGTTGCTGTCGTCCTTCTCCGCAGATGTACTCTTCGTCTGTTAAATCACTGTAAAATGAATGATTTAGATCATTTTGGTGGCAACGCTATCCACAAATAAATTGCTGTCATAGTGGATATAAAAGAGTTCTTTTCTGTCCGGTCAATATTCAAAAACTTAATATCCCGGCGATAGAGGCGCATCGGAACTATAATATTGGGGGTTTACCATGTCCGATGATCTTGCACTGCTCAAACGCCAGTGGGAACTTGGCATCATTAGTGGCGAAGACTATTTCATTGAAAAGACACGTCTTACTTCGACTACGAAGGTGGCCGCAGGGGCGGCCGCAGCGGTTGGGGCGCACAGCGTCGGATCATCGAAAGCGGTCAAGCTGCTGTTCGCGTCCACCTTGGGCAGTGCCGTTGTCGGCGCCACGGGCATCGGGCTTTACGCGTTCACCCATACATCGCGTGCCCCGAGAACGGAGCCGGCGATCGAAGCGCCGCTGTCCCCCGAGTTGGAAGCGATATCGTCAGAGGGTGAACGGAGCCATCAGGACTATCGCGTTCCCTTCGGCCCGAACTTTGCCCGTACCGATCCGTCTGCGCCGCCGCAGAGCATGAGTGCACCGGCTGACGGCGTGCTTTCGTCTGCAAACCGGCGCCCCGTAGAGCTTGAGTCGACCAATTCGGTGTCGTCCCGTCGTGGGGCGGGCTCCTCCCCGGCCGATGCTGCCGTTTATCCGCGCAGGCCCGATAGCGTTAACCGTCGCTGACGCGCTCGATATCCGCTCCGGCGGCGGACAGCTTTTCTTCCAGGCGCTCGTAGCCGCGGTCGAGGTGATAGACACGGTTGACCTGCGTTTCCCCGGTTGCGGCGAGGCCCGCCAGAATCAGGCTCATGGATGCGCGCAGGTCGGTGGCCATCACGGGCGCGCCCGTCAGGCCAGCAACCCCTCGCACCACGGCTGTGCGGCCGTTGACGGAGATATCGGCACCCATGCGCGCGAGCTCCGGGACATGCATGTAACGATTCTCGAAAATCGTTTCGGTCAACACGCTGGCCCCATCGGCCAACGTCAGCATCGCCATGAATTGCGCCTGCATGTCCGTGGGGAACGCGGGGAACGGAGCAGTGGAAATTGTGAGGGGGCGCAGCTTTTGGTGGGCGGTGACGCGGATGATGTCGCGCTCCACGCCGACCTCCACACCGGCCTCGCGCAGGGCGGACAGCACGGCCTGCATATCGTCAACATGGGCGCCCACCAGTTCGACGTCGCCGCCCGTAATGGCGGCCGCGCAGGCATAGCTGCCCGCTTCGATCCGATCGGGCATCACCCGATAGGTCGCACCGTGCAGCCTCGGCTTGCCGGTAATGACGAGCTTGTCGCTGCCTATACCCTGAATGTCGGCACCCATGGCGGTCAGCAGTTTGCACAAGTCGACGATTTCCGGTTCGCGCGCAGCATTCTCAAGCACGCAGGTTCCGCTCGCCAGCACGGCCGCCATGACCGCGTTTTCCGTTGCCCCGACAGACACCACCGGGAAGGTGAAGCTGCCGCCTGGCAACCCTCCATCCGGCGCGGAGGCGCGGACATAGCCTGCCGTGATCTCGATGATCGCGCCGAAGGCTTCGAGTGCCTTTAAATGCAGATCGATGGGCCGGTTGCCGATCGCGCAGCCGCCGGGCAGGGACACGGTCGCCTGTCCCGCGCGGGCCAGCAGCGGACCGAGCACCAGGATCGACGCGCGCATCTTGCGCACGATGTCATAGGGCGCTTCGGTAGAGGTCACCCGCCCGGCACGCAGGGTCATGACCCTGCCGAAATCCTCCGGCCGTGCGCCCTCGATCATCGTCGAGACGCCGAGCTGGTTCAGGAGGTGCCCGAAGCTGTCGACGTCGGCAAGGCGGGGCAGGTTGCGCAGCGTCAACGGCTCGTCCGTCAGCAGCGCGCAGGGCAGCAGCGTCAGCGCCGAATTCTTCGCGCCGGAAATGGGAAGACGGCCGGCAAGGCGATTGCCGCCGCGAATGAGAATGCGATCCATGGGCGAGGGTATTACCGGCTAATGCGGGGAGCGCAAGGGGCCTGAAACCCATGATGCGAATGATTAACGGACGCCCTTGGCGCTTTCGCGTTCGACTTCGCGCCAGCCGATGTCGGTACGGCAAAAGCCGCTCGGAAAATCGATCGCCTCGACCAGCGCATAGGCTTTTGCCTTGGCCTCTGTCACGCTCGCGCCTGTCGCGGTGACGTTGAGAACGCGCCCGCCATTGGCCACCAGCGCGCCGTCCTTTTCCGCCGTACCCGCGTGGAAGATCTTCGCGCCGTCCGACGCTGCGGGCAGGGTGATGGCTCCCCCCTTGTCCGGCGTGCCAGGATAGCCGCGCGCAGCCATCACCACCGTCAGCGCGGTGTCATGCGATAGCGTCACCGGGCCATAGTCGGCGAGCGTCCCCTCCGCCACGGCGAGCAGCAGGGCAGGAAGATCATCCCCCAGCCGCATCATCAATACCTGGCATTCCGGATCACCGAACCGCGCGTTATATTCGATCAGTTTCGGCCCCTCGCTCGTGAGCATCAGTCCCGCATAGAGCACGCCGCTGTATGGCATGCCTTCGGCCGCCATCGTATCGACCGTGGGCCGGATAATCCGGTTGATGACCTGCGTTTCCAGCTCGGGCGTCAGGACGGACGCGGGCGAGTAGGCGCCCATGCCACCGGTATTGGGGCCAGTGTCGCCATCGCCGACGCGCTTGTGGTCCTGCGCGCTGCCGAAGGGCACGATCGCCCTGCCATCCGTCAGGGCGAAGAAACTCGCTTCCTCGCCGGTCATGAATTCTTCGAGTACCACTTCCGCGCCCGCCACGCCGAAGCTGCCCGAGAACATGTCGGTGATAGCGGCTTCCGCTTCTTCCCGTGTCAGCGCAATGATGACGCCCTTGCCCGCCGCCAGCCCATCGGCCTTGATGACGACTGGGAGGGAAAAGCGCTCCAGCGCTGCATGTGCCTCGTCCACACTGGTGGTGCGCACATAGGCTGCGGTCGGAATGTCGGCGCGGGCGCACAGATCCTTCGTGAATCCCTTCGATCCTTCAAGTTGTGCGGCCGCTTTGCTCGGCCCGAACACAGGTACGCCCGCCGCGCGCAAGCTGTCGGCCAGCCCGTCGACCAGAGGCGCTTCCGGCCCGATCACCACCAGCGCGATTCGGTTCGCCGTGCAAAACGCGACGACAGCCGCATGATCGCCGACGTCGAGGTCGACCAGCATGGCGTGCTCGGCTATGCCGGGGTTACCGGGTGCGGCGTATAATCTTTCCAGCCGGGGTGATTGCGCGAGCTTCCACGCCAGTGCATGTTCGCGCCCGCCCGCGCCCAACAACAGGATATTCATCGCCATCATGTCCCCAGAAAACAGTGCCGCATTCGATGCTTCGGGCCGCCTGTTAGCCCAAGAGCCGGTGGGGGACAACGCACCGCCGCTGTCGGTGTCGGAATTGTCCGCCGCTTTGAAGCGGACGGTCGAGGATCGGTTCGGCCATGTGCGCCTGCGTGGCGAGATTTCGGGGTATAAACGCGCGGCGTCCGGCCATGTCTATCTGTGCCTGAAGGACGATAACGCCATTATCGACGGCGTGATGTGGAAGGGCGCTGCCGGGCGACTCGCCTTCGCGCCGCAGGACGGGATCGAGGTGGTCGTTACTGGCAAGCTCACCACCTATCCGGGCCGGTCCAAATACCAGATCGTGATCGATCGCATGGAACTGGCGGGCGAAGGCGCGCTGATGCAGCTGCTCGACAAGCTGAAGCGGCAATTGGCGGGCGAGGGTCTGTTCGATGCGGACCGCAAGGTGCCGCTGCCGTTTCTGCCGCGCGTCATCGGCGTGGTGACGTCGCCGACCGGCGCGGTCATTCGCGACATTCTGCACCGGCTGGAGGATCGCTGCCCGACCCATGTGCTGCTCTGGCCGGTGCTGGTTCAGGGGGAGGGCGCGGCGGCGCAGATCGCAGCGGCGGTGCGCGGGTTCGATGCGATGGCGACAGGGGGCGTGATCCCGCGTCCCGATCTTGTGATTGTGGCACGGGGCGGGGGTGCGATCGAGGATCTGTGGGCGTTCAACGAAGAGGCCGTTGTGCGGGCGGTTGCGGAGTGTTCGATCCCGATCATCTCCGCCGTGGGTCATGAAACCGACACGACCCTGTGCGATTTCGCCGCCGATGTGCGCGCGCCGACACCAACTGCCGCTGCCGAGATCGCCGTGCCCGTTCGGGCGGAACTGCTCGCGACGTTGACCGAACTGGGGCTACGCGGCGGGCGGGCGGCGCGGCGGGGACTGGAGCATCGCCGGGAACGGCTGACGATGCTCGCGCGGCTGTTGCCATCGCCCGAAGCGGTGCTTGCGATCCAGCGGCAGCGCAGTGACGATCTGGGCGAGCGGCTGGGCCGGGCGCTGCGGCACCGCGTGGCGCTGGGTCAGCGCCAGCTCGCCGATGCGGGCGGTGCGTTGCGCCCTGCGCTTCTGCGGCAGCGGCTGGAGCGCGACCGGGCGCGGATCGATGCGTTACGGTTGCGGCCGGAACTGGTGCAACGGCAGATCGTCGACCGGCGGGCAAAGCTCGACGCGACGTGGCGGCTGGCGCTGTCGCTCGATCCGCGTCGTCCGCTGGAACGCGGCTTTGCGCTGGTGCAGGCTGGGGGACGGATCGTGACCAGCGCAGGCGCGGCAAGGGATGCTGGCGCGATGTCGCTTACCTTCCACGACGGCTCCGTCGATGTCGTCGCCGGCGAGGGGGTTGAGCGGCCACCGGAAAAGGCGCTATCGTCGGCGCCGAAACCAGCGCGGCGGGACGGGACGGGGGCATCCCGGCAGCATGATCTGTTTGCCCCGCCGACAGAGTGAGGATCATGAGTTCGATGTTGATGTCGTCCAAGGACCAGCCCGCCAAGCTGCATTACATGGCTTACAGCTTCCGGGTGCTCAGCCCTGGTGACTATGTGCTGTGCGCGGAAACGGGCGCGAAGATCCTGCTCGATGACCTGCGGTACTGGTCGATCGCGCGCCAGGAACCTTATGTCAGCGCGGCCGCATCCACCGCCGCCGAAGTCAAGGATTGCAACAAGCGCGGCCTGCCCGCGTGAAGAACGGACGGGCTTGATGCGGCGTCGCCTGCCCGTCGCCCTGCTGCTTCTCACCGGGATGGCGAGCTGTGTGGCTCCCTCCGCGCAGACGCCACCCGTGGTCCCCGCGCCTCCTGTTGCTGCGCCGGAAAAGGCGCCTCTTCCGGAGGCTCCCCTCGTCCTGCGCGGGGAAGCACGGCAGGGCAGCGCCCTCTACGGCACGGTTCCGCCCGGGACGGTTGCGCTGCGCCTTGGAGGGCAGCCGGTTCCTTTTGCACCGGACGGCGCATTCATGGTCGCTTTCGATCGGGACTCGCCGACTACATTGCGGCTGGAAGCCGACCGCAGCGATGGCAGCACGGTGGCGCGGGATCTGGCTGTGGCGCCGGGAAACTGGCGGATCGAGCAGGTGAATGCGTCGCTGACCGCCGGGATCCCGACAGCGGAGTTTCAGGCCCGACGTGCGGGCGAACTGGCGCGAATCGAGGCCGCCCGCGCGACCAGCGCCGTTTCCGATGGTTGGCGGCAGAGCTTCATCTGGCCCGTCCGCGCACGCATATCCGGGCTGTTCGGCTCGCAGCGCATCTACCGGGGGACCCCCGGAAGCTATCACAGCGGCGTGGACATCGCGGCTCCGGCAGGAGCAACCTTCGTCGCCCCGGCCGGTGGCGTGGTTGTCCTTGCGGCGCAGGAGCCGTTCACGCTCGAAGGGCGCCTCCTCATCATCGACCATGGGATGGGACTCAGCAGCGCGTTTCTTCATTGCGCACGGCTGGACGTGAAAGAGGGCGACGTGGTGCACCAAGGGCAGGTGCTGGGCACAGTGGGAGCGACCGGCCGGGCGACTGGACCCCATTTGCATTGGGGAATGAAATGGACGGCCGCCCGGATTGATCCGGTGGCGCTGGTTAGCCAACCGACCCCCTGAGAATGGGACGTGCAACGAAGCTATGGATTTTCTGCCACAGTTATAATTATATTTCACAATTGTGTCGTGGCCTGCAACCTTCGTTTCCGTGCCGCATTGAAGGCGCCAATACGTGGAAACGGTCCGGCTGTGACAACTAAGCAACGCTCCTGATGAAATGCGTTAACCCGACTTCCCCGGACATTTACAAATCTCGTTTCTTGCCCAAACATTAACGGCGCAAATGGAAAGTGTCTCTAGCTGTCGGGCGTTTCCGGGTGATGACTGTCGGGTCACACACGGAAAGAGATACATTCCCTCTTTGTGAACATCGGCGGCTTGCCGCCTTACCTCCAGAGCAAGGGACTGGACTGTGAAAATAACCTCTACTGCGGCGCTGCTGCGCTGTGGAGTCGCGTCTGCGGTATGCGCAGCGACTCTTTTTTCCGCACAAGCGATGGCTCAGGAAGCTGCGACGACCGCCACAGAGGCGCCCGCAGCGGATGAAGGCGAAATCATCGTTACGGGTTCAATCTTGCGGCGTAACGACATTGATACACCGTCACCGATTACCGTACTTTCCGCTGAGAATCTGGATCGTAGAGCGCAAACTTCCACTCAGGAGGCGATCCAGAATCTTGCTTCAAACAACGGACCTGCGCTGACCAACTCGTTCTCCGCGAACGGGGCATTTGCTGGCGGAGCATCGGCCGTATCATTGCGAGGCCTGTCGACCAACTCCACACTCGTTCTGTTCGATGGTCTGCGTGCGGCTTATTACCCACTGGCGGATGACGGCACGCGCAATTTTGTCGATCTCAACACAATCCCTGACGATATTATTCAGGAAATCGAAGTGCTGCGCGATGGCGCATCATCGAGCTACGGTGCAGATGCGATCGCCGGTGTCGTCAACATCAAGACGCGGCGTCAGTTCAGCGGCGTCGCGGGCCGCGCTGAAGCAGGCATCTCCTCGCGCGGGGACGCCGCCAATCAACGCCTCAGCCTGATGGTCGGCAAAGGCGACATCGCCAGTGATGGCTTCAACGTCTACGCAAGTGGTTTTTACAACCACAGTGCGGCGCTTTATAACCGGGACCGCGGTTATCCTTACAATTCGGACGATCAGCGCAACATCTGCTTTAACGGTAATTGCGGACCGAACAATGTCGTCAACGGGCTGAACGGAGACGGCGCATTCCCGGACAACGGTTTCAACACTGCACTCGCAACATTTTTCGTGCGCCCTTACGATGCAACCAACACGACGGCACAGGGACGCAACCAGTTCCTAAATCCCGCCGCGGGATGCCGCGCCGGTACGGCCTATAATCCAACTGCGGCAGAACTGGCGCTTCCCAACAACGGGTCGGTTCCCACCACCGTTTGCCAAGAAGATATAACCAACCTCTATGGTGTGATCGCTCCAGAAATCACTCGGTTCGGTGGATCGCTGAAGGCGACGGTCTCGGTCGGCGACAATTCGGAAGCCTATGCACTGTTCAATTTCGTTCAGAGCAACGTCTCTTACAGCGGCATTCCTACCACCATTCGTGGAAATGCAGCGCCGCCGTTCTTTTTCCCGCGCTACAGCACATCCGCGCCATCGGTTGCTTATGGCAACTCGGTATTGACGCTGCCAGTGTTCGTCTGCCCGCGTGGCACCACCGCGCCGTGCACGGCGGCCAACGGCACGCTCAACCCCAACAACCCTTTTGCCGCCCAAGGGCAGGTCGCACGTCTTTCCGGTCGTCTTTCTGACTCGCGCGAATATGACGAAACCCGCAGCCGGGTGTATCGCGTTGCCGCCGGGATTAAGGGCACCGTCTTCAATAACTGGGATTACAGCGTTGATGTAACGGCAATGCACAATGAGTTACGGCATGAATATCGCGGCTATGCCTATATTCAGCATCTGCTGGATGTGATTGCCGACGGCAGCTACAATTTTGTTAACCCTGAGCTTAACAGTCAGGCAGTCCGTGATTACGTGACACCGGTCAACATCAACAACTCGACATCAGATTTGTATCAGGCCCAATTTTCTTTGGGTAAGTCGTTGTTTGATTTGCCCGGCGGGCCGTTGCAGATCGGTTTCGGCGCGGCCATTAGATATGAAGCTGTTGATGCGCCAAGCGCAAACTCAGACATCAACGGGCCAACGGAACGGTATTTCCGTATTAACGGATTTGGTGTGAAGGGACACCGCACTGTTTATTCAGCCTATGGTGAGGTCAACGCTCCGGTTCTGGACAGCGTCGAGCTGAACGTATCGGGCCGGTATGACAAATATTCGAGCGGTCAGAGCAACTTCTCGCCAAAATTCGGCGCCACCTTTACGCCTATCAAACAGGTGTTGTTGCGCGGCACATACTCGCGCGGTTTCCGTATCCCCAGCTTTGGTGAGGCCAATGCAACGTTCCCGACGACTGGCTTCGTTGGTAACAGCGCGGGCACCTTCAACGACGCCTATCTCGCGCAATATGGGTGCACCGTGGCCACGTTCGACGACGACTGCCCCACTTACCTCAGCACAGGGTCTTACGGATCGACCAACCTGTCCAACCCCAACCTCCGCCCGGAAAAATCACGCAGCTTCACGGGTGGCGTGGTGTTTAAGCCCACACGCAATCTCACTTTTTCGGTCGATTATTATAACATCAAGAAAACAGATGTTATTACAACGGCGAGCGTGACACCCGCGCTTAAGGCCTATTATGCCGGTCAGCCGATTCCTGCTGGGTTCACAGTTACGCCCGACGGTGTCGATCCTGATTTTACGACCGCAATACCGCGCGTTGCATTTGTGGGTGCGCAGTTCATCAACGCCAACACGCAGAAGTCGGAAGGGTTGGATTTTGCGGCCAATCTGAATCTGCCGCTTAGCGACAGGATCTCGTGGACCTCCAACATCGAAGCGAGCTATATCATCGAACTGAGCACGACGTTCCCCGATGGGTCGAAGGAAAGCTATGCTGGTACGCTGGGCAACTTCAACCTCACTGCGGGATCGGGTACCCCCCGCTGGCATGCCAACTGGCAGAATACGTTGAGCTTCGACGATAAGTTTACGCTGACTGGCACGGTGAACTATTTCGACAGCTATAAGCTGACAGCCGAAGACCAGTTTGGTCCTGGTTCTCGGAATGATTGCTCCGGCTTTGATATAGACTACACGCCTTGCAAGGTTCGCCGGTATATCACCCTCGATCTGGTCGGGACTGTGAAGGTAGGGGATAACTTTACCTTGTACGCAAATGTGCTGAATGTGTTGAATGATCTCCCGCCGATTGATGCTGTCACCTATGGTGCGCATCTCTACAATCCGATTCAGGGCGGCACCGGCATAATTGGTCGGTCGTTCCGGGCAGGCGTCAAGGTCGGCTTCTAAGCCATACATTACACATGAAAAAAGGGCGGCGGGATCATTTCCCGTCGCCCTTTTTCATGCACATGCGCGGTCGCCTTACACCCGGCCGAGGGCCAAGCCTCCGTCGCCTTCCTCCACGCGGATCGTCGAGCCATCGGGCACGTCGCCGCGCAGGATCATGTCGGCGAGCGGGTCCTGCAGATAGCGCTGCACCGCGCGCTTGAGGGGCCGCGCGCCGTAGACGGGGTCGTAGCCCACCCGGCCCAGCCACGCACGCGCGCCGTCGGTCAGGTCGAGCATCACCTTGCGGTCCTTCAGCAGCTTGCCGACCCGGCTTACCTGAATGTCGACGATCGGACCCATATGCTCCGCCGCGAGGCGGTGGAACAGGATGATCTCGTCCAACCGGTTGAGGAACTCGGGGCGGAAATGCCCGCGGACGATTTCCATCACCTGCGGTTCGACATCCTCGACCTTCTGCCCTTCGGTCATGCCGGAGAGATACTGGCTGCCCAGATTGCTCGTCAGCACGATGATCGTGTTGGTGAAGTCCACCGTGCGACCCTGCCCATCGGTCAGTCGCCCGTCATCGAGCACCTGGAGCAGCACGTTGAACACGTCGCCATGCGCCTTCTCGACCTCGTCGAACAGGATCACCTGATAGGGACGACGCCGCACGGCCTCGGTCAGCACGCCGCCTTCCTCATAGCCGACATAGCCAGGAGGCGCGCCGATCAGGCGGGCGACGGAGTGTTTCTCCATGAACTCGCTCATGTCGATGCGCACCATCGCGGCGGGATCGTCGAACAGGAATTCGGCGAGCGCCTTGGTCAGCTCCGTCTTGCCGACGCCCGTGGGGCCGAGGAACAGGAAGCTGCCCAGCGGGCGGTTCGGGTCCTGCAATCCGGCGCGCGCGCGGCGGACGGCGGTGGATACGGCCTTCACCGCATCGGCCTGACCGATCACGCGCTTGCCGATTTCCGCCTCCATCGCGAGCAGTTTTTCGCGCTCGCCTTCCATCATCCGCTCGATCGGGATGCCGGTCCAGCGCGCGACGACACCCGCGATATCCTCGGACGTCACTTCTTCGCGCAGCATCGCGCCCTTGGCTGTGCCTTCCGCTTCGGCCAGTTGCCGCTCCAGATCGGGGATGCGGCCATAGGCAAGCTCGCCCGCTTTCGCGAGGTCGCCTGCGCGCTGCGCCTGCTCCAGCTCGATGCGCGCGGCATCAAGCTGCTCCTTGATACGCGATTCGCCCGCGATCTTGTCCTTCTCCGCCTGCCAGCGGGCCGTCAGCTCCGAGGACTGCTGTTCGAGATTGGCGAGGTCGTCCTCCAGCGTGGCGAGACGATCCTTCGATGCCTGATCGGTCTCCTTCTTGAGCGCCTCCCGCTCGATCTTGAGCTGGATGATGCGCCGGTCGAGATTTTCGATCTCCTCCGGCTTGCTCTCCACCTCCATGCGCAGCCGCGACGCGGCTTCGTCCATTAGGTCGATCGCCTTGTCCGGCAGGAACCGGTCCGTAATGTAGCGGTGCGAAAGCGTCGCGGCCGAAACCAGCGCGCTGTCGGTGATCCGCACGCCATGGTGCAGCTCATATTTTTCTTTCAGGCCACGCAGGATCGAGATGGTGTCCTCGACCGTCGGTTCGCCGACGAACACCGGCTGGAAGCGGCGTTGCAGGGCGGGGTCTTTCTCCACATGCTTGCGATATTCGTCGAGCGTGGTTGCGCCGATACAGTGCAGTTCGCCGCGCGCGAGGGCGGGTTTCAGCAGATTGGACGCATCCATCGCACCTTCGGATTTCCCCGCGCCGATCAGCGTATGCATCTCATCGATGAAGAGGACGATATGCCCCTCCGCACCTTTCACCTCATCGAGCACGCCTTTCAGCCGTTCCTCGAACTCGCCACGATATTTTGCGCCCGCGATCAGGCTGCCCATGTCGAGCGCCATCAGCGTGCGGTCCTTGAGCGTGTCGGGCACGTCACCATTGGCGATGCGCAGCGCCAGCCCTTCCGCGATGGCGGTCTTGCCGACGCCGGGCTCACCGATCAGGACGGGATTGTTCTTGGTGCGCCGGGCAAGGATCTGGATGGTCCGGCGGATCTCCTCGTCGCGGCCGATCACCGGATCGAGCTTGCCGTCGCGGGCCGCCTGCGTCAGGTCGCGTGCGAATTTCTTGAGCGCATCGTAGCGATCTTCCGCTCCCGCCGTGTCGGCGGTGCGTCCGCCGCGCAATGCATTGATTGCGCTATTGAGCGCTTCGGCCTTGACCCCGGCCGAGGCCAGCGCTTTTCCGGCGGCCGTGGTGGGCGATAGTACCAGCGCGAGCAGCAGCCGCTCGACAGTGACGAAGCTGTCGGCCGCTTTCTGGGCGATCTGTTCGGCCTGATCGAGAACACGGACGGCATCGTTATCGAGCCCAGGGGGCTGGGACGCGCCGGAGCCGGACACGGCGGGCAGCTTGGCGAGCGCCGCGTCGGTTTCGCGCATCGCGGTGGCCGCATCGCCGCCACTTGCCTTGATCAGGCCGGACGCCATGCCCTGCTCGTCTTCAAGCAGCGCCTTCAGGAGATGTTCGGGTGTAATCCGCTGATGATTCAGGCGGATAGCGACGGTTTGCGCGGACTGAAGGAAGCCCTTCGCGCGATCGGTGAATTTTTCGAGGTTCATAACAGCCCCTTTCCAGTGGATAGGTGCAATATGGTGTTGCGGAAATGCAACACAAGGATGTGGATCAAATTTTGTCGTTTTTTCTCAGGCGCTCGGGGAGTTTAGCCCCGGTGCGCGAATCCGTGCATCCGCCGTGCCCATTGAAACGCGATCACGCCGCCCTTGACCGGCTGAATCATTGCAGCGGCCAGCACGAAGGCGAGGGTGGGCCAAAGCCCCGCCTGCCAGGCAAACGGGATTGCGAGCGCCGAGTTCACCTCGATCATCGTCGGGACCATGATGTGCCCGAGCACGATGATGACGATATAGGAGGGGAAATCATCGGCTTCATGCCCGTCGAGCGCTTCGCCGCACTGGCGGCAGGCGCTGGCCGGTTTGAGAAACCGGCCAAAGATCGCGCCCTTTCCGCAGGCCGGGCATCGGTTGCGCAGTCCCCGGCCGACGGCGCGACGCCAGGGGCGTTCGGGCAGGGGCGGAGAGGCGCTTTCGGTCATGGTCGGCTGTTAGACGCTCTAGTCCCCCGCCGCAACCGGACCGGCTGGTCATGCTTGTCACAAAAGACTGGTCCGAGCGGATGTCGCCTGCCAATACGCGCGTGCCCATGTCGGAATTGTCGCGCCCCTTGAAGTTGCCTGACGCGCCGTCGCCGTTCGTCCTGATCGACGATGCGCGGGAACGAGACGCGCGCCGGGCGAAGCTCTATCGCGATCCGGTGGAGGTGGTTGAGGCCCGGTCGCTGGCCCAGGTTGTGCCTGCGCTCGAACGGCTGCGTCAGGCGCGGGAGCGGGGTCTGCACGCCGCCGGTTATATCGGATATGACGCGGGGGCTGCCCTCGAACGCAGGCTGGAAAGACTGGACCGACCGGCTCGGGAAGGCGACGCGCCGTCGCTGTGGTTCGGGCTGTTTCGCGATGTTCAGGAGATCGCGCCGGAGGACGTGTCGGACCTTTTCCCGGCTCCGGTCGACGTGGGCGGTCCCTTGCGCCCGCTGATCAGCCAGGAAGACTATGGCGCGGCGTTCGCGCGGGTAATGGATTATATCCGGGCGGGGGACATCTATCAGGCCAACCTCACTTTCCCGTGCGAGGTGCCCTTCTCCGGAGATGCGCGCGCGCTCTACGGCATGATCCGCCCGCGTGCCGCCGCTGGTCATGGCGCGCTGGTGATGACCGGAACGCATTGGCTGCTGAGCTTTTCGCCCGAGCTGTTCTTCACGCTGGACGGGCAGGTGCTGACGGCACGGCCGATGAAAGGCACCGCCGCGCGGAGCGACGATGGTGTGCAGGACGCCGCCCATGCGGACGCTCTGCGCGAAGACCCGAAGCAGCGCGCGGAAAATCTGATGATCGTCGATCTGCTGCGCAACGATCTGTCACGCGTGGCGGAGCCAGGCAGCGTGCGGGTGCCGCATCTGTTCGCCATCGAAAGCTACCCGACCGTCCACCATATGACCTCGACGGTGACCGCCCATCTACGGGAAGGGCTGGACGCGATCGACGCGATCCGGGCACTGTTCCCCTGCGGGTCGATCACCGGCGCGCCCAAGGTTCGGGCCATGGAGATTATCGACGCGGTCGAGGCGCGTGCGCGCGGACCCTATACCGGGAGCATCGGCACGATCGATCCTGACGGGGACGCGGCATTCAACGTTGCCATCCGGACGATTTGCGTGAAGGATGGGGACGATCACGGTATTCTGGCCCTGGGGTCCGGGATCGTGGCGGATTCGCAGGCGGATGATGAATGGCAGGAATGTCTGCGCAAGGGCCAATTTCTATCGGGCTTGAGAACGGAACGCTGAGTGACACTGGCTGTTGAGAACGACGATATCGCAGAGCTGGCCTCCCCGGATGACGCACGGTTCGATCTGCTGGAAACGATGGCGTTCGACCCTCTCGAGGGGATGCCATTGCTGGAATATCATCTCGCCCGGATCAAGGCGAGCGCCGACGCGCTGGGCTTCGCATTCGATCGGCATGGCGCGCGCAACGAATTGCAGGCCGCGACTTTCCGGCTGCGCCAGAAGAGCCGTGTCCGCATGCTCGCGTCGCGGGGCGGCGCTCTGGCGATCGAAGTGCGCGACTACCGGACCTGGCCAGAGCCGATCATGCGTGTGGCCATTGCCCCTTGCCCGCTGGCCCCCTCCGACTGGCGGCTGGCGCATAAGACCACCGATCGCGCGCATTATCGGAAGGCTCTTGCGCAAGGGGGTACCTACGAAGTGCTGATGACCGACGAAGCGGGCTATCTAACCGAGGGCTGCTTTTCCAACATCTTCGTGGAACGCGGCGATCGGCTGGTCACACCGCCCTTGTCGCGCGGCCTGTTGCCGGGCGTGCTGCGGGCGAGCCTGATCGAGCTGGGCGAAGCGGTGGAGGGCGATCTCCGTCCCTATGATCTGGAAAACGGCTTCTTCATCGGCAATGCATCGCGCGGGATGGTTTCGGCGACGCTCGTGCGCTGATGCGCTGACCTGCGCATAGAGGGGTTGCCCCGGCACTTTCGCGCATCTAAGGAGCCTGCGTTCCGCTCTCTTCCTCAGACACAGCGAAAGAAAGTCTCCCATGTCTCAAACTTCCGCCGCGCTTGGCCGTATCCAGCCGTCCGCCACCCTCGCGATGAGCGCACGGGTCAGCGAACTCAAGCGCAACGGCGTCGATGTGATCGGCCTGTCGGCGGGCGAGCCGGATTTTGACACTCCCGATTTCGTGAAGAACGCGGCGATCGCCGCGATCCGCGCCGGGCAGACGAAGTACACCGACGTCGACGGCACGGCCGAGGTGAAGGACGCGGTGGCGCTGAAGTTCAAGCGTGACAATGGACTTGTCTATACCCGCAGCCAGATCAGCGTGAACTCGGGCGGCAAGCACACCTTGTTCAACGCGCTGGTCGCGACCGTTGACGTGGGCGACGAAGTGATCATCCCGGCGCCCTATTGGGTGAGCTATCCCGACATCGTGAACTTCGCGGGCGGCACCCCGGTGTTCATCGAGGGACCGGCGAGCCAGGGGTACAAGATCACCGCTGCCCAGCTTGATACCGCGATCACGCCACGCACTAAGTGGGTGATGCTGAACTCCCCCTCCAATCCCTCGGGTGCGGCCTATAGCGCGGACGAACTGAAGGAACTGGGCGAAGTGCTGCTGCGGCATCCGCACGTTTATGTGATGACCGACGACATGTACGAGCATGTCTGGTACGCGCCGACGCCGTTCGCGACGATCGCGCAGGTGTGTCCGGAGCTGTATGACCGCACGCTGACGGTCAACGGTTGCTCGAAGGCGTTTTCGATGACCGGCTGGCGTATCGGTTTTGCCGGTGGGCCGGAATGGATCATCAAGGCGATGGCCAAGCTGCAGTCGCAGTCGACGTCCAACCCCTGCTCGATCAGCCAGGCGGCAGCGGTGGCAGCGCTGACCGGTGATCAGGATTTCCTTGAAGAGCGCAATGCGGCGTTCAAAAAGCGGCGCGACATGGTGGTCGCCATGTTGAATGACGCTCCGGGCCTGGATTGCCCGACGCCCGAAGGTGCGTTTTATGTTTATCCCGACGCCAGCGGCGTGATCGGCAAGACGACGCCGAAGGGCCAGAAGATCACCACCGATGAGGAACTGATCAGCTATTTCCTCGATGAGGCAAAGGTCGCAGCGGTCCACGGTGGCGCGTTTGGCCTGAGCCCGGCGTTCCGCATCAGCTATGCGACATCGGAAGAGGTGTTGAAAAAGGCCTGCACCCGCATCCAGGAAGCCTGTTCGGCACTCAAATAGGATTTTCGCTGTTCCGTTCATGGCGGGGATAGGTGCGAGCGCCTATATCCCTGACCATTATGGGAGCATGCGCATGATCTCTACATTCAAACCTGGCTGGTCGAAGCGGATTTCGGGTGGCTTTCTGGCCGTTTTGGGAAGCTTTGCCGCGACGGCGTCCTGTTCCCATGCGGAGACGGTGGTCGTCGCCCCGGTGCCGGCCCTCGATACAAAGGCTGACGGCAAGTTGCAGACCGCCTATTTCGCGGGCGGCTGTTTCTGGGGCGTCGAGGGTGTGTTCAGCCATGTCAAAGGCGTGCGGTCGGTGCAATCCGGCTATGCCGGGGGGCCGCGCGGGCGCAAGGTAGATTATGAGCAGGTGAGCACCGGGCGTACCGGCTTCGCCGAGGCGGTCAAGGTTGTCTATGATCCCGCGCGGGTCAGCTACGGCACGTTGATGCGGGTGTTCTTTTCGGTCATCACCGATCCCACGACGCTGAATTATCAGGGGCCAGACCATGGCACGCAGTATCGCAGTGCGCTGTTCCCCACCACTGATGAGCAGGAACGGGCGGCGCGCAGTTATCTCGCGCAGCTTGGCAAGAGTGGGCTCTGGAATGGCACGATCGCCACGCGCGTCGAGCCGTTCACTGGATTTGTGACGGCCGAGGGCCACCACCAGAACTTCATGGCTAACAATCCGCGCCACGGATATATCACGCGCTGGGACGCGCCCAAACTGGCGGCGTTCAAACGGCTTTATCCCGCGCTTTACGATAACCGGACGGCACCCTGACCGTATATCGGTATTTGGCTCTCGGTTCGCCGCAGCGTTAAATCGGCCTTAACCAAGGCGGTGAAAAGGATTGCACATGAACGATGCAGTCACCACCGCCGAGCCCGAGACAACCGACCGCACGCAGGCCGCCTGGCAAGCGATATGCCGATCGCAAGCGGTAATCGAATTTGATCCGTCCGGCACGATCCTGTGGGCAAACGACGTATTCCAGGGCGTCATGGGCTATTCCCTCTCCGAAATGCAGCACCGGCACCACCGCATGTTCTGCGTGGACGGATATGCGAGCTCGCCGGACTATGCGGCGTTCTGGCAGCGTCTGCGCGATGGGCTGTTCGAGGGCAGCCTGTTTCGTCGGCGCCATCGTGACGGGGGAGACGTATGGCTGCAGGCGACCTATAATCCGGTGTTCGACGATGCAGGCCGGATCGTCCGCATCATCAAGATCGCGACGGACATGACCCGCAGCGTCGAGCTGGAACGGGAAGTGCAGGCGCGGCTCGAGGAAACGCAGCAGCTCCATAACCAGATGGAAGCGCGGGGCCAGGCGCTCGAACGGGCGATCGGGAGCCTGTCGTCCATCGTGGGGTCGATCCGGGACATCGCGGCGCAGACCAAGCTGCTGTCGCTCAACGCCACCATCGAGGCTGCAAGGGCCGGGGAAGCGGGACGCGGCTTTGCTGTCGTCGCCACGGAGGTCAAGAACCTGGCCGGGGCCACCCACAACGCCACCGAGCGCGCGGCCATGATCGCAGCGACTGAGCTGGCACTCTGGAACGAAGGGTTGGAAACCCGGTCTATACCTCGGAAGGACGATCCCTTACGCCTTATCGCGGCGTAAGAATCTCATTTCTCAAGCGGTCACCCCTTGGGGGAGAGCACCATCAGCATCTGGCGGCCTTCCATGCGGGGATAGGCTTCCACCTTGGCGACCTCTACCACATCTTCGGCGACGCGCTGGAGCAGGGCCATGCCCAGCTGCTGGTGCGATAGTTCACGTCCTCGGAACCGCAGGGTGATCTTCACCTTGTCGCCTTCCTCGATGAAATCATTCACCTTTTTCATCTTCGTATCATAATCATGATCGTCGATGTTCGGACGCATCTTGATCTCCTTGATCTCCTGCGTCTTCTGGGTTTTGCGAGCAAGATTGGCCTTTTTCTGGGCCTCGTACTTGAACTTGCCGATGTCGAGGAACTTGCAGACCGGCGGGTCGGCGTTGGGAGAAACTTCGACGAGATCCAGGCCGACTTCCGCCGCCTGTTCGATCGCTTCGCGTGTGAACATCACGCCCAGATTTTCGCCTGCTTCATCAATCACACGCACTTTCGGAACGGTGATGAACTCATTGTAGCGGGGGCCGGATTTCGGCATTGGCGCCAGTGGGCGGCGCATCATGGGGGGACGTATAGCGGTATCTCCTAAAACATTAACGAACATTGCGGCTTTTAACGGCTTTTGGTGCGCACGAAAAGGGGGCATCGCACGGGACGCACCCTATGTCAGCCCCTTTGTCGCACGCGGGTGTCGGCGGGGCCTCACGATATATCGGGCGGCAGCGCCTGCTTTGCAAGGGACGCGACCGCGTCATCGAGCGAAAGGACGCTCTGTCCGCCCTCCGCGCCCAGCGTGCGCAAGGCAATGGTCGACTCGTCCGCCTCCCGCTTGCCGACGACCAGCAGGTTGGGGACCTTGGCCAGGCTATGCTCGCGCACCTTGTAATTGATCTTCTCGTTGCGCAGGTCGATTTCGGCGCGGATGCCCGCCGCTTTGAGCTTTTCGACCACGGTTCGCGCATAATCGTCGGCGTCGGACACGATCGTCGCCACGACTGCCTGAACGGGCGCGAGCCAGAGCGGCAATTTGCCCGCGAAATGCTCGATCAATATACCGATGAACCGCTCATACGAGCCGAAGATCGCACGGTGGAGCATCACCGGTCGGTGCTTTGCGCCGTCTTCCGCGACATAGCTGGCGTCCAGCCGTTCCGGCAGCACGCGGTCCGACTGGATGGTGCCGACCTGCCACGTCCGGCCGATCGCGTCGGTCAGGTGCCATTCGAGCTTGGGCGCATAAAAGGCGCCCTCGCCGGGCAGTTCTTCCCAGCCATATTCCGGCGTGGCGAGCCCCGCCGCAACGACAGCCGCGCGTAGTTCGTTTTCCGCCTGATCCCACATCGCGTCCGTGCCAAACCGCTTCTCCGGGCGCAGCGCCAGCTTGATGGAGTAGGTAAAGCCGAAATCCTTGTAGATGCGGTCAGACAGCGCGCAGAACGCCCGCACTTCGTCGACGATCTGGTCTTCGCGGCAGAAGATATGCGCGTCATCCTGCGTAAACTGACGGACCCGCATGAGGCCGTGCAGCGCGCCGTGCGGCTCGTTACGGTGGCAGCAGCCATTCTCGTAGATGCGCAACGGGAGATCGCGATAGGATTTGATGCCCTGGCGAAAGATCAGCACATGCGCCGGGCAGTTCATCGGTTTCAGCGCCATCCAGTCGGCCTCGCCTGAGATAACCGGGCCTTCGTCTTCGGTGTTGGGCACCTCATCGGGGATGACGAACATGTTTTCCCGATATTTTCCCCAGTGCCCGGACTGCTCCCACTGGCGCGCGTCCATGACCTGCGGGGTCTTCACCTCGCGATAGCCCGCGCCGTCGATCGCGCGGCGCATATAGGCCTCCAGCTCGCGCCAGATGATATAGCCCTTGGGGTGCCAAAAGACGCTACCATGCGCTTCCTGTTGCAGGTGGAACAGGTCCATGTCCTGCCCGATGCGCCGATGGTCGCGCTTGGCCGCTTCCTCCAGACGGAAGAGATGCGCGTCGAGCTGCTTCTTGTTCAGCCAGCCGGTGCCGTAGATGCGGCTGAGCATCGCGTTCGTCTGATCGCCGCGCCAGTACGCGCCGGACACGCGCATCAGCTTGAACGCCTGCGGGTCGAGCTTGCCGGTCGAGGCAAGGTGCGGGCCGCGGCACATGTCGTACCAGTTGTCGCCCGACCAGTAGACCGAAAGTTCCTCGCCGTCCGGCAGTTCGGCCGCCCATTCCGCCTTGAAGCTTTCGCCCGCCGCGCGCCATTGTGCGATCAATGCATCGCGCGCGACCACTTCGCGGCGCAATGGTTTGTCGGCCGCGATGATCTCCCGCATTTTCGCTTCGATCGCGGGCAGATCTTCGTCCGTGAACGGGCGCTCGGCGGGTGCGAAGTCATAATAGAAGCCGTCCTCGGTCGAGGGGCCAAAGGTAATCTGTGTGCCGGGAAACAGCACCTGCACCGCCTCGGCCAGGATATGCGCGAAGTCGTGGCGCGCCAGTTCCAGCGCGTCCGCTTCATCCCGCGCGGTCACCAGCGCCAGCGATGCGTCAGCATTGAGCGGACGGGAAATATCTACCAGCTCGCCGTCGACGCGCGCCGCGATCGCCGCCTTGGCCAGGCCCGGACCAATGCTCGCCGCGATCTCCGCCGGAGTAGTGCCGGACGCGACTTCGCGCACGGAACCATCGGGCAGGGTAATCGAGAGCAGGACGGACATGACGGATCTTCTCTGGTTGAAACGGATCATCCCGCGCCCCTAAAGGCGCAAGACCGATCGCCGGTCCTTAATGGGGCGGCGGGGGC
The DNA here is from genome assembly GCF_014199435.1 of Sphingobium subterraneum. Lineage (GTDB taxonomy): Bacteria > Pseudomonadota > Alphaproteobacteria > Sphingomonadales > Sphingomonadaceae > Sphingobium > Sphingobium subterraneum. The sequence continues at coordinate 141,009 of NZ_JACIJP010000003.1, read as the reverse complement.
TGTCAACAGGAAGCATCCGATTCGGCGGGGTTCACCCGTCTTCCGCTTGACTCGCGATGCGATCCCTCGTTGATTGCGGCTGGGGAAGAGGGGGCATATTATGGAAGAGCAACAGCACAGCGCGTTCGGTTTCGACGGGAGCTGGAAGGGCTATGCGCCGATTGCGTTCACCAATCTGCTGCTGATGATTGTGACGCTGGGTATCTACCGCTTCTGGGCAACCACGCGGACCCGCCGCTATCTCTGGTCGCACAGCCGCTTTATCGATGATCGGCTGGAATGGACGGGGACGGGAAAGGAACTGTTTCTTGGGTTCCTGATGGTGATCCTGATTTTGGGCCTGCCGTTCTTCATCCTCCAATTCGGGGCGCGGGCGCTGGTGATGCGCGGGCATGCAGGAATTGCAGGACTGCTGGGTTTTGCGTCGTTTCTGGTGATTTTCTACTTCGTCGGCATCGCGCGTTTCCGGGCTCTGCGCTATCGACTGGGCCGCACCTATTGGCACGGCATCCGGGGTGGCAGCGATGATGCGGGCTGGAGTTACGGCTGGTCCTATATGTGGAAAACCATCGTCGGCATGATGGCGATTTACCTGCTGGTGCCCCGCGCGATGATGTCGCTGTGGAACGAGCGATGGAACGCCATGAGCTTTGGCCCGCATGCATTTGAAAGCAAAGGTGATTATCGTCCCGCGTTCAAACGCTATCTGATGTTTTATCTCCTACCGTTGATCATCCTCGGCTGCGGAATTGTTTTCGCGATGTTTGTGGGTGTCGGCAGTATTATGATGGGGGGAGGAGCGCCAGGGGGGTCTCCGATCGGGGCGCTACTTGGCGTCCTGTTCGGTGTCGGCATTTACGGACTGTTTCTGTTCATCGGCCTGTCCTTCTATGCCATCTTCATCCGGGAAGCCGTTGGTGGTCTGTCTTTGGCGACATTGACCTTTGCGTTCGACGCCAGCACGAAGGACTGGGTCAAGCTCTTCCTTGGTGACATTGCGCTCGTGATTGGCACGTTGGGTATCGGGGCGATATTCCTGCAATACCGCCACTGGAAGTTTTTCATCACCCATCTGGAGGCCTATGGCGATATTGATCTCGACAGGCTGACGCAGTCGGATACGAAGCTCTCCAAGCATGGCGAGGGACTGCTCGATGCGCTGGATGTCGGGGCGTTCTGACCGGCGATGCCCTTAACCGAAAGGATCGAAGCGCACCCGTGGCATTATGACGGCCGCAACGCCAACCGCTGGACGCCGCTGCTTGTTGGGGACGTCGAGACGTTCACGCTGAAGGGCGAGGGGTGGGACGCCGGGCCTTACTGCTGGGCGGACCTGATCGCGCTCGATGCGCCTGCGGGTGAGCATGTCTTCGGCTTGAAGGACGAGCAGGGGTGGCGGCTGGGTTTTCCTGGCGCGTTGCCGGAGGATCTGGCGGCTTTGCTTCCCAAGCCCGCGCGCTATGGCGGTTTCATCGACCGGATTGGTCTGGGCAGGGCAAGTGCCGTCCTGGCAATGGCGGCGGCGGCCGTGGTTTTCGTCGGCGTCAAGGCGCCCGGCTGGATCGCGCCGCTCGTCCCGCAGAGCTGGGAAGACACAATGGGCGACGCGATGGCGGGTGATTTCGGCGGGCGGATCTGCCACACGAAAGAGGGAACTCCGGCCCTGCGCGCGCTCGTCCGCCAACTGGATCCGCACGGGACGGCGCGGTCGATCGAAGTCGCCAATATCGGCATGGTCAATGCTGTCGCCTTGCCCGGACGGCGCATCGTGCTGTTTCGCGGCCTGGTCGAGCAGGCGGAATCGCCCGATGAGGTGGCGGGCGTGCTGGGTCATGAACTCGGCCATGTGCGCCATCGCGATACGCTGACCGCGATGATGCGGCAGCTGGGACTGAGCGTCGTGCTGGGCGGCATGGATGGGTCGACGGGGAGCCAGGTGAACGCCGTGCTGGGGCTGAGTTTCAGTCGCGATGCCGAGCATCAGGCCGATCTCGCCGCGATCGATGCGATGCGCGCCTCGGGCATCTCGCCGGTGCCAACCGCGGCCTTTTTCGCGCGCATGGGTGGGGAAGAGGCGCCCGCAAAGGCCAAAGGAAAAGCCAAGTCGACCACGCAGCCCGGCCGGTCGATAGAGGCGCTGGACTGGTTTGCCAGCCATCCCTCGTCCACCAGCCGTCAGCAATTGTTCGCGAACGCGGCCGAAAAAGGGCGGCGTTATCGACCGGCGCTGGCCGCAGACCAGTGGCAGGCGCTCCAGAAAATTTGCAGCGCGGACAAGGCCGTTAAGCCAGGCTTTGACTTCGGCTTCTAAGCCGCTAGTCGGGAGCTTTCCTGTCCTGTGGTGCGTCCATGACCGATCTCCTCCCTGCCTTGCCGATCGACTATCGCGTGCGGCCCGATGGCGTACGGCTCGCTTGCCGTTTCATTGATGGCGCGGGTCCGCTGCTTGTGTTCCTGCCCGGCTATCTGTCGGACATGGAGGGAAGCAAGGCACAGGCGGTGCTGGCGTGGGCGCAGGAGCGCGGCCGGGCGTGCCTTCTCCTGGACTATTCGGGCTGTGGGTCGAGCGACGGCGCGTTCGAGGACGGATCGCTGACAGTGTGGCGTGACGACGCGCTGTTCCTGATCGGCCAGTTTTGGGACGGGCCCATCCTGCCGATCGGATCGTCGATGGGCGGCTGGCTTGCGCTGCTGGTGGCGCTGGCCATGCCGGAGCGCATCGCGGCGCTGATCGGTATCGCCGCCGCGCCGGATTTTACCGACTGGGGTTTCGACGCGGAACAGAAGGCGGAACTGCAGGCGAAAGGCCGGATCATGGAGCCGTCCGACTATGGCGATCCCTATCTGACGACGCTGACATTCTGGGCATCGGGCGAAGCGAGCCGGCTTCTCGAGGCTCCGATTGCGCTCGATTGCCCGGTGCGCCTTCTGCACGGGCAGGGGGACGGGGTGGTCCCATGGACAATCGCCACACGGCTGGCGGCCCGGCTGCGTTCAGACGACGTACAGCTGCTGCTGGTCAAGGATGGCGATCACCGCCTATCGAGGGAAACCGATATTTCCTTGCTTTTGAACCTTATAGACGGGCTTGTGAAGACATTATGATCATTGCTGCCCTCCTGCTCCTCCAGGGCTATTCGCCCGAGACCGAGGCGGTGATGAACCGGTCCAGGCAACAGGCGCAGGAGCGTCGCGCGGCGACGTCGTCCGCTCGCGGGACAAAAGCCGGAGGGGAGGGGGCGACGGGTTCGCTCGTCGCCCTGCCGCTGCCGCCCGAGGTCGCAGCGCGGTTGCAGGCCTGTCTTGACACCGCGATTGCCGATCCGACCGAAGGCGCGAAGGTGGCTAGCGAATGGGCGCTGGCGGGCGGCAGCTATCATGCCGCGCAATGCCGGGGCTTTGCCTTCTCCCGCGCGGAGCAGTGGGATCAGGCCATCACCGCATTCGATGCCGGGGCGGCGGAGGCCGAGAAAGCCGAGTCGTCTCTGGATGCTGCGCGCCTGTGGGTGCAGGCGGGCAATGCGGCGCTCGCCGGCGGGAAGCCAGATAGCGCGCGCGGCTATTTCGATGCGGCGCTGGGGCATGGACTGCCCGATGGTTTGCCCAAGGGGGAAGTCTATCTCGACCGCGCCCGGGCGAATGTCGCGCTCGATGATCTGATGGCAGCGCGCACGGACATGGACGTGGCGCTGAACCAGGCACCGCAGGATCCGCTGGCCTGGCTGCTGTCGGCAACGCTGGCACGACGGATGAACGATCTTGTCCGCGCCAAGGCCGACATCGCACGCGCGGGACAGCTCTCGCCCGACGATGCATCCGTGGCGCTGGAGACAGGAAATGTCGCGATGCTGACGGGCGACGAGGCGGCAGCCCGCGCGGCGTGGACAAAGGTGCAGACTATCGCGCCCGACAGCGAGCAGGGAAAGGCCGCACGGGCGGCGCTGGCGCAGCTCGGCGCGGAAGCACCGGTCCCGCAAAAGCCATAGCGGGCTACTTCAGGTAGAAATCTACCGTTGTGACCACGCGGACCTTCTTGAACGGCGTGTCGATGCCGCCGCCCGACTGTTCCCCATCGCGCGCATCGATCGAGAAATAACCCTGCGTAGCGCTTTTGATACCGCCGACGCCGGTGCCGCTATCCTGCGCGAACTGCTCGGCCGACTTGCGGGCGTCCTTGGTGGCCTCTGCGACCATCTCGGGCTTGACGTCGTTCAGGCGGGTGAAGCTGTAGACCATGTTCGACCCTTCCTGCATGGTCACGCCGCGCCGGACGAGATCGAACTGGCGGGCGACCGCGCGCTGCGCCCGCGCGATGTCGGTGGTGCGCAACTGCATGCGCTGGTTGATCGTGATCGTGTTGACGCCGTTGTTGTAATATTGGTTGACGCCCCCGCCGCCCGCTTTCAGTTCCTCGGGCTTGAACCCCAGTTCGGTGAAATAGGCCTGCAACGCCTTGGTGCTCGCGTCGATGTCGGCGCGCACGGTCGGCATGTCGAAACCCGTCGCGCTGTAGGTGATCGTCCAGGTGGCAAGATCGGCCGTCACGTCCTTTTCGGCGAGGCCGCGCACCGTGACCGACCGATCCGCCTGCCGCGCCCGCGTCAATCCGTCGCCCAGCAGATAGCCGCCGGTAATCATCCCGACGGAAAGCACCGCCGCACTCGCCAGAACGACGTAATGCTTGTTCTCTGTCCAGCTCATCCCCATAGTCCCATTGTGTTGTGCCCGGCGCCTTATCGACGTCTGGCATAGGATTTAACCGATGAACGTCTGCTGACGAAGGACGATTTGCCACTCATGCCCAAATATCTGCACACCATGATCCGCGTGACCGATGTCGATGCCACGATTCGCTTCTTCGAATTGCTCGGGCTGCAGGAGGTCGACCGCAAGGAGAGCGAGAAAGGACGGTTTACGCTCGTGTTCCTGGCCGCTCCGGGCGACGAGGACGCACAGGTCGAGCTGACCTATAACTGGGATCCGCAGACCTATTCGGGCGGGCGTAACTTCGGGCATCTCGCTTACCGGGTGGAAAATGTCTATGAAACCTGCCAGCGGCTGATGGACGGCGGCGTGACGATCAACCGCCCGCCCCGCGACGGTCATATGGCATTCGTGCGGACGCCGGACGGCATTTCGATCGAATTGTTGCAGGAGGGCGACGCGCTGGAGCCCGCTGAGCCCTGGGCGTCGATGCCCAACAGCGGAGAGTGGTGAGATGTCACTCCAGATCGCCTGCGTTCCCGTCCTCAGCGACAATTACGTCTGGCTGGTGCATGACGCGGTCGTGGGGGAAACGGTGGTGATCGACCCGGCGGTGGCCGAACCGGTGCTCGCTGCCGCACAGGAGCGGGGATGGGCGATCACCCAGATCTGGAACACGCACTGGCACCCCGACCATGTTGGTGGGAACGCGGCGATCAAGGCCGCCACGGGCTGCAAGGTTACAGGGCCGAAAGCAGAAGCGGGTAAGATCGACACGCTCGATGTCATGGTGAGCGAGGGGGATGTCGCCACCATCGGTGGATTGCGGGCCGAAGTGTGGGATGTTCCTGCCCACACCGCCGGGCATATTGCCTATTATCTGTCGAGCGCAGGCGTCATCTTCGTGGGCGACACGCTGTTCGCGATGGGATGCGGTCGCCTGTTCGAGGGGACGGCGGCGCAGATGTTCACGAACATGCAGCGTTTTGCGGAGCTGGACGGCGAAACACGGGTCTATTGCGCGCATGAATATACCACGTCGAACGGGCGTTTTGCGCTGGCCATGGATCCGGACAATCGCGCGATCCAGCAACGTATGGAAGATGTGGCAGCGACCCGCGCACGAGGAGAGCCGACCGTGCCGACGACCATTGGGCTGGAACGGGCGACCAATCCGTTCATGCGGGCGAACAGCATTGAGGAATTGGCCGAACTGCGCAGCGCCAAGGACAATTTCTGATCGGCGCACGCAGGGCGTTTCCCCCTGCGCCGATTAAAGGCTAAAGCGCAGCGATGTCTCGACTCGCAATCAAGATCTGCGGCCTTTCCACGCCGGACACGCTCGATGCGGCGATTGGCGCGGGTGCGAGCCATGTCGGGTTCGTGCATTTTGCGAAAAGTCCGCGCCATGTGGAGGCGGATCGTCTTGCGGCTTTGCTGGACAGGGCGCCGTCCCACGTCAAGACGGTCGGCGTGGTCGTCGATCCGGATGACGCGACGCTCGATCATCTGCTGCGCGCTGGACGGCTCGATGCGCTGCAACTGCACGGCAAGGAAACGCCAGAGCGGCTGGCGGCTATCGCCCGGCGGTACGGCGTTGCGGTCTGGAAAGCTGTTGCGGTCAAGACGGCCGAAGATATCCGCGCCAGCGGCCTGTATCGCGACGTGGCGGATCTGATTCTGTTCGACGCCAAGACGCCGGACGGCGCGGATCTGCCGGGAGGCATGGGCCTGCGCTTCGACTGGACGTTGCTGCGCGATTATCGCGCCGCCGGTCCCTGGGGCCTGTCGGGCGGGCTGGATCCGCATAATGTCGCCGAAGCGGTGCGGATTTCGGGGGCACCGCTCGTGGATGTTTCTTCCGGCGTCGAGAACGCGCCCGGCATCAAGGATATGGACAAGATCGTCGCCTTCTGCAAAGCGGTCCAGCACATATGACAGTCATCAACAGCTATCGCAATCAGCCCGACGAGCGCGGGCATTTCGGTCAATTTGGCGGACGCTATGTCGCCGAAACCCTCATGCCGCTGATCCTCGATCTGGAGCGGGAATATCGTGCCGCCAAGGCCGATTCGGAATTCGCGCGCGAGTTCGAGTGGTTGCTCGAGCATTATGTGGGGCGGCCGAGCCCGCTTTATTATGCGGAGCGGCTGACCGAAACGCTCCGGGAAAGCGCGCCCGACGGCAAAGGCGCGCAGGTCTGGTTCAAGCGCGATGAGCTCAATCACACCGGCGCGCACAAGATCAACAACTGCATCGGGCAGATCCTGCTCGCCAAGCGGATGGGCAAGACGCGCATCATCGCGGAGACCGGCGCGGGCCAGCATGGTGTGGCGACGGCGACGGTGGCGGCGCGCTTCGGCTTGCCCTGCGTCATCTACATGGGCGCGCGCGACATGGAGCGGCAGCAGCCCAATGTGTTCCGCATGAAGCTGCTCGGTGCCGAAGTGATCGGCGTCGAAAGCGGTGCGCGGACGTTGAAGGACGCGATGAACGAGGCGCTGCGCGACTGGGTCGCGAATGTGCACGACACATTCTACATCATCGGTACGGCGGCGGGGCCACATCCCTACCCGGAACTGGTGCGCGATTTTCAGAGCGTGATCGGCAAGGAAGCCAAGGTGCAGATGCAGGCGCAGGCGGGCCGTCTGCCCGATCTGCTGGTTGCGGCGATCGGTGGCGGGTCCAACGCGATCGGGCTGTTCCATCCGTTTCTCGACGACGCCAGCGTGCGGATGCTGGGGGTTGAGGCGGCGGGCCATGGCATTGAGAGCGGCGCGCACGCGGCTTCGCTGGCCGGTGGCGCGCCAGGCGTGCTCCATGGCAACAAGACATATCTGCTGCAGGACGACGACGGGCAGATCGCCGAAGCGCACAGCATTTCGGCCGGGCTGGACTATCCGGGCATCGGGCCGGAGCACAGCTGGCTGCGCGATATCGGCCGGGTCGAATATACGTCGGTGACCGATACGGAAGCGCTCGACGCGTTCCAGTTGCTGTGTCGGACGGAAGGGATCATTCCGGCGCTCGAACCCTCCCATGCCATTGCGGCGGTGGCGCGGGTGGCGCGGGAGATGGATCGCGACCAGATCATCTGCGCCAATCTGTGCGGACGGGGGGACAAGGATATCTTCACCGTGGCCGAAGCGCTGGGGGTGGCAATATGAACGATCGGCTTTCTGCCCGGTTCGCGGCGTGCAAGGCGCAGGGCCGCGCGGCTCTCGTCACCTTCGTGACCGGTGGCGATCCCACGCCTGGCGATACGGCTGCCGTCCTCGATGCGCTGGTCGCGGGCGGGGCCGATGTGATCGAGTTGGGCATGCCCTTTACCGATCCGATGGCGGATGGTTCGGCGATCCAGCTTGCCAATTTGCGCAGCCTCGGTTCGGGCACCAAAACGGCCGATCTCTTCGCGATCGCGACGGCGTTCCGGCAGCGCCATCCGGATGTGCCGCTGGTGCTGATGGGCTATGCCAATCCGATGATCCGGCGCGGCGCGGACTGGTTCGCCGCTCAGGCGAAGGCGGCGGGCGTCGATGGTATTATCTGCGTCGATATTCCGCCGGAAGAAGACGCGGAACTCGGCCCGGCGCTCGACGACGCTGGCGTCCATATGGTCCGCCTTGCGACCCCGACGACGGATGCGGCGCGCTTGCCGCAGGTGCTCGATGGCGCGAGCGGTTTTCTCTATTATGTCTCTGTGGCTGGGATTACTGGCAAACAGCAGGCGGCCACTGCCAGCATTGAGGAAGCCGTCGCGCGGCTCAAGGCGTCGGCGGGGGATCTGCCCATCGTCGTCGGTTTCGGTGTGCGGACGCCGGAGCAGGCGGCTGCCATCGGCCGGGTCGCGGACGGGGTTGTTGTCGGTTCGGCGATCGTCGATATCGTTGGCAGCCATGGCAATCAGGCGGCGCCCTATGTGCAGGCCTATGTCGCGTCGTTGCGCGGCGCACTGGAAACACGGGAGAAGGTCGCATGAGCTGGATCAACCGGGTTCGCAACGCAATTCCGTTTATCGCGAAGAAGGAAACGGCCGATACGCTCTGGCACAAATGCCCGGGCTGCGGCCAGATGGTGTTCACCAAGGAGTGGGAAGAAAACCAGTCCGTCTGCCCCAAATGCGACCATCATGGGCGCATCGGACCGGCCGACCGCTTCCGGCAAATCTTCGACGAAGGCAGCTTTCGTTTGCTGCCGACGCCGCAGGTGCGTGAGGATCCGCTGAAATTTCGCGATACCAAGAAATATGCCGACCGCATCAAGGCGGCGCGCGCCGCGACAGGCGATCATGATGCGCTGATCACCGCATTCGGCACGCTCAACAAGGTGCCGGTCGTCATCGGCGTGCAGAATTTCGCTTATATGGGCGGGTCGATGGGTGTCGCGGTCGGGGCGGCGTTCGTGCAGGGCGTGCAGGAGGCAATCACCCACAAATGCCCCTATGTGATCTTCACCGCTGCTGGGGGCGCGCGGATGCAGGAGGGAATTCTCTCGCTGATGCAGATGCCGCGCGCGACGGTCGCGATCCGCAAATTGCACGATGCCGGGTTGCCCTATATCGTGGTGCTGACCGATCCGACGACGGGCGGGGTCACAGCGAGCTATGCGATGCTGGGCGACGTGCAGATCGCCGAGCCCAACGCGCTGATCGGCTTTGCGGGGCAACGCGTGATCGAAAACACCATTCGCGAAAAGCTGCCCGAAGGGTTTCAGCGCGCCGAATATCTGCTCGCGCATGGCATGATCGACATGGTCGTGCACCGCCGTGACCTTCGGGAGACATTGGGCCAGGTCATCGATTATCTGTGCCACAAGCGCGCCGCATAGGCGGCGGGCGCCATGGCCGACCATGCCGTTTCCGACGATCCCGCCGTGCAGGCGCAGCTTGACCGTCTCTCCAGCCTGTCGCCGGGCGCCGACATATTGGGACTGGAGCGTATTACGCGGCTGCTCGTGGCGCTGGGTAATCCGCACCGGGCGCTGCCGCCGGTGTTTCATGTCGCTGGAACCAACGGGAAAGGTTCGACTTGCGCGTTTCTGCGCGCCGCGCTCGAAGCCGACGGAAAAAGCGTGCATGTGTACACATCACCGCATCTGGTGCGCTTCAATGAACGGATCCGCATCAACGGCGCGTTGGTTAGCGATGCTTTGCTGGCCAGCTCGCTGGAGCGGGTTCTGGACGCGGCTGCGGATATTGGCCCCAGCTTTTTCGAGGCGACGACGGCCGCCGCCTTTCTCGCCTTTGCCGAACATCCCGCCGACGCCTGTATCATCGAAGTGGGATTGGGTGGACGGCTCGACGCGACCAATGTGATAGAGCGACCAGCAGTATGCGGTATCACGCATCTCGGGCTGGATCATCAGGCGTTTCTGGGCAACACCGAAAAGTCCATTGCAGCCGAAAAGGCCGGCATCGCCAAGCAGGGCGTGCCGCTGGTCACCGTGAAATATGAACCCGAGGTCGCCGGAGTAATCGCGGCGAAGGCGGCGGAGGTCGACGCGCGGTGGCTTGCGATGGGCAATGCGTGGGACGCCGTGGTCTATCGTGAGCGGCTCCATTACCGTGACGAGCATGGCCGGATCGAGACGCCGCTGCCCCGGCTTTCCGGTGCACATCAGCCGATGAACGCCGCACTGGCGATCGCGATGCTGCGCCACCAGAGGGTTGTGCCGGTGAGCGAGGCGGCGATCAAGGCCGCGCCGCTGTGGGCACACTGGCCTGCCCGCCTGCAACGGCTGGAGGATGGTCCGCTGCTTCGTGCGTTGGGCGCGGAAGGGCGCGCTGTGTGGCTCGACGGGGGCCATAACCCCGCCGCAGGCGAGGTGCTTGCGAATTTCATGGCGCAGGAGCAGGTCGGCGAGGGAACACTGACCGTCTTGATCGGCATGCTGGCCAACAAGGACATGGCGGGCTTCGTTGCGGCGCTGCGCCCTTATATCGGCCACGTCCACGCCGTTCCGATCGATGGCCACGCGTGCCACGCACCGGCGGACATTGTGGCATGGATGCGGGCGTTGGGCGTCGAGGGCCATGCGCATGACGATATTGGCTCGGCGGCGCGTGCGATTGGCGCGCGTGGCGACAATGGGCCGCTCCTGATCACGGGATCGTTGTATCTTGCAGGGCAGATCCTTGCCCTTAACGAGCAGTTGCCCGACTGATCGTCAGGCCGCCCGCTCCCCCCGGCTTCCGCGCATCCATTCCAGTACGCAGAGGACGACTGCGATCCCGCCCAGCGCGGTGGTGAACAGGAACACGGCATAATAGCCCTGCGTCTCGATCATCTTGCCCAGCGCACCGCGCCCGAGCGTGCCGACCAGAAAGGTAAGCGAGGACAACAGCGCATATTGGACGGCGCTGTAGCCTTTGGACGTAATGGACGAGAGGTAGGCGACCAGCGCGGCGCCGGCGAGGCCGCCCGCGATATTCTCTCCGCCGATGGCCAGCATGAGCTTGGCCATGCGCTCGTCCCCCCCGAAATGTTCGACCGCCCAGGTGAACCCCGTGGCACGGGCCGTCGCGGCCATCACCGTGCCTCCGGTCGAGAGATCCGCATAAAGCAGGTTGGTGAGCGCCGCCGTGATCGCGCCGAGCGTCATCGTCGCCATGCGGCCGACCGTTGCCATCATGACGCCGCCCAAGGCGACCCCCAGCATTAGCGCGCCGACGCCGAAAAACTTCGACGCGACCGCCATCTCGCTCTTGGTGTAACCCAATTCGTCCAGATAGAAGGGCGACGCGAAGGAGCCCCAGATCGTGTCAGTCAGGCGGTAGGACAGTACGAGGGCGAGCACCAGCACAGCGGCCCAGCCAAGCCGCCCCATGATATCGATCAACGGCAGGATCAGGGCGCGATAGCCATGGTCCATCGCGCGGTCTGCGAGAGTGCGGGCGGGTTCGGGATGGTCGAGGACATGGCGGCCGTTCGCTTGCATTCGCGCCAGCACGGCGGCGATGATCGCCGGGATGACCACCGTCGCCAGCACGATGATCGGCCCCTGCACCTTGATGAACGATGCCGAGTCCGGCCGGTCCGCCTTGTCGAGCGCGAGCGAGGCGATCATGTAGTAGAATACGATGCCGAGCGAAACGGCCCAGAAGGTGCCAACCAGCCCCAGCGCCGCCGCGCGGATTTTCGGGTTGAGCTGGCCGGGCTGGCGCAGCACTTCGGGCGCGCCCGCCACAACGGCGGCGGCTTCACTGTCGGGCGCGAAGAGGCTGGCGAAACCGACGACCAGCAGGATAACGCCCATCAGCGTGTAGACCGGCATCCACCCCCAAGCGTCCGCCATGAACAGCGAGAGCGCGCCGCCCACCAGCACCGCCGCGCGATAGCCGAGCTGGAACACGGTGGAGAGCGTATCGAGCGTGGCTTCCTCGTCCGCCACATCCACGCGCCACGCATCGATGACCACGTCCTGCGTAGCCGACGCCAGCGCTCCGACCCCGGCGAACAGCGAAAACAGGCCGATCGCCGCATTGGGGTCCATCTGCGCCATACCGATCAGCATGATGCCCAGCAGGATCTGCGCCGACACGATCCATTGCTTGCGCCGCCCGATCCGCACCAGACCGGGGATCGACAGCCGGTCGAGCATCGGCGACCACAAAAACTTGAACGCGTAGGCCAGGCCGATGAGCGAAATAACGCCCATGGTTTCCAGATCGACCTTGGCATCCGTCAGCCATGCGGTCAGCGTGCCGAGCAGCAGCGCATAAGGCAGGCCCGATGAAAATCCGAACAGGGTCATATACCCCGTCTTGCGGTTGTTCAGCGACCCCGCCAGATGCCGTATGCGGCTTCCCCAGCCACGACCGGGCGCTTCTTCCTGACGTGCCAAATGATGTCCCCTCGCGACAGTGTTGTTGCGGTTCTAGCGCAAATCTCCGCACTGGCTAGTCCCGGTGGCGTCCGCCGGTTGCTTAACATCGGCAAGTGATGCATGGGCGGAGAATGCCGCCGCCCCGCAAGCCCAGAAAGCCATTCGGCAAGCCCGATGACCGTCGCCCCGCGCGGGAGGACGGCAAGCGTCCGTCGCGCGCGAAAAGTGAAGACCAGAAGGCGTCCGATGCCTGGGGGGTTGCGATGGCCCGTCCGGTGCGAAAAGCGCCGGATAACAAGGCGAAAGGCAACACGCCCAATGGAGAGAGGGCACGCGGGCGGACCGCGGCGGGGGGCGCCAAACCCCCGTTAGAAGGCCGACGACCGCAGGGCTCCGCCGCCGCTATGGGGGAGCGCCCGCCACGCATGGTCCGTAAACCGCGCGCGCATGCACCGCAAAAACCCGTTACCAATCCGCATCCCGCCCGTGCCGGTGCCGTGAGCGGCGAAGGGCCGCAACGGATAGCCAAGCTGCTCGCGCGCGCCGGGGTCGCTTCACGCCGTGAGGTGGAGCGGATGATTGCCGAGGGTCGGGTGGCGCTCGCTGGCGCACTGATCGATACGCCCGCGACCCTGCTGTCCTCGCTCGCGGGGGTGACGGTCGACGGCAATCTGGTCGCGGAACCGGAAGAGGCGCGGCTGTTCCTGTTCCACAAGCCGCCGGGCTATCTGACGACCGAGCGGGATCCGGCCGGACGGCCGACAATCTACGATCGGCTGCCCGCCGATCTGCCGCGCGTCATGCCGGTCGGGCGCCTCGACATGAACACCGAAGGGTTGCTGCTGCTCACCACGGATGGCGGGTTGAAGCGGCAGATGGAGCTCCCCTCCACCGGGGTCGAGCGGTCCTATCGCGCGCGCGCGTTCGGCGAAGTCAGCCAGACGCAGCTCGAGGAACTGATGATGGGCGTGGAGGTCGAGGGCATCCGCTATGGGCGCATCGACGCCAATCTGGAACGTCGCACCGGCCGCAACCAGTGGATCGAGATGACCCTCACCGAAGGCAAGAACCGCGAAGTGCGGCGCGTGCTCGAACATCTGGGACTGAAGGTCAACCGGCTGATCCGCACGCGGTACGGGATCTTCGAACTTGGCGATCTGCCACCCGGGGCGGTGGTCGAGGTGCGCCAGCATGAGCTGGAACTGTTCCGCAAATCGCTGAAGCAGCGGGGCGACTGATGCGGATCATCGCGGGGACATGGCGCGGGCGCCCGCTGGTCGCGCCCAAGGGGGATACGACACGGCCGACCGCCGATCGCACGCGCGAAGCGCTGTTTTCGATGCTGACGAGCCGTCTCGGCAGCTTCGAAGGGCTGGCGGTCGCCGACCTGTTCGCGGGATCGGGCGCTCTGGGGCTGGAGGCGCTTTCGCGCGGCGCGGCCAGCTGTATCTTCGTCGAACAGGATCGCGCCGCAACGGACGCGTTGCGGGTCAATGCGGAAAAGCTGGGCGTGAAACCGGACATCCGGGCGACTTCAGTGTTGGCTCTGGGAAGTGCACCCGCGCCGCTTGATCTGGTGATGATGGACCCGCCTTATGGCACGGGCGCGGGAGCCGTCGCGCTGGACAAGCTGGCGCGGCTGGGCTGGATCGGGCCGCATAGCTGGGTCAGCATCGAGACAGACCGCCGCGAGGATATTGAAGTAAAAGGCTTTGCGCTGGATGTCGTGCGCGACATCGGTAAGGCGCGCATCCACATTCTGCGTGCGGAAAGCTGACCTGCACAAAAAACGTGCAGATTCGCCGCGTTGCACAAAGAATCGGCGGCCAGCCGTTCTGAGGACAGGTTGAAGGCCCCGTTAACCGGTCGTTAGGAAATTGGCACGGCTTTTGCATCATTTCGCCTGCACACCAGAAAAGGGGGCGACATGAAACTCATCATGGCTATCATCAAACCGTTCAAGCTGGACGATGTCCGCGAGGCTCTTTCCTCGCTCGGCGTTGCGGGCATGACGGTGACGGAAGTAAAGGGCTTTGGCCGCCAGAAGGGCCAGACCGAAATCTATCGCGGTGCCGAATACAGCACCAACATGGTTCCCAAGATCAAGATTGAGGTCGTCTGCGACGACGCCCTCGCTCCTCGTGTCGTCGAAGCCGCGCAGCAGGCCGCCAACAGCGGCGCGATCGGCGACGGCAAGATTTTCGTTCTGGATGTCGGTCAGGCCGTGCGTATCCGCACCGGCGAAACCGGCGAAACCGCGCTCTAAGAAGGGGGGAATGATGACGTTTTCCAAGAAACTTGGCGGCGCGATGGGGGCCATTGGCGCTTCCCTGCTTACCGCTGCGCCCGCATGGGCACAGGCTGCCGGCCCGATAAAGGCTCCGACAGTCGAACAGATGGCGACGATGGTCAACAAGGGCGACGTGTCCTGGATGCTCGTTTCGTCGGTCCTGGTGCTGATGATGTCCATCCCGGCACTCGCTCTGTTTTACGGCGGCCTCGTCCGCACCAAGAACATGCTCAGCGTGCTGATGCAGGTGTTCATGATCGTGTCCGTTGCCGCGCTCGTGTGGTGCTGCTGGGGCTATTCCATGGCCTTTACCAGCGGCAGCCCGTTTGTCGGCGGCTTCTCCAAGGCGTTCCTCATGGGCGTTTCCGGCACAACTTATGCCGCGACGTTCAGCAATAACGTCTATCTGCCCGAATTCGTGTTCGTGATTTTCCAGATGACCTTCGCCTGCATCACGCCGGCGCTGATCGTCGGTGCGTTCGCGGAGCGCGTGAAATTCTCGGCGCTGATTGTGTTCGTGGTGGCATGGCTGACGATCGTCTACTTCCCGATCGCACACATGGTGTGGTACTGGGCGGGCCCCGACTTCCTGGCGGATGCGCCGACCGACTACGGCTATCTCTGGGGCATGGGCGCTCTTGACTTCGCTGGCGGCACCGTGGTGCACATCAACGCCGGTATCGCGGGCCTCGTGGGCTGCGTCATGATCGGCAAGCGTATCGGCTTCCCCAAGGAACCGATGGCTCCGCACTCGCTGACGATGACCATGATCGGCGCCAGCCTGCTGTGGGTCGGCTGGTTCGGTTTCAACGCCGGTTCCAACCTCGAAGCCAACGCGGTAACGGGCGTGGCGTTCATCAACACTTTCGTTGCCACGGCAGCCGCCGCGGTCGCCTGGGCGCTGGTCGAACAGTTCCACCACGGCAAGGCTTCGTTGCTGGGTGCATGCACCGGTGCAGTGGCTGGTCTGGTCGCGATCACTCCGGCATCGGGCTTTGCGGCTCCGATGACCTCGATCGTGCTTGGTTTCGTCGTGTCGCCGATCTGCTACCTCTTCGTCACCAAGGTGAAGAGCGCGCTCGGCTATGACGACAGCCTCGACGTGTTCGGTGTGCACTGCATTGGCGGCATCATTGGCGCGATCGGCACCGGCATCGTCGCGGACCCGGCGCTCGGCGGCCAGGGCTTCTTCGACTACACCGTCTTCCCGGCGGGCGTCGGCGCCTATGACATGGGCGCGCAGGTCATCACGCAGATCAAGGCGGTGCTGGTTACGCTCGTGTGGTCGGGTGTTGGTTCGGCCGTGCTGTACTTCATCATCGACAAGACGATCGGCCTGCGGCCCTCGGCGGACGATGAGTTGCAGGGTCTGGACCTGTCCAGCCACGGCGAACGCGCTTACAATTATTGAGAGATTGGGCGGCGGCCCGGCGAGAAAAAGCCGAGTCGCCTCCCTCACATTGTTCCTCCTGCGAACGCTCCTGGGCCGGTGCCAAGTGCACCGGCCTTTTTGTGTGCATCACGTTCGGAAAGGTTAGTCGGTCTGGACGGACCATTCCCAGCGGAGCGGGTCGCCGTCCATCACCTCGACGCCCTGTGCCGTGAGGCGATCGCGGATCGCATCGGACGTGGCGAAGTCCTTGGCGGCGCGAGCCTGCTGCCGCTCGTCGAGCGCGGCTTCGATGTCCGCTTCGGTCAGCATGGCTGATTTGGGCCGGATGCGCAGATCTTGGCGGGAGAGGGTCGGGAGGTTGAGGCCAAGAACGGCGTCCATCGCGGCGATGGCTGTCAGTTGTTGGCCGAGATCGACCTTCTTCAACCCGATGAGCGATTCCAGCAATGTCAGCCCGACAGCGGTGTTGAGGTCGTCAACGACCGCTTTGTCGAAACTGTCCAGCAACGAGGAGATTGCAGGGACTTCGGGCACGAAAGATGCTGAAACGAGTTCAGCATGACGGGACTGGAGGGCGCGGACCGCCATCACCATCCGCTTCAACCGGGTCAGCGCGGCGGCGAGATTGTCCCAGCTGAACTCCAGCTCGCTGCGATAATGCGCCTGAAGGCAGAGCATGCGGTAGGCGAGGGGGTGGAAACCCCGGTCGATGAGCAACTGGACGCGCAGGAATTCGCCCGACGACTTGCTCATCTTGCCTGACCGGTCGATCAGGAAATTGTTGTGCATCCACATGCGCGCGCCGGAATGCTCCGCGCAGTCGAGGGACCCACAGCCGGTAATTGCCTGATTCTGCGCGATCTCGTTCGGGTGATGGATCTCGCGGTGGTCGATGCCCCCGGTGTGGATGTCGAAGGGCAGACCGAGCAGCGCCTTGCTCATCACCGAGCATTCGAGATGCCAGCCCGGCGCCCCGCGACCCCAAGGCGAGTCCCATTCCATCTGGCGCTTTTCGCCCGGCGGGGTCTTGCGCCAGATCGCGAAGTCGGCGGCGTGGCGCTTGCCCTCGACGGCCTCGATCCGGCCTTCGCCTTCCTCGGTCGCGGCGCGGGCGAGGCGGCCGTAATCGGCGACTGTCGACGTGTCGAAGTAAAGGCCGCTCTCCAGCTCGTAGCAATGCTTGTCGGCGATGGACTTCGCGAAATCGATCATCTGCGGCACATAGTCGGTGGCGATCGACCAGTGCGCGGGCTGGCGGATATTGAGCGCCTTGATGTCGTCCCAATAGGCCTGCGTGTAATGTTTCGCGATGTCCCAGATGGATTGCGCCTGCTGTGCGGCCATCTTCTCCATCTTGTCCTCACCCGCGTCGGCATCGTCGGTCAGGTGGCCGACGTCCGTGATGTTGATGACGTGGGTGAGTGTATAACCCTTGTAGCTCAGCACACGGCCCAATGTGTCGGCAAACACATAGGCGCGCATGTTGCCGATATGGGGATAGTTATAGACCGTCGGGCCGCAGGTGTAGACGCGTGCCTCACCCGGATGAATGGGAACGAACGGTTCGACCTGGCGGGTCAGGCTGTTGAACAGGCGGAGCGGATGCGCATCGTTGGTCATGCGCGCTGCATGATGCGGACGGGCCGGAAAATCAACTTTAAGGTGACGGGACCCGTTCCTCATGTCGTCTTAGCAAGCGCCGCGCCCGTATGTGCATCGCCACGGGATAGGCGATCACCATGCCCAGGACGAAGACCAGCGAGCCGCACACCGCGCGGATATCTCCGTGGCGTACAGCATCAATGCCCATGCCGAAATATTCACGGCTGACCTGACGCATCAGTCCGATCGGCAAGAGCAGGAGAAGGGCGCTGGCGGAGATGCTGACCATGATGCGGCGCGCGTTATGATCGTACCGCAGGGAGGAAGCATAAGCGCGCAGCACGCCGGTGGCGGTTCCAAGCGCCACCATCACCGCAAATACGCCATAATCGCTCCCGTGAAACGGCGCGTGCGGCTGGAGATAGAGGAGCGGCAGGATGATCGCGGTCATGACGACCGGAAAGCGCCACAACCGATCGGTATGCAAATGCCGTTCCTTTCGGCGGCGCCACCCCCAGACCAGCAGGGCGACAATCAGCAGGCCGCCGATGGCATAGGCCCAGGGCATCAAGTCCGGCGGGACGTGCATCTCAATCCTCGTCGAACAGACCCGCGAGCTGTTCCACCATAGTACCACCCAATTGCTCGGCATCCATGATCGTGACGGCGCGCTTGTAATAGCGGGTGACGTCGTGGCCGATGCCGATCGCGACAAGCTGGACCGGTGAGCGGTTCTCGATCCATTCGATCACCTGCCGCAGGTGCCGTTCCAGATAGCTGCCGCTGTTGACGGAGAGGGTCGAATCGTCGACCGGGGCGCCATCGGAGATGACCATCAGGATGCGGCGCTCTTCATGCCGGGCGATCAGGCGGCTGTGCGCCCACAACAGGGCCTCGCCGTCGATATTTTCCTTGAGTAGCCCTTCGCGCATCATGAGGCCGAGGCTGGTGCGCGCGCGGCGCCAGGGCTCATCGGCCTTTTTGTAGATGATATGGCGCAGGTCGTTGAGGCGGCCGGGCAGCGGCGGGCGACCGGCGGCAAGCCAGTCTTCGCGCGACAGGCCGCCCTTCCACGCGCGGGTGGTAAAGCCGAGGATCTCGGTCTTGACGCCGCAGCGCTCGAGGGTACGGGCCATGATGTCCGCACTGATCGCCGCAATGCTGATCGGTCGCCCGCGCATCGATCCGCTGTTGTCGATCAGGAGGGTGACGACGGTGTCGCGGAATTCGGTTTCCCGCTCGATCTTGTAGGAAAGCGAGCGGGTGGGATCGATGACGATGCGGGCAAGGCGGGCGGCGTCGAGCATGCCTTCGTCCTGATCGAAATCCCAGCTGCGCGCCTGTTGCGCCATCAGGCGGCGTTGCAGGCGGTTGGCAAGTTTGGTGACCGCGCCCTGAAGGCTCGCCATCTGCTGGTCGAGGAAACCACGCAGGCGCGTCAGCTCGTCGGGGTCGCACAGGTCGGTCGCCGAGATAATTTCGTCGTGCGCGGTCGTATAGGCGCGATAGTCGAAACCGGGCGGCAGGTCCGACATCGGCCGGTTGGGGCGCACGGGCATCATGCCGTCTTCGCCCATATCGCCATCGTCCTCGTCGCTGGTGGCGTCGAGATCGTCGCTATATTCGTTCTCGCCCTCGTCGCTTTCGCCCTGGCTTTCCTCGCCGCGCGCCTCGGTCGTCGAGTCGTTGTCGCCGACCTCTTCGTCGCCCTGATCGCCTTCGTCCTGTTCGGCGGTTTCCTCGTCGCTGTCTTCGTCGCCGGTCTCGTCGTTCGGCTCGGGCGGGGCTTCGGTGTCGATCAGGGCGAGATGTTCGAGCAGGCTGGTGGTGAGCTGCTGAAACGCGCGCTGATCATCGAGAGCGAGCGAAAGTGCATCCAGATCGCTGCCGGCGCGATCCTCCACCCATTGCCGCACCAGAGACACACCCTCGGTTGCGGTGGCTGGTATGGATTCGCCAGTCAGCCGCTCGCGCACCAGCAGCGAAATGGCGGTGGAGAGCGGCACCTCATCGAACCCGCGTGCGCGGATGATCGGATCGGACTTCAGGCGCATGTCGAGGGCATGCGCCAGATTGTCGCGTACTCCCGCCATGGCGCGCGCACCGATCGCCTCGACCCGCGCCTGCTCGACGGCGTCGAACACGGCACGCGCCGTCGGCTCGGGCGGCGCGGCGGCGTTGTGGAGCGCGGGATTGTGGTAGCGCATCCGCAGCGCGTTGGCGTCGGCAAAGCCGCGGGCGAGAGCGACCTGATCGGCCGGAAGGTTGCGGCCGGGGGTGGGCACCTTCACGGACTTGCCGACCATATGCGGAGTGTCCGCAGAAAAGGCGACCTCGACCTCCGCGTCACGCGATAGGGCGCGTGCGGTACCGGAAAGGACGGCCTTGAAGGCATCGAGCGGCGTTTGTTTCGACATGATCCCGGGCTGCGCGAGCCGCTTGCCCAAGTCAAGGGGGCGTGAAGGCATCGTGCGTTTATCCGGGAGGTGCGATGGTTAAGAGTGCAGAGCAGGTTCGCTCGCGCCTGCACAATCTGCCGCGCTTGCTAAGACCATTAACCTATATTTTTCAAGGATATCTCAAAACTGTGCCAAAGTTGCACACGCAAAATCAAGGGGTTGTGAGAATGCGCAATAGACGTATTAGGAATTTGTAAAGCAAATCAAAGAGTCGCACCGGCATCCAATTGTTAAAGGGAATGGTTATGAAAAAGTATCTTCTGTCGGCGAGCGCTGCTCTTTCTGCTTTGGTAGCAGGCACGTCCGCTCATGCAGCTGTTCAGGTCTGCACTGGCGCGAATTGCGTGGCGACCAGCGAAAATGTGCTTATCAACGCAAACAGCACCCCGTCTCTGTTCGCCACCGGCCAGACCGAGACGAGCAATGTGAGCGTGTTGTTCACCAGCCTGACGGATCTGGTTGTGGCGCCGTCTAATGGTCAGTCGCGCATCCGCGGCGCGTTCGGTAGCCCACTTAACAACATCAATTTCAACCTGCTGGGCGGCGCGACGTTCAAGACCGCCGAGTTCAACCTGTTTCCTCAACCGGGTAACCAGGCGCTCGAAGCGACGTCGGTATTGATCTCCTACTTCAATCCGCTGCTCAACATTTGGGGCACGCACAGCATTAACACCAATGGCCAGAACTTCCTGGGCATCTACGGGGACGCGGGTGAAATATTCACCGGAATCAGCATCACAACCAACCCGATATTCACGGGCTTTGAGGATCTCCGTCAGGTCCGGCTGGGCGGCATCTCGACCGCTGCAGTGCCTGAGCCCACAACCTGGGCGATGATGCTGGCCGGTTTTGGCGCCATGGGTGTGGCCATGCGCCGTCGCCGCAAGGTCGCCGTCAGCTTCGCCTGATAGGCCGCAACAGATCTGAAAAAGGGCGGCCCGCAAAGGCCGCCCTTTTTGTTTGGGCAATCGGGATCTGAATCCGTTAGCCCTTGCCGACGACGCTTTCGGGCAGATCCTTGTTGAACACGCGCTGGAAATATTCGGCGACCAGCGGGCGCTCGGCCTCGTCGCATTTGTTGAGGAACGACAGGCGGAACGCGAAGCCGACATCCTTGAAGATCAGCGCGTTCTGTGCCCAGCTGATGACCGTGCGCGGCGACATGACGGTTGAGATATCGCCATTGATGAATCCCTGTCGGGTCAATTCCGCGACCTTGATCATCTGCTCGACTTCCTTGCGGCCGCCCTCATGGTCATATTCGCCCGACTTGGCGAGCACGACCTGTGCCTCGACCTGCGCGGGCAGGTAATTGAGCGCAACGACGATATTCCAGCGGTCCATCTGGCCCTGGTTGATCTGCTGCGTGCCATGGTAGAGACCCGACGTGTCACCGAGGCCCACGGTGTTGGCGGTCGCGAACAGACGGAAATAGGGGTTGGGCCGGATCACGCGGTTTTGGTCGAGCAGCGTCATCTTGCCGTCGGTTTCGAGCACGCGCTGGATGACGAACATCACGTCCGGGCGCCCCGCGTCATATTCGTCGAACACGAGGGCGACCGGGCGTTGCAGCGCCCAGGGGAGCAGACCTTCCCGGAATTCGGTGACCTGTTGCCCGTCCTTCAGGACGATCGCGTCGCGCCCCACGAGATCGATACGGCTGATATGCGCATCGAGGTTGATGCGGATGCACGGCCAGTTGAGCCGCGCGGCAACCTGCTCGATATGGCTCGACTTGCCGGTGCCGTGATAGCCCTGCACCATGACGCGGCGGTTGTACGCAAAGCCCGCGAGAATCGCGAGCGTCGTGTCCGGGTCGAACACATAGGCCGGGTCGATATCCGGCACGCGTTCGTCGGCTTCCGAGAAAGCGGGGATCATCATGTCGATGTCCACACCAAACAGGTCGCGCGCATTGACCTGCTTGTCGGGCGCGTCGAGCAGCGTTTCGGTCCGCATATCGGGGCTGGTGTTGGGGATGTCGGTCATGTTCGGGCCTTAGAATTTCCAGCGCAAAAAGGAATCATGCGAAGGCGGGAGCCTTTCGCAGGTGCGTATAGGCGGCAATAACATCCTGCAACGCCTTTTCGTGGCTGCGGTTGCCGCCATTATGGTCGGGATGATAGCGCCGGACGAGCGCGGCATAGGCGCTGCGAAGCGCCTTGCGGTCGGCATCGACTTCGAGGCCCAGCGCGGACATCGCCTTGCGATCGTCGGGCGACAGCGGTTTACCGTCCTGACGCAGGTCGTTGGCCCGGGCGTGGCGGCGCGCCGCGTCGCGCATCTTGCTGCGGTAGGACGCACTGATCGCGTCGATCGGATCGGTAAAATCGGCCCAGCGGGGCGCGGCTGCGGCCGCGTTGGCGGAAAAGGCGCGGGTTTCCCGTTCCCACCCGGCGAGCGGACGTTGCGCGGCCTCGATCTCGTCTGCGGTCATCCCGGAGAAGAAATTATACCCGGCGTTGAAGGCGCGCACATGATCGAGGCAGAGCCAGCGCCATTGCGGTGGGCCTTCGCCAGCGGGTCGCAGACCTTCGGCGGCGGGTGCGCGGAATTCGCCGGGTTCCGGGCAGCCCTCGACCGCGCAATGGGGCTGCGCATTTTCCACCCGTCCGTGAAAGCGCGGGCGGGGTCGACGCACGCGGGGCTCGTCGGAGGCGGGGTCGTCTTGGAAGGGGTCGGTGGCCAAGGAAGATCTGTCCTGAAATCAAGAACCGCCTATATAGGCGCGATGAGCACAGAATCGAAAGGGCCGGTGGCCACAGAAATCGAAAACCGACTGCGCGCAGCGCTCAGTCCGTCGCATATGGCGGTGATCGACGACAGCGAAAGCCATCGGGGCCATGCCGGGCACAACGGATCGGGCGAGAGTCACTTCACGGTCGAGGTGGTGGCGGAAGCCTTTGCGGGCAAGAACCGCGTCGCGCGGCAGCGGATGGTGAACCACGCACTCGCCGAGCTTTTGGTCGAGCGGGTGCACGCACTGGCGATCAAGGCACGCGCGCCGGGGGAGTGACATCCCGCCCATGCAGGCCTGCGGAACGCGATGATCTGCGCTCCGATGCTCGATAATCCCGTTCCTCGGCTCCGCCTGACCGAAATGTCGGTTGTCCGAATGGGTGCTGTCGTTCTTACACCGCCGCTTTGAACGGCGTGAAATCCGTGTTCTCGTCGTAGATGTCGAGCCCTTCACGACGCTTGAGCGTGCCCACCACCCAGTAGGTAACCGGCGTCAGGATCGCTTCCCACGCCGTTTTCAGGACGAACTGGGCGAGGACCACCTGCGCAAGCTGGTCGATCGGCCAGCCGGGCAGGCCGTAGAAGGCGAGGGGGTAAAAGAGCAGGCTGTCCAATCCTTGCCCCACGATGGTCGATCCGATCGTCCGCATCCACAGGAAGCGGCCTTGTGTTGCCAGCTTCATTTTGGCGAGGACCAGCGAGTTGGCGAATTCCCCCGCCCAGAACGCGATGATCGATGCGGCGACGATGCGCCACGTGCTGCCAAATACGGCTTCGTAGGCGCTTTGGTCGTTCCAGCCTTTCGCCGGTGGCAGGGCGACGACCACCGCGCTCATGAACGCCATGAAGAGCAGAGCGGCAAAACCGGTCCAGATCACGCGGCGTGCGCGGGCGTAACCGTAAACCTCCGTCAGCACGTCGCCCAATATGTAGCTGACGGGGAAAAATAATATTCCCGCGCCGAATGACCATGTTCCGATCAACGGCAGATCGATTTCCGATCGTTTAGCGGCGCCGATGATGTTGGAGAGCAGCAGGATCGCGACGAACGCCGCCATGACGAAGTCGTAATAGCGCAACGGCCGGTTGTGGAGCGCTCCGGCATCGGCTCGTGTAATCGGGGCGGGCTCGGTGGTCATGTTGCCCTGCATATCGTGCTTTTCGCTTCGCGCAATCCGCGCTATGCCGCCCCCGCCATGTGATGGCCCCGTAGCTCAACTGGATAGAGCACCCGCCTTCTAAGCGGGATGTTGCGTGTTCGAGTCACGCCGGGGTCACCAACGGCTTGAGCATATGACGCCCATGCCGGGCTGCGAAGCGCGATTTTCTCCGCTTCGGTGCTCACGACCCATAAGGTCGCGGCGATCCGATGCTCGAAATCCCACTTCTCGCCTCGACCTGAACGCCATCTGCTCAGGCCGTCTCTGGAGCATATTTACTGCACCGCCCCCCACAGGGCGTTGGTGCGGATATAACCGCGCTGGCCGTGCACGTCGAAGCTGCACCATCCCTTGTCGCAGTCTTTCACACGGCCGACCACGCCCGCTTCGACGCGGTAGAGCAGCTTGGTCTGCGTGTCGGGCGCGACGTGCATTTCGGCGATCGGCTGGGTGACGATCGCGGTTGCCGTGTCGCTCAGCAGGCGGACATGCATCCAGCCTTGCGTGCCGGTGGAATCCTCGATCTTGCGCCAGTTGTTGTGGACCTGCACCACCTTCACAGGGAGGTCGCGACGGCGATAGACCCAGTTCGAGGGGAAATCGAGGTCCGGGCCCACCCGCATGCGCGCCTCGCTGGCTGACAGCGACGCCCAATACGGCACGGTCTTGGTATCGCCCGCCTGCGCGGGATCTGTTGTCATGATGCCGGTCGTCATGATGAAGGTACTTGCCAGAACCAGCGCTACCCCCTTGGCTTTCGATCGCATCGTCGCTGTCCAGTTATTGTTCATGCTCGCCCCCGCTGCGCCGATACAGGATAGCGACCGACGCGGGGGGTATTCAACCCCGTTATGGTCATCAACCGGATCCGTGCCATAATATCTTGACCTCGCCGGAGAGGGGGCATAGCGCGAACGGTATGGCTCGACGACCCAGACCTGCCCGCCCTCGCATTATCGTGACCCGGCGACTGCCCGCCAACGTCGAAGCGCGGATGGCGGAATTGTTTGATGCCCGGTTCAATCCGGACGACCGGCCGATGGATCGCGCTGCGCTTGCCGCTGCCATGGCGGATTGCGATGTGCTGGTTCCGACGGTGACGGATCATCTGGACGCGGAGCTGATCGGCGCGGCGCCGGAGCGGCTGCAACTGATTGCGAGCTTCGGAAACGGGGTCGATCATATCGACCTGGCGGCGGCGCGTGCGCGCGGGATCATCGTCACCAATACGCCGGGCGTGCTGACCGAAGATACCGCCGACATGACGATGGCGCTGATCCTCTCCGTCCCGCGCCGGTTGGCGGAGGGCGAGAAGGTGATCCGCTCCGGAACATGGGGCGGGTGGTCGCCTTCGGGCATGCTTGGCCACTGTATTGGCGGCAAGCAACTTGGCATCGTCGGCATGGGCCGTATCGGCCAGGCGGTTGCACGGCGTGCGCGGGTTTTCGGCCTGTCCATCGCCTATCACAACCGCCATCGCTTGCCCGAGAGTGTGGAGGCGGAAACCGGGGCGGTCTGGTATGACGATCTCGACGCGCTGCTGGCCGACAGTGATATCGTATCCGTGCACTGCCCGCTCAACGCCGACAGCCGCGGGATGATCGATGCGGAGCGGATCGAGCTGATCGGCAAGGACGCCTACTTCATCAACACCTCGCGCGGCGAGATCGCCGACGAAAATGCGTTGATAGCCGCGTTGCAGGGCCGGCGGATCGCGGGAGCGGGGCTTGATGTCTACAGCCACGAACCGGCCGTCGACCCGCGTCTGCTCGCGCTGGATAATGTCATGCTCCTGCCGCACATGGGATCGGCCACGCATGAAGGGCGGCTTGCAACGGGCGAAAAGGTGATCGCGAACATCCGCATGTGGGTGGATGGCGACCGGCCGCGGGACCAGGTGCTGGAGGGTTGGATCTGACTTCGCCCGCCGGGTGACGATCCCGCCATTGCCCTTTTGCCCGCGCACCAGTAAAGCGCGGCCATCATGACTGCTCCGCTCATCATTGCACTGCCCAAGGGGCGCATCCTGGACGAGGCCTTGCCGTTGCTGGCGAAGGTCGGGATCGAGCCGGACGCAGAGTTTCACGACAAGAAAAGCCGCGCGCTGCGCTTTGCCACGAACCGGCCTGACACTTCGATCATCCGCGTGCGCGCGTTCGATGTGGCGACCTTCGTGGCGCATGGTGCGGCGCAGATCGGCATCGTCGGGTCTGATGTGATCGAAGAATTCGGCTATTCCGAGCTCTATGCGCCGGTCGATCTGGACATCGGGCACTGCCGTTTGTCGGTCGCCGAGCCGGTCGGGCTGGATGCCGAGAACGAGGCGGCACTGAGCCACGTCCGCGTCGCGACGAAATATCCCAGCCTGACCCGCCGCCACTACGAGGCGCAAGGCATTCAGGCGGAGTGCGTCAAATTGAACGGCGCGATGGAACTGGCGCCGTCGCTGGGCCTGTCGCGGCGGATCGTCGATCTCGTCAGTTCGGGTGCGACACTGAAGGCCAATGGCCTGGTCGAGACAAGCGTCATTATGCAGATTTCCGCACGGCTGGTGGTCAATCGCGCGGCGTTCAAGATGCGCGCGAGCCAGCTCGTGCCGCTGGTCGAGGCGTTCCGGAGTGCGGTGCGTGCTTAGGCTCGATAGCGCCGATGCGGGGTTTGCGGCAGCGTTCGAAACACTGGTCAACGCCCGGCGTGAGGCCGATGCCGATGTCTCGCGCGACGTCAGTGCGATCCTTGCGCGGGTGCGGGCAGAAGGCGACGCGGCGCTCGCCGATTATACGCGGCGCTTCGATGGGCATGATCTGGAGACAACGGGCTGGAGCGTCAGCGCGACCGAGTGCCGGGCGGCGCTCGACGGGCTGTCGCGGGACTTGCGCGATGCGCTGGAACTCGCGGCGACGCGCATCGTCGCGTATCATGAGAAGCAGCGGCCGGTCGACAGTGACAGCGTGGATGGTGCCGGCGTACGGCTCGGTGCCCGGTGGAACGCGGTGGACGCGGCGGGGCTCTATGTGCCCGGCGGACGCGCGGCCTATCCCAGTTCGCTGCTGATGAACGTCATTCCCGCCAAGGTTGCCGGTGTCCAACGGATCGCGATGGTGACGCCCACACCGGGCGGGGAGATCAACCCGCTGGTCCTCGCCGCCGCGCAGATCGCCGGGATTGAAGAAGTCTGGCGGGTCGGCGGCGCGCAGGCGATCGCGGGCCTTGCCTACGGCACGCAGCGTATCCGTCCAGTCGACGTGATCGTGGGGCCGGGCAACGCCTGGGTGGCGGAAGCGAAACGGCAGCTTTACGGTGTGGTCGGCATCGACATGGTGGCGGGGCCATCCGAGATCGTGGTGGTAGCGGATGGGCGTAACGATCCGGACTGGATTGCCGCTGACCTCCTGAGCCAGGCCGAGCACGACCCGACCAGCCAGTCGATCCTGTTCACCGACGATGCGCGGTTCGCCGATGCGGTTGCAGATGCGGTGGAGCGACAGCTTGCCGAACTCTCCACCCGCGAAACGGCGACGACGAGCTGGAACGCCAATGGCGCGATTATCCTCGTGCCGACGCTCGATGTCGCCATGCCGCTGGTCGATGCGCTGGCACCCGAGCATCTGGAACTGGCGGTGGACGATCCCGACACGCTGTTCGCGGCGGTACGCCATGCCGGATCGGTGTTCATGGGCCGCATGACGCCCGAAGCGGTCGGTGATTATGTCGCGGGGCCAAACCATGTCTTGCCGACCGGGCGGCGCGCGCGTTTTTCCTCGGGCCTGTCGGTTCTGGATTTCATGAAACGGACGAGCTTTCTGCAACTCGACAACGGCGCATTGCATGCCATCGGTCCGGCGGCGGTGGCGCTGGCGACCGCAGAGGGACTACCGGCCCACGCAGCCAGCGTGGCCCGGCGACTGGTTAACCACCATGGCAAGGAAGACTGACATGGCTATTTCGCTCTACGATGCCACGATCCCGTCCTACCTGCAGATCCTCCGCGCCACGGCCGCCACCATTGACAAGGCGGAGGCGTTTTGCGCGGAGAGGGGGTGCGATCCCGCTGAATTGCTGGGAACCCGCCTGATCGAGGATATGTTTCCGCTCGCCATGCAGATCAAATGGGTGTCCACCCATTCCCTTGGGGCAATCGAGGGAGTGCGCGCGGGTTCATTCTCACCCGATCGCACCGCTCCGGCGCAAAGCTTCGCGGAATTTCGGGAGGAGATCGGACAATCGGTCGCCGCACTCGAAGCGATCGACCGGGAAGAAGTGGAAAGCTTCGTCGGCCGCGACATGCTTTTTGTCGCGGGGGAACGTAGGCTGGAGTTCGCCGCCGAAAACTTCCTCCTGTCCTTTTCCCTGCCCAATTTCTATTTCCACGCAGCGACCGCTTACGACATTCTTCGACACAAGGGCGTACCTTTGGGCAAGATCGATTTCCTGGGCAGGCCGCGCATCAAGGCACCTTCATGACCGAGCGCTCCCAATCCCGCTCTGCCGCGCGGCTTGCCGCTGTGCAGGCACTGTATCAAAAAGATATGGAAGGCACGCCGCTGCCGGTATTGCTGCATGAATTTCATCAGCACCGGCTGGGGGCAACGATCGAGGACGTCACCTACGCCGATGCAGAGGTAAGCTTCTTCGATGACATCGTCGCGGGCGTCGATGCCCGACGCGAGGAGATCGACGGGCTGATCGCGGGCAAGCTGTCGAGCGGCTGGTCGCTGGAACGGCTGGACAAGCCGATGCGGCAGATCTTGCGTGCCGGAAGTTATGAGTTGCTGGCGCGGATCGATGTGCCAACCGCCACGGTTATTACGGAATATGTCGACGTTGCCCATGCCTTTTACGACAAGCGCGAAGCGGGCTTTGTGAACGGGCTGCTCGACGCAGTGGCGAAGGCCGTGCGGCGCTGACCATGAGCGGCGAGGGTGATTTCATCGCCCTGATGCGCGCGCTGGCAACCGGCCCGGCGGCGCGCGGATTGATGGACGACACCGCGGTTTTGAACCGGCCCGCTGGTCCGCTGGTGTTGACCACCGACACACTGATCGAAGGCGTCCATTACCTGCCCGATGATCCGCCCGAGGATGTGGCTTGGAAGCTCGCGGCGGTGAACCTCTCGGACCTCGCGGGCAAGGGCGCGGCACCGGTCGGGTGCCTGCTCAACTACAGCCTGTCCGGGGATGGTGCGTGGGACAGAGCCTTCGCGCGTGGTCTGGACGAAGTGCTGGGGATGTATGCCATGCCGTTGCTGGGCGGTGATACGGTGCGCATGCCCGAGGGTGCGCCGCGCAGCCTGACGCTGACGGCGTTGGGTGGGGTAACCGGTAAACCTCCCGCGAGGGACGGGGCACGCCCCGGCGACGTCCTCTACACAACCGGTCCGGTCGGCGATGCGGGCGCGGGGCTTCGCCTGCTGCAGGCAGGCAGCAATGGGCCTGCCGAACTGATCGCCGCCTATCGCCGACCCCGGCCGCGCATGGCGGAGGGGCGGGCACTGGGGCCACTC
The DNA here is from genome assembly GCF_014199435.1 of Sphingobium subterraneum. Lineage (GTDB taxonomy): Bacteria > Pseudomonadota > Alphaproteobacteria > Sphingomonadales > Sphingomonadaceae > Sphingobium > Sphingobium subterraneum. The sequence continues at coordinate 111,335 of NZ_JACIJP010000003.1, read as the reverse complement.
GCAACGGCGATGATGGATGTGTCCGACGGGCTGCTGATCGATGCGCAGCGTATGGCGGCGGCGAGCGGGGTGGCGATCCGGATCGAAGCCGTGCCGATGTCCACCGCGCTGGTAGCGCTGGATGGCGAGAGCATGGACGCCCGGCTGGCGGCGGCCTGCGCCGGTGACGATTATGAACTGCTGGTCGCCTTGCCACCGGACACTTCCCCACCCGGGGGCGTAACGACGTTTCGCGTGGGAGCCGTGATGGCGGGTGCGGGCCTTGCGCTGATGCTCGACGGTGCGCCGGTGCCGCTGCCTGCCACGCTGGGTTACGAGCACTAGGACGGACCCCGCCCGCGCTTAACCGCTTGACGGCGCGATTTGGGCCGATAGGTTCCTGTTCAGAAATGCGAGCCGGGGTCGGGAGGGGTGCCTGTGACCGTACTGTTACGCAATGCTGATCACTGTCGCGCGGATGCTGGTCATCCGGCCTTTGCCCTTCGCCCCCGCTTCCAGAGATTCTGCCGCGCCAACGCTGCACGGCCAAAAAGGATTATCGCCCGTCTGTCCCCGGCGGAGCGGCAACAATGAATCCACAACGGGGGAGAGGAACAGTTCATGACCATAGTATTGATTGCCATAGGGTGCGGCGTGCTCGCCGTGCTCTATGGGCTCTTTACCAGCCGACAGGTGCTCAGCGCCCCGGCCGGTAATGAAAAAATGCAGGAAATTGCCGCCGCCATTCAGGAAGGCGCGCAGGCTTATCTCGGGCGGCAATATCGCACGATTGGGCTTGTCGGCGTGGTTGTCGCGGTCTTGGTGTTCGCCTTTCTGGGCGTGACATCGGCGATCGGTTTCGTGATCGGCGCGGTACTTTCCGGTCTCGCCGGCTTCATCGGCATGAATATTTCGGTGCGCGCCAATGTGCGTACAGCCGAGGCGGCACGGACGAGCCTGCAAAGCGGGCTGACCGTGGCGTTCCGCGCAGGTGCGATTACCGGCATGCTGGTGGCGGGTCTCGCCCTGCTCGCGATTGCGTGCTTCTTCTGGTATCTGACCGGCCCGGCAGGCCATGCGCCCGATGACCGTCTGGTGATCGACAGCCTGGTTGCGCTGGCGTTCGGCGCATCGCTGATTTCGATCTTCGCGCGTCTGGGCGGCGGAATTTTCACCAAGGCGGCGGACGTCGGCGCGGACCTTGTCGGCAAGGTAGAGGCAGGCATTCCCGAGGATGACCCACGCAACCCGGCGGTGATCGCGGACAATGTCGGCGATAATGTCGGCGACTGCGCAGGCATGGCGGCCGACCTGTTCGAAACCTATGTGGTGACGGTCGGGGCAACGATGGTGCTCATCGCGCTGCTGGTGAAGGGGTTGGACAGCCTTGCCCTCATGCAATTGATGGCCCTGCCGCTCGCGGTGGGCGGGATCTGTATCATTACCTCGATCATCGGCACCTATATGGTCCGTCTGGGCGCAAGCCAGTCCATCATGGGCGCGCTCTACAAGGGGTTCTGGACGACGGCCGTTCTCTCGGTCGGCGCGATCTATTATGTGACGCATCAGGTGCTCGGCGACATGAACACCGTGTTCGGCGCGGATCTCGACGGCGTCGGCGGCTATACCGGCATGGCGCTGTTCTGGTCGATGATGGTCGGTCTGGGCGTCACCGGGCTGCTGGTGATGATCACCGAATATTATACGGGCACCAATTATCGTCCCGTCCGCTCCATCGCCAAGGCGTCGGAAACGGGCCATGGCACGAACGTGATCCAGGGGCTGGCGATCAGTCTGGAAGCGACCGCGCTGCCGACGCTGGTGATCTGTGTGGGCATCATCATCGCCTATCAGCTGGCGGGCCTGATCGGCATCGCCTTCGCCGCGACGTCGATGCTGGCTCTCGCCGGGATGGTTGTCGCGCTCGACGCTTATGGGCCGGTGACCGATAATGCGGGCGGTATTGCCGAAATGGCGGGCCTGCCCGACGATGTCCGTACGCGGACGGATGCGCTCGACGCGGTTGGCAACACCACCAAGGCGGTGACGAAGGGTTACGCGATCGGATCGGCGGGCCTGGCCGCGCTGGTGCTGTTCGGCGCCTATACGCAGGACCTCAATTACTATGGGTCTGCGCTGGGACTGACCGAACCGGTCAATTTCAGTCTGGAAAATCCCTATGTGATCGTCGGGTTGTTGCTCGGCGCGTTGCTGCCCTATCTCTTCGGAGCGATGGGCATGACGGCGGTCGGCCGTGCGGCCGGTGACGTGGTCAAGGACGTGCGCGACCAGTTCGCCAACAACAAGGGCATCATGGATGGCACCAGCCGCCCGGATTATGCCCGGACGGTGGACCTCGTCACCAAGGCGGCGATCAAGGAAATGATCGTCCCGAGCCTGTTGCCTGTGCTCGCCCCGATCATCGTCTATTTCGCGATCCGGGCAATTGCGGGCGCAGCGAACGGCTTTGCGGCGCTCGGAGCGTTGCTGCTGGGCGTGATCGTCTCCGGCCTGTTCGTCGCCTTGTCGATGACCAGCGGCGGCGGCGCGTGGGACAACGCCAAGAAATATATCGAGGATGGAAACCATGGCGGCAAGGGCAGTGAGGCCCATAAAGCCGCTGTAACGGGCGATACTGTCGGTGACCCGTATAAAGATACCGCTGGTCCTGCCGTTAACCCTATGATAAAGATAACAAATATCGTGGCTCTGCTGCTCCTCGCAGCACTCGCGCACGGGGGAATGTAAGATTGGGAGTGCGGGGGGGGTTGACCTCTTCGTCCGGTGGATGGCGTATGCTGTTCCCACGATGGAGAGGCTTGTCCGCTCCGCCCTCGCATAAGGCTCAAAGAGCAAACCGAAGCCCATGAGCGTTCGGGTCGCAGCCCCGTCGGATCGGAAACGATCCGGCGGGGTTTTTTTGTCCGTCACCGGCTCGATATCCGTCATTCCGGAGGCATCCCCCGATTGTCTTGTGTGTCGCCGATGTTAAGGGAAGAATATCGTTTGGGGGCAATCGACTATGAGAACGAAGAGCGTGACGGGCCGTCTGGCACTGTTGGGGATGATGAGTGCGGCTTTCGCGCTCCAAGGCGGCATGGCAGCGGCGGATCCGCCCGCGCAAACGACGGTCGCGAAAGCCAGTCCGCTTCCTGTTGAGGCCTTCGCCGAGCTGCCGACGCTGGAAAATCCCGTCCTCTCGCCTAACGGGCTGAGTTATGCGGCAAAGGCCGCCATCGGCGGCAAGCAGATTGTCGTCATTCAAAAGGCGGGGAAGCTCGCTGTGGTCAATTTAACCGACATTGACCTGCGGTGGCTGCGGTGGGTCAATGATGACTGGCTGATAGCCGGTCTGGGCAATACTGCACCTGTCGAAGGCGAGAGCTGGTATCTGACCCGGGTCGCGGCCATCTCGGCGGATGGCAAGACGATCAATGTGCTGGGGAAGAAATTGGCAGCCCAGCATGCCGACGACGTTCTGTGGATCGCGCGCGACGGCTCGCCGCGTATTCTTCTTTCGCTCCAACAGTCGATCTACAGCAATAGCGAGGATTTTTGGCCGTCCGTGTTTGAGGTCAACGTGTCCGACGGCAAGATGCGCCAGGTGGTCAAGCCACGGGAAACGGTCATGGACTGGTACGCCGATGCGAGCGGCTGCGTGCGCATGGGCTATGGCTATCGCGACCTGAGCCGGACTGCGCGTTTGTTGGCGCGCCCGGATTGCCGTTCCAACTTTCGCGAAATCGACCGGGCAAACCTGCGCAAGTCGGAAAGCCTGATCGTGCCCGATATCTTTCTGGCTGATACGACAAAGGCGATTGTCGTTGCGGCTCCAGAAGGGTTTGCTGGGGTGTATCACTACGACCTGTCCAAGCTGGAACTGGGTGAGAAGCTGTTTTCCGTGGACGGATATGATGTCGATGCGGTTGCGAGCGACGAAGCGGGTTCAGCATTGGGAGCCGCGTTCTATACCGACCAGCGGTCGCGGGTGCAGTGGTTTGATCCGACAAGGGCCGAGGTTCAGGCCGATATCGACAAGGCCGTTGGCCCGGCCAGGACCGCGACCATCGTGTCGAGCAGCCGCGATTTTTCCAATATGCTGGTCAGTGTTGGCGGACCCGATCGGCCGCCGACCTATTATTTCTATAATATCAACAGCGGACGGATGACACGCATTGACGCAACCTATCCGCAACTGAGCAAGGTGCCGCTCTCCCCGGTAAAGACGATCCGGTACAAGGCGCGTGATGGCCAGCAGATTGAAGCTGTGCTTACTGTGCCCCGAGGGCGGGATACCAAATCCTTGCCGTTGATCCTGATGCCCCATGGTGGCCCGGCGGCGCGCGACAGCGAGGGGTGGGACTGGATCGTCCAGTTTCTTGCAAACCGGGGTTATGCCGTGCTGCAACCCAATTATCGCGGTTCGACCGGTTATGGCCGCGCGTTCGAAAAGCTCGGCGACGGTCAATGGGGTCTTGCCATGCAGGATGACCTGAACGACGCGGTGGATTGGGCGGCGAAGGAAGGGATCGTCGATCCCGCGCGGGTGTGCATCGCGGGCGCCTCTTATGGAGGCTATGCGGCAATGCGCGGCGCACAACGGGACGGCGGGCGATACCGCTGCGCCATTTCCTATGCGGGCGTGTCCGACCTGAACGGTATGTTGCGGTACGACTCTCAATTCCTCAACGGCGGCCGAAGTAGCGACGGGTGGCGTGAATATGCGCCCGACACCCGCGCCGTCTCCCCGCTCAATTTTCCGGAGCAATTTTCCACGCCGATCCTGCTGATGCACGGCAAGAAGGATCTGCGCGTTCCGGTTTCGCAATCCCGTAAAATGGCGGACAAGCTCAAAAGCGCGGGTAAGCCCTATATCTATATCGAGCAGCCAGAGGGCGATCACCACTTCTCGCGGCAGGCGGACCGGCTCCAGTTCCTGAAGGAAATGGAAGCGTTCCTGCAGAAATATAATCCCGCCGGATAGGGCCGGGCGTGGCTCGACCGCCTAACCGCTAGGAAATCCTCCGACGTGGATTTATAGCGGCGGGATGACGTCTCTTTCCCCTTATGCCGCGCGGCTGGCGGCGCTCGACCGGCGGGACCGGTTGCGGCGGCTCGCGCCGCGTGCGGGGATCGACTTCTCGTCGAATGATTATCTGGCGCTGAGCCGGGACCCGGCGATTGCCCAGGCGGTGAGCGGTGCGCTTGCGCGCGGGGTGCCGCTGGGGTCCGGAGGGTCGCGGCTGCTGCGCGGTAACGCACCCGAACATGTCGCGCTGGAAGAGCAGGCGGCGGCATTTTTTGGGGCGGATGCGGCATTGTTCATGGCGAACGGGTTCGTGGCGAACCTCGCCATCCTGAGCGCGTTGCCGCGCCCCGGCGACCTGATCGTCGCCGATGAACTCGTCCATGCCAGCATGCATGACGGTATTCGGCAATCGAAGGCGCACAGCGTCTTCGTGGCGCACAACGATGTGCAGGCCTTTGCCGACGCGATTGCGGGCTGGCGGGCAAAGGGCGAGACAGGCCGTCCGTGGATCGTCGCGGAAACGCTGTATTCGATGGATGGCGACTGTGCCCCGGTGGACGCGCTGGCGGCGATCGCTGCGCGGCATGACGCGATGCTGATGCTCGATGAAGCGCATGCGACGGGCGTGTTCGGCGCAGGCGGGCGTGGAATAGCCGCGCATCTGGAGGGCGCGGACAATCTGCTTACGCTCCATACCTGCGGCAAGGGCCTGGGCGTGGAGGGTGCGCTGGTTTGCGGCCCGCAATTGCTGATCAACACGCTGGTGAACGCCGCGCGCCCGTTTATTTTCTCGACCGCTCCTTCGCCGCTGATCGCCGTGGCGGTCGGCGCCGCCATCCGACGCTGCGGCGAGGGAGATGAACTGCGGACCCGGCTTACCCGTTTGCGGGACCATGCCGGACGGACGATCTGCGCGCCGCTGGGCCTAGCGATGCCGGTGAGCCAGATCATTCCGGTCGTGCTGGGCGGTGATGGGCGGACCATGGCCGTCGCCGCGGCCTGTCAGGCGGCGGGTTTCGACGTTCGCGGTGTTCGTCCGCCCACGGTGCCCGCGGACACAAGCCGGTTGCGGCTTTCGCTGACCCTTAATATTACGGAAGACGATATTGACAGGCTGGCGGCGACATTGTTGCCGCTGGTACAAGGGGCGGAAGCGGCATGACGAAAGGCGTTCTCTGCGTTACGGGGACCGACACTGATGTCGGCAAAACCGTTGTTTCTGCGGCCATCGCCGCCAGTCTCCCGGGTGCGCTCTACTGGAAGCCGGTGCAGGCAGGTCGTGACCCGATGACGGACAGCGAGAGGGTAGCGCAATGGGGGGCGGTGCCGGCCGAACGAATTTTGCCGGAGGCCTATAATCTCTCGACGCCCGCGTCCCCGCATCTCGCGGCGTTTTTCGACGAGGTGAGGATCGATCCCGAGCATCTCTATCTGCCGAAGGTTTCCGGGCCGCTGGTTGTCGAGGGTGCGGGCGGAGTACTCGTGCCTTTGAGCGAGACGTTCCTGCAGGTGGAGATGTTCGCGCAGTGGCAGGCGCCGGTTCTGCTGGTGGCCCGCACAGGGCTGGGGACCATCAACCACAGCCTGCTCAGCATCGAGGCATTGCGCGCGCGCAGGGTGCCGGTGGCTGGCATCCTCTTTTCCGGCGAAGCCCATGCTGAGAACGAGCGCGTCATTCCGAGAATTGCGGATGTCCGGAGCTTCGGCCGTCTGCCCCTTTTGGACAGGATCGACGGCGCGAGTCTCGTCGCGGCCGCGCGCGACCATATCGATATCGCCGGTCTGGCGCAGGTGATTGGAGTGGAGGCCGGGTGACCGCCGGTTCGCCGGTCTGGCATCCCTTCACGCAGCATGGCCTTCGCGAGCCGATCCCCCTGATCGCGCGGGGGGAGGGCGCTGTGCTCCATCGCGCGGATGGCGGCACGCTGATCGACGCGATATCGAGCTGGTGGGTCATTACGCACGGCCATTGCGAACCCCGCATCGCCGCCGCGATCGCCGAGCAGGCGGGGCAGCTCGATCAGATGATCTTCGCGGGTTACACGCACGAACCGGCCGAGCGGCTGGCGCGCTCGCTGGTGCGGTTGGTCGGGGAGCGCCTGACCGACGGTGCTCCGCTCAGCCGCGTGTTCTATTCGGACAGCGGATCGACGGCGGTGGAGGTCGCGCTGAAGATGGCGCTGGGTTATTGGCACAATCGGGGCGAGGCGCGGCACCGCATCCTCGCGCTGGAGCACAGCTATCATGGCGACACCATCGGCACCATGTCGGTGGGCGAGCGGGGCGTGTTCAACCGTGCCTATGCGCCGTTGCTGTTCGACGTGGAGGTGATCCCGTTCCCGCACGGTGACGCGATCCAGCCGACGCTGGATGCACTGGAGGCGGCGTGCCGGGCGCCGGATGTGCCCGCCGCGCTGATCGTCGAGCCGCTGGTGCTGGGCGCTGGGGGAATGCTGTTCTATCCCGCGCTCTTGCTGCGGCGGATGGCGGAGATCTGTGCGCACTACGGCGTTCTGCTGATCGTTGACGAAGTGATGACCGGCTGGGGCCGGACGGGCACGTTGCTGGCGTGCGAGCAGGCGGGGGTGACGCCCGACATCCTCTGCATGGCCAAGGGGCTGACCGGTGGTGCGGTCGCGCTCGCCGCCACGCTGGCGCGAGAGGCGATTTTCGAAGCGCACCTGTCTACCGACCGGGCGAAGATGTTCTTCCACTCCAGCAGTTTCACCGCGAACCCGATCGCGTGCGCGGCGGCAAACGCGAATATCGCTATTTGGGACAGTGAGGATGTGATTAGCCGGATCGGGGCGGTCGGCGCGGCGATGGACGAGGGACTGGCGCGCCTGTCGGACCGTTCTGTGCTGGAAAATCCTCGGCGCATCGGGGCTATCGCGGCGGTCGATCTGCGTGCTGCTGCCAACGGCTATTTGTCCGAAGTGGCGCCGCTGTTGCGCGCGTTTTTTCTCGATCGCGGACTGTTGCTGAGGCCGCTCGGGAACACCATCTACGTCATGCCCCCTTATTGCACCACGCGTGCGCAAATGGGGCGGATATTCGACGCCATCGGCGACGCGGCAGATCGGTTCGGCTGAGCCTTCTCGTTCCCGCGTTTTCCTCATCGCAACCGCACGCTTTTCATTTGCCCGGTTTGCGTCTATGGCGGCGCCAATTCGAGATCATTCGGGATATTATGGCAAAAGAAGAACTGCTTGAAATGCGCGGAACCGTTGTGGAATTGCTTCCCAACGCGATGTTCCGTGTGAAGCTGGAAAACGACCACGAAATTCTGGGTCACACCGCAGGCAAGATGCGCAAGAACCGCATTCGCGTCCTGGTGGGCGACGAAGTGCTCGTCGAGCTGACCCCTTATGACCTGACCAAGGGTCGCATCACCTATCGCTTTATGCCCGGTCGCGGCGGCCCCGGGTACAGCAGCTGAGCGAGGGCCGCGTATGCGGCTGATCCTCGCGTCCGCATCGCCGCGCCGGGTGGACCTGCTCGCGCAAATCGGTGTCGTGCCCGATGCCATCGACCCCGCCGACATCGACGAGACACCACGCAAGGACGAGCCGCCTGCGCACTATGCTGCGAGGATGGCGGCGGAAAAGGCGCGCATCGTCGCGGCTCGGCACCCCGGTGCGCTGGTGCTGGCGGGCGACACGGTGGTGGCCGTAGGGCGGCGCATCCTGCCCAAGGCGGAGGATGAAGCGCACGCCCGGTCCTGCCTTTCCTTGTTGTCGGGACGGCGGCATCATGTGCTGTCGGCCATTACGCTGATCGACGCGGAAGGGCGTGCGCGCCATCGCCTGTCGGACAGTATCGTGACGTTCAAGCGGCTGGAGGCACAGGAAATCGATGCCTATATTGCGTGCGACGAATGGCATGGCAAGGCAGGCGGCTATGCGATCCAGGGCAGGGCGGCGGGCCTGATCCGGGCGCTTTCGGGCAGTCACTCAGGCGTCGTCGGTCTCCCTCTTTATGAAACGCGCGTCCTTCTAAGCGCGGCAGGATATGTTCATGGCTGAGTGGTTGTACGAGGAAGGCATCGGCGAAAGCCGCGCGGCGCTGGTCGACCACGGCCGCATCCTTGAGGCGCTGATCGAGCGGGAGGGCAAGCGCGCGCTTGCCGGAACGGTGGCGCAGGGGCGTCTGGTCCGCACACTCATTCCGAAGAAGCGTGGCATCGTCCGGCTCGAAAGCGGAGAGGATGTGCTGATCGAGCCGATCCCCCCGAAGACCGCGGAAGGGGGCCTGCTGCTGGTCGAGATCACCCGCGAACGGATTGCCGAAGCCGGCACGGAAAGCAGCCGGGACAAACTCGCGAAGGGGCGGGCGGCTCAGCCCGGAATCAAGGCGCACCCCGGACCGAGCCTGCTGCAGCGCATCCGTGCGACAGGTGTGCCGGTGCGGCCGTGCCCCGCGCATGAAGAGGACGCCCTGGAGGCGCATGGCTGGGGCGAGCTGATGGAACAGGCCCGCAGCGGCGAGGTCGGCACCGAGGCGGCGGCGCTGCGCATTTTCCTGACGCCCGCAATGGTGCTGATCGACGTCGATGGCTCCCTGCCGCCCGCACAACTGGGGCCGAAAGGCGCAAAGCTTGCCGCCATCGCCATCCGCCAGATGGGCCTTGCGGGATCGATCGGCATCGACCTGCCCACCATGAACAACAAGGACGAACGGGCGATTGCCGCCGCGCAGATCGACAAGGTCCTGCCGCTCCCCTTCGAGCGGACAGCGGTCAATGGCTTCGGCTTCATCCAGATCATCCGCAAGCGTGAGCGGCCGTCGCTCATGGAACTGCTGCGCGAAGATCCGGTTCTGAGCGCCGCGATGGCGTTGCTGCGGCGGGCCGAGCGCCATGACGCCGGGAACGCAGGCGCGGGCGGCGCGGTCATTCTTACTGGCCATCCGGCGGTGATCGATCGCATCCGACGCGCGCCGGACTGGATCGAGCGGCTGGAAAAACGCCGGGGCGGCAGCGTGGAGCTGCGCGCAGACGCTACCCTGGGAATGGAGGCAGGTCATGCGGGTTGAACGCGCGAACGAACGATGCCCGCTGTGCAAGAAGCCGACCGCGGCAGAGTTCGCGCCGTTTTGCAGCCGCGCCTGCAAGGATCGCGACTTGCTGACATGGCTGGGCGACGGCTATCGCATTCCCGGCAAGCCGGTCGATGACGATGAACTCCAAAAAAGCAGCGATTATGGGGTAGACAGCACCGAGGAGTGATGCTTATAGCGCACGCTCCGATCCGCGACGGGCACCCGCCCATCGCGCTCATGCCCGGGTAGCTCAGTTGGTAGAGCATGCGACTGAAAATCGCAGTGTCGGCGGTTCGACTCCGTCCCCGGGCACCATATTTTCAATGACTTAGCGATGGTTTGATGCGCCTGCGCGGTCCGCTGGGGCAACAATGGGCAACAGGCTGTAGGCGATGGGTTTGCGGGTGAGTTTACAATTAGAGCAAAATGCTGTGGAACAACCTGTATCTAACGGCCGAGTGTAACACCTAGCATCAGTAGAGCTGCCCGCGCTACCGGCGGGAGGACCGGTTCGATCGCTGCATTGCCGTCAGCGAAGTTTTCCAAATCATGTCTTTTTCGCCTGCATGAACAACTGCGCAGCGAATCTGGTGGATGCGCGCAGCCATTGCCGGGTCTATGCCCTCGTCGACCTGCCACAAGATCTCGACCATCTTCTCGCGCGCGCGCGCAAGCGAGGTCTGCGGATAGCCGCCGAGCCCCAAGCGCCGCTGCTGAGTGCCGAAGCGATAATTGGCGGACCAACGCCGTTGCCCATTGGGCGAAACGCGGATCGAGAGGCCCGGCAGCGTCGTATCACGTACCTCGTAACGCCGCCCGCGCCGTTTCAGCTATCGATCAGTTTGACGGAGAGAGCCTGTTTCATGATGCCACTCTTGTTCGATTATGGCGGCGTAATAATCAAGCATGACGGCGTCTTTCAAAGACTATCTAAGAGCGTGAGGGAAGGTGCAGGAGATTGGTGTCGGGTGAACAAAGTTCGTTGTCTATTACCTCACAGTGAACCGCACTTGATCGATCCTGCGTCCGCTCTCGTCTAACAAAGCAAGGAGATGGCTGCCGGGGAATAGCGGCAATTGCGGGGCGGAGGATACATCGCCGATTCCCCTGCCATCGAGAGTTAGGCGATATGAGCCCGCTGCGCCGGTGACGGAGACGCCCAGTCCCTGCCGATCCGCCGGGATATCTGGATCCGCTGCATAGACGCTGCCCGAGACCGGATTGACGATGCGCGGGCGGCGGGCGAACGTGGGTGCTTCGGCCAGAGTTTCCTGGCTGGTGCCAGCGAGAAACCATTCGGTGCGGGGGATCTCGCCGGTGCGGGCGAATGTTATTCGTGCGCCTGTGACTGCCGCCGGGTGAGATAGCGCTCCGCCGGCTCGGTTCCGATGCAGCGCCAGCATGATGTCCCGCCACACCGGCGCGGCGCCTGCTGTGCCGGATACCGCGCGCATCGGATCGCCCTCCAGATTGCCGACCCACACCGCTACAGTGAACTTGTCCGAAAAACCGATGCACCAGTTATCGCGCATTGCCTTTGAGGTGCCGGTCTTGGCCGCTGCCCAAAACGGAAGGCGCAGCGCGGAATCGACACCGAACGTGCCGGAGCGCGCGCTGGCATCGGCGAGCATATCGGCGGTGATCCAGGCCGCGCCGGGATTGATCAGGGGTTTCTCTACGCCTGTCAGATCGCCCTTGCGCAGCCGTACTGGCGACCAGCGGCCGAGATTGGCCAGCGTGCGATAGGCGTTCGCCTGCTGAAGCAGCGTCACTTCCGCCGAGCCGAGCGCGAGCGAGAAGCCGTAATAATCTCCATCCGGATTGAGATCGACATAGCCCAAATCCCACAGCCGGTCGCGGAAGTCTTGCACCCCATCCAACACCAGCGCCCGCACGGCGGGGACGTTGAGGCTGTTTGCCAACGCGCGGCGCACTGACACAGGGCCCAGAAAGGCGTTGTCGTAATTGCGCGGCACATAAAGGCCGGACGCCGTGTCGAGCTGCACCGGGGAATCCTCGAGGATCGACGCGGCGGTGAGCCATTTGCGCTCGATCAGCTGCGCATAGAGGAAAGGCTTGAGAGTAGACCCCGCCTGCCGCAGCGCGCCCGCGCCGTCCACAGCATCCGCTGTCGACCCCAGCCCGACGCCGCCGACATAAGCCAGCACATCGCCGCTCGCATTATCGAGTACGATCACCGCGCCGTCGCGCACCCGGCCCGGCCCCAGTCCTTGAAGCTGGTGGCGCAGCGCCTGGGTGGCGACCTGTTGCAGGGCGGCGTCGAGCGTGCTGATCATCCGCGCACCGGGGGTTTGTAACAAATGGTTGGCAAGATGCGGGGCGAGGCCCGGGTCAAGCGCGCGCAGCCTGCCGGGGGCAAGCATGGCACTGGCCAGCGCGGGGAGGTTGGCGCAGTCGGCGCGCTCGACGAGGTGGCAGGCGCGGGCTGTCACGATGTCCGTCTTCGCGGCTGGATCGGGCAGCAGCGCCGCCATCAGCGCCGCCTCGCGCGCATCGAGCGCCGATGGCGGCTTGCCGAACAGCGTCATACTCCCCGCGGCGATGCCCTGCGCCTCGCCCCGAAACGGCGCGAGGTTCAAGTAGGCCTCAAGGATCTCGTCCTTGCTCCATTCCTCCTCCAGCGCCCACGCACTGCGCATCTGCCGCAGCTTGTCCAGCCAGCCACGCGCGCCGGGCGCGGCGATCTGCGGCGAGAGATAGGCGGCGAGCTGCATACTGATGGTCGAGGCGCCGCGTGTCGGGTAGCCGCGCAGCCGCGCTACCGCCGCGCCGCCAAGCGCCAGCCAGTCGACGCCGCCGTGCGTTGAAAAGCGCCGATCCTCGCCCCGGATCACCGCATTGCGCATCGCCAGGCTAATATCATCGAGGCGCGCCCACGCCAGGCGCCGAGCCTTGTAATCGACCCGGATGCGGTCGAGCAGCCTGCCGTTGCGATCGTAAAGCCATGCCTCGCTAGGTTTCCACGCATCGCGCACCTGCGCATAGTCCGGCAAACGCGGGGGCGCGCTCAGCGTATCGAATGCCGCGTAGAAGACGATCAGTACGATCAGCAGCGCGGGCGGCCACCAGCGTCGCAATGCAACGAACATGTGGCTCAGCGTGACCATATAGTCATGGGGCCGCTGGGTAATTGCGCCCTGACCTCAGGCGAATACATCGCCTCAACCCGCGTCGGCGGCAGTGTGAAATGTCCGCTGCCGTTCAGTCGCACCACATATTCGGCGACGAAACGTCCGCGCGGAACCCAGTCGAAATAGCCGCGCCAGGCATCGCGCCCTCGCTCAATGTAGGCGGGAAGTACGCCTGCCCGAATGTCCCACAGCTTGCCATCCGTATCGACTGCACCAAAGCGCACGCCCGGTCCTGCGCTCGCCTGCGACGCGAGAATGCCCGACTGATTGGCAAGATCTTTGATCACGGTTGCGCCCGGAGGCACCGGATCGCTCACCACAACCCAATTGCGCTCGGCATTTGCGGTGACGGCAATGCTTATCTTGAGCACATCGCCCTCGGTGAATCGCCCCTTGATGCGCTGGCTGATCGGCGTGATCCGCTTTTCGAGGCGATAACCCGCGAACAAGGGCGCCTTCAGCGGCACGGCGGCGTTGACGCTGACCACCGCCCATGGCCCGGCCCCGCCGCTCTGCGTCAGCATCATCGGCCCGGCGGCGAGCGGCAGTTTAAGCGGCACGGCGTCGGCGGCGAGGGGCCATGCCACACTGAGGCTCCTGCCACCGAGCGCCACCTGCGTCGCGCCTGCCACCGCGCTTGCCGGATAAAGCCCGCCGAAGCGGCGCGCGACGACCGTGCCCCACGCATTCGCCGGGGTCGTGTCCCAATGCCCATGCCACTGACGCTGGGCGACGCCGGTCATCAAGCGCGGCGCTTCCGCTGCCCAATCGCTCTTGCCGAGCACCGCATCCAGCGCCTTGATCGCCATCTCGTCGCCGCTCACCATCATCCACCACGGCGCGCTGCGCTGATCGGCGAGATCAAGGCGGGTGCCCTCATAGACGAGGCGGCGGCGCAGTTCCTGTTCGGCAGCGACGCGAAGTTGGGCGGCGCGCGGTGCTTTCGGCAGCCGGTCGAGCGTCACGATCCAGTCGGCGAGCGCGCCGGTCGGCATATCGGCAGGAGCCATGTCGATCGCGCCGATCAGCGTCGCATCCGCCGCGCCTGCCCGCGCCAGCGCGCCAAGCGCCGCAATCCGCACCAGCCGCTCGTCAGCCGTCACGCGCCGGTCGCGCGACAGCCGCGCCGTCACCAAATCGCGCAGCGCCGCGATCATTTTCGCACGCGGTTCGTCAGGAATCGGCAGGCCAGCGGCGGATGTTATCGCCAGCGCATAGGCAGTCAACTCGGGCGAGCCTTCCATCTCCGCCACGGGCCAGTAGCGCAGCAGGCCGTCATCATCGAGATAAGTCGGCAACGCGCCCGCGAGCGCTGTCCACCCGCCCGTGTCCCCGGTCGCGACGATGCGGGAGAGCTTCTGTTCGAAGCAGCCATAGGGATAGTCCGCCATATAGCGCCGCACACCCTCCAGCGGGGGCGCGAGCGTATCGGAGAGGGCAACGCTGACCCATCCGCCCGGCAATGCCCCGGCAGGTATACCGATCACCGGCTGCGCGCCTTCGCCGACGCGCCACAGCCCCGCCGCCCACACTTCTACCGGCACCGCGGGCGCGACTTCCTGTGCCACCGTGAGCTGGTCGCTGTCCTTGCCGTCCGCCGAACGGGCGGAGACGGTCCATTTCAGTGTGCCAGGCGTTTGCGGCGCGTGGAGATTCCAGCGCACTAGCCCAGCCTTGCCCGCCGGGATCGTCAGTGTGAGCGATTTACCGGCAGCCACTGCGGGTTCCATATGCGGCGTCGCTGTGACGGTTGTCGGATGATCGGAGCCGTTCTTCAGCGTGAATACCGCGCTGTACCAGTCGCCGGTGCGCACCAGCGGCGGCAGGCCTGAATAGATCGTCAAGTTTTGCGCGGTGCGGATATTCGTCTCGCCGGTGCCGAAGAACTGCGCGCCATCGCTCGCAATTGCCACAAGCCGGAAGCTGGATAGCGAATCCGACAGCGGCACGGATACGCTCGCTCGGCCTTGTGCATCGAGCGGCACATGTCCTTTCCACAGCAATACCGGCTGAAAATTCTCGCGGTTGATGCCAGAAGCGTCGCCGCCGCCGCCGCCCGCCTCGACCGCTTTCTTGCCATAATGGCGCTTGCCGACCACCTGCATCTGCGCGGTCGAGGTAATCACATTCAACGTGCGCTCGCCCATCATCGCGTCGAGCAGCTTCCAACTCTCGTTCGGCATCAATTGCAACAGCGCTTCGTCGACCGCGACGAAGGCGACATCGGCATTACGCGCGGGCCTGCCGGAAGGATCGCGCACGGCAATCGCCACCTGCGCCACATCGCGCACCGCATAGCGGCTGCGTTGCGCCTTCACGGATACGCCCAGCCGGTGCGCCTCCCACCCCACCTGCACCTTGGCGATACCGATGCGATAACTGGGTTTCGCCAGATCGACCAAGGCAGTAGGCGAGGCGCCCTCGCGCGAGAAGAAGGGCAAGTGCCATCTGCGCGCCAGATCGGCGAGCCACAGCCGCCAGCCGTCGATGCGCCCACGCACCGCCATCACTGAGACATAGACGTTGGGTGCGTAAGCCCCCGGCATTTTGACCTCGACGACAGGATTCTTACCAGACAGCGTCGTCACGTAGCTGGCGAGAACACCCTCGCGCTCCACTGTCACAAGCGCGGTAGCGGAGCGGAACGGCATGCGTACCTGGAAGCGTGCGACATCGCCCGCCTTGTAGGCGTTCTGCTCGGGGATCACGTCCATGCGGTCGCCATTGTCGCCGCCGAACCACCAGTCGTCCTCGCCCGCGAGCCAAACCGAACGCACCGCGCGCGCCTCACGCTTTTCGCCATCCAGCGTGGTTGCGACCACTGTGACCTCGCCCGAGACGCCGGGGTCGAGCGCACAACTCGCCCTGCCCAGGCTGTCCGTCCGCGCGGTGCAGTCCGCGTCGATCTCCGTCACCTTCTCCTGATTGTCATAGGCATAAAAGCCACCGATCAGCCGCCGCCGTGCGGTGATGATCTCGCGCGAATAGAGCTTCACCGCGATCTTCTGACCCGACAGCGGCTTACCGGAAAGATCGAGCGCGACGAACTGGAGCCGGAGATCATTGTCGCGCATCAGCCAGCCGTCAGTCTTGAGTCCAAGCTGCACGGCGGACGGGTAGAGCGTCATATGCCGGCTTGCTGTCAGCGTTTCGCCATTGGCGTCCGGATAGTCCATCTCGACCGTGAGACTGACCGGCTGCGTCACCGGCTGGTTGACGTCGATGCTCGCCTTCGCGGTGCCATCCGCGCCCAAGGTCGCTGGCAGGGTCTGCGCATAGGGCAGCGGCGCCTTCTCCGCCTCGCCTTCATCATCGAGCGGGCGCGTGCCGGGCTTCACCGCGTCACCACCGAAGCTGTAGGCATCCCATCCGCTGGGGGCCGAGACACCGCTGGAGAAATCGGTGCGCAGCGTCACCGGCATATGGCTCGCGCCGCCTCCCGCAAGATAGCCGACGTAGAGCGACAGAGGCACGCTAGCCGGGCGCACTAGCGGCGCCGGTGGGCCGGTCACGGTCGCGCGCATCGTCGGCAGGCGATATTCATCGACGCGGATGCTCTGCCCGCTGCTGATCGTCTGGCCGTTCGCATCGAACCGCAGCGCATAATCTCCGAGCGGCGCGCCTTGCGGCACCGTCCATTCATTCTCGCCGCTGCCCGCGCGCGTTATCGTCACCGGCATGGCAAACTCGGTGCCCGATCCCATGTGGCTCAGCACGAGCCTGCCTGAGAAACCGTTCGCCAGCGCGAAGCCGGACCCGGCTGGATGGCGCAACACATGTTTCATGTGCACCGTCTCGCCCACTTTTACGAGCGCGCGATCGAAGATGCTGTGGATGATGTCCTGCGGCGCGCTCCAGCCGAAGGGTAGCTCGAAGTCATAAGGCGATATGCCGCTGCTCCAGCTCGTCAGGGTGAAGCTCATGTCTTCGCCCAGCCGCGCCGAGACCATCAGCGGATGCCCGCCATAGCGGCAATCGCCGCCAGTTTCCGGCTCCGGTAGGCTGCCCTTGATCAGCAGACGCCCAGCCTGATCGGTGCTGCCCCAGACTATCGGTTTCCCGGTGCAGCTGTCGGTCACATGGATCGCGGCATGGGCGATGGGCTGGCCGCTCTTCAACGCTGACACCCAGACGAGCGAGCTTTCCCGGCCCCATTTGAAATGTACCGCCATGTCCGTCACCAGCGCAGCGGCGGCGACATAGCGCGGCACCTTGCGGCCGAGCAACGCGTTGCCAAGCGCCGGGCTGGCCAGTTCGACCACATGCAACCCATATGTCTTGAGCGATATGCCGACGACCTCGAAGTCCTTGCCCCTTCCGGGCAGCGGCACGTTCATTGCCGCGCCGCCGGAGGTAAGCAGCGGTTTGTCGCGGGTGTGGTTCACCGTGCGGGTGCTGCCGTCCTTCTGCCTGATGTCCTCGAAGTCCGACTCCTCGGCGCTGTCCAGCTTTTGCAGCCATTTGACGATTTCAGCATTGTCGTTGGCTATCCGCGCGCTTTTGCCGGAGATCGCCCTAGCCTTGCCGATCAGCGTCGGTTCGACCGCGCGCACCGTGACTGGCAGCACGCCCCCCTCGCTCGCCTCGACGATGCCGAAGCTCGCCGCGAACTTGACCAGCGGCGGCGCAGCTCCAAACCTCACCAGTAACGGAAAGCGCGCGGCGTTGGCGAGCGGACGACCGGAGAGATCGGTGATCCCCTGCGGCAGGATGAGTTGCGCGCCGCTCTGCCCTGGGAACGGTCCTTTGAAGGCAAGGTCCGCAACCTGCGCATTGTTCTTCTCGTCGTCGGACAGGCTCGGTGTGCGTTCGCTGCCGTCCGCCAGACGCAACCGAATGGCGAGCGCCTTTGCGCGATTGATCGGTGCGGAGAAGCTCAATTCCGGATCCTGGATCGGATTGCAGTCGGCACTGCTATTCACCCGCCCGCAGGTGAAGCGCGCATCGAACGGCGCGCGCACGGTGAAATCGAAGCGCTGATTTCGGCCAGCGAGCTTGCCCGACACGCTAGCAATGCTGCTCGGCCACACCAGCGCCATATTACGCTTCGGCGGCAGCGGACGGCGGCACTTCAGCGCCACGATCTTCGCCAGCGCGGCGGTGCGGGATTTTGCATCATTGGGCAGAGCTTCGGGTAGGCCCGCCTCCTCAAGGAAGGAGCGCCGCCGCCAGTTCTGCTCGCCCATCCCGTCGAGCAGTTTTGCAACAGGCCCAGCAGGCAACAGATCGACCGCGATGCTTTCGCCGATGCCATCGACCGCACAGGACACCCGTGCCGCGACCGAGCGCGGATCAGCGGGTACATTGGTCGCGACGAGAAATATCTGATCCTCGTCGATGTCGCCGTCCATCCCCGGCGCAAGCACAGCACGAACGGACGGTCCGCCTGTGTCAATCGGGAATTGCCCGGTGCCCGCAATTCGGACGCCGCGTAATGTGGTGAGGCCGTCGCGCAGTTTAACTGTGCAGCTGATGCCGCCCGGCAAAGGTTGTTTGAAATCGAGCACGAAGGTCTGCTGATCCACCCAGCGACCGTCTGCCGGAACCGGACAGTCGCTCGCGGCAGCGGGCGTCGCGCGTGGGTCGCCGAGCGCCACCATCGGATCGGAGAAACGCAGCGTGAAGCGGTTGATAGTAGCACTCCGCCATCCACTGCCCCCCGCGAGAGCGAGAGTCACTTGCGGACTGGAGCTGCTAACGGCCGCAAAGGGGACAAGCAGTAGCGCAGCGACGATTGGCAGCCACCTGATGCGCATGATTGTAATTCCCCCCGGGCACTGATTCGATGGGGAGAACTTCACCCATTGTGAAAATATTGTCTATTGTCCTGATCCAAAGACGCGCACTAGCGTGTCAATATCTGTTGCTTCAGAGAAGACTCGCTCGTGTTTTCAAGGTTAGTAGTTCATAATAACCCGTCTTACACAATCAGCAGTATTTATTGCCCGCTATGACTGCGTAGAAACAGTCGCAAGCGCCGGGGCAACAATGGGGCAACAGGCCGAGAAGGACGATCTACCTTCGAATGCTCGGATTTGCTTCCCTCGTCCTTCCAGGAAGTTTCCAGCGCCCCTGCTCTATTCCGGCTTATGACGGCTCAACGGCTTGAAAAAAATTCCTTCGCTATTCGGATCCCACGCAAGCCATGCGCCGAATGCTTCAGCTTCAAAACGCATCTTACCCATTTCTTCGACGAGGCCAACACCCCAAATGGACTCATACAATCGTGGTTATGGTGAGCGCGGAGGTAGATGCGAAGATTCGCGAGCAGATCAAGGGCGGCGTGTTCCCGATCCGCCTTGCCAGCGACGACTGGGCGAGCGGCGAGGCGCTGTGGCTGCTCGACGTGATCGCGCCGCCCCGCAAGGTCGCGACCGCCGTGCTCGCCAACTTCTCGCAGATCGCCAAGGGCCGCCCGGTCGCGATCCACCCGGTCGTCGCCCGCTCGGTCGAGCCCGAGCTGCTCGAAAAGATGAAGGTGCGGCGTGAGGGTGAAGGGGCTGGCGAGACGCAAGCGGCGCCTGCCAGGGATGCGGGCGACGGCGCGAAGTGATGCTATAGGGGGGTCTGGGTCGGCGAGTTGGCCGGGCCAGTAGCTGTGAATGAGTGCGCGCAGGATGCGCGGGAGGTGGCGTGATGGCTTGGTGGTTGGCTCGAGATTATGGATATGCTGGGCCGGGTTTCGATTGGCTCTATGAAGATAATGTTGAAGAGAAGAGAGGGCTTGTTGGAAGCGGGCTGTCGTTAAGCCGACCCCTGTCCGAGAAAAACGTCCCAAAAGCTGCGCGTTATCGGGAGAAATATCCAAAGCCTCCGGCACCCGATATTTTCTTCGTCGATTCCGCGACCACGGTCACGGCGCGTTTCAAGGCTCTGGTCGAAGAATTCGAACCGGGCCTGCATCTGTTCGCACCGATAGAACTGCAATTTCACGACGGTACGGCGATGCCGGGAGAATATTATTTCTTCAATTGCAATGTCGATGTCGATTGCGTGCTGACCGACAACAAACCCGAGTGGTTTAGAGAAACGCGCTATGGAAAAATTCATCCATCATTGGGATTGATTCAAAAACTGACCCCACTCGAAATTTCCCTGTCCAAGCCACAGATCGAAGGGCGCCATTTATGGACGGGAGGTCCTTTGGGCTGGAACCAGCTTTTCGTATCTGACGCATTCTGCAAGGCGCTCCGCAAGGGGCGCTTCGGCGCGGTCGATATCAGGCGCGAATGTCATGAAGTCGACCGACTCTGGGTAGCGGAAGAGCATATGGGACCACTGATCGAAGCCTGGAAAACCTATGTGGCGCATAACCGAAATTGCGAAGCGGGGTATATCTGATGCCAACACAAGCACATCATCTTATCCCGCAAAATGTCATTCGTGACCATGATCTATTCAAGGCTTTGAGGGCGAGCGGATATTCCTTTGATGGCTCCACGCTCGACCTGCCCGACAAAGCGACGGCGGCTGCGGCGGGGCGCTGTGGCTGCTCGACGTGATCGCGCCGACTCGCAAGGTCGTGACTGCTGTGCTCGCCAGCTTCTCACAGATCGCCAAGGGCCGCCCGGTCGCCATCCACCCGGTCGTCGCCCGCTCAGTCGAGCCCGAACTGCTGGAAAAGATGAAGGTGCGGCGTGAGGGTGAAGGGGCTGGCGAGACGCAAGCGGCGCCTGCCGGGGATGCGGGCGACGGCGCGGAGTGATGCTATAGTTGGATCTGGGTCGGCGGGTTTGCCGGGCCGGTAGCTGTGAATGAGTGCGCGCAGGATGCGTGGGAGGTGGCGTGATGGTTTGGGGAATGAGTTTACCTTCGAGCTTCGGCGAGTTTTGGTCGGATGGCAGCTTTGAGGCTACCCCTGACGCAACCAGCGGCTGGGGCAGCCGCCTGAAGTCCTATTATCTCGAATTATCGCCGGAGGATCAAAGCGCATTATTCGACTACGTCGATACCGCCTCTAGGGGAAAGGCCGGACCGTATGTCAGCTTCGTTGTTGGCAAATTTCTCCACGAGCAAGGGGCCAAGGGCGGCGCTGATATGCCGCCATTCAGTCCAATCTTGGCTCACGAGCCGCCGCGATTCTTTGTTATCGAACGCGGGGGCAAATCGCTTGGATCGCTGATCATGCTGAGTAATCGGATGCTGGCCGTCGAAGAGGCATTGAAAACGATCATTGAGCGGCTGGAGCCAAGCCTACATCAGTTTTTTCCGATTGAGATCATGAACCGCAAAGGCGACGTGTATCCTAAGAGCTACTACACGCTCGTTATTGGCCAATATTTTGACAGTTTTTCGCCTGAAGCGAGCAAAGAAGGATCTTGCGAACTAGACATCACCCGCTTCCGATATAGAGATAATAAAGCAGGTATCAGCGGCCTAGCTTTCCAGAAGTCCTTGTTCGGTAGCGCCCATTTATGGCGCGAGCGCCAAATCATCGGCCTGCTTACCTGTTTTTCTGATGAACTGATTGCAGAGATTGCCGAAGCCGGCCTGCGCATTCCTCGGCACTACAAGATGATGGAGGTCTGACCATGGGCGTGATTCAGGGTCTGGACACCATGCTACTTGAAATTTTAAGGGAATTAGTGACGGGTGAGACGCACCGACCCGTTTTAAGCCCCCTGCTTCTTTCGCTCTGATGATATTGCGTCAAAGTCCACCCAACGATGTTCGAAGAATTGCCACCCCTTTTGCCTATGGACAAATAACAGGCGTCCGTGTGGAGGAGCGACTTTCGTGCAGGCAAACTGATCCTGCCGCATGCATAACGGGTCCCTAGTCAGCATAGCAACCGATATATGAAAAGCGCTTGTTCCATAAATGTCGACTGTTTCGCCGTGACACGGACCGTTGCCAGAGAGACGATAGCGGGGAGTGGTTCCAGGGGCGCTGCGAAGCATCATTTGGACGGCAACGATACGCCCGCTCGTCTTCGAAACGGATTGTGCGTAAACAAGCGCCTCGGGTCCGATAGGGTTGTGCTGTGGCAGCAAGGGGACTCTCTGATATGCTAAGTTACGGGACTGGCCTTGCAGTTCGGTATAAATCCAAGGCTGGCTTCTGCTATTGATATTGAACGGCTGAGGCTCAAAGGGTAGCCCGGCCGCACGTTGCTTAGCCTCCCAGATACCGCGACTGGTTCCACCTCCGCCTGTAGTAAATGAGACGGTTGAACGACGGACGGGTGATCCAATGCGTAAAGCAGGAACAGGGACAGCCGCTCCGTCTGATCGCCCGCCAATTTGCGACAGCGTCCATTTGCAACGGGCGTCCTGCGAAACCAGAGGCATGGAAACCGTCATGGGAGGTATCGCTACTATGGCATCAGCGGCAGATGGCTGAAGCGCCAACAACAGTGAGGCGATCACAAGCTTAAGGGAGGCAAGCTGCATATCAGTGCCCCTTTACATAATTACGCGACTGGACAATCAATATGCGGCCACCCACCACGAGCCATTCGATGTCCTGTGGTCGTCCGTCAAATGCAGACTGAATCGCTAGACCGATTTTTCCGAGCCGTGCAACGAGGGCATCCGCGAGGACAGCGCGATCCGCAATGGTTTGGATTTCCTCAATCCCGCCACCTGGACCGAAATGCAGCATGACATCGTCTTGTGATCGAGTGAGAACCTGCACCGAGTTAAGGTCAGGCCGATAAATTAATTGTTCGGCGATTTTCTTGCCTTCGACCACGCGAATGCCAAGTCCACGTTTAGCAGCGAGAAAGAGGCGCCTCTCGTCGGCGTTTTCATCAAACGGATCAATTGTGGTCATCACGCCCGCAGCATCAGCGTCTATACCGCGCTGAATGAGAATAGCGGCGCGGACGGAGCGATGATTGATGCCCGCGCTTTCACGCGCTGCAAAAGCGCGGTCGTTCCAGAGCGAGCCCCACACGGTCTTTATCGCACGTTCCAGATCTTCCGAGGCCTTGACATTCGGTAGAGTGTCATAAAGTCCCGCCCCGTTGAAGCGCGGCAGATCCTCGGCATTTGTAGAGGATCGGACGAAAACCCCTTTGTCGCCAAGCAAGGATAAGCGCTTCGATGCGATCATAGCAAAATCGGTAGGCGGAATATGGCCCTGAGCAAATAATTGTCTGATCCGAGCGAGCTCCTTTGTTCGGCATTCAGCATCGCTCAGCCGGGGATCATCTAGTAACCGGTTGATCTGCTGATCGATCTTATTCGCAACGACAAAACGTTCATAGAATGAAAAAGGTACGCTAAACCCCTCGGGCACATCGAACATATGATAAGGATCGCGGCGGGCAAGGGCTGCAACTTCCGCAAGATTGGCCGCCTTGGCACCTGTGCGGCGCGACCATTTGGCATCCTGTTCAGATAATGTAGGCAAGCCAGAATAGGTGACATCCGCCGGAGCAGCCTGCACTGCCCGTAAACGACGGAATTTTGCATTCTCGGCAATCTCGTGCACGGTGGCTTCTCGGATGACGACGGGCGATTTCCTTGTGTCCAGCACAACCTGTTTGCCGATGAGGGCGGCGAACAGACTGTCCGCGCCGTTTCGATACGCATTGGGGATACGCCATGTCTTGGCTAGCAGGCTAATATGGTTGATCGGTGTTGTAAAAGATGCGGATATGATGCCCGCGACCGGCGGCATTCGCACCGGAACGGTGGTCAGCAAAGCGATGTCGCCAGGCAGGAGAGCATTTTCATCGCCGTCCGCGACGAGCATGAGCCGACCCACCGCCCGGCCGGGATTCAGAACAAGCTGCTCGGCGCTGCCATAAGCCTCTTCAATGCCGATTGTAGTAAGTCCGGCCTTGGCGGCCGCCTCTCGCTGGCTATCTGAATTGGGTTTAAACGTGAGTGGTACGAAGAAGGATTCTTGCAAATCCCGCATAGCACCTGCCAGCAATTCCGATTGCAAGATATCGCCCTCCCAGAACTCTACTCCATATCGAACGAGGCGGGGATAGCGAACTACAGATCCCAATAAAAACCGCCGGTCGGGCCGCGAATAGTTGGTGGCATTAAAAATTTCGGCATCTGCCAGGGTCAGATAGGCTGACCGCAGATAATCATAATGGAAACGGTATTGCTTAGTGTTGATCCAGATAACGCGGGCAGGGACCTTGCTTCGGTCGATCGCAAACATGACTTGCGGTAGTTCCATAAATCGGCCCGCACGTTCGGTTCTGGCGAATGCGTCGAAAGTTGCGGCATCGGGAATTATGTCTTGGGATTTAGCAACCGAGGCAACCTTGTCGCTCGTCCTTGATTGTCTATTCTTGCCGCCATCAGCGAAAACGTCGGTGTTCGCGCAACAGAAGCAGATCGCAGTAAGTATTCCGATCTTGAACAGTGATCGGGCCATACACTCTTGCCCCTGTCATGTGATTGAGTACTGTTTGGGAAACGAAGCTGAACGAAAACACCGTGTTACGCTCAGCTTCGTCATAACATATTCTATTTCGCTGACGCCAGCGCTGGAGACATGCGCGCGTTTTTGGCAAATTCTTCAAAATCAGATTTGAAAACGCTTACCAGTTCCGCGTTAGCGGCCTGAACATCTTCGCCCTCTTTGGGTGGGAAAAGCTTCAGCCCGTTTCCGCCCCAACCCTTATAGATTGCAGGGTTCGTTTGTGCTGCGCCAAACCGCCGGAACATGAAAAGGGTTTTCAGCGAACGGCCATAGATAGCAGCCTTCTGATAGAAAATATCGGTGACCATCAGTTCTGAGTAGCAAGGCGACTGCGATTGAGCGCGGCGCTCCATGATCTTGTTCACCGTCTTACGGTCGAGAGGCTCACTGTGACGGATGATGGTTGCAGATTGCGTATTGAGCAACTTGACGAGATCCATGGAAGCGAGGAGCTGGGTCTGGCTTTCGCTTTCGAGCGCAGATGCAAGATTACCCCGTCGCGCCGCATCGCCAGTAGCGTGGCCGGACGCATCCGCCATTGCTCCGATGGCACCAAACCCGCTTAGCCAGCCAGTGGTGCGGGCAGTGAACCGCTCGGCAGGCCAAATGTGAATTTCGCACCCATTGGACGTTGCTTGATCTGCGGCAACAGCGGCCTGCGCTGCCGAGGGTGCTTCCTCCGGTGCAGTTGACGCCACGGGGGCGGCTTCTTGGGCCGCCGCTAATGTCGAGACCATCATACAACCGATGCATAGCAGATAGCTTATCTTCTTCATTTACCTCTCCATTTCTGTTGTTTTGCGGATTATTGGTGTTTCTGCTTCGTTTTTGCTTCAAGCATGTGGGCAGCAAATGCCTTTAGGCTTGCAACAAACGCGGAATTGAGATCGCTGAGCGCGGCATCGCGCCCCTCTATTGTCTTTGGAGGAAAAGCTGACAAAGGTGCAGTACCCCAACTCGAAAAGATGGAGCGCGCTTCGGTGCCTTCTCCAAAGTCATCGAAGGTGACGAGGGTGCGGAGTTCCGCCTTCATCAATGGCGAATAATGGTAGAATATTTTGTCCAAGGACATTTCTGCATAACAACGGGCTGTTGATGACGTGCGGCGAATATGAGGTGCACCGATCAGCCGATGGGACGCAGGTTCGGGATGAACATTGATACTATAGCCCCGATGGTCAGTTGCGGAGGGTAAATCGAGTGATGTAAGAAGACGTATCTGTTGCTCCGGCTCCAAGGGCGTGGAAACTGGAATTTTTGCGTCGCGTAAAGCTTGGCCCTGTACGTGATTGAGCAACGCGCCTTCGCCGAGTGAACTCATACTAGCGGCGGGCCATATGTGTAGCTCGCAGTTACTCTTACCATTTGAAACATCCGCAGCCACCACAGCGGAGGTCTTTTCATCATGAGCAGCCTGCTCAGTAACAAGAACAGTCGCTATGGCGACCGCGCCCGAGAAGAAAGCCAACATACACCCCCGTCCGCGTGCTATCTTTATGCCATGTCATTATCCGATATCGGAGCATCGGCAACTATATTGTTTCAGAATTGCTGGCGAGAGCTTGGGCATAACCTTGTCAAATTCAGCCGGGGCAACAATGGGGCAACAGACGCGGTGATAGCAGGTGAAAGACCTTGCCTTTGCGTGGGTGAGGTTGACGCCGCCAACAGTCTGAAAGGGCCGCAGAAATTGAAGGTCCTTGCCATCCATTGAAGTCTCCTGGAAGGAGCTTCGGCGCCGCTGAAAATCGCAGTGTCGGCGGTTCGACTCCGTCCCCGGGCACCATTTCTCAATGACGTAGCGATATGTTGTCCTCGTGCGTGGTCCGCTGGGGCAACAGACTGCGGCAGCCGCCTGCGGGTAGGGACCGGAGCCGTTGCACCAGACCGTATCCGCCAACATATCCGTCCTCCACATCGCGATTTGGGAATGCAGGCCCTGTCGTTCGTTAAGCGAGCGCGGCGTGGGCATTTGCGGTTTTGAGCCGAAGCCAGCTTGACGCTGTGGCCATTCAGGCGTGAACTGGAAAGCTGTAAAGACTTCGCCACACAACTTCTTGTGACCGATGCACAAGATTATGTTGCGTCGCGTGTCGATTGAATCTCTCGCGCAGGCTTCCCAGTTGAGCGCAGTCGAACCGCTGCCTGAGGAAGGATGCGGGCAGCGAAGGATAATCACATGGCGACGATTTTTGATCCTGTCACCCTAGGCAAACTCACACTTCCCAATCGCGTGTTCATGGCGCCGCTGACCCGCGCCCGCGCGACCCGCGACCATGTGCCCACACCCGTCATGGCGACCTATTACGGGCAGCGGGCTGGCGCGGGGCTGATCATCAGCGAAGCGACCGGGATCAGCCGGCAAGGGCTCGGCTGGCCATTCGCGCCCGGGATCTGGTCCGACGAGCAGGTCGATGCGTGGAAACCTGTCACCCAAGCGGTGCACGATGCAGGCGGGCATATCTTCCTGCAGCTGTGGCATATGGGGCGGATCGTCCATCCCGATTTTCTCGATGGCGAAGCACCGGTCTCGGCGAGCGCGACCACCGCGCCGGATATGGCCCACACCTATTCTGGCAAACAGCCCTATGCGCAGGCGCGCGCGCTGCGGATCGACGAGATTCCTGCACTGATCGAGGACTACCGGAAGGCCGCCAGAAATGCGATCGCCGCCGGGTTCGATGGTGTTCAGCTCCACGCCGCCAATGGCTATCTGATCGACCAGTTCCTCCGCGATAGCAGCAACCACCGCAACGATATCTATGGCGGGTCGCCGGAAAACCGCGCGAGGCTGCTGTTCGAGGTCACCCAGGCGATAGCCGATGAGATCGGCGCGGGGCGTACGGCCGTTCGCCTGTCGCCCAATGGCGACACCCAGGGAGTGATCGACAGCAACCCGGAGCCACTTTTCACGCTGGTCGCACAGGGGCTTGAGCGTATCGGCATCGCATTTCTCGAGCTCCGCGAACCCGGACCAGATGGCACTTTCGGTCGAAGCGATCAGCCCCAGCAATCTCCGGTCATCCGCAAGCATTTCTCCGGACCGCTGGTTCTCAATTCGGACTATTCGCTGGAGCGGGCACAGGCGGATCTGGCGGCAGGCAAAGCAGACGCGATCAGCTTCGGCAGGCCGTTCATCGGCAATCCGGATCTCCCTGCGCGGCTTGAACGAGGTGTAGAACTGGTAGAGACGAACATGGCGACCTGGTACAGTCAGGGCGCCGAGGGCTATGTCGATTACCCGCCGTTGGATGCGGAAGTCGCATAACCTTCCAATTATCTTCGTTCCGATGACGGACCGAGAGCGGCCCTGTTTTGAAATTCGTGGCGCAACGATCGTGGTGCATTCACACTTACGCCGCGAATATCCGCGCGCTCCCGAATAGAGGCGAGCTTTGAAACAGGATGTGTTATGGTGCGTTAGCGAGTTAGGCTGCCTCTAGAACATGGAGTGATCGGCTTGCACCGATGCGGATCAGGATCCTCAACCCAGAGGCTCTGCCGTATACCCCAGAAAGGGGCGCAGCCATGAGTCAAGCCGTCCATCCCGATGTCGCGGACAGCCTCGCGCTGGCGATCATTGCTTCGTCGGCAGCGCCTGCATTGTTGCTCGACGGCGCGTTGAACATCATCGCCGGTAGCACGTCCTTCTATCGCGCGTTCCTGTTGCAACCCCAGAACGTCGCGGGTCGGCCCATTTTCGCGGTAGGAAAGGGGGAATGGGACATGCCGCAGCTGCGTTCGCTGCTCACGGCCACTCTGGACGGGCATGCGCGGATCGATTCCTACGAAATGGAACTCAAGGGAGATGCGGCACCCCGCCGCCTCGTCCTCAACGCACAAAAACTCCATTACGGCGATGCTGACCAGGCGCGCCTGCTGCTCACTATTTCCGATGTGACCGAGGCGCGGATCAGCGAGAAACTGAAGGACGATCTGCTGCGCGAGAAAGCGATCCTGCTTCGGGAGCTTCAGCATCGCGTGGCCAACAGCCTCCAGATCATTGCCAGCGTTCTCCTGCAAAGCGCGCGGAACGTGCAGTCCGACGAAGCGCGCAATCATCTTCATGATGCGCACAACCGGGTGATGTCGATCGCTACGTTGCAGCAGCAACTGGCCGCATCCCGGCTGGGGGACGTGGAGTTGAAAGGATATTTCACACAGCTGTGCCAGAGTTTGGGCGCCTCGATGATCCACAATCACGATCAGATATCGCTCGTGGTGGATGCCGATGGGAGCAGCGTCAGCGCTGACATCTCCGTCAGCCTCGGGTTGATCGTGACGGAGCTGGTCATCAATGCGCTCAAGCACGCCTTTCCCGGTGAGCGGCCAGGAAAAATCCTCGTCGATTATCATGCTGACAAGGCCGATTGGGTGCTCTCCGTCAGCGATGACGGCGTCGGAACGTCCCAGTCGTTTGCTGATGCCAAGCCGGGTCTCGGCAGCAGTATTGTGGAAGCCTTGGCCAATCAGTTGGACGCGAGCGTTACCATCGAAGAAGGATCTCCCGGTATTACGGTGGTCATAAATCACACCCATTCCCGGGACCCTAAGGCCGAACCCGTGGAACGGCCAAATGTGGTTTAGGGCAGGGCCGCTGCCCAACGCGCTGTTGTTTTAAGCACCCGGCAACGGTCCTCCCACTTCCCTGCGAGGAGAGCATTGCCTCCGAACACAAAGGATATGCCCATGAGCGGCGCCGATTTTGCCCTTCCTGCTGATCCGCTACCCGATTGCCTGCCGGGCGAGCCTGACTGGAAGGGGTATCTCACCACGCGGTCGGGCTTTGAATTTTTTGTCCGGCCCGCGACGTCGGGCGATCAGGCGGCTCTGGCTCGATTCTTCGACCATGTCACTCCGGCTGATTTACGCTTTCGTTTTCTTTCGTCCGTGCAAAGGGTCGGCCAGGATCAACTCGAAGCGATGACCGATTACGACCATCGCACGACAGAGAATTTCCTGGCCTATGACAAGGATCGGACGACGGTGTTCGCGGCGGCCATGCTGGTGGCCGATCCTGCGTTGGAACGGGCCGAAGTCGCCATGGCGATCGTACCCGATTACAAGAATCGCGGGGCCAGCTGGACGTTGCTCGAACATGTCAGTCGTTTCGCCCGGGCTAAGGGCATAAAGACCCTTGAGGCCATCGAAAGCCGGGACAATCACGCCGCCATCGAACTCGAACGGGAAATGGGTTTCACGGTAACATCCTGCCCGGGAGACGCCACGCTGATGCTTGTAACAGCAAGATTGGAGGACGCGACCCAGCCCCCCCGCAAATGAGGGACATCGGGCACTCGCTCCTTATGCGCCCCGATCCAGCGCGTGCTTCGCCGTACGGAGCATGTTCGCGGACGCGATCAGGGCGGCCGTCTCGCTCTGGCTCAGATGCGGCGTCAGTACGCGTTCAACGCCCGTTTCCCCCAATATGCAGGGCAGGCTCAAATACAGGTCCGTTATGCCATATTGGCCCGTCAGCAGTGTCGATACCGGGACAACCGCATGCTCGTCGCGCACGATGGCCTCGCAAATTCGCACGATGGCCGTGGCAACGCCAAACGAGGTGTAGCCCTTTCCCTCGATGATTTTATAGGCCGCTCCCCGCACTTCCTCTGCCAGGTCCGCTGCGTTCGGACGAGTTCCCGCTTCGATGCTCTCAAGCGCGACACCGCCGATCCGCGCGATGGAAAGGGCCGCGACGGAGCTGTCGCCATGCTCGCCGATCATCAGGGCGTCAACAGAGGAAGCAGCGACATTGAGGCGCGCCGCTATGGTCTGCTGCAAACGGCTGGAGTCGAGCAACGTGCCGGTTCCGATCACGCGATGCCCGGGAAAGCCGGAAACGTCTTTCGCAACCCATGCCATGAGGTCGACGGAATTAGCTGCAACGATCAGCAGACCGTCGAAGCCAGCGGCGACCAGGTCCCGAATGCAGGATTGTACGATATCGGCGCTCCGTGCTGTGACGGACAGCCGGCTTTCGCTGCCATGGGTCGCGGCCCCGGCGGTCAGCACCGCGATTCTGGCGGAGGCGGCATCGGCAAAATTGCCTGATCGAACATGGGTAGGCCGCGCCAGTACCCCAGCGTCGGAAATGTCCATTGCCTCCGCTTCAGCCAGCGCTTCGTCGCGGTCGATCAAAATGATTTCCCGGAACAGGGCGCGCAGCATCAGTGCGTAAGCTGTCGTGGCGCCCACATGACCGGAGCCAATGATTATTATTCGGTCCTGGTCCTGCACTGTTGGCTCCCGGTTGGTCCATCCTCGTTGTCCGTGTGGCTGTCTGCTGTGTCGGGTGCGCGGAATAATTCGCCGTATAGCACATGATCGTGCATCTCTTCGACTTTCCGGCATGGGTGCAACGGACCGAAGACGGTCATCAACGTGTACTCGCACGGCTGGGTCGGTGTGCAGACAGCTTGCGAGCGGCCGCGGCGGTTCAAATGTGCTGATATGGTGACCCCAACGGGAATCGAACCCGTGTTTCAGCCGTGAAAGGGCCGCGTCCTAACCGCTAGACGATGGGGCCGGGCAGGTGCTGACACCTGCGAAGCGAAGGCGGCATTAGGGCGATTGGCGGGTCCGGTCAACCCATCGGCGGCAAAAAAGCGGAAGCCGCGCGGACGGCTGCGTCAGCCCGCCCAAGCGGCGTCGTCGATGTGCATTTCCGCCGCCCGTCGGCCGCCCCAGTCATCAATCTTCGCGCGCCCGGCAAGCCACAGGCGCCGGTCGCGGGACGCTCCTAGCAGCGCCTGGCCTAGCGGAGCTTCGGCCTGGCGAAAGGCGACGGCCTTGAACGACTTGCCGTCATCACCAGCCACTACGAGGCGCAGATGGTTAGTGCCGACGACATCGGCCTTGATGACGCGCAGCAGGCCAGTTACGATACGGGGCGCCGGCCATCCGGTGCCATAGGGGCCACCGGCGTCCATCGCCTCTACCAGACCGGCGTTGACGCCTGCGGGGCTAACCATCGCGTCGACCAGCAGGGCGCGCTGCTCGCCAGCCCGCGCGACGTCGCTCGCCAACCGGTCGTCGAGATAGCGGTGCAGGGCGTCGACCTTGCCTTCTGCAATGGTAAGTCCGGCCGCCATGGCGTGTCCGCCTCCCGCAACGAGCAAGCCTTCATCCTTCGCAGCAAGCACGGCTGCGCCAAGATCGACGCCGGTGATCGAGCGTCCCGAGCCTTTGCCGACGCCATCCTCGTCCAATGCGACCACGAGGGCAGGGCGGCCGAATTTTTCCTTGAGCCGACCCGCGACGATGCCGATGACGCCCGGATGCCAGCCTCGCCCGGCAACCAGCAGCACAGCCGCGTTGCCCTGCGTTTCGGCGAGGCGCTCGGCTTCTTCCTGTACGCTTGCTTCGATCGCGCGGCGCTCGGTGTTGAGGGCGTCGAGTTCAGCGGCCAACGCGCGGGCCTCGTCTTCGTCCTGCGTCGTGAGCAGGCGAACGCCGAGGTCCGATTTGCCGACGCGACCGCCCGCGTTAATGCGCGGCCCCAGCGCGAAGCCGAGATCGTGGCATAAGGGTGCGCGCGTCAGGCGGCTGACCTGCGCGAGCGTGGCGAGACCGATGTTGCGGCCCTGCGCCATGATCTTTAGCCCCTGCGCCACAAAGGCGCGGTTGAGGCCGCGCAGCTGCGCGACATCCGCCACGGTGCCGAGCGCGACGAGATCGAGCAGGTCGAGCAGGCGTGGTTCGGGCCGGTCGGCGAACCAACCCGTCTTGCGCAACTCGCGGACGAGGGCCGCGCCCAACAGGAAAGCGACGCCCACGGCGGCCAGATGTCCGTGCACCGCCGCATCTTCGCCTTCGTCGAGCCGGTTGGGATTGACGAGAGCATGGGCGACGGGGAGGGCGGTCGCGCATTTGTGATGGTCGACGACGATCACGTCAACGCCCGCACCACGCGCCGCGTCCAGTGCGTCGAACGCCTGCGCGCCGCAATCGACCGTGACGACGAGGGTCGACCCGCTGGCGCCCAGCCGGACCAGCGCCTCGCCGGACGGGCCATATCCCTCCATCAATCGATCAGGGATATAATAGCCCGCTGCGAGGCCCAGTTCGCGCAGCAGGCGGATGAGCAATGCGGCGCTGGTGGCTCCGTCAACGTCATAGTCGCCGAAGATCGTTACCGTCTCGCCGGTCATCACCGCATGAGCGAGCCGTCGGGCTGCCGTGTCCATATCGCGGAAGATGGACGGGTCGGGCATGAAGCCGCGCAGGGTTGGGTTACGGTGCGCTTCGACATCCTCGCGTGCGCAGCCCCGCGCCATCAGTAACTGGGCGACCAGATCGTCGGGCCGCAGATCGCCGTCTCGCGTGTCGCCATTGCCGCCACGCCAGTGCCAGCTTTGCCCGAGAATGGAGGTGGGGATGCGGGGAATGATGGACATGGCCCCCGTGTTAGTCGGCACGGGCAGGGAGACAAGGGAAAAGAGAAACGCCGGGCGGAGCCTGGGGGGCAGAGGGAGCGCTCCGCCCGGCGTCGCGCACTAGCCGCCCGAGGGCAGCGGCGCTATCCGGTACAGCCGATCCTTGATCGCCAGCCGGAGTTTCTTTAGGCGGAGCAGCCGGATATTGTCGGGAAAGCGGCGTTTCAGCTCCCGTCGGATCTCGTCATCAAGCCGTTTGTGCATGACACTCAGGCGATAGACAAAAGCACTCATATTGGTCCTCCAATCGATAAATATCGATCGGGTCACCGGGCGGTAACGGAGAATTGTCCGAGCCTGCACCGGTTACCCGATGCGGTCCGACATCACGAAGGTTCCCGAGGGGAAACCCGCGCCAGAGGGGCCCGGTCCGCTCTTCTATGATGGGATCGCTCGCGGAAAGTTCAAGAGGCGGGCGCAGCGAATTCCATTTTTCAATTCGCCTTGCAACCGCTCGCTATTGGATTACCTAGGGTTTGACCTGTCCATCCTTCAATATCCCGGAAAAACATCTATGCCCCCCGTCATCCGCGTTGAGGCACTTACCAAGGCCTATGCATCCGGCCATGTCGCGCTTGATGCGGTGGATCTCGACATTCGCGAGGGCGAGATCTTTGCGTTGCTCGGGCCAAATGGGGCAGGCAAGACGACGCTTATCAGCGTTATCTGCGGGATTGTCACGCCCAGCGGCGGGCGGGTGCTGGTACGGGGGCACGATATCGTCCGGAATTATCGCCAGACGCGCACCGACATCGGGCTGGTGCCGCAGGAATTGCACACCGATATGTTCGAGACGGTGATCAATACGGTGCGATTTAGCCGGGGGCTGTTCGGCAAGGCGCGGAACGACGCGCTGATCGAACGCATTCTTCGTGACCTGTCGCTTTGGGACAAGCGCAAGGCCAAGATCATGGAACTGTCCGGCGGCATGAAGCGCCGGGTCATGATCGCCAAGGCATTGAGCCATGAACCGCGCGTGCTGTTTCTCGACGAGCCGACGGCGGGTGTCGACGTGGAGCTGCGCCGCGATATGTGGGAGCTCGTGCGGCAATTGCGCGAGACCGGCGTCACCATCATCCTCACGACCCATTATATCGAGGAAGCGGAGGAAATGGCCGACCGGGTCGGGGTCATCGACAAGGGGCGCCTCATCCTTGTGGAGGAGAAGGCGACGTTGATGCAGAAACTGGGCAAAAAGACGCTGACCATCCATCTGGCGCAACCGCTCGATGCCATTCCGCGCGAACTGGATGACTGGGAACTGAGCCTGCATCACGACGGGCATGAACTGGAGTATCTGTTCGATACGCGCGCGGAGCGGACCGGCGTGTCGGCCCTGCTGCGTACGCTGGGCGACATCGGCCTCGGCTACAAGGATCTCAACACGCGGGAAAGTTCGCTGGAGGATATTTTCGTGAAACTGGTCCATACGCCGCAGAGCGATGAGGTGGCGGCATGAGCGTGCAGGGAAGAGGCGTCAACTGGCGCGGTATCGCCGCGATTTACCG
The DNA here is from genome assembly GCF_014199435.1 of Sphingobium subterraneum. Classification (GTDB taxonomy): domain Bacteria; phylum Pseudomonadota; class Alphaproteobacteria; order Sphingomonadales; family Sphingomonadaceae; genus Sphingobium; species Sphingobium subterraneum. Next base: position 76,798 of record NZ_JACIJP010000003.1, on the reverse strand, counting down.
GTTCGAGGTGGCACGGTTCGGGCGGACCATTCTCACCAGTCTGATGACTCCCGTGATTACCACGTCGCTCTACTTTATCGTGTTCGGATCGGCGATTGGATCGCGGATGACGGAGATCAACGGCATTCCCTACGGTGCGTTCATCGTACCAGGGCTCATCATGCTGTCGATGTTCCAGGAAAGCATCTTCAACGCCAGCTTCGGCATCTACATGCCGAAATGGAATGGGACGATATACGAACTGTTGTCCGCGCCGATGTCGGCGATCGAGACCGTGGTGGCCTATGTCGGTGCAGCAGCGACGAAATCGATGCTGCTCGGCCTCATCATCTTCGCGACCGCGCATCTGTTTGTGAGCGTCGAGGTGGCGCATCCGCTCGCGATGCTCGCGTTCATGGCGCTGATTGCCGTCAGCTTCTGCCTGTTCGGGTTCATTCTGGGGATCTGGGCGCAGAATTTCGAGCAGTTGCAGGTCGTGCCGCTGCTGGTGATCATGCCGATGACGTTTCTGGGCGGCGCCTTTTATTCGATCCACATGCTGCCCGAGCCATGGAAGACGGTCACCCTGTTCAATCCGGTGGTGTATCTGATCAGCGGGTTCCGCTGGACCTTCTTTGGCGCCGGCGATGTGAGCATTGGCCTGAGCCTGGGTTTCGTGGCGCTGATGCTGCTGGTGTGCGTCGGGCTGGTGGTATGGATTTTCCGGACCGGCTATCGGCTGAAAAAATAGCGGCGACCTGAACCAGATCGCCGCTCTTTGAATTTGCTATCCCGGTCTAGGCTGGGATCGTGCCTTATATTCCACCTTCGCCTAAGACCGCAGCCTGCGCTGGGATGACGCCGTGGCCGAACTTCAGACGTCCTTGCGGTCGAGGCGGTGCTCGCCCTTGATCCAGCGGACCGTGCCGGAGCTTGCGCGCATCACGACGCTGTCGGTGGTCATGACGCCGCCCGGCATGCGCTTCACGCCGCGCAGGAGCGAACCGTCGGTGACACCGGTTGCGGCGAAGATACAATCACCCTTGGCCAGTTCCTTGAGATCATAGACCTTGTCCAGATCGGTGATGCCCCATTTGTAGGCACGGGCCTTTTCGTCGTCGTTGCGGAACAGCAGGCGGCCCTTGAACTGGCCGCCGACGCAGCGCAGCGCGGCGCAGGCGAGCACGCCTTCGGGAGCACCGCCCGAACCCATGTACATATCGATGTTGGTTTCCGGATTGGTGGTCGCAATGACGCCCGCCACGTCGCCATCCGGGATCAGCATGATGCCGCAACCAATGGCGCGCAGCTCGCCGATCAGCTTTTCATGACGCGGACGATCGAGCACGCACACGATGATTTCGGATGCGGGGCAGCCCTTGTGCGCCGCCACGGCTTCTACATTTTCCCGGACCGATCGGTTCATGTCGATGATGTCGTCAGGATAGCCGGGACCGACCGCGAGCTTTTCCATATAGACGTCCGGCGCATTGAGCAGGCCGCCTTCTTCCGAGATCGCCAGCACAGCAAGCGCGTTCGGGCCGGCCTTGGCGGTGATGGTCGTGCCTTCGAGCGGGTCGAGCGCGATATCGATGCGGGGCCCCTTGCCAATGGCGTTGCCGACCTTCTCGCCAATATAGAGCATCGGTGCTTCGTCGCGCTCACCCTCGCCAATGACGACGGTGCCGTCCATATAAAGGTCATTGAAGGCAAGGCGCATGGCTTCGACGGCAGCGGCATCGGCGGCTTTCTCGTCGCCCCGGCCGATCAGCCGCGAGGCAGCAATGGCCGCGGCTTCGGTCACGCGGACCATCTCCATGACCAGAACGCGGTCCAGTATGGAACTTGCCTGCACGGAATTCGCGTCTGCCATGTCGTCATCCTTGTCTTGCTGCACGTGCGTCGTGCGATAGGGAGGGGCACGGCACTTGTCGAGACCGCGCCGTGGTTAACCGTCGCATTTAGTCGAGAATGTGCATCACCATTGGCGCACCCGTCAGGCTTTCCGAGCCAGAGAGGCGCGCGAGCGTGTCGATGACGCAGCTTTCCGCGCTGGCATGGGTCACGATGACGACGAGCACGCCGTCCTCCTGACTCGCGCCGCGCTGGATCAGGCTCTCGATCGAGACGCCCGCGTCGCGCATCGCCGTGGCGATTTCGGCGAGCACGCCGGGGCGGTCCTGCACCGTAAAGCGGACATAGGAGCGGCCTATGCGCTTGCCAGCGTCGGCCTTGGGCTGCCGAGCGAGGGAGCTGACGGGCATGGCGAAAGGGTCGCCATATTCGTCGCGGGCGACATCGATGAGATCGGCGACGACGGCCGAGGCGGTCGGCCCATCGCCCGCGCCCGCGCCCTGGAAGAACAAGCGCCCGACGAAATTGCCGTCCGCGACGACGGCGTTGAGCGCCCCATCTACGTGCGACAACGGGTGGTTGACCGGCACCAGCATCGGATGCACGCGCTGGAACAGTCCGTTGGCGCTGTTCTCCGCCATGCCCACCAGCCGGACGCGGAAACCCAGCGCGGCGGCCTCCGCAATATCGGCGGCGATCACATGCCGGATGCCGGTGATATCGACGTCGGCAAAGTTCAGTTCTGTGCCGAACGCGAGGCTGGCGAGGATAGAGAGTTTGTGGGCTGCATCCACGCCGTCGATGTCGAAGCTGGGATCTGCTTCGGCATAGCCCAGATCCTGCGCGTCCCTGAGTACGTCGCCGAAGCTGCGGCCGGTCCGCTCCATCGTGGTGAGGATATAATTGCAGGTGCCGTTGAGGATGCCATAGACACGGCTGATCTCGTTCGCCGCCGCGCCTTCGCGAAGCCCCTTGATGACCGGGATCCCGCCCGCCACCGCTGCTTCATATTTAAGGGCGACGCCCGCTTTCTCCGCAAGGCCCGCAAGGCCGAGGCCGTGATGCGCAAGCATTGCCTTGTTGGCCGTGACAAAGGGCTTTCCTGCACCCAACACCGCACGGGCGAGGGTGAGGGCGGGGCCGTCCGCTCCGCCGATTAGTTCCACCACGACATCGATGTCATCGCGGGTCGCGAGCGCCATCATGTCGTCCACCCATTCGAAGCGGGAGAGGTCCACGCCGCGATCCTTCGTGCGGTCGCGCGCGGAAATGGCGACGACCTCGATTGGACGACCGGCGCGCCGGGTAATCAGCGCCTCGTTCGTCTGCAGCAGACGGATGACGCCGCCACCCACTGTTCCCAAACCAACCAACCCGAGGCGCAAAGGCCGCTCACCGCTCATAGTGCTTCCGTTCGTGATGTCCCCGACAGGAATGCCCTGTCGGGGAACCCGCTACAGCGTGCGCTCGCAGGTGCCAAGTCCCTCCAGTACGAAAGCGTAATCGCGCTGGACCGCCTCGGCATCCAGCACAGCCAGCGTGCGGACGGATTCCGGGGGGAGCTGGCGTGGCAGGCCACAGGCCAGCCGATACCAGAGCAGGGTGTTATGCGACGGGGGAACGGCTGCCTCGTCAACCACTTCGCCGAGCGACACGCCCCAGTGCGGCGCCTGATCCGGCCGACGAATGATGGAGAGGGAGACGGGGCCACCGCCCTGCGTCTTGAGGAAGATTTGGGTTTCGCTCTCTCCCGCAACGGTGCCGGTTACGTGGAAGGCATCACCGACCGCGGAGACGGGCGGCGCGGCGCCGGACGCGAGAACCTCGGTGGTGATCGCGCGGACGATAGCCTCGCGCTCGGAACGCCATTCCATCTGCGCGTGGCGGGAGAGGAGCTGGACCGTGTCCGGCGTTTTGCCGGGCAGGGCGAACAGCAGCACCTGCTGCTTGCGCAGTTTCGGTACCCGCCCGGCAGCGTTCAGTGCGACATCAGCGAGATAGCTGATCCGCGGCGGAAGGCCGCCTTCGCCGCGAATCAGTGTGCCCACCTGCGCGCTGACCAGCATGCGTACGAAGCCAGGAGGCGGCGTGCCCCCAACCCCGCGCTTGAGCGTTTTCGCATTGATGACCTGTGCTTTTATGACAAGTGGTGCTGACGTTACGAAATGCGCGAAATCCGCGTAAGTGGGCGATTGCGGGGATAGGGGCGCTGTATTCGACGTGGTGGAAACTTGCGCCGAAATGGTTGTAATCCCGGAGATTACAGCCAAAAAAAGGCACATGGTTGCCACTCCTGCAGAGCGGACGACATGGGCGCGCGATGGGGAATTTTTCATTTTTCTCACTTGTTGCAACGATAACACAGGCAAGCGGTTTTGCACTTTATTAACCTCAAGACCAGAGGCGCCCGATAAAGCGTTTGCGTCATGCCACCGGTCGCGATAGGAAGGCTGTCAAATATACGAATATCGTGAAAAGGGGCCAAAAGGCTGCGGGGTCATTCCCACATTCTTTCGGCCTTGTTTCATGATACGATCCCAACCGTTATTGAGTTGTTTTAAGGAGTGTCGTTGCTGAATGGCCTATGCTGACCACTCACAGACGTCGAGTCGTACTATCTCGCTCGTTATCGTCGCTTTGATTCATATTATTCTGGGCTATGCGTTCGTCACCGGCCTTGGCATGAAATATGTCAAGAAAGCGGCAGAACAGCTGAACGTTATCGACGTCGCGGAAGAACCGCCGCCGCCCGATGAGGAACCGCCGCCGCCGCCGCCAGACCAGAATGTACCGCCGCCTCCGGTTGTGTCACCTCCGCCGATCGTTCAGACGCCGGTTTCCGCTCCGCCCATTCAGACGGTGCCGACACCTCCGCCGGTGTACATTCCGTCGCCTGCGCCTCCTCCTCCTGCGCCTCCCGCGCCGACCATCAGCAAGGCGGCGGGCGCCAAGGGTAACCCGGCGAATTGGGTGTCTTCGGACGATTATCCTGCATCTTCGCTGCGCCGTGAATCTCAGGGTACCAGCGCGATCACTTGGGAAATCAACGAGCAGGGACGCGTCGAAAATTGCCGTGTGACGTCATCCAGCGGCGACGCTGACCTTGACGACGCAGCATGCAAGGCGATCTCGCGGCGTGGCCGGTATTCGCCTGCGGTGGATCAGAATGGCAATCCCATTCGGTCAACCCAGTCCCGGCGCATCGTGTGGCGTCTGCCTGAGTAAGGTTTTTCGAACAGTCGCCTCCTGGTCGTAATCGATCAGCAGGCGGCGGTCCGGTTTTTTAGATAATGATGATTTGTAGAGGGAATTGTTGAAATGTTCATCGCACTCGCCGCTGCAGCCGCACCCAACGCTGCCAATGAAAACCCCTATGGTCTGATGGCCGCACTGGAGGAAGGCGGCCTGATTTCGCAGACCGTTTTCGGTATCCTGTGTATCATGTCGTTCTTCTCGTTCTTCATCATGTTCACCAAGCTCATCGAGCAGCAGAAGATCATGACCCAGGCGAAGAAGGTCCGTGGCTCGTTCTGGCGCGCGGCGACCCTGAAAGAAGGTTCGTCCAAGCTGGAAAAGAACTCGGCCTACAAGCAGCTCGTCGATGACGGCCTGCTGGCACAGGAACAGCATGGCAAGCTGACCGATCCGGTCGAGGCGCATGACTGGATGCATGGTTCGCTCGCCCGTTCGGAAGCAGCGATCAACTCCAAGCTGGGTACCGGTCTCGCGTTCCTTGCGACCGTGGGTGCGACGGCGCCGTTCATCGGTCTGTTCGGAACGGTTATCGGCATCTATCGCGCTCTGATCAAGATTGGTGCGTCGGGCCAGGCATCGATCGATGCCGTCGCCGGTCCCGTTGGTGAAGCGCTTATCATGACCGCGCTGGGTCTGGCCGTGGCCGTTCCCGCGGTGTTGGCGTACAACTGGCTGCAGCGCCGCAACAAGTCGATCCAGGAAGACCTGCAGGGCTTCACGGTCGACCTGCTCGGCTATCTGGTGTCGAACGGTCAGGTGCGCCCGACCGTTGTTGCCGCACCGGTTGCGGCTGCCCGGCCTGCTGCCGCTCCTGCGAAAGCCTGAGCTAAAGCCTGATCCGGGAGGGCGTGTGGGGGATCTCTGCCAAGCTGACAGATACCCACCGCCCTCGGTCTTAAACGACGACCGGACATGTAAAAAATTGTGATTATGTTAGGATACTGATCGATGGCAATGAGCGTTGGATCCGGCGGTGGCGACGAAAAGCCCATGTCCGAAATCAACACGACGCCGCTCGTCGACGTCATGCTGGTGCTTCTCATCATCTTCCTGATCGCGATTCCGGTCGTGGTTCAGACAATCGATCTGAAGCTGCCGAAAGTGGCGTTCGAAGTGACGACGACGAAGCCGGAAAATGTCTCCCTCTCGGTTACGAATGATGCCAGCGGTGTGTGCCAGGTTTACTGGAACCTGACCCGGGTCGATTCCAACGAGCTGCTTGACCGTGCGGTCGCGAAGCTCAAGTCGGATATCGAAAAGGCGGGCGGCGTTGCCAACCTGAAGCCTGAGGATCTGCCCGAAGTGCATATTCGTGGTGACGTCAACACGCCGTGGCGCTGCGTGGCGGGGGCCATTTACAACATGCAGTTGGCCGGCTTCCCTAAGGTGGGCTTCATTTCGCAGCCCGATCCCGGTTCCATTAAGGTCCAGCGCCTTTAAGTCAGGCACTACAGGAGTTTATGTTATGGCCATGAGTGGCGGCAGAGACGACGGTGAGCCGATGATGGAGATGAACACGACGCCGTTGATCGACGTCATGCTCGTTCTTCTCATCATGTTCATCATCACCATTCCGATCCAGACCCACGCGGTCAAGATCGACCTTCCCCAGAATGCCCCGACGCCGCCCGATGTGGTGGATCCGGTGCGCAACAAGCTCGCCATCGACGCAGCCAGCCAGATCACCTGGAACGGCTCGCCGATCGACAAGCTGACGCTGCGCCAGTATCTGGACGCCTCGCTGCGCCTTCCGGTCGAACCGGAACTGCAGTTCGCACCGGACAAGCAGACGCGTTATGTCACGGTTGACGAGGTCCTGGCTGTTATCAAGCAGTCTGGCGTGACCAAGCTGGGGTTCGTTGGCAACGAGCAATATCGCTCTTTCCAGTAAAAGCGACGTCACAACGCTATTTAGAAGGGGGCCGGTTTTCGGCCCCTTTTTTGCATCAATTATCTATGGGCCGCCTGGCGACGGAAGTATGTGCGACAAGTGAGGGCGGGCCTAGACGCACGGATGGCAGCGCGACGTTGGGTGCCGTGCGGGGGCAGGACCCTGACATCGACCACCGGTTCACAGAGCTCCTTAACCAATTCCTTACTCTACTATTATATCGATTGCTTTTCCGAGAGGTCAGGCGTCGCGTAGAATGTCATATGTCGATAAACCGGTAGCTGAACGCGAGGACGCCCGCCGTTTCAATCGGCATACCGTACTCATCGGCGTAAAGCTGCGTCGTCCTGGCGAGACCTGGTTCACCAGCCGGGTAACTGACCTGACCGAAAGTGGCTTCCGTCTCCAGAGCTTTATGAACCTGTCCCCGGGCATGACCATTTGGGTCATGTTTTCAGGTTTCGAGGGCCGCCGCGCGACGGTGACATGGGTCCGCGCCCATGAAGCGGGATGCACATTCGACACCCCCCTTCACACCGCCATCTTTGATCACATCGTGCGGATGGGCCGGTAAGCGCCATCGATTGCCCGTTGTCGGGTTGTTCGCGCCCTAACCCAGGAAGGGGCAGGGAATTGTTCGCGTGCGGGAACGGCTCAATGGGCCGGACTGCCATCCGCCGAAAACTGCATGCCCGCGAGGCGTGCATAAAGACCGTGCTGGGCCATGAGTTCGGCGTGTTTGCCCTGTTCGACGATACGCCCCTCGTTCATCACGATAATGCGGTCGGCGGACTGGATGGTCGACAGACGGTGGGCGATAACGATGGTCGTGCGTCCCTGCATCAGCCGGTCGAGAGCATCCTGCACCAGCCGCTCGGATTCGCCGTCGAGAGCGGATGTGGCTTCGTCCAGCAGCAGGAGCGGTGTGTCGCGGAGCAGGGCGCGGGCAATAGCTACCCGCTGGCGCTGGCCGCCGGACAGCCGTGCGCCATTTTCACCCAGGAACGTGTCCAGCCCTTCCGGAAGGGCACGCAGGAAGGTTTCCGCGTTCGCCGCCCGTGCCGCCGCCCAAATTTGGTCATCGGTGGCGTCCCACCGGCCATAGCGCAGATTGTCGCGCGCCGACGCGGCAAAGATGATCGTTTCCTGCGGGACCAGCGCAATGCGCTGCCGGGCGTCGGCCGGATCGGCATCAGTCAGCGCGACACCATTCAGCAGGATGCGGCCCTGATCCGGATCGTAGAAGCGCAGGGCAAGCTGGATCAGCGTGCTTTTGCCTGCGCCTGACGGGCCGACGACGGCGACGCGCTCGCCGGGTTGAACGTCGAGGGTGAAATCCCTGAGCGCTGCGGTATCCGGGCGGGACGGGTAATGGAAACCGACATGATCGAACTGCAGCCGCGCGCCGCCACTGCCCGCCGGGATGGCGACCGGACGAGGGGGAGGTGCGATCTCCGCCTCCACCTGCATCAGTTCCGCGAGCCGGCTTGCCGCGCCTGCGCCGCGCAGCAGGTCACCCCAGGTTTCCGTCAGCGCGCCGAACGCTCCCGCGACCAGTCCGCCGGTCAGCACGAACGCGGCAATGCTCCCGCCTGACAGGCGACCCGCCGCAACATCGATCGCGCCCTGCCACATAATTAGGGTGATCGAACCGAAGATGAGAAAGATGACGATGGCCGTCATAAACGCGCGCATCGTGATGCGGCGAAGCGCGGTGGCAAAGCCGCTCGTCACGGCATCGCGGAACCGCCCGGCCTCGCGCTCTTCCTGCCCGAAGGCTTGCACGATGCGCATCGCGCCCAGCACCTCGGCCGTCATGCTGCCTATATCGGCGAGCCGGTCCTGGCTGCGCCGTGAGAGCGCACGCAGGCGACGGCCGATGAGGATGATGGGCAGGACGATCAGCGGAATGCCGAGCAGCAGCATGGCCGTCAGCTTGGGCGCGAGCGTGAACAGATAGCCGATGCCGCCGATGCCGGTCACGACGTTGCGCAGAGCCACCGACACGGTCGTGCCGACCACCTGCTCGATCACTGCCGTATCGGATGTCATGCGCGAGGCGATTTCCGACGGACGGTTTTCCTCGAAAAAGCGGGGCGGCATGCGCAGCAGGTTCCGCTGCACGCCCATGCGGATATCGGCGACCACACGTTCGCCCAGCCAGGAAACGAAGTAGAAGCGACATGCTGTGGCAAGCGCCAGCACCACGACGATCATCATCAGATATTGGAACCAGCGGCCAATATCGGTGGGGACGCCCGCTCCGCCAAATCCGCGGTCAATGACGAGCTTGAACCCGCTAGGAATGGCGAGCGTCGCGGCCGAGGCGATCAGGAGGGACAAGGCCGCCGCGCTCAATCGGCCAGGATAATGCGATGCCGCCTGCATGACCATCTTGAGGCTGCCAAGCGATGGCTTTGCCTGCGCTGCGTCCTTCCCGGTGGCGGCCCGTCCGCCCGGCGACAAGGGGGCTGGCGAAAGCGGAGCGGCGGGCGCGGTGTCATCCATTCCCGGGCGCTTAGCAGTCCGGTCACCATGTCTCAATCCCCCAGCCGAAAAGCGACGCTCATCGGGAGACCTGCGGGAAACGGAACATTCTGGTACAGATATATTTTTTTGCGTTGCAGTAAGGATACAAACAGGCTTTTGTAGCATATAGAAAGAACGAGATTGGATAACAGTCGCAACAGGTGGCGTAGCTGATGCTTTACAATGCTTACGAATTACAGCGCAATTTACTCGCCGGCGCCAGCGCATGGGCCACAGCGGGCGCGGAAATGCTCAATCATCCGGCCAATCCGATGTCTTATTTCGGCGGCGGTCCCATTCTCGCTTCGGCTCTGGAGGTGTTCGCACATGCAGCAGCGCCCCGTGGCAAACCTGCGTTCGATCTGCCGACGACGGTGATCGATGGGCAAGAGGTTGCCGTTACAGAGGTCGTCGAGCAGCGCAAGCCGTTTGGCCAGCTAAAGCATTTCGTTCGTGAGGGCGCCCCGGCAGGGCAGCCCCGGCTCCTGATCGTCGCTCCCATGTCTGGGCATTACGCGACGCTGCTGCGGGGCACGGTCGAGCGGATGCTGCCCGGCCATGACGTATGGATTACCGACTGGCGCGATGCACGTAGCGTGCCGATGAACGACGGGCATTTCGATCTCGACGATTATGTCGATTATCTGATCGACTGGCTGGGACATATCGGTCCGGGCGCGCACATGCTGGCGGTGTGTCAGCCTTCGGTGCCGAGCTATGCGGCCGCGTGCATCATGTCACAGACGAAGAACCCGAATCGCCCCCGCACGCTGACGATGATGGGCGGGCCGATCGACACGCGCGAAGCTCCCACGGTGGTCAACACATTGGCCACCGAACGGCCGATTACCTGGTTCGAGCAGAATGTGGTGGCGACGGTGCCCTTTCCCTATCCGGGTGCGGGTCGGCGGGTGTATCCCGGCTTCATGCAGCTGGCGGGGTTTATGACCATGAACCTGGGCAATCACATGATGAGCCACTGGGAAATGTTCAAGCACCTCGTCGATGGTGACGAGCAAAGCGCGGACGCGACCAAGGAGTTTTACGACGAATATCGTTCGGTCTGCGATATGACCGCCGAATTCTATCTCCAGACCGTGCAGGAAGTGTTCCAGAAGCACAGCCTGCCCAAGGGCGAGCTGATGCATCGCGGCGTGCGCGTGGACCCGGCGGCGATTACCGACATCGGTCTGTTGGCGATCGAGGGTGAGCGCGACGATATTTCCGGTCTGGGGCAGACCAAGGCCGCGCTGAAGATCGCGACCGGTCTCCCTGAAGAGCACAAGCGCTATTTCATGGCGCCTGCCGTGGGGCATTATGGCATCTTCAACGGCAGCAAATGGCGCAATCTTATCGCGCCGATCGTCGAAGAGTGGATCCAGAGCCATGGCGGCTGATCTCTCGGCCTGATTTACCGGTGAGCGGACCTCATCTCGTCTCCGCGCTGGTCGAACGCTGGCCGGTGGCGGGGGCGTTCACCATCGCACGCGGCGCGAAGACCCATGTCGACGTCATCGTCTGCACCGTAGCCGGTGACGGTTGTGAGGGGCGGGGTGAAGGCACCGCGATCTATTATCATGGTGAGACGGCGGAGGGCTGTGCGCAGGCGATCCGCGATTACGCGGCGAGCGCAGGGCCGCTCGACCGGCTGCGGTTGCAGGCCGAGATGCCGCGCGGTGCAGCGCGCAACGCGCTCGATTGTGCGCTCTGGGATTGGGAGTCGAAGCGGGCGGGCCAGCCGGTATGGGCTCTCGCCGGGCTGGACCGGCCCGTTCCCTTGCCGACCGCTTTCACCATCAGCGTAGCCGATCCCGCGCGGATGGAGGAGGATGCGCGGGCGGCTTGTTCGCGGGGCTTTCGCCTGCTCAAATGCAAGCTGATGGGCGAGGGCGATGTGGCCCGTATTGCGGCCGTTCGCGAAGGGGCGCCTGACGCGCGGCTGATCGTTGATGCCAATGAGAGCTGGGATGAGCTTGATCTGGTTGCGCAGGCGCGCTCGCTTGCCGACCTGGGTGTCGAGATGATCGAACAGCCGGTTCGGCATGGCCATGAAGCGCGGCTCGCGGGGCTGTCGCCGCCGGTGCCGTTTTGCGCGGATGAAAGCTGCCAGGACCGGGCAGACCTGCCGCAGCTTGCCGACTTCCCTGCGATCAATATCAAGCTCGACAAGGCGGGCGGCCTGACCGAGGCCCTGGCGCTACGGGCGGAAGGGCAGGCGCGCGGCCACCGGATAATGGTCGGGTGCATGCTGGGCACATCGCTGGGTATCGCTCCCGCGTTTCTGGCGGCGCAGGGCGCGGAATGGGTGGATCTGGACGGAGCGCTGCTCCTCGCCGAGGATCGACCCGGTGCCCTCGTCATGCGCGACGGGTTGCTCTGGCCCGGATCGCTCTGGGGCTAATCACTTTTTATCGACGTCACATAGGCGCCGTCCAGATCGGGATAAGGATAGATCATCCGACCGTCGGGCGCGGCGGTGAAGCTGGTCTGCGTGGGATAAGCAAACTCGATCTTTTCGTCCGCAAACCGTTTCAGGATTTCCACGGCGATCCTGTGCCGGGTCTTCGCAACATGCGCAAAATCGGGTTCGTAAACGTCGAACAGGCACTCGAAGTCGATGCTGCTCGCTCCATAGGCGGTGATGCCCGAGCGGACGAAACGGCCGCCATGCGCATTGACGATCTCTTCCAAGAGCGCGGGAAGTGTCTCGAGCACCTCAGACGGGGTCTGATAGATGACCCCGAACGGCAGCGCGATGCGGCGGTGGTCGAGTTCCTGAAAGCTGCTGATTTCCTTCTGGAGCAGATTGGTGTTGGAGATGATCTTCTTTTCGCCGGTGAGTGCGCGCAGGCGCGTGCTTTTGAGCCCAATCCGCTCCACAGTGGCGATCGTTTGATCATACTGGATTGTTTCGCCCCGCCGGAACGGTTTGTCGAAAATGATCGAGAGCGCCGCGAACAGATCCGAAAAAATGCCCTGCGCGGCCAGACCGATCGCGATGCCGCCGATACCCAGACCCGCAACCAGACCGGTGACGTTTACGCCCAGATTGTCGAGCACGACCACCGTTGCGATGGCGAACAGGGCGACCGTGACGAGAATCCGGATAATTCCCATCGCATTACTGAGCGTTTCGGCATGGCCGTTCTCGCCGGTGCGGCGCTCGATGAGCGCGAGGATGAACTCGCGCACCCAGATCGCGACCTGAAAGACCGCGACCACAGTGAAGAGGAAGCGGATCGTCGTCAGCAGCAGGGCGGGAGGATCGGCATAGCCCGCCACCAGCCGGGCTGAGACGAGAATCATGAAAAGATGTGTGGTTCTAGTAAAGGTGCGCCCGATCACCGTAGCGAAACTGTGCTCGTCGCCGGGTCGGTTCTTGAGCCGACGAAGCTGGCGACGCGCCACACGCAGAGCGAGATAGATCAGCGTTCCTGCCGCGATCGCGATGATCATCTCGATGAGGTTCGCGTCAAGCCAGAGACGCACCTCCTCACCCATGGTCGAGAGGTTATAATGCTGCCACGGCAGCGGATGTTTTACGGAAATCAGCGGAGCGTTGGCGGCAGACATGCAGTGATCCTGGATGATTCGACACAATGCACCCTATCGGGCGGCTTGCGCCGTTCAACGTTTTCATGCGCCGGACGGTTGCCCGCGCCCGCACGCTTTGGCAGGGTAGAAAGGGGAATTGTCGTAGATTGAGGTGCATTATGGTCCGACCCGCCGTTTTTCTGCCCCTGTTGGCTATGATCGCGGGTGGGCCAGTGGTGGCGCAGACGCAGCCTGTGCCGTCGCCGGTTCCGGAAGCGGTCGCGCCGCAGCGCGCGCCGGCTCCCCGTCCGGCAACGGTGAAGGTGAGTCTCCAGACGAGCGAGGGGCCGATCCTGCTGGAACTGGAAAAGGAGCGCGCACCCGTCACAACTGCCAATTTCCTGCGCTATGTCGATCAGAAGCGGCTCGATGGCACGACCTTCTACCGCGCGCTCAACCTCGCGCCGGGCTATGGGCTGATCCAGGGGGGACTGCGCAACGATCCGCGCAAGCTGTTCCCCCCGGTCGCGCATGAACCGACGAGCAAGACCGGGGTTTCTCATGTCGATGGCACGATTTCCATGGCGCGTAACGCTCCCGGATCGGCGACGGCGGACTTTTTCATTGTATTGGGCGAGATGAAGAGCCTTGATGCGGACCCCGCCGCGCCCGGTGACAATGCGGGCTTTGCGGCATTTGGGCATGTGGCCGAAGGGATGGACGTTGTGAAGCGTATCCTCGCCGCGCCGATATCGCCGACTGCGGGGGAAGGGGCGATGAAGGGGCAGATGATCGCTGCGCCGGTAAAAATTCTTTCTGCGCGAAGGGTGACAGCCATGCCTTAGGGGTTTACAGGCGCGTTCCGTGACCGGTTTGCGCATCTGGACTCGCCAGCAGCGATGGCTCGCCATGATGATCATGGCGCTTGCCTTGTGCGTGAAAGCGATCGTGCCCACCGGCTATATGGTGGGGAGCGGCGAGCGTACGCTGGTCGTCCAGCTCTGTTCCGACGGACTGAGCAAGGCGATGACGACGCGGATCGCTATTCCAATGGCGCCCATGTCCCAGCATCAACAGGACAAGCAACGCGGTGGCGACAGCCCCTGCGCGTTCGGTGCGCTGTCGATGGGTGCGCTAGGCGGGGTCGATGCGCCGCTGCTGGCAGATGCCCTGCTCTTTATTGTTGCGCGCGGCTTTGCCCCCGTCGTCGCCCTGCCGCTGGAACGGCTGCACCATGTGCGGCCACCTTTGCGGGGACCCCCCGCGTCCTTCTGACACCCCTCCCGGTCGCCGCATTCGAACGGTGGCCCTTTCGTGTTTCAGAAGGATATTTTCATGGCTTGCTCTTTCACGCGCTGCGGCGCGTCGTTGCTGGCGCTCACCTGCGCCCTTCTTCCTGCCCTTGCTTATGCCGATGAAGCCGACCCTGATGCCTCTCCCTCGATCATCGTCGTCGGACAAAAGGACGCCCCGATCGAGATCGAACCGCGCGGTCTTTCCGTCAGCCTGGGTGACGAGCAGTTCAAGGCGGTCAATGCGTTCAATACCGAAGACCTGATGAAATACGCGCCGGATTTCTTCGTGCGCAAACGTTACAGCGGCGACAGCAACGGGGTTCCGGGATTTCGCGGCACGCACTCGACCCAGAGCGCGCGAACGCTCGTCATGGTCGACGGGTTCGTGGTGTCGAACTTTCTGGGCAATTCATTCAGCTTTGCACCCAAATGGGGTGTGGTCGGGCCGGGTGAGGTACGGCAGTTCGACATCGTCTATGGCCCCTATTCCTCGCGCTATGCGGGCAATTCGATGGGCGGGATCGTCAATATCTCGACCCGCGATCCGGAAGAGACTGAGGCATTCGTCACAGTGCAGGGTTTCGTGCAGCCCTATCGCCAGTTTGCCACGCGGGATGATTATGCGGGCTATTCCGGCGAGGCCGGTTTCGGCTGGCGACAGAAGGATGGGCCGTTTTCGGTGCGGGTCACGGCGCGGCATTTCCGCAATGACGGTCAGCCGATGACGTTTCTCGGTCTGGTTGACCTCCGCCGTGCACCCAGCGCCTCCGAGTCGGTTGTGACGGGCGCGCTGGTCGACCCACAGCAACTGCGTGCTGCGGCGGCCGGCACGCAGATCCCGAATTCACCGGGCACCGCCGAAAGCCCGATTTTCGCCGCGCAGTCGCCCGCCGCGATCACGCAGGATCAGGCAAAGATCAAGGTGGGCTATGATGATGGCGCGATCAAGGGTCAGTTCCTGTTCGCCTATTGGCATAATCTGGACAGCCAGACCGCGCCCGACTGCTATCTGCGAAATGCGGCGGGAGGGATAGTATGCGACGGGGTCGTGAGCCTGGGTGGCAAGGCCGATCGCGCATCGGGGGCAGTGTACTCCCGCACGATCCGGGATGAATATCTTGCCGGGCTGAAACTGGCCGCGCCGGTCAGCGATGGGCTCACGGCACGGCTGAATCTGTCGACATACCAGATCGCGAAATCGGACGGATATACGTCCAGCTCTTACACCACAGGGCAGACGGGCGGCGCAGGCACGCTAGCGCGGCAGGGACCGACCGGATGGTTGACCGCGGACGCGATGCTGGAGGGCAAGTGGCGCGCGTTCGAGCTGTCGGGTGGGCTTACCGCCAACCGATACTGGACGGACCTTGTCCGCTCCAATGTGCCGCACTGGCGGGACGATGCGGGCGGAGTGTTTTCCACTCGCACATTCGGCCGAACACGACAGCTTTCGGCATGGACCGAGGCGCGCCTGCCGCTGGACGCACTGACGCTGACACTGGGCGTGCGCTACGACAATTGGCGTGCCTTCGGGGGCGGCTTGATCGGAACGGTCACGGACAGACGCTATCCGGCGCGCAAGGACGATGCCGTCAGCCCCGCCTTTTCGGCAGAATACCGCTTTGGCGATGGCACCGTGGCGCAGGTGAGCCTCGCGACCGCGACCCGCTTCCCCACGGTCGGCGAACTGTTTCAGGGAAGCCTCAACGGCGACGGGACGTTCAACGCGCAGAGTTTCGACCCCGGTTTGAAGCCGGAGCGCAGCCATGACGCCAATGTGCTGCTGGTGCATGATTTCGGAACGCTCAAACTTACCGGCTCTCTCTTTTACCAGCGGGTCAAGGATACGGTGTTTTCCTTCACCGGCTTCAACCAGAATGGCGTGACGACCAGCAGCTTCAAGAACATCGACCGGACGCGGCAGATCGGCGCGGAGCTGATCGCGGAGGTGCGGGACTGGCCGGTCGATGGCCTGAACATCGATGCAAATGCGGCGCTGATCGATTCCAAGACGATCCGAAACCGCGCGGCTCCGGCAGCGGAAGGCGTGCAATTTCCACGTATCCCCCGTTGGCGGATCAACGCCAACCTGCGCTACGCCATCACGCCCGCGCTCGATGCATCACTGGGGCTTCGTTATGCGAGCCGACCCAATACCGACCTGTTCGGGAAGCAGCGCGGGGATACCTTCGGATATACGTCGGAGCTGTTCGCGCTGGATGCGCGGGCGAACTGGAAGTGGAACGAGCATTTCCGCGTCTCTGCGGGGGTCGACAACATCACGAACGATCGCGCCTGGGTGTTTCACCCCTATCCGCAGCGCACGTTCCTGATCGAGGCGGGATGGACATTATGAGCGAGCAACAGTCGGCGGCGCGCACCGCATTGTACCGAACGATCTGGCGTTGGCATTTCTATGCCGGGCTGTTCGTCATGCCCTTTATCCTCATCCTGTCGCTGACCGGCGCATTCTATCTGTTCAAGCCGCAGGTGGAACGATGGGAAGAGCGCGCCTTTCAGGGGCTGCCGGTCGAGGGGGCGGTATCCCCCAATGTGCAGCTCTCCGCCGCGCTGCATGCCTTCCCGGGCGCGCGCTTCCACAGTTACCGCCTGCCCGAGCGGAGCGGCGATGCCGCGATGATCCACCTCGCTCTGGAGGATGGCGAACGAATGCGGGACGTGTTCGTCTCGCCGCAGGGGAAGGTGCTGGGCAGCCTCGACCCTGAAACCCGATTGATGGAGGTCGACAAGACCATACACGGTAGCCTGCTGTGGGGCAGGACAGGAAGCTGGCTCGTGGAGCTGGCCGCCTGCTGGGCGATCGTGCTGGTGTTAAGCGGCCTCTATCTGTGGTGGCCGCGTGGAGGCGGTCTTGCCGGAGTATTATGGCCGCGTCTCCACAAGGGGCGTCGGCAATTTTGGCGGGATCTCCACGCGGTCACCGGCTTCTGGGTCGCCGGACTGGCGCTCGTCCTGCTCACCACGGGGCTTCCTTGGGCGGGCGTTTGGGGCGATGCGTTCAAATGGGCGCGCGCCGAAACGGGCTTGCTGCATGGCAAGCAGGACTGGACCATCGGCGGCCATGCCGAGCATGACCACAACGCCATGCTCGCCATGGAGGCCAAGGGAGTGCCGTTGACATCCCTCGGGCAGATCGTCGCCAAGGCAGAGCGCGAACATCTTGCCTTTCCGGTGGTGATCCAGGCGCCGGGAGCAGCCATGGCATGGACGGTGAAGTCCGATGCGCAGAACCGCTCGCTCCGCACAACGCTGAGTTACGATATGACTGATGGCCGACTGCTTGCGCGGGAGGAATTTGGCGACCGGCATGTGATCGACCGGGCGGTGGGCTACGGCATCGCGTGGCATGAGGGGCAGCTGTTCGGCTGGATCAATCAGCTCATTGGCGTGCTGACCGCTATGGCGCTCATAACGCTGATGATCTCCGGCTTTGTCTTGTGGCGCAGGCGCAAGCCGGAGGGCGGGCTGGGTGCACCGCCCGCGTCGAACGTCCCCGCGCGGATCGGCGGGGTGACGGCGATCCTGCTGGTTCTCGCCGCGCTCATGCCGTTGCTTGCTGCCTCGCTGGCCGTACTCGTTGTGCTGGAGAAAGTCGTGTTGCCGCGCATGCCCAAGATTGCGCACTGGCTGGGCGTCCCTGCATGACGGGGCGGGTCCGCTCGTGTAGAGAAGCGTGATGGCAGAACGATTCGAACGACACCGGCAACCCTGGACCAGCGAGGAAATCCAGAAGCTCCACACGCTGGCAAAAAAGGGAATGGCGCTCAAGGCGATCGCCAAGGCGCTGACCCGCAGCGAGGAATCGACGAAAGATCGGGCGAAAGCCGACGGGCTGACTATCGCAAAGCTGCGTTAACGGCGCAGCTCCGGCTTTTTCTTCGGCAGGGCGATCAGCCAC
The DNA here is from genome assembly GCF_014199435.1 of Sphingobium subterraneum. Classification (GTDB taxonomy): domain Bacteria; phylum Pseudomonadota; class Alphaproteobacteria; order Sphingomonadales; family Sphingomonadaceae; genus Sphingobium; species Sphingobium subterraneum. Next base: position 58,542 of record NZ_JACIJP010000003.1, on the reverse strand, counting down.
GGTTTCACCAGTCCGGTGGGTTTCGCGACTCCGTCGATGCGCTCGGCACGCAGAATCTTGACCGGGCGCAGGATCATCTGTCCGCGCATGGCCTCTTTGCCTCCGCCGGTGGGCAAAGAGAGAATTTTCTGCACCACCGGCATGCCGGACACGACATGGCCGAACGCCGCATAGCCGCGATAGTCGCCCCGCGCATCCATGCCGGGCGCTGCGCCGACGGTGATGACGAAATTGCCCATGCCGCTGTCGGGGTGGGTGCTGTGCGCCATCGACAGCGTACCGGACAGGTGGCGGATGCCGGTGCGATCGGTGGGTTCCAGTCGGATGGGTGCGAGGCTGCGGCGCAGGTCGGTCGCAATGCCCCCCTGGATGAAGCCGAACTTTGGCTCCGTTTTGCGCCGGGCTGCGCGGTAGAACTCTGTACCCTCGAACCGGCCATCATCGACATAGGCCAGAAAATTGGCGCTGGTGATCGGGGCGCGCCGGGTGTCGAGGGCGAGGACGATCGGTCCCGCGGACGTAACGAGGCGCACCCGCACCAGTCCGGCTTGCTGCTTGGGCGCGGCATCGGCCGGGGTCGTCGCAAGGAGAATAAGGGGAAGGAGGACGGGGCGGAGGATCATCATTGCATGGCGCGCTACGGGTCGATGCGCCAGAGTGCAACCCCCGATACGTGCAGGTCTCGCCCTTTGCGCTGATCCGTCGTAGGGAGCCGATATGCCCATGATCCTCGTCGATGCCGATGCCTGTCCGGTCAAGGATGAAATCTACAAGGTCGCGTTCCGCCGGGACGTGCCGGTCACGATTGTCAGCAACAGCCCGATCCGCGTGCCACCCCATCCGCTCATTGCGCGCGAAGTGGTAAGCGCGGCGTTCGATGCGGCGGACGACTGGATCGCCGAGCGGGCGGATGCGCAGGTCGTTGTGGTGACTGCCGATATCCTGCTTGCTGACCGTTGCCTGAAGCAGGGCGCGGTGGTGATCGCGCCCAATGGCAAGCCGTTCACGATGAATTCGATCGGCGCCGCCATCGCCACCCGCGCGATCATGGCGGACCTGCGCGCAGGGGGCGATGCGATCGGTGGACCACCGCCGTTCGGCAAGGCGGATCGCTCGCGTTTCCTGTCTGCACTGGATGAGGCGCTGGTGCGGCTCACGCGCCGGTAAGGACGCCTTCATAAGCGGGGTCTTCCAGCGCCCGGCCCGCACCCATTGCCACACAAATCAGCGCGTCGTCAGCAACCTGCACGGGAAGGCCTGTGGCCTCGGACAAGGCCTCGTCCATACCGCTCAGCAATGCGCCGCCACCGGTCAGCGTAATGCCTTCATCGATGATGTCGGACGACAGCTCCGGCGGGGTTTGCTCCAGCGCGGACATGACAGCGCCCTTGATCTGTCCGACCGGTTCGACCAGCGCTTCGGCGATTTCGGCCTCGCTGATGGTAAGTTCGGCGGGGCGACCATTGGCGAGATGGCGACCCTTGACGGTGATCACGCGGCCATCGCCCGAAGGCATGACGGCCGACCCAATCAGGTGCTTGACCCGCTCGGACGTGGCTTCGCCGATCATCAGGTTGTGCGTGCGGCGCACGTGCGAGGAGATGGCTTCGTCGAGCTTGTCACCGCCGACGCGCACCGAATTGCTGTACGCGATGCCGCGCAGGGACAGCACAGCGACTTCCGTCGTGCCGCCGCCGATGTCGACCACCATGGCGCCGCGCGGTTCGGTGACGGGGAGGCCCGCGCCGATAGCGGCGGCCATCGGCTCTTCGATCAGCTGGACGCGAAAGGCCCCTGCGTTCGAGGCGGCATCACGTAAAGCACGGCGCTCGACCATCGTGGAGCCGGACGGCACGCAGATGACCACCTCGTGCCGCCGGGCCAGGAAGCGGACGCCGCCCAGCGCTTTTTCGACGAAATGCTTGATCATCTGTTCAGCGACATCAATGTCGGCGATCACCCCGTCGCGCAGCGGCCGCATCGCCTGAATGTTGGCGGGCGTCTTGCCCATCATCAGCTTGGCCTCATTGCCGACGACCTTGACGCGACGCACGCCGTTGACCGTTTCGATCGCGATGACCGATGGTTCATTGAGGACGATACCGCGATCGCGGACATAAATAACGGTATTCACCGTTCCCAGATCAATGGCCATGTCATGGGCAGAGGAGGAAAAAAAACGGGACCATTTCATGGATGCGGAGCGACCTTGGTTTGTGATGCTGCCGAACGTGTGAGCACTCTGCCGTGCAGCCAAAAAGAGGGATGCGCCAGACCGCAAGTTTCCCGCGACCGCATGAGTGGTCGGGGACGGAACTCCGGGTTTTCATGTAAACCAGTTTTGGCTGCTTACAGCCCCTTGGGGATGCAGGGGTTGCCGGTCGCCTTGATCGCCGTGCACAGCTTGATGGCTTCTGTCTGGCCGGGGAGCGGTCCGGCCTGCAGGCGCGTGATGCCGTCGCCCTTCACCAGATAGGGCTGATAGGCGGACAGCCCCCTCACTTTGGTGGAGAGGCTGGTCCACAGGGCGTTGGCACGGGCTTCCTCGCTGAACGCGCCAAGCTGGATACGCCATGTGCCGGAAGTGGGTGCCGATGGTGTGGCGGCGGGCATTGCAGGAGCCGGTTTCGGTGCGGGCGCAGGCGCAGGCGCCGAGGGCTTGATACCGCTGACCGGCGGCGGCGCATAAGTGGTGCCCCGTCCCGAATCGCTGGCGGCGGGCGGGGTGGATGGCGGCAGATCAGTGGTACGGATCGGCGCAGGCGCAGGGCGGGCGACCGGTGCCTTCGGTGAAGTGGAGGCCGGGGCGGCCGAAGCCATCACCGTGGATGACGGCTGCTTGTCCCACTGCGCGGCGAGGGCGAGGCCCTCCTTACGCTGCGCTTCGGGAATATACTGGTCCATTTGCGCGAGGCTGTTGCGGGCCTGGGTCAGCCCGGCGGACGAAGCGCGGGTCATCATCGCATAGGCGCGAACCCAGTTTTTGGGCAGCAGATCTCCGTTGAAGAGAGCCGTGCCGACCAGATATTGCGCACGCGGTTCGCCGCGATCGGCGGATTTCTGAAGCGTGGGCATCGCTTCCGAGCGGTTGCCCTGCTGAAAGAGGATAAGGCCGATATTGTCTTCGGCGCGCTGGTGCCCCTGGGCGGCCGCCTTCCGGTAATAGCCGAGCGCGGTGGTGAGGTCGGTGGGAACGCCACGACCGAGCTTGTAGGCCTGGCCCATGTTGAACTGGGCGTCCGCGTCTCCGCTTTCGGCGAGGGGGCGCCATTCATCGATGGCGCGGGCATAGTCGCCCTGCGTCCATGCGTCGACGCCTGCCTTGACGTCGGCCCAAGCGGGGGCCGCGCCGAATGCGAGCGTCGTCGTTGCTGCCATGATCGCCAGGATGCCGCCGAAATGCTTCATCATGTATTTCCCACTACCTTGCCGATGTGCCAGCCTATAGCGTTACCCGGATATGGTGGACATGCCGTTAACCATGGCCCCTAAAGCGGATTGCCGTTCTCATCGCGCAGCACTTCGCGGCGGCCGACATGGTTGGGTGCGCCGACCATGCCCTCGTTTTCCATGCGCTCGATCAGGCGGGCGGCACTGTTATAGCCGATGCGGAGCTGGCGCTGGAGCCAGCTGGTCGAAGCCTTCTGGTTTTCGAACACCAGTTGGCAGGCCTTGCGGAAAAGCTGTGCGTCGGGGCTGTCGTCGCCCAGATCGACGCCGTCGAGCGCGAAGCCGCCGTCCTCTGGTTCCTCGGTCACAGCGGCGATATAGTCGGGCTGGCCCTGCGCGCGCCAGTGGTCGGCGACGGCACGGACTTCATCGTCGCTGACGAAGGGGCCATGCACGCGGGTCAGCGCCTTGCCGCCCGCCATGTAGAGCATATCGCCCTTGCCGAGCAGCTGTTCCGCGCCCTGTTCCCCCAGGATGGTGCGGCTGTCGATCTTGCTGGTCACGAAGAAGCTGATACGGGTTGGCAGGTTCGCCTTGATGACGCCGGTAATGACGTCAACGGAGGGGCGCTGCGTGGCGAGGATGAGGTGGATGCCCGCCGCGCGCGCCTTCTGCGCAAGGCGCTGGATCAGGAATTCGACTTCCTTGCCCGCCGTCATCATCAGGTCGGCAAGTTCGTCCACCACTACAACGATCTGCGGCAGCGGCTGGAAATCGAGCTGTTCTTCCTCATAGACCGGCTGGCCGGTCTCTGGATCATAGCCGGTCTGGACGCGGCGGCCCAGCGGCTTGCCCTTTGCCTTGGCGGCGCGGACTTTTTCGTTGTAGTTGGCGAGGTTGCGCACCGAGATCGACGCCATCATGCGGTAGCGATCCTCCATCTGCTCGACCGCCCATTTCAACGCGCGGATTGCCTTCGCCGGTTCGGTGACGACCGGCGAGAGGAGATGCGGAATGTCGTCGTAGGTCGACAGTTCCAGCATTTTCGGGTCGATCATGATGAGGCGCAACTGATCCGGCGTCATCCGGTAGAGCAGCGACAGGATCATGCAATTGAGGCCGACGGATTTACCGGACCCAGTCGTGCCCGCGATCAGCAGATGCGGCATCGGGGCGAGATCGGCGATGATCGGCTCGCCGCTGATGTTCTTGCCGAGCACGATGGGGAGCTGGGCGTTCTGGTCTGCGAACGCGTCGCTGGTGATAAGTTCGCGCAGGACAACGGAGTCGCGCTTGGCGTTGGGCAGCTCGATGCCGATCACCGTGCGGCCGGGAATGGTCGCAACGCGGGCGGAGAGGGCGGACATGTTGCGCGCGATGTCGTCCGCGAGCTGGATCACGCGGCTCGCCTTGATGCCGGGCGCGGGTTCCAGTTCGTACATGGTGACGACCGGGCCGGGGCGCACTTCGGTGATGTGACCCTTGACGTGGAAGTCGTCGAGCACGCTTTCGAGCAGGCGGGCATTGCGTTCGAGCGCGGCGCGATCGATCTTTCCGCTGACCGAAGGCGGGGCTTCACCCAGCAAATCAGCGGGCGGGAGCGAGGTGTTGCCGAACATGTCCTGCTGCCGCCCCGTCGGCCCGCTGGTGCGCTGGGCGATGGAGAGGTCCGGTTCCTCGATGCGGATCGGCGGCTTGGGCGTGTCGGCAACAGCGGGGCGGGGTGGGGCCTTACGCGTGCTGTTCGTCTCTTCGTCGGGATCGTAGATGCTGTCTTCGGCGCGCACCGGCATAAGGCCGCGCAGCGAAAAGGAAGGCAGGCGCGGTCGGCCAAAGCGGAACAGCGGCTTGTCGAGCTCCAGCGCCCGATACCAGATCACCAGCCCGCCGAGGAACGAGCAGACGAGCAGCAGGCGCTCCACCCAGATGCCATAACCGTCGGGAATGAGGCCGGTGAGGCCAAGGATGCCGCTTCCGCCCAACAACGCGACGATGCCGCCGCGCCCGGCGGGCAGGCCCACGGGCGCCGCCGGATCGAACATCGCGAGCGCCAGACCCACGAGCAGGATACCAACCACGCAGCGGCCCAGCTGGCCCGACCAGCCCTGCATGTCCATGCCGATCCACAATTCGCGGGAGAAGATGAGCAGCAGCGGCAACAGCAATCCCCCACCGATGCCGAGCAGCCAGAGCAGGAAATCGGCGCTGTACGATCCGGCCAGCCCCATGATGTTGCGCGCGCTGTCACTCGCAACGGTGTTCATCGACGGATCGCTGCCATGATAGCTCAGCAGGGCGAGCGCGAGAAACACGGTGAAAGCGGCCAGTGCGGCCGATCCGATCAGCGTTATGCTGCGGATCAGGCTGCGCTTGAGCGTGGTACGCCAATCCTGTACGCCGCTGGCCGTGCGCTTGCCCGGTGCCCGACTGGCCATGATAAATGTCCCCTTGCAGGCGCTTCCTGCGTGCGATGTTCCGTTTTCGTACAATGCCCCGAGCGACGAGTCCGCGTCAAGTGTCAGGCGACCTCGTTTTCGAGCCGTGGCCCGGCGGCGGGGCTATCCCGCGCGATCAGCAGACAGCCGAAGATGATGAGCGCGGTCCCGAGCAGCGTCGGCAATGTGAGCGGTTCGGCGAACACGAGCCAGCCAAACAGGGCTCCCCAGAAGAACGCGCTGTATTCGAGCGGGATGAGTGTTTGCGCCTGCGCGCGGGCATAGGCCCAGCTGAGGCACATTTGAGAGCTGATAGCGAGGATCGCGGCGGTGGCGATAGCGATCCAGTCGACCGGCGCCGCGGGCTGGAGCAGGAACGGCGCTGCCGGCAGAAGCGTGCAAAGCACGATGATGCTCTGGAAAAAGCTGATTTCGACGGGCCTGGCGACCTGTGCCTGCCGCCGCTGAAGGATGAGATTCCACGCGAATAAAACGGCCGATACCAGCACGGCCGCCGCACCCCACAGCGCGTTGCTGTCGTATGCGCCCGACAGGCGGCCGCTGAGGATGATCGCCGTGCCGACAAGGCCGAGCAACGCGGCGAGAATAGCGCTGGGGCGGATGCGTTCCCCCAGCATCAGGGCCGCGAGGAAGAGGGCGATGATGGGAGCGATAAATGACAGCGCGATGGCTTCGGCCAGAGGAAGACGCGCGAGGGCCCAAAAGAAGAGCCACGCCATTCCCGCGATGATGACTCCACGCAGGATATGGAGGCGCAATACGGCTGGCGTGGGCCAGGTTCCTCGCGATCCCAGCATAATCCCGCCGCTCACGGTGCTGGCGACCATGCTGCGCCAGATGAGGGCGCTATACGCACCAATTTCAATCGAAAGGTGCTTCATCAGCACGTCCATGCAGGAAAACAGTGCGACTCCGGCGGCGCAGCTCGCAACCGCCGCCCAGCGGTGGGTTGGGTTGGGCAGTCCACTCATGCGCCGCGTCGCGCCAGGATCTGCTCAATCAGGATGATGTCGTCGCGCTTGTCGGCATCGATACAGGCTTCGGGCACCGGCATGGCGACAACCCGCGCAACGAGACCGATACGCCGCCCGGCGATTGCGATCGCCCGCTGGATTGTCAGCAGCCGCAGCGCAGCGCCGACGAGGAGGAGCGGACCGAAGGCGGAGACGATTTTCCAGCCTTTCTTGCGATCCTGCTCGATCCCGCGCCACAGGGACAGGGCGGCGCGGGCGCGGTCGTTGCCAAGCCAGAACAGGTTTGCGCCGGACCACCAGCCACCCCGGAACTTGAGCCATGTGCGCCGCGACTGAGGGTATGCGGCGAGCAGCGTCGCGCGCTCCACCATGGCGACGGCAAGGTCGCTGCCCGGCGCGCAGTCGAGGAATGCGTCGATGATCGCCGCGTCGATCAGCACATTGTCGGCGGTGGTGACGAGCAGGGGGAGCCGCTGCCCGCCATCGATGAGATCGAGGAGCGACTGGCTGATGCCTGCCCCACTGTCGGCAAAGCGGATGTCGGGGTGGTTCAACATCCAAGTGGTTTGGGGATGGTCGGCGAGCGTTTCTGCCTGCTGTGCAAGAATGATGACCGGCCCGACGCGCGGATGATCGACCAGTACGCGCACGACATGATCGAGCATCGGCCGCCCGGCGATCGGCACCAGCGCCTTGGTTGCGACCCCCGCAGCGGCGGCAAGTGGATCGGTTCCCGGGCGGCTGCCCGCCAGCACGAGGACTTGGAAAGAAGGTTCTACGCTCATGGTGCTGCCTCTAGCGGGGAACACGCCGGGGCGCACGGCACTTTTTCGTGCTCCGGACGTTGGGGGGCCATGGCGCGAATCTGGATCATCACGAACAGCGGCAGCGCCAGCACGAACGCGGGCGCGATTGCCGACCTCCACCGTTGTTTCGAGGAGCATGACGTCGAAACGCTGCGCACGATCGATCTGGCCGAGGATGATTTGCCAGACCTGTCGGATCTGACCCAAGAAGCACCCGATTTCATTGCGAGTTTCGGAGGAGACGGGACGGCTGTTGCGCTCGCAGACCGTTATGGCACGGATGGCGCATCGCCGATCCTGGTCTTGCCAGGTGGGACAATGAACCTGCTGTCGGCACGGCTGCATGGCGAGGCAGGCGTCGAGGAAATCATCGCGGCCGCACTGAGCAACCCGCATGCCGAACAACTGCCACAGGTGGAGGGGCCGGGTTTCTTTGCCCTGACGGGCGTTGTGGCCGGATCGACCGCCCGGTGGGGCGATGTGCGTGAGGAATTGCGGCAGGGCGATTTGGGCGGCATGCTACGCGCGGCGGGCGATGCACTGGATGCGACGCTTCAACCCGGTGCAATGCACGTCGAGGGTAGCGAAGAGGCCCATTCGGCCCTGTTCATCCATGCGACGACCACCGAATTGCGCGCCGAAGCGATCATGGCCGAAAATCTGGGCGATGTGGCGCGGCATGGCATAGCGTGGTTGAAACGGGATTTTCTTGGCGGACCGACCGAGCCGGTGGCGCACGGCGAGGAGCTGCGTCTTTCGGGGCCGGAGCGCCATATCGACCTGCTGGTCGATGGCGAGCGCGACCGCGCGGACAACCCGCTTACGCTGCGCCATGGCAGGTCGGCGGCATGGTTCCTGCGGACGGCACAGACGCCGCAACCTTGACCGTTGAAAAATGCGCGCTGGGCGGCTAGGCGCAGGACATGACCGAACCATCGCCCGAACAGACCGCCCCCGCCGATCAACCCACCGGCGCGGCTGCGCTCGCCAGTCCGCCCGATCATCTCTCCACGAATCCACGTAGCCCGCATTTCGATATGGAGGTGCTCAAGCGCGGCATCGGCATTCGGTTCAAGGACCGGGTGCGGACCGATGTGGAGGAATATTGCATTTCCGAAGGCTGGATTCGCGTGGCGGCGGGGAAGAGCCGCGACCGCCATGGCCAGCCGCTGACCATCAAGCTGACGGGACCGGTGGAAGCCTGGTTTGAGGACGTGAAATAACCGCCTCGGACGACGCCGTTCAGCTTATTTTTGCGCTTTTCTTAACGTCGGCGATGATGTCCGCAAGGGTTCGCTCGGGCTGAGTGCGCTTGGTGGGCATCGTGACGTCGGTCGTGGGCGCAAGCGGTCGGTAGGCCAGCCGGATCATCGCGGGCTGGTGATCCGACCGCGGTTCAACGCGATTCAGGATCGCGTAACGCGCGCCGTTGGCGTCGCGATCTGGATCGAAGCGGCGCAGAGTCCGATCGGGCGAATAGATGAAGCCGAATACGGGGTTGATGCGTACGCCCATGCGGCCGCTGGGGCTGTGCCATACGCGCACCGCGCTCCAGTCATTGGTATCGGAAACGTCGATGGCGCGCACATCTTCCTCGATCGCGCCGGGTATGGACCAGTTGGCGTGCCGGATGAGGATCTCTCGGTCATCGACGACTTTGCTCACCACTGCGACATGACCCAGCGTCATCGGGCCGACCGGGGCGAAGGCGATGACCGCGCCCTTGCGGGGGCGGTTGCCGCGATCATAACGCCCGGCGGCCTTGTCCCACCAGGTCAGGGCATCGCCCATGAGGTTAATACCGGATACCGTGCGGGCATAGGGAACGCATTGCAGCGCTTCGGCAGCAAGCACCGGCTGTGCGCCGAAGAGCAGCGTCGGGACGAGGGACAGGCCCAAGATACGGAGCAGGGTCATCGCGCAATCCGGTCAGAAAAAATCCGTTCCGGTCGGCTATGTCATGCAGATCTTAGGAAGTGGTTAACCATGATCAGAGTGGCGGATATGCTAGCCACGACAAACGCAGGCAGGACTTAGTAAGCGGCCGCGATCTGTACCGGGGCGGCAAGCGCGTCGTTCTGTGCCGGGGCCTGCGGATAGATGAAGCCATGGGCCGGGTTGGGGCGCAGGCCGAGGTCGCCGATGGGGGCGTACCATACCTTCACTTCGCTCCAGTCGTTGTTGGGTGACACGTCGACGGCGCGCACATTGCGCTCGATCCCGCCCCGATAGGACCAGTTCGCGTGCGTGATCAGTACCTCGCGCGGACCCATCACCTTGCTCACCATGGCGACGTGACCTGCCGGCATGGAACGGCTTGCGGAGAAGGCAAGGACGGCGCCTTCACGGGGCTGGTTGCCCCGGTCATAATGACCAGCAGCCTGGTCCCACCAGCTTGCTGCACGGCCGAAAAGCTGGATACCGGAAATTTCCCGCGCATAAGGAGCGCATTGCAGAACAGCAGCGGTCAGCGGGTTGGCAGTGGTAGCAAGCAGGAGCGCGCTCACGACAAGCGCCAGCGCTGCGCGCAGTGTTTTCAGCATGGATTGCGACCCTTTTTGCCCCGCCATTTCCTGGCTGGGAGGGTTGAAGCAAAAGAGGTTAACGAAAGATAGAGCCGGGAACCGAAGCTGCGACGAAACGTTTGGGCGGCGGGGTGTGACGTGCGTCACAGCATTTCGCATGTGCGAAATGGACTGTTTCGGGATGCTTGCGACTAAAGCGGGCGAATCCGTCCTGCCTCGATATGAAAGCGGCTTGCGTCACGGATGCCGTCGAATAGTTCCGGCTCTGTCCCCGTCATCCATGTCTGGCTCCCGGTCGCGGCAAGCCGATCGAACAGCGCCAGTCGCCGGACGGGATCCAGATGCGCGGCAACTTCGTCCAGCAACAGGATCGGGGAGCGGCCGGTTGCGTTTGCCACCAGCGTCGCATGGGCGAGCAGGATCGAGAGAAGCAGCGCCTTCTGCTCGCCGGTCGAACACAGAGCAGCAGGCTGCTGTTTCGCGCTGTGCGTGACGGCAAGGTCGTTGCGGTGTGGGCCGACCAGCGCTCGGCGGGCCGCGGCATCGCGGGCGCGGCTCTGGCGTAGCTGCGCGGCAAGGGGCTCGCCGCCCGCGGCCCACCCCTCCATGGCAAGCAGGGGGCGGGCAAAGGGCGCATCGGGTTGGTCTCGCAGCGCGTCATTGAGGCGGACGACGAGGTCGTTGCGCGCCTCCGCAAGGGCCACACCGTGACTTTCCATCTGCGTTTCCAGGGCGTTGAGCCATTGCGGATCGGCGCGGGCGCTTTCGGCGAGCAGGCTGTTGCGTGCGCGCATCGCCGCTTCGTAGCGGGCGCTGTGGACGGCATGACCGGGACGGAGGGCAAGGGTGAGCCGATCCAGGAAGCGGCGCCGACCGCCTGCGCTTTCGGCGAACAGGCGATCCATGGCGGGTGTGAGCCACACGAGCGCGGCGTGATCGGCAAGGCTCGTTGCGGCGGCGGTCACGCCATTGATGCGGACCTGCCGCCGTTCTGGCGCGGCCGGGCTGGCGCCGGTGCCGATCGTGACGCCATCGATTTGTGCGGCCACGCCGAAGCCGCCGGGGCCGTTTTGACGCGCCATTGCAGAGAGGCTGGCACCCCGCAGTCCACGACCGGGCGCCAGCAGCGAGACGGCTTCCAATATGTTGGTCTTGCCTGCGCCATTCTCGCCGGTCAGCACCACGAATGGATGGCGCGGTACGATCAAGGCATCCTCATGGTTGCGAAAGTCGCTGATGGTGAGGCGCGTGAGCATGGGCTCGTGTAAACGCTGGCGCGGCGAAAGGGAATCATTTGAACGCGTTTTCGGGCGGACGAGCTTTTTCCCGCCGGGGATTGTGATAGGGTGGCGCGAACCGACATGCGAAGGAGACTGCCATGCGCCGCTGGACCAAATGGATAACGCTCGTGGGTGCGCTGGGCGCGGTCGGACTGTTCGTGGGATCGCGCGCGGCGACAAGCGCGCTCGCCGTAGGTGCGCAGGCTCCCGACTTCACGACACGCGGCGCCATCGGCGGCAAGATGTTCACCTTCAAGCTGTCCGATCAACTGAAGAAGGGGCCGGTGGTGCTCTATTTCTTCCCCGCCGCGTTTACGCCGGGGTGTACTGCTGAAGCGCATGAGTTTGCCGAAAATGTTGACGCGTTTCGCGCGGCTGGGGCGGAAGTGGTCGGCATGTCCGCCGATCCGATCGACAAGCTTGCCAAATTTTCGGTCGAGGAATGCCGCAGCAAGTTTCCGGTGGCGTCGGCCGGGCCGGGGGTGATCGCCAAATATGACGTCGCGATGCCGCTGCGGGTGGGTCTCACCAACCGCACATCCTATGTGATCGCGCCGACGGGGCGGGTAGTCTATGTCCATAGCGCGCTGAGCTACAAGGATCATGTGAAAAACACGCTGGCGGCGGTGCAGGCCATAAAGGCGAAGTAGCAGGCGAGGGCCATCGCTGCTGACGGAATCCATTCGTTATACGCTCCGTCACGCGACGGGGCACGGCGCATATGTGCCCCGATGACGCTGGACATGAATGGGAAAATTAGGAATTCAGGAAATCGCCGCTTTCGATAATCGGTAGCCCATCGGTGGTACGGGCATAAAGCCACGCCCATGCGGGCACCGGGCCTTCCGGGCTCTGAACGTCGATCAGCACGCGGCGATATTCGTGGGGCTGAGGGAAATCCGCACTGCATTCCTCATAGGCGTCGAGGGCGGCGAGCAAGGGCGCCGGGTTGGTCATCCGCAGGAGATCGCCGATGACCCAACCGGCCTCTTCGTCCAAGACTAAAGCGGGATAATCCGCAACGCGCAGCAGGTGGCCACGCACCCGCGCCGGCCCTGCAGGAACGGTCTCCAGAGCGAGCATCCGCGCAAGACCGGTGGGCAGTGCCGCGCGCGATGCGCCGGGGCGGAGCGTGCCATAGACAAAGACGTGAGGCGATTTTTCAAAGGTTGGCATGGAATCGTCTTGCCCTGTGGCCGTGAACCCGTCAGTCAGCGGAGACCCATAGAGCCTTTTTAATGCCTTTTGACCCCTTTACCCTGATGTGCCTGCTCATTGCCGTGACCCTGCTGGGGTTGGGGAAGGGCGGCTTTGCCGGTTTGGGGGTGCTGGCGGTGCCCGTGCTGGTCTTCGCGTTTCCGCCGACGCAGGCCGCAGCGATCCTTTTGCCGTTGATGGTCATACAGGACGTATTTGGCGTGTGGGCGTTCCGGCACAGCTGGAACCGCGCGATCGTCGCCTGGATGGTCCCGGGTGCGCTGCTGGGCGTCGTGATCGCGGCGCTGGTTGCCGCGCATGTCTCGCATACGGCCATTATCGGCGTGCTGGGCGTCATTTCCATTCTGTTCGGCGCCTGGCGCCTGAAGCAGTTACGCGGGAAGGCGGTCGTTCTGCCCGTCCATGCCCCGCCATGGGTGGGGACCGTGGCCGGTGTCTTCGCGGGTATCACCAGCCAGATTGCTCATGCCGGGTCGCCGCCGTTCCAGATGTATGTGAGCCCCAAACGCTTGCCGCACACCGAATATGTCGGCACCAGCTCCGTGTTCTTTGCCATCCTGAACTGGTCGAAGGTCCCCGCGTTCTGGGCGTTGGGGGAATTCACGCCGGAAACGCTGCGGATCGTTATGACGATGGTGCCGGTGGCGGTGGTAACGACACTGGTGGGCGTCTGGCTGATACGGCGGATCCGCGCCGAGCGATTCTACGTGATGATCGATGTCTTGCTGGTCGGGTTGGGGGCAGAGCTGGTCTGGAGTGCTTTGCGTTAGGGCCCATCGATATTCAGCTCTGACGGCCTGCAAATCGCGATTTTCCGTGCTTCCGGTGCTCACGTACTGGAGTACGCTGCGCTCCGGCTCACGCAAAACCACCATTTTCGTCACGTCATCATCTGAATATCGATTGGCCCTAGGACGACCCATTGCCTTAGCAAAACGGCGGACCATCGCTGGCCCGCCGTCTGTTGTTATGCTGCTTTGGCGCGCGACTGGCGCTTGCGCTCGTTCGGATCGAGGAAGCGCTTGCGCAGGCGGATGGTCTTGGGTGTGACCTCGACCAGCTCATCATCGTCGATATAGGCGATCGCCTGTTCCAGCGTCATCTTCCATGGCGGGGTCAGGCGGATGGCGTCATCCTTGCCCGACGCGCGGAAGTTGGTGAGCTGCTTCGACTTCATCGGGTTGACTTCGAGGTCTTCCGGCTTGGCGTTTTCACCCACGATCATGCCTTCGTAGAGCGCTTCGCCCACGCCGACCATCAGCACGCCACGCTCTTCCAGCGGACCCAGCGCATAGGCATTGGCCTCGCCCGCACCGTTGGAGATGAGGACGCCGTTCTTGCGGCCCTCGATCGTGCCCTTGTAGGGGCCGTATTTCTCGAACAGCCGGTTCATGATGCCCGTGCCGCGCGTATCGGACAGGAACTCGCCATGATAGCCGATGAGGCCGCGCGAGGGGGCCGAGAAGGTGATGCGCGTCTTGCCGCCACCCGAGGGGCGCATGTCGGTCATTTCCGCCTTGCGCTGAGCCATCTTGTCGACGACCGTGCCGGAATATTCATCGTCCACATCGATGACGACGGTTTCGTAAGGCTCGGTCCGGTTGCCAGCTTCGTCCGTGCCGAAGAGCACGCGCGGCCGGCTGATGCCGAGTTCGAAGCCTTCGCGGCGCATCGTTTCGATCAGTACGCCGAGCTGAAGCTCGCCGCGCCCGGCAACCTCGAAGCTGTCCTTGTCGGCGCTCTCCGTGACCTTGATCGCCACGTTGGATTCGGCTTCACGCTCCAGGCGATCGCGGATCATGCGGCTCGTCACCTTGGTGCCTTCGCGGCCCGCCATGGGGGAGTCGTTGACCGCGAAGCGCATCGACAGCGTCGGCGGATCGATCGGCTGTGCCTGAATGGGCTCCGTCACACTCGTGTCGGCGATCGTGTTGGCAACCGTCGCGACGGTGAGGCCCGCCAGACTGATGATGTCACCCGCTTTGGCTTCGTCAACCGGAACACGCTCCAGCCCGCGGAACGACATGATCTTCGAAGCGCGGCCGGTTTCGATGACCTTGCCGTCCATGTCGAGCGCGTGGATGGGCTGGTTGACCTTGAGCGTACCCGAAGTGACGCGGCCCGTGAGGATGCGACCGAGGAAATTGTCGCGATCGAGCAGCGTCACGAGGAACGTGAACGGCGCATCGACATCAAGCTGTGGCGGCGGCACATGATCGACGATCTTCTGGAACATCGGCGTCAGCGTGCCTTCGCGACGCGTTGGATCTTCGCTGGCATAGCCGTTGCGGCCCGACGCAAAGAGCACCGGGAAATCGAGCTGCTCATCGGTCGCTTCCAGGGAAACGAACAGGTCGAACACCTCGTCCAGCACTTCCTGAATGCGCTCGTCCGGACGGTCGACCTTGTTGACGACGACGATGGGACGCAGGCCGAGCGCAAGCGCCTTGCCGGTGACGAACTTCGTCTGCGGCATCGCGCCTTCGGAAGCGTCGACCAGCAGGATCACGCCATCGACCATCGAAAGGATGCGCTCCACCTCGCCGCCGAAGTCGGCGTGGCCCGGCGTGTCGACGATATTGATGCGCGTACCTTCCCAGTCGATCGACGTGGGTTTGGCGAGGATGGTGATACCGCGCTCTTTTTCGAGATCGTTGCTGTCCATCGCGCGCTCTTCCACGCGCTGGTTGTCCCGGAACGTTCCGGACTGACGGAACAGTTGGTCGACCAAGGTGGTCTTGCCATGATCGACGTGCGCGATGATGGCCACGTTCCGAAGGGAGTCGGGGCGAAGGCTCATGAAGTTTTGCTCATTTTCGAGGGTTTGATCGCCGCGCCCCTAGCTTATTTTGCGGTGCAGCGCAATGGCGGGATCAACTCAGCGATTGTTCAGGTGCAGTCGGCGAGAAACCGTCCATGTCCAAGCCCAGCCATATTCTCAATGCGGCGTCCAACCTTTTGGGAATTGCCTTGCTTGTGATAACCGGCCTGCACGTGGCCAATCGTTCTTCCCAGACCATGGCGGACGAATTGGCATGGGCAGCGGCAATAAGTTTTGCAGTGAGCTGTTTGTTCTCTTACCTGGCAATCCGGAGCGAGCCCGACGAAACACCTCATGAAGCGCGGGCGGACGTCTTGTTTCTGATCGGCATTGTGGTGCTGATAGCCGCGGTCATCGTCCTTGCGAGTTCGGATTTCAGTCGCTCGTTCGTCGCCATAAGCTAGCCGCTCGCTGATCGGTGTTCGGCCATCGGGCATGGCGCACCGCCGCTTGCGAGCAAGCCCGCGCAACCCAACCGAGCTTTGCCGCCTTGCTTGTAACAATGCGCTGGTCCCACGCACTCGATCCGCGCCGGGCGACTTCGCGGGCGATGTCTCCATAGATCCCGGCGGCGGCGAGGACGGCCCAAGCGCTGCGGAAGGGGAGGGCGGGCGTGCCGTGGCGGGCGCTGGCTTCGTAATGGCCTGCCATTTCGGCCAGCCGCGCGCCCAGTTTTCCCAGAGCGGGACGGTTTTCGGGCGCCGTCAGGGTGTCGGGGGTGATGCCCGCTTCCGCAAGCCAGTCGCGCGGCAGGTAGCAGCGGCCCGCGCTCGCATCCTCCGCCACGTCACGCGCGATGTTGGCGAGCTGAAAGGCGAGGCCGAGGTCGCAGGCGCGATCGAGGGTGTCGTCGTCAGCGGGCGATACGCCCATCACGACGGCCATCATCAATCCCACTGCGCCCGCCACATGATAGCAATAGCGCAGCAGATCGTCCGTCGTCTGCGGTCGCCAGTCGGCGGCGTCGAGCGCAAAGCCTTCGATCAAATCGTGCGCGAAGGCGGTGGGCAGGGCGCATTCGCGGGCGACGACGCCCAAACCGTCAAACGCCGGATCACCCGTGATTTCGCCGTCGAGCGCGGCGTCTGTCTTCGCGCGCATTTCGGCGAGGCGATCGGCGGCATCGGTCACGATGCCCATCGTCCCGCCATGGTCCTGCGCATCGGCGATATCGTCGCAGGCGCGGCACCAGCCGTAGAGCAGCCATGCGCGCTCGCGCGTGGCGGGGTCGAACAGCTTCGATGCCATGGCAAAGCTTTTGCTGCCTCTGGCAATGCTGGCGCGGGCGTGCTCGACCAGTTCGGCACGGGTCACAGATCGTCGGCCTTCATGGAGAAGATCGCGCGGTGGGGCGTATAGCCTTCCATACGGGCTAGCAGGGTGTCGAGATCGGTGTCGTGGATCAGGATGCGGGCATGGTCATCGCGCACAAAGCCGGTTGCTGCCATATGATCGGCGAAGGCGATCAGCCCGTCATAATAGCCCGCGACGTTGAGCAGGCCGACCGGTTTGGCGTGATAGCCGAGCTGCGCCCAGCTGATCGCCTCCCACAATTCGTCCATTGTGCCCACGCCGCCGGGAAGCGTGAGGAAGCCGTCGGCAAGATCTGTGAAGCGCGCCTTGCGCTCGTGCATGTTTGCGACGACTTCGAGCGCGGTGCAGCCCCGATGCGCGACTTCGGGCAGGACCAGCGCCTGCGGGATGACACCGATGACTTCGCCGCCCGCTGCCAGCGCGCTATTAGCCAGGGCGCCCATCAGGCCGAGCCGTCCGCCGCCATAGACGATGCCGATGCCCCGTTCCGCCAGCGTGCGGCCGACCATGCGAGCGCATTCCACGAAGGCCGGGTCGGCGGGCGTAGCGGAGCCGCAATAGACGGCAAGACGTTTCATCGCGCTCGCTCTACGCCTTGCCCAGATCGTCAAGCATCAGGCGCGCGGTGGCCTTGGCGCTGCCGACGACGCCGGGGATACCCGCCCCCGGATGCGTGCCCGCGCCGACGAGATAGAGGTTGGGGATCACGTCATCGCGGTTGTGTGCGCGGAACCACGCGCTCTGTGTAAGTAAGGGTTCGAGGCTGAACGCGCTGCCCATATGCGCGTGGAGATCGGTCGCGAAATCGGGCGGGGCGTAGTGGAACTGCGTAACGATGCGGGACCGGATGTCGGGAATAAGGCGCTTTTCGATCTCGCCGAGAATGCGGTCGGCGTAAAGCGGGCCGTAATGGTCCCAGTCAATCGGCAGCTTGCCCAGATGCGGCACGGGCGCAAGCGCGTAGAAGGTCGAACATCCCTCGGGCGCCATCGCGGGGTCGGTAACCGTTGGATGGTGGAGGTAGAGCGAGAAATCTTCAGCCAGCACGCCATGATCATAAATATCGGTCAGCAAGCCTTTGTAGCGCGGACCGAAGAGGATCATGTGATGGGGGATGCCCGGCCATGTACCCTTGATGCCGAAATGCACGACGAACAGGCTGGGCGACCATTTTTTCTGGGCGAGTTTTTCGCCTTGCCGCTGGCCCCGGACATGATGGCGCAGCAGGTCGCGGTAGCTGTGCATCAGGTCGGCATTGCTCGCGACGGCATCGGCCTGCGCGGTCCAGCCGCTCTGCGTGCGGATACCGGTGACGCGATCGCCGAGCGTTTCGATCGTTTCCACCGGATCACCGAGGCGCAGCGTGCCGCCGATCCGTTCGAATTGAGCGACCATGCCGGAGACAAGTTTGTTGGTCCCGCCGCGCGCGAACCAGACGCCGCCGTCCTTTTCGAGCTTGTGGATCAGCGCATAGATCGCGCTGGTCGCCATCGGGTTGCCGCCGACGAGGAGTGTGTGAAAGGACAGGGCCTCGCGCAGCTTCTCGGATTTCACGAAGCTCGACACCATCGAATAGACCGAGCGCCAAGCCTGATACTGCGCCAGGGCAGGGGCGGCCTTGATCATGCTCGCGAAGTCGAGAAAGGCGACCGTGCCGAGCTTTTCATAGCCTTCGTGGAAAACGCCTGCGCTGTACTGGAGGAACCGTTCGTAACCGGCGACGTCTTCAGGATTGAGGTTGGCAATTTCCCGACGAAGAGAAACATCGTCATTGCTGTAATCGAAATTGGTGCCGTCCGGCCAGTTGAGGCGGTAGAAGGGCATGACAGGGTCGAGCGTCACGTCGTCGGCCATATCCCGCCCGGTCAGGCGCCACAGCTCGCGGAGGCATTCCGGGTCTGTAATGACGGTGGGACCGGCGTCGAAGGTGAAGCCTTCCTTCTGCCACACATAGGCGCGGCCACCGGGGCGGTCGCGGGCCTCTACGAGCGTGGTGGCGACGCCCGCCGATTGTAAGCGGATGGCGAGCGCCAGCCCACCGAACCCCGCGCCAATGACGATGGCGGACTTGGGAGGGGGCGTGTCGCTGTCCGGACCGGAGTTGCTGTCACTCACGGGCGGGCTCGTTTCCATAATGCATGCATGGCCGCCCTTATGGGCACTGGCGGCCGTCCGCACAAGATACGCAATTTGTCCCGCGCGGCGGACCGACCGGCGTAGAAACGGGCGATGAGCGGTTCCGACAGGCGGTAAAAGCGCGCGAAGATGCGCCAGCGTTCCGCAGGCTGCGCGGCGCGGAACAGCATGGTGTCGAGGAGACGATAATAGCTGCCGCAGCGCCAGTGCGCCTGCGCCAGGGCACGGGTGGCCAGAGCGAGCGATGGGCCATCGAGCCGTTCCATCGCGGCGATGTCGAGGGCGAAGCTGACGGCGTGTGGCAGGGAATAACCGGTCGTTGGATGGAACATGCCGGCGCGCACTCCAGCGCGGGCGACGGGGTCGTGCCGTGGCCAGAATCGGTCAAAATCGCCGCCGATAACCACGGGTAGCACGCCCGTTTCCTCATGCGTGACAACCTCGACCCTCCAGCTCTGCGCGCCGGCATAAGCGGCGATACGAGTGCGGATGGCGGCTGCGTCGAGATGCGGGTCGTCGCTGTAATAGGTGTCCTCGACGAAAAGATCGTGATCGCCGGTCGGAAGAACATACACGAAGCGATAGCCATCGATCTGTTCGACCGTGGCGTCCATGATAATCGGTCGGGTGAGGCCATGCGGCGCGGATAGGCGCAGGGTCTGGCCCAAGAATTTCTGCCACCCGCAATCGAGGGAGGCAAGCGGGTCAGGCGGGCGGGTATCGGCGGCGCACAAAAAAGGCCCGGCCACCGAAGTTGCCGGGCCAGTGACGATGCTTGCCTCTTGTGGAAGAAGCCTCGTCGGGTCGCGTGGCATGAAACACGCGTCTCCGGTTTCCGGTTCCCTGGCGAACGTAAAAAAACCGCGTGCGTCGATGACGCCCTTCGCGGTGATTGTCGTTCCGTTTTCGAGGGTTACCCCGTCCGGCCTGATTTCCGTAACGGCGCCCCTGTGAACGCCCTTGCCGATCATCGCCCGCACATGTTTGTCGAAGCGTGCGGAGGTGATGCTGTTATATCCGGCGGTCAGCGTGCGGGCGAAACCGGGGAAGCGGACGTCATGGCCGGACGGCCAGCGATGCACGATCATCGGGTCGATCAACCAGCGGTCGCGCGCGGGGATGTCGCTGTCAAAGAACGACCAGACATGGTTGCCGCCCAAGGTATCGGCCCCCTCGATCAGCAGCACTGAGACTTCGGGGCGCAGCCGGGCGAAAGCGAGCGCGATCAGGCCACCAGCAAGGCCGCCGCCGACGATCGCGAGATCGCACGAGAGTTCAGAAGAGGGCGACCGGATCACGAAAAAGGGTTAGCCCGAAATCCGCCTTGACGATAGCCCGAGATTGACGCGCGCGCTGCCGGGTTTACTGAAAGATCGCATGGACAGCGCACCGCCCGAACATCGCCATTATTTCGATCATATCTACCTAACGGCGGGACATGATCGCAACGCGCGGCGCACCTTATGGGTGGTGGCGCTCACGGCGATCTGCATGGTGGCGGAGATCATCGCCGGGTGGATGACCGGATCGATGGCGCTGCTCGCCGACGGATTTCACATGGCGACCCATGCGGGCGCGCTGGCGGTGGCGGCGGGCGCCTATCATTATGCGCGGCGGCATGCGCGTAATCCGCGCTTCACCTTCGGGACCGGCAAGGTCGGGGATCTCGCGGGCTTCGCCTCCGCGCTGCTGTTGGGCGTCGCATCGATCGGAATCGCGGTGGAATCGGGTTTGCGTCTCGCTAACCCGCATGTGGTCGATTTTGGCGATGCCACTTTGGTGGCGGTGATCGGGCTGATCGTCAATCTGGTGAGCGCCGGTTTGCTGATGGGCGACGAGCATGGGCACAGCCACGGACATGAGGGCCATCATCATGGGCATGAGCACGCGCATTCCTCTCCGGCGCATCGCGACAATAATCTGCGTGCGGCCTATCTGCATGTGCTGGCCGATGCGCTGACATCGGTGGCGGCGATCGCCGCGCTGCTCGCGGGGCGCTATCTCGGCTGGACGTGGCTCGATCCGGCGGTCGGCATCGTTGGCGCTGTGGTCATCGCGCGCTGGGCGTGGAGCCTGATGGGGGATACGGCGTCAATCCTGCTCGACACAGCCGAACCCGCTCTGATCACCGCAATCCAGCACATCGCGCGGGAGTGCGGGGCGCAGCTGACCGACCTTCATGTATGGCGGGTCGGGCCCCACGCCCATGCCGCAATCGTCAGCCTGTCAGACGATACGGCGGTGGAAGCAGTGCGCGCGCGTACCCACCAGTTGCCGCATATGGTCCACGTCACGGTTGAGGTCGGGCCAGGTCATGTCGGGTGAGATGGTCATAGCAGGCGCGATCGCCCTGTCCGCGCTGGCGATGAGCGTGATCGTCGGGGTTCGCTATCTGTTGACCAGTGGTGCTTTCGCGTGGGCGACGCGGCTGCGTCATCCGGGCCTGTACCGCGGGCTGGACCGGCAGATTGGGCGAGAGATCCGCTGGAGCCTGGCTTCAGCCGCGATTTACGGCGTGCCCGCAGGAATTGTCGCCTGGGGCTGGAGGGAGCAGGGCTGGACGCGGATATACACCGAAGTCACGGCTATGCCGCTGTGGTATGGACCGGTCTCGATCCTGCTGTATCTCGCCGCGCATGACACATGGTTCTACTGGACGCACCGGTGGATGCACCGACCCGCCTTGTTCCGGGCCATGCATGCGGTGCATCATGAAAGCCGACCGCCCACCGCCTGGGCCGCGATGAGCTTTCATCCGTGGGAGGCGGTAACCGGAGCGATTGTCATCCCGCTGCTGGTGTTCGTTCTTCCGATCCATGTCGCTGCGCTGGGGATCGTCCTGGCGATCATGACGATCATGGGCGTTGGCAACCATATGGGCTGGGAGATGTTTCCGCGCGCGCTGGTCCATGGCTTTATCGGGCGGGGCCTGATAACGGCGACCCATCATCAGCGGCATCATGACGTGTATCGGGGGAACTATGGCCTGTATTTCCGTTTCTGGGATCGGCTTTGCGGCACGGACCTCGGCCTTGGCCACTTTGATTCTGCTGCTGACAGCGGCGAGCGAACCGGGCTCGCTGCCCGCTCCCGACGCGGCGTCGGGTGAAAAGACACAGATGCACCCGGACATGGGCGAAGTCGATGTCCGGTTTGAAGGGTTGCGGTCCACGCGGGGGATGATCCGTGCGTGCCTGACGCGCGAGCCGCGCTACTTTCCCCATTGCGATAAGGACCCCGCGTCCTACAAGGCGAGCGTCGCGGCGGCCAATGGTGCTCAGTTGCGGTTCGCGGGAGTGACGCCGGGCGACTACGCGCTGACTGTGCTGCACGACGAAAACAGCAATTTCAAGGCGGACATGATGTTCGGCATTCCGCGGGAAGGCGTCGGATTTTCGCGTAATCCCAAGTTGATCATGAGCGCACCCAAATTCGATGCCGTGCGATTTCGCGTGGCGGCCGCACCAACGGCTCAGACCATAAAATTTCAATATTTCCTCTGATACTCTGCCTTATTCGGAACATTGGCGCGGCCACAAACATTAGCGTGTCAATGCAACCATCGAGGAAAATGACCGTGCTGTCTTATGTAAACCGCTTTTCGCTGCTTTCCTTGACTGCCGCCGCGCTGGCCGCTTCGGGCGCGCACGCACAGGATCTCGAAGACCGGAACCAGTTGACTGTCGGCGTGGGCGCAGGCGTAGTGCCGAGCTATGACGGGTCTGATGACAGTGTCGTGACCCCCGGGGCGGTGGTGCGCGGCAAGGTGGAGGGCTTCACCTTCTTCTCGCGCGGGCCATATCTGTTCGTCGATGCCATTCCCGACGCACAGTCAGGCGGCTTGGATATCGAGGCCGGACCGGTCGGTGGCGCACGTTTCAACCGGACGCGGCAAATCAAGGACAGGCAGGTCCGCGCGCTGGGCGAGCTGGATACCGCATGGGAAGTCGGCGGTTGGGGCGGGGTCGCGAAGACCGGCGTCATCACCAGCGATTACGACAATCTCTCGTTCCGCGTTTCCTATTTGCACGACGTGGCGGGCGCACACCGCAGCTATATCGTCACGCCGACGATCGAATATGGCACCCCTTTGTCCAGGAGCACCTATGTCGGTGTGTCGGTCTCGGCCGACTATGTGGGCAAGGGCTTTGGGCGTTATTATTATGACGTAACACTGGCCGGAAGTCAGGCAAGCGGCCTTGGCGTCTACGGTGCGGCCGGAGACAAGGCGGGATTTGCCAAGCTGAACCTTGGTATTGTGGGTGCCAAGTCGCTTTCCGGTGACCTGCGCAAGGGGCTTTCGATCTTCGCGCTGGGCGGATATGGCCGCATTCTCGGCCGCTATGCCGACAGCCCGATCGTGCGCGACGCGGGCAGTCGCAACCAGTGGGTCGGCGGGGCGGGGATCGCCTACACGTTCTGATGCGGGGTGAGTGCCTATGTCGATAGCCGCGAGCCGGGTTGCCATGATCCTGCTGGCGGCGGGCGCTTCCCGGCGGTTTGGAGCGCAGGACAAGCTGGCTGTGGATCTCGACGGGCGCGCGCTGGCGCTGCACAGCGTGGACAGGATCGCGGATGTCGACTTTGCGGCTCGTGTTGCCGTGACTGGGCACGCCGACCCCGGGTTTGCCGAACGAGGCTTTCAGACGGTGCGCAACGGGGCGCCGGAGCAGGGGATGGCGCATTCCCTGTCGCTGGGGGTAGCGGCGGTAGAAGCAAATCCGGCAGTTGATGCGGCCATGATCCTGCTCGCGGACATGCCATTGGTGCCGCGTAGCCATATCATGGCCTTGATGGACGCCTTTGATGGCGACCGGATCGCGAGCCGCGGGGAGCGCGCGATCACCCCGCCCGCGATCTTTGGTCGGGCGCACTTCGCTGCGCTGCGCGCCATGAGTGGCGACCATGGCGCAAAGTCCGTGCTGCGCGATGCGCCAATGGTTGCGGCCGATCCGCGCTGGCTCCAGGATGTGGATACGCCGGAGGATATGGCCGCGGTAAAGGCCGGTTTACCGGCGACGGGGGCGAGCGAGCGACGATAAGGCGCCGCGTAGGGTCCGGACTTCCAGATGGTTCCAAGCCGGTTTGGTGAGCAGGTTGCGCAATGTCAGCTTCGTCGCGGGCGTGCGATCCGGCGGGAAGAAATAGCCGACATCCTCCAGCATATCGGTGAACTGGGTGATCATGCCCTCCAGCTCTTCCTGCGGGGCGGGCGGCAGCAGATTGGTCGCGGGTGGCGAAGCGAGCGAAACACCCTTTGACCATTCATAGGCGCACAGGATGACCGCCTGCGCGAGGTTGAGCGAACCGAATTCCGGATTGATTGGTACCGTAATGATCGTGCGGGCGAGTGCGACGTCGTCGGTCTCCAGTCCGGAACGCTCCGGACCGAAGACGATCGCGCTGCGCCCCTGCGCGGCGTGGATCGATCGGGCGGCTTCCTCGGGCGTGACAACGGATTTGGTGACGCCGCGCTTGCGCACTGTCGTGGCATAGACCTGGGCACAGTCGGCGACCGCATCGGCAAGCGTGGGAAAGACCTGCGCGCGTTCCAGCACGACATCGGCTCCGGCGGCGGATGGACCGGCATCGGGATTGGGCCAGCCGTCGCGGGGAGCAACAAGGCGCATCTCGGTCAGCCCGAAATTGAGCATGGCGCGTGCGGCTTTGCCAATATTTTCGCCAAGCTGCGGGCGGACGAGCACGATGACGGGAGGAGGGGCTGCGGAATCCAACATCCGTTCGTCCTGAGTAGGGGCTGAGCGAAGGCGAAGACCCGTATCGAAGGATTTGCGCGATAGGGCCTTGAGCGTTGACCAATCGCTATCGATCAACGCTTCCTTTTTTTTCCGTGACCAACCCTTAATTTGCTGCTCAGCGGCCAGCGCCTCTTCCCGGGTACCGAAATCCTGCGTCCAAAGCAGCTCTACCGGCAGGCGCGACGCGGTGTAGCCGGGTATTTCGGCTTTCTTGTGTTGAGCAATGCGTGTTTCCAGAGCATCCGTGTGGCCGACATAGTAGCTGCCATCGCCGCATTTAAGCATATAGGTGTGGAAGCTCATGTCTTGGTCCTTCGATACGCCATTTCGACTTCGCTCAATGGCTACTCAGGACGAACGGACAGTAAGATCTCTCTGGTTCACTCACCCCCGACTTCCTTAACCGTGCCAGCAAAGTCCTCGAAGTCCTTGGCTTCGTTGAAATCCTTGTAGACGCTGGCAAAGCGGATGTAGGCGACGGAATCGAGGCTCTTGAGGCCTTCCATCACCAGTTCGCCGATGGCCTGCGCGGTGACTTCGCTCTCGCCGCCGGTCTCGAGCTGGCGCTGGATGCCGGAGACGAGCTTTTCGATGCGCGACGAGTCGATCGGGCGCTTGCGGCACGCAATGTCGACCGAGCGGGCCAGCTTGTCGCGATCGAAGGGCTGGCGGCGGCCCTCGCTTTTCAGCACCCAGATATCGCGGAGCTGGATGCGTTCGAACGTGGTGAAGCGGGCGGCGCAGGCTTCGCACTGGCGGCGTCGGCGGATGGCCGCACCGTCGTCGGTGGGCCGCGAGTCTTTTACCTGGCTGTCGTCGTGGCCGCAGAACGGGCAGCGCATTAGCGCCTCGTCCAGTGCTTGTAAGCGACGATCCCGCCGCCGATCACCGCGCCGGTTGCCCAGCCGATAATCGGGACCGGGATAGCGACCGCCGCGCCGATGGCCGCGCCCGCCGCCACCTTTTTGGCGAAAGGGTTTTTGGAGAGCGTACGGCCGACGTCCATCAGGTCGGATGCGGCCGATGAGAAAGCGTTCTGCCCGCTGGGCGTGGCGGCAACCGCCGCGCCGCAATGCGGGCAAAAGCGGCTCCCGTCCGCGATCGCGCCGTTGCAGGAGCGGCAGGTGCTGCTCATGTCCTTACCCCTCGTAAATAGGGAAGCAAGCGGTGAGGGCGAGCACGCGGTCGCGCACCTTCTGTTCGACCTGGCCATCCCCAGCCTCGCCGTTGCGGCGCAGGCCCTCGACGACTTCGGCGATCAGGTTGCCGATCTCGCGGAATTCGGCCTCGCGGAAGCCGCGTGTCGTGCCCGCCGGGGTGCCCAGACGGATGCCCGATGTCACGAACGGCTTTGCGGTATCATAGGGCACGTTGTTCTTGTTGCAGGTGATGTAGGCACGGTCGAGCGCGATTTCCGCCGCCTTGCCGGTGGTGTCCTTGGCGCGCAGGTCGACCAGCATCAGATGGTTGTCGGTACCGCCCGACACGATGCTGAGCCCCGCATCCTCCAGCGTCGCGGCAAGCGCCCGCGCGTTGGCGACGATCTGCGCGGCATAGGCCTTGAATTCCGGCTGGAGTGCCTCGGCAAAGGCAACGGCCTTGCCCGCGATGATGTGCATCAGCGGGCCGCCCTGCATGCCGGGGAATACGGCGGAGTTGATTTTCTTGGCGATCGCCTCGTCGTTCGTGAGGATGATGCCCGAGCGGGGGCCGCGCAGCGACTTGTGGGTCGTCGTGGTCGTGACATGAGCGTGGGGCACCGGGCTGGGATGCGCGCCGCCGGCGACGAGGCCGGAGAAGTGCGACATGTCGGCGAGCAGATAGGCGCCCACCTCGTCGGCGATCTCGCGGAAACGCTTGAAATCCCACAGGCGCGAATAGGCGGTGCCGCCACAGATGATCAGCTTCGGCTTGTTCTCTCGCGCGATGCGGGCGACTTCGTCCATGTCGATGAGTTGGTCTTCGCGCCGCACGCCATAAGGAATGGGCGTGAACCACTTGCCCGACATGTTGACGGGCGAGCCGTGGGTGAGGTGGCCACCGGCGGCAAGATCAAGCCCCATGAAGCTGTCGCCCGGCTGGAGCAGCGCGAGGAACACGGCCTGGTTCATCTGGCTACCCGAATTGGGCTGCACATTGGCGAAATTGCAGCCGAACAGCTTCTTGGCGCGCTCAATCGCCAGATTTTCCACGATGTCGGCATATTCGCAGCCGCCATAATAGCGCTTGCCGGGATAGCCCTCGGCATATTTGTTGGTGAGGACCGATCCGGCGGCTTCGAGCACCGCCTTGCTGGTGATGTTCTCCGACGCGATCAGCTCGATCTTGTCCTGCTGGCGCTTCAGCTCGCCCTGAATGGCGGCGAACACTTCCGGATCGGAGGTCGCCAGACCTTCGTTGAAAAAGCCTTTGGAACGGATTGCTTCCCCGGCTTCCAGAGTGGCGGTCGTGCTCATGGGCAATCCTTTCGCGTTAGAGAGCAGGATGAGAGAGTTTGTTGACGCGGCGTTGGTGCCGGTCACCCCCGAACGGGGTGGAGAGGAAGGCAGTCAGGCAAGCCTTGGCCATTTCCAGACCAATCAGGCGCGCCCCCATCGCGATGACGTTGGCGTCGTTATGCTCGCGTGCGAGAGCGGCGGACAATGGCTCGCTCACCAGTGCCGCGCGGCAGGCGGGATTGCGGTTGACCGCGATCGATATGCCGATGCCGGATCCGCACAGGGCAACGCCGAATTGCGCCGTGCCTTCCGCAATGACGGACGCGAGCTTGTAGCCATAATCCGGGTAATCCACGCTGGTGGCGTCAAACGGTCCGAGATCTTCGACATCGTGCCCATCAAGGCGCAACCATTCGGCAAGGTCGGCCTTGAGCTCGAGAGCGGCATGATCTGAGGCGATGGCGATACGCATGGGTCGTCGGTTCCGGCTGATTCGATCCTGCGGCCTATCTAGGCGGGCAATCCCGGAATTGCCACCGTACAGTTGCGTGGGGTGGACGAGCGGCTATGGAGGGGCGCAAAGGAGATTGCCATGCCCGCCGGTCTGACGATGAATTTTGTGCTGTCCGTGCTGATGCTGGCGGGATTTGCGCTGGTCGGGGGCGGAGTGTTCCTGCTCACCAAGAAGCGGCAGGCGAAACAGGGGATCCTGATGCTGATCGCCGCCGTCGTCATGTTCGCCAACGTGGCGGTGTGGGTGTGGCCGACCTGAAGCGGGCTATTCGATCGGAACGATCGTGTCGGCGAGGCGATCGACCTCCGCGCGATCGTGGCTGACGTAAAGGATCGGGAGCTTGAGCTCGTCGCGAATGCGCTCAATCACGACGAGGATTTCTGCGCGGCGCGCAGCGTCGAGGGAGGACAGGGGTTCGTCCATCAGCAGGAAGCGCGGGGCGCTTAACAGCGCGCGGCCGATCGCAACGCGCTGCGCTTCCCCGCCGGAAAGGGTCCGGGGCCAGCGGTCGAGCAGGGACGCGATGCCCAGGAAGTCGACGGCGTCTCCCATGGTCATCCAGCGATGCTCTGGGCGGGCAAGCTTTTCGCCGTAGCGCAGGTTGCGCCGCACGCTCATGTGGGGAAACAGGCGGCCATCCTGAAAAATATAACCCGCGCGGCGGCGTTCGGGGGGGACGTCGGCACCCGCGGCGATATCGGTCAGGGTCTCGCCCGCGACGCGTACGGTTCCCGTATCGGGTTTCAACAGACCTGCAATCATGTTGAGCACGCTCGTCTTGCCCGCGCCGGACGGCCCGAACAGCGCGGTCAGCCCCGCCGGGGCCTGAAAGGCGCACGCGATGATGCGATCACCCAGACGGCGGCTGACATCGATCTCAAAGGACATGGCTGCCCGTTCCCCTTCCGATGCGCCGGGCGAGTGCTTCGGACGCGACCAGAGCCAGCAGCGACAAGACGACCGCAATGATCGCGAGACGCGTCACGACCGCGTCGCTGCCAGGCACTTGCAGCGCGGAGTAAATTGCGATCGGCAGGGTGCGCGTTTCGCCGGGGATGTTCGACACAAAGGTGATCGTCGCGCCGAATTCCCCCAGCGAACGGGCAAAGCCGAGGATTGCGCCCGCAACGACGCCCGGTGTGGCGAGCGGCAAGGTTATGGTCGCGAAGCTGCGCCACGGTCCGGCGCCAAGGGTGCGGGCTGCGCCCTCCAGCCGCCGGTCGACCGCCTCGATCGAAAGGCGCATCGCCCGTACCATCAGCGGCAGCGCCATGACGGCAGCCGCGAGCGCGGCACCGGTCCAGCGGAACATGAAGGTGATGTCGAACGTCTGGGCAAACCAGCGCCCCGCCGGGCCGTTGGCACCGAAGGCGAGCAGCAGCAGCCATCCGGTGACGACCGGGGGCAGGACGAGCGGCAGGTGGACCAGCGCGTCGAGCAGCAGCTTGCCCGGAAAGCGGCCCCGCGCGAGCACCCATGCCAGCGCGAAAGCGACGGGCAGTGCGCCTGCGACGGCCACCAGGCTGACCTTGAGGGAGAGGCGGACGATCTCCCATTCCTCCGGCGACAGCATCAACGTGGCGCAAATCCGTAGCGCCGGAAGATCGCCTTGCCCTCACCGGACAGGAGGAATCGGCGGAATCTTTCGGTGTCGGGGTGGGTGGCCGCTTTGAGCGTGGCGATCGGGTAAGTGATCGCCGGATGGCTGCTTGGCGGAAAGACGCCGACCACCCGCACCGCCGTCGATGCGCGCGCATCGGTCGCGTAGACGATGCCGAGCGGGGCTTCGCCACGCTCAACGAGCGCGAGGGCAGCGCGGACATTTTCGGCGCGGGCGAGTTTGCCGGCGACTGATGGCCAGACGCCATATGTCACGAGCGCGGCTTTCGCGTATTTCCCAGCGGGCACGGCGTCGGGGTCGGCCATGGCGAGACGGCCGGCGCCGAGCGCGCGGGCAAGCGGGAAGCGGGACGCAGGCGTGAGGCGCAGCCGGGACGCGGCGGGGGCGACCAATACCAGCCGATTGGACAGAAACGAAGAACGGGTGCCCGGGCGGATCAGACCTTTGGCGGCAATGTCGTTCATCCAGGTTTCGTCGGCGGAAATGAAAAGATCGGCGGGTGCGCCCGCGCCAATCTGGCGAGCGAGCGCCGACGAAGCGGCGAACGAGACGACAGGTTTGGGATGCCCCTTCGCCGCCCAGCGTCCTGCCGCTTCGGTCAGCGATTCCTGAAGGCTCGACGCGGCGAGAACGAGCGGGCCGGGTTGCGCAAGCGCGGGTGTGGTAGAGACGATCACGGCAAGGATTGCGCCAAGCAGGGCTTTGAGGGGGCCGGTTATCATGACGATCCTTACGCTATAGCGGGATGTATATAGCGGTAGGTGCGGTTCGCCAAGGGGCGTGAGCGAGGAAAAGCATTCTGTGATTATTCGGCAGATATGGGAGATCAGCGCTCGGATTTTCCGCCCGGTCGGGGCGAAGCCAGCATCGCGTCCGCCAGCGCCTGCCGGTCGGGACAGGCGGCGGCGTTGGCGACGCGGTCCTGCAAGGTGCGGTAGTGTGCGAGGACGGCCTTTCCGAGGTCCGTCACCCGGGCGCCGCCGCCGCCCGATCCACCGGGCGCGGCCACGACCAGCGGTTCCCGCCAGCACCGGTTCATGGTGTCGACGAGCAGCCAGGTGCGGCGGTAGCTGGTGCCGATGGCCCGCCCCGCCGCAGAGATAGAGCCCTCACGGATGATCGCTTCGAGCAGGTCTGCCTTGCCTGGCCCCATGGCGATCTCGTCGCCGCAGTACAGCTGGATCTTGAGCTTGAGATGAAGGGCATCAGACATCCGTCGCCTCCGCATCCCGCCGGTCCGTCACGCGCAGGCCACATGCCGCAGCGACCAGCATCAGCGCTCCGGCGAGCAGCAGCACATGGCGCGGGTCACCGCCGAGCAGCGGGTTATAAATCAGCGGCAGGGTGAGGGTTTGGAGCAACATCGGGATGACAATCATCATGTTGAAAATCCCCATATAGACCCCGGTGCGCGCGCTGGGAATGGCGCGGGCGAGGAGGATATAGGGGGTTCCCATCATGCTTGCCCAGCCGATGCCGATGCCGAGCATGGGAAGGAAGAGCAGCACCGGATCGCGGATCAGCGGCAGCGCGAGCATGGCCGCGCCTGCCAGCGCGATGCAGAGGCTGTGCGTGAACTTCGCCCCGATGCGGCGGGCGAGGGGAACCAGCACGAAGCCCGCGCCGAAGGCTACGAGATTGTAGAACGCGCCGATTTGGCCATTGAGGAGAGCGGCATCGCGATACTGCGAGGAGGCCGGGTCGCTGGTCTGAAAAACGCCGAGTGCCAGCGCGTTGACGATATACTGCCAGTAGCAGAAGATGGCGTACCACTGGAACAGCATCATCCAGCCGAGCTGGCGCATGGCAGGTGGCATCGCGCGGATCGCATGGCCAATCTCCGCCAGTGTTGCGCCCGGCGAGCGTGGTTGCGCTTCGATCGCCGCGCGTTGATCCGGTGTCAGGGGAAGCTCGCGCACGCGGTAGAGCGACCAGCCAATGGTCGCTGTCGAGAGGACGGCACCGGTGGCGAATGCCGCCTTTGTAATGATCGGGATGCCGTTGGCATCGACGGCGTGCCGATCTATCCCCAGCGCCACGAACAGCGTCGGCGCAATATAGGCGAGGGTTTGGGCCAGACCAGTGAAACTCGCCTGCATCAGGAATCCGCGGGATTGCTGATCGGCGACCAGCCTATCGCTGATATAGGCGCGGTACGGCTCCATGGTGATGTTGTTGGCGGCGTCCAATATCCACAACAGGCTGACCGCAATCCACAGCGCCGGGCTGAACGGCATGGCAATCAGGCACAGGCTGCACAGGATGGCGCCGAAGAGGAAATAGGGCGAGCGACGGCCGAAGCGGGAGAGGGTGCGGTCGCTCATCGCTCCGACGATCGGCTGGACGAGGAGGCCGGTCACTGGCCCGGCGAGGAACAGGAGCGGCAGGTGCGCCTCTTCCGCGCCGAGATAGTTGTAGATCGGCGCCATGTTGCTCTGCTGCAGCCCGAAGCTGAACTGGATGCCGAGGAAACCGAGGTTCATCTGCGCGATGTCAAGACCCGACAGGCGCGGCCGGGCATACGCGGAAGATGTGGTCACCGCGCCTCGCGAACGATCGAGGTTTTGTCCCCGTTGAGCGCGATACGGATCATCGGGGCCGGGCATCCACCGAAATGACGGCGCGCTTCGGCGGCATCGCGTGGCTGTGCGCCGCCCAGTCCCACGCTGTCGATAAAGCTCGCGACCCGCAGATCATCGAGCACCAACCAGCTGAATGTCTGCGCGGGTTCCTCTGGAGGATTGGCGAGGACAAGACCGGTGCCGTTGAGCGGATGATAGGGGCCAGCAACACTCCGTCCGACCATGCCGTAGAGACCGGTCGGGCCGGTCGGGCCATCGGGAGCGAAAACACTCAGTTGCGTAGACCAGAAGAGATAATAGAGGCCGTTATGATGCCGGATGTGGGGACGTTCGAGCTCGTTGTTCACCCCATCGGCACTGATGAGCGGAGACATAAGCTGCCATTGGCCCCACAGCCCGCTTGCCGAGCGCGCGATGCCGATACAGCCATCGAAAGCATGGTCCGATCCCGCCAGCGAGGCGGTGAACAGCAAATAATGCTGGCCGTCGGCCGGATCGCGGAAAAAGCCGGGATCGCGGAACGCCTTGATGGTTCCGGCGCTGCCTTCCCATTCGTTGATGATGCGATAGTGCAGCCCATCCGCTGCGATGATCTCTTCTGGCTGCGACCAGCGCACAAACGCCGGTTCGCCGGACCGCAGATCGAGCGTCGCGCGCGTGCGGCAAATGCGCTGGCGGTAACCCCCGCTCTCGCCCAGATTTCCGGCCGAGGTATAGAACAGGGTGACAATGCCGTTTTCGTCAAGGACCGCCGATCCGGCCCATTTGCGATTTCCCGGCCCGAAATTGTCGGGGAGCAGATAGCCGAGATCGCGCCATTCACCCTCGACTTCGTGGAGGAGGCGAATGCGCGCATGGGAGTGGCGGAGGATGGGATCGCCCAGAATGGGGGCGGACAGGGCCATCCACACTGTTCCGCCTGCAATCGCGGCACGGTCGCCGTCGATCGTCTCCACGGGCCACATATCCCAGGTATCGAGTTGCGGTGCGATGGGCTTGATCGATTCGGCTGTCAGCACGTCCGCATGAGGCAGGCGGGAGGGGCGAATCGCTCCGACATGTCTTGCGGTCCACCGCGAGGGGCTGGAATTGTCCGTCACGGCGGACAAGCGCCGGGAACTTGAGGGGGACGGGCGGAATGCGGGATCGTGTTTGTTCAATTCCGCCTCCGTTGTTGACGGCCTAGAAGGCCCATTGTGCCGATACCGAAACCGAGCGACCGGGAATAGCTCGGGCACGAACATAGTTGCTTGAATTGTTTACAATCAACCCCTCTTCGGCCTCGGTGATGCCAATTGCGTTGAACAGATTATTCCCGGTAAGCGAGATCAGAAGATTTTGACGGGGCCGAACATTAACAAACGCGTTTACTTGCGCATAAGCTGGAAAAATCAGACGATTATTGTCCTGTGCATAGGCCTTGCTGCTACCAATCAGTGAAAAGCCGCCTTGAACGACGCCAAAGTCGAGCGAGGGCATCGCAGTGACGATCCATTCCGGCTGTCGGCGCGGCGTGTGGCCCACAAATGCCGGGGTGAGGGCGTCACTCGCAATGCGTGCGCGGGTCCAGGTGACACCGGTGCGCACATCGAAAATGCCACGGCGATAGGTGCTTTCCAGTTCCAGCCCGGTTGCCCGATAGACCCGTTCGAGGAAGCGACCACTGGTAACTTCGAAGTTCTGTTCCTGGGTCGTGGCGCGGAACAGGGTAGCGAAAAGGCTGACCGGACCGGACCGAAGTTTCGTTCCGAGTTCCAATTGATCAACGAAGTTGACCGCGTTCTTGCGCGCGATGCTGCCATCGCGGCGTACAACGCCGAAGAGGACGCGGTCGGCATTCGACCGGCCGCCCCGACTGGCGCGAGCGAACACGGCAGCGTCGGGTGTGAGCCGGATGTTCGCGCCGATCGACCAGGATAGATAATGCGTCCGATAGTGGATCGGCCGGGGTGCGGCGTTGTTGATGAGCGAAACGCTGCGCTCCAGCGGCTGGATGATGCCGTCCCCGTCGACGTCAAAATTGGCGACCTGCAATGTTCCGGCGTAGGAACCGCGCGCCTTCATACTGTCGTAGCGCAGGGAGGCGTCGAGCGAGAGTTGGCCCAGCTCAAAGCCCGCCGAGCCATAGAACGCCGAAAGGTCATAGCGCGCGTTGTAGCTACGCTGGCAGCAATTACCCCAGAAAGGTACTCCATAGGCCGAGAGACCATTCCGGGTCAGCACTTCGCCGGACGGCGCGATGATGTTGAGGAGCGCGGCGTTATTGCCTTTCACTTCCAGCAGATAGCTGTTCCATGTCCAGTCGAGATCGATCTTTTGCCGGGCACGGTAATAGCCCGCAGTCAGGGTGAGATTGCCTGCCTGCTTGCTGATCCGCAGGTCGTTCGTCGCATTGCCCAAGTCATTGAGCGTCGTGTTAAACAGGTGAGTAAACATCACCAGCCCGTTGCCGTTGAGGGTCGCGGCGTTCACGGGCTGGCCTGCGCTCGGCCCTGTGGCGTATGTGAAGCTGTACGGTCCGGGCTGGTCGGTCAGATACTGACCGATGGTATTGCCGGTCGACTGCAGCCCGGCGACGAGCGCCGGGAAGGGTGAGACAAAGTTGCCATGGACATTGCTCCAGCGAAAACGGTCCTCGATCCGCCAGCCGTCCGCGATGTCGGCGATCGCTTCGAACCCCAACGTGGTGACGACCGGATGCATGCCGTCGCGGACATCGGTGACACGCAAGCGGTTGTTGCCGTCGAACCCGGCGTCGGAGCGAAAATGGGCGCTTTGCGGGGCATCGTTCCGGATATCGAAGGCCGGCAGCGAGCGGTAGTGCGGGTGCGCGTTGGTGCCGGTAACCAGCGTCGGCATCGGCAGATAACCGATCGCGTGATCGTCGAGCCGCTTGAGGTAGATGCGGATGTGACCGCCCGGAATGTCCTGCGTGACATTCGCCTTGATCTGGTAACCGCGGTTCGCGGTATAACCTGCCCGCCGGGGCCCTTCGCCCGCGCGCCAGAAGCCGCCGATGTTGAAGCGCAGCGTCTGCGTCAGGGGCGCGCCGACGTCGAAATCGATGCGGGTGTCGCGATAATCGAGGCCCTTGCTGAGCTGAACGAGGCCGCCCGGAGTGCTGCCGTCCTTCGAGATGATGTTGATGATGCCACCTGGCGCGTTCGACGCCAGCGTAGAGGACGAGCCGCCGCGTACCGTCTGGATTGTGGCGATTGTCTGGTCGGCGCGCAGGAAGATGTCGGCATTGCCAAAGGCGATGTCGCCGAATTGCAGGATGGGCATCCCATCTTCCTGCAACTGCAGGAACTTGGCGCCACCTGACGCGATGGGGAGACCGCGGACAGCGATATTGGCATTGCCCTCGCCGCCACTCGCTTCTGAGCGGACGCCAGGAATGAAACGAAATATCTCCGCCGTCGTGCGAGGGACAGACTGCGCGATCTGGTCCGGCGAGAGCGCGCTTACCGAGACAGAGCTATCCAGTGTGTTGACGGGGCGAGCGACGCCGGTGACGATGATGTCTTCCATTGCCGGTCGGTCGCGCGTTGCCCGCTGATCCTGCCCCCAAGCCGAAGCGCTGGCCGCGATCGTTGCCATCGCCCCTGCCGCTATAACGGCAGTGCGTTGGCCTTTCTTCTGCCTCATGAAAATCCCTTTGCCTTCTCCCGCGTGCTTTTTATCGCAAGCTTGTCGGCAAAGATACATGTGTCCGTAGCCCGCCACCGATTGCAGGAAAACATGCAGTGCCCTGTGGCTTTTTTGCATAGGTGCAGGCGTATTTCCGCTCCAGGCGAGCGACCAGCGGTGACAAGGGTAGGGTGCTTGGGTATCAGGCGCGCCAGGAGGGGACGCGGATGGCAGGAAAATATTTCGACGAATGGGTGGTGGGCGACAGGATCGTTCATGAAATCCGGCGCACGGTCACGGAAACCGACAATCTGCTGTTTTCGGCCATGACCCACAATCCACAGCCGCTGCACATCGATGTCGAGGCAGCAAAAGCGTCCGAGTTCGGGCAGATCCTCGTCAACGGCACCTTCACCTTCGCACTGATGGCCGGGCTGTCGGTCGGCGACACGACTGTGGGGACGCTGATCGCCAATCTGGGGTATGACAAGCTGGTCATGCCCAAGCCGGTATTCATTGGCGATACGATGCGTGCGGAGACGGTCGTTACAGAGC
Organism: Sphingobium subterraneum; assembly: GCF_014199435.1. GTDB lineage: Bacteria > Pseudomonadota > Alphaproteobacteria > Sphingomonadales > Sphingomonadaceae > Sphingobium > Sphingobium subterraneum. The sequence continues at coordinate 22,523 of NZ_JACIJP010000003.1, read as the reverse complement.
TGCGGGAATCGAAGTCGCGGCCCGACGCAGGGATCGTCACCTTTACGCACTGGCTGATCAACCAGCGCGACGAGGTTGTGTGCCAGTGTCTTCGCTCGGCGCTGTTAAAGCGGAAGCCGAAAGCATGAGGATGCGATCGTTGTTGTTCGTGCCGGGCGACCGGCCGGAGCGTTTCGGAAAGGCGGCGGCGAGCGGCGCGGACGCTCTCATCCTCGACCTCGAAGACAGCGTTGCGCCGGAGAGGAAAGACTTCGCGCGCGGTGCGATCGCCGAATGGCTGGCCCAGGAACGGGATGTGCGGGCCTTCGTGCGCGTCAATCCGCTGGATGGCGGAATGACGGCGAGCGATCTGGCGGCCGTGCTGCCCGCCGGGCCGGACGGGGTGATGCTGCCCAAGGCGGAAGGCGCGGCGTCCGTGCAGCGGCTGGTCGAGATGACGGGAGACACGCCGGTCCCCATCCTGCCCATCGCGTCTGAGACGGCTGCGGCCGTGTTCCAGCTGGGAAGCTATGGCACGGTCGCGGGGCATCTTGCCGGATTGACCTGGGGCGCCGAGGATCTGCCGGCCGCGATCGGCGCCAGCACGGCGCGCGAAGTCGATGGCCGCTACACGCCGCCTTATGAAATGGTGCGTGCGTTAACGCTGTTCGGCGCGCATGCGGCGGGTGTCGACGCCATCGAGACGGTGTTCCCGGACATCGCCAACGAGCAAGGACTTGCCAAATTTGTGGCGCGGGCGCGGCGTGATGGCTTTACCGGGATGATGGCCATTCATCCGTCTCAGGTGGCGGTCATCAACGCCGGTTTTACCCCGACCGAGGTGGAAGTGGCCCATGCCCGCGCGGTCATCGCCGCCTTTGCGGAAAACCCAGGAACGGGAGCGCTCAAGCTGGATGGAAAGATGATCGATCGGCCGCATCTCGTCATGGCGCAGCGGGTGATTGCGGCGGTCGCATAACGCACGGCGGGGCGGTTGTCGTCTACCGCCACGTCCCGCTGTTGTTGTGTCGCGCGCTGCGATCGATGGCCATGATGATGCCGATGCAAAGCATCACTGTCAGCATCGACGACCCACCATAGGACATGAAAGGCAGGGGGATGCCGACGACCGGCGCAAGGCCCATCACCATCATGAGGTTGATCGCGACATAGAAGAAGATCGTGGTGGTGAGGCCCGCCGCCGTGAGGCGGGAGAAGCGGTCCTGCGCGCGCATCGAGACCTTGATCCCCCAGCGGAACAGCAGCACAAAGCCGAGGATAAGCAGCACGCCGCCCATCAGCCCCCATTCCTCCGCCATGGTGGCAAACACGAAATCGGTGTGGCCTTCGGGCAAATAGTCCAGGTGGCTTTGCGTGCCGTTGAGGAAGCCCTTGCCGAACAGCCCGCCGGACCCAATGGCGATCTTCGACTGGCTGATATGGTAGCCCGCGCCGAGCGGATCGCTTTCGGGGTCCAGGAAGATGAGTACGCGTTTCTGCTGGTAATCGTGCAGGAAACTGAACGCGATGGGGACGATGCACGCGCCCGCCGCGCCCGCACCGATGAACAGACGTAGGGGAAGGCCAGCGAGAAACATCACCGTCACGCCACCCGCCGTAATCATCGTTGCGGTGCCGAGATCCGGCTGGATCAGCACCAGCACGGCAGGAAGACCGATCATCACCAGCGCGGGCCAGATGGCATTCCAGCGGCGGACTTCGCCCACGGGCAGGCGCGCATAAAATTGGGCAACAGCCAGCACAATGACGGGTTTCATGAATTCTGACGGCTGCAACTGCATGAAGCCGAGGTTGATCCAGCGCTGGCTCCCCCCCGCCACGCCGCCGATCAGTTCGACCAGCACCAGCGCGCCGAGGACCGCAACATAGCCGGGCAGCGCGTACGCGGCGAACAGCGAAACCGGTAACCGCGCAAGGGTGAGCGCCATCGCGCTGAACAGCGTGAAGCGGATGATCTGGTTGATCGCCCAGGGCGTGATGCTGCCGCCCGCCGCGCTGTAGAGCACGATCGTACCGAAACCGGCGATGGCGGTGAGCAGGCCCATGAGTTTCCAGGGCAGCCGCGCGATGGAATAAGGGACGATGCTCAATCCGCAACCTCCTGCGCATTGGGGGCGTCCGTCGGCACTGCGGCTGCTGGGGGCGAGGGAGCGGTCTCGTTGACAGCCGCCGCCGTTGCATTGGCGGCATTGGCCGCGTCATCGACCGGTGCGGGCACGAGACCCTTGGCGATGCGATAGGCGGCCATCCGCTTTTCCATCCGCTGCTGCGGCGTGCCACCCCACCCCGCCTCGTATTTCGTCAGCCGTTCCAGCGCCCCGGCCGGATCGTAGAGATAGGAGAGGACATCGCCCGAGATCATCGGGGCGTCTTCGATGCGGTTGAGATGCCCGCCATGCTCGATGATCGTCCCGATTGCGTAGCGCGGATTGTCGTAGGGCGCGAAGCCCTCGAACAATGCATGGTCCCGCGCCTTGAACGGCAGGGAGGCGTTGTTGCGTTGCCCGTCCCGGATGCCGCGTGACTGCGCTGTGCCGGTCTTGCCCGCCATTAATACGCCCGGCACTGAGATACGTGCGGCCCCGCCTGTCCCGCCGCCGTTGACCACGGCGCTCATCGCATTGCGGATGACCTCAATATTTTCGGGACGGACGCCAAGCAGCTCGGGCGGTCTCCTCCGGGGGTCATGCACGAGGTTGGGGACCAGCAATTTGCCCGAGGCAAGCCGCGCCGCCATCACCGCAAGCTGGGTCGGGTTGATGAGCATATAGCCTTGGCCAATCGTGGCGTTTACCGTGTCATAGACCTGCCACTCCGCATCATATTTCCGTTTCTTCCACTCCGGGTCGGGGACGGTGCCGTAGCTCTGGCTGGAAAAGGGCAGCGGGAACTTCTGGCCCAGACCGACCCGGCGCGACATTTCGGCGATGGTCGGCATGCCGATGCGCTGCGCCATGGTGTAGAAATAGACGTTGCAGCTGAGCTTGATGGCATTGTGCATGTCGACACCGCCGTGGCCACTGCGCTTGTGGCAGTGGAACAGCCGGTTGCCGAGCCGGATCGAGCCGGTGCAGTTGACGCGGTCGGTGGCGGGCAATCCGGCCTCGAGGAAGGATAGGGCGATCATCGGCTTGACCGTCGAGCCGGGGGGATAGAGACCCTGCAGCGTCTTGTTGCGCAGCGGAACATGATCGTCTTCGGACAGCATGCTCCATTCGGTCTGGCTGATACCGTCAGAAAAGCTATTAGGATCGAAGCTGGGCATGGACGCCATGGCGACGATGTCGCCGGTCTGGCAGTCGATGACGACGACCGATCCGCTCTGTGTGCCGAGGCGGCGGCCGGCATATTCCTGCAGTCCCGCGTCGATCGTAAGGCGCACGTTGCGCCCTGGCACGTCGGCCCGCGTCGTCAGTTCGCGCACGACCTTGCCGCGCGCCGTGACCTCCACCCGCTTGGCGCCCGGCTTTCCGGTCAGGGCTCTCTCGAAGGATTTTTCCAGACCGTCCTTGCCCAGCTTGAAACCGGGCGTGATGAGGAGAGGGTCTTTGTTTTCCTCATAATCCTTGGCGGACGCCGCGCCGACATAGCCGAGCAGGTGTCCGACGGATGGCCCCGCCGGGTAGTTGCGGGAGAAGCCCTGCGCGGGCGCGACGCCGGGAAGATCCGGCAGGCGAACGCTGATCGCAGCGAACTGGTCGTAACTGAGATCCGCGGCGACCTGCACGGGCTGGAACCCGGCGGCCTTGTTGAGATCCTCCTCGATCCGCTGCACTTCATCGGGCGCGAGCGCGAGAAGCTGAGCGAGGGTGTGGATTGTCGCTTCGCGGTCGCGTAGCCGGTCGGGGATGATGTCGACGCGGAAATCCGTGCGGTTGTTGGCGAGCGGCTTGCCGTGGCGGTCGATGATCCAGCCCCGGCGCGGCGGAACGAGCGTCAGGTTGACCCGGTTGCTTTCCGACAGCAGCGTGTATTTCTCGTTCTCGGCAACGCTGATCCACGCCATGCGCACGGCGAGCAGCGCGGCTATTCCCCCCTGAAGCCCGCCGAGCACCATCGCGCGGCGGGTAAAGGTGAAGGAAAGGCTGGCCTCGGTAACGTTACTGGGGGTCAGCTTGGGAAATTTCATGCCATGATCCGCCATCGGTCCACTGTCGCGGTCAGGCGGACCATAAGCGGATAGGCAAGTGCGGACCAGAGGATTTGTGGCAGCAGCAGCCAGAACGGGGCATGGCTTCCGGCGATCCGTGCAAAGAGCGCGCCGCCGAGCAGGCAGAAGGCGACGGCAACCAGCGCGATCAGCCAGTCATTCCAGTAATCGCGCCAAAAGATGCGTCGGTCGATCATCTCGATCGCAATCATCACAGCCGTCCACAGAAACACGGCGCTGCCGAGCGGAGCGCCGGTCGCAAGATCGTCGAACGCACCCAGCGGAACGCCGATCCAAAGAGGCCAGAGCGTCGGGTGTAGCAAGCGCCACGCCAGCAGAAACAGAAGGCCGAAGGGCGGCAGCGTCGGTGATTGCGCGACGATGGGGAGGAGCGCGCCGATGAGCGAACCGAACATCACGGTCGCTACCGGCGTCCCCATCAGCCGGGTGCGCGACGGTGTCGCGCCGAGACGACTTTGCGGTGTCGGAGTCATTTTTGCTGCGCCCGCTTGGCGGCGTCCGCCTCATTGCGTGGCGCGTCGCCTTGGTCGAGAGGCGGGGCGAGGTCGATGTCGTAAGGGCGCTGCACCACCACAGCCTCGACGCGGGCGGGACTGGCCAGCGGTACACCGATGGCCATGCCGTTGCGTTGCGACACGACAATCGCGACCGGGATATTGGGGCTGTAAAGGCCGCCGGTGCCAGTTGTTACCATGATGTCGCCCGGGCGGAAGGGATTATTGCCGGGGTTGAGCGGGCGGATCTCCACTGTGCCGTCGTCCAACCCGGTGCAAATGGCGGCGATATTGTCCTTCGCGCGCCGGACGGGAATGATGTTCTGGCTGTCGGTCAGCAGGAGAACATCGGCAGTGTTGGGACCAGACACGATGACCCGACCGATCAGCCCCTCCGGCGCGCGCACCGGCATGCCGGGCAGGACGCCGCGACTGCGCCCGGCGTCGATACGCGCGATGCGGCGGGTGATACTGGTGGTCGATCCGATCAAGCGTGCGGTCGCAAGGTTGCCCTGCGTGTTCTGAACGAGGTTAAGCAGCTTCTTGAGGCGCAGATTTTCTTGTTCGATCGCAGCCGCCTCGATCAGGCGCGTGCGATTGGCGTCAACCTGGCGGCGCAGGGCGGCGTTCTGGGAACCCGCGTTGACATAAGCGACGATATTCTCGTCGAGCGAGCCGACGCCGCTCACCAATCGTTGCAGGCTACCGGACACGGGGCGCGTCACTTCGGCGATGGCGGAGCGCAGCACCGCGAAGCCCGCCGGGTCCGCCCTGGCAACAATGATGAGAAGCAGCCCGAACAGCGCGCCCGTCACCGCGATGACGTAGCTCGCGAACAGGCCGTATTGGGCCCGTCTGTTCACGCCGGGGCGCCGCCGGGATGGTTGCACCATGTCCAGCCGTCTCCCCAGCCGGTTAAGCGGTTTGCAGAACGCCGCGGTAGATCGGATCTTCCAGCGCGCGCCCGGTGCCGATCGCGACGCAGGTCAGCGGATCCTCCGCAATGGTGACGGGCAGGCCTGTTTCGTCGCGAAGCTCGTCATCCAGACCTTTCAGCAACGCGCCACCGCCGGTAAGCACGATGCCCTGATCGACGATGTCGGCGGCGAGTTCCGGCGCGGTGTTTTCCAGCGCAATGCGGACGCCCTCGACGATCGTGCCGATCGGCTCGGCGAGCGCTTCGGCGATCTGCCCCTGGTTGATCGAGATTTCCTTGGGTACGCCGTTGACGAGATCGCGGCCCTTGATGTGAATGGTCTGGCCAACGCCATCGGCGGGCGGCTGGGCAACGCCATATTCTTTCTTGATGCGCTCGGCCGTCGCTTCGCCGATCAGCAGGTTGTGATGGCGGCGGACGTATGAGACGATTGCTTCGTCCATCTTGTCGCCGCCCACGCGCACCGACGTGGTGTAGGCGAGGCCGCGCAGCGACAGCACGGCAACTTCGGTGGTGCCCCCGCCGATGTCGACGACCATCGACCCGATCGGTTCAGTGACGGGCATGTCCGCGCCGATCGCAGCGGCCATCGGCTCCTCGATCAGGAACACCTGGCTCGCGCCCGCATTGCTGGCCGCATCACGGATCGCGCGGCGCTCGACGCTGGTGGAGCCGGAGGGCACGCAGATGACGATTTCCGGGAAGCGCCATGGGCGAGCCTTGCCGCCATGCACCTTGGTGATGAAGTGCTTGATCATCTGCTCGGCCACGTCGATGTCAGCAATCACGCCGTCGCGCAGCGGGCGGATCGCCTCGATCGAATCCGGGGTCTTGCCCATCATCAGCTTCGCGTCGTCGCCCACGGCCTTGACCCGCTTCACGCCGTTGATCGTTTCGACGGCCACCACGGATGGTTCATTGAGGACGATGCCGCGCCCGCGCACATACACCACGGTGTTGGCCGTCCCCAAATCGATAGCCATGTCCTGCGATGAAAATTTGAACAAGCGCGAAAAAATCGACATGCCTTATCCTGTTTCGATAGCGCCCAGCCCGGAGCGGGAGCGGCGCGGAAAATTCCCCATTCCGGTTGCTCGCCACGGCAGTACTGGGCAAAAAAATGTCCGGTGGCGGGTCGCGGAATGCGTTCGCTTGGGCTAGTGCGGTCGATATGTCAATACGCCGCCTTCCCGAACATCTGGTCAATCGCATCGCGGCGGGTGAGGTGGTCGAACGCCCTGCCAGCGCGCTCAAGGAACTGGTGGAAAATGCCATCGACGCGGGTGCCGCGCGCATCACGGTTCGGCTGTCGAACGGGGGGCTCGACCGGATCGAGGTGAGTGACGATGGATGCGGTATGGCTCCGTCGGATATTGCGCTGGCGTTGGAACGGCATGCGACATCGAAGCTGCCGGACGAGAATATCGAGCAGGTTCAGACGCTTGGATTTCGCGGCGAGGCGTTGCCGTCGATCGCCAGCGTGGCGCAGCTGTCGATCGAGAGCCGGGTACGGGGCGCGGATGGCTGGCAGCGGGTGGTCGACAATGGTGCGGTGGTATCTGACGGCCCGGCGGCTTTGCCTCCCGGAACGACGGTGCGGGTCGAAAGCCTGTTTGCGCGGGTGCCAGCGCGACGCAAGTTTCTGCGCTCGCCCCGGTCGGAATATGCGGCCTGCCTGGATGTCGTACGGCGGCTGGCGATGGCGCAACCCGATGTGGCGTTCGTGCTGGAGCATGACGGGCGCCGTGCTTTGTCCGTACAGGGCGGCGAGGGGCGGGAGAGTCGCGTTGCGTCCCTTACTGACCGTGCGCTGGGCGACAACCATGTGATCGTCTCGCTGGAGCGGGAAGGGATCAGGCTTGCGGGTATTGCGGGCCTGCCCACCTACCATCGTGGGGTGGCAGATCATCAGTATCTGTTCGTCAATGGGCGGCCGGTGCGGGACCGGTTGCTGGTCGGATCGGTGCGCGCGGCCTATGCCGATCTGCTGGCGCGGGACCGGCATCCCGTGCTGGCGCTGTTCCTCGACGTGCCGCCGGAGATGGTCGACGTAAACGTCCACCCGGCGAAGACCGAAGTGCGTTTTCGCGATCCGGCGCTGGTGCGCGGCATGCTGGTGAGCGGCTTGCGCCGAGCGCTCGACGAGGCGGGATTTCGATCGGTGCAGCGGCCGGATGGCAGCGCCATGGCGGCGTGGCAGGCCGAGCCAGTCTCGCCGACGCCGATCGGGGCGATGCCGATCTTCGAGCGCTCAGCGTTTCCGCAGGCTGCCTTGGCCGAGGCGGCACAGAGTTTTGCCGGATTTGCAGACCGCCGCACCCACTTCACCACGCCGCCGCCCATGGCGCGCGCGGAAATGGCGGAAGTCACGCCGCCCGAGGCGCGTAGCTTTCCGCTGGGCGTGGCGCGCGGGCAGGTGGCCAAGACCTATATCGTGGCGGAGGCCGAGGACGGACTGGTGCTGGTCGATCAGCATGCCGCGCATGAGCGGCTGGTGCTAGAGCGATTGCGCCGCGCGATCGGTGGGGCGACCGTGCCATCGCAGGCGCTGCTACTGCCCGAAGTGGTGGAGCTGGAGGAACCGGCCTGCGACCGGCTGGAAGAGCACGCCGGGGAGCTTGCGGCGTTCGGCCTGGAACTGGAGCGCTTCGGGCCGTCGGCGATGCTGGTGCGGGCAACCCCGGCAATGCTGGGCGCGGGCGACGTGCAGGGACTGGTGCGCGATCTCGCCGATGATTTCGCCGCGCACGGGGCGGCGCTGGGGCTACAGGAGCGGATCGACCATGTCGCCGCGACGATGGCGTGCCACGGGTCGGTTCGGGCGGGGCGGATGCTCTCCGTCGCTGAGATGAATGCCCTGCTGCGCGAGATGGAGGTCACCCCACACAGCGGCCAGTGCAACCATGGCCGCCCAACGTGGATCAAGCTGGCGCATGGGGATATCGAAAAACTGTTCGGGCGGGGATAGGAGTGCGGAGGATCGTCCCATGCGGACCTACGAACGCAGATTTCCTCCGTTCTGGTGCTCACGACCTTTGAGGTCGATGCGCTCCGGTACTCCCAAATCCACGTTCTCGGCTCAACCTGGAGCCATCCTCCACACTCCTTGGTTCCTTACTTGACCGGCACCAGCTTGGTCGGTGCGGATTTGATGCGCACGAGCTTGGACGGGCGATGCACCACCCGCCGGGCGGGGCGTGAAACCGTTTCCGTCACATAGGTGACCTTGGTCGTCTTGGTGCAGTTCGGTTCGATCACTGTGGTCGTGACCGTCGTGCCGGGATAATAATAGCCATTGGCGTAATAGCCCTCATGCGGGCCATCGGCGGGCATCGGTTCGGGCGGGGGCGGCAGATCGGACCAGTGCGGGCCGCCGCTGATCTCTTCATCATGATGGTGGCGTTTGCGCTTCTTGTGCTTCTTGCCGTGATCTTCGCCCGACACGGTTCCATCGTAGCGTCCGCGATATTCGCCGGAATAGACGCGGCCGTCGTCGCCATACCATGTGCCGACCCAGCGGCCGGATGTCCCACCATTGTAGGTGACATGGTCATCGGACGTGACGCTCATGTCATAGGGGACCGGGCCGGGTCCGCGCGGTCCGGGAGGGGGCGGGGGATCGCGCCGGTCGGACGCGGCGTTGGCGATCGCGGTTCCGGCGAGCGCGCCCGCACCTGCGCTGAGCACGGTGCCGACGACGCGGTTGCCGCTTCCTGCGATGCGGTTGCCGATGACGCCACCCACGACGCCCCCGATCACGCCGCCCGCCACAGCATTGCCGCGCCGACGATCGTCCCGATATCCGTCATAGCCACGGTCCCACGCGATGCCGGAGCGGCTGTCATAAACGCGGCCGTATCGGTCGGTGAGGACCGCATCGTCATAATAGCGCGACCAGCCATAGCCATAGGTCGGCGCTGGCAGTCCGTAGACGCTGTAATTGGGAATATAATAGACGCGCTGCATCCAGACGCGCGGCAGGACATAGCCGACGAACGCGCGGCGCGCTGGCATGCCGCGAACGCCGCCGTGCCCGCGTTGCATGCCATAGCCGCCTTGATGCCATGTCGTCGAAGAAGGCATGCCGGTGGGCGTACGACCTGAGTCGTTCGCGATCGCGGCGGGGGCAAAACCGCTCACCAGACCCAGGGCAAGGCCCGACAGTAAAAGGCGACGCATGGTTAATACTCCCTGTTTCGATCGCACGAAAACGGCGCGTTGGCCGCAAAGATCCAGAACCCCGAAAATACCATAGGTTCAGGCGGGTTTCCAAGAAATCCTTGGCTTTTTGCTGTCTCGAAACGGGCCAGATGCCGGGCAACGCGTAGGCTCTCCGGCCAGCTTATGGTTAACGCGGCACGCGACGTGGTCAGTCGTGGTCCACACGCCCTCGGCCTTGCTTCACCGAGGCGCGCGCCTTCTTGGCGTCGACGCGGCGTGCCTTGGCGGCGCGGCTGGGCTTGGTGGCGATACGGCGGGGTGCGCGCTCATGGGCTTTGGCGATGAGGTCGACCAGGCGCGCGCGGGCGTCTTCCCGGTTGGCTTCCTGTGTGCGGAAACGCTGCGCCTGGATGACGAGCGTACCGGTCGAACTGAAGCGCGACCCGGCAAGGGTCTTGAGGCGGGCAAAAACGTACGGCGTCAGGCCGAGGCGATAGACATCGACACGCAGCTGTACGGCGGTCGCGACCTTGTTGACGTTCTGTCCCCCCGGGCCGCCCGCGGTGATAAAGCGTTCCTCCAGCGCATCGGCCGGGACGACATAGCTGTCCGGATCAAAGTGCGACATCGTGGGGTGCGGGGGAGGGCGCTGCAGTTCTCTCTTCCATCAGCTCTGCCGCGAACCCGGCGGTGATGAAGCGGTCGGGCAGGGGCGCGGTCGCTATGATGGGCGCCTTGCCGTTGGCGCGCGGGACTTCAAGACGAAGGGCGTGAAGCAGCATCGGCATGTGGCCGGGCGATGCCGTACCATAGACCGGATCGCCTACGATCGGCAGGCCCAGCCCTTCGAGCGCGTGGACGCGGATCTGGTGGGTTCGGCCGGTGGCGGGGTGAAAGGCAACGAGCGTGCGCCCGTCTTTCCGGGTGACGACATTCCACTCGGTCGTCGCATGCTTGGTACCTGGGCGCTTCGCGCCGAGATCTCCCACGATACGCCAGCCTTCCTCCGCGCTGCTGACCTTGCGCAGCGGCAGCTCGATGGTCCCGCTCTCCGCCTCGACAATGCCGTCGAGTACCGCAACGTAGGTTTTGCCGATCTTCTGGCTTTCGAACGTCTGGGTGAAGCGTTTGTGCGCCTTGGGGTTGCGCGCGAGCAGCAGGCAGCCGCTGGTGTCGCGGTCCAGCCGGTGCACGGCGAGCGGCCAGCGGTGAAAGCCGAAGGTCAGAGAGGCGAGGTGATTTTCCAGCGATAGCGATCCGTCACGTGGCGGATCGACCGGCAGCCCCGCGGGCTTGTCGATGACGATCGCTTCGCCGTCCATGAACAGGATGCGATCGGCCAATGGTGACATATGGGAGACGGGCAACGTTTCTACCTTCTTCTACGCGGGGGGAGCAATTTTCGGCGGGCCGCGTACAATCATTGACGAACCGACGCCATGCTATAGGCATGTCGCATGGCGGGGGAAAGCACAGTTGTGGGGAGCGGCGCGGAAGCGCAGGCGGCGGTCGTCGCGAAGCGGCTCGACTGGGTTGACGCGGCCAAGGGCATTGGCATCATCACGGTGGTTATCGCCCATGTGTGGACGCGCGGGCCGGTTCGCGATTTTATATACTCCTTTCACATGCCTTTGTTCTTCCTGCTGTCGGGATATATGTTCCGCCCGCGACCGATGGCGCAATTTTTGCCCCGGCTGGCGCAGGGCATGGCCATCCCCTACGCCGCGTTTTTGTTGAGCCTCGCGCTCTTCGATTGGGGGTTCGAGAGCCTGCGTGGAAATCATCCCATCTTCCGCGACGCTGCGGATGCGCTGTGGCGGCTGACTGTTGGCGGGTCGGAGCTGCGCGGGCCGTTCACGATCTTCTGGTTCGCGCCCTGCTTGTTCTTCGCACGGATCATACAGAATTTCATTGCGGGATATTGGCCTGACCCGCGCGACTGGCGGTGGTGCGCCGTCGGGTTGACAGCGTTCGTGATCGGCTGGGCGCTGGGCCTGGCCAGTGATTTTTCGCCCCTTGGTCTCCTCAGTATGCCGGTGGCGGTCGGATTGCTGTGGGTCGGCGCGCTGTGGCGGACCGTGGAACCCGATCGCCGGTTGATCGCGGTGGCGGCCATGGCGTCGGTGGCTGTGATCGTGGCAGGCGCGACATGGGGGCCGGTGCCGCTCAACATGAAGGTCGGCGATTACGGTGTGCCAGCGCTGTCACTGGCCGGTGCGGTGGCATTGTCTCTGGCGCTGGGCGGGATAGCGCGCCTGGCGGACTGGAACCCCCTTTGCGCGCTGGGCCGGATGTCCCTTGTCATCATGTATGTGCACGTCGCGGTGATCCATTATGCCGCCCCTTATGCCTCCAAGCCGTTGTTATTGTTGGCAGCCTTGGCGTTTCCGATCGTTTTGGACCGCCTTTTTTCCAAAAATGCGACGAGCCGCAGGCTGTTCCTCGGCCAGTGATCGCAAGACGGTGGAACCCACCGGCCTTATGGTTTATTTTTCTTAACGCCGAAACGGGACGGTTTTCCGCCAATTTTCGAGTCGCACGAGAAAATTTTTGCATCCGTTAAGCTGTTGAAAACAGATTCGAAACAGCGCGACTCGTGGACTCAGGCCGGTTAAGGGGAAATTAACCTTTTGCGTTCACTGTGTTTTTAGTTAATAAAGATTTCCAGTTGCCGTTCTAGGGTCGGAATGCAACGGACACATTTGTCAAGCCTATAATGGGCAATAGCGAACAAGGGGCTGCATATGCGCGTGCTGCTGATCGAAGACGAACCGACAACGGCGAAAGCCATCGAGCTGATGCTGACGACCGAGGGCTTTAACGTCTACACGACGGACCTGGGCGAGGAAGGCCTCGATCTGGGCAAGCTGTATGATTACGACATCATCTGCCTGGATCTTAACCTGCCCGATATGCATGGTTATGACGTGCTCAAGAAGCTGCGCAATGCCAAGGTGCAGACGCCGGTGCTGATCCTGTCCGGCATTTCGGAAATGGACAGCAAGGTACGCAGCTTTGGCTTCGGCGCGGACGATTATGTGACCAAGCCGTTTCATCGCGAGGAACTGGTGGCCCGCATCCACGCGGTTGTGCGCCGTTCGAAGGGTCATTCGCAGTCGGTTATTCGCACGGGGAAGCTTGCCGTGAACCTCGACGCCAAGACCGTGGAAGTCGACGGCAACCGCGTGCACCTGACCGGCAAAGAATATGCGATGCTGGAGCTGTTGTCGCTGCGCAAGGGGACGACGCTGACCAAGGAGATGTTCCTCAACCACCTGTATGGCGGGATGGACGAGCCGGAACTCAAGATCATCGACGTGTTCATCTGCAAGCTGCGCAAGAAGCTGGCGCTGGCATGTGGCGGGGACAACTATATCGAAACCGTGTGGGGCCGTGGCTATGTGCTGCGCGATCCGGAAGCGGAAGGGGACTTCGCCGCACAAGTGGCGTAACACACGCTTATATACGGCAAAAGAACAGGGGCCGGCGTCATGATGACGTCGGCCCTTTTTCTGTGCGACAGTGTATGCGTGCTGAAACAATCCTTAAATTTCAATTATTTGTCGGTTAACCTCCCGTCTTTACTATAATGAGACACAACGCGGGAGAGGGTAATCATGTCGCAGGATCGGCAGCATTTAAGCGAAAGCCTATCGTTTTTCGGAATCGCCGGTGATGAAAAGCACTACCCGGCGATACGGCGCGCGCTCGACACGGCGGGGGATCGCGCACTGGAGGGTTTCTACAGGCATATTGCGCAGACGCCGCAGCTCTCCAAGATGTTCTCTTCTTCTGAGTCTATGGCGCGGGCGCGCAAGGCGCAGATCCGCCACTGGCAGCATCTCTTCGCCGGGCCGCAAACCGAGCAGTATGCCGCAAGTGCACGGCAGATTGGCCTCGTGCATTCGCGCATCGGGCTGGAACCGCGCTGGTATATTGGTGGCTACGCACGCGTGCTGGCGGATCTGATCGAGCATATGTTCGCGACGTCCTGGTTCGCGCATCTGCCCGGCGTAAAGCGGCTGGGACGGCGTATGGTGGCACTGACCCGCACGGCGCTGCTGGACATGGAAATTGCCATGTCGGCCTATTTCGAAGCCGAAAGCGCCATTCGCGCCCAGACGGTCGAAACCTTTGGCAAGGCTTTGGAGCGGCTCGCGGACGGCGATCTCACGATCGAACGGCTGGACCTGCCCGTGGAATTCACGCGGCTGGCAGACGATTTTCAGTCGACCGTGGACAAGCTCAACGCAGTGCTCGGCAAGGTGGCACAGGGATCCGGGCATATCCACAATGGCGCGACCGAAATCCGCACGGCGTCCGACGACTTCGCCAGCCGTACCGAGCGTCAGTCGGCGTCGCTGGAAGAAACCGCTGCATCTATGGGCCAGGTATCGCAGATGGTGCAGGATGGCGCGCGCGAGGCGGCGAGCGTCAACACAGCCGTAGGCGACATGCAGCGCGAGATTGCCGAGGGGGGCACGGTCGTGACGGCCGCAGTCGAAGCGATGGACATGATCCAGCAATCGTCCGGCGAGATCGCCCAGATCGTCGATGTCATCGAGGGGATCGCATTCCAGACCAATTTGCTGGCGCTAAATGCGGGCGTCGAGGCGGCGCGAGCCGGCGATGCCGGGCAGGGCTTTGCCGTCGTAGCGAGCGAAGTGCGCGCGCTGGCCCAGCGTTCTTCGGATGCGGCCATGGGAATCAAGCATCTCATTTCCAACAGCACGGCACAGGTTGACCGGGGCGCGGCGCTTGTTGGACAGACCGGTGAGAAGCTGGAAGCAATCGTCGGCAAGATCAAGAACGTTGGCGAGTCGATGCAGCGGCTGGCGGAAGGCGCGGTGCTTCAGGCGGACACGTTGCAGCATATCAGCGAGGCCGTGAACGACATGGATCGCATGACGCAGCAGAATGCGGCCATGGCCGAGCAGTCCAATGCCGCTTCACGTCAGCTCGCCACCGAGGCGGATGCGCTCGCCGACATGACGCGGCGCTTCCGTCTGCGCGAAGGACAACTGCGTGGAATCGGATCCGGGGCTGCGCTGAAATCGGCGGCCTGACGGGTCGAAAAACGACTTTTGCGTTCAGCCTGAAGCGCGACGTTCTCTTGCTGTCATCGTTTCCGGGTCAAGGGGCCTGGGGCGATGTAGGCACGACCGGCGGCGGTCCGGGGGCGGGAGGCGGCGTGGGAGCGTCGCGGCCCGGCGGGCTTCCCAGATCGAGGTTCAGCCCGCGCGGGGAAATCTGCACGCTGACATTGCCGATGTCCGTATCGAGCGTGACATTGGCGATGGCGTTCACCAGATCGACGTCGATGGCGTTTTCGGCCGGCGCAGCTTCCTGTTGCGGCTCGCCGATGGCGCGGCTCATGAAATCCCGCCATATGCGCGCGGGCAGACCGCCGCCAAAGGCACCGGGAAGCGGTGAGTTGTCATCATTGCCGACCCACACGGCGGTCACCAATCCGCCTGCATAGCCAACGAACAGGGCGTCGCGGCTATCCTGCGTGGTGCCGGTCTTGCCGAATGTGCTGGTGCGGAGCGCGGCCGCGCTGCCCGTGCCGCGATTGGCGGCGGAAGAAAGCAGGTCGCGCATGTCCTCCAGTTCCGTGGATCCGAAATCATGCTGGCGGTCGAACAGGCTGCCCACCCAACTCTGCTCTTCCTGCGGCAAGCCATGCGCGGTGATCGGATATTGCCCGGCAGCGATTGCCGCATAGGCCTGCGTCAGTTCGAGCAGGCTGATTTCCGATGTGCCGAGCGCGAGGCTGAGATTGTCGCTCAGCGGTGCAGTAACGCCCAGCATGCGCGCCGCACCGATGACATTGCGGATACCGACCTTCTGCGCCAGCCGGACGGCGGCGACGTTGCTCGATCCGGCAAAGGCCTGACGCAAGGTGATGCGGCCGCGATAGCGCCGGTTGTGGTTTTCCGGACGATAGTCGCCAATCGTGATCGGCGTGTCCTCGATCATGTCATCGGGCGTCATCCCGGCACGCAGAGCCGCAAGATAGACGAACAGCTTGAAGGTCGATCCCGGCTGGCGGCGCGCCTGCACCGCGCGATTGAACGCGCTTTTCGCGTAGCTTTTGCCGCCGACCATCGCAACGACTTCGCCATTGGGCTTCATAGCGACGAGCGCGATCTGGCTCTTGCCTAACCCGGCGCGGCGGACTGCGGCCTCGGCGGTGCGCTGGAGCTTGGCGTCGAGAGTGGTTGTGATCTGCTGCTCGCCATAGACGGCGCCAGCCCGGTCGCGTGCCTGCGCCAGTACCCAGTCCGTGAAATAGGTGCCGCTGGTCGCGTCGCGCAGCGGGTGAACGTTGAGCCGGGCAGGGGGCAGCGCGGCTTCCTGTTCCTGGGTGATAAACCCGGCGCGGACCATGGCGAGAGTGACGAGCTTTGCTCGTGCCCGCGCGCCTTTCAGGTTGTTGGTGGGGGCGAGGCGGGAGGGCGCCTTCAATAACCCGGCGAGCATGGCAGCCTGCGGAATCGTCAACCGTTCCGGCGTGCGGTTGAAATAATGGAGCGCGGCAGCGCGCAGGCCGTAGACATTATCGCCGAAATAGACGTTGGACAGATAGCGTTCCAGGATCTGGTCCTTGGTCAGCCACGCTTCGAGCCAGAGCGCGATCAGCGCCTCGCGGATCTTGCGGGCGGCGGTCCGGTCGGCGTTGAGGAACACGCCCTTGGCGAGCTGTTGCGTGATCGTGCTACCACCCTGCTGGGTCGAGCCTGCACGGAAATTATGCCACATCGCGCGGGCGATGCCGCGCGGGTCGATGCCCCAATGGCTATAGAAGCGGCGATCCTCGATGGCGATGAAGGCCTGCGGTACATGGGCGGGCAGTGTATCGAGCGTTATCGGCTTGTCGATGATCGCGCCGGTGCGGGCGATGACCGAGCCGTCGCTGGCAAGCAGTGTGATACTGGGCGGAGCGTTGGGTTTTAGTGAGCGCGAGAGCGGGGCGGTTACCGCCAGCCACGCGATCGCGATGAGCAGCAGCGCAACCGCGACGGCGGCTCCCCACGGCGCGAAACGCAACGCCCTGCGCCAAAAGGGGCGGGATGCCGTCGCAGGCGCTTCCGCACCCACCGGAGGCAAGGGCGGCTCAGAAGAAAACGAGGGCGGCGGGGAATCGATCATCGGACGTGCTATTGCTCACTGATCGGCTTCCCGCAATCAAGCGTTGATTGGAAGCATGCTACCCTTAACCCGCATCCGTTCGCCTCGAGCGTAGTCGAGAGGCTGTGTGCCGGTGTCTCGACTACGCTCGACACGAACGGAAATGAAAACGGTAGCAAATTACAAGATATACTTACTCAAATCCGTGTTGCGCGCGATGCTGCTCAATTGGGAATCCACATAAGCGGCGTCGACCACCAGCGTCTCTCCGCCGCGTTCCTCGGCGTGGAAGCTGATGTCCTCCAGCAGTTTTTCCATCACCGTCTGGAGGCGACGCGCCCCGATATTCTCGATCTGGCTGTTCACCTCGGCGGCCGTGCGTGCCACGGCACGGATGCCGTCTTCGCGCAGGTCGATATTGACGTTCTCGGTCGCGAGCAGCGCCTTGTACTGCTGCGCCAGCGACGCCTTGGTGTCGGACAGGATCGCGACGAAATCCTCTTCTGTCAGCCCCTTTAGTTCGACGCGGATCGGCAGGCGGCCCTGCAACTCGGGCAGCAGGTCGCTGGGCTTCGCCACATGGAACGCGCCAGACGCAATGAACAGGATGTGGTCGGTCTTGAGCGGACCATATTTGGTCGCGACGGTCGTGCCTTCGATCAGCGGCAGGAGGTCGCGCTGCACACCTTCCCGACTGACGGAGCCACCGCGTACGTCGCTGACCGCGATCTTGTCGATCTCGTCAATGAACACGATGCCGTTCTGCTCGGCGTCAGAGAGGGCAACGCGTGCGACATCATCCTGATCGAGGCGCTTGTCCTGCTCCTCCTCGACCAGCCGGTCCCAGGCTTCGGCCACGCGCATCTTGCGACGCTTCTTCTGCTGCTGCCCGAACGCCTTGCCCATCATTTCGGAGAGGTTGATCATGCCGATCTGCCCGCCCATGCCGGGGATTTCCATCGGCATTGAAGGCGAGTCGGCGACCTCGATCTCGACTTCGGCATCGTTCATCTGGCCGTCTTCGATGCGCTGGCGGTAGGAGAGGCGGGTGGCCTCGCTTGCTTCCTTTCCGGTGAGCGCGTCGAGCAGGCGCTGCATCGCGGCTTCGGACGCGGCAACGCGCACGGATTCGCGGCGGCGGTCGCGCTCCAGGCGCATGGCTTCCTCGACCAGATCGCGCACGATCTGTTCGACGTCGCGCCCGACATAGCCGACTTCGGTGAACTTGGTCGCCTCCACCTTCACGAAGGGCGCATCGGCGAGCTTGGCGAGGCGGCGGGAAATCTCCGTCTTGCCACAGCCCGTGGGGCCGATCATCAGGATGTTCTTGGGCGTCACTTCATCGCGCAGCGCAGCGTCAAGCTGCTGCCGCCGCCAGCGGTTGCGCAGGGCGACCGCAACGGCGCGCTTTGCGTCTTGCTGGCCGATGATATGCTCGTCGAGCGCAGCGACGATCGCTTTGGGGGTCAGGGTGTTTTTCATGTCTGTTTATGCCGTGGAGATGTGAGGGTCAGGAAACGCTGTCGAGCGTTTCGAGGGTGACGTTGCCGTTGGTGTAGACGCACAGGTCTGCGGCGATGGCCATGGCCTTGCGGGCGAGAACCTCCGCGTCGGCTTCATAGTCCATCAGGCCGCGCGCGGCGGCGAGCGCGAAGTTGCCGCCCGATCCGATCGCCGCAATGCCGTCCACCGGTTCGAGGACATCTCCATTGCCGGTGAGGATGAGGGTGATGTCCTTGTCGGCGACCGCCATCATCGCTTCGAGGTTGCGCAGATATTTGTCGGTCCGCCAGTCCTTCGCGAGTTCTACGGCGGCGCGCATCAACTGGCCATTGTGGCGTTCGAGCTTGCTTTCGAGACGCTCGAACAGGGTAAAGGCGTCTGCCGTTGCACCGGCAAAGCCACCAATCACCGAGCCGTCATGCAGGCGGCGCACCTTGCGGGCATTGGGCTTCATGATTGTCGGACCCATGCTGACCTGGCCATCACCTGCGACGACGACGCGGCCATTTTTACGGACAGAAAGGATCGTCGTGCCGTGCCATTGCGGCATCGACGATGCGGACGAAGAGGAGTGGTTCATCATGTCGCCGCATATGGGCGGACGTTTGGCGCTGTTCAACCCATCGGGCTTGCATCGTGCGCTGCAACATGGAACCTTAACGATCGTTAATAGTAGAGATCCGTTACCAAACCGATTCGCTCTGGGTGTTCGTTATGATGATCGAAACTTCCACTTTGCTTACTAAGGCACGGGAATTAGCGGAAAATGCTGGGATCGACAATGTTGCGTTCGATCGTGACATGTTGGTGATGGGGGGGATTCGCTACGTGGTGGCGGCTTGCAAATGCGGCGACTCGGAGTGCGACGGTGTGCAACTGCAAATCGCCTCTTCGCACGCTGGAGCATCGTTGCAGTGAGCCGTAACGGCTGATGGCGGCCGGAAGCGCGCAGCGAGCGGGTTGACAGGAACCGGCCCTGCTGCCAATGGCCTGCTTCCCTTTATGGGGGCGCGTAGCTCAGCGGTAGAGCACACCCTTCACACGGGTGGGGTCACAGGTTCAATCCCTGTCGCGCCCACCAGTCTTTTCAATAGGTTAAAGGCCATTGGAAGACTGCTCCTGAAATTCACCCCACCATATCCCCACTGAGCGGGATGATAAATCACCACTCTCTGCCGTCGATTGAGCCGCGGAAGGCGGCCCGCTGTGCGGGTGGATTGCCGAACTGAGCGCCTAGGAATTTCGGAATTTATAAAGGGGGGGGTGCCGGGGGGGAGGGGTAAAATCGCCTATTCCATTCCGGCTTAAAAATCCGCCTTTGCGCGAGATGAAAATTTGAAAAAATTGACGTTGGGCTTTGTCGGCCTGCGACTTTGCGACCATCCTTCATGTGTTAATGCATTTGGGCTCAGGACCCATTCATTTTAGGTCAGTGATCTGGGTGTGCTACGCACGCCTTCGGCTCCAGGCTTTGTGAGGAAATTGGATGTGGCGATTTATATTGGTGACAGACGAGCAGATCGCTCGATTGCAGCCGTTTCCCAAAGAGCCACGATAGGCCACGCGTTGATGATCGCGGGGTGCTGAGCCGGATCATCATCATTAATCGGAGCATGTTGGGTGGCGCGACGGGCGGAAGGACTTCGGTCCGCAGCAGACCTTGTATAATTGCTGGAAGATGTTGCGATATAGCGTGACACATTTACCGAGATATCGAGGACCGATCGGTTCCAGGAATCCACGGATCGCGGCCTAGGGCTTCTTGTCCTTGGCTCCAATGGCCGCCGTTGCCTCGTTTGAAGAGATACGGCGGCCGAGCTATCCCTAAAACTCTACTCCGACAGTTATTCCATACGTAGCGGGCCGACCGGTATAACGTAAAATCGTATCATAACTTCTTGTTACGTTTGTCCAGTAGTACGTGTTGGTTACATTCTTTGCCCAGGCTTGGACACGCCACCCGTCAACTTCGCTTTTGATTCCCGCTCGAAGGTCGAGCAAAGTATAGGGCTTGATTTCATCGATAGCCGAGCCTCCTATAAGCGCCGTAGCGCGGCTCTTGTAGGTGACGGTCGCCCCCAAGCTTGCAGACAGCTTATCGGAAAGCGGCCAGCCATAATCTGCCGTTCCGCTTGCTGAGATCTTGGGAGTGAATGGGAAACGGCTACCCGAAAAGTCCGCGTTCCCGTTTTGCCTCGGCGTGATTGCAGGATCATAACCGATATATTTGTCTACACGCGTCGTTATATAAGCCACTTGTCCCGAAAGGGCCAAGCCGGATACTGGTCGAATAGTTGTAGAGAGTTCTACACCTTTTACGGTAGATTTAGGGACATTTGTGAGATTGTTTAAATCACCAAATACCGGATCGAGAATAAGCGTTCTCAGCTGCTTATTCCTGTAATCATAGTAAAAGGCGCTCGCATTTATATCGAGTATCCGGCCGAACGGACGGGACTTGATCCCCGCTTCGAAGGCAAGAACAGACTCTTGCTTGACAGGCTTGTACTGAATGATGTCGGCTGCCGCGGCAGTGGGGGAGCTCCCTGCCTTATAACCTTTTGATATATTAGCGAATAGGAGCGTCGTAGTTGTCGGCTTGAAGTCTACGCCCACACGCCAAGAGAAATTGTCTTCATGCAGTCTCACTCGTACAACGTCCACCGGCACCCGACCCTGAGGCGTCTGGAACGAGGTCACGCACTGTCCGATCTTAATGGTCGGCGTACCAGGGCGCGGCAACCCATACAGGAAATTAAACAGAGCAGCATCACCACCGGTGCCATCATCCGAGTTGCAGGACTCGATCTTCCTCAAGCTGTCTGTGTAGCGACCGCCAGCCTTGAACGTGAGCTTGTCCGTCGCATCGAATTCAAAATTCGCAAACCCAGCGTAGTTCGTGAGTTTTTGATCAGAGTAAAAATTGTTTGAGTTCCAGAATGAGATATCGACTCCTGCACCCGCCGCAACACCTTTCAAAAGGTCGACAACGGCGGAATCTGGGTAATAATTTTGGAAAATTTCGTTTACAGTTGAATGCTCGTAGTTCGCTCCAACCAGCCATCGGACAGGCGCGCTATTGTCACCTGCGGCCCGCAACTCCTGAGTAAATGACCGGATGTCGCCATCCGCACGCGGATAGTCGAGCGAATGAAGATTGAGACCATCCTGGTCTAGGACATCGCGGCGTCGAAACGCGGTGTATGCGGTAATGGAAGTGATTGTCGCCCCACCGACCTCGTATGTTCCTCGCAAAGATAATTGCCCCATTCGTTTATTGCCTTTGGGACGAAGATCGGAGGACCAATCTGCGGCACGATTATTCTGAGGAGCGAGGGGATAAGCCAGCAACCTGAAGCCGTTCGGCGTTAAGGCAACACCGCTAGACAAGGAGAAGCCGACCAATTGGCCAGCCTGAGGATCGGATCGGTCAATCCATCCATTTGCATTGAATTCCAGCTTTAGGCGGTCGCTTGCCTGCCAATCCAGCAGCAGTCGACCAGCTATTTTCTTCGTTCCGCCAATGCGGTCGGAGCGGGTATAGCTGTACTGCCAATCGTCCGACTGCTCAGCCCTCACAGCCAGTCGCGCTGAAACGGTCGGCGTGAGTGGACCGCTGACGAATGCCGTTCCCTCAATATCCTTGAAACGGCCGTAAGTAATGCTGGCGCCGGCCGCCAGGCTATTGGTCGGCTTACGCGCAATATAGTTGATTGCGCCGCCCGTCGAATTCTGCCCAAAAAGAATGCCTTGCGGGCCTTTCAAAACTTCAACACGTTCGAGATCGAGACTCGCCTCAGAGGTCAGTGCGGGGAAAGGAAGCGGCACCTCATCGACATAAACCGACACTGCGGGATAAGCTGAGAGGGAGCTTTCATAAAACCCTATGCCTCTCAAGGTATAAACCGGAGTGCCAGTGAGGGTTGGGGAGAAGCTCAGTCCCGGAACAACCGTCGCGAGATCCGCAACATTTCGAACACCCTGGTTGCTGAGAGCATCACCCGTAAAGGCGGCGATGCTGAGACCAACTCTGTCAATCGGCGTGCAAACGGGACCCCCTATCGGCGCGCAAAAGGGACCCCCTTTCACGATGGCGCAAGGTTGATCGGACACGCGCCTTTGCGCT
>NZ_JACIJP010000002.1:350000-787294 GCF_014199435.1 Sphingobium subterraneum | reverse complement strand
CCATGGGCATGCTCAACCACCATTTCGCAGCAGCCGCCTGATCGGCGCAGAGCGACAGCCTACCTCTGACTGCCGCCAATCTTTGCAACAGAGCCCGAGCACGGACCGGATTACGACTAGACGCTTCTAGATTTCGACCTGGCTGCCCAGTTCCACCACGCGGTTCGTCGGCAGGCGGAAGAACTCCATCGCGCTTTCCGCGTTGCGCAGCATCCATGCGAAGATCTTTTCGCGCCAGATCGCCATGCCCGGCCGCGCGGACGGCAGCAACGTCTGCCGTGCAAGGAAGAAGCTGGTGTCCATCATCCGGAAACTCTGGCCGCATTCATGGATTCGTTTGAGCGCTGCCGGCACATCCGGTTCCTGCATGAAGCCGTATTTGAGGATCATGCGGAAGAAGCCGCGCCCGAGATCTTCCAGATGGCAGCGATTGTCATCCTCCACCGCCGGGACGTCGGTGATCTTCACCGTGAGGAGGATGACGCGCTCATGCAGCACCTTGTTGTGCTTGAGATTGTGGAGCAGCGCATGGGGCACGCCATCGGGCGTCGATGTCATGAATACGGCCGTCCCCGGCACCCGCACCGCACTGTTGGCGGCGGACGCCACAAAGACTGGGATCGGCATCGCCGATTCGCGCATCCGCTCGATCATCAGCGCGCGCCCGCGCGACCATGTCGTCAGCAGCGTGAACACGATGAACCCGATCAGCAGCGGGAACCAGCCGCCATCGGGTATCTTGGTGAGGTTGGCCGCCAGATAGGCACCATCGACCACATAGAACACGCTGAGCAGCGCCACGGCCCCGGCCCAGTGCCATTTCCACAGGCGGAACAGCACGACAGTCAGCAGCACATTGTCGATGAACATCGCGCCGGTTACCGCGATGCCGTACGCCGCGGTCAGATTGGACGATGTCCGGAACGAGAGAACCAGCAGGATCACCATCACCATCAACGCCCAGTTGATGAGCGGAATGTAGATCTGCCCCACCGTCGCCGCGCTGGTATGCGCGATACGCAGGCGTGGCATGAAACCCAGCTGGATCGCCTGCTGAGTCACCGAGAACGCGCCCGAAATCACCGCCTGTGATGCGATGATCGCGGCGAGGGTCGCAATACCGATCAGCGGCAACTGAAACCATTGCGGCGCGAGATTGTAGAACGGGCTTTCCAGCGCGACCATGCCTTCCCGCATCAGCAGCGCGCCCTGCCCCATATAATTCATCATCAGCGCGGGCAGTACGAAGAACAGCCAGGACACGCGGATCGGATTGCGCCCGAAATGCCCCATGTCCGCATAAAGCGCCTCCGCCCCGGTCACCGCCAGTACGACGGCGCCCAGCGCGAGAAACGCCGCCAGCGGGTCAAGCGCGAAGAACGCCACCGCATGATAGGGGTTGAGAGCGAAGAGAACTTCCGGCGATTTGATGATGCTGAGCACACCCAACGTGGAAATTACCGCGAAATAAAGCAGCATGATGGGTCCAAATAGCGCCGCCACCCGGTTAGTCCCGCCACTCTGGATCGCAAACAGACCGACAAGGATCATCACCGCCGTTGGCAGCACCGCCGGACCGAAGCTCGGATTGTAGACCGCCAAGCCTTCGACGGCCGACAGCACCGAGACCGCCGGAGTGATCATTGAATCGCCATAGAACAGCGCGGTCGCGAACACGCCGAGCAGCACGATGCCGGATGCCCAGCGCTTGCGATCGGTGGTGTTGCGGTTGATGAGCGCCAGCAGTGCAAGGCTCCCGCCCTCGCCCTTGTTGTCCGCGCGCATGATGATGGTGACATATTTGAGCGTCACAACCAGCATCATCGACCAGAACATCAGGCTGATGACGCCCAGGATGTGCCGCGTATCGAGCGCGAGTGGATGATGCCCGGCGAAGGTTTCGCGAAAAGCGTAAAGCGGACTGGTGCCGATGTCGCCGAACACGATGCCGATGGCACCGACGGCGAGCTTCAGCGTCGATGCCTGCGCCCCGTGATGGCCATGACCTTCAGCCTGCGGATCGGCAATAACCGCCGCCTCGCCCGTTGCCGCACCGCTTTCGTCAGCCATGAACCAGCATTTCCGCTTTCCTGCCGTTGCGCGATGGGCGCGCCCTGCTTCCCCGACCCGACATCAACGGGGCGCCCTAGCACGGGTGGAAACCCCACGCAATGCTGCGGTGCAACACATCAGCGTGGGCCAGCCGGTTGTGCCATCTGGGCACGGTCGATCAGCGCGATCTTGCTCTCGAGTTCCGTGCGAAGTTCGCTGTTTTCCGGCAGTTTTTCGACCATCCCGGCCCACAGCGACCGCGCTCCATCAAGCTGCCCGCTATTGGCAAGTGCCAGACCGAAGAAATAAGGCGCGGACAGTTCATCCGGCGCCAGCTCCATCGCCCGACGGTAACTGTATTCAGCGGCTGGCGACAAGATGCCGTTGCCATGACTGACCAGCGCGTTGCCCATGCCGACCCACAAATTGGGATCGCGCGGATTGTCGCGCAGACCCGAGATCAGAATGTTCGCCGCGTCTTTCGTCTTCCCAGCGCGGCCCAGCCCGTCGGACATGATCAGCCATTGCCCGGCGGCTCCGTACCGCTCGCCGATTGCCCGGCGCTGCTCGGCGAGCTTCTCGTCGAACACCGGGGTGACATCCTTGACGGAACGCGGCGATCCCGCGAGCGAGGGACTGCCCTGCCACGCATAGCCCGCAATGCCGATCAGCAGCGCCGCCCCGACCAGTTCCCAGCTGGTGCGCGGCAGACGCCCGATCGCAATGATGGCTCCTGCAGCCAGAACGGCCAGCCCGATCGCGGATATCCAACCCATTATCCGGCCTTCCGTTTTGAGGAGTGGCGACGCCGCACGCGCGCAGCCGCCAAAGCACCGCCGCCGAGCAGCAGCAATGCGGGCGCCGCCCAGAGCGGCCAGAGAATCGGTGCAGTGGTGGGAGCATAACTCACCCAGTCACCATAGCGTTCCACCAGCCACGCGCGGATCGCCTCCGGATCCTCGCCCGCAGCGATCCGCTCCCGGATTTGCGAGCGCAGGTCGGCGGCCATGCTCGCATTGCTGTCGGCGATCGACTGGCTTTGGCAGGTGAGACAGCGAATGGTCAGCATCAGTTCGTGCGCCTTTTTCTCCTGCGCAGGATCGTCGAGCTGGCGATCGGCATAAGGCGCGGGCGGCAAGGCGGTCTGCGCAACAAGAGGCTGCGCCATCACCAGGGTCAGGAAGAGCAGGAGTCGCGTCATTGTGCGGCCCTCAGCCGGGCCAGAATGTCGGGAACATCCTCTGCGCGAATATCCCCGATATGCTGGTGGACAATTCGCCCGCGCCCATCGATGATGAACGTCTCAGGCACGCCGGACGATCCCAGGGCCAACTGAACCGCCGACCGCGCGTCGAGGCCGATACGTTGATAGGGGTTGCCCCAGCGCCCCAGAAACCGGTCAACATCCCCCCGCGCGTCGCGGATCGCGATTGCGTCGATCCGCGCACCCGCTTGGCGGAGCGCCATCAGCTGCGGCGCCTCAGCAGCGCAGGGCACACACCAGCTCGCAAAAATGTTGAGGAGGCGGGGCTTCCCCTGCGTGAGGTCAGGTGTTGATAGGCCAGGCCGGTTGCTTGCCGCCGCTGGAAGCGCGAAGGCGGGTAGCGGCTTGCCGACCATCTTCGAATCGATCGTCCGGCTTTCGGGCGACAGAAGGCCGTGCAGGAACAGTCCGCCGAGACCGAGAAACAGCACCAGCGGCAGCCAGAGAATGAAGCCGCGTCTCATGCCGCCGCTTTCCGCAGCCGCTTCATCCACCCGCGCCGCTCCCGTCCGATCAGCGACAGCAGGCCGCCCAGCGCGATCAATCCGCCGCCCAGCCAGATCAGCGTGACGAACGGCTTCCACCAGATCCGCATCTGCCAGCGCCCATCCTGAGTTGGTTCACCCAGCACCACATAAAGCTGGCCGTTCCAGCGGGTGAGAATCGCCGACTCGTTCGTCGCCGTGGGCGGCGTCGTGAAGAACCGGCTCTGCGGATGGAGCAGCACCGGCGTCCCGCCATCGCGCGCTGCGGAAACATCGGCCTGCATCGCCGTCCAATTATCACCCGCAATCGGCCCGATCTGGTCAAGGCTCACCGTCCATCCCGCCGCGCTGACCCGGTCACCCACGCGCATGGCGGCTAGCTTTTCCACAGTAAAGGCGCTGTCCGACGCCATGCCCGCG
Source organism: Sphingobium subterraneum (assembly GCF_014199435.1). Classification (GTDB taxonomy): domain Bacteria; phylum Pseudomonadota; class Alphaproteobacteria; order Sphingomonadales; family Sphingomonadaceae; genus Sphingobium; species Sphingobium subterraneum. Next base: position 783,073 of record NZ_JACIJP010000002.1, on the reverse strand, counting down.
ATCGACACCGCGCAACCCAGATGGGCGATCACCATGCCATAGGTGAAGAGCGGCGTGCGGCGCAGATTGCGTTTGCCCAGCGGAGTGAGGCTACCGACTGCCGTTGCCGCGGCAATCACCAGACCCAGGAAGGGCAGGACGCCGATCCGTCCCCATGCCAGCACCGCAAGCGCGGACAACGCCGCCAGCCCCACCAGGGTCGGCACCAGCAGACGGCCTCCCACGGCGCGCAGCGCATCGTGCCGCCAGCGCGTCACCGGTCCTGCGATCATCACCAGCATCAGCCCCAGCGCAATCGGCCCGGCCACCGCGTCGAAATAGGGTGGCCCGACCGACACCTTGTGCCCGAACGCCTCGGTCATCAGCGGATAGAGCGTGCCGATCAGCACCACGCCCAGCACCACGCTCAGCAACAGGTTGTTGAGCACCAGCATGGTTTCGCGGCTGACCAGTTCAAACTGCGCGCCTTCTCGCACCGTGCCGACGCGAAAGCCGAACAGGGCCAGCGCACCGCCGATATAGACGAGCAGCAGCGCCAGAATGAACGTGCCGCGCTCCGGATCGACCGCAAACGCATGCACGCTTGTCAAAATGCCGGACCGCACCAGGAAGGTGCCGACCATCGACATCGAAAAGGCGACCACCGCGAGCATCACCGTCCACGCGCGCAGCGCGTCGCGCGTCGCCAGCACGGTCACCGAATGGAGCAGTGCCGTCGCGGCCAGCCAGGGCATCAGCGATGCGTTCTCGACCGGATCCCAGAACCACCAGCCACCCCAACCCAGCTCATAATAGGCCCAGTAGCTGCCCGCCGTGATACCGATTGTCAGCAGCACCCAGGCCCCCAGCACCCACGGCCGCATCGCCCGGGCGAAGGCGGCGTCGACATTGCGCGTCATCAGCGCGCCAACGGCAAACGAGAACGCCACCGACAGGCCGACATAGCCTAGGTAAAGGGTCGGCGGGTGGAAGGCGAGGCCGGGATCCTGCAGCAACGGGTTCAACCCCTGCCCATCTTCGGGCGCGGCGGCGAGCCGCGCGAAGGGGTTGGAGGAAAACAGCAGGAATGCATAGAAACCGAGGCTTATCGCCGCCTGTGCGCCCAGCGTCGCCATATGTGTATCGCGCCGCAAGGCCCGCTCCAGCAGGGCGACGCCCGCTCCGGCGAGCCCCATCACGGTCACCCACAGCAGCATCGACCCTTCGTGATTGCCCCAGGTTCCGGCGAACTTGTAGAGCCAGGGTTTCGCACTGTGACTGTTCGCGGCCACCAACGCCACCGACATGTCGGACCGCAGGAACAGTGCGATCAGCGCCAGAAATGCGATTGCGCACAAACCCGCCTGCGCCACGGCCACGGGCCGCACACCGGCGAGCAGGTCGGCCTTGTCCCCGACCAGCCCGAACCACACGAGCGCAAGCTGCAAGAGCGCAAGGCTCGCCGCGAGCCACAAGGCGGCGAGGCCCAGTTCGGCGATCATTTAACTTGCCCTTCGATCTGGTGGGTTGTCTCGTTGTAGCTCATGCCATCCAGTTCGCGCGGCATGTACCGCTCGTCATGCTTGGCGAGCAGATTGGTGGCAACGAACGTCCCGCCCTTGTCGAACGACCCCTCGGCGACCACACCCGATCCTTCGCGGAACAAATCCGGCGCGATGCCCGTGAAGGTCGCCGGTACGCTCGCCTTGCCGTCACTCACCTGAAAATGGATGGTCACGCCATCGGCAGCACGCTTCAGACTGCCTTTCACGACCATACCGCCCAGCCGGATCGCCTTGCCCGGATCGACACCTTTGGTCTTAGCGTCATAGGGTGTGTAGAAATACGCCGCCTCGTCCTTGAGCGCGGACGCCGCGAGGAGCCCCGCGCCGATCAGGGCGACAAGGGCAATCAGCACGAGGATCAGCCGCTGATGCTTGGATTTCATGGCCATGGCGTCTCAGCGGTCCCGCTTCATCGCATCGGCGCGCGCCTCAGCGGACCGCATCGCGCGCCAGCTCACGACCGAAAGGCCCAGCACCCCGGCGATCGTCACGCCATAAGCGGCAATGATGAACGGCCAGTGGTTCATGCCGGCACCCGCTCCCCTACCGCGGCGTCCCGCGCCATGCGCTGCATCCGCGCCTCCACCTTCGTCTCCGCCAGAATGGCACGCATCCGCATCAGCACGATTGCCGCGAACCAGAAGGTAAAACCCAGCAGCGTCAGGCCAAGTGGCCAGAGGATCGCCATGTCGATGGTCGACCCGCGCATCGTGATACTAGGCCCCTGATGCAGGCTGTTCCACCACACCACGGACCGGTTGATAATCGGCAGGTTGACCGCGCCGACCAGAGCGAAAATCGCTGTCACCCGGCTGACGCCCCCGCTTTGCCCACTGGCCGCACTCGCCCGCGCCAGCGCGATGTAGCCGATATAGAGGAACAGCAGGACCAGCATCGATGTCATCCGCCCGTCCCATTCCCACCAGGTTCCCCAGGTCGGACGGCCCCAGATCGATCCCGAAGCAAGACAGATGGCGGTGAACAGCGCACCCGGCACCGCGATGGCGCGGCCCGCTATGGCCGCCAGCGGATGCCGCCATACCATCTGCATGATCGCGGCGATGGCGATGCCGCTCCACCCGCCCATGCCCAGCCACGCGGCGGGCACATGCACATAGAGGATGCGCACCGAATCACCCTGCAGATAATCGGCTGGAGTCAGGAAAAGCCCGCACGCACAGCCTGCCAGCAACACCACAAGTCCGGTCCAGAACAGCCACGGCGTTGCCGGACGGGCAATCGACAGGAACCGCGCGGGATTGGCGAAGATATGCATCGCGGCCTCTTTAGGACGACTTTAGGGCCGATGCCAGTGGATTGAGGGACGCTTTTGTCCCTCCATCCGAATTTGTCACACCCCCGCAACAAACGGGGGGCGACAAACCGGACCCAAGCGCCTATATGCCCGGTCAGCAGCCGACCCGGCACCCTCGTTGCAGTGCAGTGGACCCGACACAGATATGCTTACCACCCATCCTTTCGACGATGACAAGCTGCGCGAAGAATGCGGCATTTTCGGTGTGGCGGGGGTCGATACGGCCGCCGCCATGGTCGCTCTGGGGCTTCACGCGCTCCAGCACCGCGGCCAGGAAGCCGCAGGCATCACCAGCTGGGATGGGCATGACTTCTACACCCACCGCGCCATGGGCCATGTCGCAGGAAATTTTGACCGCGACGAGGTGATCCGTGCGCTCGCTGGCCGGTCCGCCTGTGGCCATGTCCGCTATTCGACGACCGGCGAAACCTCGCTGCGCAACGTCCAGCCGCTCTATGCGGAATTGTCGTCCGGCGGCTTTGCGATCTCCCACAACGGCAACATCTCCAACGCCATGAAGTTGCGGCGGGACCTGGTGCGGCGTGGCTCGATCTTCCAGTCGACATCCGATACGGAAGTCATCATCCACCTCGTTGCGACATCCAACTATCGCACGCTGCTCGATCGCTTCATCGACGCGCTCAAGCAGGTGGAGGGGGCCTATTCCCTCATCTGCATGACGCCGGAAGGGATGATCGCCTGCCGCGATCCGCTCGGCATCCGCCCGCTGGTCATGGGTCGCCTGGGCGACGCGGTGATCTTCGCGTCGGAAACCGTCGCCTTCGACGTGGTCGGCGCGGAGTATATCCGGTCGATCGATCCCGGCGAGCTGGTGATCGTGCCGCACGGCGCAACCGTTGAAGACATACGCACCCATCGTCCGTTCGGCGATGTCGCCCCGCGCCCCTGCATCTTCGAGCATGTCTATTTCTCCCGCCCCGATTCGATTGTCGACGGCAGCAGCGTCTATTCCGTCCGCAAGGCGATCGGCGCGCAGCTCGCGCTCGAAAATCCGGTCGACGCCGATTATGTCATCCCCGTGCCCGACAGCGGCGTGCCCGCCGCGATCGGCTATGCGCAGGAATCGGGCATCCCCTTCGAACTGGGTATTATCCGCTCACATTATATCGGCCGCACCTTTATCCAGCCGGGCGACAAGGTCCGCCACCTCGGCGTCAAATTGAAGCATAACGCCAATCGCGCGCTCATCGCAGGCAAGCGGATCGTCCTGATCGACGACAGCATCGTGCGCGGCACCACCTCACTCAAGATCGTGCAGATGATGCGCGAGGCAGGGGCAACCGAAGTGCATATGCGCATCGCCAGCCCGCCGACCCGGCACAGCTGCTTCTACGGGGTCGATACGCCCGAACGTTCGGGCTTGCTTGCCGCCAAGCATAATGTCAGCGGCATGCGTGAGTTCATCCACGCGGACAGCTTGGCGTTTCTCTCCATTGACGGCCTTTACAAGGCGTTGGGCGAAGTGAAACGCGCCGACATCCGTCCGCAATATTGCGACGCCTGCTTTACCGGCGATTATCCCACCAGCCTCACCGACCAGGACGAGGCGGAAGTGCGCGACCAGCTGGAGTTGCTGTCCGAGCGGGTCGTATAATTGCATTTCCGTTCGGGCTGAGCTTGTCGAAGGCCTGTCCTGTTTCTAAAGACGGCCCTTCGACAGGCTCAGGGCGAACGGATTATTGATGACAGAACGACAGCCCCTCTCCGGAAAACTCGCCCTCGTCACCGGCGCCAGCCGGGGGATCGGCGCGGCCACGGCCAAGGCGCTGGCCGCAGCGGGCGCGCATGTCATCATCACCGCACGCACCAGCGGGGGCCTGGAAGAGGTGGAGGAGCAGATCCATGCCGCAGGAGGCAGCGCAACGATCGCCCCGCTCGACCTCATCGACGGGGAAAGCGTCGGCCGGCTGGCTAGCGCCATTGGCGGGCGTTGGCAGGCGCTCGACATTCTGGTGCTCAACGCCGCCAGCCTCGGCAGCCTTGCTTCGGTGCCCGCCATCGACGCCAAGGAATTTGCCCGCGTTATGACCCTCAACGTCGTCGCGCAGCAGGCGCTGATCGCCGCGTTCGACACGATGCTGCGCGCCAGCGAGGGTGCCCATGTCGTGGGAGTGACAAGCAGCGTTGCCCGCAAGCCCCGGCCCTATTGGGGGGCTTACGGCGCCAGCAAGGCTGCGCTCGAGAACCTCGTGCTGAGCTATGGCGAGGAAGTAAAGAACGTCTCGGCCATCCGCGCGCACATCCTCGATCCCGGCGCAACCCGCACCGCGATGCGCGCGCGCGCTTTTCCGGGAGAGGATCCGGCCACGCTCAAGACCCCCGAAGCTGTCGCGGACGCCCTGCTCTCGCTGGTGACGGGCGACGCCCCGAACGGCAGCTTTACGCGGGTGGGTTGACCACCCCGGGTCCGTTCGCCCTGAGCCTGTCGAAGGGCCGCTTTTCTTCAAAAGACGTACTGGGCTTCGCCAAGCTCAGCCCGAACGGATAACCGGGCCGCTCACAACGCCATGCCCGCCGCCCATCCGCTGGCCCAGGCCCACTGGAAATTATAACCGCCGAGCCATCCGGTCACATCCACCGCCTCGCCGATGACGTGGAGGCCCGGTACGGTCCGTGACTCCAGCGTTTGCGACGACAGGTCCGCCGTGCTCACGCCGCCCACTGTCACTTCCGCCTTGGCAAAACCTTCCGACCCGTTGGGCACGAAGCGCCAGCGGCGCAGTGTCTCGTCGGCACGCGCCAACAGCCGGTCGGTGGTCGCGCCCAGTTCCCCCGCTATGCCGAGTCGATCGGCCAGCACGTCGGCCAGCCGCGCGGGCAGTTTCGCGCCCAGCGCCTGCCGCCCGGTAGCGCGGGGCCGCTCGCGCTTGGCGGACAGGAGAACATCGCGCTCCGGCCCGGGAAGAAAGTCGATCTCCACCGGATCTCCGTTACGCCAGTAGCTCGACACCTGAAGAATGGCCGGGCCGGAAAGGCCGCGATGCGTGAACAGCGCGTTCTCCGCAAACATTGCCTTGTTGCATGTCGCCACAACCGGCGCGGACACGCCGGACAGTTCGCGAAACAGCACGTCGTCCCCGCCCAGCGTCAGCGGCACCAGCGCCGGGCGCGGCTCGACCACCTTCATGCCGAACTGCCGCGCCAGCCGATAGGCGAAGTCGCTCGCGCCCAGCTTCGGGATCGACGGCCCGCCGGTCGCAATCACCAGTCGCGGCGCGCGAACCTCCGCCGCACCGACGGTCACAGTGAACCGTCCGTCCCCGTGCCGCACATCGCCGACCGGTTGACCAAGCGCGAAGTCCACGCCGCCCGCGGCGCATTCGTCCGTGAGCATCGTGACGATCTGCCGCGCCGACCCGTCGCAGAACAACTGCCCGAGCGTCTTTTCATGCCAGGCAATGCCGTGGCGATCGACCAAAGCGATGAAATCCTGCGGGGTGTAGCGGCCCAGCGCCGATTTCATGAAATGCCGGTTGGCCGAGAGATAGCGGTCGGGCGCCGTGTGCAGATTGGTGAAGTTGCACCGCCCGCCGCCAGATATCACAATCTTCCGCCCCGGCTCCTCGCTGTGGTCGATGACCAGCACGCGGCGTCCCCGCTGCCCCGCTATGGCAGCGCACATCAGCCCGGCACCGCCCGCACCGAGGATGATTACATCGTAAGAAGGCATTTGCTGTGTCAGGATGGCCGCGCCAGCGTAACCTGCGCGACCCAGATGCCGCCGCCCGCAAAGCCGCCCTCGCAATACATCAGATAATAGCGCCACAACCGCACAAACGCCGCGTCGAACGCGGGGGGCAAGCGTCCATCCTCGATCGCGGCGTCGAACCGTTCGCGCCAGATGCGCAAGGTGCGGGCATAATCCTGCCCGAATGCGCGCACGTCACCCCATTCCAACCCGGCGCGCTCCGCAGTCGCGCGAAAGCGGCTTTCGGAAATCAGCATGCCGCCGGGGAAGACATAAGTCTGGATGAAGTCGGCGCTTGCGGCGTACCGTTCGAAAATCGCGTCGTCGATCGCGATATATTGCACCACCGCCTTGCCGCCGGGCTTGAGCAGGCGGTGGATAGCCGCGCTATAGTCCGGCCAATATTCCTGGCCAACTGCTTCGACCATCTCGATGCTGGCGATGGCGTCATATTCTCCCTCGGCGTCGCGATAGTCGGTAAGGTGCACCTGGGCGCGCGCGGCATCCAGCCGTTGCTGCGCGTAAGCCTGCTGCTCGGCCGACAAAGTAAGCCCATAATAACGGATCGCCGCCCGCTCAAGCGCCCGTTCCGCCAGCCCGCCCCAGCCGCAACCGATTTCCAGCAATCGCTGTCCATCGGCAAGGTCCAGCCGGTCGAGCGCCGCGTCAATTTTCGCAATCTGCGCGGCTTCCAGATTCTCCGCTCCACCATCGAACAGTGCACTCGAATAGTTCATGCCTGCATCGAGCCACAGAGCGTAGAAATCATTCCCGAGATCGTAATGAAACGCGATGTTCTGACGGCTGCGGCGGCGGCTGTTGGCGCGCAGCTTATGCACCCCATGCGCCAGCCAGCGCAGCGGCCCGCGCGCACGCGCCACGCCGCCCAGCGTGCGCGCATTGGCCATGAACAGCGCAAAGAGCGGCACGGGGTCGGGGCTGTCCCACTCGCCCGCATCCCACGCGCGGAACCAGCCGACCGATCCGGACAACGCCAACCGCGCGAGCGCCCGCCATTGGCGCAGATGGACCACGCATTCCGGCCCCGGTGCCCGCCCGCCAAGCAGGCGCGTCGACCCGTCGGGCAACCACGCCTCCAGGCTGCCGCGGTCCAGCCCCCTGTCGATCCGGTCGAGCACGCGCTGACCCAGAGGTGCGAACAGCCGTCCCAACCACACGCCGCCCGTCGGCACATAGCGCCCCGCACGCACCAGATGGCCGCCGCGCCGGGGCCCCTGCTCAGGACCGATCGCGTTCATAGGGTCAGCGTCCCGGCGGCCGCCATCATGCAGACTCCGTCCTGTCACCGCGTAGATATCGGCCCGTCCCACCGTCATAAATCATGTTGATGTCCGGGTAATGCGCGGTGCCATTGGTGATCGCGCCGACCACCACGAAAACCGCGTCGCCGTCACTTTCGTTGACGACATGATGACCGTTGCCATCGCCTTTGGGGAAGGCCGCGCAATCGCCGGGAACGAGGGGCATGCGTCCGCCATCGTCGACCAGCACCGCCGCGCCCGCAACGAGAACCAGAAATTCGTCCTCGCCCTCATGCCAGTGCCGCTGGCTCGACCATGCGCCGGGTTTCAGGACGACCTGACTCACCCCGAAGTCACTCAATCCCGTCGCGCTTGCCAGCCGACGCACATGTCGGCCAGCGACCGTCTGCGCATACGGCGCCGGATAGCCGGTGGTATTGGTCTGGGGAATGGCGGACAGGTCGATTTTCGGCATGGGGTTCCCGGTCGGTCTCTTGCGCGATGTCTCTCTCTGGCAAAGAGTCGCACCTTTCGCTATCGCACCGTCATGAGCCTGTCCAACATATCCCGCGACACGCTGGCCGATCCGGTCGCACTCGCCTCCCGCCTCATCGCCTGCCCTTCCGTCACACCTGCGACGGGTGCGGTGTTCGACGCGCTGGAGGCGATGCTGGTGCCGCTCGGCTTCGCGGTCGACCGCTTCCTAGCGGGCGGCGCACCCGATGGCCCGGTCGAAAACCTCATCGCGACCCGCAGCAACCGGCCAGGGCCGCATTTTGCCTTCGCCGGGCATCTGGACGTTGTGCCGCCAGGCGAAGGCTGGGGGAGCGATCCGTTCACCCCGGACCTGCGCGGCGACCTGCTCTACGGACGGGGTGCGGTCGACATGAAGGGCAGCATCGCCTGCTTCGTTGCGGCGCTGAGCCAGACCCCGGATTGTCCCGGCACGATCAGCCTGCTGATCACCGGGGACGAGGAAGGCGCGGCGGTCCACGGCACCGTCGCGATTATCGAGCGGATGCGTGAAACGGGCCTTTCGCCGGATCTGTGCCTCGTGGGCGAGCCGACGTCGGTTCATCGTCTGGGTGACATGGTGAAGATTGGGCGGCGTGGATCGGTCAACATGTGGATCAGCGTGGCGGGGACGCAGGGGCATGTCGCCTATCCGTACCTTGCCGACAATCCGATCCCGCGGCTGCTGCGCATCCTCTCCGCGATCGACGCGATCCGGCTGGACGAGGGGACGGAATGGTTCCAGCCCAGCAATATCGAGATCACCGACATCGCGGTCGGCAATGAAGCGACCAATGTCATCCCCGCTGAAGCGAGGGCGCGTATTTCGATCCGCTTCAACGACAGACACACGGGAGAAGCCCTGACGCAGCGTATCCGTACCCTGGTCGAAGCAGGGGGTGGCACCCTCGAAGCGAAGATCAGCGGCGAGGCCTTCTTCACATCGCCGGGCGCCTTCTCGGCGCTGGTCGCCGGTGCCATTCGCGACGTGACCGGCATCGAGCCCGAACTTTCGACAACGGGAGGCACGTCCGACGCACGCTTCCTCTCGCGCCTCTGCCCGGTGGTGGAATTCGGCCTGAACAACGCCACCATGCACAAGCTGGATGAGGCGGTGGCGGTGGCCGATCTGCATCAACTCACCAAAATCTACGCGGCGATCGTGGAGCGGGTAGCGCGCGGATGAAGCGCCGCGCCATATGCTGAAGAGCTATGCCTTCTGCGCTTCGACCCCGTTGTCGCCCTCCGGTCCGAACCGTTCGACATAGCGGGTCTCACCGACCGGGCGGGACAGGTGAAAGCCCTGGAATACATTACAGCCGACCACCCGCAGCATCTCGATCTGCTCTTCGCTCTCGACGCCCTCGATCACGACCTGCAGCCCCAGTCCCTGGATCAGGGCGACGACCGAGGAACAGATCGTCCGCGCTTCAGGTGAGATCACGATATCGCGGACCAGCGAGCGGTCGATCTTGACCCGGTCCACCGGGAGATCCTTGAGCCGCGACAGGTTCGAATAGCCGGTGCCGAAATCGTCGATGGCGACGCTCATGCCCCGCGCGCGCAGCCGCTCGAGCTGTTCGATCAGGCCAATGTCCATGCGCATCGCCAGCGATTCGCCGATTTCCAGCTCCAGCATGTTGGCAGGTGTGTTGTGGCGGGCCATGGCGGCGTCGAACCGCTGGAAGAAATCCGGATGGGTAATCTCGCGCGCCGACAGGTTTAGGCACAGCCGATGGTCGATCCCGGCAGCGGCCCAACGCGCCGCCGTTTCGCACACCCGGTTCATGATCCATTCGCCCAGCTCGACGATCAGGCCGGTTTCCTCGGCCAGCGCGACGAAACCCTCCGGCATCATCAGCGCGCGTTCGGGATGCGCCCAGCGCACCAACGCTTCCGCCCCGACGATCCGTCCGGCGACGTAATCGACCTGTGGCTGGAATTCGAGCAGGAACTCGTCACGCTTGATCGCGCGACGCAGATCCCGCTCCAGCTCGCTCTTGCCCGCGATCCGCTGTTCCAGATCGTCGCTGTAGAGCTCCACCCGGCGGCGTCCGCGGGCCTTCGCCTCGTACATCGCCTGATCCGCGGCGCGCAGGAGCGTCGCGAGCGTCGATCCATGCTCGGGATAATAGGCGACGCCGATGGACGCGCCGACGTCGATCTGCACCCCGGCGATCTCGAACGGTTCGCCCAATGCGAACTGGATCGCGCGCGCGACCCGCATTGCCGATGTCTCCGGCGGCATGTTGGAAAAGAACAGGGTAAATTCGTCCCCCGCGAGACGGCCCAGAACGGCATCGCTGAGACCCGCTGCAGCCTGCACCAGCACGACCTCGCGCAGCCGTCCGGCAACGCGCGCTAGGATCTGGTCGCCCGCAGCATGGCCCAATGTGTCGTTGACGTCCTTGAACCCGTCGAGGTCGATAAAGAACATCGCGCATGGCCCGTTCGCCTCGGCGTCGACCATCATCCGCTCGACCTGACGGCAGAAGCTGGCCCGGTTGGCGAGGCCCGTCACCGGATCATACATGGCGAGCAATTGGACATTGTCCATATTGGTGCGCACCTGGCTGAACAGGCTTTCCATCGCCACGCCCAGATCGGGCAATTGGGCACGAATATGTGCGGAAATTGGAGAGTTGAGGTCGCCATGCGCGGCCTGGAGCAACCGCTCCGTGGCATGATCGACTGTCCGCGCCACGGTGGCGATCGACTGCTGCGCCGATGCCCAGCTGAAGATTCCGCACAGGATCGCAAAGATGAGTGCCAGATGGATCTGGTCGATATCGTCCTGACCCGCACGCGTCGCGAACAGCGCCAGAATGAACGCGACACAGCCTGCGCTCGCGGCAAATCCCACCGCCCGACTGTGTAAGCTGCCACCCTGCATGTCGATCCTTGACGAGTTGATGCGAGCCTTCGTCGATGACGACGTTTGCTTGACACAGTATCGCCAAGATTAGTTAACAATCCTATACAGATAGCTTCAAAACGGACCTAGTTGTTGCGGCGCAGGATGATGTAGATCGCCCCGGCCCCGCCGTGGCGCGGATGCGCCGTGCGCACGCTTGCAATGGCGTCGGCGTGCGGATTGGTAGCGAGCCAATGGCCGATTTCCGCGCGTATCGCGCCGCGCGCCCGCTCGCCCGGCACGACCGGGCCGGAGCGCGGCTTGCCGGTAACGACCAGCAGGCAGCGTGCCCGATGGGCGATCGCCCCCGCGAGCGCGGAAGACAGGCGCCGATGCGCTGCGTCCAGCGTGTGACCGTGAAGATCTATGGTGAAATCCGCGTTCAGCGTCCCGCCGGAGATGCGCCGTTCCCAACTCTTGTCGAGATAGTCGACGGGTCGCCGCACGGGGCGTGGAGCGGGTTCGGGCACAGCCTGCGTTTTCCCGGTGCGCGCGGCGACCGGCCCGGCTGTTTCGGTCTTAGCTTGGGGTTCCGCCGCGATCGTGCGCAGCCGCTTGCCCGGCAAGGGCCGGACGCTGTCGGTCACCCTGCCCCAGAGGTCCCGTTCTTCAGGGCTGAGCCGTCGACCAGCCATTTGTGCTCGCCAGCCGGGCATAGGTGCCAATGGGGAGCAGCAACAGGGCCGTGCCCCGCGCGGACATTCCGCCCGCGATCGCGCGCGCCTGATCCCCCGCGCCCCAGAACGTATCGAACCGGTTCGCGCCCTTGATCGCACCGCCGGTATCCTGCGCGACCCACAGGCCGTTTGGCTCCGCCCGGTCCATCGACAGCAACACCGGCGCGCCCAGCGGCACATATTGCGGGTCCGCCGCCACACTCGACCCGCCCGTTACCGCCACGCCCATCGCGCCGACCGGTCCTGGTCCGGTGATCTCGCGGAAGAACACAAAGCTCTTGTTCTCGTTCATGATCGCGCGGCCCTGCTCGGGATTGGCGCGCAGCCAGGCCATGATGTCCTGCATCGAACCGGCCTGGATGAGACCGCGATCCTTCATCAGCTTGCCGATGCCGGTATAGTCGCGCCCATTCTGGCTGTCATAACCGATGCGCAGGACGGACCCATCGGGGAGGCGCAGGCGACCGCTGCCCTGCACCTGCAGGAAGAAAAACTCGACCGGGTCTGCCGCCCAAGCGAGTTCCAGTCCACGCCCCGCAAGCGCCCCGGCCTCGATCTCCGACCGTTCGGCGTAGGGAACAAAATTCTGACCCTGCACATGCCCACGGATCTTCTTGCCCTTCAGCGCATCGCTGAACAGCCCGAGATCAACCTCGACCAGATCGGACGGGCGGCGATAGATCGGCGTGGTGTATCCCGGCGCCCGGTTGCGCGACCCGGCGATCTCGGGCTCGTAATAGCCGGTGGCGAAACTCGATCCGTCGCCGACCTGCACGGCTTCGAAATAGCGGGCGAAGAAATCGGCTGCGGACGAATCGGGCCAGCTGGTTGCTGCGCTGCAAGCCTGCGTCCAGTCCGAACCCTGCGTCAGTCCACTCTGGTCGGTGCGCCGCATCAGTCCCGGGCAGGAAAGACGGAACGCCACCAGAGCCGCGCGTGTACGATCATCCTGCGGGATCAGCGTGGCAAGCGCGGGACCGGGAGCAAGGCCCGCTGTCACGGCTGGACCCGGGCCAGTCGCCGTAGGCACGGTTGCTGCGCCTGGGGTGACCGGCGGGCGAGGCGTAGCGGGTATCGGCTTGGCCGCGGATGGACCGGTTACGCCCCCGCGCGGAGGTGGAGGGTTCTGCGAGCCGGGCGGAATGATGCTCCCAGCGCAGGCCGACAGCAGCAGTGCCGCCGCCAGCGGCACGCCCAACCGCAGGCGTGTGTGCATCACTCGACCTCGTCGGTCGCGCTCAGTTTCCAGTTAGGGTCGGCATTGCCGATGGAACGGCTGAACGTCCACAGATCATGCGTGGTGACCGCGTCCGTCATCGTGCCGCCCACGACCGTGCCATCCTTGTCGCGCGTGACCGCAGCGATATCGGCATCGAACCGTACGGTGATGTGCGCCTGATTGTTCCGCAGGTCCGCCTCAACGATCTGGGCATTTTCGATACGGATCAGCTTGTTGCCCAACACATGACCCTGCGCATCGCGCTCGTCGATGGCATGCTCGAACGATTCGGCAACATCCGCATCGCAAAGCCAGCGAAGATCGTCGCGCTTCCCGGTCCAGAACGCGTCGAGGATCATGCCATAGGCCCCTTGTGCACCCGCGAGGAACTGGCCCACGTCGAATTGCCGGTCGGCAGCGATGATGGCGCGAATGCCGTTTTCTGCCTCGGGTGCAATCAGCGATTCGCCAAGAGCAGCGGCCGGAGCCGGGTTGGCGGACGCTGCACGCGGCTGGAGCACCGATGAGGGGCGCTCATCCGGCTGCACGGCGGCGGGCTGTTGCTCATGACCGGTACGCTTGCCGAGCACCGAATAAAGCCGGAGTGCCAGGAAGCCCGCGACCAGAGCCAGGATGACGATTACATACACGCTGAATCCAAGTCTTTGCTAGAGAGGTTGCAGTGAACATAAGCATGTCCGCCGCGATATTCAAATGCCATGCGCCGCAAAGCGAAAACGGGCGGCTATTGTTCCAACGTTCGGGCGGCCGAAGCTATCCCTCTGGTCGCTCACGCCGCGCCATTGCCCTTCCCGCGCTGCCCTGCTAAGCGCCGCGCAAACCCCGGATCGGCTGCCGCAAAGGCGGCCATCCGACAGACGAAAGCAGGAACAGCATGGCCGACCAGCCCGAAACTCTCTCCAACGGCGCCGACAACCAGCCCGCCATCGGTCTGATCGCGCAATATGTGAAGGACTTGTCCTTCGAAAACCCTAACGCGCCTGCTGTTTACCAGTGGCAGACGCAGCCGGACATCGACGTCCAGTTCAACATCAGCACCGACCTGGTCACCGATGAAGTGCACGAAGTCGCGTTGAAAGTGACCGTCAAGGCAACGACCGAGAATGGCACCGCCTTCGCCGTCGACATGGTCTATGGCGCGCTGTTCGGCATGCGCAACGTGCCGGAGGATCAGGTTCGCCCGTTCATGCTCGCCGAAGCGCCGCGCCTCATCTTCCCGTTCGCCCGCCGCGTGCTGGCCGATGCCGTGCGCGACGGCGGTTTCCCGCCGCTGATGCTCGACCCGATCGATTTTGGCGGCCTCTACATGCAGCAGGCGCAGCAGGCCGAGCAGTTGGCCGAAGGCGCGGTCGGCGGCAACGCCTGATCCCCGCCCCTTGCGGCCGATAGCGCGCAGAAAGGCGAACATGGGCGGAAAGAGCGATCCATGGGCCTGATCCGCGCTACCGGCACTATAGGCGGCCTGACACTCGTCAGCCGCATCTTGGGCATGGTGCGCGACATGCTGGTCGCGCGATTCCTGGGCGCCGGGCTGGCATCTGATGCGTTCCTCATTGCCTGGCGGCTGCCCAACCTGTTCCGCGCCCTGTTCGCGGAGGGTGCGTTTTCCGCCGTATTCGTGCCGATGTTCAACCGCACCATGGCGCAGGCCGATGCGGACACCCCGGGGACCGGCCAGGCCGCCGCCATTGCCTTTGCCGGGCAGGTTCTGTCGGTGTTGTTCCCCTTCCTCGCGCTGTTCACGCTCGCGATGATGCTGCTCGCCGGACCGGTGGTGTGGGCGATGACCGGCGGCTTTCCCGATGGCGGACCGGAAAAGTTCAATCTCGCTGTCGATCTGACCCAGATCACCTTTCCCTATCTGGCGCTGATCAGCATCGTCTCGCTGCTCGGTGGCATATTGAATTCGCTCGACCGCTTCTGGGTCAATGCCGCCGCGCCGATCCTCCTCAACATCTGCATGATCGCCGCCGTGCTGTTGTTCCGGGGCGATACACCGGTCGCGACATCCTATACGCAGGCGATCGCCGTGACGGTCTCGGGCGCGCTGCAACTGTTATGGCTTATCTGGTCGTGCCGCCGCGCGGGCGTTGTGTTGCGTCTCGGCATTCCTCGCTTGACCCCGGCGGTAAAGCGGATGCTCGCGCTCATCTTGCCCGCTGCTGTGGGCGCGGGGGCGATCCAGTTCAACCTTCTGATCTCGACCTCGCTGGCGGCGCGTTTCCTGCCGCAAGGGTCGGTATCCTATCTCTATTATGCGGACCGGCTGAACCAGTTGCCTTTGGGTCTGATCGGTATTGGCGTCGGCACGGCGATCCTCCCTGCGCTCTCCCGCCAGATCGGCTCCGGCAACGAACAGGCCGCCCGCGACACGCAGAACCGCGCGATCGAGCTGGCGCTGTTCCTCTCGCTGCCCGCCGCCGTCGCCCTGTGCATCTCGGCAACGCCGCTCATTCGCGGATTGCTCCAGCATGGCGTATTTACGGCGACCGACACCCTTGGCGCGGCCTCCGCACTCGCCGCCTTTTCGGTCGGCGTGCCTGCCTATGTGCTGATCAAGGTGCTGACCCCCGGCTTCTACGCCCGGCAGGACACGAAGACCCCGGTGCGCGTCGCCTTGTTCTCAATGCTGTTCAATCTGGTCGGCAATCTCGTGCTCATCTGGCCGCTGGGCCATGTCGGCGTCGCCGTGTCGACCGCCATTGCCGCGTGGGTCAATGTGCTGATCCTTTACGGACTGCTCCACCGCCGCGACCAGCTCCGCTCCGATGCCCGCCTCATCGCCAAGTCGATCCGCATCCTTGGGGCAAGCGCACTGATGGGCGTGGCGCTCTGGTTCGCCAACCCCGTTGCCGATCCGCACATGGCAAAGGGCGTGGTCGAACGCGTGGTGGCGCTCACCCTGTTGTGCGGGGGCGGGGGAATGGTCTATGCGGCGGCAGCGATCGGCCTTGGCGCCTATCGCATTTCCGAACTTCGGGCGCTGTTCCGGCGCTCCGCAAAAGCGAGCTGAACCTCATGCGCGTCCTTTCCGGCATCCAGCCGACCGGCAATCTCCACCTCGGCAATTATCTCGGTGCCATCCGTAACTGGGTGAAGATGCAGGACGCAATGGATGCGGACAGCCAGTGCTTCTTCTTTCTCGCTGATATGCACAGCATTACCGTGCACGAGGAACCCGCCCAGCGCCGCGCCAATGTGCGTGATATGGCCGCCGCGCTCATCGCCGCCGGGATCGATCCAGACCGCAGCGTCCTCTTCAACCAGGCGCGCGTGCCCGCCCATGCCGAACTTTGCTGGCTGCTCAATGGTACGGCGCGCATCGGCTGGCTCAACCGCATGACGCAGTTCAAGGACAAGGCAGGCAAGAACCGCGAGGGCGTTTCTATCGGCCTCTATGTCTATCCGGTGCTGCAAGCCGCCGATGTGCTGCTGTATCAGGCGACCCATGTACCGGTCGGCGAGGACCAGAAACAGCATCTGGAACTGACCCGCGACATCGCGATCAAGTTCAACACGGACTTCGGCGTCGAGCTGTTCACCCTGCCCGATCCGATCATCCCCAAGGAAACGGCACGCATCATGTCGCTTCGCGACGGGTCGGCGAAGATGTCGAAATCCGACCCCAGTGACCTGAGCCGCATCAACCTGGCCGACGATGACGACACCATCGCGGCCAAGATTCGCAAGGCCAAGACCGATCCGGAACCCTTGCCGGAAACCGCAGCCGGTCTCGAAGGCCGGACGGAGGCGACCAACCTTGTCGGCATCTATGCCGCGATGACCGGCCTAACGCCGGACGCCGTATGCGCGCAGTTTGCGGGCCAAGGCTTCGGTGCGTTCAAGCCGGCGCTCGCCGACGCACTCATCGCCCACCTCGCCCCCATCCGCAGCCGCTACATTGCCCTGCGCGAGGACGATGCGGCGCTCGATGCGATCCTTGTCAAGGGATCGGAAAAGGCCGCAGAGGCGGCCGCCCCCACGCTCAAGGGCGCCTACGAAGCCATGGGGTTGATGCGTTAAGACGAGTGCGAACGGGGACGGCCCGTTCAATCACTGTTCAGTTGCAATTGGCTATGTTGCGCACAATAAGGGTCGCACCGGAGCAGTCGTGCCTTCTGGCTGACCCGCATAAGGAATTGCCATGGCTCTTGCCCGTCGCCTTACCGTTCTGCTCGTTCCTGCGCTTGCGCTTGTTGCCCTGAGTGGCTGCGCGAGCAATTTCAACGCCAATGTCTCGCGCTTTCAGCAGCTGCCCGCGCCGCAGGGCCAGAGCTTCACCGTGGTGGCCGATGACCCGCGCCTCGCGGGTGGGCTTGAATTCGCCCAATATGCGCAGGTCGTTGCGGCGCGCCTCGGTAATCTGGGTTACCGCCCGAGTGCCGACCCGGCCACCGCCGATCTCATTGTCCGGTTGCGCTATGATGTCGACCAAGGGCGCGAGAAGGTCCGCAGCACCGGCTTTTCCGATCCTTTCTATGGACCCGGCTGGTATGGCCGTGGCTGGGGCCGCTATCCCGGCTATTATGGTCGCCCCTATGGCTGGGGCTTCTACGACCCCTTCCTGTTCGGCGGCGGGTATAACGATGTCGAAAGCTACACGGTTTACACCGGCATGCTGGAAATGCGCATCGACAAGGCTGGCTCTGGCCAGCGTGTGTTCGAAGGCAAGGCCGAAGCGCAATCGCTCAGCAACCGCCTGACCTATCTCGTGCCCAATCTGATCGACGCAATGTTCGTCGATTTCCCCGGCCATTCGGGCGAGACGGTGAAGATCACGCTGGCACCGGAAAAGAAGAAATAGATTTCGTGTTTCCCTCAACGACCCTGCGGGCACGTTGAGGGGACACCTTACCCCTCCAGCTGCCGCTGAAGCGCGCGGATATCGGCGTCGATATCCGGATTGGTCTGGCGCAGCCCCTCAATCGTGCGGACCGCGTGAATGACCGTGCTATGATCGCGTCCGCCAAAGATCCGTCCGATCTCGGGCAGCGAGCGCGGCGTCATCTTCTTGGCCAGATACATCGCCACCTGCCGCGGTCGGGCGACGGCGCGCGCGCGGCGCTTGGAGCGCATTTCCGACGGCTCGATCCGGTAATGGGCGGCGCAGGCCTTCTGGATGTCGTCGACTGTGATACGCCTGGCATTGGCCCGCACCGAATCGGCCAGCATCGCCTGCGCGAATTCCATGTCGATCGCCCGACCGGTGAGCTGCGCATAAGCGAGCACCTTGTTGAACGCGCCTTCCAGCTCGCGCACGTTGCTGCGAATCGCGCGGGCGAGAAAATCGATCACGCTGTCAGGGATAGCGACGTCGCTCATGGCCGCGCGGCGTGCCTGAAGGATCGCAAGGCGCAAATCGAGATCGGCTGGCTGAATGTCCGCCACCAGTCCACCCGCCAGCCGCGACAAGATACGCGGGTCCACCCCATCCATATGGTGCGGGGCCCGGTCGGCGCTGATGACAATGCGCGCACCGCTCGTCGCCAGCTCGTTGATCGTGTGGAGAAACTCCTCCTGCGTCGATCCTTTGCCCGCGATGAACTGGATATCGTCGATCAGCAGCAGCCGCGCCGCGCGCAGCCGCGCCTTGAACGCCATGCTTTCGTTCGCCCGCATCGCCGTGACGAATTCCATCATGAACTTTTCCGCCGACATGTAGAGGACAGTCGCCTGCGGATGGTGGTTCAGATATTCCGTGGCAATGGCGTGGAGCAGGTGCGTTTTGCCCTGCCCGGTGCTGCCATGGATATAGAGCGGGTTGAACAGCGGCGCGGTCGGCGCGGCCATCGCCTGCGCCGCAGAGAAGGCAAGCCGATTGCCCGCGCCCACAACGAAGCTCGCGAAATCATGGCGCAGATGCAGCCCCTCGCGTGCCAGCGCCGAAGCGGGCACCGGCGCAACCGCTGGTTCCGTCAGGGCATGGTCTTCGGGTCCAGACGCCGCCAGGCGCAGCGCACGGGGCGCGGCGTCGTCTGGCGCGCGGACCACCCGTACCTCGCGGACGCCGATGTCCGCCGTGCGCCACGCGAGTCGCAACCGGTCGCCGAACTGTCCGGTGACAAAGCTCGCCGAGAAATCCGATGCGGTCCAAAGCTCGATGCTCTGCGAAAAGCTGCAATAATTGCCGATGCGCACGGGCTTGAGCCACTGGTCGAACAGCCGCGCACCCAGATCGCGGCGCAGCCCGGCGCGGATCTGGTTCCATGCGTCTTCGAAGGGGGCCGCGTCGGCCAACACGGAATGATCGAAAGTGGTGAATGGCATGGAGAGAGGCACGACGCGTTCTGGCACTGTTGCTCGACCCTTTCCTTTTGTGACTGCCTCACGCAGCCCTCGCCTATTCTAACGGGCACAAACCACCGGCTCGGAAAACCGGTGGTTTTCCGATCAACTGGTTCAGCAGCACTATGATGCGCAGGGAACGATTCGATTCCCCACTGCCCCGTTGCAGTGAATTACGCAGGCGTTAACGATTGGATCAAGAGCGGAAGCCGTCAAAAAAATGAAATAAAATATTTGACAGCTTCAAGCCCGCAGAAATGCGCGTATTGTAAATAACACATTGAAATACAACGTTTTTTTATAAGGCCTGTGTTCGCAGGCGCGGCGAATCAGCACAACTCCTGAGCTTTCTTCCCTGCCTCTTTTTTGGGCAGCCCAGAGTACTGAGCCTGAGCCGGATATCGCTTTTCATCTGTCCTTCATTTGTTCCAGAGCCGACTCGTTTGGTGGTCGGCCAATGAACGGTACACAGCAAAAAGGCCCGCCCGGTTGCCCGGCGAGCCTTTTCATTCTTGCGGTGCGCAGCAGCTCAGGCGAGCGCGACGACGGCCTTGGTCAGGCGGCTGAACTTGCGCGCAGCGGTGTTCTTGTGCAGCACACCCCGGGCGACGCCCCGTGCCAGTTCCGGCTGAACGGTCTGAAGGGCCGATACGGCAGCCGCCTTGTCACCGGCCGCTACGGCGCTCTCGACCTTCTTCACCAGCGTCCGGATGCGTCCGATGCGGTTACCGTTGATCTCTGCGCGACGTTCGTTGCGACGGATGCGCTTTTTTGCCTGCGGCGTATTGGCCATTGTTCTCAAAAACCCATGTAGATGCGGATGAGAGCCGGGAGGACAGACCCAACCTGACTCGTGAAGCCGTGCCCCATAATCATTTCGCCGGAGCGCGTCAACCGCAAGCCGGGTTTTCCTCTATTTCTGGCAGGACCGGCACCAGAAGGTCGACCGCCCGCCCTCCGTCCGCCGCTCGACGGTGCCGCCACAGGGGCATGGCTCGCCTTCCCGCCCATAGACGCGCCATTGCTTGGAGAAATAGCCCAACTCGCCATCGGGTCGCGCATAATCGCGCAGGGTCGATCCCCCTGCCCGAATCGCACTGGTCAGCACGGCCTGCACGGCCTCGACCAGCCGCTTGAGCCGCGCGATGCCGATCCGCCCGGCGGCGGTGCCCGGCGCGATGCCCGCAAGATTCAGCGCCTCGCACACATAGATATTGCCCAGCCCCGCCACGACCCGCTGGTCGAGCAGCGCCAGCTTGATCGCCACCGTCTTGCCTTTCAACGCCTGTTGCAGGGTGGCAGCCGTGAATGTCGGCCCCAGCGGCTCCGGTCCCATGCGCGTGAAGGGCGGATAATCGGCAAGTGTGTCACCGCGTACCAGATCAACAAAGCCGAATCGGCGGGGGTCGTGCAGCGCCAGGACCCGGCCGTGACCGGTCTCCAGCACCAGATGATCGTGCGTGCCCATGTCTGCCGGGTCCACCCGCCAGCGGCCGGACATGCCCAGATGAAAGATCAGCACATCGTCGCGGTCGGTCATGATCAGACCATATTTGGCGCGGCGGGAAAGGGACGTCACACGCGCGCCCGTCATCCGCTGACGCAGATCGGCGGGGAACGGAATGCGCAGGTCCGCCCGGCGCGGCTCGACACGGACGATCAGCTGGCCATCCAGCACGGATCGCAATCCGGCGACGGTGGTTTCGACTTCGGGAAGCTCTGGCATCCTCTTGCGCTTAACAGCCTTTGCGGATGCGGCAAGACTCGGCTAGTGGCGAGGCTATGAGCGAAACAGTTTCCTTCGGCTACCGGGATGTGGACGCAGACGAAAAGGCGGGCATGGTCCGCTCGGTCTTTTCCAGCGTTGCGGCGAAATACGATCTGATGAACGACGCCATGTCCGGCGGCGCGCACAGGTTGTGGAAGGACCAGTTTGTCCGCCGGGTGAAGCCGCAGGCCGGTGAGGCGATTCTCGACATGGCGGGCGGCACGGGCGACATCGCGTTTCGCCTCGCCCGGCATGGCGCGCAGGTCACCGTGGCGGACATCAACCCCGACATGCTCGGCGTGGGGCAGGAACGCGCAACGAAGCGCGGGATCGACGGCCTCGCATGGTCGGAACAGAATGCCGAGCAACTGACCTTTGCCGACCGCCGCTTCGATGCCTATACGATCGCGTTCGGCATCCGCAACGTCACCCATATTGATAAGGCGCTGGCCGAAGCGCACCGTGTCCTGCGGTTCGGCGGACGTTTTTTCTGTCTCGAATTTTCAAGCACGACCTGGCCGGGCTTTTCGGAAGTGTACGACGCCTATTCGCATCATGCCGTCCCGCAGCTTGGCAAGATGCTCGCCGGGGATGCGGAGAGCTATCGCTATCTGATCGAATCGATCCGCCGCTTCCCACCCATGCCGGAGTTCGAACGGATGATCCGCGCCGCCGGGTTCGCGCAGACGAAGGTGGAACCGATCTTGGGCGGCCTTGTCGCGATCCACAGCGGCTGGAAAATTTGAACATGAGCATCCGGCGGGCATGACCTCCCACGTCACGCATCTTTGGCGGTTGCTGAAATGGGGCCGCACGCTCGCCCGCCATGGCGCGCTGATGGGAATTGAGCGCGATCCGCTCACCCCTGCGCCGGTCCGTCGCCTCGTGCGTATCGCCCGCATCGGCGCGCGCGTGCCGAAGGAACCACGTTATGCCGTCGCGTTTCAGTCCATCGGCCCGGCCGCCATCAAGCTCGGCCAGACTCTTGCGACCCGGCCCGATCTGGTCGGCGAAGTGGCGGCCCGTGATCTGCTGAGCCTTCAGGACGCGCTGCCGCCGCTGCCCTTTCCCGCCATCCGCGCGCAGATCGAGACCGCGCTGGGCCGCCCGCTCGAAACGCTCTACGCCCGGATCGACGAGATGCCGGTCGGCGCAGCATCCATCGCGCAGGTCCACCGCGCTACGACGCTAGAAGGCCGCGATGTCGCGGTAAAAGTGCTGCGCCCCGGCGTCGCGGAGCAGTTCGCCCGTGACATCGAGACCTATGAATGGGCGGCCGCGCATCTGGAACAACTGGGGGGGGAAGCCGCGCGCCTGCGTCCCCGTATGGTGATCGCGAACCTCAAACGCTGGACCGCGCGCGAACTCGACCTGCGCCGGGAAGCCGCCTCCGCCTCTGAACTTGCCGAAGCGATGCAGGCCGAACCGGGCTATATGATCCCGGCCATCGACTGGGACCGCACATCCGGGCGCGTCATGACGATGGAGTGGATCGACGGGATCAAGATTTCCGACCGTGCCGCCATCATCGCTGCCGGGCACGATACCCGCATCCTGGCGGCGCGCCTGGTCAACACCTTTCTGCGTCAGGCGATCGCCGAAGGCTTTTTCCACGCGGACATGCACCAGGGCAATCTGTTCGTCACGCCGGATGGCAAGATCGCGGCCATCGACTTCGGCATCATGGGGCGGATCGACCGCCGCGCGCGCATGTGGCTCGCCGAGATTCTCTACGGCCTGATTACGGGCAATTACCGCCGCGTCGCCGAAATCCATTTCGAGGCGCAATATGTGCCATCGCATCACAACGTCGCGGAGTTCGCGACCGCGCTCCGCGCGGTGGGCGAGCCAATGCGCGGCAAGCCGGTCAAGGAGCTGTCCGTCGGCCAGATGCTCGACGGCCTGTTCGCGATTACGCGCGATTTCGACATGCAGACCCAGCCGCACCTCCTCCTCCTGCAAAAGACGATGGTGATGGTCGAAGGTGTAGCGACCGCGCTCGATCCGGACATTAATATGTGGGAGACGAGCGGACCCTATGTATCGGGCTGGTTGCGCGACGAACTGGGGCCAGAAGCGAAGCTGGCCGACAGCCTGATCCTGAACTGGCGCACGCTCCAGCGCCTGCCTGATCTCGTCCGCCGGATCGAGGACCACTTCCCCGATCCCGGCGGCGCACCGCCCGCCCCCCCGCTTCCCGAGATCCGCCTGATACGCGTCGACCATGCGGGCCGCGCGTGGAAATACGCAGGCGTTGCGATTGTCGCGGCGGCCCTTGGCGCGATGGCGATGCGGATGTTCGGCCTGTAGCACTGGCGTTCGCCAGCGTTTCGCCTTATCTAACCCATATGACCCGCGAGGAAGCCATCACCCGCATCAGGGCTCACGAAGCCGAATTGCGCGCGGCCGGCATGTCTGCACTTTACCTCTTCGGCTCGACCGCGCGAGGCGAAGCGGGGGCGGGGTCGGATGTGGATTTGTCCTGCGACCTGAAAGACGGAGAGCCGATCGGTCTGCTCGATTTCATTGGCATGCAGCAGCATCTCGAAGCCATCCTTGGTGCGCGGGTTGATCTCGTGGAAAGCGCCTGCCTTTATCCTCGGATTGAGCGGCACGCCGCGCCCGATATGGTACGCGTTTTTTGATGGAAAAAGAGCAACGCGATCCCGCAAGACTGTCCGTCATCCTGCTTTTAATCGGGCGTATCCGGACGCGTCTGGCCAAGACATCGCTTGAAAGCTTTGCGGATGACTGGGACGACATCGATCTCCTCTCATACCGGCTTTCGATGATCGGTGAAGAAAGCAACAAGCTGACTGACGCGCTCAAGGCGCGGCATCCGGATATTCCGTGGCAGCAGATTTACGGGATGCGCAATATTATCGCCCATGAATATATGCGGGTCAGTCCGCTCCGCATTTGGCAAACGGCTACCTCGCAACTTGATACTCTGGAACATGTCTGCCGCACGGAATTGGCAAGGTTGGAACCATGACCCAGCGCATCCTTCTCATCGTCTCCGGCGGCATAGCGGCGTACAAGTCGCTCGAACTGGTCCGCCTGCTGAAGCGCGAAGGGCTCGCTGTCCGCGCGGTAATGACGCAGAGCGCGTCGGAGTTCGTCACGCCGCTGTCGCTCGGCGTCATGACGGAGGACCATGTCTATGGCGACATGTTCGACCTCAAGGAAGAGCGCGAGATCGGTCATATCCAGCTCTCGCGGCAGGCGGACCTGATCGTCGTCTGCCCCGCCACGGCCAACATCCTCGCCAAGATGGCGGCGGGGATTGCGGACGATCTCGCCACCACGATCCTGCTCGCCACCGACAAACCCGTGCTCGCTGTTCCAGCGATGAACGTGCGTATGTGGGAGCATCCCGCGACCCGGCGCAATCTGGCGCAGCTTGCCGCCGATGGCGTTGCCATCATGCAGCCCGACAGCGGCGCAATGGCCTGCGGCGAATGGGGTGAAGGCCGCCTGCCTGAACCGCCCGCCATTGTCGGCGAAATCAAGCGCATGCTGAGTGCGGGGTGCGACACGGCAATCCCCATGCCGCCTCCGCGCCTGCTGACCGAGGCGAGCCGTCCGCTTATCGGCAAGCATATCCTCGTCACCGCCGGCCCGACACACGAGCCGATCGATCCGGTGCGCTACATCGCCAACCGCTCGTCGGGCAAGCAGGGTTTCGCCATCGCGCGTGCTGCCGCCGACGCGGGCGCCCGCGTCACGCTTGTGGCGGGTCCGGTCGCTCTGCAGACTCCGCGCGGCGTCGACCGGGTGGACGTGGAGACAGCCCGCGACATGCTCACCGCCGTCGAACAGGCGCTGCCCGCTGACGCCGCAATATTGGTGGCGGCCGTGGCGGACTGGCGTACCGCCGATGCCAGCGGCCAGAAGATCAAGAAGGATGGCACTGGCGCGCCCTCCCCGCTCGCCCTGACCGAAAATCCCGATATCCTGGCGACGCTCGCCATCTCCGCGCGCCGCCCGCGCCTGTTGGTCGGTTTCGCGGCGGAGACCGAGAACGTTGTCGCCCACGCGCAGGCGAAGCTTGCCCGGAAGGGGTGCGACATGATCGTCGCCAACGACGTGTCCGGGAATGTGATGGGCGGGGACCGCAACCGCATTCACCTGATCACGAAAAGCGACGTCGAAAGCTGGGAGGACCTGCCCAAGGATGCTGTCGCCACACGTCTCGTCACCCGTATCGCCGATCATCTGAAAGACCCCGCATGACCGCCCCGATCACCATTGCCCTCAAGCGCCTGCCCCATGGCGAGGGGCTGCCGCTCCCTGCTTACGCAACCGACGGGGCGGCGGGCATGGATGTCGTCGCGGCGGAGGATGTGGATCTGGCGCCCGGCGGCCGCCACGCTGTCGCCACCGGCTTCGCATTCGCCATTCCGGCAGGGTACGAGATCCAGGTGCGGCCGCGCTCGGGCCTTGCCCTCAAGCACGGAATTTCGCTACCCAACACGCCTGGCACGATCGACAGCGACTATCGCGGTGAGCTCAAGATCATCATGATCAATCTGGGGCAGGACAGCTTCGCCATCCGCCGGGGCGACCGGATCGCGCAGCTTGTCGCCGCTCCGGTCCAGATGGCGCGCTTTTCCGAAGTCCCGGAACTGGACGATACGGTGCGGGGTTTGGGAGGTTTCGGATCGACGGGAGTGAAAAGCGGATGATCGACCTGCGCGATGACCAGCTGGATCGCTACGCCCGCCATATCATCCTCAAGGAAATTGGCGGCGCGGGACAGGTTCGGCTGTTGGGCGCACATGTCACCGTGATCGGCGCGGGCGGCATCGGCTGCCCGGTCATCCAGGTTCTCGCGGGTGCCGGTGTCGGTACGCTGCGGGTTATCGACGACGACCGTGTCGACCTTTCCAACCTGCAACGTCAGACCCTGTTCGGGATCGAAGACATTGGCCAGCCCAAGGCAGAAGCGGCGATGCGCGCCGTCGCGCGGCTGAACCCGGACGTCAAACTGGTGCCGATCAACCAGCGGATCGACGCGGAGAACGCCGAAACGCTGCTGCGCAACAGCGACGTCATCATCGATGGCTGCGACAATTTCGCGACCCGGCTCGTCGTCAGCGACACGGCCACGGCCCTGCGAATCCCGCTCGTTTCCGCCGCCGTGGGTCAGTTCGAGGGGCAGCTCTCCGTCTATCGCGGGTGGGAGCCGGATCAGCCCTGCTATCGCTGCCTCGTCGGCGAAGACCCCGCCCGTGCCGAAGCCAGCTGCGCCGATCAGGGCGTGCTCGGTGCCCTTACCGGCACGATCGGCAGCCTCGCCGCGCTGGAAGCGATCCGCGCCCTCGTTCCCTTTGGCGAGGACAGCGCGGGCAAGTTGCTCATCGCCGACCTGCTCTCGCTGCGGTTCCGCACGCTGGGTGTACCCAAGGAGCCAGCCTGCCCCGCCTGCGCCAGCCTGCCCTGTCCGGCGTGAAACCGCCTAGGCTTGCTCTCGTCCTGCTCACCGATGATGCCGAACGGCTGCGTGGCGGACTCGTACTTGCCATGGCGCACGGCGCGCTGGGGGGAGAAGCCAGCCTGTTCCTCCAGCTCGACGCCGTCCGCCTGCTCGGTCCTGCCACAGACCCGCCCCGCGATGGGGATCACCGCGCTGCGGGCCTTCCTTCGCTCGCCGACCTGATTGACGAAGCGCTTGGGGGCGGCATAGCCATCACCGTGTGCCAGACCGGTCTGGCGCTTGCGAACCTTGATGCGGGCGGGATCGACCCGCGCATTGCGATTGGCGGCGCGGTGTCGTTCCTTCAGGGGATCGGCGGTGATGATCGACTGCTGGTGGTGTGAAGCGCAGCCGACGGACTAAAGCCGCGTGTTGATGGAAAGCGGTATCTGGGCATGGGCCTGCCGGACCTTGCCCCTTCGCCCATAAGTCCGGGCCCGCCGCCCGGTCAGCCGCTCCAGTTCCTTGCCCACCGCGCCGAGCAGTTCGCTCGAGAGGTCGATCTGCCGTTCCAGCACGTCGCTGTTCACGACCGCCGCGCGGTTGAGTTCCTCGATCGCCTGCATCAACGCGCCGCGCTCGCCCTCCGGCAGCGCCTCGATCCACCGGGGATTTTCCCGCGCCTGTCGCGCGCCGATCTCGTCGAGCCGCCCCGCGAGCCGCGCCTTGGCAAGCGCCAGCTCGGCGATGTCCGCCACCGGCCCGGACACCGCCAGCCGTTCGCTTTCTTCCTCGATCACGCGGATCAGGGCGTAAAGGGTATCCATCACCTCAACAACCACAGACGGGCCAGAGGGCAAGGGTTCCGGCAGGGGTTTGGTCATGGCTGCGATCCTTTCTGCAAACGGATGATTTCGGCCAGCACCTGATCGGCGATGCCGATGCCTGTACCGGACGCCGTGCGGCTTTCGGCCATCGATCGTCCCATCGTGTCGGCCAGCACGCCCCGAAACATGTCTTCGCCATGGCCGCCGCCAAACTGGTTATCGGACTGCACCGACTCCATCATCAGCCGGGTCATCTCGCCCAGGAACACCGCCTCGAATTCCCGCGCCGCCGTCCGCGCTTTCGCGTCGGTTGGGGGTAGAGCAGGTGCGTGCCCCACAGGTTCGACCATCACTGCACCTCGATATCGGCCTGCAACGCGCCGGCCGTGCGGAGCGCCTGCAGGATGGTGATGAGATCGCGCGGCGATACGCCAAGCGCGTTGAGGCCACCCACGAGCGAGCGCAGCGACGCACCATCGACCATCGCCAGCGACTTGCCACCGCCATCGTCGACCGCAACCTGGCTGCGCGGCAGCACGGTCGTTTCCCCGCCGCCCAACGGCGCGGGCTGGGCCGCCACCGGGTTTTCCGAAACCGAGATCGTCAGTCCCCCCTGCGCGATGGCGACAGGGCTGATCCGCACATCGGCGGTCATCACCACCGTACCCGCCGCCTCATTCACGATGACGCGCGCGGGCTGATCGACCTCGACGGGAAGATTCTCGATCTGTGCGACGAGATCGACCAGCGGTCCGGCAAAGCCCGATCCCACGCGCAGTTCGACGGTCGACGGATCGAGCATTTCCGCCGATCCCGCAAAGGCCGTGTTGATGCTCTGCGCGACCCGGCGCGCGGTCGTGAAGTCCGGGTTGCGCAGCGCGAGCTTCAGGCGGGTCGCGGACTTGAGCGCAAACGGCACCTCGCGCTCCACGATGGCTCCCGCCGCGATCCGTGCGGATGTCGACACGCCCCGGCTGATGTTCGCCGCCGCGCCCTGCACCTTGAAGCCTGACACCGCAACCGAACCTTGCGCGACCGCGTAGATCTGCCCATCCATCGCCTTGAGCGCCGTGACCAGCAATGTGCCGCCCTGAAGACTGGTGGCGTCGCCCAGCGCCGACACCTGTACATCGATCTGCGATCCTGTGCGGGCGAAGGCGGGCATGATCGCCGTCACCGAAACAGCGGCAACATTCTGCGTTTTCATCTGCGCGCTGCGGATGTTGACGCCCATCCGTTCCAGCATCGCCTGCATCGACTCTTCGGTGAACGGCACGTTGCGGATCTTGTCGCCCGTACCTGCAAGGCCCACCACCAGCCCATAGCCGATCAGCTGGTTGGGCCGAACATTCTCGATATCAACGATATCCTTGATGCGCGGTCCGGCTGATGCGTCGGTGGACACGAACAACAGTGCCACCACCACGAAGCCCAGCGATTTCGAAAACATCCTCATGGCTCCTATTATAGGAAGCAGAGCAGCCAGCGGGTCGCGGGAGGGCAGCAATGCGCATCGACGGGATCAGCGCGGCGGGACAGCGGACTATGGTCTCCGCCCCGACCCCTTCCCTGCCTGCCACACGCGCGACGACGCGCCTCGTGGACAGCATAGGGGGACAGCCACAAGGGCAGCCCGGCATGGCTACGCCACCTTCTGCTGACGCAGGGGCGCTCTCTATCCCGACCAGTCCAACGACTCTGGGATCGATCCAGATGCTGGTCGCGCTGGCGGCCGTGTCCCCGACCGAGGAACGTCGCCGTATCCAGTCCGCGCAGGCGCGACAGGGACTCGACACGCTGGATCGGCTGCACCGCGAATTGCTCTCGGGCAGGGCGAACCGCGCAACGCTCGACCAGCTCGCGCAGTGGCTGCAAACGCGGCCCGATGCCACCCGCCTGCGCCCGGACGACCCCAAATTCGCCGCCCTGTTGGACGATATCGACCTGCGCATCCGCGTGGAACTCGCCAAGTTTGCTGTGGAAGGATAAGTTGGGTGTCCCAAAGCGGGGCCCTAGAGATTGCTCCCAATCTGCTGTTTTACCGTCAGAGCGGGTCGTCGCGCGCACTATTGCTGCGCCATCGCCCTCCGTTCGTCGAATAAACACGCAAAACACGACGAACCGAACCCGCATCGTAACTGCGCGAGCAACCATGTGCGAGCGCTGGACGTACCCCATCGGACAGCGTCACGCCGTGTTTTTGACGAGTTGAGGCTGTCGCCACCGACTTGCCTTACCTCCCAAGCACTGGAATTTTCATGACATACAAACAAATCCTGTTCGCTGGCGCCGCGCTGGCCGGTACGATTGCGGCCGTCCCCGCACAGGCCGCACCCATCCTGTTCGAACTGAGCGGATCGCGAAACGCGACTTTCACGCTCGATACGGACACGACGCCGGACTTTTTCAGCTCGGGCACTTTTGGGGACCAGATCTCGTTTGACGGGGTCTCGGGTATTTTCGGCGGCACGCCGGGTCTGGCATCGGTCGGCTTTGGTACAGGGCTGTTCGCGACACTGAACATCGGCGGAACGCCGCTGGGCTTCACGCAGTTCGCCGGTCCGGATCTGCTGACCATTGTTAATACGAAGCCGGTCTTCAACTTCGGCACGTTCAACCTGACCAGCATTGTCTCGGGTTCGAGCACCATCACCATCTCCGCCGCGACGGCCGCTATTCCCGAACCGGCGACATGGGCGATGATGCTGGCGGGCTTCGGCGCGATCGGCTTCGCGATGCGCCGCAAGCAGGCGGTGCGCGTTACCTTCGCCTGAATGAACGCGGGGGTGGTCCGGCCGGGCTGCCCCCGCCTCAGTCTCATTGGTCGGCGGGCGCGTCTCGCGTCAACCGCATGACATAACGGATGATTTCCGCCACCGCCGCATAATGCTCCGGCGAGATTGGCTGGTCGATCTCCACTGCCGCATAGAGCGCCCGTGCGAGCGGGGGACTTTCGACGATCGGTACGCCGGCCTCCCCCGCAATCGCGCGGATCTTGAGCGCCATCATGTCCGCGCCCTTGGCCACTACCACCGGCGCGCGCATGGCTCCATGGTCGTACTGTAGAGCCACGGCATAATGCGTCGGGTTGGTGACGATCACGCTCGCGCCCGGCACCGCCGCCATCATCCGGCGTTGCGCCCGCTGCAGGGCGATTGCCCGGACACGCGCCTTGATCTGAGGATCGCCGTCGCTCTCCTTCTGCTCGTCACGCAATTCCTGCAAGGACATGCGCATCTTCGCAAACCAGCTCCTTCGCTGGTAGACAAGATCGATCACGGCCAGCGCCCCGACCAGCGTTGCGGCGGTGCGCACCATCTTTCCGACAATCATCGCGGCACTGCTCCCGATCGTCGCGGCATCCGCGCCCGTCAGGCGATCCAGCCCCGCAAGGCTGGGCCACGCCACCACGGCCAGCACAGCAATGACAAAACCGAACTTCGCCAGCGTCTTGGCAAATTCCACCCAGGCCTGCGCGCCAAAGAGCCGTTTCGCGCCCGCCACAGGTGACAGCCGATCCCATTTGAGCGCCAGCCGGTGCCAACTGATCGATGGCCAGCCCTGCGCGAAGAGCGCCAGCACCGCCGTGCCGCAGGTGAGAAGCAGGATCGGCCCGACCGCTCCCAATGCTCCGCCCAGCACGCCGGTTGCCACACGCGGTGCGCTCGCCGGGGTTAGCGTCAGGCCGCCCGCCTTGCTCCACAATCGCTCAGCGAGACCCATCAGACGCATCACAGCCGCCGATCCCACACTCCCGACGACGAACAACGCTGCGACGAACATCACCGCATGGCGCATCTCCGGCGCCATCGGCACGTCGCCCTTAGCCCGCGCGTCGTCGAGCCGCTTTTCCGACGGGGCGTAGCTTTTCTGGTCGTTATCCGCCACGAATCACATCCCCATCGTCCTGATCCCCTCCGCCATCTTCGCGGCAAAACCGTCGAGTCCGGCAGCGAGCGTCACCGCCGTCAGCGCGAGGCCGAGCAGTAGATTCAAAGGCTGGGCGATGAAGAAGATCTGCAGGGCGGGGGCAAGCCGCGCCGCCAGTCCCAAAGCGCTGTTGAAAATGATGCCGTAGACGATCAGCGGCGCGGCAAGGCTCAACCCCAAAGCCATCGCTCCGCGCGCGGCGGAAAGCGCGAGCTGCGCGAAGTCCGCTACCGGGGCAAGCGTGCCGACCGGAAACACGCCATAGCTTTCAACCAGCGCGGCGATCCACAGATGGTGCACACCGCTCGCCATGCAGATAAGCAGCGCCGCGATGCTGACGAAGCGCGCAAGCAGCGGCACCTGCCCCCCCGCCGAAGGATCGTTGACGAGCGCGGATGTCAGCCCGACCTGAAGGCTGATCAGCGAACCCGCGATAATGATCGCCTGGAACATCAGCCGCACAATCAGGCCAAGCGCCACGCCCAGCAGCATTTCGGTAAGAAGCATCCGGGCGAGGGACATGTCGCTCCCCATGATCGGGAGCAAAGCCGTTTCGATCCGGGGGCCGAGCAATGGGACCAGCCCCGCTGCAACGCCGAGCGCGATGAACAGGCGGATGCGTCCGGGAACCGCATCGTCTGAGAAGGCAGGCAACAGCATCAGCATCGCTCCCACGCGCGCGAACAGGAGCGTGAAGACCATGCTCGCCTGCGGCAGGCTGGCGGCCATCGCCGCAAAGGCAGGCTCTGCGCTCACGCTCGGCTCGCTTTCACCGGCTGATCATGGGCCGATGATGTGCGCGCTCATCTGCGCCATGAAATGGCTGAGCGCCTCGCCGATCATCGGCAGGCACAATAGCATGACCAGCCCGATGCCGATCAGCTTGGGTACGAAGGTCAGCGTCATTTCCTGGATTTGCGTCAGCGCCTGAATGAGGCCAATAACCACGCCGATCACCAGCGACGCGACCAGCATCGGTCCGGCGATCACCAGCATCAGAACCAGCGCGGATCGCGCCAGTTGCAGCATGTCGGCCGCTTCCAGACCGCCGTTCATATCTGCATCCGCATGATCTCGCCATAGGCGCTCACCACCCGGTCGCGCACCGCAATCATCGTGTCGAGCGCCGTTTCGGCCGCACCGATGGCGGTGACGACGTCGATCAGGTCGCCCTTCCCCGCCACCTGTTTGATGCTGGCCCGCTCGGCCTTGCCCAGCACCCCGGCGGTGTGGCTCACCATGCCGGACACCATATCGCCAAAGCTTGTCTTGGCGCCCTCTCCGGCTCCGTTGGTATATTCAGCGCCGCCGGGCGACCCGGTCCCCCGGATGCTCCGGCCATAGGCGCTGGCTGCATCCAGCGCGCCGATTGTTATTGCCATGATGATCCTCCCTATTTCAGCAGGTCGATGGTGCGCATGGTCAGACCCCGCGCCGCCTCGATGGCATTGACATTCGCTTCATAGGAACGCTGCGCCGCCTTCATATCGGCTGTCTCGGTGAGCGTGTTGACGTTGGGCGTCAGCACATAGCCCGCCGCGTCCGCCGCCGGATTCCCCGGCTGGTAGCTGCGCGGAAAGTCGCTTTTATCGCCTTGGATCCCGGTGACGGCCACGGTGGTTCCGCCGCTCACACGGTCGATCTGCGCCTTGAATGTCGCGACGCGCCGTCGATAGGGCGTGCCGCCTGGCGTGTTCGCCACCGAATCCGCATTCGCCAGATTTTCGGCGATGACCCGCATCCGCAGCGATTGCGCCCGCAGGCCGCTCGCCGATATGCCGACCGATTTCTGAAGGTCCATGGCCTGCCTCTCCCGTTTCTCCTCTCATGATAGGCAAATTTTGCCGGGTTCGGCCGGGGCGCGGCAAAATCTTCCTATAATCCGGGGAGGAACCAACAGGGGACGCGCCATGTCGGCCATTGACGGGATTGAAATCGAACTGTCGATCGCGCTCGGCTCCACCGCGCTACCGATCCGCCAGATATTGGGGATGAGCCGGGGCGCGATGATCGCGCTCGATTGCGGACAGGACGACCCAAGCCTGGTCTTCGTCAACGGCCAGCTGGTCGCCAAGGGGCAGGTGCTGGTCGACGAGGACCGCATGTCGCTTGAGATCACCGAAGTCATGAAGCGGGAGCTGTAACCGATGGACCTGATGCTCTTTGCCCGATCGATGGGCGGCTTGGGGGCGGTGCTCGCCCTGCTCGCTGCCGCCACGTGGATCGTGCGCCGCCACGACATCCGCCTGCCCGGCCGTGTGGGCCTAGCATCACGCGGACGCATTGGCGTGGTGGAGCGTGTGACCGTCGATGCAAAGCGCAGCCTGCTGCTGATCCGGCAGGACGGCACCGAGCACCTTTTGTTGCTCTCGCCGGAGGGTCATGTCGTCATCGGAGAGTCGGCCTCCTCGCCTGCCGAACGGCCCCGGCTAGACGGGTCCACCCGATCGGTCGACCAACCCGAGTTCCGCTTCGAGCCGTGGCTCGAACCAGCCAACGATCACCTGATCCTGCGCCGGACGGCCCATGCGTAGGGCTCTGCTCCTGCTCGCCGCCGCGCTGGCGCTGCTGTTGCCCGGCACCGCCGCCGCGCAGGGCATCAGTATCGATCTCGGCGGAAAGGGCGCGATGACCGGCCGCATCGTCCAGCTGGTTGCGATGATGACGGTGCTCAGCCTCGCGCCTGGCATATTGATGACGGTAACGTCCTTCACCCGGATCGTCGTCGCGCTGTCGCTGCTGCGCACCGGCATCGGCGCGCCGGGAGTACCGCCCAACCCGGTGATCATCAGCCTCGCGCTGTTCCTCTCCTTCTTTGTCATGCAACCGACTTTCGAAAAGGCATGGGATCAAGGGATTGCACCCTATTCCGCCGGGAAGATCGACGAGACCCAGGCGATGGGCCGGGCGTCGGCGCCCCTCCGACACTTCATGCTCACGCAAGTGCGCGACGCGGATCTGGCGCTTTTTATCGACCTGTCCGGAAAACCCGCGCCCGAACGCACGGCAACGCCAGTCAGCGTACTCGTCCCCGCCTTCATGATTTCCGAGCTGCGCCGCGCGTTCGAGATCGGCTTTCTCCTGCTGCTGCCCTTTCTGGTGATCGATCTCGCGGTTTCGGCGGTGCTGATGGCGATGGGTATGATGATGCTTCCGCCCACCAGTATCGCCCTGCCGATGAAGATCATCTTTTTCGTGCTGGTCGATGGCTGGTCGCTGGTGGCGGGATCGCTGGTCAAAAGTTTCGGTGCCTAGACGGGCTTTGCGCTCATCACCACGGCACGCTTCACCACGCCCTTGCCAAGCGCCTCAGTCGCAGCGTTCATCACCATGCGGCTGAACACATCCAGATCGGGCAGGATCTTCTGCTTCCCCGCCGCCATCGGTGTGCGATAGGCACGCAGATTGATCCCGTGGAGCAGCAGCGGCATCCGGGCCGTCACCTCGGCGCTTTTCTCTTCCTCCACTTCCAGCTGCACGTCGAAATTCGCATAGCCGGACAGGGACCCGTCACCCGTCACGATCGGAACGAGGATGGTGCCCGCGGAAACGAACACCGTCTCGACATCGGCAGGCTTGGCCGCGTGCGATGCGGCGGCGGGCGGCGGCGCCATGACCCGTGCCAGGCCATAGGCCGCACCCGCGCCGATCCCCGCGCCGAGCACGAGCAGCAGGATGAGGACGAGCAGCTTCTTCATCAGAACCGGAAACTCATATCGCTAGGCAGCGCGGATTTTTCCGCCAGCAGGACCACCGTAATCCGCCGATTCTCGGGTCGCGCCGGCTGGTCGGGATAGACCGGGCGGGTCGCGGCCATCGCCACCACCTGCGTAAAACGGTTGGCCGCGACGCCCCGCCCGACCAACGCATTGCGCGCGCTCAGCGCCCGCTCCCCCGACAGGCGCCAGTTGCTCTCGCTGTCGCCGCCGGTCGCATCGGTATGGCCTTCGACAGCGAGCGGAACCTGCAACGGCGCGATCTTTGCAGCGAGGCGCGAAAGGACGTTTAGTCCGTAGGCGTTGAGCGTCGAGGTCGCGCCCTTGAACATGGACTGCCGGTCGGTATCGGTCAGGCTGATGCGCAGCTGGTCGCTGCCCTGCTCGACGATCATGCTGGGGCGAGCCGCCGGGTCTTGCGGCACCGCATCCAGCGCGATTTTCAGTTCCTGCGCCAGCACACGCAGCGCAGCGCTGGGCACATCGGCACTTCCGCCTCGCGCAACGCCCTGCGATGTTGCGGTCATCGCCGGAACGCCGGTCGCATCGCGGCTGTCCGACTGGCTGCGCTGCGTATAGCCGCCCGTACCGGGTGCATCCGATGGCCCGGACGTCGAACCCGTCGCCTGTGGCGCGCTTGGCGGACCGGGCGTGAAATATTCGGCAAGGCCTTTCAGCTTCTCCTTGTCCGGATTGGAGATCAGCCACAGCAGCATGAAGAACGCCATCATCGCAGTCACAAAATCGGCATAGGCGACCTTCCACGCGCCGCCATGATGGCCGCCACCGACCACCTTCTTGACGCGCCGGATGACGATCGGGCGATCGCTGTTGTCGCTTGCCATCAGGGCAACCGAACATCGTCGGCGTTCTCTTCAAGCGCCGAACGCAAGCGTTCCTGCAGCGCCCCCAGCCGCACGAGGCTCAAGGCCTCTGCAGACTGCATCCCGTCTGAGAGCCGGTCGAGCAGGCAGGCGCTTTCCTCCACATGCTGCGTGAGCGCATCGAACAGCTGGAGGCTGCTCACATGATGGATGACAAAATTTTCGTCCAGGCACAGCCGCTCGGCGAGCCGTTCAAGCTGGCGGCGCAGGTCGCGTAGTTCGTTGGAGATGGCGGAACACAGCGGATAAACGGACGGGTGGAAGGGCATGGGTCACCGTACTTGCTGGGGAGAGAAAGAGGAGAAGCAGGCGGACCCGGTCACCGAAACAACTCCACGTCGCCATGGCTATATTCGTCCGGCATATCCGACCCCTGCATCTGGACCTGCGGGGCTGCGGACGGGCGCGGCGGTGGCGCAAATCGCTCCTCAATGGTGCTGGTGTGCACCGTCCCGTCCCACGGCCGGAACTCCACCTTGCGGGGCAGGATACCGCCCAGCGCGCAATGGCCAATCGCGATGCCTTCCGTGCCCAAAAAACGCAGAGCGAATTCGCCATTGGCCGTGCCGATCTTACCGAATGCCGGGACGACATTCGCGCCCCCAAAGACGTGCGCGCGCAGCCGGTGCCGCGCGGCTCCTTTCTGCATCATCGCATTGATCAGCAGCTCCATCGCGTGCAAGCCATAGCGGTGCCTGTCTTCGGGACGGACCCTGTGCTGTGGTTCGGGCTCGCCCAGCAGGAAATGATTCATGCCGCCGAGCTTTGCTTCCGCATCGTGGAGGCATACGGCGATACACGAGCCCAGCAGGGTGGTGATGATCGTGTCGGGATCATCGGCGATGGCATGTTGGCCTTGGACGATGGCGATGCGCTGCATGGTCAGGTCAGCTCACCGAAGACGCGCTCGATCTTTTCCTTGAGAGCGGCAGGCGCGAAGGGTTTGACGACATAATTGTTGACGCCCAGCTCCGCGGCCTTTTGCACGACCGACTTTTCCGAGGAGCCGGTCAGCATGATGAACACCGTCTTGCCGATCACCGGATCGCTCCGCACCGCCTGGAGAAATGCCAGTCCATCCATGTCCGGCATGTTGTAGTCGGAGATGATGAGGTGCACCCGGTCGGCCTTGACCGAAGGGAGTGCCTCGACCGCGCTCGGTTTGTCCCGAACGTCGCGGAAGCCGAGATCCTGCAACGTGCGGCGGATCATCGCGCGCATGCTGGTCTGGTCGTCGACGACCATCACCTTGATTGCCGAGGCAGCGGGCATCAGTTCACCCTCATGGTTTCGCAGCAGGCGCGGATGATCGCCATTGGCATCGCGGCAAGATCGATTTCCTGTTCGACCCCACCCCGCTGCAAGGCGGATTTGGGCATACCGTAGATGACACAGCTTTCAGCGCTCTGGCCGAAGGTCGTAGCCCCGGCCTGTCGCATCGCAAAGAGACCCTCCGCACCATCCTGCCCCATGCCGGTCAGGATTATGCCGATGGCCCGGCTTCCCAGCGCGGCGCAGCTCTCGAAGAGCCTGTCGACGGACGGCCGATGCCCACTCACCGGAGCGTCGGCGACAAGGCGCAGGCAACCGTTGCGGCCACCACTCAGCGTCATATGGGCTTCGCTGCCCGGCGCGATATAGGCGGTCCCCGACTGGAGCGGGTCGCCGTCCTTCGCTTCCACCACACGCATCGCGCAAAGCTTGTCGAGCCGCGCGGCAAAGCCTGGCGTAAACAGGCCCGGCATGTGCTGGACGATCAGAATCGGCGGCACCTGCGCGGGCAAGGCGGAAAGCAGCGCGAACAGCGCCTCCACGCCGCCGGTGGACGCGCCGATGGCGATCACCCGGTCGAGGGCCATCGGCGGCCCGCTAGCGGACGGATGCCGGGGGCTGTGATCGATCGGCCGTATGGTCGAACGCGCCGCTGCCTTGACTGTCTCGCACAATTGCGGCGCAGTACCCAGAACTGCCGCCGGACCACCGGTAGGCTTGGCGATGCAATCGACCGCGCCCAACCGCATTGCCTCGATCGTTATGTCCGCACCGCGCGCCGTCAGTGTCGAGCACATGACGACCGGCATCGGCCGCAGCCGCATGATCTTTTCCAGAAATTCGATCCCGTTCATCCCCGGCATCTCGACATCGAGCGTCAGGACATCGGGGTTGAGATCCTTGATCATCTGCCGCGCCTTTGCCGGTTCGGCCGCTACACCGACGACTTCGATGTCGGGATCGGACGATAGGATCGTCCTCAGCACCGCGCGCATCGACGGGCTGTCGTCGACGATCAGGGTGCGGACGCGACGTTTCATGGACGGTTCCGGAGCGAAGGCGCATTGTGCGTTCACGCAGCGGCATCCAGATCGCGCGTCAGGCTCAACGCGGCGACATCAATCAGCGAAACCATGACGCCGCGGTCGTCCGTCTTGGTCCCGGTGTCGCTGTTGCGGTCAAACACGCGGACCAGCCCGTAAATCATCGAGGTATCGGCACCATCGAGCGCGGGCGGCGGCTGGACGTCGGCGGTACTGATCGACACGATGTCGTTCATTTCGTCCACAAGAAAGCCCGCCTGCTTGCCGTCGAGATTGACGACGAGGATGCAGGATCGCGCGTGCGTCACGCTTGGTGGCCAGCCCAGCCGCTCAGCCAGGCCCACCACCGGCACGACATTGCCGCGCAGGTTCGTAACGCCGCGCACATAGGATGGCACACCTGGCAGGGGCGTCGGCTCCTCCCACTCGCGGATCTCGACCAGCGCCGTCATCGCTATGCCGAACATCTGCCCGGAGAGAGAGAAAGTGACGAATTTCAGATCCTGCGCCGCTGGGGCTTCCTGTGTCATGCTGCCACTCCTTTCAGGGTAAATTTGCTGCCGCCCGCGGCCTGCGCCGAGGACACAAGGGCATCGATGTCGAGGATCAGGGCGATCGAGCCGTCGCCCAATATCGTGGCTCCGCTCAGGCCGCTGATCGGGTAGAGATGCTGGTCAAGGCTTTTGACCACCAGTTCCCGGCGATCGTCGATGCTGTCGACCATCAAGCCAATGCAGCCCGCGATCTCGCTTTCGACGATGATGACCAGCGACTCTTCCGGGCTCCTGCGGTCGTTGGCGTGCAGGCCGAACAGATCGCTGACACGGCACACCGGCACATAGTTGCCGCGCAGATCGATCACTTCGGAACGCGGAGACAGCGCCTTGACCTGCCCCGGCTGCGGGCTGATTGATTCGATGACATGGCTGAGCGGCACGACATAACGCTGCCCGGCCAATTGCACGATCATGCCGTCGAGGATCGCGAGCGTCAGCGGCAGCACCATTGTGAAGCTGGTGCCCTGCCCCGGTGTGGAGAAAATATCGATCCGCCCGCCCAGTGCCTCGACATTGGTGCGCACAACATCCATGCCGACGCCACGTCCGGAGATGTTGGAAATCGTCTCCGCCGTGGAAAAGCCCGGCGCGCAGATCAGATTGTCGATCTCGTCGTCGCTCAGCGACGCATCCGCGCCGATGATGCCTTTTTCGATGGCCTTCTGGCGGACCCTTTCCCGATCTATGCCACGCCCGTCATCGCTCACCCGGATGACGATACGGGCGCCCTTTTGCTCCGCGGACAACCGGACGGTGCCGATGGGATTCTTCCCCGCCGCAGCCCGCTCGTCCGGACTTTCGAGGCCGTGGTCGATGGCGTTGCGGATCATATGGGTCAGTGGCTCGCCGATCTTCTCGATCACGCTCTTGTCGACCTCGGTGGTCTCCCCCTGCACCTCCAGATTGACCTGCTTTTCGGTCGTTGCGCACAGCTCGCGCACAATCCGGGGCACACGCGAAAACGCCTGCCGGATCGGCTGGGCGCGCAGCGACATGACATTGTCCTGGATCTCTCGGGTCAGGCGCCCGAGCTGCGGCAGTTCGACCTTCTCATGCTCTTCGGGCGGCAGACGGTCGGTCAGGATCGAGTTGCGGATGACGAGTTCGCCGACAAGGTTCAGCAGCATGTCGAGGCGGGTGACGTCAATGCGGATCGTCTGCGACGCGGTCTCGGCGGCCTTGATGTCCGCTGTCGACGTCCCGCCGGTCCGCGCGGCGGGATCGGCATCGGACACAAGATGCAGTCCCGTCGAGCCAGCCGGATCGGCCTCCACCGCATCCGACCTGTCCGGCGTTTCAGGCACATTCCGCCGATATTCCACCCGGCTGTCCGGGGCGACAAAATCGAAACATTCCTCGATTTCGGACTGGTCGACCGCGCCGGAGATGGTCAGCGTCCATCCGATATAGGATTGTTCCGGATCGAGCTCGCGCAGTGGCGGCAGCGTATCCGCATCGGCAGCCACGACGCTGGCGCCCATCCGCTCCAGCTCGCGAATCAGCAGCAGCGGTTCCGCGCCGTTCGCCATGGCCGCGCGGGAGGGCGAAAAGGTAATGATCCAGGGCCGGTCGTCCGCTTCCCTGTCGGCCAGCGCAGCCGCATCGGGGTCGGCTCCGTCGGGCGTGTCAAAGTCAAGGCTGGTGGCGACGACGGGCACAAACCCGAAGTCGTCGGCTTCGGGCGCAACGGCCGCCGTGCGATCCGCCTCGGCGATGGGAGCATCGCGCCCAGCCGCTTCGAGTAAGCTATCCAGCATCGTTCGCGCCTGATGGTCATCGGGCATGTCGCACCGGCCGATGGCCGCGTTGACATGATCGGCCAGCACATCGAATGCCGCCAGCAGCCGCTGGCCGATCTCGGCGTTCGCGGGGATGTCGCCCGCCCGCACCTTGTCGAGCACATTCTCGAACGCGTGCGAAAAGGCGAGCAACGCGTCATGGCCGAACGCCCCGGCGCCACCCTTGATGGAGTGCACCGCACGAAACACACCGGCAATCACATCCTGTGAGGCATCGCCTGACGCCATTGCTGACAGTCCGGCTTCGGCCGTCGCCAGACCCTCCGTGCATTCTTCGAAGAAAATTGCCTGGATCTCGTCGAGTTCATTGTTGCTCATGGACATACCCGGCGGATCGCCGCTCCCAATTTCTCGGCATCAAACGGCTTGGTGATCCACCCGGTCGCCCCTGCAGACCGCGCCCGCGTTTTCTTTTCTTCGGAAAATTCCGTGGACAGGACGAGGATCGGCGTTCCGCGAAAGCGGGGCAGCGCGCGCACCGCCTCGATCAGCTCGAACCCGTCCATGTGCGGCATGTTGATATCGGTGATGAGCAGGTCGGGATCGACCTCCTGCATCCGGGCAAGGCCGTGGACGCCATCCTCTGCGCCCTCGATGTCATAGCCCTGCGCAGTCAGAGAAACCCTGAGTAGCATCCGCATGCTCGCCGAATCATCGACCGTCAGTATGCGCTTGCTCATGGCGCGATCTCCTCTGCCGTCGACAAGCCGAGCAATTCGCCAAAGCCCAGGCGCGCGATCCGGGCCACCAGTTCAGGCCGCATGTTCTCGATGACAAAGGGTAAACCGAGACGTGCCGCCTCCCGCTGCGCGGCGATCAGGAGCTGGAGCGCCGCCTGGCCCACAGTTTCGGTTTCCGAGGCATCGATGAAGATCGCCTCGTCGTGATCCGCCGCGAGCACCAGCCGCGCGCGCAAATCCTCGGCCAGTACCGTGGTCACGTTTGCGGGCATGATTATCCGCCCGTCCGGACCGGCATCATCAAGCGGGTTGAGCATTGAGTCCATTTTTCGCCTCATCAAGTGCTGCTTCGAGTGTCTGGAAACTGGGGGCGTGGCTGGCGGGCGTCATGCGCCGGGCGATCTCGACGGCAACCTGCACCGGCAGGTTCTGCGCGTATCCGACGATCGCCGTTTTCACGAGATTATAGGGCTTGGAATCCGCTTCCACGGTCTGGAGCAGCTTCGACGCGAGCGGCCCGACGATGCAGTAGGAGAGGAGCACACCCATGAACGTACCGACCAGCGCTCCACCGATCATGCCGCCAAGGATTTCTACGGGCTGGTCGATCGAGCCCATCGTCTTGATGACGCCGAGCACAGCCGCGACGATGCCGATGGCAGGCAGGCCATCCGCCATGGTTTGCAGGGCATGCTGCGGCTCCAGCTCTTCGTGATGATGCCGGTCGATGTCGGCTTCCATCGCTTCGGAGATCTGGTTCGGATCCTCGAAATTCACCGTCATCATGCGCAGATAGTCGCAGAGAAACTCCACAAGATGATGATCGGCGAGGATAGCGGGAAATCGGCTGAACAGGCTGCTTTCATGCGGATTGTCGAGATGCGGTTCGAGCGCGGTCGCACCGCTCTTCCGGAACAAGGTTAGGAGCTGGAACAGCAGCGTCAGCAAGTCCAGATAGCCGTTATCCTTCCAGCGTGGCCCTTTGAACGAGCGCATCAGGCCTTTGCCCGCAAGCTTCACGGTGTGCATGGAATTGCTGACGATGAACGCGCCCAAAGCCGCGCCGCCGATTGCCATCATCTCATGGGGAAGCGCGTGGAGAATGATCTCCAGCTTGCCGCCAGCCATCACATAGCTGCCGAACACGCACACAAGAATGATTAGGAAACCCACACCGTTCAGCATTCGGATTGTCCGTCAGAAATATGGCTAACGCTCAAGCCAATTATAGGACGGATGCGGCCCGGCGCGC
This sequence comes from Sphingobium subterraneum, assembly GCF_014199435.1. Taxonomy (GTDB): domain Bacteria; phylum Pseudomonadota; class Alphaproteobacteria; order Sphingomonadales; family Sphingomonadaceae; genus Sphingobium; species Sphingobium subterraneum. The sequence continues at coordinate 740,467 of NZ_JACIJP010000002.1, read as the reverse complement.
GGTTGCCGCCAAGAAATGTCACACACGGGCGCGGCGGAGATCAAAGGCCGTTCTATGATAGGCAAAGGATCAAAATCGGCGCGTAGGACCACGCCGGGCCGCAGGAGGCACAATGAGCGTATCGGCCTATAAGCGCGCGCAAGTGGCGACGGAACATCCTCGCGATACCGAACATCGACTGCTCAGCCAGGTGACTGGCGCGATGATCGACGCACAGCAACGCGGCGAACAGGGGCGTGCCCTTGCCGATATTCTGCACTGGAACCGCGAAATCTGGCAGACCTTTGGAGCGATCTGCGGCGACAGCGCCAACCGGCTGCCGCCCCCTCTGCGTGCGGGCATTATCTCCCTCTCCTTATGGGTCGACCGTCACAGCAGTGAGGTCATTGCGGAACGCGAAGGGATCGAAGATCTCATCGCCGTCAATCGCATGATCATGGAGGGTCTGGCGGGCCATTCCTGAGCGAGCGACGCAACATGATCCGAAAGGGAGATATTTTACCCGTCAATCCCGCGACCCAGAGCGCACAGGCTACGGACTTTCGCCAAAACGGGTCAATCTCGGGCGCATTCGGGGCGGCCTACCGTTTAAAAAGACCCTCTGCTGACGTCCGGACATCCGGACCCTGCGCTCCGGGGGGGAGTCTACGATGAGCTTCGACACAAAAAAGGGCGATGAACTCTTTGGACGGCAAAAGCCCATCGGCATCTTCGAATCGCACCACCTGACCGATGACCGGCCCAATGCCCCAGCAATCCTGCGGCATTCCCTCAACGAGCGGCTGTCTGCCCCGCTCGCCCTGTGGTCGCCGGAGGCAGACCGCCTTTCATCCGCCGACCGGGCGTCGCTGGGACTCAGCTACATTTATATCCTCGACGGCAATGTACAGACGCGGGGCGCTCTCCACGCGCTGATGTGCAATCGTTATAATACCGTCGTGATGGCGTATGGCTGCGCGGACGAATTTCTGGCGCAATGCTCCGAACTGGACCCGGGCTGTGTTGTCATCCGCGATGAGGGCGCACCCGGCGGGACGGCGTCTCGCATACGGGCGCTCAAGCGCGACGGGCGGTTTCGCTGCGTCGTACTGGCGAACCATCCCGAGATCAGCATTGCGATCGAAGTCATGAAGGCAGGTGCAATCGATTATATTGCGCAAGCCGATGACCCCGTGCAGCTCATGATGACGGTCGACGAGGCGCTGGGGAAGGTCCGTCAGGGTCTGGCGGCGACGGCGGCGCTTGATCGCGCCCGCTCACAACTTGCCCGACTGTCGACGCGGGAGCGGGAAGTGCTGATCGGTCTGGTGGAGGGAAAATCCAACAAGATGATTGCCATCGCGCTCGACATCAGTCCGCGGACTGTAGAGATCTACCGCGCCCATCTGATGGAAAAGCTTGGCACGCATACACTGTCCGAGACCCTTCGCATCGCGTTCCTGGCGGGCATCGGATAGCGGACGAGCGCCTTATCGAGCAGTATGCGACTCCGCGGGATCAGATTGCCGACCGATGTCGAGCTGATCGATCCGGAGCCGGTCGACCACCAGTTCGCCGACGTGCAGCCGGTCCATGGCCCCGTCCCGCGCGCGAAGGCTGCGCACCGAAAGTCGGCCGATGGCCAAGCGACCGATCGCCAGCGCCCCGATGGCGATGGCACCCATTGCCAGAGCGCCCAGAGCCACAGCCCCGATCGCGCCCGCTCCCATGGCCCCCGATCCCATTGCACCCGCACCCGCGGCGACGGTGGGTACCGCCACAGAGCGCCCCGCTGCCGGAGGGACGCCGCCGCTTTCAAGGACCGCTTCGTCGGCGGGACGGACTTCTCGGGTTGTCACTCTATTCCGCAGCGACCGCACTGGCCTTGCCCGCGTCGCTGCTCTCGCCTTCCAGCTTAGCCGCCTCGATTTCCGCCGCCTTGGCCTCCACCAGACTAACGATATGATCGATCATCCCAGCATCCTGCACATGATGGTCGGTCACGCCCGACAGGTAAACCATGTGCTTGCCGTTGCCGCCGCCGGTAATGCCAATATCCGTCTCGCGTGCTTCGCCCGGTCCGTTGACTACGCAGCCCAGCACGGAAAGCGAAATGGGCGTGCGGATATGCTGGAGTCGCTCCTCCAGTGCCTGCACCGTGCGGATCACATCGAACCCCTGCCGCGCGCAGCTGGGGCACGAGACGACCCGCACCCCCCGCGTGCGCAGCCCCAGCGACTTGAGGATGTCGAACCCGACGCGCACCTCCTGCTCCGGCTCCGCCGAGAGAGAGACACGGATCGTATCGCCGATGCCCGCCCAGAGCAGGTTGCCGATGCCGATCGCGCTTCGGACCGTGCCGCCGATCAGGCCGCCCGCTTCCGTGATGCCCAGATGCAGCGGGCAATCGACGGCGTCGGCGAGCTGCATGTAAGCGGCAACCGCCAGAAAGACGTCGCTGGCCTTTACCGCAACCTTATAATCGTGGAAGTCCTGATCCTGCAGCAGCTTGATATGGTCGAGCGCGCTTTCGACCAGCGCATCGGGGCAGGGTTCGCCATATTTTTCGAGCAAATCCTTTTCGAGGCTGCCCCCGTTCACGCCGATGCGGATTGCGCAGCCATTGGCCTTGGCAGCGTCGACCACTTCCTTGACGCGCGCCGCGCTGCCGATGTTGCCGGGGTTGATGCGCAGACAGGCGGCTCCCGCATCGGCCGCCTCGAGCGCGCGCTTGTAGTGGAAATGAATGTCGGCGATGATCGGCACGCGCGCGGCCCGGACGATCTGCCGAAGGGCGGCGGTGGATTCCTCATCCGGACAGGACACGCGGATCAGGTCCGCGCCCGCCTCTTCGCAACGGCGGATCTGGTCGATCGTCGCGCGTGCGTCGGACGTCGGCGTGTTGGTCATCGTCTGCACGGTGATCGGCGCGTCGCCGCCGACCGCAACGTCGCCGACCATGATCTGGCGGCTCTTGCGACGCGTGATGTCACGCCAGGGGCGCAAACCGGGATTATGTTCGGACATGAAGATACGGCTCCGGGGAAGGCATAGGCTTCCCTATAGCCGTTCTTTTCCTTCGCTAAAAGCGTGCCGTGACCGATGTGGCCAGCATATCGACATTCCCGCTGACGTGGGACGACGTCCGGATGGACAGCCCGGGCGCGAAGGTGTCGCTGCGCGCAAAATTCCCCGAGCGAATGAAGACATGCGCATAGGAGGCATTGAGCGTGAGGCGCGGCGACAATGCATAGCTCAACCCGCCGCTTGCCCAGATACGATCGCCATCGGGCACGCGCGTGCTGAACAGCGCCGTGTTGGTCGGTGTTTCATCGAACATCGCGCCCGCACGCAGGGTCAGCGCGTCGCTGACCTTGTGGTCGGCGCCCAACGAGACGCTCCAGCTATCCTTGTACCGGAGAGCCTTGGTGAGCGATGATCGACCTGCCGGTTGTAGGCGGATCTCCTTGAACACCGACCAGTTATGCCAGCGCGCCGTCGCCATCAGCGTCGTGCGTTGACCGAGCGGCAGGGCGACACTCGCCGTAGCGCTGCCGGGCAACTCCAGCGGTGCCCGCAGGCTGGTGCTGGTGTTGGCTATGGCGAGCGGTCCAGTCAGACCGGTGATGGCGAAATTGCCCTTCAGCTCATGCCGAATGCCCGACCGGTAATGCAGGCCGACACGCGCCTGACCCAATTTTGCCAGCAGTCCGGCGTTCCAACCCACCGAAACGTCGTCACCCTTGGCACGCAACAGGCCGTCAGGCGTAGCGGTATAATTGGGCAGGGCGTTGGTCAGTATGACCTTCGCATATTGCACATCCAGCCCGCCACCGACCGAAACGCTGTCACTGATTTGGTACGCGAGGCTCGGCGCAGCATCGAGTGTGAACAGGTTGGAATGAATCGAATCGTAACGGCCAAAATAATCGGACGGGTAGGTCAGCTTGAGCCCGAAAGGCGCGTTGACCGCCAGTCCGGCCCAGAGACGCGATCCCAGCTTCTTGCTGGCGTGCAAAGTCGGTACCGGCACGACAGACGCGAACGGACTGGTGCCATCGCCGCCGGTGAGGGCCGTCGTGGTCGTTACCCCGGCAGACGTCACGCTGCGCGTGCTTCCACGATTATGCTGTGCCGATTGCACGAACAGGGCCGTCGCGCCCGACGTGATCTGAAATCCGTCCAGCTCGGTCATCCCCGCAGGATTATAAAACACCGTGGATGGATCGTCCGCCGCCGCCGCGCCGCCCGAAAAGGCACGCCCGATTTCCCGCTGCGATTGTTCCGCGAGCATGAAGCCGCCCGCCCTCGCGGGAACCGAAGCAGCCTGGCTCGCCACGAACAGACCACCCAGCGCAACGACGCGCTTCCACTCCATTGTTCTTCTCCCCCACAGGATCCCCAGCACGGCGCAGCCCGCGCGGCGGTGCTTAGCGCACCGTGCCTCATGCGCCAAGATAGTTAACGATTCGGTCCGCAATGCGCCGAATCGAGAGCGCAGTGCGTCAATTAGGCACCAACTTTAAGGCCGGAGGACCGGCGCCGTGCGAACGAAATCGGCCTCCGCCACGCCTGGGACGTCCACCCGAAAGCGGAAGATCGCCCCGGCAAGAGGCTCTGCAGCAAGCCGGGCCGCGTCAAGCCCCGCGCGCGCCGTAGTGACATAGGCCGTCCGCCGGTCCTCATCCCCGAATGCGATCATCGTGGGGCGACTGACCGGAAGCGTGACCTCCTGAACGATGGCGCCCTCCGGCGAAATCCGCACGACACGTCCCCCGTCGAACAGCGCTGACCAATAATAGCCTGCCTCATCATAGCTTCCGCCATCGGGCCGCCCCTTTCCTTGCGGAAACTGGTGAAGGACGCGGTGGTCGGAAAGCGTGGCGGTGTCGGGATCATAGCGATAGACACGCAGCATGTGGCTGGGCGTATCCGTGTGACAGAAGTGCGCGCCATCTCCCCCGAAAGCCGCGCCGTTGCAGGTCAGCATGCCCCCCTCGGCTTCCTCGAGAGCGCCATCGCCATAGAGGCAGTAAAGCGCGGCATCATTCTGCCTTTTCGCGGTATTGACGCTGCCGATCCAGAAGCGCCCCCTGATGTCCGTGCGGCCGTCGTTGAATCGCCGGTCCGGGTCGCCCGCGAAGATCTGCGGACCGAATGGCACCGGCTCCGCATCCCAGCGTTCCAGCCAGGCGCACCCGTCCTTCATCCCCAGTATCAGGCCGCCACCCGCGACAAACGCCAGGCATCCCAGTTGCTGCGCGAATATCCGCTTTTCGTCCCGACCGGTCGCGGGATCGAAGCGATGCAGTGCGCATTCCGGGATGTCGACCCAATACAGGCGACGCTCCGCCTCGTGCCACCGGGGGCTCTCCCCCAGAGTGGCGTGGGCGTCCAGGGCCACTTCGATCTGTGTCATATTCATCGCACGCTCTGCTTTTATGGTGGGTGGAGTTGTATCTCGTTGCCGACAAATTAGGATGGGGTCACCTTAGCCAATAGTTTCTAAGAGGATCGATGGCAAAACCCGAACCCTGGCGGCAGGACGCCACTGCCTATCCCGTTATAACAACGGTTCCGTTGCGATATTCCGATCTCGACACGATGGGCCATGTCAACAACGTCGCCATGGCGAGCATTTTCGAGACCGCCCGCGTTCACCTGCATCATCTTCTGGGGCAGCATCCGGTGGATCTCGGCACACGCTGGCTGGTGGCGGCCGTCTACATCAACTATCTGCGCGAAGCCCATCCGCCGCAGGATATGATCGTCCGCAGCGCTATCGGTCACATTGGCCATAGCAGCTGGACATTGTTCCACGCCGCGTTTCAGAACGATGTCTGCGTGGCGACGGGCGACACGGTGATGGTCGTGCATGGCCCCAAGGACACGCGTGTCATCAGTCCGGAACTGCGCGCCATCATGGATACCTACAAACCGACCATCGCGGCGGCGCAGGACGCACGCTAGCCGATCGCTTGCCTGCGGGCACCCGGTTGGCCGTTGACGGGTCATTAACCAAATCTTGGGGACTCGCGCCTTATTCTGCCGAAAGACGGAATGAGGCGATCATCATGCTCTGGACCACACGATCGGGCAATTCGAAGATGGAAACGGCGCGGCCCGCAAGGGTTGGCGCGGAGGGCAGCACACCCGGCGCGCTGGGCATGATGCGTCGCCTGCGCCTTCTGGTGGTGGACGAAGATGCAGCCGCCCTGTCAGCCATCGGCAAGCGTCTTTCGCATATGGGCTACGACGCTACCCTGGCCGAAAACGGCTTTACCGCTGTCAGCATGTTGCTGGCGCAGCAATTCGACCTGATCCTTGTCGACATGGGCATGCGCATGCTGTCGGGAACCGAAACGATCCGCAAGATGCTGGCGTCCGGTCTACTGTCGGGTGCGCCGGTCATGGCCATTTCCGGCGCGAGTTCGAACGTGGGCGCCGTAGAGTCGCTGGGCGCGGGCGCCGATGATCATATCGTCAAGCCGTTTGATTTCGATACCCTCGACGTGCGTATGCGCCATTCGATCGCGCGGGCGCGTCAGATGGCGGAGCTGGAACGGTACAACGAGACGCTCGATGCCCGCATCGCGCGCCGCGCTGTCGAGCTGGGGGAAGTCAAGGCCGAGCTGGAGGAAACGCAGGTCGAGCGCCAGCGCCTCCTCACCTCCCTTCAGCACCTGCAGGACGAGGTCGAACGCCTGCGCATGGAGCACTGAGCGGCTGGCATCACCCCTGCCAGCGTAGTGCGAACCGCCACTGCCACAGCATCAACAGCGGCACGACACCAAGTTCCATTGCCAGGCCGAACATATGGCCCCCGGTCGGCGCGCCGACACTCACCAGCGACCATAAACGCGCCAATCCGCCCAGCACCACGAATCCGCCCAGCACCACGAAGCCGCCCAGCATACGGAACCGCGGACCTTTCGTTTCAATCGCGGGAACGCAGGACAGGAACGCCAGTCCCACCCCCAGAAAGATGCCACTCAGGTAGCGAAAATGGCTGTCGAGGTCGACCGGAACATCCTGCACGCCCTTCAGCCAGTACGGCCCCAGCCACACGCCCCGGCTCCCTGTGAACAATGGCACTCCGCATGCCGCCAGTACGACAATCTGGAGCATCCGTCGTTCCCAACGCGCGATCATGGTTCGCGCGCCCCGTGACCGAGCACTTCATTGCGAATGTGCAGCGTCCGCGAAGCAAGATGAATTTCCCGGATGAAGGTCGCAAACCCGCCGGACAGCAAAATCATCGCCAGCATGAACAGCAACGCGATCGGCGTGCCCATATGCACGTCGAACAATTCCGCCGCGAACAGCAGGATGACCACTCCGCAGATAGTCGCCCCGCTCGCCGCAGCCATGAAAATGGCCGTGTTCACGACCGTCATGCGTACGTCGAGCGTGTCCAGCTCACGGACAAGGCCGGAATGCTCGCGGCCCTGTGTCACCAGCAGCATGCGCTGGACGGCGCGGGAGCGATCGATCACCCGCGCCAACCGTCCCGTGCAGACATTGAGGAACGTGCCGATCGCCGCGAGCAGGAACACCGGCGCCAGCGCGAGCTGGATCGTCTGAGCGACTTGCGCGGCCTGGGGGGCGGTGAGCATGCCTGGATCTAGCCCCGAACCCTCATCCCGCCGCCTTTTGCCCGGCGACATTCACACCCTTGCTTTGCAGGAACCGCTTGACGTTGCGGGCCGCCTGCCGCAGCCGCTGCTCGTTCTCGACGAGCGCGATGCGCACGAAGCCTTCGCCATCTTCGCCATATCCCACGCCGGGCGCGACCGCGACCTTGGCTTCGGTGAGCAGCTGCTTGGAAAATTCCAGGCTGCCCATGTCCTTGAGAGCAGGCGGCAGCGGTGCCCATGCAAACATGGACGCGCGTGGTGAGGGAATATCCCACCCCGCCCGGCTGAAGCTTTCGACCAGCACGTCGCGACGCTTGTGATAGAGCTCGCGGTTCTTTTGCACGATATCCTGCGGCCCGTTGAGCGCCGCGCACGCGGCCGCCTGAATGGGCGTGAACGCGCCGTAATCCAGGTAGCTCTTCACCCGCGTGAGCGCCGCGATCAGCTTTTGGTTGCCGACCGCGAACCCGATGCGCCAGCCCGCCATCGAATAGGTCTTGGACAGCGACGTGAACTCCACGGCCACATCCTTCGCACCCTTCACCTGCAGAATGGAGGGGGTCGGATTCCCGTCATAATAGAGCTCCGAATAGGCGAGGTCGCTCAGCACCCACACCTGATTCTGCTTTGCCCACGCCACCAGCCGCTCATAGAAGGCCAGATCGACAGTCTCGGCGGTCGGGTTCGACGGATAGCCGACGACCAGCACGCTGGGGCGCGGCACGGTGAACGCCATCGCCCGGTCAAGCGCGCGCCAATAGTTCTCGTCGGGTGTCGTCGGCACCGATCGAATGGTCGCGCCGGCGATAATGAACCCGAAGGTGTGAATGGGATAGCTGGGGTTGGGCGCCAGCACCACATCGCCCGGTGCGGTGATCGCGGTAGCGAGGCTCGCCAGCCCCTCTTTCGATCCCATGGTCACGACCACTTCGGTTTCCGGATCGACCTCGACCCCGAAACGGCGGGCATAATAATTGGCCTGCGCCCGGCGAAGACCGGGGATACCCTTCGACGCGGAATAGCCATGGGCGTCGGGCTTGGTTGCGACCTCGACCAGCTTGTCGATCACATGCTGGGGAGGCGGCAGGTCCGGATTGCCCATACCCAAATCGATAATATCCTCACCCGCCGCACGCGCCGCCGCCCGCATCGCATTGACTTCAGCGATGACGTAGGGAGGAAGGCGTTTCATGCGGTAGAATTCTTCAGACATTATCGGAGACTTTCGTCGGTTGCGGGTTGAGCCATCATTTCGTCGTGATCCGGCGGAATAATGGGCCGTTATCCCCGTCGGGGGTTTTCCACGGCTGTCCAGCGCTATATACCCGCAGCCAGCCACTGGCCAGCAAAAGCGCGACTTTGCTTTCCGATGGGCAATCGAACGGCAGGAGATCCTATTGGCCGACCAAGACAGCAACGCTCCTTTGGCAACCCTTTCCGCCATGCCGACCCTGGAGCAGATGCAGCAATGGACCAATACGCTGGGGCGCGCGCAGCAGCTTGTCCTGGAACATGCTGCCAATCTGGCGACCCGGACGGACACGCCCCCGGCCCCGGCGATCACTCCTGAATTGTTGTTCGAGCCGGAAACCTTTGCCCGCGTCCAGGCGGATTTCGCGAAGGACAGTCTGGCGCTGTGGGAACGCTTTGCCGAAGCGGCCGGCCAGCCCGCGCCCGCTCCGGAAGGGTCGGTCGCCGGCCGCAAGGACCGCCGCTTTGCCGATCCGCAATGGCAATCGCATCCCTTCTTCGACATGATGCGGCAGAGCTATCTGCTCGTCTCCGATTATCTTCTTCGCCTCACGGACACGGTCGACGGGGTCGATCCCAAGCACAAGCAGCAACTGCGTTTTGCGATGCAGGGAGTGGTCGATGCCCTTTCCCCTAGCAATTTTCCGATCACGAACCCGCAGGTCATCCAGAAGACGATCGAAACCAATGGCGAAAACCTTGTTAGCGGGCTTCGGCACATGCTGGCCGATATGGACAAGGGCCAGCTCACCCATACCGATGGCTCCGCCTTTACCGTCGGCGTCAATCTCGCCGCGACCCCGGGCAAGGTCGTCTACGAAACACCGCTCTATCAGCTGATCCAGTACGAGCCGACCACCAAGAAGGTGCTGGAAACACCGCTCATCATTTTCCCGCCATGGATCAACCGTTTCTACATCCTCGATCTCGCTCCGCACAAAAGCTTCGTCAAATGGGCGGTGGACCAAGGGCTGACCGTCTTCATGGTTTCCTGGAAATCGGCGGACGCCAGCATGAAGGATCTGGTGTGGGACGATTATATCCTGCGCGGCCTGATCGACGCAATCGACCGGGTGCGCGAGCTGTTGGACGTCGAGAGTGTCCATAGCATCGGCTATTGCGTGGCGGGTACGACGCTCGCGGCGACGCTCGCCCTGCTTGCGGCGCGGGGCGAGGCGGACAAGGTCAGGAGCGCGACCTTCTTCACGGCACAGGTGGATTTTCGCGAAGCGGGCGACCTTGGCATGTTGATCGACGATGAGGTGTTGAAACTGGTCGACCAGCTGTCGGCGCCGGGCTATCTCGACGGGCGCTATATGGCGGCGACCTTCAACATGCTGCGCGGGCGTGACCTGATCTGGAATTATGTCGTCGACAATTATCTGCTCGGCAAGGACTATGCCCCGTTCGACCTGTTGTACTGGAACGGGGACACGACCAACCTGCCCGCCAGATGGCACCGCGCGTATCTGACCGACCTTTACCGTGACAATCTGCTGGCGACGCCAGGCGGCGTGCAGATCGATGGCACACCAATCGAGCTGCATCGGGTCAAGACCCCCAGCTATGTGCAGGCGGGCCGCGAGGACCATATCGCACCGCCGAAGAGCGTCTGGAAAATCACCGAGCATTTCACCGGGCCACTGCGTTTTGTGCTTGCAGGATCGGGGCATATCGCAGGGGTTATCAATCCCCCCGGGTCGGGCAAATATCAGTATTGGACAGCAGACAAGGCCGCCGTGTCTCTCGAAGAATTTACCCGAATCGCACGGGAGACCCCTGGCAGCTGGTGGCCGGACTGGATCGACTGGATTCAGGACTTTACAGATCCGAAAGTGCCCGCCAAGCATGCGCGGCGGCCGGGCAAGGGCAGCATGCCCGCGATCGAGGACGCACCGGGGCGCTACGTAAAAAGCCGCTAATCCGCGCGATTGCCGCATCCTCGCCGTGGCTTAAACAGGATATTCGCCGACCTTTTCGCGCGGTTCCATAACCGCGTCGATATTATTTTGCTGCACCGCACAATAACCCTTGCAAATATGCCTAATATGCATTATTGTGCACTGCAACAAATGATGAGGGTTGGGAAGATGGTCGACGTACCCAAAAAGCGTGGGCGGCCCGCTGGCGTCAAATCAGTGCCCGCGAAGAGCCCGACGGTTCCGGTCGGAACGCCAAAAGCCACTCCGGCTGGCAAAGCCGTCGCAGCGCCAAAACCGGTCGCGCCGCGCAAGGCCGCTGTCGCGCCCGTTCCCGCACCCCTTCCGGTGGCGGTGGTGAAGCCGGTGGTGGCTGCGCCCGTCCCTGCCGAGCCAATCCCGGCTCTGGTGCCGAAGCCGGTGCCCGACATAACAAAAACCAAAAGTGAATCCGTAACGCAAACAGAATTGGCGGCTACGCCGATGGATTTGGAAGGAACGAAACTAATGAACGAGATACTCGAAAATTCGAAGAAATTTGCCGAGGACGCCAAGGTCCGCTTTCAGGGCGCGTTCTCAGAAATGAGCGAGAAGGCGAAGGCTGGCGTCGAGAAGTCGACCAAAGCCGTTGAAGAATTTGGCGACCTTGCCAAGGGCAATGTCGAAGCGCTGGTCGAATCCGGCAAGATCGCGGCCAAGGGCATCGAGACGATGGGCCAGGACGCCGCCGAATACAGCCGCATGACCTTTGAAAAGGCGACCGCCGCGATGAAGAGCATCGCTCAGGTCAAGACCCCGGCCGAATTCTTCCAGCTGCAGAGCGAACTGCTGTCGAGCACTTTCGACGCCTTTGCCAAGGAAACCGCGAAGAACAGCGAAGCGCTGATCAAACTCGCCGGTGACGTGGCCCAGCCGCTCAGCACCCGCGTGTCGATCGTCACTGAAAAGGTAAAGTCGCTCGCCGCCTGATCGACCGTGCGATAATCCATTCCCGCGAAGGCGGCCTTTCGAACTTCGGAGGGCCGCCTTTTGCATGTCCGCGCCCGGCACGATGAACGGTGCGGTGTCACGATACGGATGGCAATCGTGCCCCCTTGCCCATCGGCGCGTCCGACGCCATATTCGCGCTCTATGGAATCTCTTTCACGCCTTCCGCAGGACCCTCGTGTCCGCATGGCCGACCGCAAGAATGACGAAGGCGGCCCCGGTGGCCCCGGCGTCGGCGTCGCCACCCGCACGCGCACGCGCACCAAGAAGCCGTCGCTCTACAAGGTGCTGATGCTGAACGACGATTACACGCCGATGGAATTCGTGGTTCATGTCCTTCAGCGGTTTTTCAAGATGGACATGGAAGAAGCCACCCGCGTGATGCTCCACGTCCACCAGCGCGGCGTCGGTATCTGCGGCATCTTCAGCTACGAAGTCGCAGAAACCAAGGTCAACCAGGTCATGGACTTCGCCCGCCAGAACCAGCACCCCCTTCAGTGCACGCTGGAGAAGGCGTAGCGGTGAGCTGAAGGTCTGTTCGCGCCCGCTGGCGAATGAGCACGATTGCCGATCAGCCGCCCAAAACCCGCGATAAACTGCGGAACTCCGCAAAAACTCCCTCTCAAATTAATTTGACTTTAACCCCGATCCTTCACAGAAAGTGGCGCAACTGCCGCGTGTTGCGTGGCGGAATAGAGGATCCCGGGGGGTCGCGGGTTGTTTCAGAAGGCTGAATTTGGGCAGGGCGGCGCCGGTGCCGTATTGTGGCTGGCGCGTTCCCAGCCCAGCGTTCCACCGCGCCGCGTTGCAGTCGACTGGCGGGACCGCGTCAAATATTGGGCGGAAGACGTCAACCTCGTCCCCGACCTCGGGCATAATCTCGGCAGCCTCACCTGGTTCCGCGGCCTGGCAACCTGCGCGGCCCTGTGCTTCGTCGCGATCAAGCTGACGCCGGATTTCGGTGCGCTTCCGGCTGCACCGCTCGCCGTGCCTTCGCCTTCCGATTATGAGGAAATCCGCTCGCAGATGGTAACGCCGCTGGCGCTGGGTGCGGACAGCGGTCGACATATGGCGCCGACCGACGCGGTCGCGCCCTTGCCCCAGACACCCGAGCGCCCCACACTCACCCTCAACGCCGCGATCGGTGCGGGGGACAGCTTCGCGCATGCGCTTTCCCGCGCGGGCGTGAGCAGCAACGACATTGAAGATGTACTCGCGCGCGTCGGCAGCGACGTAAGCGCAGGCAGCCTGACACCGGGCACGCGGCTCAACATCACGCTCGGCCGACGCGCCAACCGCAACGTGCCGCGCCCGCTCGACGCGCTGGATTTCCGCGCGCGGCTCGATCTCGCCATCGCGTTGCGCCGGGTGGACGGCGTGCTGCAGATCACGCGCACGCCAATCCGCATCGACGACACGCCCCTGCGCATTCGCGGCACGGTGAGCGACAGCCTGTACCGCGCAGCGCGCGCGGCGGGCGCGACTCCCGCAACGATTCAGACCTATCTGCGTGTGATTGCGCAGCAAATCTCGCTCGACCGGATTGGCCCCGGCGACCGCTTCGACATTGTCGTCGCCAACCGCCGTGCCGAAACGGGCGAGAGCGAGGTCGGCGAGCTGCTCTACGGCGGATTGCGGATGGAGGGCGGCAAGACGCTCGACATGCTCAAATGGACGAGCGACGGGCGCAGCCAGTGGTTCGAGGCTTCGGGCGTGGGCGCGCGGCGCGAAGGCATGGGCGCGCCGGTCTCTGGCCACCTGACGTCCAGCTTCGGCATGCGCTTCCACCCGATCCTGGGATATAGCCGCATGCACGCGGGCGTCGATTTCGGCGCACCCTATGGCGCGCCGATCTACGCGGTGAACGACGGCGTCGTCGCCTATGCCGGACGGCATGGCGGCCATGGCAATTTCGTGAAGCTTGCCCATGGCGGCGGGCTCGGCACTGGCTATGCACATATGAGCCGGATCGTCGCTTATGCGGGCGAGCGCGTGCGGCGGGGGCAGGTGATCGGCTATGTCGGGTCGACCGGCCTGTCGACCGGGCCGCATCTCCACTTCGAGGTGTATCGCAACGGCGCGACGGTTAATCCGCAGTCGGTCCGCTTTATGCAGACCGCGCAGATTACGGGCCGCGAACTGATGGCTTTCCGGGCGCGGCTGGCGCAACTCAAGTCGCTGTCGAACGGCCCGGCTGTCGCGGTCATCCCGGCGAGCGCGCTGAAAATCGCGAGCCGGTAAGCCCGGCTTGATCCCCTGCCACCCTCCTATCTTTTCATAGTTGCATCGTTTTGGCCAAAAACCGGTTCCCACTTTTTGGCCCGATGCTCTAAAGCAGGGCGATGACGAACATTCCTTCCGCCAGCTATCCCGCGCTGCGCCTGCGCCGCACCCGTGCTTCCGCATGGAGCCGCGCGATGCACGCCGAGCACAGGTTGCACCCGAGCGATCTGATCTGGCCGCTCTTTGTCACCGAAGGAAAGCAGGTCGAGGAACCGATCGCCAGCCTGCCGGGCGTATCGCGCTGGTCCGTGGACCGGGTGGTCGAACGCGCCCGGGACGCACGGGATGCGGGTATCCCCTGCATCGCCTTGTTCCCAAACACACAGCCCGAACGGCGCAGCGACGATGGGCAGGAGGCTTTGAACCCCGACAATCTGATGTGCCGCGCGATCCGTGCCATCAAGGACGCGGTGCCGGACATTGGCGTGCTGACCGACGTGGCGCTCGACCCCTATACTGCGCATGGGCAGGACGGGCTGGTCGATGACCGGGGACGCATCCTGAACGATCAGACGATCGACGTGCTGGTGGGCCAGTCACTGAACCAGGCGGCGGCGGGCGCGGACATCATCGCGCCCAGCGACATGATGGACGGCCGTGTCGGTGTGATCCGTGCCGCTCTGGAGCAGTCCGGCCATCAGGACGTGCAGATCATGGCCTATGCCGCCAAATATGCGAGCGCCTTTTACGGCCCCTTCCGCGACGCAGTGGGATCACGCGGGCTGCTCAAGGGCGACAAGAAAACCTACCAGATGGACCCATCCAACGCCGAAGAAGCCCTGCGCGAAGTGGCGCTCGATCTCGCCGAGGGGGCCGACAGCGTGATGGTAAAGCCCGGCCTGCCCTATCTCGACATCGTGCGCGCGGTGAAGGACCGCTTCGCTGTTCCAGTGTTCGCCTATCAGGTGTCGGGCGAATATGCGATGATCGAGGCGGCCGCTGCGGCTGGCGCAGGCGACCGCGACGCGCTGATCCTCGAAACGCTGATGAGTTTCCGCCGGGCGGGCTGCACCGGGGTGCTGACCTATCACGCGCTGCACGCCGCGCGTTTGATGGGATGACGCGCTAGGGCTGCTTGAGCATTGCCCTGAGCGCATCGAGGCGATCGTTCTCGCTATCCACGATCGCAAGCGCGGCGCTGCGCGCATCGGCGAGCGGATCGCCCGGTCCGATGATCGGAAGCTGACCATCGGCGATGGCCTTCGCCCGGTCCGCATAAAGCGTATCGAGCGTTGCGAGAGCGGAAACGGCCCCGTTGCGCTCGCTGGCAAGACGACCGAGGCCGACATTGGCCGTGACCCATGTTTCGCTGGATATGGCGGCGCCGGTGGCGGCGCGCACCTGCGCGGCTACGCCGTCATACGCCGAATCGAACGCTGCTCGCCCGGTTTCCGCCTGACGCAGGAGGACGGGCACCTGCGTCTGCCAATCCGCGACTGTACCACTGGGCACGCTCGTAGGGACGACGGGAGCCGGCGCAGCGGTCTGCGGAACTGGCGCTCCGCCCTCGATCGGGCGGCGCGCCAAGGAGGGATAGCCCCGCCCGTCGTTCCCCATATTCGCACAACCGGCGAGGAACAGGGCCAGAGAGGCGACAAGGCGACGTGCGATCATGTTCCGGCACTTAAGCGGTGCGCCGCGCCGTTGCAACCGCCCGACTGCGCATTTGGCAAGCCCGTCAAATGCCGCTAGGCGGAATCATGCTTGCAACCATCGGCATGATCCTTCCCGTTTTCCTGCTCGTCCTCACCGGTTTCGGCATCGGCAAGGCGGGCGTCCTTCCCCCCCAGGCCGGGGAATTGTTGAGCCGGTTCGTCACCTGGGTCGCGCTGCCCGCGCTGATGATCGACGTAATGGCGACCACGGACTGGACCCGCACATGGGACAGCGGCTTCGTGGTCGCTTCGCTGGGCGGGAGCTTCCTGCTGCTCGGCATCGGCATGCTGCTTGGCCGGTTGCGCGGACTCTCCTTTGCCGACATGGCCATCGATGGCCTGAACGCCAGCTATTCCAACACGGCTTATGCGGGATTGCCGCTTCTGCTGCTGGTGCTGGGTCCCAGGAGCACACCGCTCGTGATGATCGCGGCGGCCATCACCCTGATGGCGCTGTTCGCCACGGGCGTCATCCTGATCGAACTCGGTCATAACCATAAGGCCGGGCTGGGCGGCGCACTGGCCAAGGCGGGTATCGGCGTTGTGCGCAACCCGGTAATCGTCTCCACCGTAATCGGCACGCTGTGGTGGTTTAGCGGCATTCCCGTGCCCGCGCCGATTGCCCGTTTCCTTGCCATGCTGGGCGGCGTTGCCAGCCCGACCGCGCTGTTCGCCATCGGGCTGTTTCTCGCGGCGACTCCCTTGCGCCTCGCGCTCGCCAGCGGGCCGGTCTGGAGGCTCACAGTCGCAAAACTGCTCGTGCACCCCGCGGCGACCGCCTTCCTCGCCTATCGCGTGCTGGACCTGCCTCCGTTTACGGCGTTGGTCGTCACGGCGATCGCGGCGCTGCCGACCGGCACAGGTCCGTTCATGGTCGCGAGCTTCTATGCGCGTGACGAGCGCGTGACGACGGGCACCGTGCTGCTGACAACGATCCTGTCGGCGCTGACGCTCAGTGCGTTGCTGTCCTTCGTTCCGCACGGATAGGCGGGCAAGGCCGAGAAAGGCCGATTTCGCCGCCAATCCGGTTGACAGCCGCCGGATCATCCACTAACGGCGCTCATTCCGCGCGGGTATCCGGGGTCGCGGCCTTGGATCACGCGCCAAGCAGTTTGGATGAAGAGATAGAGCCATGTTCGCAGTCGTGCGCACGGGCGGCAAGCAGTATCGCGTTGCCGCAGGAGACAAGATCGTAGTCGAGAAGCTGGCCGGTGAGGCGGGCGACACGATCACGCTGGGCGACGTTCTGCTCGCCGGGGAAGGCGCGGAGCTGAAGGACGTTGCCGGCCTCACCGTTTCCGCTGAGATCGTGGCGCAGGCAAAGGGCGAGAAGGTCATCGTCTTTAAGAAGCGCCGCCGCCACAATTATCGCCGCAAGAACGGCCATCGCCAGCGTCACACGATCCTGAAGATCGTTGCGATCGGCGGGGAAAAGCCGAAGAAAGCCGCCGCAAAGAAGGCCGAGCCGGCCGCCGCTGCGGAAGCCTGAGCCTCAAGGGCTCGCGAGAGATTTGGGAGTTTAGACAATGGCACATAAAAAAGCAGGCGGCTCTTCGCGCAACGGTCGCGACTCAGAGAGCAAGCGCCTTGGCGTGAAGAAGTTCGGCGGTCAGGAAGTGATCGGCGGCAACATCATCATTCGCCAGCGCGGCACCCGCGTGTACCCCGGTCGCAATGTCGGCATGGGCAAGGATCACACCTTGTTCGCGCTGACCCAAGGCCGCGTGGTGTTTCACCAGGGCAAGCTCGGCCGCAAATATGTGTCGGTCGACATGATGGCGGAAGCCGCGGAATAATCGGACGACTCGGGCTGCGGGTTCGTCCAAGGGACGCCCGCCGGAGGGTCTGATTTTCTCAGATATTCGGTAAAGAGGAAGACGGGGCGTCCGAAGCGGGACGTCCCGTTTTTCTTTTGCGTCTTCCTCTTCCCCGGCGGGGAACCACAGTTCGTCCTGTGCGTCGCACGGGGCAGGGCAAATCCCGCTATAATGTCGCCAGACTGTAACCCGTTACGGTCACAGGCGCTGAGAACAAGAAGGAGACGCAAAATGTTTGCGCGAACCCAGAGACTGGTCCTCCGCCCCGGCTGGACCGAGGATGCCGAAGCCCTTGCCACTGCGCTGGGCGATCATGCGGTCCGCCGCAACCTGCTCCGCGTGCCAGAACCTTATGGGGTTCAGGACGCGCGCGATTTTCTGCGTCAGCCACAGGATCCGCTGCTGCCCAATTTTCTGGCCTTCGCACGGACCGGCGGCGCGCCGCGTCTGGTCGGCGGTTGCGGCCTGACACGAGATGAGCAAGGTCGACCGGAGCTGGGCTACTGGATCGCACGTCCCTTCTGGGGGCTCGGCTTCGCGACCGAGGCCGTGCAAGCGGTGATGGCCATCGCCCGTTCGGCCGGGATTGGCACGGTGCGCGCGAGCGCGATCGTCGACAACCGTGCATCAGCCAAGGTTCTGCACAAGGCAGGTTTCCGCGACACCGGCCGTATCCAGCCCCGCTACAGCGCAGGGCGGGGCGAAGACGTCCCGTGTGCGCTGTTCGAGGACGACGCGCACATTCCCATGCGCGACGACCCGGCCTTGGAACTGTACCTCGACCGCGCACCGATAGCGGCCTGACGATAGGGAGACCGGCGCCACGCCGGTCTCCATCCCCACTGGCTAATCCCGCCAAGGCGCGGTAAAGGCCAGCGCCATGCATTTCCTTGATCAAGCCAAGATATTTATCCGCTCCGGCGGCGGCGGTCCCGGCGCCGTCAGTTTCCGGCGGGAGAAATATGTAGAATATGGCGGCCCGGACGGCGGCAACGGCGGCAAGGGCGGCGACATCATCTTCGAGGCGGTCGCGGGGCTGAACACGCTGATCGACTTCCGCTATACCCAGCATTTCAAGGCGCCGCGTGGCATGGGCGGTGCGGGCAAAAACCGCACCGGAGCGGGCGGCAACGACCTGGTCATCAAGGTGCCGGTGGGCACACAGATCATCTCCGATCCGCAGGACGAGGACGAAGAGCCGCAGGTCCTCGCCGATTTCACGCAAGTCGGCCAGCGCCAGGTGTTCCTGCGCGGCGGGGACGGCGGGCGCGGCAACATGAGCTACAAGACCAGCACCAACCGCGCGCCACGTCAGCATGGCACAGGCTGGCCGGGCGAGGAGATGTGGGTCTGGCTGAGGCTGAAGCTGCTCGCGGATGTCGGTCTCGTCGGATTGCCGAATGCAGGCAAGTCTACCTTCATCAATCAGGTCACCAACGCCAAGGCCAAGGTCGGCGCCTATCCGTTCACCACCGTGCGCCCACAGCTGGGCGTCGTCAGTCACAAGCAGCGCGAGTTCGTCGTCGCGGACATTCCCGGCCTGATCGAGGGCGCGGCGGATGGCGCGGGGATCGGTGACCGTTTTCTAGGGCATATCGAGCGGTGCCGGGTGCTCCTTCACCTGATCGACGCGACCGCCGACGATCCGGTCGAGGCGTTCCGCATCGTCACCGACGAACTGGAGGCCTATGGCGCGGGATTGGAAGACAAGCCGCAGCTTGTCGCGCTCAACAAGGGCGACTTGCTTGACGAGGAACTGATGGAGGACATCGCCAGCCAGTTGCGTGAAGCAGGCGTGGCGGACATCTTCCTCATTTCCGGCGCTACCGGCGCAGGCGTGCCTGAACTGCTGGATACGATACTCGAAATCATGGATGAGGATCGTGCCGCGCTTGACGCTTTTTCGGAGGACGGCGGAGACCCGGACGACGGGGACGAGGGGGCGGATTCGACGGGGGAAAAGCCATGGTCGCCGCTGGGCTAGCCGGTTTTCCGCCGGCCACCTGCCGCCGCATCGTCGTCAAGATCGGGTCGGCGCTGCTCGTTGATCCGGCGGGCGCGATCCGGTCCGAATGGCTCGCCAGCGTCGTCGCGGACATCGCCGCACGCCATGCGGCGGGGCAACAGATCATCGTCGTCTCTTCGGGCGCGATCGCGCTGGGTGCGCGGCGGCTGGCGCTGCCCAAGGGCGGACGCGGGAGCCTCGACGATGCGCAGGCGGCGGCCGCTGTCGGCCAGATCGCGCTTTCCCAGCACTGGGCGGGCCTGCTCGGCGAGCGGGGCATGACGGCAGCGCAGATGCTCCTCACCCTCGATGATCTCGAAAATCGCCGCCGCTACCTGAACGCCGCCGCCACGCTGGAACGCTTGCTGGCGCTCGGCGTCGTGCCGGTCATCAACGAGAATGACAGCGTCGCGACCACCGAAATCCGCTTCGGCGACAATGACCGGCTGGCTGCGCGCATCGGGCAAGCGGCGCGGGCGGATGCGGTCGTGCTGCTCTCCGATGTCGATGGCCTTTATACCGCCAATCCGCACAGCAATCCGGATGCGACGCTGGTGCGCGACGTGAAGCGGATCGACGCCGCGATCCTGGCGATGGCTGACGGCGGCTCGGGCTCGGGCATGGGTTCGGGCGGCATGGGATCGAAGATCGAGGCGGCGCGGATCGCCACCGGCGCGGGCACGCACCTTGCCATCATATCGGGCCTCACCCCCTCCCCGCTGTCGCGCTGGGAAACGGACGGCAAGGGCACGATCTTTCACGCGCAAAGTGGCAACCGCGCTCGCAAGAGCTGGCTGGCCGGGCGGCTGACGACGCGCGGGACGATTATCGTAGACGCCGGGGCAGCACGCGCCCTTGCCAAGGGCAACAGCCTGCTGCCCGCCGGGGTCAGGGGCGTGACGGGCAGCTTCGCACGGGGGGACGTGGTCGATATTCTCGACGTCGAGGGCCAGCGGATTGCGCGCGGCCTTGCCGAATATGACAGCGCCGACGCGACGCGTATCGCGGGCAAGCGCAGCGAAGAGATCGGTGCGATATTGGGCGACACCTTCCGTCCGGCGCTCGTGCACCGCGATCATATGGTCATGCTGTGAAGATTGCGATGACCGGCGCGACCGGCTTTGTCGGAGCGGAGACGTTGCGGCAGGCGCTCGATGTCGGACATCGCGTCACCGCCCTCACGCGACGACCGCAGCCTCCACGGGACGGGGTAACCTGGGCTCCGGGCGCGCTGGACGATGCCGCTGCCCTCGATACGCTCGTTGCGGGGGCCGATGTCGTGCTGCACATCGCGGGCGTGGTAAACGCCCCCAGCCGCGCGGCGTTCGAGGCGGGCAACGGAACGGGCACGGCCAACGTCATCGCGGCGATGCAGCGCGCAGGCGTGCGGCGGCTGGTGCACGTCTCCTCGCTCGCCGCGCGAGAGCCGGAGCTGGCCGATTATTGCTGGTCCAAGGCGCTCGCCGAGGAGCATGTGCAGGCATCCGGCCTCGATTGGACAATCGTGCGCCCGCCCGCCGTCTATGGGCAGGGCGACACCGAATTTCGCGAGCTGTTCCGCGCGGCGAGCAAGGGCGTGCTGCCGGTCCCGCCGCAGGGCCGCGCCTCGCTCATCCAGGTAACGGATCTGGCACGCGCGCTGCTGGCGCTGTGCGAGACGGCCGATCCGGCGCATATCGGCGCGACCTATGAAGTGGACGATGGCACGCCCGGAGGCCTCAGCCATGCGGAACTGGCCGCCGCCTTCGGCAGGGCCATGGACCGGCGGGTGCGACCTATTCCACTGCCCCGCTGGGTGCTGATGAGCTTCGCCGCGCTGGATGGACTGGCGCGCGGCCCTGCGGCCAAGCTGACGCCCGACCGGGTGCGTTATATGTGCCACACGGACTGGGTAGCGGACCCGGCAAAGCGTCCTCCAGCTGCGCTATGGGCGCCACAGATCAGCACCGACGCCGGGCTGCGCATGGCTGCAGCGAGGTATCGAACCCAGCCCCGTTCGTCCTGAGTAGGGGCTGAGCGCAGGCGAAAACCAGATCGAAGGAAAGGCGCTTCGATACGCCATTTCGACAAGCTCCATGGCACGCAGCACGAACGGTTATGGGAAGAACCGCCTGATCAGACCGTAACCCCTACCGCCAGCTCTCCCGCGAATGCGACAAACGCCAGTATCAGCCCGGCCAGAAACGCACGATAGGCATAGCCGAGGAAGCGGTATTTCTTGCGGGCGAGCACCTGCCCGTTTTGGTAGATATCACGCAGCATAGTGCGATACGCCGCTTCGTCGCTGACAAGCCGGTCGAGTACCCGGTCGATAAATTCCGCCTCGCTCAAATGCGTGAACACGCCGAAAAACAGCAGGTTGGCGTCGTCATCCACATCCCCTTTCCCCTGCGCCACCTTGGGCAGCACGGCCAGGATTGCACAGACAGCGGCCACCAGCGCGCCGCTCGCCAGAAGTGTGATCGGGAGCAGCATACCCCCGCCACTGCGCACCTGCCCCACCGACAGGGTGAACACCACGAACGCCGCGCCCATCACCATATTGGCCTTCTGGTCGGCCATCTGGCTCAGCGTCAGATTGCCTTGCAGCACGGTGCGTACGAGATGGACAGCGTTAGGCGGAAAGGACCGGTCTGGGGCGTTCTTGCTCTGCTCGTCGGTCATGTCCGGTTGCTTTCTCCCGCTTTGGCGGCGCAGAATGGCATCTCTGGCCACAACCGGCAAGATGATGCCCGATTGCGGCCTTATTCCCTTGCCAAAGGACGCGAGCGGCGCGCATGAACGCATCGGCCTGCCACAGAAAGACGAGATATGACGGATCGCCAGGAAATTTACGACACCATCGCGGCGCAAATCGCGCCGTTCAACAAGAAGGGCATCACGCTGACCGAGGCAACGACCTTTGCCGGGGATCTGGAGTGGGACAGCCTGACCGTGATGGATTTTGTCGCGGCGATCGAGGATGAATTCGACATCATCATCACCATGAACATGCAGGCGGAGATCGAGACAGTGGGGCAGCTCACCGATGCCGTCGTGAAACTCCAGGCCTGAGGGAACAGCGATGAGCGAAGCCACCGCCACCGCCAACGATGCGTCCACCCCTGCCGAAGTCGCCGCGCCGCGCGACCTGTTTTCCAAATTCGACGCGCTGATCGCGGAGCGTGAGGCGCTGCTCGCCACCGGCGTGCGCGATCCGTTTTCCATCGTGATGGACGAGGTGAAGTCGCCGACCGTCGCGGTCATCAAGGGCAAGGAAACGATCCTGCTCGGCACCTATAATTACATGGGCATGACCTTCGACCCCGATGTGGTGCAGGCGGGCAAGGACGCGCTCGACGCATTCGGCGCGGGCACAACGGGCAGCCGCGTTCTGAACGGCACCTATCAGGGGCACAAGGAAGTCGAGCAGGCGCTGATCGACTTCTACGGCACCGAGCACGCGATGGTTTTTTCGACCGGATATCAGGCCAATCTGGGCATGATTTCGACGCTGGCGGGCAAGGGCGACTATATCATCCTGGATGCCGACAGCCACGCGTCAATCTATGACGGTTGCTATCTCGGCAATGCGGAGATCGTGCGGTTCCGCCACAACAGCGTCGAGAATCTCGACAAGCGGCTCGGCCGCCTGCCCGCCGAAGCGCAGAAGCTGGTGGTGCTGGAGGGCGTCTATTCGATGCTCGGCGACGTCGCGCCGCTGCCCGAGATGGTCGCCGCTGTCCGCAAGCATGCCAACTGCATGATCCTGGTCGACGAAGCGCACGGCATGGGCTTTTTCGGCCCCAACGGGCGCGGGGTGTACGAGGAGCAGGGGGTCGAGAAGGACGTGGACTTCGTGGTCGGCACCTTCTCCAAGAGCGTCGGCACAGTCGGGGGCTTCTGCGTCTCCAACCACCCGAAGTTCGAAGTGCTGCGTCTCGTTTGCCGTCCCTATGTCTTCACCGCTTCGCTACCGCCGAGCGTCGTGGCGACCGCTGCAACATCGATCCGCAAGCTGATGCACGCGGGCGACAAGCGCGCGCATCTGTGGGAAAACAGCCGTCGTCTGCATGGGGGGCTGACCGATCTAGGCTTTACGCTCGGTACGAAAACGCCGCAGTCGGCCATCATTGCCGTGATCCTGACCGATCAGACACAGGCGGTCGCGATGTGGCAGGCGCTGCTGGAGCTCGGGCTGTACGTCAACATGGCGCGCCCGCCCGCAACGCCAGCGGGAACCTTCCTGCTGCGCTGCTCGCTCTGCGCCGAGCACAGCGCGGACCAGGTCGAGCAGATCATTGGTATGTTCGCGGCGGCAGGCAAGGCCACCGGCGCGATCGGCTGACCGGAAAATCTGCCCGTTTCATACCGTTGCGTGACGGCTTCCTTCTCACCGGCAAACCCGTTAAGGTTATGCTATGGAAGACGCGTACGCGATCGACATGGACGAGGAGACCGAGGGTTCGTGGTGGCGTCACGTACTCGAACGGGCGCTCCCCTTCCTGATCGGCATTCCGCTGGTCCTGGCGCTCGGTGCACTGCTTTATCAGGCCAGCACGGCAGCGCGCGATCGGGAAAGCGCGCTCTCTGAGCAGCAACGCAGCTATGAGATCATTGCGCTCGCACGGCGCCTCGACGGATCAATCGCCAAGGCAGAATCCACCTTGGCCCGCTACGTCATCAGTATGGACGCGAACACCGGGCGTTTGTACCAGCAGCACTGGTCGCGCGCGGCGGCGGAACTCGGTGCGCTGGAGCGGGCGACCCGTGGAGACGCGGCGCAGCATCATCTCGTCGAAAAGCTGAGCTTCGCGTTTCGTGACCGCGGCCAGACGCTCAGCGACATTGCGCTGCGCACCACCTACGACCAGAAAATGACGTCGCTCGGCAAATTCCACCAGGCGGGCACCGCGCAGAATCTCACCGAGATCGGCAGCGACCTCGATGCGATCATCGCGGCGGAAATGGAGCGGCTGCGCGCACGCAACCTCGATGTCATTCGCACCGGCGACAAGACGGCGCAGCTGGCGACCACATCCTGGCTGGTCGGACTGGTGCTGCTGGTCGCCATTCTGGTGACGGCATGGGTGGCGCGCGGTGCGTTCAACGATCGCCGCATCCAGCGCCGTCTGACCCGCGACGAGGCGGCGCGTGCTCTGGCGCTCGAAAAGGCGGTGGCGGTGCGCACGGCCGAACTGCAGCTCGCCTATGTCCAGTTGCAGCAGGAATCGACCGACCGCGCGGCGGCCGAGGAGAGCCTGCGCCAGATGCAGAAGATGGAGGCCGTTGGCCAGCTGACCGGCGGCATTGCACATGATTTCAACAATATGCTCGCTGTCGTCGTCGGCGGACTGGAGCTGGCCCGGCGACGGTTAATGAAAGCGCCGGAGGAAGCGGCACGGCACATCGACAACGCGATGGAGGGCGCCAACCGGGCGTCCGCCCTCACCCGCCGCTTGCTTGCCTTTGCGCGCGCGGAGCCACATTTGCCCGATGCCACCAACCCGGACGAACTGGTCTCCGGCATGGGGGAACTGATCGACCGCACGATCGGCGACCAGATCCGCGTGACTTTCGATCTGGCTGCGAACGACTGGGCCATCTACGTCGACCGCTATGCGCTGGAAAATGCGATCCTGAACCTTGCCGTCAATGCGCGCGACGCGATGGAGGGCAAGGGCACGCTCACCCTCGCCACGCGCCAGCGCCGACTGGCTGCGGGAGAGGTGGGCGAATGCGTGGCGGGCGAATATCTCTCCCTTGCGGTGACCGACACCGGCTGCGGCATGCCGCCGGAGGTACTGGACCGCGTGTTCGAGCCGTTCTTCACCACCAAGCCCGCCGGACAGGGCACCGGGCTGGGGCTGAGCCAGATCTTCGGCTTTGTCGGCCAATATGGCGGCGAAATCCGCATCCAGTCGAAGCTCGGGGAAGGCACCACGGTCGAGATGTTCCTGCCGCGACACCATGGCGTCGCGGCGCCGAGCACAATATCGCTATCCGGTGGCGCGTCTGAGAATGCCACGTCAGGCGAACCGGGCGGTGATGTCGGCCTGTCGATCCTGGTGGTGGAGGATGATCCGCGCGTGCTGGCGCAGACCCGCGCCGCGCTCACCGAACTCGGACACAATCCGATCTGCTGCGACAGCCCGCTCAAGGCGCCGCAGATGCTGCAGGCAAATCCGGATGTACGCCTGATCCTCTCCGACGTGCTGATGCCCGACATGACAGGGCCAGAGATGATCGCGTCCCTGCCACCGGCCTGCCGCGCCATTCCGGTCATTTTCGTCACCGGCTATGCAGGCGACGTGTCCGACAACCGGCTGTTCGAGGGGCACGGCCTGTTGCGCAAACCCTATACGCTTGCCGCGCTGGCAAACGCGATTGCCGACGCGGTCAGCGAATTGCCCGGCTCGCAAACAACCGCGGCAGCAGAGTAAGCGCACCGAGCAACGGCCAGCGCCGCTGCCAAGGACGGATCATGATACGCGTTCCGGCGTGGCGGTTGATCTTCCACGCGAGATAATCGATCCCACCCGCAAAGGTGAAGCTCGCCTTGGCAAGCCGCGCGACGGTGAGCCATTTCCCGCGCCGTTGCAGGCGACGCCAGCGCCGCATGTTGGCCTCCCGCTCGGCGGCATCGAAGCGCCCTGCGGGGTCGAGCTGCCCCCCAGCGACGGCCGCGTCGTAGAAGCGGCGAAAGCGCGCTGGATCGCTGTCGACGATCGAGCCGGAGCGTCCGGAACGCTCCGCTCGGATCTCCGCGCCATAGGTCAACGAAAAACCATGCTGCCAAAGAGTAAGCGCATCGCTCCTGTCGGCAGTGGGCTGGGCGAGACGCAACAGGGTCGGCGCGGCCTGCGCAATCGCTGCGATCGCTGTCCTGCGCGCCTCGGTGTCCGCGCACCACAGCAGCCGCGACGGCTGGGCAAAGCGTGCCCATACCGACACATTGTCCGCCTGCTCTCCGCATAGCCGTGCAAAATCCGCCTCACTCAGCACCGCATATTTGGCGGCGAGCCCGTCATGCTCGAAGGGAAAGACGTTGGGCGGGATCCACCGATTGGCGCGCGCCAGCCAGCCTTTGCCATAGGCCGCTTCGTAATCGCTGACGATGAGATAGAAATCGAGCATCAGCCCGTCGAGTTGGGCTTCGCGCAGGCAGGAGCCGTAGAAAAGCACAGCGCGCGCTGCATCCGGGTAGCGTCCCGCGAGCGCATAAGCCATTACGACCGCACGCGCATCAGACGGGGTATCCAGTTCCACCGCCACCAGTTCGTCCAGGGTAGAGATAGCGGTCTCTGCCGTTATGCAGCGAGGCGCAGGAATGGCACCGGCGCGGTCGAGCGCAGCACGATCGGGCGGCCGTGGCTCGCCTCGAAAATCTCGCCGTCGAGGATGACGCTGCTATGGTCGCCCTCGATCCGGATGACGTCGCCTTGTTCCAGGTGAATGCCCTGCATCCGGCTCGCGCCGAAGCGGCCGGTCAGGCTGGCGAACAGCATGCGCAACACGGCGGCGGCCGTCTGGTCCACCGCCATGAGCTTCAGCCGCCCCTGCCCCGCGTCGCCCGGCTTCGCCCCGAGCAGCAGTCGTTCCAGCGTGGTGACGATCAGCACGGCGAACTTGCCCGCCAGTTGTCCGTCGCGCATGAGCGAAATTGAAATCGGCCGGGCAGAGGGCGGCAGATAGCGCCCGCGCACGCCGAACAGATTGCTCAGCAATACGGCAAAGGCCGTGAGCACATGGCTCAGCCCGTTGGAGAGTCCGAGCGGATAGATCTGGTTACGGCAATAGAGGATCGAGTCGGCAAGGCCTGCTCCACCCAGAAACATGCCAAGCACCGGACGCGTAGCACTTTCCCCGTCCGACAAGGCGATAAGCTCGCGCACGACGACATGATCCTGCACATTGGTCTTCGCGATCTCGACGATCCGCGCCAGCGCCTTGATCGGGTCGCCGCGAATGCCGAGATCGAGTGCGATCAGATTGGTCTTGCCATTAGGCAGCACCGCCACGGGCGGAACGTCGGTATCGAAATGGCCACCCTGATACAGCTCGGTCAGCGCGGTCTGCACCGTACCATCGCCGCCGTTGATGACGATAACGGCCGGCTTTACCCGGGCGATCGTTTCCATCGCCCGGCCGATCTGGTCGACGTCGTCCACCTCGTAATGGAAAATGTCCGGCGAATTCGCGCAATAGCTGCGCACACGCGGGAGCAACTGGCGGTTGCCAGTGGAGTGGGGGTTGGACAGGAGGGCGACGCAGACCATTCAGGCGGTTTCCTAGATTGATGCCCTAAAAATATTGTAGCGTGATCGAGATGCTGGTCGGCGCGTTCCCAACCGTAATCGCGGCCTTGTCCACCGACGGCTTGCCAAGGTTGAAAATGCTCGCCTTGGGATTGTTCGAAAAACCGCCTCCATCCTCGCGCAGGTCGGTCTTGCCATTACCGTTGCGATCGTGGCGCACCGCGATGCCGTAGCGACCGGGCGCGGGCAGGGGGAGGCAGAACTTCATGCGACCATTGCTCGCCTGGACGGGCACGTCGATGCGGTCGATCCACGCACCGCTTTCCAACCACGCGCTACGGGTCGCAGGATAGGCCTGGACGCGGATCTTGCCGGTCGCGCCCTTGAACCCGCTAACGTCCACCAGCACGGCAGGTCCGGCCGACGGCGCACAGCGCGACAGATCATTATCGATGACCTGCCGCTGCGCCACCGCACGGGCGGGCGTGACAAGAACACCGGTTGCAACGAGCACCGTGGCAACTGCCCCCAAAGCACCCGAAAAATTCAACATGACCAAAGGTCTCCTCGAAGCTATAGCCCGCCCTGTCGACGTGACGAGACGGGTGGCCCTGTTCGCCCCTCTTGCGATATGATCTGCCTTTGCGGCCAAAACATGGTGACGGGACGACCATAAATTGAAACTTTTTACGGCCACCGACCGATATATCGCCCGACTGGTTGCAATTCCGATGGCAAGCACTCTGGTGATTGCGGCGATGCTGCTGGTGCTCGACAAAATGCTGCGCCTGTTCGACTTCGTCGCGGCGCAAGGCGGACCGGTCAGCGTCGTGTGGCGGATGCTCGCCAATATGCTGCCGGAATATCTGTCACTGGGCATTCCCATTGGCCTGATGCTGGGCATTTTGCTGGGATTCCGGCGTCTGGCGCTGTCTTCGGAACTGGACGTGATGCGCGCGGTCGGGATGTCTCCGATGCAGCTTTTGAAAGTGCCCTATCTCTTCGCGTTCGGGCTTGCGCTGCTCAATCTGGCGATCGTCGGCTTTGTCCAGCCTTACGCCCGCTACGCCTATGAAGGCCTGTCCTACGAATTGCGCTCTGGCGCGCTGGGTGCATCCATCAAGGTCGGCGAGTTCACCAGTCTCGGAAAGAACATGACCCTGCGAATCGAGGAGAGCCGCGACAAGGGTCGTGATCTCTATGGCATTTTCGTGCGCGCGAAGGGTGGCCCCGGCGGCGACAAGGGGCAGGTCCTCGCGGTGACGGCCGCGCGCGGCACCTTCCTCGCCACCGACGATCCGGACACCATCATTCTGCGTCTCACCGACGGTGTACTGGTCCACAGTTCTGACAAGATCGTGAACCCGCGCATCCTGAGCTTTTCGAGCCACGACTTGCCCATCGACCTCCCTAAGATTGAGAATTTCCGGGGCCGGGGCGATGCCGACCGCGAACTAACCCTGCCGGAACTCGCGCGGGTCAGCGTGTCACCCCATACCGCGCCGATGCTGCGCAATGAAGTGCGCGCGAATTTCCATTTCCGGCTGGTAGAGGTGGCGATGATGTTCCTGCTGCCGCTTGCCGCCCTGGCCTTTGCGATTCCGCCCAAACGGTCGACATCGGCACTGGGCGTGTTCCTGTCGATCATCTTCATCGTGACCTATCACAAGATCAACCAATATGCCGAAGGTGTGGGCGCGGCGGGCAAGTTTGATGCGCTGCTGGCGCTCTGGCTGCCCTTCCTCGTGTTCGCTGCGCTGATCCTGTGGATGTATCATGTGGTCGCGCACCGGCCGGGCGGCCAGCCGATTGGGGCGCTGGAATCGCTTTTCGCGAAAGTAACCAAATGGCTCGCAAAATGGCTCCGGTTCGGGCGGAAACGCTTGCACCAGATCATGTAGGAAGGCGTTATGCAGCTGCAGTTTTTTCCGTCGCGCACCCTCGCCCTCTATGTGGGCCGCGCTTTCCTGATCCGCTCGTTTGTCGTGCTGATCATGCTTGTCCTCGTGCTGATGACACTCGACCTGCTCGGCCAATCTGAAGAGATCCTGGCGCCTGCCGGCAATGGCGAGGCGGAATTGTGGCATTATGTCGGCCTGCGCCTGCCGCAGATCGTCGCGCGGTTTCTGCCTTTCTCGGTGCTGCTCGGTACGCTGGTCACGCTGACGGGCATGAACCAGAACAGCGAGATCGTTTCGATGAAGGCGGCGGGTCTCTCCGCCCACCAGATCCTCGCGCCGCTGATGCTCGCCGCGCTAGGCATTGCCGCCGTCAGCTATACGTTCAACGAGCGAATCGTTACCCGCGCCACTGCTGCGCTCGAAGCATGGCAGGCGGTCGATTATGGTCCGATCCCGCGCGAGAGCGGGATAAAGACGAATGTCTGGGTGCGTGACGGCAACAATTTGATCAACGCCGGGGCCGTGACGGGCCGTGGCAATGCGACCAAGTTGCGCGATATCGAAATGTTCAACCGCATTGAGAACCGGCTGGTCAATGTCGTGCGCGCGCCGACGGCCAGCTATGATCCCGCGACCCGATCGTGGCTGTTTCACGATGCGCGGCAGTTCGATGTTGGCCGCGGAACGATGCGACAGGTCGGGACCGTCCGCGCCGCCACCAATGTGCGGCCGGACCAGTTCACCTTGGCCAAGGTGAATGCCGACGGGCTCGCGTTCCAGCCGCTGCAACAGGCGATCGGCGATCTGCGCGATGCGGGCCGTCCCACAAGCGCGCTCGAATCGACGTTGTGGCACAAGATTTCCGGGCCGCTCTCCGCGCTGCTGATGCCGTTGCTGGGTTCTGTGTCGGCGTTCGGTCTGGCGCGTAGCGGACACCTGTTCGTCCGCGCGGTGATCGGCATGGGGCTGGGCTTCACCTATTTCGTGGCGGACAATTTCTCGCTCGCGATGGGCAATCTGGGGGCCTATCCGCCGTTCATCGCGGCATGGGCGCCGTTTCTGCTGTTCCTGCTGCTCGGCGAATCGGTGCTCGTCCGCACCGAGGAGTAGCCCTTATCGCCTGACCATCGTGCTGCGCGCGATCTTGCCGAGGAGCGGGATCATCCCGCCGTAATTCGCGCCATGATAGGTTGATTCCGTGCCGAGATGCGCGGCAATCCGCCGATGCGCTTCACTGAGCGAGTGATAGGGCAGGCTCGGCAACAGGTGATGCAGCGCGTGATAGCGCAGGCCGACCGGCGCCCACAGCGGCGCGATCCAGCCCGGCGGCGGGACATTGACCGAGTCCAGATATTGTCCGGTGACCGTCATCGCTTCTCCGTCATTTTCCCAGAGATGCGCGACCAGCGTGCGCAGCTGGTTGAGCACCGCCGTGACCGAGAAAATCCCCAGCGCGGTGAGCAGCGGCCGCCAGCCGAGGATCTGCGTGCTCGCCAGCAGCGCAACGGCCCAGAGGCTTGCTCCCAGCTCCTGCCAGAACACCATCCGGCCGAACGCGCCCTCCGGCGGGCGACGACGGAAGCTGGGATTGATCGATAGGGCCGAGAAACGCTCCCACACCACCGTCCGGAGCGGCGGGATGATCGCGCCGAGTGGCACAAGGACCGCGCTGCGGATCAGCAGGGCCACGGGCGCGAGCGCCGCGACCAGCACGAACACGGGAAGCGACCACGGCTTCATCAGCGCCAGCGGCAGATATTCCGGATCTTCCGGCGTGCCATAGCGGGTGCGCGCGTGGTGCAGCGTGTGCACATTCTCATACATGAACGACGGCGTGAGCATGGGGATACCGACGAACAGGTTCCACGCAAAGCGAAAGCCGGGCAGCGCGGTGCGGTGGATATGGGTCAGCTCGTGAATGAAGAGCAGCGCACGGTAAAGCGCCAGCGCGGCTATCACGCCCAGCCCGACAGTCAGGAGCAGGTTCGGGCTAAGGATTGCCCCCACCAGTGCCGCATAGCCGACCAGCGCCGAGAGAAAGCAGTCCGGCCAGTAGATCGCGGCCCGCGCGGTCGTAATATCCTTCGTCAGCTGCACCGCCGCGCGCAGCATGGCCGCATCATCCGGAGTCGCGGACTTGCTAACCACGTCGATCTTTTCATAAGCCGTCATGAAGCTGTCCTACTGTCCAAATGCGTGCGGATCATGGCAGCAAAGTGACATAATCATTGTCCGCGTCGTGCGTCCGCCCTAACAGGCCGATCGAACCATTCCTTGTCACCGATCAAATGTGAGGCAACGCCGTGGCTGTATCGGACGTAGTGATCTCCCCCGTCTCCGGCAAGGCCGACCTCAAGGCATTCGTCGATCTGGCCTGGACGGTTTATGCCAACGATCCCGCTTGGGTCGCACCGTTGAAGGACGAGGTCCACGCCCTGCTAACCCCCGGCAAGAACCCTTGGTTCGAGCATGGCGAAGCGCATTATTTCCTGGCGCGCCGCGATGGCAAAGTGACCGGGAGAATTTCCGCCCATATCGATCATCTCGCGCTTGAACAGCCGGTCGAACAGGGCATGGGGCCGGGCACCGGCAATTGGGGGATGCTCGAAGCGCTGGACGAGGAAAGCGCCGCCGCGCTGATCGCCGCGGCGGAGGACTGGCTGCGTGGCAAGGGGATGCATCGCGCGCTGGGGCCGCTGTCGATTTCGATCTGGGACGAGCCTGGCCTCCTCACGTCCGGCTTCGACCATCCGCCGACCGTGATGATGGGCCATGGCCGCCCGGAATATGAAGGCTGGATCGCGCGCGCGGGCTACACCCCCGCCAAGGAACTGCGGACGTATGAAATTCCGATCACCGGCGATTTCCCGCCCTTGGTCCAGCGCATCATCCAGTCGGGCGAAAAGAACGAGCGCATCGTCATCCGCAAGGTCGACAAGAGCAAGTTCACGCGGGAAGCGGCCACCATCCTAGGTATCCTCAACAATGCCTGGGGCGACAACTGGGGCTTCGTGCCCCTGACCGACACGGAGATCGCATTTGTCGGCAAGAAGCTCAAGCCGATCGTATTCGAGGATCTGATCCGCATTGCCGAGATTGATGGCGAGCCGGTCGCCTTCATGATGACCCTGCCCGATCTCAATGAGGCGCTGGGACCGCTCAACGGATCGCTGTTTCCATTTGGCTGGGCAAAGCTGCTGTGGTGGCTGCGTGCCCCCAAAGTACGCACGATGCGCGTCCCGCTGATGGGTGTGGTCAAGCGCCTCCAGTCGTCGCGCATCGCCAGCCAGCTTGCCTTCATGATGATCGAATATATCCGCCGCGACGCGGTCACGAAATATGGCGCAAGCCGGGGCGAATTTGGCTGGGTGCTGGAGGACAATCAGGGCATGGTCGCTGTCGCGGACGCGATCAACGGCCACATCAACAAGACGTACATCATCTACGAAAAGCCGCTGTAGTCGGGATTTCCGCTGCCCGCACGCCGGGCGAACCCCTATCAGAAGATCCCCAGAAACTTCTTCTTCTGTTCCTGCTTTTCCTGACCGTTCGTCTTGCCGCTCTCCGATTTGGCGGTTGTGCCCCGCCCCACATCATCACGCGGTTTTCCTTTGGTGGTGCGCTGCGCGGTGGCCTGCGCGCCAGCGAGCACCGGGCCGCATGCCGCTGATTTTGCATCACCGACGTCCACAAACGCCAGCACGGCGCCCAGCGGAGAGGCAACCAGCCCCAGACCCAGTCCGATCCCCGCACGTGCCACGAGCTGCGGGCTGATCGGGTTGATCCCCGGTGCACCGAAACTGCCGTTCACGCCTATCGGCGACTGCGCCGAAAACAGGCTGAACTTCTTGCCATCGGCGCGGACGGCGAGGTCCAGCGTCTCATTCTTGAAACTGAAGCCGCCGCGGCCGAGAATGACATTCTTTTTCGTGTCGATCAAAATCGGGTCGGCCGCTGCGATGCCGTCGCGCACGGTGAAGGCGATAAGGCCGCAGTTGATCTCGACCGGGTCTTTCAGCTTGTCCTGAAACATCTTGTACACGAAGGTGCCGATGTCGAGTTCGGACAGCTGGATATTCCGCGCCCACATCGACCCGGCGGGCAGGATGATCGCGATGCGACCGTCGGACGTTGCGAGCGATTCGCGGATGCTGTCGCCCTCGCCGCTCATTTTGACGCGCGCCCTGATGGTGCCAGTCGTACCGGACTCTTCGACGCCCCAGCGCGCGAGCAGCTTGCCCATCGGCGTGGGCGACAGCCGGATGTCATAGTCGGTGTGTACCGGCTTCACGCGGGCATTGATCGCGATGTCGGATGACACGAACCCGCCCGCCATGTCGAACGTCAGCGGCGAAAGTTTGAGCAGGCTGCGGTCGAGATCGACGGTTACCGCAATGTTGGAAATGGGGAAGCTTTCCGCCCGCACACGCTTGACGCTGTACTGCACATCGGCGTCAAACTGGCTGATCGCGTCGATGCGCAGCGGCGCATCGGGCAGCACGCGCACAGGCCCGCCGGGCTGAGACACGGCGGCGGTCGCACCCTGAGTGGCGAGCTTCTGCGGATCGTAACCGAAGAACGGCCCGGCATCGATGATGTCGAGTGTCTGCGTAACAAGATTGGCGTCAATTTTCAGCCGTTCGTTCGGCATGCCGATGGTCATCGTTCCCGCGATATCGCTTGTGCCGAACACACCCTTCATCCGCGTGAAGCGCCATTCGTCATCCTGGTAGGTGAGCGCCGAGCGGATTCGGTAGGCGCGCGTGTCGGGAATGGCGACGCCCAGGAAATCGAACAGCAGACGGATATTCGGCCCGCGCACGGTGAGCGCAAGATCGGAGCCTTCGATCTGCGTTGCTTCCGGCAAGGTGCCGCTCACGTCGAGGATCGTGGCGCCCGATGTCGCGCGGGCGACGAGCTGGTTGCGTCCGCCGGTGACCGTTTCATTGGGCGAGAGCAATTCGCCGCGCAGGGTGAAGCCCTTGCCCCGCATCGTGCCCGACCCGTGAAAGCGGATGTCGCTCGAAAAGCGCGTATCGGCCGCCCGCACCGTATCGACATCGATATTCGCCGTGATCTGCAAGCGGGGGTCGGCGTAGCGGATGTTGGTACCGGTGATGCTTGCCCGGGTGATGACCGGCATCTCCATCGGCTTTCCCTTCGCATTGGGATCGCCGAAGGTCCAGTTGTTGCGCTTCCCGTCGCGCGACCATTGCAGATCCACCTCCGCGTCGCGCAGGTTGAGCCAACGCGCCCGCTTCTTGTCCTGAAAGATCAAAGAGATCAGCGAAATACGGGTGTCGATCAGCTTGGCGTAGAAGAACGGCTGACGCCCCACCCACGCCGGGTTGGCGATCCGCATGTCTTCGGCGAGAAACTTGATATTGACCGGCGCGAAATAGAGCTGGAAGTCGCCGCCGACCTTCACGTCCCGCTGCAGGCTGCGCGATGCGATCGACTGAAACGGGCCTTTGAGGAAACGGCCCTTGGTAAGGAACAGCACCAGCCAGATGATGAACAGCGCAAGGAGGACATAGGTGACGATCCGTATCGGCAGCGGCACTTTCTTCCATCTCCGGCGCGCACGGGCGCGGCGCGAGTCCCGTATAGGCGTTGGCTCCGCAAGAGGGCGGGCGTCGGGAGAGACGGTCTGATCCATCGTCCCCCAACGCGCCGTGCTGCTGCAAGTTTCCCTGTCCAACGGCGCGGCGGGGCGTCATATCCCTTGCGTTTCGTGAGGTCCGACCTTATAGGCCCGCCTTCGCGTGGCGTGTCCGCGCGATTCTGTAATGGGACGGACCGGCTAACAAGGGCTGCCGAGTCTGTCCGCAATCGTCGGAAATGGCCTCACCGCCATCCCAACACAAGGAGACGAAAATGCCCAAGCTCAAGACCAAGAGCGGTGTGAAGAAGCGCTTCAAATTCACCGCCAGCGGCAAGGTGAAGCACGGCGTCGCCGGCAAGCGCCACCGTTTGATCTCGCACAACGCGAAATATATCCGCCAGAACCGTGGCACGTCCGTCCTGTCCGAAGCCGACGTCGCGCACGTCCGCCTCTGGGCACCCTACGGCCTGAAGTAAGGAGTAGAGAGACATGGCACGCGTCAAACGGGGCACCACCACCCGCGCCAAGCACAAGAATATTCTTGAACAGGCGAAGGGCTATTATGGCCGCCGCAAGAATACCATCCGTATCGCCCGTCAGGCCGTCGAGAAGGCCGGGCAGTACGCTTATCGCGATCGCAAGGTAAAGAAGCGCAGCTTCCGCGCCCTGTGGATCCAGCGCATCAACGCCGCCGTCCGCATGGAAGGCCTGACCTATGGCCAGTTCATGCACGGGCTGAAGCTCGCAGGCGTCGATCTGGACCGGAAAGTCCTGGCCGACATCGCGATGCACGAAGGCGAAGCGTTTAAAGCGATCGTCGCACAGGCGCAGGCTGCACTGCCCGCAGCCTGAATCACAGACGATAGAAATGCGAAGGTGCCGGGGCAGACGCTTCCGGCACCTTTTTCTTTGTGCGCATTTAGGCTAGCGGGGCGCCATGACCGAAGTAACAGCACTAAAGGCCGGGTTGCTGGCCGATATCGCCAAGGCCGACACGTTGGACGCCGTGGAGGCGTTGCGGGTGGGCGCGCTGGGCAAGTCCGGCGTGGTCACCGGCCTGCTCAAGACCATGGGCGCGATGTCGCCAGAGGAGCGGCTGGAGCGTGGCCCCGCGATCCATGACCTGCGCGAGAGTGTCACCGCCGCCATCGCCGAGCGCAAGGCCGCGCTGGAAAGCGCCGCGCTCGACGCGCGGTTGGCGTCCGAAACGCTGGACATGACCTTGCCCATCGATGCCCTGCCGCTGGGCACGGTGCATCCCGTGTCTCAGGTGATGGACGAGCTGGCGGAAATCTTCGCGGATCTCGGCTTCTCGGTGGCGACCGGGCCGGAGATCGAGGACGACTGGCACAATTTCACCGCGCTCAACATTCCGGAGACGCACCCGGCGCGCGCGATGCACGACACCTTCTATTTCCCGGACGTGGGGGGCGCGGAACATCGCATGTTGCTTCGGACGCACACGTCGCCGGTGCAGATCCGCACGATGAAGGGTCAGGAACCGCCGATCCGCATCATCGCGCCGGGCCGCGTCTATCGCAGCGACAGCGACGCAACCCATACACCGATGTTCCACCAGATCGAGGGGCTGGTGATCGACAAAGGCATCCATCTGGGCCACCTCAAATGGACGCTCGAGACCTTCCTCAAGGCGTTTTTCGAGCGGGAAGACATCGTCCTGCGCCTGCGCCCCAGCTATTTTCCCTTCACCGAACCATCGGTGGAGGTCGATGTCGGCTACACCCACGAAAATGGCCAGCGCGTGATCGGCGGCAGCGGCGACGACGCCAATGGCGGCTGGATGGAAGTGCTGGGCAGCGGCATGGTCCACCGCCGCGTGATCGAGGCCTGCGGTCTCGACCCGACTGTGTGGCAGGGCTTTGCCTTCGGCACCGGCGTCGACCGCCTCGCCATGCTCAAATACGGGATGAACGACCTGCGCGCCTTCTTCGACGGCGATCTGCGCTGGCTGCGGCATTACGGTTTCGGTGCACTCGACGTGCCGACGCTGAGCGGGGGAGTGGGCGCATGAAGTTCACGCTGAGCTGGCTCAGGGAGCATCTCGAAACCTCGGCGTCGCTCGATGACATCCTGCTGGCGTTGAACGCCATCGGGCTGGAGGTCGAAGGCGTGGAAGACCCCGCCGCGAAGCTTGAGGGCTTTCGCATCGCGAAGGTACTCACTGCCGCACCGCATCCGCAGGCGGACAAGTTGCAGGTGCTGTCCGTCGATGCAGGCGAGGGGCCGTTGCAGGTCGTGTGCGGCGCGCCCAATGCGCGGGCAGGGCTGGTGGGCGTGTTCGGCCTGCCCGGCGCGACCGTGCCCGCGAATGGCATGGTCCTGCGCGTCGCGGCGATCCGGGGCGTCGAATCGAACGGCATGATGTGCTCCACGCGCGAGCTGGAACTGGGCGACGATCATGACGGGATCATCGAACTGCCCGCCGATGCGCCTGTTGGCACCGCTTATGCCGACTGGGCAGGTCTGGGTGATCCGGTCATCGATGTTTCCATCACCCCCAACCGGCAGGATTGCATGGGCGTGCGCGGCATCGCGCGTGATCTCGCGGCCAAGGGCGTGGGCACGCTGAAACCGCTTCATGATGTCTATCGCATGGAGAGCCTCAATCCCATCGCGGGCGGGGGCGCGGGGCCGGACGTGCGCACGGACGATGTGGAGGGATGCCCCGCGTTCTTCGCGCAAGGCGTATCGGGCGTGACCAACGGCGCGGCGCCGGAATGGATGGCGCGACGGTTGAAGGCGATCGGCCAGAAACCGATTTCCATGCTGGTCGACATCACCAATTTCGTGTCGATCGACCTGGGGCGGCCGCTTCATGTCTATGACCGTGCGAAGCTGAGCGGCGGCCTCGTCGCGCGCCGTGCGCGGGAGGGCGAGCAGGTGCTGGCCCTCAACGGCAAGACCTACACGCTCGACGAGACGATGACTGTCATTGCTGACGAGCGCCAGGTCCACGATATTGCGGGCATTATGGGTGGCGAGGATTCGGGCGTTTCCGACACGACCACGGACGTGCTCATCGAATGCGCCTATTTCACGCCGGAAGCGATTGCACGCACCGGGCAGAAGCTTGGCATCACGTCCGACGCGCGCCAGCGGTTCGAGCGCGGCGTCGATCCTGCTTTTCTCGATGAGGGGCTGGCGATCGCGACGCGGCTGGTGCTCGACCATTGCGGCGGCAGCCCAAGCGCCGTGACGCGCGCGGGGGAGCCGCCGGTCGCACCGCGCCAGGTTTCCTATGATCCCGCGACATGCCTGGCGCTTGCCGGTGTGGATGTGGTGGGCGATCAACAGCGCGATATCCTGGCGCGGTTGGGCTTCACCGTCACTGTCGAAGCGCCCGGTCGTTGGTCGGTGACCATTCCCAGCTGGCGGCGCGACATCGACGGCCCGGCGGATCTGGTCGAGGAAGTCGTGCGCATCGTCGGTCTGGAGCATGTTCCCTCCACCCCGCTGCCGCGCGCACCCGGCGTCGCGCGCCCGACGGCCACGCCCGCGCAGCTGGTGGAACGCAAGGTGCGGCGCATGGCGGCGTCGCGCGGTCTCAACGAAGCGATCAACTGGTCCTTCCTGTCGGAGAAGGAAGCGGCCTCGGTCGGCGGCGGCGACTGGACCCTCGCCAACCCGATCTCGGACGAGCTGAAGGTCATGCGGCCCTCGCTGTTGCCCGGCCTGCTCTCGGCTGCGCGGCGCAACAGCGATCGCGGGGCGACCAGCATTCGCCTGTTCGAGGTCGGTCGCCGCTATTTCCACGCGGCCGATGGCAACAGCGAAGAGCGGCCCACGGTCGGCCTTGTGCTGGCGGGCGAACGCACACCGCGCGGCTGGCAATCCGGCAAGGCACAGCCCTTCACGCCCTATGACGCCAAGGCCGAAGCACTGGCGCTGTTGGCCGCCGCCGGAGCGCCGGTTGCGAACCTGCAGATGATGGGCGATGCGGGCGCAAGCTGGCACCCCGGCCAGTCCGGCACGCTGCGCCTCGGCCCCAAGACGGTGCTCGCCGAATATGGCGTGCTGCACCCGTTGCTGGCGAAGGAATTCGGCCTGTCCGGCACGGTGGTCGCCGCGCAGATCTTCCTTGATGCGATACCGGCCAAGCGCAAGGCGGGCTTCATGCGCACACCCTACGCACCGCCCGCGTTGCAGGCGGTGAAGCGCGACTTTGCGTTCCTTGTCCCGCAAGCGCTGGAAGCCGATGCGCTGGTCCGCGCGGTCCGGGGCGCGGACAAGAAGAGCATCGTCGACGCACGCCTGTTCGATGTGTTCACCGGCGTGGGTGTCGATGACGGCATGAAGTCGCTCGCCATCGAAGTCACCCTGCAGCCCGGCGAGAAAAGCTTCACTGAAGAGGAGCTGGGCGCCATCAGCGCGGCCGTGGTGAAGGCTGCGGAAAAGCTGGGCGGGAGCTTGCGTGGCTGATCCTGTCGCGATCCGGTCTGGTGCATGGACAGCGCAGATCCACCCGCTGGGCGCGGAACTCTGGTCGCTGACCGACGCGCAGGGCCGCGAATGGATGACAGACGCCGACCCGGCCTTCTGGACTGGGCACGCGCCGTTGCTGTTCCCGGTTGTCGGGCGGCTGCGCGGTGATCGCTATCGTCTGGATGGCACGGAATACGCCCTGCCCCAGCATGGTTTTGCGCGGCGGCGGGATTTTGGTCTCGTGGAGCAGGACAAGGCCCGTGTGCTGTTCCGCCTCGACGCGGACGAGGCAACTCATGCCGTCTATCCTTTCGCATTCCGGCTCGACATGGATTTCGCGCTCGACGGGGCGACGCTGGCGATGACCGCCACGGTCGAAAATCGCGATAATCGGACGATGCCGTTCAGCTTCGGCTATCATCCCGCCTTCGCTTGGCCGCTGCCGACCGGCGGGGCCAAGAAGGATCACAGGATCGTCTTTGAACAGCCCGAGCCCGCGCCCATCCGCCGGATCGGCGGGGAGCCGGGGCTGATCGCGCCTGACGCGGAAGCGACGCCCGTCGAGGGCGACACGTTCATCCCCACCCATGCCCTGTTCGAACGGGATGCGGTGATCTGGGATCAACTGACAAGCCGCAGCCTGCTCTGGGGCGTGCCGGGCGAGCCACGCCTGCGCATCGATTTCCCCGATACACCCACTCTCGGGCTCTGGCAGAAGCCCGGCGCGAACTATCTGTGCATCGAGCCGTGGGCTGGCATGGCCGATCCGGCTGGCTTCACCGGCGATTTTACGCAAAAGCCCGGCATCATCACCCTGGCGCCCGGTGCGTCCCGCCGGTTTCGCATGAACGTGACACTGGTCGAGAACTGACGCGGCTTACTGCGCGCCCGTTCTCCCGTTTCCAAGAAAGTTTTCTCCATGTCCATTCCCTCCCGCCGCACCTTCGCGATCATTTCCCATCCTGACGCGGGCAAAACC
Organism: Sphingobium subterraneum; assembly: GCF_014199435.1. Taxonomy (GTDB): domain Bacteria; phylum Pseudomonadota; class Alphaproteobacteria; order Sphingomonadales; family Sphingomonadaceae; genus Sphingobium; species Sphingobium subterraneum. The sequence goes on along the minus strand of NZ_JACIJP010000002.1, from coordinate 699,769 downwards.
ACGCTCACGGAAAAGCTGCTGCTGGAAGGCGGCGCGATCCATCTTGCCGGGGAGGTGAAGGCCCGCGGCGCAAACCGTCGCGCGCGGTCCGACTGGATGAAGATCGAGCAGCAGCGCGGCATTTCCGTCACATCGTCGGTCATGACGTTCAGCCGTACGATGGACGGCGAGACGATCACCTTCAACCTGCTCGACACCCCGGGGCACGAGGACTTCAGCGAAGACACGTATCGCACGCTGACCGCCGTGGATTCCGCTGTCATGGTGATTGACGCCGCCAAGGGCATCGAGCCCCAGACGCGCAAGCTGTTTGAAGTCTGCCGCCTGCGCAACGTGCCGATCATTACCTTCATCAACAAGGTCGATCGGGAAGGGCGCGATCCCTTCGCCCTGCTCGACGAAGTGGCGGATGCGCTCGCGCTCGATGTCTGCCCGATGAGCTGGCCGGTCGGCATGGGTGGCACGTTCGAAGGGGTTTTCGACTTCGCCACCGGCCAGTTGCGCCAGCCAAGCGGGCCGAGCCGCGCGTTTGAGGGCACGGTCGAGCAGTTCAGCGGCATCGATGATCCGCGCTTGGCCGATGTCCTGTCGGCGCAGGGGCATGAAACCTTGGTCAGCGAAGGCGAGCTGGCGCAGGGCGGCTATGCGAGCTTCGATCTCGCCGCCTATCGCCATGGCGACCTGACCCCGGTCTATTTCGGATCGGCGCTGAAGCTGTTCGGCGTCGCGGAGTTGATCGACGCGCTGGGTCGCCACGCCCCGCCGCCGCGCGAACAGCCCGCTGAGCCGGAGCCGGTCACGCCGGATCGGCCGGATGTCACCGGTTTCATCTTCAAGGTGCAGGCGAACATGGACCCGCAACACCGCGACCGCATCGCCTTCATGCGGCTGTGCTCCGGCAAGTTCCGGCGCGGCATGAAACTCATCCCCTCTGGTAGTGGCAAACCGATTGCGGTCCACTCGCCGATCCTGTTTTTCGCGCAGGACCGCGAGATTGCCGACGAGGCCTATCCCGGCGATATCATCGGCATTCCCAACCATGGCACGTTGCGGGTGGGTGATACGCTGTCCGAAAAAGCGGATGTACGCATCACCGGCTTGCCCAATTTCGCGCCGGAAATCCTGCGCCGCGTGGCGCTGCGCGATCCGACCAAGACCAAGCAGCTCCGCAAGGCGCTCGATGACCTCAGCGAGGAGGGCGTGATTCAGGTCTTCTATCCCGAGATCGGCGGCCAGTGGATCGTCGGCGTCGTCGGCCAGTTGCAGCTCGACGTGCTCATTTCCCGGCTGGAAGCGGAGTATAAGGTCGAGGCGGTGCTGGAACCCTCCCCCTTCGACACCGCCCGCTGGCTCGGCGGCAGCGACGCGGACATCAAGGCGTTTTCGGGGATCAACCGATCCAACATGGCGGCGGATCGCGATGGCAATACAGTCTTCCTCGCCAAGAGCGCGTGGGACGTCAATTACCAGCAGGAACGCAACCCTGACCTGAAATTCAGCGCAACCAAGGAGCGGTAGGGCGGTTCACCGCCGCAACAAAAACACCGCATGTTCCGCGAACAGGTTGGCGTTCGCGTCGCCGGTCTGGCGGTCGCCCTTCAGGAACCATTGCCCGTCGATCGTCCAGCCGCGTTCCTTCACCAGCGCGCGGAAATCGTCGATGGTGAGGTGGTGGATATTGGGCGTATCGTACCATTTTTCAGGCAGCAGCCGCGTGACCGGCATGCGTCCCCCCCACAGCAGGGACAGTCGCCCGCGCCAGTGCGCGAAATTGGGGAAGCTGACGAACGCCTGCCCGGCGATGCGCAGCAGGTCCTCGACCACCGTGTCGGGACGGCGCGTGGTCTGGAGTGTCTGGCTCAAAATCGCATAGTCGAAGCTGGCATCGGGATAATAGAGCAGGTCCGTGTCGGCATCCCCCTGCACCACCGACAGACCGCGCCCGACGGCGGAGGCAACATTGGCGGGGTTCAGTTCCAGCCCGCGCGCGTCGACATTCCGCGCGTCGCGTAGCGCGGCCATCAGCGCGCCGTCGCCGCAACCGACATCGAGCACGCGGCTGCCCGGTGCGACATTGGCTGCGATGATCGCCAGATCGGGACGCAGATCGCTCATCCGCGTTCCCCCGCCCGTAGGAAGCCGTCGACCACGCGATTGAGTTCCGGCACGTCCAGCAGGAACGCGTCATGGCCGAACGGGCTGGACAGTTCGACAAAGCTCGCCTGCGCTCCGGCGGCGTTCAGGGCGTGGACGATGATCCGCGATTCGGATGTGGGATAAAGCCAGTCCGTATCGAAGCTGACGAGGCAGAAGCGCGCTTTCGTCCGCTCGAATGCGCGGGCGAGACTGCCCTGATGATCCTCGGCGAGGTCATAATAATCCATCGCGCGGGTGATATAGAGATAGGAATTGGCGTCGAACCGCTCGACGAAGCTGATCCCCTGATGGCGCAGATAGCTTTCAATCTGAAAATCAGCGTCGAAGCCGAAGGTCTTGGCGTCGCGCCCCTGCAGGCGGCGCCCGAACTTCTCGGTCAGGCCCGCTTCGGACAGATAGGTGATGTGCGCCGCCATGCGCGCGACCGACAAGCCTGCGGACGGTGGGCGATTGTCGGCATAATAATCGCCGCCGCGCCAATTCGGATCGGCCATGATCGCCTGCCGTCCCACTTCGTGAAACGCGATATTCTGCGCACTGTGCCGCGCGGTCGAGGCGATGACGACGACCGATTCGAGGCGGTCGGGGAAGAGCGTCGGCCATGTAAGCGCCTGCATCCCGCCCATCGATCCGCCGATCACCGCATGCAGCCGCCCGATTCCGAGATGGTCGAGCAGCATCGCCTGCGCGCGCACCATGTCGGCGATGGTGATGACCGGAAAGCGCATCGCCCATTTGCCGCCGGTAGCAGGATCGATGCCCGCCGGGCCGGACGACCCCATGCAACTGCCGAGCACATTGGCGCAAATGATGAGGTGGCGGGCCGGATCGATCGGCTTGCCCGCGCCCACCATGCGCGTCCACCAGCCCGGCTTGCCGGTCAGCGGGTGGGTCGAGGCAACATATTGATCGCCCGTCAGCGCATGGCAGATAAGGATGACATTCGACCCGTCGGCATTGGGCGATCCATAGGTTTCATAGGCAATGTCGACCGAGGCGAGCACGCCGCCCCCGTCCAGACGCAGCGGGCCGGGCAGCGTGACCTTGCGGTCCAGCCCAAAACGGTCGTCCAGCGGAGCAGCGATCGTCGTCATAGACCAGCGGCGCTAGACGATTTTCCACGCCGGTGGAAGGGCGTTACGAACCCCGAGGCTGACGAGCGGTCAGCGCGATTCCGGCCCCGGCACGTGCTGCACGCCATGATCGTCGAGCCAGCGCGCGAGTTCGGAATAGCCCATCGGCAGATCGAAATGCAGGCCCAGCATGTTGGGCGCAACCCACCGCACGGTAGCGGCGCGCGCAGGCAGGCCGTCAATGCGAACCGTCACACGGTCTTCGATGTGCGCAACGACATGGGTTTCGATACACAGGCCGTGCAGCGAGATGTTGCTGACGACACCGGTGATAACGCCGTTGTCATGCTCCAGATAGGCAACGCCTTCGCATTCGAAGCGGGGCGCGCGGGGCAGGCGGCGTAGCACGCTGCGATTTGGGCGGGGTTTCAAGAGATCGGCAAGATCGACCGGCTCGTCGAACTCGACGCCCGCGACATGATCGCCGGTCCAGCGCACGGTGCCGGTCACGACCTTGTCGGACCGCAACTCGATTTTGACTTTCTCGTCCACCGACACATTATGCCGCACGTCGATCTTCGCACCTTTTTGCGACATGTTGCGGACGAGACAAAGCTGGTCATGGCCGTTGATGACGGCGCGGCCGACTTTGAGCACGGTGACATAGCGTTCGTCGCCACGCCGGTCCGGGGTGTCGTGATGGTCTGCCTCGAGTTTGGAATGGAGCATGTTCGTTATCCGTAGCGACCGCCCCAGACACCAAGCCGGGGGCCAGATCATGCCTTCTAGCGCTTGTGACGTCACGGTTCGGTTTCCTAACGTGCATAACCTGCCGTTAACCCGTCATTTTTTCGTGGTGTTTCAGCACAGTTTGCGTTCCCGCACGATCCCGCTAAAGGGGCAGAATGATGGGACCGCAAGCCAAGAGCTGGATCGCGCAGATCGCGCCCTATGTGCCGGGCAAGGCGGCCACGGACGACGGCCGTCCGCTGGTCAAACTGTCCGCCAATGAGAACCCGCTGGGCACCGGTGCGGCGGCGCGCGAGGCCTTTGCGCGCGGCAGCGCAGATCTCGCCACCTATCCCGATCCCACGGCGACCAAGATGCGTACGGCGATTGCGCGCGTGCACGGGCTGGAGCCGGACCGGGTGATCTACGGCACCGGGTCCGACGAACTGCTCCATCTCGCGGCGAGCGCCTTTGCCGGACCGGGCGATGAAGTGCTGTACGTCCGATATGGCTTTTCCGTCTACGACATCGCTGCGCGGCGCGTCGGCGCCACTCTGGTGGTGGCGGCAGACCGCGATTACGGGACCGATGTCGACGCACTGCTCGGCGCAGTGACGGAGCGGACGCGGGTTGTCTTTCTCGCGAATCCCAACAACCCCACCGGCACGATGACGGGCGCGGCGGACATCGCGCGGCTGCACGCCGGCTTGCGGCCCGATATCCTGCTGGTGCTGGACCAGGCCTATGCCGAATATCTGGATGCCGACGAGGATGACGGCGGGCTGGAACTCGCGCGAACCGCATCCAACGTCTTCGTGACGCGTACCTTCTCGAAGATTTACGGGCTCGCGGCCGAGCGGATCGGCTGGGGCACTGCGTCCGCCGAGATTATCGCGATCCTTCACCGCATCCGGGCGCCCTTCAACGTGACGACCGCCGGACAGGAAGCGGCGATCGCGGCGGTCGAGGATCAGGCGTGGGTCGACCAGAGCCGTGCCCATAACCGCCGGTGGCGGGACTGGCTGACCGCAGAGATTGGATCGATGGGCAATCACGGCCTGCGCGTCGTGCCGAGCAAGGCGAACTTCCTCCTCGTGCTGTTCGAAGGACGGTTTAGTGCGGAATCGGCATTCAGGGGGTTGATGGATGCGGGCTATGCGACCCGTTGGCTGCCGGGGCAGGGTCTGCCCGACGCGCTGCGCATCACCATCGGCACGGCGGAGCAGACGCAGGACATCGCCCGCCTGCTCCGCGCCATGGTCGAGGGGGCCTGACAGCCGCTATGCTTCCCTTTGCGCGCATCACGATTGTCGGTCTCGGCTTGATCGGATCGTCGCTGGCACGCGGCATCCGTACCTTCACGCCGACGGTGCGCATTACCGGCTACGATGCCAGCGCGGAGGTTCGTGAAACCGCACGACGCATCGACCTGTGCGACGATGTCGCCGATTCGGCCGGGGCTGCGGTAACCGATGCGGATCTTGTCATCCTGTGCGTTCCGGTCGGGATGATGGGTCCGGTGGCGGCGGAACTGGCCGATGACCTTCCAGCCGAAGCGATCGTCAGCGATGTCGGATCGTGCAAGGCGAGCATCCTTGCCGCGCTGCGCGGGGCGCTGCCCCAGCAGCGCATCGTGCCTGCCCATCCGGTCGCCGGGACGGAGAACAGCGGGCCGGAAGCGGGCTTCGCCACCCTGTTTCGGGACCGGTGGTGCATCCTCACCCCGGAAGCGGACTGCGATCCGCTCGCAGTGGAGCAGGTCGGCGATTTCTGGCGGCGGCTGGGCGCGCAGGTCGAGGTGATGGAAGCGGCGCACCACGACCTTGTTCTTGCTGTCACCAGCCACCTCCCTCATCTGATCGCCTACACGATTGTGGGAACGGCGAGCGATCTGGAAGACGTCACCCGGTCGGAAGTCATTAAATATTCGGCGGGCGGCTTCCGCGACTTTACCCGCATCGCGGCCAGTGACCCGACAATGTGGCGCGACGTGTTCCTTGCCAACAAGGACGCGGTGCTCGAAATGCTTCAGCGCTTTTCCGAAGACCTGTCCTCATTGCAGCGCGCGATCCGCTGGGGCGATGGCGATGCGCTGTTCGACCTGTTCAGCCGCACGCGCGCCGTGCGCCGCTCGATCATCGAACAGGGGCAGGACGACGCCAAGCCCGATTTCGGCCGCAGCCATTAGAGCGAAACCCGCGGCGATTGTCATCGTGATGACACGGTTCGGAACTAACCGGCTTGCGTTTCGTCTTTTTCGCTCCGATCATTCAATGTCGGGTTTGAAAGCGCGGAATGCCCGATAATTCACCGCTTATTCATCCCTGGTGCTTGACTGAGCCCGCTTCATCATTAACCGCCGTCTTGGTTCAAAGCGGTGAGGTCAACAAGGAACATGCCGATCCTCGCACTGGGTAACAGTATGGCATGGCGCGATGCTGCGGGTAGCCTTCGGCACGGCATGAAGCGGACAGGCGTCGGTGTGGCCGTCATCTGCGCTGTGGCAGCGTGCTCCCCGAAGAAGGAGCGGGAAAAGCCGGTCCCCGAGGCGGGCTATATCACCGTTTCCACCCGTGACGTGCCGCTCACCGTCGAGCTCGCCGGGCGCACAGCAGCCTATGAAATGTCCGACGTGCGCCCGCAGGTATCGGGCATAGTCCGCAGCCGCCTGTTTACCGAAGGATCGTTGGTTCGGCAGGGCCAGACGCTCTATCAGATCGATTCCAGCCTTTACCGCGCCGCCGCCCGACAGGCGCAGGCCAACCTCGCCAGCGCGCGCGCTGCGCAGGCCGCGGCGGCAGCGCTCGCCGAACGCTATCGTCCGCTCGCGCAGATTGAAGCCGTCAGCAAGCAGGAATACGCCAATGCGGTCGCGAGCGCCGGTCAAGCGGCTGCCGCCGTCGAGCAAAACCGCGCGGCGCTGGAAACCGCGAACATCAATTTGGGCTTTACCCGCGTGCCCGCGCCGATCACGGGGCGCATTGGTCGCTCGCTGGTGACCACCGGGGCGCTGGTGACAACCGGCCAGGCCGACCCGATGACAACGATCCAGCGGCTTGACCCGATCTTTGTCGATATCCAGCAGTCGAGCGCCGAACTGCTCACCCTGCGCCGCTCGCTCGCATCGGGTGGGGCAATCCCGTCCTCCACCGCAGTCCGGCTGACGCTGGAAGACGGCAGCACCTATCCGGCCGAGGGACGGCTGGAATTCTCCGAGGCGATGGTCGCGCCCGACACCGGCACGGTGACCTTGCGGGCCCGCTTCCCGAACCCGCAAGGTGTCCTTCTGCCGGGCATGTACGTTCGCGCACAAATGTCGCAGCAGACCCTCACCAATGGCATCCTCGTGCCGCAAGCGGGTCTGTCTCGCAATCCGCGCGGGGAAGCGACCGTGCTGGTGGTGAGCGGGGCCGCCGGCAACAAGGGTGCTGCCCAGACCAGCGCCATCGCGCAGTTGCGCACGGTGAAAGCCGACCGTACCTATGGCGCCTATTGGCTGGTCACGTCCGGCCTGAAACCGGGCGAGAAGGTGATCGTCGAGGGACTGAGCCGCATCAAGCCCGGTCAGCCGATCCGCCCTTTGCCCGCCGGATCAAAACCCAAGCCGCCGCAAGGTAAGGCTTCGGGTCCGGCATCGCGCTGAGATGCTGTCGCGGATCTTCATCGATCGACCGATCTTTGCCTGGGTCATCGCGATCATCATCATGCTGGGCGGGGTCGGCGGCATCCTTTCCCTGCCGGTCGAGCAATATCCCGACATTGCCCCGCCCTCCGTCAATGTCCGTGCCAATTACCCCGGCGCATCGGCGGAGACCGTCGAATCGAGCGTCACCCAGGTCATCGAGCAGCAGCTGACCGGGATCGACGGGCTGCTCTATTTTTCTGCCACGTCCAGCGCATCGGGTTCGGTCAACATCACCGCGACGCTGGAAAAGGGTACCGATCCGGACATTGCGCAGGTCCAGGTGCAGAACAAGGTGCAGCAGGCCCTGCCCCGCCTGCCGCAACAGGTGCAGCAGCAGGGACTTGTCGTCACCAAGTCGAACTCCGACTTCCTGATGGTCATCAGCATCTATGACGAGAGCGACAGGGCCACGAGTTCGGACGTGTCGGACTTTCTGGTGTCCAACCTGCAGGATCCGATTGCTCGACTGCCCGGCGTCGGCGACGTCAACGTGTTCGGATCGCAATATGCGATGCGCATCTGGCTCGACCCGTTCAAGCTCGCCAGCGTTCGGCTGATCCCGGCGGATGTGATCGCCGCCATCCAGGCCCAGAACGCGCAGGTCGCCGCAGGCCAGATCGGCGGCCAACCTTCCCCCTCGGAGCAGATGCTCAACGCCACGGTCACGTCGCGGTCCCGCCTCACCACTCCTGAGCAGTTCCGCAATATCATTCTCAAGACCGAAACCAGCGGTGCGAACATCCTGCTGAAGGATGTGGCGCGCGTTGAACTGGGGAGCGAGAGCTACAACACGATCAGCCGCCAGAACGGCCATCCGGGCGGCGGTATCGCGATCCAGCTTGCGCCCGGGTCCGACGCGCTCAAGACCGCCACCGCGGTCCGCGAGGAGGTTGCCCGTCAGGCGAAGAATTTCCCGCCGGGCTACCGCTACGGCTTTCCCAACGACAGCACCGCGTTCATCCGGATTTCCATCCATGAGGTCGTTGTGACGCTGATCGAGGCGATCGTGCTGGTCGTCGTGGTGATGTTCCTGTTTCTGCAAAGCTGGCGCGCGACCCTAATCCCGGCGCTCGCGGTGCCGGTGGTGCTGCTGGGCACGTTCGGCGTCCTCGCGCTGTTCGGCTTCTCGATCAACGTGCTGACGCTGTTCGGGCTGGTGCTGTCGATTGGCCTGCTCGTCGACGACGCCATCGTCGTGGTCGAAAATGTCGAGCGGCTGATGGAGGAAAATCCGGGCATGAGCCCGCGTGAGGCGACGCACATATCGATGGAGGAAGTCCAGACGGCGCTGATTGCGATTGCCCTCGTCCTGTCGGCGGTATTCCTGCCGATGGCGTTTTTCGGCGGATCGGTCGGCGTCATTTACCGGCAGTTTTCCGTTACGATCGTCGCGTCCATGCTGCTGTCGGTTGTAGTAGCACTGATACTCACACCAGCGCTGACAGCCACTCTGCTCAAGCCCAAGGGTGGAGAAGTGGCCTCGAACCGGTGGATGGCTCTCGCCCATCGATATGGGGAGCGCTTCAATGTCTGGTTCGAAACCACCTCGGAACGATACCGCGACCGGGTCCGCCGAATCATTGAACGCGCATGGCCAGCCATGGCGGTCTACGCCGTCATCCTCGCGCTTCTTGGCGTGCTGTTCTGGCGCCTGCCGACCAGCTTCCTGCCGACCGAGGACCAAGGCTTCGTCCAGGTCCAATACACCTTGCCCGCAGGCGCGACCCAGCCGCGAACCCTGGCCTTCGCCAAGGAGATCGAGCGCTATTTCACGGAAGAAGAAAAGGACAACATCTTCAACATCTACCTCATTATCGGATCTGGTCAGTCCGGGCAGGGGCAGAATGCAGGACGGGGCTTTCTGGCGCTCACCCCGTGGGACGACCGTGAAGGCAGCGAGAATTCGGCGAGCGCCATAACGGAGCGCGCGACGAAGGCGCTGTCGCGCCTGCGCGATGGGCAGTTCTTCGCGCTCAACCCGCCTCCCGTACGCGGCCTGGGCCAGTCGAACGGCTTCACGATGCAGCTGCTGAACAGCGGGGGTCTGTCCCGGTCCGAATTTCGCGCGCGTTATGATGCGCTGCTCGCCGCCGCCAACGCCGACCCGGCGCTCGCGGCCGTGCGGGAAGGCTCCCTGCCGGACAGCCCCACCCTGCAGGTGCTGATCGATCCCGCAAAGGTTGGTGCGCTCGGACTGACGCAGAGCCAGGTGGACTCCACCCTGTCGGCGGCATGGGGCGGCAATTACGTCAACGACTTTATCGACCGGGGCCGCGTCAAGCGCGTCTATGTGCAGGGCGATGCCCCTTATCGTGCCCGCCCCGAAGACCTCTCCAACTGGTTTGTGCGCTCGGCCAGCGGTGAGATGGCCCCCTTCTCGTCCTTCGCCACCGCTCGCTGGGGTCAGGCACCCGCGACGCTGAGCCGTTTCAACGGCGTGCCTTCTTTCGAAGTCCAGGGCCAGTCTGCGCCCGGCTACAGCTCCGGCGACGCGATGAACCGGCTGGAAGCGATCGCATCCCGCCTTTCCGGCGTGACGATCGCATGGAGCGGACTGTCCTTTCAGGAGAGGCTGTCCGGCGGGCAGGCGCCGCTTCTCTATGCCCTGTCGCTACTGGTCGTGTTCCTGTGCCTTGCGGCGCTGTATGAAAGCTGGTCAGTGCCGTTTGCGGTCATGCTGGTCATACCGCTGGGGCTGATAGGCGCGGCGCTGGGCGTGACACTGCGCGGGCTGACGAACGACGTCTATTTTCAGGTCGGCCTGCTGACCACTATGGGGCTGGCCGCGAAGAACGCCATCCTGATCGTCGAGTTTGCCGAAATGGCCGAGAAAGCGGGCAAAACGGCGGTGGAGGCCGCGCTGGAGGCGGCGCGTCTGCGTCTGCGCCCGATCCTGATGACCAGCCTTGCGTTCATCTTCGGCGTGTTGCCGCTTGCCATCTCGACCGGTGCGGGCGCGAAAAGCCGGGTAGCGATCGGCACGGCGGTGATGGGCGGGATGATCACCGCGACCGTGCTGGCGATTTTCTTCGTGCCGCTGTTTTATGTGCTGGTGCGCCGCTGGTTCGGCGGCAAGCGGGTGTCGCCGCGCACGGAGAGCCCGGCATGAAGCGGCACCTGACCGGCCTTTTTGTAGGAGCATCGCTGCTGGCTGGCTGCTCGCTGCAACCGCGCTACGAGCGTCCACCCCCGGCGGTTCCGCCGAGCTGGCCGACGGGTGCGGCTTATGCGGCACAGGACACCGCCCCGCTCCCCGCCGTGCGCTATCAGGATATCTTCCGCGATGCCCGGCTGCAGGCGATCATCGAACGCGCGCTGAGCAACAATCAGGATCTGCGCCTTGCTGCGGCCAATGTCGCGGCGGCACGCGCGCAGTTACGCATCACCCGCGCGCAGCAACTGCCGCAGATCGACGCCTCCGCGAACGCGAGTTTCAGTGAACAGGGTCGCGCGCGCCGCACGTCCGGTACAACATCAAGCGGCGTCAACGAAAGCTATGCCGTCGATGCCGGGCTGTCTGCGTTCGAGATTGACCTGTTCGGCCGCCTTCGCTCGCTGAGTACGGCCGCGCGCGAGGAGTATTTGGGCACGCAGGCCGCGCAGCAGGTGGTGCGCCTCAGCCTTATCGCGGAGATCGCCAGCGCTTGGGCAACACTGGCAACCGACCGGAGCCTGCTCGCCATTGCCCGGGATACGCAGGCGAGCGCCGAGCAGACGGTCTCGCTTACCAGAGCGCGGCTGCGGGGTGGCATCGCGGCGCGCACCGACCTGTTGCAGGCGCAGACGATCGCGGCGCAGGCGCGCGGCGATGTCGCGGATTTCACGACCCTTGTGGCACAGGATCGTAACGCACTGGAACTGCTGGTCGGCGCGCCAGTGGCCGACACGGAACTCCCAGATGGGATCGAAACGATCGACAGTGCCTTTGCCGAGCTGCCCGCCGGGCTGGACTCACGCGTATTGCTCCGCCGTCCGGACGTGGCGGAGGCGGAATATCGCCTGCGCGCCTCCAACGCCCGCATCGGTGCCGCGCGCGCTGCCTTCTTCCCCACGATCAGCATCACCGGCCTCGCCGGGTTGGCGAGCAGCGCGCTGGGTTCGCTGTTCACTGGCGACGCGTTTACCTGGTCGGCAGGGGCGGGCGCGTCCCTGCCCATCTTCGATGGTGGCGCGCGGGCGGGCAACCTGCAGCAGGCGCGCGCTGAGCGGGATGCCGCGCTCGCCAATTATCAGCGTGCCATCCAGTCTGCCTTCCGCGATGTCGCCGATGCGCTGGCCCGGCATGGCACCATCGATGCGCGCTTTGCCGCGGCGGAGGAACTGGGGGCCGCCGCGCAGGGCAGTTACACGCTGGTCGAAGCCCGCTACCGCGCGGGGATCGACCCGTTTCTCGAGAGCCTGGACGCGCAGCGTACGCTCTATTCCGCACGCCGTTCGCTCGCCAACGCACGGCTGGTGCGCGTGAACAACCGGGTGGATCTCTATCGCGCGCTCGGCGGTGACGCGCTGGTGGATGTGTCTGATGCCAAGGGCCCGTCCTCTCCCGTTCGTGCTGAGTAGCCATTGAGCTGCCGAAAGCCCCACTCAGGGCGAACGGATCGAAGTTGCTTTACACCGGATCGGTAATCAGCTTTGCCAAGGTTTCCAGCGTGTCCGCCTCCTCTGCCGGTTTGTCGGTGCGGATACGGCTGATGCGGGGAAAGCGCATCGCAACGCCCGATTTGTGCCGCTTGGAACGGTGCACCGAATCGAACGCCACCTCCAGCACCAGCGATTTCGTCACCTCCCGCACCGGTCCGAATTTCGCGACCGTATTGTTGCGGACAAAACCGTCGAGCATCTTCAGTTCGGCGTCGGTGAAGCCGGAATAGGCCTTGCCCACCGGCAGCAACGTCCCGTCCTCCGACCAGCATCCAAAGGTATAGTCGGAGTAGAACGACGACCGCTTGCCCGATCCCCGCTGCGCGTACATCATCACGCAATCGACGACGAGCGGATCGCGTTTCCATTTATACCATAGCCCGACCTTGCGCCCCGCGCTGTAGAGGCTGTCACGCCGCTTGAGCATCAGCCCCTCGATGCTCGCATCGCGAGCGCCCTCACGCAGGGCGGCGAGCTGGGCGAAATCCCCCGCCACGATCAGGCCGGACAGATCAAACCGTTCCCCCGGCAGGCGCGCCATCATCGCCTCCAGCCGCTCGCGCCGTTCGGTCCACGGCTGGCCGCGCAGGTCTTGTGCACCGTCATAAAGCACATCGTACAGCCGCACGAACGCTGGAAAATCGCGCAGCATCGCGCCCGATACGGCCTTGCGCCCCAGACGCTGCTGCAACGCGTTGAACGACGCCGCGCTGTTGCCCTGCGCCGTGCCGCGCACCAGCAATTCACCGTCGAGCACCGCGTCGATCGGCATCGCCTCGGCGACCTCCGGGAAACTGTTGGTGATGTCGTCCCCGGTCCGGCTGAACAGGCGCGTCTCACCTCCGGCCCGTGCGATCTGCACGCGGATGCCATCCCATTTCCATTCGGCGGCGTAGTCTGTCAGGTCGACCGCGCCGTCCTCCAGAGGATGGGCGAGCATGAACGGGCGGAACACCGGGATATCGTCATAGCGCGGACGCTCGATATGCCCCTCGCCCCATTGAAACAGCGGAAGATAGGGCGGGACAAGGCCGTGCCAGATTTCCTCCACCTCCTCGACATCGACATCGAAGGCCTGCGCAAAAGCGGTTTTTGCGAGCCGCGCGGAAATGCCGATCCGCAATGCACCGGTGGCGAGCTTGATAAGGGCATAACGCCCCGGAACGTCGAGCCGGTCCATCAGCGTCGTCATCGTCGCCGCGCCCTGCCCGCGCGGCAAAGCCTTCAACGTCTCGACCACTTCACCCAATGGCGGGACGACGACCGGCGTTGGCCGCCCCGGCGGCTCCGGCCAGAGCAGGGAACAGGTTTCGGCGAGATCGCCCACATAATTGCGGCTCATGCGGAAAAGTTCGGGGTCCACCCGCTCCTCGATCAACGCCTTCACCAGCGCAGGCTTGACCGCCGCAAGATCCAGTTGGCCGGTGAGCGAAGCCAACGCCCAACCGCGATCGGGGTCCGGCGTGGCGCGCAGATAGTCGGCGATCAGCTTGACCTTCGCGTTGCGGGACCGGGTGTAGACCAGCCGGTCGATGAGGTCGGAGAAGCGCCGCATCAGTCGTCCTCATCCTCGCGCCCGACCAGGTCGAGCGCCCGTGCGCGTCGTTGGTGGAGCGCGCACCAGCGCAGCAGGGCATCCTCCCGCCCATGGGTAATCCATACTTCGCCGGGGTCGACCTGCCTGATCGTCTGCGTCAGTTCGTCCCAGTCGGCGTGATCGGACAGGATCAGGGGCAGCTCGACATTGCGCTGACGCGCGCGCTGGCGGATGCGCATCCAGCCCGACGCCATCGCCGTAACCGGATCGGGCAGCGCGCGCGCCCATCGGTCGTTGAGGGCGGAGGGCGGGCACAGGATGATCGCACCGCGCAGATCGGCCTTGTTCTGCGCCGTCACGGGGCGCAGGTCCCCGAGATCGCAGCCGAACTCGCGGTAGAGGTCGCACAATTTCTGCATCGCGCCGTGGAGATAAATCGGCGCGTCATGCCCGGCGGCGCGCAATTCCATGATGACCCGCTGCGCCTTGCCCAGCGCATAGGCGCCGATCAGCACACAGCGGTCGGGATTGTCGGCAAGCGTGGCAAGCGCCTTGGCGATCTCGTCCACTGTGTCCGGGTGGCGAAAGACCGGCAGGCCGAAGGTCGCCTCGGTTACGAAGATATCGCACGGCACCGGCTCGAACGGGGCGCAGGTCGGGTCCGGGCGGCGCTTGTAATCGCCCGATACGACAACCCGCTCGCCCTGATGCTCCAGCACGATCTGCGCGGAGCCAAGCACATGACCCGCGGGGACGAAGCGCACATCGACATCACCCACGCGCTGCTGCGTGCCGTAGTCGGCAACCTGCGTCACACCCGCCTCGCCATAGCGGACGGCCATAATCGCCAGCGTCCCTGATGTCGCCATCACCGCCTTGTGCCCCGACCGCGCATGGTCGGCATGGCCATGGGTGACAAGCGCGCGATCGACCGGCGCTGAAGGGTCGATCCAGAAATCGCCCGGTTCGACGTAAATGCCCTGCGGAAAAGGCTTTATCCAGCTGCCGGGTGTAACCATGTTGGGCATATGGGAACCCCTGCCGATCATTCCAGCCTGCCGCCCGCCATAACGCGATGGTTTGAGGGGCGTGGCTGGCAGGTGCGGCGGCATCAGAGGGAAATGGTCGCGGCGGCACAGGCCGGAGAGGATGCGCTGCTGATCGCGTCGACGGGCGCGGGAAAGACGCTTGCCGGGTTTCTGGCGAGTATTGCCGATCTCGTGACCCATCCTCGCGACGGGCTGCACACGCTTTACATCTCGCCGTTGAAGGCGCTGACCGTCGACATCCAGCGCAACCTCGTCCAGCCACTTGAAGAGATGGGCCTCGATTTGCGGGTGGAAACGCGCACCGGCGACACGCCGTCCAACCGCAAGCAGCGCCAGCGGGTGCGCCCGCCGCATTTCCTGCTGACCACGCCCGAATCGCTCTCGCTGCTGCTGAGCCATGAGGACAGCCCGATGCTGTTCGCCGGGCTACACAGCGTCATCATCGACGAGGTGCACGCCTTTGCCAGCGGCAAGCGGGGGGATCTGCTGTCGCTCTGCCTTGCCCGGTTGCAGGGACTCGCGCCCGGGTTGCGACGGGTGGCGCTGTCGGCCACGGTGGGCGAACCGGACCGTTACCGCCGATGGCTTTCCCGTGATGGCGACGGCAGGGACGTTCGCCTGGTTCAGGGCGACCCCGGCGCGCCGCCCGACATCGCGATTTTGACGCCGCTCGGCCGCGTCCCGTGGGGCGGGCACAGCGGGCGCTATGCCGCGGCGCAGGTCTATGACGAGATCCGCAAGCACAGACTGACATTGGTCTTCTGCAATACACGCTCGCTTGCGGAGCTGATTTTGCAGGATCTGTGGGCAGTCAACGAGGACAATCTGCCGATCGGCATCCACCACGGATCGCTTGCCGTGGAAGTGCGGCGCAAGGCGGAAAGCGCGATTGCGGAGGGGCGCTTGCGCGCGCTCGTCTGCACCGCCTCGCTCGATCTCGGGGTCGACTGGGGCGATGTCGATCTCGTCATCCAGATGGGCGCGCCCAAGGGGGCCTCGCGCCTCGTCCAGCGCATCGGGCGGGCCAATCACCGGCTCGACGAATCGAGCAAGGCGCTGGTCGTGCCTGGCAACCGTTTCGAATATCTGGAGGCGCGCGCCGCGCTCGACGCGATCGATGAGGGGCAGCTCGATCACGAACTATGGCGGCCTGGCGCATTGGATGTGCTGGCCCAGCATATCATGGCCGTGGCCTGCGCCGCGCCCTTCGAACCGGACGCGCAGTTCGCCGAAACCCGCCGGGCCGCGCCCTATGCGGACCTACCGCGCTCCGAATTTGATGGCCTGATCGATTATATCGCGAACGGCGGCTATGCCCTCTCGCGCTACGACCGCTACCAGCGCCTGCGCCGTCTGCCCGACGGGCGATGGACGGTCAGCCATCCGCGCTTCATCCAGCAGCATCGCCTCAACGCCGGGATCATCGTCGAGGCGCCGATGCTCGATGTGCGGTTCCAGAACCGGCGCTCGCTGGGCCGGGTGGAGGAATATTTCGCGTCTACCCTCTCGGTCGGCGACACGTTCCGCTTTTCCGGGCTGGCGCTGGAGGTGCTGGGAATAAGGGAGATGGACCTGATCGTGCGCGCGACCACCAAGTCGGCGCGCATCCCGGCCTATATGGGCGCGCGGCTGGCGCTCACCACCGATCTCGCCGACCGGGTGCGCGGTTTCCTGCACGACCGGGACCAGTGGCCGCGCTTCCCGCCCGATGTGGCGGAATGGCTCGATGTCCAGTCGCTGCGCTCCGCGCTTCCCGCACCCGAGCAGCTTTTGGTCGAAACCTTCCCGCATGAAGGGCTGCATTACATGGTCGCGTACAGCTTTGAGGGCTGGAACGCGCACCAGTCATTGGGCATGCTCGTCACCAAGCGGATGGAGACGGAGGGACTGCAACCCGTGGGTTTCGTCGCCAATGACTATGCGATTGGCGTCTACGGCCTCAAGCCGATCACCGACCCGGCCCGCCTGTTCTCACCCGACATCCTGGAAAGCGAGTTGGTCGAATGGGTACGCTCCTCGCACCTGTTGAAGCGCGCCTTCCGCGAAGTCGCCGTCATCGGCGGACTGGTCGAGCGGCAGCATCCAGGCAAGCGCAAGTCCGGCAAGCAGGTGACATTCTCCACCGACCTGATCTACGATGTGCTCCAGAAATATGAGCCGGATCATCTCCTGCTCCGCGCCGCGTGGGAGGATGCGCGCACGCGGCTGGTTGATGTCGCACGGCTGGGCGACCTGCTGCAAAGGGCGGGCGCGACGATGCTGCATCAGGTGCTCGACCGCGTGTCGCCGCTCGCCGTTCCGCTGATGGTGATGATTGGTCGCGAACAGGTCGCGCAACGCGGATCGGAAGACGAACTGCTGGCCGAGGAAGCCAGCCTGATCGCGCTCGCGATGCGCGTCGATGATCCGCCGCAAAGCGCTTGAAATGGGGCGGCGATCCTTGCATAGCGAAGCAATGGTTCCCTATTTGTTCGACCGACATGAATTTCATCTGTGTGCGGAGGGCGCGCTGTACTGGCCCGCGCGCCGGGCTCTGCTAATCGCCGATCTGCATCTCGAAAAGGCAAGTTTCTTCGCCCGTTTCGGCCAGCATCTGCCCCCCTATGACAGCCTTGCGACGCTCGACGCGCTCACGCGCCTGGTCGAGCGGACGGGCGCACAGGCGATCTGGTGCCTGGGTGACAGCTTCCACGACGCGGGCGGCGGCACACGCCTCAGCGGCGCGGCGTTCGATGCGTTGCAGAGCCTTTCCGCGCGGACGGACTGGCTGTGGATCACCGGCAACCATGATGTTGACGGCAGCTTCCCGGTCGGCCGGGTCATGCGCGAGGCGGATGTCGATGGCGTGTTGTTGCGGCACGAGGCCAGCCCGCACGAAACACGCCCGGAAATCAGCGGCCATTTCCACCCCAAATGGACCGTGCGCCGCCGGGGCGTGCGTGTGTCGCGCCGCTGCTTCGTGCGCGGCGGCAATAAACTCATCCTGCCCGCCTTCGGTGCGCTCACTGGCGGGCTGGATGCCGGGCATGAGGCGGTGCGCGCCGCTCTGGGGCGCGACGAGGACGCGGCTGCGCTGATCCCCACGCACGACCAGATCCTGCATTTCCCCTTGGGCGAGATACCGCAGCGGAGGCGCGCATGAGCAGTGTCCCGCTCACCTCCCTGCCTGACGCGTGCGGGCCGCAGGGTGCGCTCGCGGTCGTGCGCGGCGTGTGTCGCCTGTTTCAGCGGCACGACATTTTCGCCCTGTCAGAAGTGCCGCTGCGCAACAACCGCCGCGCAGACCTGATGGGCGTGTCGGCGCGGGGCGAGGTTGTGATCGTCGAGATCAAATGCGCACGCGCAGACCTGCTCGGCGACCAGAAATGGCCGGAATATCTCGATTATTGCGACCGTTTTTACTGGGCGGTCCCGGCGGGTTTCGAGCATGAATTGCTGGAGCGCGAGGCCTTTGCCCCGGAACGCAGCGGCGTGATTGTCGCGGATGCCTATGACGCGGAGATCGTCCGTCCCGCCGCCCTCCACCCTTTGGCGAGCGCGCGGCGCAAGACCGAGACGCTGCGCCTCGCGCGCATGGCGATGCGCCGCCTGACACATCTGCACGATCCCGACGGAGCGGTCGAGCAGCCGCTTTTCTGACCGCCCCCCTGCCTCGTGCATCAGGACTACCCTTTTTGCGCCGCCACGCTATGAGGCAAAGCGAACCACGCACGGGAGCCAGGAGCAGGCACAATGAGCAGCGCAGGCAATTCAGGCGGCCAGATGGGCCTGCTGCCCGAGGGCCTTTCCGATCGCCTGCCGCCCCAAGCGGAGGCCTCGGCCCGGCTGGCGCGGGACGTGATCGATTGCGTATCGGCGCATGGCTATCAGCGCGTGATGCCGCCGCTCGCCGAGTTCGAGGAAACGCTGACCGGTCGTCTGAAGTCCGCGCGGGCGCAGGATCTGTTGCGCGCCGTCGATCCGGTGTCGCAGCGCACCCTTGCCCTGCGCCCGGACATGACGGCGCAGGTCGGGCGCATCGCGGCAACGCGGCTGGCGTCCGCCGCCCGTCCGCTGCGGCTGTGCTATTCCGGCCCGGTCCTCAAGCTGCGCGCCAACCAGTTGCGCCCGGAGCGGGAGCAGTTGCAGGTCGGCGCCGAACTTATCGGATCGGATAGCGTCGTCGCCGCGACCGAGATCGTCTCCGTCGCGATCGAGGCGCTGCAGGCAGCGGGCGTGTCTGGCATCACGGTCGACTTTACCCTGCCCGACCTGATCGACGAACTGGCCGCCGATGCTTTGCCGCTCGGCGTGGACGAAATCGAGGCGGTACGCGCGGAGTTGGACTCCAAGGACGCAGGCGGGCTGGCGGAACTGGGGTCCGCCGCTGCCGCCTATCTGCCGCTGATCGAGGCGACCGGCCCCTTTCACGCTGCGATGGAGCGACTGGAGGCGATCGATGCGGGCGGCGTGCTGGCGAGCCGCATCGCGGCACTGCGCGCCATCGCCAAGCCGATCGGCTGGGACATCACCCTGACGCTTGATCCGACAGAGCGCCACAGCTTCGCCTATCAGAGCTGGTTCGGCTTCTCGATCTTCGCCGAAGGCTTCATCGGCGAGATCGGTCGTGGGGGCAGTTACACGATCATTCACCCGGACGGTCGGGAGGAACCGGCGACCGGTTTCTCCCTCTATCCCGATCCGCTGATCGACGCGGGTTTCGGCCGCACGGACGAGCGCCGGATCTTCCTGCCGCTCCACGCCGATGCGGAACGCGCCAAGGCCCTGCGCGCGGACGGGTGGCGCACCGTCGCCGCATTGTCTGCCGGCGACGACGGCGCAGCTTTGGGGTGCAGCCACTGGCTCGACGGGGATACGCCCCGCGCTTATTGACCCGCTGCCCAAACAGGCTAAGGACGCGGGGGTTTTTTCCGGCATGCAGCCAGCAAGGATAATGATGTGGCGAATGTAACCGTTATCGGTGCCCAATGGGGTGATGAGGGCAAGGGCAAGATCGTCGACTGGCTGGCCGAGCGCGCCGATTGCGTCGTGCGGTTCCAGGGCGGGCACAACGCCGGGCACACCCTTGTCATCGGCGACAAGACCTACAAGCTGGCGCTGCTCCCCTCGGGCGTGGTGCGCGGGACGCTTTCGGTCATCGGCAATGGCGTGGTGTTCGACCCCTGGCATTTCCGCGATGAGGTCACGAAGATCGTGGCGCAGGGCGTGGCGATCAATCCCGATATGCTGCATGTGGCGGAAACGGCGCCGCTGATTCTGCCCCTCCACCGCGATCTCGATGCGCTGCGCGAGGACGCGAGCGGCGCGGGCAAGATAGGTACCACCCGGCGCGGCATCGGCCCGGCCTATGAGGACAAGGTCGGCCGCCGCGCGATCCGCATCTGTGATCTGGCGCATCTCGATGACCTGGGACCGCAGCTCGACCGCTTGTGCGCGCATCATGATGCATTGCGCGCCGGGTTCGGCCAGCCGCCGATCGACCGGGACGACCTGATGGCGCAGCTGCGCGACATCGCACCGTTTGTGCTGCCCTACGCCAAGCCGGTGTGGGTTACGTTGAACGCAGCGCGCAAGCGTGGCGATCGCATCCTGTTCGAAGGCGCGCAGGGCGTGCTGCTCGATGTCGACCATGGCACCTACCCCTATGTGACCTCATCCAACACCGTGGCTGGCACCGCTTCTTCGGGTACCGGCCTTGGTCCGCGCGGCGCGGGTTTCGTGCTCGGCATCGTCAAAGCCTACACCACACGCGTGGGGTCTGGTCCATTCCCCACCGAGCAGGATAACGAAATCGGCCAATTGCTCGGCACGCGTGGCCATGAATTCGGCACCAACACCGGGCGGCAGCGCCGCTGCGGCTGGTTCGATGCCGTGCTCGTGCGCCAGTCGGCCGCGGTCAGCGGCATCACCGGCATTGCCCTTACAAAACTCGACATTCTCGACGGCATGGACGAGATCCAGATCTGCACCGGCTATCGCCTCGACGGGCAGACGTTCGATTATCTGCCCCCCCATCCGCAGGATCAGGCGCGCGTCGAACCGATTTATGAGACTATCGAGGGATGGAGCGGCACGACCGCAGGTGCACGCAGCTGGGCCGACCTTCCCGCGCAGGCGATCAAATATATCCGTCGAATCGAGGAGCTGATCGAGTGCCCGGTCACGCTGGTGTCGACGTCGCCGCAGCGCGACGACACCATATTGGTGCGCGATCCCTTCGCGGACTGAAACTCTGAGACGCTAGAGCGTTTTCACTACGAGCGAAAACGCTCCGGGTCTTTGAGTGCCGCATTTTCCGAGTCGATGACCGTGTACGGTCATCTTGAAAATGCTCTAGAAGATCAGCCAGAGCAGCAGGATTACCGGGATCGGTATACCGATCAGCCATAACAGCAAGCCCTTGCCCATGCGTTCCTCCTCCGTGGCGCCCCGTGGGGCAATGAAAGAAGAGCGATCCGTGCGATCAAAGGTTCCCGCAGCGGTCCTTTCCGGTTGCGTGGGGCCGGAGAGGCGTTATAGCACGGCCCCGTGCGGGCGTGGTGAAACTGGTAGACGCGCCGGACTCAAAATCCGGTTCCGCAAGGAGTGTCGGTTCGATTCCGACCGCCCGCACCACCTTTGATTTGCCGAGGTTCCGGTAACGACGCCTATCACCTCGGCGATGTCCCACACGCTTGGGTGGCGTTGTCCATAGAAACCGCGCTAGAGCACGGCGATGGCCGAACTGATCCTGTTCAACAAACCCTATGGCGTGCTGTGCCAGTTCACCGATGAGCGGACGGGCGCGCCCCGCCCCACGCTGGCCGACTATATCGCGCTTCCCGGCGTATATCCCGCCGGGCGGCTCGACCTCGACAGCGAGGGGCTGCTGCTGTTGACCAGTGATGGGGCGCTGCAGGCGCGCATTGCCAATCCCCGCTTCAAGATGCCCAAGACCTATTGGGTTCAGGTGGAAGGTGAGCCGGACGAAACCCGGCTCGACACATTGCGCGGCGGCCTCATGCTGAAAGACGGCATGACCCGCCCCGCCATGGCCGCCCGCATTGCCGATCCCGCGCTCTGGCCCCGCGACCCGCCGGTGCGGTTCCGCAAAAGCGTGGCGGATTGCTGGATCAGCCTGACGATCAGTGAGGGCCGCAACCGGCAGGTGCGCCGCATGACGGCGGCGGTCGGCCACCCGACGCTGCGCCTTGTCCGCCAAAGCATCGGCGACTGGGCGCTCGATGGCCTGCAACCGGGCGAATGGCGGGCCGTGCGGGTTTAATCCTCGTCGGCCTCCTCGAAGCCCAGGCTCCCCTGCGCGATCAGGCTTACCAGCAGAGTGAGCATCGCGTCCTCGTCTGCTTGCCGGGCGTCGAACAGAACAGGATCCTGCGCGCAGATACGCTGCGCCAACGCCCCTGCCTCGCCAATGCATTCGAAACTCACGCCGTCAACGAACAGCAGCACATCCTCCGTCCGTCGGATGAAGGAAAACCGGCTCGCGGGATTGCGAACCAGCGCATTGCCGTCGGCGAGCCGCGCGCGCAGCTCATCGCGGTCAACGGCTTCGTCCGCATCCGTCTCAACCGGGCAGTATTTGGGGCTGCTGTTGTACTGTCCGAACCAGCGGGCGAACGCCGCGCGATCCTGCAGCTGTTCCGTCGCCATGGCATGCAGGCGGGCAATGGCCTGCGCCGAGATCTCGCCCGGATTGTCGGCGCGGGAGAGGCCAACATCCTCATAGCGGTCGTCGTCCTCAATCCCTGCCAGCAGATGATCGCACCAGTGCGCCATCAGCTCGCTGCGCGACGGCGCGCGAAAGCCGATGGAATAGGTCATGCAGTCGCTGCCCACCGCGACCCCGTCGTGCGCCATGCGCGGCGGCACATAAAGAATATCGCCCGGCTCCAGCACCCATTCCATGGTCGCTTCGAAGTCACGGAGCAGGCGCAGATCATCGTGCGGCAGGAGGGGCGTATCCGCATCGCAGAACCCGCCGAGCCGCCAGCGCCTCCGACCCAGCCCCTGGACCAGAAATACGTCATACTGGTCGAAATGCGGCCCCACGCCGCCGCCATCGGTCGCATAGCTCACCATGACATCATCGATACGCCAGTTGGGAATGAAACGGAACGGATCCATCAGCGCCGCCACATCCGGCACCAGATGGTCCACCGCCTGCACGAGCAGCGTCCAGCCCTCCTCACTCAGAGCGGAAAAGCGGGCATCTTCGAAAGGCCCCTGCTCACAGGCCCAAGCATCGACACTGCGGCCCGCCCTGACGATCCGCGCCTCCACGCTGTCCTCGCAGGCCAGCCCGGCCAGATCGTCGGGCGCCAGCGGATTGGACCATTCATCCCACGCATTGCGGATCAGCAGCGGCTTTTTCTGCCAAACGTCGCGCAGGAACAGGTCGGCGTCAAAATCCTTGAGCTGCATGGGCACTCGCACGGAGGAAGGTCGGATAGGCCGAGCCCGGCCGGCGTCAGCCGTGCCTAATGGCGATAGACCGGGCGCAACCGGTATTTTCCGGCATCATAGGTGCCGAACAGACCGGAAATGGCGGGGTGATCCACCGGCTCTCCGCTGTCGTCGACCATCAGGTTCTGCTGGCTCACATAAGCGATATAGCTCCCCTCGCCGTTTTCCGCGAGAAGGTGGTAGAAGGGTTGTTCCCGATCAGGGCGCATGTCCTCTGGAATGGAATTATACCATTCCTCGCTGTTCGCGAACACCGGATCAATGTCGAACACCACGCCGCGAAACCCGAACATACGGTGCTTCACCACATCGCCGATGCTGAACCGCGCATGGGATATTTGCGGACCGTGCAGGACGGCTGTGCGGGACGAGGAACTGTGCGAAATCTGTGTCATGGTTCCAATGTAGGGAGGGTTTCGCGCCACACAAGAAAAATGCGGGTGCGATGCTTGGCAAATCGGTCCGCATCCGGTAAGGGCCGCGCTCGACCACGGCAGGAGACCGGGCTAAACCCGCAAACCGGCGCGATCTACGGCACGGAGAGGTGGCAGAGTGGTCGAATGCACCGCACTCGAAATGCGGCATACGGGCAACCGTATCGAGGGTTCGAATCCCTCCCTCTCCGCCACGGACCATTCCATAGGGGTCCGCAAAGGTCCACTGGGATCGACTTTTTCTCCCTGATTACTGACACTCAGAAGACCGGTTCGGCCTCGGTTTTTGTACTCGTTCGCCCCCATCCAGCGAAAGGGGATGCGAAAACGTGGCACGAGCGGTCGAAAAATTGGTGCTTTCTGCGCACCCAACGTGTTGACCGATGCGAACGTTCGCGCTGCCAAGCGGCGCGCAAAACCCTGTAGGCTCCCGATGCGACCGGCAAGCGTGATGAGGCGCGCACCCTTCTTGCCGAAAGCCGTGATCCCAACGCCGTGAGGACTCAAGATCGAAAAGAATGCCAAAACGGGACGGCGGACTTGCGCAAGGCAGGGATGCAGATCATGGCGATGGTGGATATTCCAGCCAAAACTATTGGCTCACTCTGCTAGCTTCGCCTGATATTTCTCCCGCTCGCTCTGCGCGCGGACTTCCAGCTTGGTAAGGTCCGGGCGTCTGCGAGCGCTCGCTCAGCCTTTTCCAGCGGCACGCGGCTGGGCTTTCGTCTAGGCTGTGGCTTTGGATCGCACTTCTTTCGACCGCCTTTGGCAGGCTGCCCTCTGGATCCCAGGGACGCCAGCTGCTCCTTCCGTGACCCGCGGCATCGAAGGATAACCGTGCCGGGCTTTGCGAGCGGCAACTCGGTCAGGGCGGGGTCGGTCACCTCCTCGGCCAACCCACTGGCAAAGAGATTTCTACTCGCTCCCCAGGCCTCGAGCGCTGCCTTGCGACTGGGTACCGCCACGTAGGCATCATGGAAGCCGATGGACGTGCGGAAGACCTTGAGGCGAGGCATGAGAAGGCAACGCCACAGAGCGGGTTGCGATCCCGGCGCATCCGCCATCAACAAACCCAGGGCGACTTCATGTCTGAGCGTTGTCACCGTACCTTTGTTTGCGACATCACTTTGAGCATATGTAAAAAGATCGGCTCGTAGATCGCAGCTTCAAACTGGCATCCCGCCTCAAAATCCCGTGTCCAGCGAACAATTGCCTTTTTGCTGTCAAAGCCCGGTAAGCTGATCCACAGGTTGGTACCGAGCAGCAGTTTATTGTGGGTATGCAAACGAAACCCTGTCGGCGAGAGGTCGCTGATACGGGCGGTGACATTCTGCTCCATGGGCTTCCGGAGCTTGATTTTGACATCCACAGGCCAGCGGACGTCCACCCGAAGTCCTGCTTGGTGCGTCTTTTCCCGCGCCATTATCGTCGACCTGTGTATACCGTGCTACGGTCCGATATTGCGGCGGCACCCGCCCCGATCAGCACAAGCGATATATTATCACTGCCACCGGCCGCGAGTGATGCATCGACGAGGCTGGACGCAGCCGTTTCCATGTCCAGTGCGAGCATGTCCCGGATGGCGTCGTCGTCAACAAGGCCCGTTAGTCCGTCGGAGCAGAGAAGGTACAAATCCTTCTCCCGTATGCTGTGCTGCGCGAAATCGATCACGACGGATTGACCTACACCCAATGCCCGGGTGATGACGTTGGCTTGCGGATGATGCCGGGCCTGCTGGCTGGTGATGACGCCCGCGTCGCTAAGCTCCTGGACCACACTGTGATCGCGGGTCAGGCGCTCCAACACGCCGTCGCGGAGCCGGTAAGCTCGGCTGTCTCCTACCCAGAACAACAGGACGCTCCGCCCCCTTACCCGCATGCCTACGATCGTGGATCCGCAGGTTCGACGGGCGGACTGCGCTTTGTCGAATATGGCGCTATTGGCTTCGTCGAGGGCTTCGGTAATGGCTTGCTTGCCGATATCAGGACTGCGCCGCAATAATGCCGCGAGTGACCGCACCGCAACGGTCGCGGCTTCGTCACCGCGGCTGTGCCCGCCCATCCCGTCCGCCACGGCCCACAATCCGCCCTCACGCTGATCCAGAACGCGATCCTCGTTGACCGTGCGCACCGAGCCGATGTGTGAGCGTGCAACCGATATGAGATCGAGCTCCGATTGGCGCGAGGCGCTGGATTTTCTCTGCCAGATTTTCACGCCTTGGGTGCCTCCAACTGGGCAGAGGTCGCCTCATAAGCAGCGACGAAAACCGAATTCAATGCGCCGTCCTCGCCCTCTTGGATCTGGCGAGACAATGCTTTGTGCCGTGCGCATAACTCTTCCCAGCGCGATGAAGCCCTGGCCTTGAACAGCGAGCGGGCGGTTTCACAGCCGCGTTCGATCGCGTCGGGATCGAACGTGTCGAGCACCGCCTTGAGACTCTCCTGAAAGCCGCTGAATGTTGCGATCAGATGCGTCTTGATATCGCGGAACGACTGGTTAAGCGCATCCGGCCCTCCCAGAAACCCCGTATTGCCGGACAAGAGAAGATCGATGGCGAGGCGCTGGGTCGGCGCCCATTTGAAAGGATTGTTGTTTGCCCCGCCAATCGTCGTTCGCGTCAGATCATATTGCCCGCGGACCCGCTCACGTTCGGAGATGAGATCGCTGACGCCGAGCACCATCTGCCGGTAAATGGCCCCCGCGCATCGCATGACGTCTTCGGGGTCGCCCGCAGCGAGCAACGACGGGTCGAGGCCCGCCCCCGCGCAAAAGGCATCCATCAGTGGCCCACCGGACGAGCCGTGCGCCGCTATGGCTGATCCGTCACTCCACTCGGTGGGAACCGTGACGGTCGAGCCAAGCGGCGGCGACATAATAAGGGTCTTCCCACTGTCCGTACCGGATGCGGTCGCCTGCGCAGCTCGTTCGACCACCATGCGATAGGGTCCGAAAAGGAAAGCGTCGGGTACACCGACGGGGATCTGCTCATCCGAGGGAAGGCGATCGCCGGACTTCGCGTCGAATACGCCGTTTGTCCCCAGGCATCGCACGGCCAGACCCGTCTCGCCCGCTTCGAATTCGCAGTGCCAGCGGGAAATGGCGCAGGTCGGGTCATTCATGACCCAGTCCGCCGACGGATCCCGCCCGACGGTGAGGTTGCCGTGCTGCAGCAGCCGCGCGTCAATCATCGTTTCGGGGGACGCCTGTTCGAACAGCTTGAAAACATACATGTCAGGATCCTCAAGCAGCCTGCCGACCGGCGCCGGTCGGGGCAGGCTGTATGCGCGTGCTCAGATGCTGCTGCAGGTCAGCTACGGGACCACGGTCGCCCGACCGCGCTTCAATCTCTTGAGCGCACCGGTTGAACGCGTCGAACACGCTGCCCATTTCGTCGTTGCGTGGGTGCGACAGGCGGAACGAGGCGTTGCCCTCGCTCATATCGTCGAGCGCCCGCCTTAGACGGGACAACGGGCGCGACAGTTGCTGCGCACTCAGAAAGCCGATGCCCGCGATCGTGGCGACGACGAAGAGGGCAAGGCTGAGCAACCGGAACTTTGCCTGCGCCACGGCCGTGTCCAGGGCCGCACGGCTCATGACCGTATGAAGCGTTCCAAAATTCGCGCCCGCATAGCGCAGCGGGCTGACGAACCGAAAATCCGTACCTCCCTTCGCAGGGTCCGCATAACGCGTGCCGATCTGCGCTTTGAGGTTTGACGCGCGGATGATCCCGGAGTCATCCACCACAACCAGATGCTCGACATTCCTGTCTTGCGCGGCGGTTTCGACAAACGCCTGCAACGGTAACCAGTCCTGTTCGGCTGACGGCAATCCGGCGTTGTCCGCAACGAGCAGTGCCGCATTTCGCGCCACGAAATCGGTCATTGACGTTCCGGCGTCCTTTGCCATGTGCTCCATCGCCGCATTCTCGCGCTCCAGAACCAGCGTCATGCCGAGCCCCAGTGCTACCGACGCGGTCAGCGCAAATGTCAGTGGCAGCTTCCATTTGAGCGGCATGCCCCGCCGTTTGGAAGACAAACCCTGCTCGACCACTTCCAACTCGCGCATCAATGCGGATTTAAGCTGTGTAGCGCTCGCGAAACGCTCGGATGGCTTCTTGGCAAGCAGCTTCGTCAGGATGAACTGCGTCCCGTTCGAACAATCGGGCACATGCGTGCGCACGGGGAGCGGCTGTTGCTGCGTGATCTGGAGGGCGAGCGTGGCGAGGCCGGTCGCTGCGAACGCAGGCTTACCCGTCAGCATTTCGTACAGCACCGATCCCAGCGAGAAGAGGTCGCTGCGCGCGTCAACTTCCATTCCCATGGCCTGTTCCGGGCTCATGTAGCGCGGCGTCCCCATCACCTGCCCGGCCTGCGTCGCGCGGCTGTCGCGCTCGCCTTGCGCGGCGTCGCGTCCGTCCATCCGGGCGATGCCGAAATCCAGTAGCTTCGCCGTGCTGTCCTGATCACACACCAGGATGTTCGATGGCTTCACGTCGCGATGGATGACGCCTCGGTCGTGGGCGAATGCCAGCGCATCCGTGATCTGGATCGCGAGCGCGAGCATGTTGGCTGGGCTCATCCTGCCGCCTTCGGCAAGCACGTCTTCCAGCGGCCTGCCTTTCAAATGCTCCATCGCAATATAAGGGATGCCGTTTGCCTCGCCCACATCGAAGATGGTGACGATATGCGGATGGGACAGCATGCCCGCCGCGCGCGATTCCGCCAGGAAACGCTGC
This sequence comes from Sphingobium subterraneum, assembly GCF_014199435.1. Lineage (GTDB taxonomy): Bacteria > Pseudomonadota > Alphaproteobacteria > Sphingomonadales > Sphingomonadaceae > Sphingobium > Sphingobium subterraneum. The sequence goes on along the minus strand of NZ_JACIJP010000002.1, from coordinate 671,266 downwards.
ACGATGTGCGGATCGCCCCGGAATTCCGGCTTGAGGATCTTGATCGCGACCGGTCGATCGATGCTGGGGTCATGCCCCAGAAACACATGGGCCATGGCGCCTTCGCCGATGGTCTCATCGATCCGGTAGCGTCCAACCTGCCGCAGTTCCTGGCTCATCGCTTCGTCCTCACGGTCTTCTGGATACGTTGGGCGCGGTCGAGATCCCGCTTGATCAGGGCGTTCTTGGGATCGAGCGCGGTGGCCTCCCGCAGCATGGCGACGGCGCGCACCACATGCCCCTGGTTGAGCGCAACCAACCCGCCCGCCCGCAGGCGCGCCGCGCGCGCAGGGTCGGTGCGGGGCGGCGCCTCGGGAGCGGGGGTCGGGATCGGGGGTTCCGGCTCGCGGTCCACGACGGCCGGTGCGGGACGCGGCGCAACAACCTTGGGTTCGTCACCGGGGATACGCAACACCTGCCCGGGTTTGAGCGGGGCGGGAACCGCGATGCCGTTGTAACGCGCGAGCAGAAAGAATTTCAGCCGGTCGCCCAGAAACCGTTGGGAAAGATCGGTCATCCTGTCACCGGGCTGCACCCGGTATGCGAAGCTTTTGCTACCCAGCGACGCAATGGGATCATCCGTCAGGCTGGCGAGTAACGTTGCCGATGCCCGGTCGGCGGGATCGCTTTTGACCATTTTGCGGAGACGTTCCTGACCCTCCTTTACGGCACCGCGTTCCAGCATCGCCACCACATCGCCGATCTGCTGGGCGTTATCGATCTTCTGGATGGTCGCGGGCCGCGGAAGCGAACCACTTCGTTGTGTCGAGCAGGCCGACAGTGCGGCCAGCAGGACAACGCACGATACGGTGACCCGGGGAAAGCGTTCAAAAGGCATTACAAAGCACTCATCATGATGCGTCGTTGCAACGCGGCCGGGGAAAGATCGGTCAACTGGCGAAGATGGGCGTCGTCAGTCGCAAAGGCGATAAAGCTCGCAAGGTCCATAGGCCGCGCGAAATAATATCCCTGGAACAACGTGCACCCATGTCGGCGCAGCCAGTGATACTCTTCTTCGCGCTCCACGCCTTCGGCGAGCACCGCGATGCCAAGACCCCGAGCCAGGGCAATGATGCTCTGGCAGATCGCCTGACTGTCCGGGTCGCTGTCGACCATGCTGACAAACTCACGGTCGATCTTGAGCTTGTCGAAATGCAATTTCTTGAGGTAACTCAGGCTGGAATAGCCTGCGCCAAAATCGTCGATCGAAATCGACACACCCAACGCATGCAAGCTGTCGAAGAGAGTCTTGGCTTTCGACGAATCGCCTGCGGCCACCGTCTCCGTAAGCTCCAGCTCCAGCTGCTTTGCGAGCAAGCCATGATGGTCCAGGGTCCGCCGGACAATCACGTCGAGGTCGGCCCGGTCCAGCTGATGCGCGGACAGGTTGATCGCCACGACACAGTCGGTGACGCCTTGCTGTTCCCACCGCCGCGCGTCCCGGCATCCCGCGTTCATCGCCCAAAGCCCGACTTCCTCTGCCAGCCCCGACGCTTCGACAATCGGCATGAACTCGATCGGCGAAATCAATCCATGCTCGGGATGCTGCCACCGCAGGAGCGCCTCCGCGCCGCATACGCGCTGCGCGACCGCATCGACAAAGGGCTGGTAACGGAGTTCGAACTGCCCCCGGTCAACGGCCTGACGCAGATCCTGCTCCAGGTAAAATTGCGCGCGCGCACGTTCCGCCGGGTCAGCCTTGCCCAGACCGATCTCGCCGCGCGTAACCTGAGACAGTGCGGCGATCGCGCGTTCCAGCATCTCGGGAGGAGAAAACGGCAAGAGCTCAACAACATACGCGCCACGAATTTGGGGGAAAACAGCGTGTTCGGCGATTTCCACCTTGTCACGCAAGGCATAGCAAATGGCGTGAAGTTCGCTTTTGATGTTACCGGGCGGAGCTTCGTCGAACCAGATGGCAAAGCGCGCGCGATCAATCTGCGCGATCAGATGCCGGTTGCCGGTCATACGCGAGAGACGGAGCGCCGTTTCCCGCAAGATTTGCGTGGCGACAGTCGAATCAATCGCACTCAACCTGTCGAAATCGAGCAGTTCGATGACGCCCAGGACACGCGGATGTTCTGAGGGTTGGCCTTCGCTCATGGCGGCGAGCAGGAGTTCGCGTGTCGGAAAGCCGGTGACCTTGTGTCTGCGCGGTGTACGGTGTTTTAATCGCTCCGCATCGAGTGTCAGAATATGTGCACCAGATGCGAGTTGCTGCATCAACCCTTTGGGGTCTCCGCCCTGATGTGTATCGCTTCCGCTGCCGCAGATTTGACGAGCGAGCGAAACCAGCTGCCGATAATGATGGCGCGCCGATCCCAACGTAATCATCAAAGCTACGGCAAAGAGGATGGCGGTCAGCGCAGCTACCCACATCACACCCTGGGCGGCTGCAATGGCGGTGGTGGCAAATGTGGCTCCCGCACCGAATGCCACTACCGGGGCTGCAAGAGGACTCCGCAGCCAGGCACCATATGTGCGAGAGAGATGTCTGGATAACACACGCATTCTGGACCGCCACTTTCTGCCTGTTGGCTAGCGGGGACTGCCCAAAATTTGATTAAGTATTTTGCGACGAATTGTTGCAACCGATTGAAAAGAGATGAAAGTCTCTCAACTCGTCGCATTTGTTCTTATTGACGCCGGGCTTCACCCGTCAGGAGATAGATGCTGCGGGCGTTCGGAAGTTTGCCGGAACCCGCTTTCTTCTCGCCGTCGGAACCGCATCACGGCAGTTGCGCCCAGTGAAATGCCGATAACATGCCCGAAGACCTGGCGATCCCGATGCCAGCCAATGCCCGCTCCGGGCGCGTAACGGATCAGCATGGCGTGGACCAGGGCTTCGGGGTCAAGTCCGGCAAAGTCCGCCGCACGCTGTTTCAGCGGGATCGACCGGTCCGGTATGGCCTCGGTCGGTTCGAAGCCTCTATTCCGGAAGTCTTAGCTCCACCCATAGCTGTGAGTGAAACGCTTGTCGGTCATCGTCATTCTCCTTCGTCAGGGTCCGCGGGCAGCGCGCGGCCTGACGGCGTCGGCTTCTTCACAGTGTCGATGGAACAGGGATGCTCTGGCTTAACGCCCACATCAATTCGACAAGCCTTTCACATTCTTCAACCCGCTCTTCTTCCGGAAGGTTTTGGAAGTGCCGCTTTATGTGACGATCCACGTAAAGCGAAGGGCCTGCATAGGCCAATGCCCATGTCGAAAAACGCCTTACGGACTTTTGGAACACAGGAAGTATGACGATCCGTTCATGCCGAATATCCTTTTCGATGCTCGCCATGACTTGGTCAACCGAGGTGCTGGGCCCCTCCAGCAACTGTGCAAAGCGCACGCCGGTGTAAATCAAGGCACCGGTTATGTTCAACGAGCGATTGCGGACCCGGGCACTGCTGACCATGGAGTTTACCTCTCCATCTGCAATGGCCTGGGGAATGAGCGATCGGCTGACGTAGAGAATGGACTTCATAAACCGCCTCGTTGATCAACTCGGGAAAAGCAATTTGCCTGGATGATGCTGCTTCAGCAACGAGACCACGCATGAAGATGTCTTCGCCGGAGCATAAAGGAACCCTTGCCCAAAGTCACACCCCATGGCCACGACCGCATCATGCTGGGCACGCGTTTCAATCCCTTCCGCCACAGATTTTACGCCAAGGTTTCGGCCCAGATTGACGACCGCAGCAACAATGGCCGTGTCATCCGGACTGGTGTTGATGTTCTTCACAAATGAACGGTCGATCTTCAATATATCTACCGGATACTGCTTGAGATGAGACAGCGACGCGTAGCCAGTGCCAAAGTCGTCCAGCGCGATTGACACCCCTTCCTTGTTCAACAGCGTGAGTGCCTCATCCACATTTTCGGCACCGCGTCCCAGGAATACCGTTTCGGTCACCTCCACCTGTATGCGGGAGGCGGGAATTGCGTTTTGATGAAGTCGATCCAGAAGGCGCTCTGCAAAAGCGCTGTCACTGAAGTCGGCAGCCGAAATGTTGATGGCGACATGACCATAAGGAAGGCCCTGCCTCTGCCAGGCGCCAATATCTTCGATGACGCGTCGGATGATGCAGTCGCTGATTGCAAGGGCAAGAGAGGGGTCCTCAAGCGCCGCAGAAATCGTGTCCGGGGCGTTGATCCTGCCAGATGCGGCACGCCATCGAAGCAGGGCTTCGAAGCCTGCCACCTGGTTGGTGCGAAAGCAGATTTTGGGCTGGTAATACGGCTCGATCCGCCCCTCGGACAGCGCCGCCCGGGCAATGCTGATCATGGATGCATCCAGTTCCAACTTCCGGCGAAGTTCGCTCCTGAAGATGCTGAGCGAGCCCCGACGTAACCGCTTTGCGTCGTAAAGGGCGATGTCAGACGCTTTGAACAGCTCTGAACTCGATGCTCCGTCTTGGGGGAAAGTGGCAGCACCGATGCTGACATGGCAACTGATGGTCCGGTTCTTGAAGCTGAAAGGCTGATTGAGAACCGCGAAGATCTCCCGGCTCAAGGCCTCAAGTTCTTGCTTGGTGTTTGCCGCAGTTAACACGGCGAACTCGTCGCCTCCGAGCCGGGCAGCAAAATTCGGAAAAATAGAGGTGCTCAGCCGCTCGGCGACACTGCGAAGGAGTGCGTCTCCCGCATCGTGGCCAAGAGTATCATTAATATATTTGAAATTGTCCAGGTCGCACAGCAGCATGGAAAAGCCGCCCTCGGTCTTCTTCCCGGCTTTGACACGCCGGTCTATCTCTTCCTGAAACGCGGCACGATTGGGGAGGCCGGTTATGGTGTCCTGAAACGACTGCCGCCGCAGGCGCGCCTCCGTTTCTTTCCTGCGCGTAATATCCCGCAAGATCACGAGGACGTACCAGTCCAGGCCCGTGCTTATCCGTGTAGCCTCCAACTCCCGCCATTTCTTTTGACCTTTTCCTGAAAGCGAAACAAACTCCACTTCCACCTGCTGGCTTTGATCGACCGAGACCATCGACTGCACCACGGTCGTAAGATCGGAGGAAGCCTGGTCCTTCAACGAAAAACCCGGGAGTCTCGATGACGCTGTTGCCCCAAGGAAGGGACGACAGCGATCATTAAAGCACACGATGCGCCAGGATGAATCCATCAGCAGTGCCGCATGGGGTGACCGCCTTACCAATTCCTCAAGGAGCGAAAAGGGGGATGCTCCGCTCGTCTGGGTTTCCGAAATGCAGGGGGTCTCCTGCAATTCGAAGGATGAGAGGGGCTCCGACGCAACGAAGCTGACGGAATGCTTATTGTGCAGCATCGCGGCAGGCTCCTATCGGCGCGCATTCGATGAGAAAGCCCTCTTCCTGGCTACCGTATAGTGAGTGTGAACGGAGCTGCGCGTCAAATCGATAATAAATTTTACAAGCATCCAGCAACCGGCATTCCAGCCGCTGCGTCTCCCCTGTCGCAAAGAGCGCTGCCATAGCGAGATTGAGCGAGGGGATGTCGGCCGGATGAATGGATCTCCATTCATTGAATATGTTGCGGGCAAGGAAGTGGGCGCCGGTGAACGCAATCCATCTTTGGTTGAAGACCTCGTCGCTGCCGTCCCGACTTGACCACCAAGCTATGGATGGCATCGTATCCAGTTCTGCCTTCAATAATGCATGTCCCCGCTGCCCAATGGGCGGACGCTCGCGTCCCCGCAGCCTACACATTGCTGCTGGCCGGAACTGTTCCGAGCAGATGAATGACATGAGCTCACCTCCCAAATTATGGTTCGTAGCGGGGTCAAGCATAGGATCGGAAAGTAAATCGCGGCCTGCTCGCCTTCTTCGGAGAACGCGTACGTGTTTCCCGCAAATCGGCGTATTTCTCTTGGCTTATCAATGAAATATGTGCAATGAATGGGCTGTAGCTAGGCATCCGGAACTGCCGTCGGGTCAACCAAGTGTACGGTCTGGATGCGAGATGACACTTGAAGCCTAATTCAGCCTATATCGTCGATGCCAATAAATCATCTCGGCTCGATCTCCACCACCGACTGACTGCCCGCGGATTACAGGCGCGATCATTTGCCGAACATGCCGACTTTATAGATGAACTGCCCAATCTTGGCCCAGGGCTGATCTTCATGGACGTTGGAAACGGCAGCGAGAACGGTTTCAACATCATTGAAGCCGTGGCCAAGACCGCGCTTGTGTCTCCGATCATCGCGATGACCCAATTTGCTGACGTGTATATTGCGGTTGCTACCATTCGGCGCGGAGCAACCGACTTTCTCGTCAAACCGATCCAGGATGTGGAGTTGAGCAACGCGGTAGACGGTTGTTTGAATATCCTTTCCGAACGGCATTCCATTGCTGACCAAATGCAGCAGGATGGCGCATTGCTCTCTCGCCTGACCTCAAGGGAGGTCGAGGTTCTCCGTCTCGTCGCCGGGGGGAGCGGGAACAAGCAAATCGCCGATCAGCTGGGGGTGAGCGTGCGCACGGTCGAAACGCATCGAGCGACTATTGCGAAGAAGCTAAACGTCGCTAATTCGGTAGCAGCCGTGGCCCTACTCTCCAGGTATGAAGCGGCAAAGTCCGCTCACGATGCGCGAATCCTCGTCGCTGCGGGCAAAGCGTGAATTGATTTAATTTGAGAGGCAGCGTGTGAGTGAGAGCGACCGTTCCTATTTGCAAGCGCGAGCAAAGCGTTTTCGGCGTATCGCCCGGGAGGTGAACGACAAAGCCACCAGCGACGAACTGAATGAAATCGCAGAAGGTTTGGATGCCGAGGCCGAGGCTGTGCGGGTCACCGAAAGAATTCCTCCTCCCTCCGAGTAATAAGATGGGGACTACCCCGCGCGCGCCATGACAACATCTGTGTGGCGCGACTATCGCCGATGAAGGAAGCCGCCCGGAACCGGGATGGAACCGATCCGGGTGCGGATGGTGGTAGACGCACTTGATCGGGGCAAAAAGCGGAAACGCGGATCGTCACGCTCAAGGGTTCGATCGCGGGGAGCAGGACCTAAAGCAGGCGCTGTTTTCAAGCAGCGCCTGCGAAGATTGTGATCAGAAGCCAACCCCGAGTTTGACGCCCCATAAGCGGCCTTCCCCTTCGAGGATCCGTGTTTGTCCACGCGCCTGGATCAGGGTCGTGTAGAGACTGAAAGCCGCAGCTTCCTTGAACACGTTCGTCACGAAGGCCTGTGCATTGAAGCGCCTGTCACGCGACTCCCAGAGGATGCGAAGGTTCGTGAATATGTGCGATTTCTCCCGTGAGAGCGGGTCGTTCGAGATATCGAAATATTGCGGCCCCCGTCCGTTTGCCTCCACCTGAAGAGTAAACCTGCCGACTTCTGTCGGAACATGATAGGCCGCGATCGTATTGAACGTCCATCGCGGTGTAGCCGTGAGACGCTTGCCCTTCAGGGGGAGGAAAGCCCCGAACGGGTCGGTAGTGATCACGTCCGACTTCGTCATCTGGTCACGGAGAACCGAACCCGACGCGCGAATATCCCAATAGTCATTGGGCCGGAGAAAAACCTCGGTCTCAAAACCGTAAATCCGCGCGGTGCCTGCATTGATATAATTATACGCGACGTTGACCCCGTCATATTCGACAAGGCCCGCCTGTTTGCCCTGATAATTGTAAAGGAAGAACGCGGAGTTTATCGAAAGCTTGCGATCGAACAGCCTGTTTTTCGCACCCAACTCCCAAGAGTCCAGGACCTCCTGGCCGACCGGTCCGGCGATGGCCGCGTTTCGGGCAAGGCTGTTGGCGAGGCTGAAGCCGTTGTTGTAACCGACCCCTTTGATCCCCCGGGAGTAATTCATGTAATAGGTCTGATCGGCCGTCGGTTGCCAGGTGACGCCCAGCTTCCCGGTGAAGTCGCGCGTATGCGAGTTGGGAACCAGCACCGCCGGCAAGACATCCTGCCTGAGGCCAAAACCCGTAACGAGTGCCCTGACCAAGGTGCGCGCCTCGTCCGTGTACCGACCGCCGACCGTGAACGTGACCTTATCGGTAATATGGCCGTCGACCTGGCCGAACGCCGCATAGGAGTCGGTGTTTACACCCCCTTCAACATGCTGCACGAAATTGAAGTTCAGCCGAGAATCCTGAACAGAGCGCTTTTTGTCGGTATAGAAGAAGCCCCCCGCGACCCAATCGAAACCGGGAGTGGACCCGTTCAGCCGTACTTCCTGGCTAAACTGGTGTTGCTTGTTGAACTGGTACGCGAGAACATCGGCATATCTTGTCGGATCCGTGACGCTCGGTGTGGCTCTTCCGCCCTCTAGGCCCTGAAGATACCGGCTCGACATATAGTTGGTGATGGATGTGATGGTGCCCCAATCCATCTGATGCGTCAGTTTCGCGGTGATCGAGGTGCCCTTGCCATGGATCCCGAGTTCCTCTCCGGTTTTGTCGGTGTTCGCCAGGCCAGGACGACGCTCCGGATTTTGGGCATATCCGAACAGGAACTGCGATTGACTGACGCACGGATTGCCTTCCAGGATCTGCGCCTGAGAGCATGTCTGGGCACGCGTATAGGGCGCCGAACCGGTCGTGCCGGGTTTCAGCGAACCGTAAAACATGACCGGCGTCGATTGCGAGTTGTTCTCCGAATAGGAGCCGATAACGCGCAGAAGCGTTTTAGGAGCCAGGTCGATGTCGACCGTTCCGCGAATTCCCCAGATGTTTCGATCGCCGACCTTCTTTTCGACCCCGTTGCGTCCGGCACCGATGTAGATATTGTCGTAATGACCGTCGTGCCGATCAAACTTGCCCGCAAGGCGAACGCGGATATGGTCGGAAAGAGGGCCGCTGACCGCACCTTCCAGCGTGACCATATTGTCCGAGCCATAGAGCGCGTTGGCATAACCGGTGAAATCCGCCGTGGGGGTGGCGGAGATAAAGTGAACCAGGCCGCCCGTCGTGTTTTTTCCAAACAATGTTCCCTGCGGCCCGCGAAGGACCTCCACACGCTGCTGGTCGAAGAGAGCGCCATTGAGGTTGCTCTCATCCCCCAGAAAGACATCGTCCACATAGATGGCGATCGAACTCTCGTTCAGCCGCGCCTGCAGGCCGTCGCCCTGAATACCGCGCAGGTTGAAAACGGGCGGTGAGTTGGTTCCGCGCTCGTACGTCACGTTGAAGCTGGGAACTTGTTGGGTTATGGACGACAGGTTGGAAAGATTGAGATTTTTGATATCGGAACCACCGACAGCGGTGATCGCCGCAGGCACATCGATCAACGATTGTTCTCTTCTCTGCGCCGTCACAATGATTTCGGAGTTATCGACGCTCACACCGGTTCCGCGCGGGGAACTGCTGTCCTGCGCATAAACATTGTTCGCGATCATCGTCGATGAAAAAACACAGAGCGAGATTCCGATTGAAATTCTAGAAGCTCCGTTGCGCATTATTTTGCGAATTTTCATAGTTATTCTCCTCTCCGACACATTATTTATGTATTGATTTTTTAAATATTTTTAAGCTTATGAAGAATGTTATTGCTGTTCTATTATCAATTTCAGATGGAATTATTGTAAATTACAGTTTTTATTAAAGGTATCGTAGAAAGTTACATTCATATCCATTGCGCAAAAGGATAATGATTTACTTAAATACCAATTTCTCAACACGATACACGGCGCCAAATCATCTTGGCGACTTCACGGGCCCACATAGACGTAACGCAACATTGCGATTTTATTCAGGTTTTAGGCGTTATAGACTTATCCGTCTGCCTTATAGCTCATGGGTGTATTGACCCGTGACACGCTCTCCGTTCCCAGCGATGGCGACGGATCTTCCAGAACCGGGGAATGCCTGATTTAGTCAGCGATCGTCGTGGTCGCCTTCGGACGATTTGCCGCTGTTTCGAGCGCATCGAGAGTGGTTCTGGGATATTCTCGAGCCGCCCGGATGAACTTGCCGAGCGCGTTGTCGGAGGCCACCAGACGTGGCGTCCCAAAGCGCATATTGTTCAGAACCGGAAGATCCTCGTTGATCAGCCTTGTGGCCAGAGCCTGCGAACTGTCGAGAAAATCCTCCTGCCCGTCGCCTTTGGTGGTGATGACGGTGAAGAAAAACCGTGTGTCCCCCGGTCCGAATGGTGTGCTCGCAGAGATGTACCAGTGCAGGCGGCCATTCATCTCTCCTTCGGTCCGGACACTGTTGGCGCCAAACACGTCGATGCCGAGGCGCAACTCCCCTTCGTCCTTCTCGCCGGAATGCGTCGCGATCCAGTACATGCGCCGCAGATAGGGCGACACTTCCTCGATCTCCGTGCCAGCGATATCCATCCCATGAAGGAAGCGGAGGTGAACGATGTCGAAGACATTGGTTGTGAAGACCCAGGGTTCTACCTTGAGCTTGTCCTCCATTTGCACTTGGAACGATCGGTAGACATGCTTGTCCGGATCAAAGCTCTTGAACGTCTGGAGGTCGTAGAGGGGGGTCTCGCCCAGGAAGACCCAGATCAGTCCAAATTGCTCCTGAGTGGGCAGGTGCACGAGGTTCGAACCCCGCGGAACCCTGTCGCCTGACGGAATAGTGTTACAGACCCCGCCGTCACCATACGCCCAATGGTGATAGGGGCACCGGATGTCATTCCCGACGACATCTCCCCCCGCGCTCAAGTCCGCGCCCATATGTCGGCAATAGGCCGACATGGCCCGTACGGTTCCATCTTCACCGCGATACAGGACGATACGTCCGTCAGCGAGATCTGCGCCGATGACTTTGCCGACGGGCACATCCGGCGACAACGCCATCGGATACCAGCATTGGTGCGCACCCGGACCAAGATCGAAATCGAGATGCCGCTTGCGGGCGCTTTCGGTGAAGGTGGCTGCTTCGTTCATCACGCTACGCTTCCGCTTTCTCGTTTACCGTGAGCCAAGCACTGCTTATAAAATCGGCCTGACCAGAACATAGCTTCGCGCTCCGTATGAACATATCAGTGTCGGCTATCATTGGCGGGCGCAGGGCGATGTGACACTGGCCGACCCAGATCGTTGGCCGATCGGTTGCTGAGCCTGGCCTGGGAGTGTCGTCTTGTGTCACCGTTCATCTACGCCTCCTCAACCGGCATAAGAGACCCGTTCCGCCGCTGCGGATAAGGGCCCATGGTCAGCAGCAGAACGCCGGCGGTAATGAACATCGGGATCACCGCCCAGAGCACAGGCAGATAGGATTTCGTGACGTCGTAGACGACGCTCGCCAAAAGGGGTCCCACGCCGACGCCGAGTGTCAGAAGGCCCACGATGAGACCGAAAAGGGCACCGAAATTGCGCCCCTCAAAAAATCGCGCCGCAAGATACGCGATGACATCGACCTCGGCGCCGATCGTCAGCCCGAACATGAGAACGCCAATGGCTACCGGTATGATCGAAGGGCCGAGGCCGACGATGAGCACCGAGGAAATCGCCGGGAGGATCGCGACCAGCGCTCCAACAAGGCGCGCGTCAAACCGATCCAGGAGGAAGCCTCCCCCAAATCGGCCAACAAGTTGAGAAACACCTACAATCCCGACGACGGCAGCGGCGCGCCCGACATCCATGCCAAGCGACGAGAGGATCGGAACGAGATTAACCACAACCGCGAGGCTGGCCACCGACATCAGCACGGCCACCGTCGCCAGTTTGATAAACGGTGCCGACATCACCGTGCGTCCGAACCGCTGGGCCTCACCGGTATCGAGATGGGGCAATCCGTGGGCCGTAGGACCGCCTCCGGTGGCGGAACGGCTCTGGTCCCGGGCGCTTGTGAAAAAGGTGTAAACCACCGGCAAGGCGACGGCCAACGTAATCGCGCCCCAGACGCCGTAAGCAGCGCGCCATCCGAATTGACCGACAAGATAATTGGTGAATGAAGGGGCGACAGAAGACATGAGGCCGGTCGCCCCCAGCGCGCAGGCAATGGCCAGCCCCCGGTGCGTATGAAACAGGCTTGAGATAGCCGCTACCCAAACCGTTGGCTTTAGACACAGGATGCCGATCGAGAGTGGAAGCCATAACAGCCACCAAGTCCAGATCGCGTGCTGTGCCAGCGACAGGCCTGCAAGCGACAGGCTGTAGATAATAATGCCCAGGATGGCGAGCCGACGCGGCCCATGGCGATCAATCGCAGTGCCCACCAGGGGTGACAAAGGCAACACGAGGAGCGAAACGATGAAGAGACCGGAGGTAATCTCGGCCCGCGACCAGCTCAATTCCGTCTCGATCGGCGCGATCATGACGCCCATGGAATGCAAATAGGATTGCGAAGCGGTGCACCCGACCGCAGCCGCCAGCACGACGGGCCAATGGTCTCGCCATTCCTGTCGGTTGTCGCCCTTGCTCATCGAATGCCCACTTTCTTTGGGCCAGCTACTTCCTCGACCGGAGCGACCGACACATGTCCGCCGCTCAAACCGGGCGAGGAGGTCTTTGATCCCAACTTACCGAGAATCCTTGTTTCTCCGACATGGGCTTTCGACAGCTTGCCGGTGTCTGGCGGATGGCGCCTCAGCCTCACGACGCCGACGACTTTCCCAGGATGATGTCCGCTGCCTTTTCGGCCACCATGATCGTTGGCGCGTTCGTGTTCCCCGACGGAATCCGGGGCATAACCGACGCGTCGACAACGCGGAGCCCCTCCACCCCCCTCACCCGCAACTGGGGATCGAGCACATCTGTGTCCCGACCGCCCATCGCGCAGGTTCCGACTGGGTGGTACACGGAGGCACCCGTCATACGCGCATAGTCGAGCAATTCTTCGTCCGTCGAGCATTGCGGTCCCGGCGTGATCTCATGAGTGATCCAGCGTTGCAGCGCTGGCTCGTTCGCGATCCGACGCGCAAGCCGCATCGACGCAACAGCCACCTCCTGATCCAAACTGTCGCTCAAATAATTGGGCCGAATTGTCGGCGCCACTTTCGGATCGGCCGAGTTGATCTGAATCGTGCCGCGGCTCTCGGGCCGCACCTGACATGGAGCGATGGTGATGCCGGGCTTTTTTTCCAGTTCCATGCGCTGCGTTCGAGCAAACAACTCAATATCCATCGTCGCGGCGAGGAAATGAAATTGAACATCGGGGTGCGCCAGTTCCGGCCGCGATTTGCAGAATGCGACGACCTGCGCCGTCCCGGAAGAAAGGAGTCCCTGGCGCTTGACCGCATAGGTCAGCACCTCCCCCAGGAATTTGAGTCCGTGTGTTCGCTCGTTGAGGCTGTAGGCGCCATCCTGGAGACGAAACATCGATTGAAACAGGATGTGATCTTGCAGATTTCCGCCGGTATTCGGCGAGTCGACCCGCACCTCGATACCGTAGCGACGAAGCAGTTCGCCCGGCCCGATCCCGGAAAGCTGAAGAAGTTGAGGCGAATTAATGGCGCCGCCGCTCAGAATAACCTCGCGCCTTGCTCCGGCTCGGCACACAATCCCGTCCTTTATAAATTCGACACCGACAGCACGTTTTCCCTCAAACTGCACTCTGGTGGTCAACGCGTTCGTCACCACCCTCAAATTGCGCCGATGCATCGCGGGGTGCAGATAGGCCGTCGAAGTGGAGCACCGCCGGCCGTTCTTTGACGTACTCTGAAAATAGCCAACGCCTTCCTGCTCGGCGCCGTTGATGTCAGGATTGCGCGGAATGCCCGCCTGTTCGCAGGCATCAATCACGGCGTCGCTGACGGCATTTTTCTCCAGCATGTCGCAAACGTTCAGTGGCCCCCCATGACCGTGCCACTCGTCTGCGCCGCGTTCCTGATGCTCGGCCCGGATGAAATAAGGGCGCACGTCATCCCACGACCAGCTATCGCAGCCCATTTGGCGCCAACCGTCATAGTCGGCGTGCTGCCCGCGGACGTAGAGCATGCCGTTCACGGAGGACGACCCGCCCAGCACCTTGCCGCGCGGCCACATATGCACTCTGTCCTTGGTGCCGGGGTCTGGCTCGGTATGGAAGTGCCAGGCTGTTTTCGGATTCGGGATCGTCTTCATGAACCCGGCGGGCATATGGATCATCATGTTGAGATAGAATTGCGACAGGTTCTTTGTCGGACGGTCGTCACCCCCGGCTTCGAGCAGCAGAACCTTCACACCAGGGTCGGCGCTCAGGCGGTTTGCAAGGACGCAGCCCGCAGACCCCGCTCCCACGATCACATAGTCAGCGTCCAGCTCGTCCATGGTTATCAATCCCTGATCTTCATGTTGGCTGTCGCGCGCTTTTCGAAACTCTGCCTGTCATCGCAGCCCCTGGCCTCGGTCTTGGACGTCCTCAGCGTAACCGGCATAGGCACACTCCCCCCGGGACATGCAGCCGATAAAACCAGCCACAGAAGTCCACCATCCAGGAAACTCCCAGTCAGTTTTTCCGGGAACGCCCCGCGCTGGCGATCGCCTCACGCCGACAAGGGGTGGTCGAGGCGTTCCACCGCTCGATCAAGGCGCTCTCTCCAGGCGGCGATTCTTCGATCATGGACCATCAGGGTCGCCCTGGGATGCGTGGTGAATTCAATGATCCTGGCGCCATTTGGACCGACGACAAAGCCGTAAGGCTGATCCTTCCGGGTGAGAAAGCCCTCCCCCGCGCCGATTTCGCGGTTGCCCATAATGAGAGAGCCCTTCTCCACATAATAGGCGCAATCATCCGAATGGCTGTGCAGGGGGGACGGCAAATTAGGCTCCAGCTCCAAAATGCCGATATGGAGGCCGCTATCCGGGAAGCTGAATGCAACATTCTTGATATGCTTCGCAAACGAAACGCTCCCTTCCATGAAAAGCTGTTCGTCGACCCCCTCCTTGAAACCGATTTCCAGTCGTTCCGTTTTGAGGCTGGTTGCGGTCTGGGAAGCGGCATCCAGATTTTTGGCGGAGAAGAATTCCACTCCCTTGCCCTTCGATACTGTCTCGCTCACCATATTGTCTCTCCACATCAGAATTCAGACATCGGCAGATCGGGCGGTCACGCTCCGCTTACTCCATGTCATCCATTGCCTCGTGTCTTGTGCTGTCAGCTACGGCTCGCTCAGGCGAGGGCTGGTTCGAGTTTCTGCTCACCGGCCGTGGTCCGGCGCATGGTGCGGCGCTCGCCGGGATCGAAATCCTTGCGTGCGTGAAGGCAACTGCGGTTGTCCCAGATCGCGAGGTCGCCGGGCCGCCATTGGTGGTCATAGACGAACTCGGGTCTTTCCTGAAAATCGAACAGCTCCTGCAGCAATGCCTCGCTCTCCTCCGGGTCCATGCCAATCAAACGCTCCGTCGTCTGGCGGTTGACGAACAGCGCGGGCCGCCCCGTGCCGGGGTGGAGCACCACCGCGGGATGGACCGCGTGAAATGCATCGGGACCCGGCTTGAAGCGTCGGGTTTGAGTGTTGATTTTATAGTCGAAAACATAGTCAGCCATCACCCCATTGAGCTTGGCCTTGGTCTCGGGCGAAAGCGCTTGATACGCGGCGTAGCCACTGGCGTAGCGCGTCTCGCCCCCGGCGCGGGGGATCTCGACCGCATAGAGCAGGCTCGCCTTGGCGCTCTTGGGCAAATAGCAGTTGTCCGAGTGGAACCACAGTTCGCCGTCCCCGATCGAACCGATCGGCTTGCCATCGACCTGGACATTGGAAATCAGCACGATGCCGGGCGTCTCCTGCTCGGGCAGATCGACACCGATATCCTTCTTGTGCTCGTTTTGGGACGGCGGGCCGAAATAATCCGTCACACGCAACTGGTCTTGCGGAGACAGCTTCTGATCCCTGAACACAAGGACCGACCGGTCTTCCCACAGGGCGATCAAGTCGGCCACAACTTCGGGCGCCAGCGGTACGGACAAGTCCAATCCAAGCACTTCGGCACCAATTGCGGGATGCAGGTTACGGCAGGAAAACCGTGTCAGTTCACTTGTTTCGCGCATCCATGTGCCTCCTCATCGGGCCGCCTTTGTCAGGCGGTCCCATTCGCCGCGTTGCATGCATGCATCCGCAGTCGGCCTGTCGATCAAGCCTGCCTTTCCGGGATGAGTCCAATATATTGTGCGTATTCTATCATTCGAAATAAGCATTAATATTCAGCGTCTTTTCGGTTGATGGACCTGTGGGTGTACGCCCCTGTGACATCGGATTCGCAACGCCTGCCATCGTCAAACATGGGACGTTATGCGCGAGCTGCATGGGTTCTTATGCAGGAAAGCTGCGAGAGGCATTTGACATGACCCAGGCACTCGACGTCGTTATTCGAGGGGGAACCGTAGTCGACGGCTCCGGTGGAGAGCCTTATCGTGCCGATGTGGGCATCGTGGGTGACACGATAAGCGTGGTCGGCAAGATTGATGACGTGGGCCGGGTGGAGGTCGATGCGACCGGCCAGTTCGTCACCCCCGGTTTCATCGATCCGCACACGCATTATGATGCTCAGGTCACGTGGAGCCATTCGCTGAGGCCCTCCACATATCACGGGGTCACCACGGTCGTAATGGGCAACTGCGGGGTCGGCTTTGCGCCGTGCAAGCCGCAGCATCGCGATATCCTCGTCACGCTTATGGAAGGTATCGAGGACATTCCGGAAATCGTCATGACCGAAGGAATGCCATGGCAATGGGAGACGTTTCCCAACTATCTCGATTTCATCGGCGCGCGCGCCTTCGATGCCGATGTTGCGGCATATCTACCGCACGCTGCGTTGCGCGTTTATGTCATGGGCGAGCGCGCGAAAGCCAGCGAGAAAGCGACAGAGCAGGACCTAGCGCAGATGACCGCGATCGTCGCCGAAGCCGTTCGCGCGGGAGCTATCGGGGTTTCTACATCCCGCAACCTGATGCACCGCGGGTCCGATGGCAACATGGCTCCGCACGTCCAATCGGACCGGGACGAATTGCTGGCACTCGCGCGCGGCCTCAAGGAGGCGGGGCGCGGCGTGTTTCAGATCATACCGCAGATGATCGATCACGCAGCCCAACATCAAGTCGCTGTGGAAGGACAACCTCAATTCGTCGCACGCGAGTTGGCGCTGTTCCGCGAAATCGCGCAAACGTCCGGCGGCCCGGTTACCTTCTCGCTTACCGATGCAGCCTGGGCGCCGGGTATCTATACTCATGCGCTGGAAGAGTCAGCGCGTGTGAATGCGGAACATGGAACGCAAATCAGACCTCAGATTTTCCCGCGCCCGATAGGGATGCTGATCGGCCTCGATCTCTCGGTTCATCCCTTCATGTATCACCCGACCTATCTGCGGATCAAAGATCTCCCCGTCGACGAGCGCGTCGCCATCCTGCGCCGCCCCGAAACACGCAAACAGCTTCTGTCGGAAGAGCCCGATACAACCACAGCGGGCGCGAAAGGCGCAGCCTATGTCAGCATCGCGCTGGAGGGCTATCGGCTGGGCAATCCGCCGCGCTATACCTTGGGGCCTGACCGCAGTCTCCGCGCCGAGGCGGAACGTCGCAACGTGTCACTCTTCGAGGTTGCCCTCGATTGGCTTCTCGACGGCGATGGGACGACCATGTACCTGGCGCCAGGCGGCAATGTCGGTTCGGAAACCCTCGAAAATGTCGCGGAAATGCTGCATGACCCCAATGCGATCGTCGGACTGGGAGACGGCGGCGCACATTACGGCTCTGTTTGCGACGCGGGCTTTCCCACCACTCTGCTGGGATATTGGGTGCGTGATCGGCAGGGCGAAGGCCAGATCCCACTGGGCAAGGCGATCAACATGCTTTCGCGGCGCAACGCAGAACTCTTCGGGTTTATGGATCGTGGCCTGATCGCGCCCGGCATGCGGGCGGACCTGAACATCATCGATCTGGATCGGATCGACGCACAGATGCCGGAAGTCGTGCGAGACCTTCCCGCCGACGGACGACGCATCACGCAACGGGCGGTGGGATATACCGCGACGATGTTGCGCGGAACGTTCACCCATCGGGGCGACGTACCGACCGGCGCAACGCCCGGCGGTCTCGTCCGGTCAGCGTTCGTGGACGCCCTTTGACGATAGAGACCGAGGGAACGCTCGGTTCAACGAGCGAGGATCAGGCCGACACGAAAAAACCCGCCCCCGGTGAGGAGCGGGTTTTTCCCATACCGTGCGAAAATTACTTCGCCTTGGGCGCCGCTGCCGCCGCGTTTGCGGGCAGGCCACCAAGCTGCGAGACAAGCTTCGTATAGGCGTCGAGATAGGCGAGGACGATGACCTGACCGATGTCCGTGTTCTGGTAGCCGCCGCCACCCGCCGCCGCGAGACCGCCCATCCAGCCAAGGCCGCCACCGCCGCCGAAGCTGAGGTCCGACTTGCGGAAATAGCCCTGCGTCATCGCCTCTTCCTCGGTCGTGCGGGCGTTGACGATCGAGAGCGTGACGGTCGCTTCCTTCTTCTTGATCGAGATGCCACCGAGCACCGCGCCGCCCAGACGGCCACCAAGCATGCCGCCCAGCATACCGCCGAAGGCGTTGCCGCCGCTGTTGTTGTTAGTGGTCACGATGTCGGGCTGCAGGAAGTAATCCGCGGCCTTCACCTGACCTTTGCCAAGGTTCGATCCGGACTGAAGCTCACCCGAATCCGCCATCGCGCGTTCCAGATTGCGGCTCGCCATCGACCGGCCACGGTTGACGAGGCCGAAGCAGCCGGACTGCTGTACGAACAGCTTGATGATCGCTTCGGGGCTGCCCAGGCTCAGCTCGCGCCACCATTGCGTGTCCGGCTCGACAATGGCGACCGTGCCCAGCTTCTTGGTGCAGACGGGGATTTCCATCTGCTTTTTCTCCTGCGCCTGATGGCCGGATGACCCCTTGTCCGCCGCCTGCGCCGGAGCCACGGAAACCAGCAACAATGACAGCGCGGATGCGGCAGTCGCGATCTTCAGCATCGAAATCCCCCTGGATTAGGTAAAAATAATATCTGGACGCGTCTTTATGCGTGCGTGCCCGGAATGGCAGTGACTCTTATCACAAGGCCGTCCGGGTTCAAGTGTGCTGCAGCGGCGATGGTTTGCACCGATCCCGCTCCCCTGCTATCGCGCGCGCCATGACCGATCTTTCGCGTATCCGCAATTTTTCCATCATCGCCCATATCGACCATGGCAAGTCGACGCTCGCCGACCGGCTGATCCAGCGCTGCGGAGGCCTCACCGACCGCGAGATGACCGCGCAGGTGCTCGACAACATGGATATCGAGAAGGAACGCGGCATCACCATCAAGGCGCAGACGGTGCGGCTCGATTACACCGCGTCCGACGGCCTGACCTACGAGCTCAACCTGATGGACACGCCGGGCCATGTCGACTTCGCCTATGAAGTCAGCCGCAGTCTTGCCGCCTGCGAGGGCGCGCTGCTGGTGGTCGACGCCGCACAGGGCGTGGAGGCGCAGACGCTCGCCAACGTCTATCAGTCGATCGAGCATGACCATGAAATCGTGCCGGTCATCAACAAGATCGACCTGCCCGCCGCCGAACCGGAAAAGGTGAAGGCGGAGATCGAGGAAGTGATCGGCCTCGACGCGTCCGAAGCGGTGCTGGCGAGCGCCAAGTCCGGTATCGGCATCGACGAGGTGCTCGAAGCCATCGTCAAGAAGATCCCCGCGCCCAAGGGCGACCGCGACGCGCCACTGGAAGCGATGCTGGTCGACAGCTGGTACGACCCCTATCTCGGCGTCGTGATCCTCGTGCGCGTCGTCAACGGCGTCATCAAGAAGGGCCAGCAGATCAAGTTCATGATCGGCGGGACCGAGCATCTGATCGACCGGGTCGGTTGCATGCGCCCCAAGATCGAGACGCTGAGCGAGATCGCGGCCGGCGAAATCGGCTTCATCACCGCGCAGATCAAGGACATCAGCCAGACCCGCGTGGGTGACACGATCACCACGGTCAAGAATGGCGCGGCCACCCCGCTGCCGGGCTTCAAGGAAGTGCAGCCGGTGGTGTTCTGCGGCCTCTTCCCGGTCGACGCGAACGACTTCGAAAAGCTGCGCGATTCGATCAGCAAGCTGCGGTTGAACGACGCAAGCTTCAGCTTCGAGATGGAGTCGAGCGCCGCTCTGGGTTTCGGATTCCGCTGCGGGTTCCTCGGCCTTCTCCATCTGGAGATCATTCAGGAGCGGCTGACCCGCGAATATGATCTCGACCTCATCACCACCGCGCCGTCGGTGGTGTACAAGCTGCAACTCACCCACGGCAATGGCGAGATGGAACTGCACAACCCCGCCGACATGCCCGACCCGACCAAGATCGCCGCGATCGAGGAGCCATGGATCGAGGCGGTGATCTACTGCCCGGACGAATATCTTGGCTCGATCCTCAAGCTCTGCCAGGATCGGCGCGGCATCCAGAAGAACCTCACCTATGTCGCCAACCGCGCGCAGGTGACCTATGAACTGCCGCTCAACGAAGTGGTGTTCGACTTCTATGATCGCCTGAAAAGCATCAGCCGCGGCTATGCGAGCTTCGACTATCACCAGATCGGCTATCGCGATGGCGACCTCGTCAAGATGAGCATCATGGTCAATGGCGAGCCAGTCGACGCGCTTTCCATGATCGTCCATCGCGGATCGGCCGAAACGCGCGGGCGCGGCATGTGCGAGCGCCTCAAGGACCTGATCCCCCGCCACCTGTTCAAGATCCCCATTCAGGCGGCCATCGGCGGCAAGGTGATCGCGCGCGAAACCATCGCCGCGATGCGCAAGGACGTGACCGCCAAATGCTATGGCGGCGACATCAGCCGCAAGAAGAAGCTGCTCGACAAGCAGAAAGAGGGCAAGAAGCGCATGCGCGAATACGGCAGCGTGAGCATTCCGCAGGAAGCCTTCATCGCCGCGCTGCGCATGGGGGACGAAAGCTGATGGCCGGGTGATCGGATCCGGCCCCGTCGACGCGGCGTTCCTGCTGACGGTGCTGGTCATCGAGCTGACGCCGGGTCCGAATATGGGCTGGCTGGCACTGCTGTGTGCGCTGGAAGGACGGCGGGCGGGGCTTGTAGCGGTGCTGGGAGTGGCGGTGGGCCTGCTCGGTCTCGGGCTTGCCATGCTGTTCGGGATGGCACGGCTCACGACGGAAATGCCCATGCTGCTGGGTCCCCTGCGCTGGGCGGGCTGTGCCACTATGCTGTGGATCGCGTGGGACACATGGCCACGCCGGGCCGCGAGCAGGGCAGCGCAGGAACACACCGCCCGGCATCTGGTGCGCACGTTCAGTCACGGACTGGTGCTCAACCTGCTGAACCCCAAATCCGCGCTGTTCTTCGCGCTGGTGCTGCCCGAATTTTTCCACCCTGGCCTTGCGCCTCTGCAGCAGGCCCTGACGCTGACGCTCGTTTATGTCGCTGTGGCGAGCGCGGTCCACCTTGCGATCGTCCTGATGGCGGACCGGGTGCACGGCTGGCTGTCCGATCCCGCCCGCGCAACCCGCATCCGCCAGGGGTTCGCGCTGCTGCTCGTCGGGCTGGCGATCTGGATCGCGCTGCGCGGTTGACGGGTGTCCCCCGCTCGTCCATGCCCCGTCTATGGGCGAAGATGAAGACTATGTGTTCGACGAGGCGAGCGGCGAATGGCTGCCCGCGTCGCAGGTGGCCGCGAGTATGGCGGCGGGTGACGCGGTGGAAGTGCGCGATGCGGTCGGCAATCTGCTGGCCGATGGCGATCAGGTGACACTCATCAAGGATCTGACCGTCAAGGGCGCGGGCCAGACGCTGAAACGCGGCACCCTCATCAAGTCCATTCGCCTGACCGGCGACCCCCAGGAAATCGACTGCCGCTACGAGGGGATCAAGGGCCTGGTGCTGCGGGCGGAGTTTGTGAAGAAGCGGTAGGGATGTCGGCACTGTTGGCCATTCTCGCTTCGGCAGCCCTCAACAAGGGCGCTATCGATGTCAGCGACGGTCCCTCCCATAAAGAGATAGGCCGAGCGCTCACCTTCGATCGTTTTGATGACAGTTGCGCTGGCCTGGGCCCCGATAATGACTGTCCGGTAGCGAACATCTTTAGGATTGTCACGAAAGGTGCTCGATGTACCCCTGCTACCCGGTCAGATCGCTTGCAGTATGGAATAGACTTTTCGCGGGTATATCGATGCGGCTTTCGATCACAAACGATCCGCGTGGGCGACAGACCCCGCTCTGACCGCTGGCAGAACGACAGCGCAATTATTTACCGGGACGATGATTTGTATATCTGGCGTGCAGCGCCATCGGCGCGACATTACTGAGGGGTTTGCGAAACAGAGGATCGAACCATCAATCTGAATCACCTCCGTTCGCCCTGAGTAGGGACTGAGCTCGGCGAAGGCCCGTATCGAAGGGCCGTCCTTCGATACGCCATTTCGACAAGCTCAATGGCTACTCAGGATGAACGGGTAAGATTAGGCTTGATGCTCTAACCGTCATGCCAGCGCAGGCTGCCATCTTGTGCCGAATGGCGCGCTTCCGGGCCTGAGACCCCAGCCTGCGCTGCGGTGACGGGAGTATGGACCTCACTCCGCCGCCAGCAGTTCCTCCGCCGCGCCGAGGTCCACCGATACCAGCCGGCTCACGCCCTGTTCCACCATCGTCACGCCGAACAGGCGGTGCATGCGCGCCATGGTGACGGCGTTGTGGGTGACGATGAGGTAGCGGGTGCGGGTGTCGCGGACCATCTGGTCGAGGAGGTCGCAGAAGCGCTCGACATTGGCGTCGTCGAGCGGCGCGTCAACTTCGTCCAGCACGCAGATCGGCGCGGGGTTGGTGAGGAACAGGCCGAAGATCAGCGCGACCGCGGTCAGCGCCTGTTCTCCGCCGGACAGCAGGGTGAGGGTCGAGAGCTTCTTGCCCGGCGGCTGGGCGAGGATCTCAAGGCCCGCCTCCAGCGGATCGTCGCTCTCGATCAGTTCCAGCCGCGCCTGCCCGCCGTTGAACAGTGCGGTGAACAGGCGGCGGAAATGCCCGTCGACGGCCTCGAACGCGGCAAGCAGCCGCGCGCGCCCCTCGCGGTTCAAACTGCCTATCGATCCGCGCAACTGGTGGATCGCCTGAGTGAGTTCGGCGCTTTCTGCGCGGCTGGTTTCCTGCAGCCCTTCCAGCTCGGCGAGTTCGCTCGCGGCGACGAGGTTGACCGGGCCGATCCGTTCGCGCTCGGCGGTCAGCCGGTCGAGCTCCGCCTGCTCGGTCTGCGCGCTGCCGACGTCCGCGCTGGCAAAGCCCAGCCGCTCGGGCAGCACGGCGGGCGGACATTCGAAACGCTCGCCCGACGATTGCGCCAGTTCGACCCGGCGCGCCTGCGCGCTTTCGGCGCGGGCGGCGGCCCCGGCGCGCGCCTCGCGGGCGAGCGAGAGCGCCTCCCCGGTCTGGTGATGGCGCTCCTCCGCCTGACGCAGCGCGCCTTCCGCGGCGCGCTCCTCTTCCTGCGCGGCCTGCGCAGCGGCGGCAAGGGTGGCGCTTTCTTCGCGCAGCCCGGCGATGTCCTCGTCGAGCGCGGCGGGGCGATCCCGCAGCGTCTGCTGCTCCACCAGCATAGCCTCATGCCGCGCCGCCATGTCCGCGACGCGTCGCACGGCTTCGCCGGATCGGGCGCGCCAGCTCTTGATCTCGCCTTCGGCGGCGGTGATGCGGTCGCGGTCGCTTGCCAGCGCACGCTCGGCCAGCACGGCGTCGGCCTGCAACTGGCTGACCGCCTGATGCGCCTTTTCGCTGGTGGCGGAGAGGGTCGCGACGAGCGCGGCGGTCTCGGTGCCGTCGGGCATGTTGGCGCGCGCTTGCTGCGCAGCTTCATGCTCGGCCAGACTGGCGGCGAAATCTTCCCGCGCATGGGCGAGGCGGGCGGCGCTGTCCTCCCGCCGGGCGGCAATGCGCTCGATCTGCGCGGCGGCGTCGCCTGCCCGGCGCGTGGCGTCCGCGATGGTGCGTTCCGCCTGCGCGAGCGTGGCGCGGTGCTGGGTGATGGCCGCGCTGGCTTCGGCGGCGGCAGCGGTGACGCGCGCCAATGTGTCCTGCGCGGCCTCCACGGCTCCGGCAGCCTCAGGCCGTTGCGCGGCGATTGCGTCGAGGCGGTTCTGCCGGATCAGACGCTGCGCGGCGGCGGCTCCCCCTTCGCGCGCGACATAGCCGTCCCACCGGCGCATCTGCCCATCGCGCGTGACGAGGCGCTGACCCACGGCAAGCAGTGACCCGTCATCCCGCTCCACCACGGCAACCTGCGCCAAGCGGCGGGCAAGCGCGGCGGGTGCGGTGACATGATCGGTTAAGGCCGTCGCGCCGTCGGGCAAAGCCGGATCACCAGGAAGCGCCTCCGCCCCCGCCCAATGGCGCGCGGCGGCGCTGTCCAGTCCGGCCTCCAGATCATCGCCCAGCGCGGCGGCGAGCGCATGCTCATAGCCCGGCGCGGCCTTGATCGTGTCGAGCAGGCGTGCCCCGCCCGCTTTCTGGTCGAGCGCGCGGGTAAGGGCGCTGGCCTCCGCATCCAGAGCGGCCAGCGCCGCCTTTGCCGCGGACAGCTCGGATTCAGCGTGCGATCGCGCCTCGGTCGCCTGCGCGCGGATCGCCTCGGCTTCGGCCAGGGCTTTTTCGGCATCTTCGCGCTCGGCTTCGGCCTGCGCGGCGGAAGCGAGCCCCTCTTCCCGCTGCGTTTCGAGCGGTGCCGGGTTGGGCAGGCTTGTCGCCTCCGCCTCCAGCCGGGTCACATCCCGTTGCGCCCGTTCGAGCCGGGATTGCGCGGCGGTGAGCGCCGCCTGCGCCACGCGCAGCTCCGCCTGCTCGCCCGCCTGTCGCGCCATCGCGCGGGCGAGGTCCAGTTCCGTGTCGCGGGCATCCTCTTGTGCGGCGGAAATGCGCGTCGCGCGCTCGGGCGCGAGAGCTTCGGCGGATCGGACGCGGTCTTTCAGCGTCGCAATTTCCTCCGTCAGCCGCGCGATGGCGTCGGCGGCATCATTGGCGAGCGCGCCTTCCCGCTCCCGGTCCTCGGCGAGCCGGAGCATCTGCGCGTCGATGTCGGCAAGGCGGCGAACCGCCTCCTGCCGCTGCGCTTCCAGAGCAGCGAGCCGGTGCCCGGCCTCGTTCGCGCCCTCCCGTGCACGCTGGGCGGCGGCGCGCACCTCGGCCAATGAATCCGTCGCGGTGCGCGCATAGGCAGCGGCGGCAAGCTGCGCCTCCTGCGCCTTGCTTACGGCCTCCTCGGCGAGGCGCGCCTCGACCACGGCAGCCTCGGCTGCGGTCGCCGCTTCGCGCCAGCGCGACCAGAGCGCGCGCGCCTCGGCCAGGCGGATCGCTTCCGACAGGCGGGTGTAGCGCTCCGCCGCTTTCGCCTGCCGCCGCAAGGATGCCGCGCGGTTGTCCATATCGGCGAGAATTTCGTCGAGCCGCGCGAGATTGGCCTCGGCGGCGCGCAGTTTCTGCTCGGCGTCCTTGCGGCGGACATGCAGCCCGGCGATCCCGGCGGCTTCCTCGAGCATCGCGCGGCGTTCCTGCGGCCGTGCGGCGATGACGGCGGCGATCTTGCCCTGGCTCACCAGCGCGGGGCTGTGCGCGCCGGTCGCGGCGTCGGCGAAGGTCAGGGCGACATCCTTCGCGCGCACGTCGCGCCCGTTGGCGCGATAGGCGCTGCCCGCGCCGCGTTCGATCCGCCGGACGATTTCCAGCTCTCCGTCGCTGCCTACCTCAATGGCAGGGATGCTCTCACCGGGCGCGACGCTGGCGTGCAGGGTAACCTCTGCGAAGTCGCGGCGCGGGCGGGTGGCGGTGCCCGCGAAGATCACGTCTTCCATGCCGCCGCCACGCATGGAACGGGCGCTTGCCTCTCCCATGACCCAGCGGATCGCTTCGAGAAGATTCGACTTGCCGCAGCCATTGGGGCCGACGACGCCGGTCAGGCCAGCCTCGATCCGCAGCTCGGTCGCATCGACGAAGCTTTTGAATCCCGAAAGCTTGAGCCGCCGGATCTCCATCGGCGCTACCCCCGCGCCTCGCTGGAAAGGAGGATTGCGCTGATCAGAGGCCAGCTTCCTTCAGCTTGGCCTTCATCAGGTCCCATGTGGCCGTTTCCGGCACAACGGCGCCGTTCAGGAGCAGGGTCGGCGTGCCGGTGATGTTGTATTGTGTGTTGGCGTCCTGCACGCCCTTCGCCAGCAGCTCGATGGTCTTGGTATCGCCCAGGCACTGCTTCGCCTTTTCCTCCGATATGCCGCGCTGCTTGACGAAATCGATGAGTCCGGCCGCCTGTGCCAGCGCGAAGAAGCGCTGCTCGGGCGGAAGCGCCATCGCCGCCTGATACGGCCCATCGCCGCCCGCCTGCAACTTCTCGAACGCGGCCGCCTGATTCTGGAACAGCTGCTCCATCAGCGGAAAGAAGGGTTCCGCGCCGCCGCAGCGGGCGAGCAGGCCCATCGTCATGTCGAGCGGGTCGCGAACATAGTTGCGGAATTCGAAGCTCATCTTGCCGGTATTGACCATCGCCTGCACATCAGCGGCCGATTCGGTCGCGAAATCGCGGCAGTGCGGGCAGGTGAACGAGCCATATTCGGCCACTTTGACCGCGGCGCTGGGGTTGCCCATGACGAAGCCATGCTCCGGGCTTTCCGCAACCACGTCGGCCCACTGCTTGCCCGCCGGGGGCGGGACCGCCGCAAGATTGGCGGCGTTTGCGGGCGCGGCGCTGTTGCCGGCATCCTTGCCACCGCAGGCAGCGAGGGCGACGGTGACGACGAGGGCAAGAAGGCGAAGGGATTTCATCGGGAATCGGGCTCCGGAAATAGGCTCGGTACGGGCAGGAACGGTACTAGATCACTTCTGCGGTGCGGGCAACAAAGGCGCGAGGTCGGCCCAGTTGTGCGCGTCGACCAGTGTGCCGTTGATGACGAAGCTCGGCGTGCCGGTGGCTTTCACATCCTCGATCGCTTCCTTGGTCATCGCGAGGACCGCCTGCATCGCCTTGGGATCGGCGAGGCACTGGCGCGACCGGGCGGGAGCGATCCCGCGCTTTGCCATCAGCGCGAGCAAGCCCGTCTTGTCGGCAATGTCGGCGAGCACCGCCGCGCGCGGAGCATCGTCGGGCAGGGTGGACGGCGTCTTTTCATAGGCCATGATTTTTTCGACCCAGGCCTGCTGCGCGGCGAACAGCGCTTCGTGGTCACCGAAAAAGCGCGCCGGGCCTCCGCAGCGCGCCAACAGCGCGGCCGTGAGGTCGTAGCGATCCCGCACCAGATTGCGCACCTCGACGCTCGCCTTGCCGCCGCGTATCCAGCCGCTGCGCAGCGGTGCGCTCGCATCCGCCACAAAGTGCGCGCAATGCGGACAGGTATAGCTCACATATTCGACGAGCTTCGTGGGAGCGGCGGGATTGCCCATAATCGTCCCTCCGATGGGCGAAGAGGCGACAGCCCGCGTCCAGTCCCGGGGCGGCGCAGCATGCGCCATTCCCTGCATAAGCATAAGGGCCAGCAACGAGAGAACAACGCGGGTGAAGGGCATGATGAACAGGTCCGGCGACTGGGAGAGGAGGGTTCAGCCGATCTTGCCGATGGGCGCGCTGTTGGCAAGTCCCTGTGCCATGGCTTCCAGCACGGCGCGCAGTTCCGGATCGCCGATGCTGCGCAGCGAATCGCCCAGCTCGGTCGGGATCGGACGCAGATTGGCGGGCGGCGGGCGACGCTCCGGTTCCCGCCGGGCGACCTCCCCCTGCTTGATGGCGACGCGCGTCACAGCGGCATAGCCGAAAAAACGGTTCACCCGCTCGATGATGTCGGGGACGATATGCTGGACGATCGGCGCGTGGCCACCCATCACCGTCAGGGCCAGCGTCCCTTCAGCCTTCTTGCCCGCCGGAAAGCGGATCGACTCCGGGGCGGATATCGCCGCTGTACGCTCGCCCACGATTTCCGCCCAGCGGGTGACAATGCTCGACTGCACGAAGCCGAAGCGACGGAACGCGGCGTCGCCGATTCGCGGCATCAGGTCGGCGATCGCGCGCGGCCCATTAACGCGGCGCGGTTCGTCATCGCCCGCGGCTTTTGTGCCCTTGCGCGCAGGCTTTTTGCCATCGATTTTGCCCGGTTCCGTCATGGCGCGCATCATGGCATAGGGGGGCATGCCCGTCGAGTGCCGAACGTTGCCTGTTGCTCCCACCCCACCGCTTTCTCCCCCGGCGCCGTCCATCGCCGACAGGTTGCTGGCGCATTATGACGCGCATGCCCGCACCCTGCCGTGGCGCATTCGTCCCGGAAGCACGCAACAGCCCGATCCCTATCGTGTCTGGCTGTCGGAAATTATGCTCCAGCAAACGACCGTGGCGGCGGTCATCCCCTATTTTGACACGTTCACCCGGCGCTGGCCTACGGTGGATGCATTGGCGGATGCCGCTGACGCCGACGTGATGGCGGCGTGGGCGGGGCTGGGCTATTACGCCCGGGCGCGCAACCTGCTCGCCTGCGCGCGGGTGGTTGCGGGGGAGCAGCGCGGGCGCTTCCCCGATAGCGAAGCGGGCCTTCGCGCGCTGCCAGGCGTCGGGGCGTATACGGCGGCGGCGATTGCGGCGATCGCCTTTGGCCAGCGCGCGGTGGTGGTCGACGCCAATGTCGAGCGGGTGGTCGCGCGCCTGTTCGCGATCGGCACGCCGCTGCCCGCCGCGCGTCCCGCGATCCGCACGGCGGCGGACAGTATCACCCCGAATGAACGAGCGGGCGACTTCGCGCAGGCGATGATGGATCTGGGTTCAAGCCTCTGCACGCCGCGCAATCCCCAATGCCTGCTCTGCCCGCTGCGAAGTGACTGCCGGGCGGCGCAATCGGGCGATCCCGCCGCCTATCCGGTCAAGCCCGCCAAGGGGGAGAAACCCCGCCGCACCGGCACAGTCTGGTGGCTGGAGCGCGATGACGGCCAGGTATGGATCGAGCAGCGCCCGGCCAAACGGATGCTCGGCGGAATGCGCGGCCTACCCGGCACCGACTGGGACAGCCGTACCAGTTGGCAACAGACCGCACCGCCCCCGCTGGCGGGGCCGTGGCAGGCGCTCAACAGTCCGGTTGAGCATGTGTTTTCGCACTTTGCGTTGACGCTGACCGTCGAGCGGCTGCGCGTTGCGCAACAAAGTGATTGCCTGCCGGGCGGCGATGGAGAATGGTGGCCGCTCGCATCGCTGGCCGATGCCGGGTTGCCCGGCGTGTTCGCCAAGGTTGCCCGCCTCGCCCTCCGGGAGAATGCATGAAGAGACAGTCGCTGCCCGGATTTGCCGCGCCCAGTATCGACCGCGCCGACCATGTGCGCACCGACCCCGCCGCGATCGCGCGCGCCTTCGCCCATCCCGAGGCCGCGCGACTGGTGCTTCGTGGCCTGGATCCCGTGCTGTGGGGCGACATGCTGGAGCGGGAACCGCTGCCCGCGGGCGCGAGGATGGACGATTATGTGCTGCTCGGGCTGGAGGGTGCGGAAGCGCCGCTGTTCGTTCAGCTGTCCGCCGACATTCCCCATGGCGTGACGCAGAGCCAGGGGGTCTGGGACGCGGCGGACGTGCTGCGTGCGGAAGAGCTGGCGCTCTATGGCGGCGCGCGCAGCCTGCTCGACTGGCATGCGCGCCATGGCTTTTGCGCTGTATGCGGAACGCCGACCGTGCCTGCAAAGGCGGGCTGGTCACGCCATTGCGGCCAGTGCGGGGCGGAGCATTTTCCCCGCGTCGATCCGGTCACGATCATGCTGGCGGAATGCGAGGGCGAGATCCTGCTCGGCCGTCAGCATCGCTGGCCGCAGGGCCGCTATTCCGCGCTCGCCGGGTTCATTGAGCCGGGCGAGACCGTCGAGGGCGCGGTCGCCCGCGAACTGTTCGAGGAGGCGGGCGTTGTCGCGACCGATGTGCGCTATGTGATGAGCCAGCCCTGGCCTTTCCCCTCTTCGCTGATGATCGCGTGCATCGCCCAGGTGCCCGACAAAAGGCTGAAGCTTGATGCCACCGAAATCGAGGATGCCTTCTGGATCGACGCAGCCGGCGTCCGTACCGCTTTCGAAGGCAGTCCAGACGCACGCTTCCTCTTTCCCCGCGAAATGACGGTCGCGCATCACCTGTTGCTGCACTGGCTGACGGAACAGGAGGCGTGATGGCCGGTTCTTCCCAGGTGCGCTTCGCTTGCCTTGCGCGATTTGCACCTTTTCTCCGGCGGCGTTAAGGCCCGGCACCGGACCCCTTTTACAGGAATTGCTCACCCCTCATGCTCACACTTTCTCAGGCACAGGATCGCGCGGAGTTGCTGGTCGACCAGGCTCGCAAGGTCGGGGCGGACGCTGCCGATGCCATCTATATCGGGAATGCCTCTACCGGCGTGTCGGTGCGACTGAGCGAACTGGAAGACGTCGAGCAGTCCGAGGGTGAGGAGATTGGCCTGCGCCTGTTCGTGGGCAGGCGTTCGGCGACGGTGTCGGCGTCGGATATGAACCCCGCATCGCTGTCCACGCTTGTCGACCGCTGCGTCGCCATGGCGAAGGAGGCTCCGGAAGACGACTATGCCGGGCTTGCGCCGCAAGACCTGCTGCTGCGGGGCCGTGTGCCCGGCCTTGACCTTGCCGATCATGCCGACCCGGAACCCGCCGAACTGCGCGAACGGGCGCTCGCCGTGGAAGAGGCCGCGCGTGCGGTCCCTGGCGTCACCAACAGCGAAGGCGGCGGCGCAAGCAAGGGCCGCACGCAGGTGGCGCTTGTCACGAGCCACGGCTTTGCGAACAGCTATGCGACCACCAGCCACGGCACCTGGGCGAGCGTGCTGGCCGGTGAGGGCGCGTCGATGCAGCGCGACCATGCCAGCCATTCGGTGCGCCATCTGGTCGACATCGAGGATCCCGAAGATATCGGCCGCCGCGCCGGACATCGCGCCGTCGCGCGGCTCAATCCGGTGAAGATCGACAGCGGTACGATGCCGATCATCTTCGACCCGCGCGTTGGATCGAGCATCATCGGTCACCTTATCGGCGCAATCGCAGGCCCCTCGATCGCCCGGCGTTCGAGCTTCCTGCTCGACGACCTGGGCACACAACTCTTCGACAGCGCGATCCGGATCATCGACGATCCGCTGCGCAAGCGCGGACTGCGTTCCCGTCCCTTCGACGGCGAGGGTCTTGCGACGCACCAGACCGCGCTGGTCGAGGGAGGGCGGCTCACGGGCTGGCTGCTCGACAGCGCATCGGCGCGGCAGCTGGGCGGCGCGCCGACCGGCCATGCCAGTCGCGGGATCGGCGGATCGCCCGGCGTGTCGGCAACCAATGTGCATCTCGCCCCCGGCACGGCCACCGCCGCCGACCTCATGCAAGGCATCAAGCGCGGTCTCTATGTCACCGAGCTGATCGGCATGGGCGTCAACGGCGTGACCGGCGACTACAGCCGGGGCGCATCGGGCTTCCTGATAGAAAACGGCGCCGTGGCGCAGGCGGTCGCGGAAATCACCATTGCGGGCAACCTCAAGGATATGTTCGCCGCACTGGTTCCCGCGAACGATCTGGTTTTCCGTTACGCTGTGAACGTGCCGACCCTGCGGATCGACGGCATGATGGTCGCTGGTGGCTGATCGCGCGATCCGCCCCCTGATCGATGCGGTATCGGAAGCGGCCGATCACGCGCTGACGTTGTGGGCAGGCGGCAAGACGCGGGTGGAGCGCTGGGAAAAGTCGCCCGGCGAGCCGGTGTGCGAGGCGGACATCGCGGTCAACCACATGCTACGCGCTTCCCTGCGCGCCATCGACCCGGACGCGGGGTGGCTGTCAGAAGAGACGGTCGACAATCAGGATCGCCTCTCGACCGACCGCCTGTGGGTGGTCGATCCGATCGACGGCACGCGCGATTATCTGGGCGGGCGGCCCGGCTGGGCGGTCTCGGTCGCACTGGTGCAGGACGGCGAAGCGATCATCGGCATATTGGCCGCGCCCGCCCGCAACGAGCTGTGGGTGGCACAGGCGGGCCAGGGGGCGCGGCGCAACGGAACCTTGCTGAGTGCGAGCGGGCGTACCCGCCTGCCTGGCGCACGGGTGCCGTCCGATGTCCTGCCGCGCGCCGACAGCGATCTGCGCACCGTCCACAAGCCCAACAGTATCGCCCTGCGCATGGCAATGGTCGCCGCCGATGAGGCCGATCTCGTGGCGACGATCCGCTGGGGCAATGAATGGGATATCGCGGCCTCTGCCCTCATCGCGCAGGAGGCGGGCGCCACCGTGACCGATGCGCTCGGCGGGAAGCTGCGCTTCAACCGGCCGGTGCCCAGCGCGTTCGGCGTATTGTGCTGTGCCCCCGCCATACATGATGCCGCCGTCGAACGGTTGCGTGGTCGGGTCGAAGCGGTGCTGGCCAAGGAATAATCGCCAGCCTCAGCGCCCGCGTTCGAGCTGACGCGCTGCATCGCGACGCCGCTTTTTCTCCATCAGCGCCCGGCTCGCCTCATCGACAATCACGCTGTCGGCCATGACCGCGCCGCGCATGCCGATTGGCCGGTCCGGTCCCACGGTCGTATCGACCATCGTCTGGCGCTCCATCTCGCTGTTCACCTCCGCCCCGATGAGTACGGCATAGGCGGACAGGAACAGCCACATCAGAAAGATGACGATCCCGCCAAGCGATCCGTAGGTCGCGTTGTAATCGCCGATGTTCGCGACGTAGAACCCGAAGCCCAGCGTCGTCAGCAGCCAGAGAATCGTGGACAGCCCCGACCCCACCGACAACCAGCGCCACTTGGCCGCGCGCCGGTCGGGCGCGTAGCGGAAAAAGATCGCGAAGGTGAAACTGATGAGGCACGCTGCGACGGCCCAGATCAGAATCTGGATCAGCAAACGGATCGCGTCCCCCAGATAGGCGGCGAGAACGTTACTGGTATAGGTGAACAGCGAAATCGCCGCCGTGCCGATCAGCCCCGCGCCGACCATGCCAGCCGTGATGGCCGCCGCCACCAATGTGGTGCGGATAATGCTGCGCGTCTCATGCTCTTCATAGATGATGTTGAGGGCCGCCATCATGGCCGAAGCCGCGCGCATCGCACCATAGAGTGCGAACAGGATCGCGAGCGCGAGACCCACCCCCTTGGCCGTCTCGCTGCTCGTAACGATGGCAATCATCTGATCGCGCAGGATGGTCAGAACCTCGGACGGCACGATACCGCGCAGGAGATCGATATTCCCCGCCACCGTCTGGGGATCGCCCGCCAAGCCGTAGACCAGAACAACCGACGCGATCAGCGGCACAAAAGCGAGGAATGCAAAGAAAGCAACGCCCGCCGCCAACAGGCTGAGATTATGAAACCCGGTCATGATGTAGACGCGCTTGACGATAGCCCACCATGCTGCACCGGGCATGTCTGCGGGGGACTCGCCCGTCGCGCCGGGCACTGTCTGTGCGATCACGTCCAGCGCCTGCGGATCGACGGGCTCGCCCTTTTCGTCGACCGGTCCTTCACCGGATTTTGCGGCACTATGCTCGGTCATCGGCGGCGCATGGCGGCGTGGGATAGTGCTGGCACGGCGTGGCTCCTTCGTATCGGCTGTCGTGCGGCGCGTGGTGGGGCAATTCTGCGCAGGCCCGCAGACGCGCCTTCGTGACCATATCGCGCCAGCAAGGAAGTAAGTTCCTCGCCCCGTCGCAGGGCGTGCATCGTTCTCGGCCCCACAGCGTTGAGCATAGAACCCCCGTTGCAGGAGCCTCCCTTGAAGCGTGCCACCCTTTTTCTTGTCCCGATCCTCCTCACCGCATGCCAGGAAGCTCCGTCCAATTCCGCAGACGCCACACCCGCCAAAACTGTCGACACCCGCGATGCCGGTACTCCGCTGGGGTTCGAGGACGCGGGGCCGGTCCCCGCGACGCTGGCCGTGTCGGAAGCGTTCCGCGTTCAGGTTGTTCTCGACCGGCTCGGCTTTTCGCCGGGCGTTATCGACGGCCAGTCCGGTCCGTCACTGGCGCTTGCGCTGCGCGGCTTTCAGGAGGCAAACGATCTTTCCCCCACCGGCACGCTCGATGATCCGACCCGCAAGGCGCTCACCCGCTGGCGCGATGTCGCACCGATGCGCGCGGTCCGCATTCCTCCGGCCTTTGCCGCCGGACCCTTCTTCCCGAACCTGCCCAAGGATGCTGCGGCACAGGCGAAGCTGCCCGCCATCGGCTATCGTGACCTGACCGAGGCGCTGGCCGAGCGTTTCCACACCACGCCCGCCGTGCTGGCCCAGCTTAACCGGAACGGGCCGATCACCGCGCAGGCGAGCCTCATCGTGCCCAACATCGCGGATATCGATCCTGCCACCTTGGGCGAGGATGCGCGCGGCTGGAACGCGACGCTGCAAAAGCTCGCCGTTTCGCCGAAACAGCCGCAGGCGGCAAAAGTGGTGGTCGACAAGTCCGAAGGCACGTTGCGCGCCTATGACGAGGGAGGCAAGCTGATCGCCCAGTTTCCCGCGACGATGGGCAGCGCGCATGACCCGCTGCCCATCGGCACCTGGAAAATTCAGGGCGTCAGCCGCAACCCGGACTTCCGCTACAACCCCAAATTGTTCTGGGATGTCAGCGACAGCAAAGCGTCTGCGCTGCTGAAGCCCGGACCCAACAACCCTGTGGGTGTGGCATGGCTTGATCTGTCCAAGCCGCATTACGGCATTCACGGCACGGGCGAACCACAAACGATCGGCCGCGCGGAAAGCCATGGCTGCGTGCGCCTCACCAACTGGGACGTGGCGCGGCTGGCGCAGATGGTGAAGGTCAGCACGCCCGCGATATTCCAGAACTGACGAGCCTGCCCGACCGGCCGCCGTTGGCAAAGCGGCGTGGCTGGTTTGTCGGGCTGTGGGCGGCGATCCTCCGCTTCTGGCTCAGCTAGAGTTACACGAAAAGGGCGACACCCGAAGCCGAGCGCCGCCCAAAAAAGGTAACAAAAGTTCTGGTGTTACTGGCCAGTGCCACCCATCGAACCAGTGGTGCTGCCGCTGGTCGTGGTGCCGGTCGGTGCACCGCCGGGGACGGCCGATCCGCCGCTTCCGGTCGTTCCGGTGCTATTGCCCGGTCCGTTCATGGACCCGGCACCGTTGGTCGCGTCCATCGGCGGCATAGCCATGTTGGATGACGTCCCCATCGTGTCGGTGGAACTGTTCATCATCATGTCGGAATTCGCACTGCTGTTCAGGGCGCTGGAATCCTGTTCACTCCCGCCACATGCGGCAAGAGCAAGGCAGAGGATGGCGGGGACACATAATATTGTTCGCATAAAGGAACTCCGGTCGGTGTGAGAATATTGCGCCTAGAGGGCCTTCAGGGCGACGATGTGTTTTTCGACGATCGGTACCGCCTTGGCGGCCACCTGCTTCAGGGCGGGCCGATCGCCCGGCGTTCCATAGCTCTGGTGCAGATCCAGCGCCATCTGGTGCGCCCGCTTCTGCTGGGCGAGCTGCGACGATTGGATCTCGAACAGATCGCCAGCCCCCGCCTGCGCGATGTACGATGCCGCGCTGGTCGTTGTGGCCGTCGCGGTGGCTTCGGTGGCACCACCGGTTACAGGAACGAACGCCAGCGACGGCGCGAGGAATACGGCTCCAAAGACGAAAGAATGTCTCATGGTCTTCTCCTGAACAGGTGGGGGAATGGATCGTGACGGGCGAGCCATGCTGACGCTGGAGGAAGCCCGTCGGTGCGGTTGTCGAGCGGGAGACGAGCGGTGCAACGGCCCGTTCCTCCCCGAGTGCGGGGACGCGTCCGTGCGTTCCTTTTTATGGACAGTCCGATAGCGGGCGGGACGAGGGTTCAGGCTATTGTCCAGAGGCTCGTCGATCGCTCCACGACCAGCATCGCGTCTGCAACCATGCGGAGGGGCGTGATTTCCACGCTAGACCGGCCTTCACGAAGCAACGTCGAAAAATGGCGATAGATGCCGTCATATTCCGTGCCGTAATCGGCGGTGACCGGCGCGCGCTCCCCGTCGATGCGGAGCGATCCATCACCCAGATCCAGCAGCAGCGCCGATCCCGCCAGCGTGTCGACGGCGATTGTCCATCGGTCCTGTTCGGTCACGGTCCAGTCGAACACCGCGTCGATCCCGGCATCGCCAGCGCTCAGGTGCAGCACAGCCTTGACCGGCGTTTCCGCGCCCGCCGGAATCTCGAACCGCCCGCTTTCCACAATGGGCGCGCCCAGCAACTTCGTCAGCACCGCAAAGGCGTTGATGCCCGGATCGAGCACCCCGAAACCCCCGGCACGCCAGATCCAGTCCTGCCCCGGATGCCATTTCCGCACATCCTCTTCCCACCGCACTTCGACATGCGCCAGCCCTTCGCGCCGGACCAGCGCAGCGGCGGCATCGATGACGGGGTGATATTGCGTATGCCATGCTGCGAACAGCGGCACGGACCGCTCCTGCGCGAGAGCAACCAGCTGCTCGACCTCCCCCAATGTGGCGCAGGGCGGCTTTTCCAGCAGCACGGCTACCCCAGCCGCGATGGCGTCCCGCGCGATCGCGTAACGCGGCGGCGCGGGCGTGCAGATAGCGACGGCGTCGACCGCCCCCGCCGCAAACATCGCGGCGGGCGTACGGAACAGCGGCACGTCTGGCTCTCCCGGGCCGCTCCGGTCGCAGATGGCGGAGAGCGCGAAGTCGGCGGCGCCCCGGATCGCCGGAATGTGCGCATCGCGCGCGATCTTGCCATGACCGATGATGCCGATGCGGACCGGATCGCTCATCGCCCCGCCTCCTGCGCCACACGCAACGCGGCAACATAGGCACGCGCCTGCCGCGATACGTCATCCGCGCCCTGCCCCGGCTTGTACAGCCCACCGCCCAGCCCGAACCCGTCGGCTCCGGCCTTCCAGTAACCCGCCATGTTATCCGGCGTGATGCCGCCGACGATAATCTGCGGCACCCCCATCGGCCAGACCGCCCGCTGCGCCTTCACCACGGCGGGCGACGCGCCCTCCGCCGGGAAAAGCTTGAGCGCGTGGGCGCCCGCACGGTGCGCCGCGAAGGCCTCGCTGGGCGTGAAATAGCCGGGCGCGGACACCAGCCCCGCTGCGACCGTCGCAGCGATGACGTCGGTGTCGGTTGACGGGGACACGATGATCTGCCCGCCTGCCTCGGCTACATGGATGACTTCTTCGACGGTCATGACCGTGCCCGCGCCGATGATCGCGCGGCCGCCGAACCGCTCGGCCAGCGTATGGATGCTGCGCAGGGGATCGGGCGAATTGAGCGGCACCTCGATGATACGGATACCCGCTTCGAAGAGCGCGGCGCCGATCGCCTCCGCCTCGTCCGGACGGATACCGCGAATGATGGCGATCAGCGGACATTCGCCCAGCAGGGCGTGAAACCGTTCCAGCACTGTCACAACAATTCTCCCGCCAGCAGACCGACGCCCGCGACGAAACTTTCGTCGCTGTCGATCAATGTCCCTTCCCGCCCCGCGACATCGAGCGCCGCCTGATAGAGCAGGGCGAGGTCGCGCCGCGCCATGATCGCGACCGGGCCACGGTGCTCCACGGCATTGTCCAGCCCGATGGCGATGTCGGTACCGATCAGCAGCCCGCTGACATAGGATGCAGGGTCGTCCTCCCGCCGCGCGAGCAGATGGTCCGCGCGCGCGCCGAACAGCGCGGCGGGCAGATCGGCGTGCTTCAACGCATGGTCCACCCCACGCCGGAACGCGGCTCCGGGCTGCGGGTCGCCCTGCAACAATTCTCCCAAGATGCTGTGTTGCCGCAGCAGCGCAAACAGCTCACCGGTCATCACGGTGCGGAATGCGGCCACCCTGCCCCGCTCCAGCTCCACCCATTTGTTGTGCGTTCCCGGGTGGCACAGCAGCGCGTCGGGATCGACAAGCCCGCGCGCCACCGAACCAAAGAGCGGCACTTCCTCGCCGCGCATCACATCGCAGCGGGTGCCGTCGTCATAGGCCACCCCGGGGATGATGAAGACGCCGTCGTCCGGCTCGATTGCGCCACTCCGCACATCGTCGAGTGAGGCGGGGCAGGGCACATAGGGGGCCTCCACCCACCCCCGGTTTGACCCGATCATCCCGCACAGCAACAGCGGCCGTCCATCGAAACGGCGGCGCAGCGCGGCGATCTCGGCGGGAAAATCGTCGCGGGCAAAGCGCGTGACGCCGCAATCCTCCTGCTCGTCGGCAACCACCGTACCGCCCTCGATGACATAGATACGCCGACTGCTGGTGCCCCAGTCGACGGCGACGAAACTCTTCTGCGCCACGTTGATCCTCCGGTGTTGCGCGCAATGAACGCACAACTGGCCGAATAGACGCGTGATAGACGGGTGGCGGCGAAACCCTCGCGCGTCTGACGGGTTTCCTGATCCATGCCCATGTCTTCCTCCGCGACACCTCTGGTCGAATGCCGCAACCGACTGGGCGAAGGCCCGGTCTGGGTGGAGCGGGACCAGAGCCTGTATTGGGTCGATATTCGCACCCCCGCTATCTGGCGGCGGGACTGGGCCAGCGGCGACGTCACCCTCTATGACCCGCCCTGGCCAGTCACTGCGCTTGCTCCGCACGCGGCGGGCGGTTTCATAGCCGGAACAATGCACGGGCTGGCGCTGATCGATCCGGAACGCGGCGCCTATGACCATCTGGCCGATCTGGAACCCGACGTCCCCGGCAATCGCTGCAACGACGGCAAGGTCGACCGAGCGGGCCGCTTCTGGGCGGGGACAATGGACGATGCCGAGGAACAGGCGAGCGGGCAGTTGTTTCGGGTCGATTCGCCAACCCACTGGACCCTGATGGATGGCGGCTACCGGGTGACCAACGGCCCGGCATTCAGCCGCGACAATCGCATCATGTACCACGCCGATTCCGCGCTCGGCCGGATCTATCGCTACGCGCTCGACGAAGCGGGTGAGATCGTGACACGCGAGGAGTTCGTCCATTTCGAACGGGCGGACGGATATCCCGATGGCATGAGCGTCGATGCGCAGAGCCATCTGTGGGTCGCCTTCTGGGACGGCTGGTGCCTGCGCCGCCTTTCTCCCGAAGGTCATTGTGTGGAGACGCTGGAGGTGCCGGTGCAGCGGCCCACCAGTTGCACGTTCGCCGGGTCGGGCCTCGACACGCTGGTGATCACATCAGCGCGCATCGGCATCCCGGAAAATGAGCTGGCGAGGCAACCATTGGCGGGCGCGCTCTTTATAACCACACCAGCGGTCGGCGGCATGGCGGATGTCCCCTTCGGCGGCTGAACATTATCTGTTGTCGCATCGTTTATCGCCAAAAGCCGGTTCCCACTTTTTGGCCCGATGCTTGAGGAGCAAGGATTATCACCCACTTCATGTTCTGCACCGGAATCGAAAACAGCATTCCGACGATCAACAACGGCCGCACGCGTGTGGATCAGATGGAGGTGTGCGGCCATTATCGGCACTGGCGGACGGATTTCGATTTGCTGCGCGAAATGGGCATCGGTTTTCTGCGCTACGGGCCGCCGATCCACCGTACCTACCTTGGTCCCGGCCGCTATGACTGGGAGTTTGCCGATCTCACCTTCAACGAGCTGCGCCGCCGCGATGTCAATCCGATCGTCGATCTCTGCCACTTCGGTGTGCCCGACTGGATCGGCAATTTCCAGAACCCGGATTTCCCCGCCCTGTTCGCCCGCTACGCCGGGGATTTCGCCGAACGCTTCCCGTGGGTGCAGCTCTACACGCCCGTCAACGAGATGTTCATCTGCGCCATGTTTTCCGCCAAATATGGATGGTGGAACGAGCAGGGGACCACCGACCAGACCTTCGTCACCGCGCTCAAGCATATCGTCAAGGCGAACGTCCTGGCCATGCAGGCGATCCTGAAGCGACGCCCCGATGCGATCTTCATCCAGAGCGAATCGTCGGAATATTTCCACGCCGACAGCCCCGACGCGATCGGCCCCGCCGAAATCCTCAACTCGATGCGGTTTCTCTCGCTCGACCTCAATTACGGCCGCCGGGTCGACAGCGAGATGTACGAATATCTGCTCGATAACGGCATGACGAAGGAGGAATATCATTTCTTCCTCGGTAACCGGCTGAAGCAGCACTGCATCCTGGGCAACGACTATTACTGCACGAACGAGCACCGGGTTCACGCTGACGGGCGCACTTGGGCGAGCGGCGAGGTGTTCGGGTACAGCGAGATCACGCGCCAATATTACGGCCGCTACGGCCTGCCGGTCATGCACACCGAGACCAACTTCAAGGAAGGCCCGAACGGCGACGAGGCGGTCAACTGGCTGTGGAAGGAATGGGCCAATGTGCTGCGCATCCGCAACGTCGGCATCCCCACCGTCGGGTTCACCTGGTATTCGCTGACCGATCAGGTCGACTGGGACACCGCACTCCGCGAACAGAACGGCACCGTCAATCCACTGGGCCTCTACGACCTTGACCGGAATATCCGCCCCGTGGGCAGGGCGTACAAGGAGCTCATCGCATCCTGGAAGGAAGTGCTCCCGGCGCAAAGCCTGTGCCTCTCCGTACCGATTGTTCCACCTTCGCACTGGAACCGGCTCGACGCACGCGAACAGCAGGTGCAGGCGGCCGCGCGCATGGCCCACGAACCGCCCGTCCCCAGCATTGTGGAGCCCGGAACATGAAGATCGGGCGCATCGAAACCTTCCTGGTGCCGCCACGTTGGCTGTTCGTCCGCGTGGAGAGCGAGGATGGCGCCGTCGGCTGGGGCGAGGCCAGCCTGGAAGGACATGCCGAGGCGGTAGAAGGGGCGTTCGAGGCGCTGCGCGACCGGTTTTTGGGTTATGATCCCCGCCGGATCGAGGACATCTGGCAGATCGCCTATCGCGGCGGCTTCTATCGCGGCGGCCCGGTGCTGATGAGCGCGCTGTCCGGGCTCGATCAGGCGCTGTGGGATCTGAAAGGGCGTGTAACCGGCCTTCCCGCGTGGGACATGCTGGGCGGGCGGGTGCGCGACAAGATCCGCGCCTATGCGTGGATCGGTGGGGACCGGCCGCACGAGATCGCCGAGGCCGCCGCCGCCCGCAAGGCGCAGGGCTTTTCCGCTGTCAAGATGAACGCCACCGCCGAACTGGACTGGCTGGGTACACCCCGGCTGTTCGACGATGTCGTTCGCCGGGTCGAAGCCGCGCAGGGGCAGGGGATGGATGTCGGCCTCGATTTCCACGGCAGGGTTCACAAGCCGATGGCGAAGCAGCTTGCCAAGATGCTCGAACCTTTGGGCCTGCTCTTTATCGAGGAGCCGCTGCTGTCGGAAAACTGGGAGGGACTGGCACAGATTGCGGCGATTACCAGCACACCGATCGCGCTGGGCGAACGGCTCTATTCCCGCTGGGATTTCAAATCCTTACTGGCGAGTGCGACGGTCGACATTATCCAACCCGACCTCAGCCATGCCGGGGGCCTGTCCGAATGCCGCCGGATCGCGGCGATGGCGGAGGCCGCCGATGTGGCGGTCGCACCGCATTGCCCGCTTGGGCCGCTGGCGCTCGCTTCGTGCCTGCAACTCGCCGGATGCACGCCCAATGTCGCGATTCAGGAAATCTCGCTCGGCATCCATTACAATGTCGGGCACGACCTGCTGAGTTTCGTTACCAATCCCGAGGTACTGGCCACGGTGGACGGCTTTCTCGCCATTCCGGAAGGGCCAGGGCTAGGGGTCGATATCGACGAAGCCGCCGTTCGCGCCGCCGACCGGGATCGTCATCGCTGGCGCAACCCGGTGTGGCACAATGCCGACGGCAGCTTTGCCGAATGGTGATGTCAGGCGGCGAGCGACAGGGACGTGGCAGACGCCGCGGTATAGCGTGCATCGAGCTCGGCTTCTTCGGCCGTTTGTTCGCGCAGCCAGGAAATGCAGATCTGGCGACCGAATACGTCGTCGCCCTTGAACCGCACATCAGCCTCCGCGCCTTCCGGAAGCGCCGCGCGCAGTTGCGTCAGCGCCTCGATCAGATCGTCCAGCCCCACCGGCTCACGAACCTGTGCAAACTCTCTCATCATCGTTGCCATATGCCATCCCCGCATAAGTGGACACTGAACCAACACATCCACTATTTGCCCAGAATATCCGCATTTTACGTTAAGTCGTGCGAAAATTCCCATAAATGCGACGAACGGAAGGGAACCTTTGCCCGCCGCATGCTTTGCAGGCCCTTCTCATGCTGGAATTAACGTCCGGTCCGCTCCGCATGACTGTCCTGCCCGAATGGGGCGGATCGATCGGACGCCTCAAATATCGGCGGGATGACGAGACCTTTCCGCTCCTTCGCCCCGCCCCGGATGACGCCCAACATGCGCTCGCATGCGGCTGTTTCCCCCTGGTGCCTTTCTCGAACCGGATTCGCGGCGGCACCTTTGTCTGGCAGGACAGGCGCATCTTCCTTGCGCCCAATATGAAGGGCGATCCCAGCCCTCTGCACGGGCAGGGCTGGCTGGTTCCGTGGCGCGTCGACAGCAGCGGTGCGGATCGCGCCATCCTCACCTATCATCATGTGGCGGACGAATGGCCGTGGGATTACGCGGCGCGGATCGATTATCATCTGCATGCCGATCGGCTGGTCGCTACTCTGTCCTGCCGCAACCTTTCACCCGATCCCATGCCGTGCGGGCTCGGTTTCCATCCCTATTTCCTGTGCGACGCTACCACACGGCTCGAAACCGACGTCGGCCATGTCTGGACGGTCGACGAGGACGTGCTGCCGGTGGAACGCATTCCCGCCACAGGCCGCTTCTCCCTCGACGGGCCGGTTTGTGGACGCGATCTCGACAACGGCTATGATGGCTGGAGCGGCACGGCACGCATTTGCGAGCCCGGTCGCCCGTTCGACCTCATTCTGTCCTCACCTGCTGTCCCGTATTTCCAGCTCTATTCGCCGCCAGGGGGCGGCATCTTTGTTGCGGAGCCGGTGACCCACGCCAATGACGCCCTGTCCCGCCCCGACGGCGAACGGGCCATGCTGGGTATTCGCGCGCTTGGTGCAGGAGAGGAGATGACCCTTTCCATGGATTTGATTGTCGAAACCAAGACGCGTTGAAGTTCCGACAACATATCAACTCAGGCTGTCGCAAATCGGCGCTGTGCCCGGTTGCGTCAGGAACTGGTTGCATCGCCTTTCGTTGAAGAGATTGTCCTCTCTTTTCAGCGAGTCCCCCATGAACCAAACCTCGGCTCAGGCCGCTAAATTGCGCCTATTGAACAGCGACACGCGGTCCGGTGCCACTATTATCTGTTTTAGCCACTTACGGTGGGATTTTGTCTTCCAGCGCCCTCAGCATCTGATGGCGCGTTTCGCCAAAGACAATCGCGTCATCTTCTGGGAAGAGCCCGAATATTTCGCTGATGCCCAAGGCACCGCCCGCCTCGATATCCGTCCTTGCGCCAAGACCGGTGTCATTGTTGCACGGCCGGAACTGCCCGCCGGGATGAGTCCGCAGGATGAAGAGCACAGCCTGCGCGGCCTGCTCGACACGCTGATGACCACCGAAACCGGACCGCTCGTGCGCTGGTACTACACGCCGATGATGTTCCCGTTCTCCCGACACATCGCGGCGCAATGCACGATCTACGACTGCATGGATGCGCTCGCCAATTTCAAGAATGCGCCGCCCGAATTGCTGAGCCGTGAGGCAGACCTGCTGGAGGCGGCTGACCTCGTGTTCACGGGCGGATACAGCCTTTATGAAGCGATGCAGGACCGGCACGACGATATCCATCCTTTCCCGTCCAGCGTCGACGTCGCCCACTTCAACACAGCCCGAACGCAAGAGCAGGAGCCTGAGGATCAGGCGCATTTGCCCCGCCCCCGCCTGGGCTTTTACGGCGTCATCGACGAGCGGATGGATCTCGACCTGGTCAGCCATCTGGCACAGGCGCGGCCCGACTGGTCGATCGTGCTCATCGGCCCGGTGGTGAAGATCGACCCCGCGACCCTGCCCCGTCATCCCAATATCCATTGGTTGGGCAGCAAGGATTACAGTGAACTGCCGGCCTATCTGGGCGGCTGGGATGTTGCGTTGATGCCATTCGCGATCAACGAGGCAACGCGGTTCATCAGCCCCACAAAGACGCCCGAATATCTCGCCGGGGGCTGCCCGGTGGTGAGCACGCCGATCGCAGATGTCGTGCGTCATTATGGCGACCTTGCCGCCGTGCGCATCGCCGATACGCCCGACGCTTTTGTCGAAGCCTGTGACGCCCTGCTCGCCCTCCGTCGCGAAAGCCACGCCTGGCGCGATCAGGCCGATGCCCTGCTCGCCGACATGTCGTGGGACAAGACATTCAGCCACATGGCTGAACTTGTCGCCGCG
The DNA here is from genome assembly GCF_014199435.1 of Sphingobium subterraneum. Classification (GTDB taxonomy): domain Bacteria; phylum Pseudomonadota; class Alphaproteobacteria; order Sphingomonadales; family Sphingomonadaceae; genus Sphingobium; species Sphingobium subterraneum. The sequence continues at coordinate 627,103 of NZ_JACIJP010000002.1, read as the reverse complement.
CGCATGAAGCGCCCGCAGGGCTGGAACCGCCCGGCGAACGCCCGCCGGGATGGCCCGCATTATGACTATCTGGTTGTCGGCGCCGGGTTCGCCGGATCGGTGATGGCCGAACGGCTGGCCGCCGACGCGGGCAAGAAGGTTCTGGTCATCGACCGGCGCCCCCATATAGCGGGCAACGCGTTTGACCGCCTCGACGATGCAGGCATCCTGATCCACCAATATGGTCCGCATATCTTTCACACCAATTCGGAAGATATTTTCGCCTATCTCTCGCGCTTCACATCCTGGCGGTCTTACGAGCATCGCGTGCTCGCCAGTGTGGATGGCATGTTGGTGCCCATGCCGATCAACCGGACCACGATTAACGCGCTGTACGCCCTGGATCTCACCACCGAAGACGAAGTGGACGCCTTTCTCGCCAGCCGCGCGGAACCGGTGGAGGTGGTGCGGACGTCGGCCGATGTGGTGATCTCGAAGATCGGACGCGACCTCTACGAGAAATTCTTCCAGGGCTACACCCGCAAGCAGTGGGGCATGGACCCATCCGAGTTGGATAAGTCGGTCACGGCCCGCGTACCAACACGCTCGAACACCGACGACCGCTATTTTACCGATAAATTCCAGGTCATGCCCCGCAACGGGTTTACGGCGATGTTCGAGAATATGCTGTCGCATCCCAATATCGATATCGAACTGGGCGTCGATTATCGCGATGTCCGCGAACGGGTCAGCTTCGACCGGCTCGTCTTTACCGGCCCGGTCGATGAATATTTCGATTATTGCTATGGCCGCTTGCCGTACCGCTCGCTCCAGTTCAAGCACGAGACTGTGGATACCGCGCAGTTCCAGCCGGTCGCTGTCATCAACTATCCCGAACCATCGGTGCCCTATACCCGCGTGACGGAGTACAAGCACCTCACCGGGCAACGCGCCGAGCGCACCAGCATCACCTACGAATTTCCGAGCGAAGAAGGTGACCCTTATTACCCCATTCCGCGTGCGGCGAACCAGTTGCTGTACAAGCGGTACGAAGCGCTGGCCGATGCGGCAGAGGACGTGCTGTTCGTCGGCCGCCTTGCCACCTACCGCTATTATAATATGGATCAGGTCGTGGGACAGGCGCTCGCCACCTATCGCAAGCTTGGCATAGGTCCCGTTGTCGAGGCCGCGCCGGAGCCGCTCGTCCAGACCGCCTGATCGGTCACGACCCCATTACAGAAAGCCGCCCGGTTATGGCCAGGCGGCTTTCTTTATTCGGCGGCGGATACCAGCGGGACCGGCAGAATGTCGGCCAAACGGACATCATGCGCCCAGTCGCCCAGCGCCTCGTTCAAAGGGCGGAGCGGCGCGAAACGGGTGCTCAACAACGTTGTGTCGGAGGATTGGCCGCTCGCGGCCGCTACGACCAATGCCTTGTCATACCCCATAATGTCCGCGACCATCCGGGCGAACGCGTACCAGCTCACCGCGCCCTCGTTCGCGACATGGGCGATGCCGGTACAGCCATCGAGCAGCAGGTCGAGGCTCGCGTGGCACAGGTCGGGCACGAAGGTGGGGGAAATGACCGTGTCCGGGCACGCGCGCACCAGCCGCCCGGCCATCAGACTCGCCGCCACATGATAGGCGAAATTATACCGGTCCCATCCGCTGAAAAAGGCCGATGTCCGCACGATCAGATGTTTGTCCGACATGCCCGTGAGCGCCTGCTCGGCCATCGCCTTGCTCTGCCCATAAACCCCGGTGGGGCAGGTCGGGGCCGCCTCGTCATAAGGGCCGTTCGCCCCGTCGAACACCAGGTCGGACGAGAAGGTCAGGAAGGGAATGTCCGCGCCCTGACAGGCGGCGGCGAGAGCGACCGCTCCGGCATGGTTGACCGCCATGCAGGCCTCTACTTCGCGCTCGGCATCGTCGACGCGGACAAAACCCGCCGTGTTGATGACCGCCCACGGCCTGATACGGTGCAGGGCCGACTGCACGGAAGCCTGATCGGCAATATCGCAGGCGCTGCGGTCTGTCAGCACACAGGCAAGGCCGCGATGGCTGCAGATGCGTGCGAGCGACTGCCCCAGCGTTCCGGTCGCCCCGGTGATCCAGATGGGCCGACCAGCATGGGGCCTCTCTTCGCGATCCGCGCCGTGCCAGTCGTATAGGCGTGACGAACGCTTCCACCAGCCCGGCGCGTCGAGCACCGGATGGTCGAACGAACCTGTCGCCGCCAGCGCCTTGGCGGCCTGCGCGACCAGCGTAGGCCGGGCCTCGCTGCCCCGTAGGTCGAACGCGCCCACATCGTAGCGGCCCTCGCGCCGGGTGAGCAGGGAGCGCCAGTCCATCGCGCCAAAGGCCGACCACAAGGTGACGGCGTGCAGGTCGACGCCTTCGCGCCTCGCTCGCGTGCTCTCGTCCCACACTTCGCAAAACCAGCGCGTCTGTTCTTCGCGCGTGCAGCCATGGTGGACCTCGGTCACCGCAATAGGGATGCCATAGCGTTTCCACGCTTCGTGCAGGCGCCGCCGGATCCCTGTCTGGCCCGCGAGATGATGAACACGCGTAGCCTCGACATCCGCGTAACGCTGCGTCGCGTTTCCGCCGATCTGGCTGGCGAGATAGAGCTGCGTGCGATCGTCGAGATAGCGGTCGCTCGTCAGATAATGGTTGATGCCCATGATGTCGGGCTTGCCATCGCCGGTCGCCAGTTCGGCAAGTTCCGCCTCGCCGATACCGGCTTCCAGCAGCGTGCGATAGAAAACATGGCCGCGCACCACCTTGCCGCACAACAGATCGAACGTCAGCCAGCGGCGCTGATTGTCATGCGCCGCCTGCCCCCGCAAGGGAGCCGTGGAAAAAGTCCGCCCCAGATCCTCGGTCTGGACCAGTTGTGCCTGGGGATTGACGGAACGGATGACCCGCATTGCCCGTACGGTGCCCAGGCACTGGTTGACCAGCGCTCGTGCGAAGGAACGGAAGGCGCGATGATGGGGATACCAATGGCCGTAGAGCGCCGAAAAGCGCGCGGTTGTCAGCGGCTCGTTCACCGGGGTCCATTTGTCTATCCACGGATAGCGCTCGACAACGCGCTGCGCGAACGCGGCGAACGTGTCCGGAAATTCGGGGTCGAGCAGATGGGTATAATGCGGCCCCGATCCATGGTGGAGCAATCCGCCAATGACCTCGATACCCGCTCCCAAGAGGGCAAAGATGCGTGCGTCGGTCCAGCTGAAATCGCATGCGTCGAGGTTATCGGGTGCAATCTGTTCCCAGAGAATGGGATAGCGGACCGCTTCTACGCCCAGCTCCGCAAACCGGGCCAGATCCTCTGGGCGATCGCTGTGCCCGGTTTCCACAACCTGGTTTCGCCACACATCACCGACACGGGCGATCGTGCATTCTGGTCCCGCCCACAACGCAAGTTTATCGGATTGCACGGATGAACCTCTTTCTCTGTCTTTGAAACCGGACAGCAGCGGGAGGGTTCCGGATGAAGTCGATTCTGATTCGGGAAGATACCGCGATGGTCAGGATGACGGGCGCTAGGACAGCGGGAGATCCTGCCCGACGCGCGGCTCGTCCAGAAGTGCCAGCGTCATCGCATCGCGTTCGCCGCGAAACCAGCGATTGAGCGCCGCAGCGAACAAGGGATGTGGAGCCACGGCTTCAAAGAGCGTGAGCGAGGATCGCAGCTTCATCGCGTCGATATCGCCAAACACGGCCACCGCGTTGCTCGATGCGAGATCCTGCAGCGCCTCGACACATTCCACATAACGCTGCCCCAGCACCGGATGGTCGAGATAGGCGCGTGCCTCATCCGCCGAACGAATGCCGTAGAAGTGCGCCATCGAGCTGCGGCCCAGACCGGCAAGCTGCGGAAAGACGAACCACATCCAGTGCCCATGCTTCGCACCGCGCCGGATTTCCGCCAGCGCGCCCCCATAAGCCGTAGCCTGTGCATCAACAAAACGCTGGAGCATAGCCTCGTCCCTTCTGCCCGCGAGGGAAACAGGAGGTGGAGGAGTTACGATATCGCGCTGATACAGGTTCATCCCTTGTTCCGATCCGCTTCCGGATAATCTTCCGGAGTCACCGTGCTGACATTGGGACGATCCTCGACCTTCTCCTGCGGCTGCCCGCCAGCGGTACGCGGATCGATGTCGTTTTCGTCAGGCTGCACGTCACCTGCGGGTTCCCGACGGGGCATTGGCGTGGACTGTCCCTTCGAAGGGTCCATTCCTGTCTTGGTGATCAACTCGCTCACAACCCAATCTCCTGGTGCGGGCGAATGCGCGCGCTAAGGCTGCATCGCCAACCTGATACCTGTCATGCGAATTCGGGACGGCCCGGGAACATTGCCCAATAGCCGTCTGTACGGATCTTCTTTCGGAGATCTTTCCACACTAACGCGCGCATCGGTGATCCGTTGCATTGCCAGTAGTTTTCTTGTGGGCTCAGACGAGATTCTATGGGCATGAAGGCGCCCGTATTCGGGCTACCTTAAGCCGCATTGCTCACGATACACGATCTGGATAGGCGAGCGGAAAGCGGCGTAATCCGTGAAAATCAATGCGTAGATATTAGGGAGCTAGGACGCCATCTTCATCGGCGGGGCGTTGAGCAGCCGCAGGTCGATATCGTCCGCAAAGACGACCCCCATACGGTCCTGCGTCGACCAGCGCGTGGTGGCGTCCACCGTCAGCCCATCCGCCAGCTCAATGGTGAAGGTTGTGCCCTCGGGCACATTCCACAAACCCTCGATCATCGCACCGCTGGCCGATATATTGCGCACCCTGCCGACATATTGCTGACCCGCATGCGCGATCGAAACCGTGCGCAGCATCGTCTTGCGGGGCGGACGGGCGGACTGGTAACCGCTCGCCTCCGCTTTGGGGGCGCTCTTCTGCGCAAAGCGGGCGAGCACTTCTTCCGCCGGGGCGCCCTGTCCATAGATGAACCCCTGGATATGCGAACAGCCCAGCGAGCGGATCAGGTCCAGCTCATCATGCGTTTCCACCCCTTCGGCGGTGGTGTCCATGTTGAGCGCTTCGGCCAGACTGACGATCGACTTGATAATCGCGCTGTTGCGGCTGCCGCGCATGGCCGCGCCGCGCACGAAGCTCTGATCGATCTTGATCTTGTCGAACGGCGCCTTTTTGAGGTAGCCCAGCGAGCTGTAGCCCGTGCCGAAATCGTCGAGCGCCAGCCGCACGCCGACCGCCTTCAAGCTCGCAAACATGCGATCGGTGGCGTCGTCGTCGTTCAGGAACACGCTCTCGGTAATTTCCAGTTCCAGCCGCTCGGCGGCCAGCCCGGTCTGCGCCAGCGTGTTCATGACGATCGTGGGGAGCGAAGGATTGGCGAACTGGATCGGGGAGACGTTCACCGCTACCCGAACGCCTTCCGGCCAGTGCACCGCGTCCGCGCATGCGGTGCGCAGTACCCATTCGCCGATCGCAGGGATCAGGCCCGCATCCTCTGCGATGGGAATGAAAACCGACGGGGAAATCGGCCCGCGTACCGGGTGGTTCCACCGCAGCAGTGCCTCGAACCCGCTAACCTTTTCCGTTACGGCGCTCACCACAGGCTGATAGACGAGGTGCAGCGCATCGCCCGCCAGGGCCTGGCGCAGATCCTCTTCCAGTCGACGGCGATCCTCGGCATCGGCATGCATTTCCGCCGAATAGAAGCGGTGCACGCCGCGGCCGTCGCCCTTGGCGGCGTACAGCGCAAGGTCCGCATTCCGGATCAACGCGTCGGCGGTCGTGCCGTCGTCGGGGCATAAAGCGATGCCAATAGAGGCGCCGATCACGACCTGATTGTCCTCTATCATATAGGCCTGAGACAAGGTGGCGATGATGGCTTGCGCCAGAATGGCGACCTTCGTCCGGTCGACGAGGCCCGGCATGACAACCTTGAACTCGTCGCCCCCGAGGCGCCCGACCATGCCGCGGTCGCCCACGACGCGCTGCAAGCGCTGGCTGACCTGACGCAGCAAGGCATCGCCTGCCGGATGGCCCATAGTGTCGTTGACGCTCTTGAACCGGTCGAGGTCGAGAAGCAGCAGGGCGCACTCGCCCATGCGGCCCGACGGATCGGTCATTGCCTGTTCAAGCGTGCGCATCATCTGCACCCGGTTGGCAAGGCCGGTGAGCGAATCATATTGCGCCAACCGGTTTACCTCCGCCTGGCTGCGGCGCATCTCGGTGAGGTCGGCGCCACTACCACGGAAGCCCTGGAATTGGCCATATTCGTTGATGATCGGACGGCCGGAGATCGCCCACCAGCGTTCATCATCGCTTACCGCGACGCGCACCGCGACATCGGAAAAGCTCGACCGGGCGGAAAGGTGGAAGCCCAGCGTCCGGTCACCCTCGCGGGCCATGGAATCTCCCGCGGCAATCAGGTCGGTCAGCGGACGTCCGGTCAGTTGCTCCGCGCTGCTGTGAAGCGAGCGCGCCAACCGGTCCGAGATATAAGTGAGAACGCCGGTACGGTCCGTTTCCCAGAACCAGCCGCGCCCCGCCTCTTCATATTCGAGCAGCAGCCGCTCCGACCGCCGCCCGCGCAGTTCGTTTGCCTGGATCACCGCCAGACGCGCCTGCTCCATCCGTGCCTGCGCCAGCGTCGCCAGCGCCATCGACATCAGGAACAGCACGAACACCGCGCTGGTGCCCATCCCGCCATGGAGAAGCGTAGCCATTCCCGCGCCCAGGCAATAGACGAGCCCGCACAACCGCCGCGCGCCACAGATGCTGACAGCCAGAAGGGCGAGCGCCATCTGACCGATCATGGGTGACATGACGCCCGAAAGCAGGGGTTCCGGCACCTGCTCGTAAGACAGATTGGTCATGACCCCCGACAACAGCATCAGCCCCAGCAGCAGCCAGAATTGGCGATGCGGCAACTGGCGGCGCAACATCGGAAGGCGCGGCGCTATCCAGATGGCGATGTCGACGCAGAACATCCCGAGTATGAGTACCAGCGGTGCCCAGTGTCCGCCTTCGGCCAGATGGCGCAGATCGACCGACCCCGCAAGCAAACACAGCTTGGCGAAGATCAGCACCGGCCACAGCAACGAAATCGCCCGGATCGATTCGGCGTTCCATTGCGCCGTCATATCCTGCCGCGCGTCGGCCAGCCCGAGCGACACGATGGTCGACGGATGCGCCGTAACTTCCTGTTTGTGCAATCGAATGCGTGAGAGTGCCATCTCTTCTCCTTGCACTCATAACGCTTACCATCTGGTTACCCGATGCCGCCGATTTCCGTAACTTTTGCGCTTGCGGCAAACCGTTATCCCGCTAGCATGTTGAAACATAAGCGATGGAGAGATCGGATGCGGCATATCGCAATTATCGGATCGGGTCCGGCGGGATATTATACGGCCGAAGCGTGCCGGAATATCTTCGGCGATGGAGCGAGAATCGATGTGATCGACCGTCTGCCGGTGCCGTTCGGGCTGATCCGGACCGGCGTCGCGCCCGACCATCAGTCGATCAAGGCGGTGTCGCGCCGCTATGAGGCGGTGGCCCTGACCGACACGGTACGCTTCATGGGCAATGTTTCGGTCGGCGAGGATGTCAGCATCGCGGAACTGCAGCAATTCTATGACGCAGTGGTGATCGCCACCGGGGCCCCGCACGACCGGCCGCTCGGCATTCCTGGCGCCGACCTGCCGGGTGTCGTGGGAAGCGCGGCTTTTGTCGGCTGGTATAACGGCCATCCGGATTACGCGCATCTCGACCCGCCGCTCGATGGCCAGGGCGCGGTCGTGATCGGCAACGGCAATGTGGCGCTCGACGTGGCGCGCATTCTGGCCAAGACTCCGGAAGAATTCCACGGCAGCGATATCGTCGCGCATGCCCGCGACATGCTGGAACGGTCGCAGATCCGCACGATCGCGCTGCTGGGACGGCGTGGTCCCCACCAGATCGCGATGACACCCAAGGAACTGGCCGAACTGGGGCGACTGGAACGCGCGGCGCCGCGCGTCGACCCCGCCGACCTGCCCGACGAAGGCGCCGACGCGCTGCTCGAACCGGGCGTGCGCAAATCCGTTACGCTGCTGCGCGAATTCGCCGCCAACCCCGTCGACCGGCCGGTCACGGTTGCATTTGACTTTTTCGCGATGCCGGTCGCGGTGGAAGGTAACGGGCGTGTGGAACGGGTCATCGTCGAGCGCACGCAGGTCGACGAGGCGGGGCGGAGCCAGGGCACCGGGGAGCGTTACGCCATCGAGGCGTCTTTGGTCGTCAGCTGCATCGGCTATCAGACGCCGCCCATCGAGGGCGTGCCCTACGAACAGGAGCGTGGGCGATTTGCCAGCGACGAGGGGCGGATCCTTCCCGGCCTGTATTGCGTCGGCTGGGCGCGGCGCGGGCCGACGGGTACGATCGGCACCAACAAGCCGGACGGCGCAATGATCGCCGACAAAATCGCCGAGGACATCGGCGAGGGGTCCGGCAAGGCGGGACGGGAGGCGCTGGAGGCGTTGATCGAACAGCGCGGCACCCGCATCGTTACGTTCCAGGACTGGCAGAATATCGATGCCGCCGAAATCGCCCGGGCGCGCCCCGGCGCGCCGCGCGAAAAGTTCGTGCATGTCGGCGACATGGTCGCTGCACTCCTGCCCTCGGCGTAAGCCGCCCGCGGTCCGCAAGCATTTTCTAATCATTTTCGGATAGGGCCGGACCATGAAGATGGCGCCCGCCCGACTTTTTCGCGAACCAGACGCGCCCGGCATAGCGTGGCCCACTGCGTCCGACAGCCGCCATGCAGCCCTGGGAGAACTCGCGGAACAGTGCGCGGAACCGAACCCCTTTTACCATCCCGCACTGCTGTTGCCCGCGCTCGACCATCTTGATCTCGGTCATGGTGCCCGCCTGCTGACGGCGGAACAAGGGGGCATGCTGATCGCCGCCATGCCTGTCATGTCCGCCCCGCGCCACGGACGCCTGCCGATCGCCAATGTCGTCAACTGGGTCCACCCCCACTGCTTCTTCGGCGCGCCCTTGCTGTGCAGTGGCCGCGAGGAAGAAGGCTGGCAGGCGCTGCTGACGCAACTGGACGCCGCGCCCTGGGCCGGGCAGCTTCTCCACCTCACCGCGCAGGACGAGGACGGGCCGGTTCTGGCGGCGCTTCAGCGCCTGTGCGCGCGCACGGGCCGGGGCATTGACCGCGTCGGACATTATGAGCGGGCGCTGCTTGCCTCGCCGCTTTCCGCACAGGACTATTGGGAAGCGCAGATGCGGCCCAAGAAGCGCAAGGAGATCCGGCGGCTCATCAACCGGCTGGATGAGATGGGCACCGTCGTCCACCGCCGCCTCGCGGATCCGGCGGAGCTGCCGGATTGGACCGAGGATTTTCTGCGGATCGAGGCATCGGGCTGGAAAGGCGCGAACGGCAGCGCGATCGCCAGCCATCCGGCGACCGACGCCTATTTCCGTGCCGCCCTTGCCGGGGCGCAACAGGCGGGCATGCTCGACATGCTGCGCATCGACTGTGACGGACACGCGATTGCCATGCTGGTCAACTTCCGCCACGGCCGGGGTGGCTTTTCCTACAAGATCGCGATCGACGAGAATTTTGGCCGCTTTTCCCCCGGCGTGCTGATCGAGATCGATAATCTTTACCGAACGCAAGATGATGACGCGCTCGACTGGATGGACAGTTGCGCCGCACCCGACCACCCGATGATCGACGGTCTGTGGGCGCAGCGGCGACGAATCGGCCAATATCGCGTGGCGCTGCACGGGCGCGGCTTCGCCCGCCTGTCCCGTGCCACATCCTTCACTCTCGCGGGCAGCGTCGAACGCGCCCGGCGGGGCTTGCGCAGAAAGGCATGATGATGACCCTGCACAGCAGCATAACACCCGGTTCCGATCTCTTGCCATCGTTCGGTACTGCGGCGCTAACCGATTTCGCCACGGCCTATCCCGATGCTTCGGTCAAGCTCACCCATCAGCTCGCCGGGCATCCGCTGCTGACGCGGGCGGCGCTCGGCGAACTGGCGGCGCGCATGCCCGCATCCAGCGTCGAATATAATCTCGGCCGCCTGCCGCTGGGCGTCGATCCGGACGAGACCCCGCACAACGGCTTGACCCTTGCCGAAACGATTGCGACGATCGCGGACAATGGCAGCTGGGCCGTGCTCAAGAATGTCGAGCGCGATCCGGCCTATGGCGCGCTGCTCGACGAGGCGCTCGCGCCGCTGGAGCCGATCGTGCGGGCGGCTACCGGTCCGATGCTCCATCGCGAGGCCTTTGCGTTTATCACCTCGCCGGGCAGCGTGACGCCGTTCCACATGGACCCGGAGCATAATATCCTGCTCCAGATTGAGGGCGAGAAGACGATGACCGTCTTTCCTGCCAGCGATTCGCAGCTCGTTCCGCCGGAAAAGAGCGAGAGTTTCGCGAGCGGCGGGCACCGTAACCTCATCTGGAACGACGCATTCGCGGCGCGGGGCACCGCCGTGCATCTGCAACCGGGGGACGCAATCCATGTCCCGGTGAAGGCCCCGCATTTCGTGCAGAACGGCGACCAGGCCTCGGTCAGCTTTTCGATTACCTGGCGCTCAAGCCGTAGCGTGGCGGAAGGCGAGCTGCACAGCCTCAACGGTCGCCTGCGCCGTCGCCATTTGCCGCTCGTTGCGGTTGGCGCGCGGCCTGAGCGACAGATGTTTGCGCGCGGCCTGTTCCGCGTCGCGCGACGGATCGGTCTTTAGCTTAGCGGCGCAGGATCCGCCGGACGCATGCTTCGGCTTCCAGCGCCGGAGTAAAACGTTCAAGCCGCAGCCAGTGCAGTTCCTCCGCCCCGGTGGAAAGGCTCTGCTTGTAGCGGTCTTTCCCTGCGAGCAGCGAATAGCGCTCCAGCCCCGCATCGGCGTAGCGCGACGCGGCAGCCATGTGGCACATCAACCCTGGCTTCGAGCGCGGCGTAAGCGGCTCGGCAAAGGCCGACTGGTAATTCATGGCACAGCCATTGTGCACGAAATTCAGGAGATATCCCAGTGCAGCATTGCTGCAGCATAAGCGCAGCAATTCGACCGATCCGCCGGCCATTCCCGCACGCGTAATGTGCGCAGCAAAGCGCTGAAAAATCGGCAGATCCCACGCATTATCGGCATGACGCCCGCTGTTCATCTGCTTCATTTCAGCGAGCCAGTCCGTCACGGTTGCGTCGTCCTGTGCGCGGTCGATGACGATATCGCCCGGCTGGTCCTTGATCGATCGCTTGATCTGGCTGCGTGTGTTGCTGCTGAGCAGGGACAGGGCATCACCCTTCGCCGCGCGCACCGCATGCAGATCCATAAAATAGGCGGGCGAGCTGTCCCGCAGGGTACGCCGCCGTACCGCAGGAGCAGCCGTCAGCAGAGCATCGTCCGGTGCCATCCCCGACAGCATCAGCGCCGACCAGTCGCGGCGCGTCATGATCGCGTCCCACGCAGCGCGGGCCGCCTCGTTCGCATCCTGGGCGCGCACTAGAAGCCCGTTATATTCGATAAAGGGACGGTCGGCGTCCCCGTGTCCGGCCTGATTGAGCCACCACGTCCGCGCCCGGCCAAAGGTCCGGCGTTCGACGGAGTGGCCGACGAGCGCGAGGGCAACATCCTCTCCACCGCGTTGCACCGCGAGCAGATCAGGCAGCGGTGCGGTTCCCTCCACGCATGCCGACAGCCAGCTCCCCATCCATGTCCAGCCAAGGAAGAAGGAGGCCACGCAATGCGTTTCCAACGCCCGCCAGCGCTGTTCCAGCGCGGCGATGTCCGTAACCGGTTCAAGGGTGACGACGAGGGTCATATCCCTATTGCGCAGGCCGTCGCGCGCCGGTCAAGCCGTCCTCTGCCGCTTGCCTGCCCCAAGCCTCTGCCATAGGGTAGAGCATGGCCGACACCGCAACCCCCTCCCCCGTCAAGCTCGACGCCAGCTGGCGCGAACCGCTTGCCGAGACGCTCACCAGCCCGCGCATGGCCGCGCTCAAGCAGTTCCTGCTGAGCGAGAAGGCGGCGGGCAAGCGCATCTTTCCCAAGGGCAGCGAATATTTCCGCGCGCTCGATATCACGCCGCTCGACCGCGTTCGCGTCGTCATTCTGGGGCAGGACCCCTATCATGGCGAGGGGCAGGCGCATGGATTGAGCTTTTCGGTGCCGCGCGGGGTACGGCCGCCACCCTCGCTGCTCAACATCTTCAAGGAACTGGAGGCTGACCTCGGTATCCCCCGCCCGGGCCATGGCAACCTGACCCATTGGGCGGAACAGGGCGTGCTGCTGCTCAACAGCGTGCTGACGGTCGCGATGGGCAATGCCGCGTCGCATCAGGGAAAAGGGTGGGAGCAGTTTACCGACGCCGTCATCCAGCTGGTTGCCAGAGAAGACCGGCCGATCGTCTTCATCCTGTGGGGCGCCTATGCGCAGCGCAAGGCCGCGTTCGTCAAAAGCGTCGAACAGGGTGGGCGGCACTTGGTCATCAAATCCGTACATCCCTCGCCGTTATCGGCGCACAACGGATTTTTCGGCAGCCGCCCGTTCAGCCGCGCCAACGCCTTCCTGCGCGAGCAAGGAGAACCGGAAATCGACTGGTCGCTGCCGGACACTGCGTAGCGCTCCAGCCTGCATCCGTTCGGGCTGAGCCTGTTGGAGTCCTGTCCTTTCAGAAAAAAGGACGACCCTGCGACTGGCTGGCTACGCCAGCCGCTCAGGGCGAACGGTGTAACGCAGCTTACTTCCCAGCCGCAGCCCGTGCGAACTGGCCATCGCCTTCCGGTGCGGCGATGATGTCGCGCGTAGTAGCGCCCTTTTCGACGACATTGGTGTTGGGATCGCCCACCGAAGAGCGGATGCCCGGGGCGGCGGCGTCGCGGCCAGCCGTACCCAGAGCGGCGCTTTCGCTCGCGCTGCGCTGCGCGGGGCCGCCGAACATCGCCTCCATCGCCTGACGGCTGCTTTCCGCCGTGGCGGTCGGCGCGGCGCCCGGAACCGGCGGAATCAGCGCGAAATCGGGCGGGATCACGAGCGGAGCCTGCCGCGAGACCGCAAACTCATCCGGTCGGCTGCGGTTGAACAGGCCGCTCGACCCGCAAGCGGACAAGGTCACCATAAGGCCGAGGCTGGCGGCAACAGAAACTTTACGCATTTTCGTGACTCTCCGTCTTTGGGCTCTTTTCGCCCAGCAGCACCGCCCGCGCAAGCAGGATCAGCACTCCGATGGTAATTGCGGCGTCCGCCAGGTTGAAAACGAGGAACGGGCGCCATTCGCCGAAGTGCAGATCGGCATAATCGATGACGAAGCCCAGCCGGATCCGATCGACGATATTGCCGATCGCCCCGCCGAGCACCAGCCCCAATGCCAGCACATCCTGCCGCGCCTTCTCACGCCACATCCAGACAGCCACGAACAGCGCGATGGCGCTCGTCATCGCCACCAGCAGCCAGCGGGCGGTTTCCGTGTTCGCGTGGAAGAACCCCATCGACACGCCGCGATTTTCGAGCCAGCTCAGCTTGAAGATCGGCAGCAGGACTAGCCCTTCATCCCCGCGCGATTGCAGCGACAGCGGATAGGTGACGATATATTTGATGATCTGATCGAGCCCCAGCACGACCAGCGCGGTGAACAGCCCAAGCGGGCGATGGCGGGTGCGCGGCATGGTGGCCATCCCTTAACGCCCGATCCTGTCGGCGGGATGAACAAAGGTTGGCGTCATTGCGCCAGCACCGTTTCACAACGGTCGCACAGGTCGCCGTCCTGTGTGACTTCGGGAAGGTGCCGCCAGCAGCGGCCGCATTTGTGGTGGGTGGTTTTTTCGACCTTCCACTCTCCTTTATGCACCGTTGCCGAGATGAAGAGTTCACTCCAGTCAACATCGCCTAGCTCGACAGGAGCATAGACTTCGGCCTCGAGACTTGAACCGACAACCTTTTCACGTCGCAACGGTTCAATTCTTTCCGTGGCGAGTGCACGCGTGTTACGGATACGCGCCCACTTGTCTCCAAGTGTTTCATTCTTCCAACCCGCATCAACCTCCGGCCATTCCAGCAAATGCACGCTGTCGGCGCCCGGGAAACGGCTCTTCCACACTTCCTCCGCCGTGAAGGGGATAATCGGCGCGGCGTAGCGGACGAGGGCGTGGAACAGCGTGTCGAGCACGGTGCGGTACGCGCGGCGCTTGTCGGTCTGCGCGCCGGTGGCCGGGTTGACGTCGCAGTAGAGACAGTCCTTGCGGATATCGAAGAAGAAGGCCGACAGATCGCTGTTCGCGAAATCGTTCAACGCGCGGGTGTAGCGGCCGAATTCCAGCCAGCTCTCGCTGCCTGCGGCACGATCGACCACGCCCTTCAGCTCCGCGTCCAGTTCCGCCAGCCGGTGCAGCATATAGCGCTCCAGCTCCGGCATGTCGGAAACCGCGACCTTCTCATCCTCGCGGAAATCGGCGAGCGCACCGAGCAGGTAACGGAACGTGTTGCGCAGCTTGCGATAGGCGTCGGACGCGCCCGCGAGTACTTCCTTGCCGACCTTCACATCGTCGAAATAATCGGTGCTGGCGACCCACATGCGCAGGATGTCCGCGCCGCTCTCGCTCATGATTTTCAGCGGGTCAACGACATTGCCGAGCGACTTCGACATCTTGCGGCCCGACTGGTCGAGCGCAAAGCCGTGGGTCAGCACCGCCTCATAGGGAGCGCGCCCCCGCGTGCCGCAGCTTTCGAGCAGGCTCGACTGGAACCAGCCGCGATGCTGGTCGCTGCCTTCGAGATAGAGGTCGGCGCGCACGCCTTCCCCATAGCGTGCCTCGACCACGAAGCTGTGGGTTGATCCGCTGTCGAACCACACGTCGAGGATGTCGTTTACCACCTCATAATCGGCGAGCGCGTAATCCGGGCCGAGCAGCGCCTGATGGTCCGCGCCGAACCATGCGTCCGCCCCGCCCGCCTTGAACGCTTCGACGATGCGCGCGTTGACGGCCGGGTTGTTCAAATATTCGCCCGACTGGCGGTGGACATAAAGCGCGATCGGCACCCCCCATGCGCGCTGGCGCGAGATCACCCAGTCCGGACGGCCCTCGACCATCGAGCGGATACGGTTGGTCGATCGCTCCGGCACCCAGCGGGTGTGGGCGATAGCGTCAAGCGCTGTTTCGCGCAGGGTGGGTGCGTTGCTCAACATCCGTTCGCCCTGAGCTTGTCGAAGGGCCGCATTTCCTTCCGACGAGAAGGACGGGGCTTCGACAGGCTCAGCCGGAACGGAGATAGACGTTGGCTTGTCCATGGGGATAAACCACTGCGGCGTGCAGCGGTAGATGATCCGCGCTTTCGATCGCCACGAGTGCGGATAGCTGTGCTGGAACGGCGCGGCGGAGAGCAGCGCGCCCGCTCCGCGCAGATCCGTGCAGATCGGACCATCCGGGCCATTGAACTTGGTGTTGATAACGCTGCCCTGCCCGCCGAGCCACGCCCAGTCGGCGCGGTACATGCCATCGCCCTGCACCGCAAACACCGGATCAATGCCGAGCGGCTTGCAGGCGAGGAAATCCTCCTCGCCATGGTCGGGCGCCATATGGACGAGGCCGGTACCCGCGTCGGTGGTGACATGCGGCGCGGCGAGGAACGGGCGGGGCTTGGCGAAGAAGCCCCCGAGATGGTGCATCGGATGGCGGGCGGTGGCTCCGGCGAGCCTCTTCCCCTTACCAAAGACGCAATTAAATTGTCCGCTCGGATCTAGTGTCTGACTAGACAAACGGATCAATTCTTGATGATCGCCCGCCGCTAGACGGTGCAAGAAATCCCCGACATTGGTGGTGTTGACCAAGTATCTTCTGTCGTCGAGCGGTAGAAGAGAATACTCAATCCCCTCCCCATAAGCGATGCCCTGGTTGGTCGGGATCGTCCACGGGGTCGTCGTCCAGATGACGGCATAGGCACCGACCAGCTCCGGCGCGTTCGGCGCTTCGGTGATCTCGAACGCCACGTCGATCTGGGTCGAGGTGACGTCCTCATATTCTACCTCGGCCTCCGCAAGAGCGGTCTTTTCGACCGGGGACCACATCACCGGCTTCGCGCCGCGATAAAGCTGGCCGCTCTCTGCGAATTTCAGCAGTTCGCCGACGATCGCGGCTTCCGCCTCATACTTCATGGTCAGATAGGGATCGTCCCAGTCACCGAGGATACCCAGCCGCTGGAACTGTTCCTTCTGCACGCCGACCCACTTGTCGGCATAGGCGCGGCACTGGGCGCGGAATTCCTGGGGTGGAACCTCGTCCTTGTTGAGCTTCTTCTTGCGATATTCCTCCTCGATCTTCCATTCGATCGGGAGGCCGTGGCAGTCCCAGCCGGGCACATAGGGCGCATCCTTGCCGAGCAAGGTCTGCGAGCGGACGATGATGTCCTTCAGCACCTTGTTCATGGCATGGCCCATGTGAATGTCGCCATTCGCATAAGGCGGGCCATCGTGCAGAATGAAGCGTTCGCGGCCCGCGCGGCGTTCACGCAACTTGCCGTAGAGGCCGTCCGCCGCCCACTGCGCCGCAATCGTCGGTTCCTTCTGCGCCAGACCGGCCTTCATCGGGAAGTCGGTGGCGGGCAGGAACACGGTGGACTTGTAATCTTGTGCCTCTTGGCGAGGCGCTTCGGGCGTGTCGGTCATCGTTCGGTTCTCAAAGGAGAAAGCAAAGTTGTCCGGCCCTACGCGAGGGGCGGAGTTCCCGCAAGGATTTGCCGCGCATGGTCGCAATCGCGGGCGATCTGGGCGGTAAGGGCGTCAAGATCCGCGAATTTCTCTTCCCCGCGCAGCCATTCGATCAGTTCCACCTCGATGGTCTGGTCGTACAGGTCTTCGGCGAAATCGAAGAAATGCGGCTCGAGCAGTTCCTTGGGCGGGTCGAAGGTCGGGCGGATACCAAGGTTCGCCGCGCCATCGAGCAACCGACCGTCGGCCAGACGTCCGCGCACCGCATAAATGCCATAAGCAGGCCGCAGATAGGCGCCCATATCGATATTGGCGGTCGGAAAGGCGATCGTGCGGCCCAGCTTGTCGCCATGCTGCACGACACCCTCAATGGTGAACGGGCGGGTCAGCAGCTGTGTGGCCGTCGCGCAATCGCCCGATCGCAACGCTGCGCGGATGCGGCTGGAGCTGACGACGCCG
This sequence comes from Sphingobium subterraneum, assembly GCF_014199435.1. Taxonomy (GTDB): domain Bacteria; phylum Pseudomonadota; class Alphaproteobacteria; order Sphingomonadales; family Sphingomonadaceae; genus Sphingobium; species Sphingobium subterraneum. The sequence continues at coordinate 609,980 of NZ_JACIJP010000002.1, read as the reverse complement.
CCGTCCGTGCTCGTTACCGGGGCGACCGCCTCGCTGCGGATGCCCAATGTCGCGCCGATCTCCGCCAGCCGCTGGGTGTTGCCCGAACGCCCATTGCCGAAGGTGAAATCCTCACCCGTGACGACGCCCGCGACACCGAAGCGCTCCACCAGCATGGCGACGAACGCATCGGCATCGAGCGCCGCCAGCACCGGAGTGAAGCGAAACACCAGCATTGCATCCCCCCCCGCCGCAGCGAACAGGCGCTCACGCTGGTCCAGGGTCGTCAGGCGAAAGGGCGGTGCGTCGGGGCGGAACAGTCGGACGGGATGGGGATCGAAGGTCGCGATGATGACGGGGCGGCCCTCGTCCCGCGCCCAGCCGACCGCACGCCCGACCACCGCCTGGTGGCCGAGATGAAATCCGTCAAAATTGCCGAGTGCCAATATGCTCCCGCGCAGATGCGCCGGGATATCGCCCCCATCGTCGAAACGCTCCATCGCGGCGGCTATAGCAGGGTTGGGCGCGGAGGCAATTGCCCCGCGCCCCGCCGGAGCGCAGGGCGCGGGGCCACGCCCGCGTCAGACGCCCGGGCGCAGGAAATCCAGCAAGTCGGCATTCAGCCGGTCCGGAACGGTCGCGAACAGGCCATGGGGCTCGCCGTCATATTCGATCAGCGTTGCCTGGGCGATGCCCGCCGCCGCCGCGCGGGCGGTCGGATCGATCGGCACCGTCTTGTCACTGGTGCCGTGGATGATGAGCGTCGGCACATCAACGCTTGCGAGATCGGGACGGAAATCGGTTTCCGCGAACGCGTCCAGACAGCGCAATGTCGCGAGCGGGCTGGCCATGATCCCGAGCGTGAAGGTCCAATCCAACAGCGCCTGACTCACCGGGCGAGAGACAAGGCCCACGCCATAGAATTGCTTGCCAAACGTCTGGAGGAAAGCGAAGCGGTCCTCACGGATCTGGGCCCGCATCGTGTCGAAGTCGGACGAATCCACGCCATCCGGGTTGCTGTCGTCCTTCAGCATATAGGGGACCACCGATGCGACCAGCACCGCGCGGCGCACCTTGCTGCTGCCATGACGGCGAAGATAACGTACAACCTCGCCGCCACCCATCGAAAAGCCGACCAGATCCACGGACGACAGATCGAGATGATCGACAATCGCGGCGAGATCATCCGCCAGACGATCATAATCATAGGCACCCGCCGGATGACCCGACTGACCGAAACCGCGCCTGTCATAAGTGATGACGCGGTAGCCCGCTTCCAACAGGGCAACGACCTGATATTCCCACATGTCGCCAGTGAGCGGCCAGCCATGGATCAGAATGACAGGCTGGCCTTCGCCCATATCCTTGACGTGAAGTTTTGTGCCGTCACCGGCGTCGATATACATGGGGCTATCTCCTGCATGAGCGAGACAGCCCTAGCGTGCGATCAGCCGGTTCGTTCCGTGATGCGCCGCCAGGTGATGAAGCTGTACGCCGGACGGTTTCCTTCCGCCGCATGGTCTTCCCGCGCGGCCTCCGTCCACTGCGCCGGGTCGGGGGCGTCGATGCTGGTGTCGCCAGCGAACGGCACGGCAAGTTGGGTCAGCTCGATCCGGTCGGCACGCGGCAGGAACAGGCGGTAGATTTCCGCCCCGCCGATGACCGAAATGACCGGCGCATTGGCGATGCGGATCGCGTCCTCGAAGCTGCGCGCGACTTCTGCACCATCGTCCTGCCAGTCCGGGTCACGCGTCAGCACAATATGCCGCCGCCCTTCGAGCAGGCCGGGCAGGCTGTCGAAGGTCTTGCGCCCCATGATCATCGGGCGACCCTGCGTCAGCATCTTGAAGCGGCGCAGATCTGCGGGCAGATGCCAGGGCAGCTTGCCATCCCGCCCGATCGTACCGTTGGCGGCGCGCGCCAGGATCAGGACGATCTCGGGATGGTTCATGGAAAGACCAGCCGGGTCACATGGCCCATCTTGCGGCCGGGGCGGGCTTCGCTCTTGCCGTAAAGGTGGAGGTGGCTGGCGGGGTCCGCCAGAATGGCGCGCCAGTGGTTCGCCTCGTCTCCGATCAGGTTGCGCATCTCGACACGCGGCACCGCCAGACCTGTCGCCCCCAGCGGCAGGCCGCAAATTGCGCGAATGTGATTTTCGAACTGGCTGGTGATCGCGCCCTCGATCGTCCAGTGCCCGCTGTTGTGCACGCGGGGGGCCATTTCGTTGAAGACCGGACCGTCCTCGCCTGCGAAGAATTCCACGGCCAGCACGCCGACATAATCCAACCCATCGGCGATGGTCCGCGCCATGGCGCGTGCCGTGTCGACCTGGGCAGAAATGGCCGCGCCCGCCGGGACCGTGGACGTTGCCAGAATACCGTCGCGATGCACATTGGCCGCGCTGTCCCAGAAGCGCACCGCGCCGTCCTCGCCACGCACGAGAATGACGGAAAACTCCTCATCGAAGCGCACGAACCCTTCGAGGATCGCGGGATGGCCGCCGATCGCGTCCCATGCGGCGTCCGCTTCCCCGGCATCGGCGATGCGCACCTGACCCTTGCCGTCATAGCCGAAGCGGTTCGTCTTGAGGATGCAGGGCGTGCCGACCGCCGCGATCGCGTCGTGCAGATCCGCCACGCTGTTTACGGCGCGATAAGGGGCGGTCGCTCCGCCCAGACCGGCAACGAAGCTCTTTTCGGCGAGCCGGTCCTGCGCGATCTTCAGCGCGCCGACGCCCGGGCGCACGATCCGGCTGTGCGATAGCACCTCGATCGCCGCCGTCTCGACATTCTCGAACTCATAGGTGACTACGTCGACGCACGCCCCGAAGCGCAGCAGCGCATCCGCGTTGTCATAGCCGCCGCGCGTCCAGTCCGAGGACACATCCGCCGCCGGGCCACTTTCCTCCGGCGCGTAGATGTGCGTGCGATAGCCGAGCTGCGCCGCCGCCATGCTCAGCATCCGGCCCAGCTGGCCGCCCCCCAATATGCCGATTGTTCCGCCCGGCGCCACCACGGTCATGCGCGGCTCTGCTTCATTCGGGGTCCTGCGGGTCGTGGGCGACCGAAGCCGTCTGTACCGCGCGCCAGGCATCGAGCCGTTCAGCCAGTGCCTCGTCGGTCGTGGCCAGCATCGCTGCCGCCAGCAGCGCCGCATTGACCGCGCCCGCCCGCCCGATGGCAAGCGTCCCCACCGGCACACCGGCGGGCATCTGCACAATGGAGAGCAGGCTGTCCATGCCGGACAGCGCCTTGGACTCCACGGGTACACCGAGCACCGGCAGGCGCGTCATCGATGCCGCCATGCCCGGCAGATGCGCCGCGCCACCCGCCCCCGCGATAATGACCTTGAGGCCTCTTCCCGCCGCGCCCCGGGCATAGTCGTACAGCCGTTCCGGCGTACGGTGGGCGGAAACCACCTTGCATTCATGCCCAATGCCCAGCGTTTCGAGCGTCTCCGCCGCGTGCCGCATTGTTTCCCAGTCCGAGCGGCTGCCCATGATCACCCCAACGCGGAGTTCGCCATCTGTGGTCTGGCTTGGCACTGGTCGTCCACCCCCCATTGGGTCATTCTGTTGGGCCGATATGGCTTGTTCCGGGCCTTAACCAGCCTGAGCCGCGCGGGCAATGCCCGAATGCAAAATTGCGGGTGCCGCTCCGCCGATTGTTCAGGCCCGCGCAAGGCGACCACGGCGTATAACGCGCGGCCTATAATGGAATGTGCAAGAGCGACGGAAGCTGGTATTCCGTGTCTGTCGTAATGGGTTGTCTGGAACCGTAAAGGATTGTCGCCCGAGTGCCCATGGAACCGCACAAGCCGGAAAACATTGTCCCGCCCACAATGAGCAGTGCGGGGAAATCAGCGGGCGAAGCAAGCGACATCGCCGAACTTCAGCGCGAAATCGCCGGGCTGCACCGGGAACTGCGCCTGCTGCGCATGGCCAATGCCGAGCTGGAGCGGGTGGCGATTCTCGATACGCTGACCCCGCTGCACAACCGGCGCTTTTTCCTCGGAGCGCTCAACGACCGGATCCTGCGCCGCACCCGCTACCAATCCCAGGCGGCGGTGCTGTTCATCGACATCAACCGCATGAAGTTCATCAACGACGCTTACGGACACGCGGCCGGGGATTTTGCCCTGGTCTATGCTGCACAGATCATCGCGGCGCAGATCCGCAGCACCGACGTCGCCGCGCGCATCGGCGGCGACGAATTCGCGCTGATCCTCGAAGAGGCCGACGAAGTTCAGGCCCGGCTGAAGGCCGACCAGCTCGACGAGCTGTTGCGGGAGAGCCGCTGCGCCTATGGCGACATCCTGCTGCCGGTGTCGGCATCCATCGGGGTAACGATCATTCGCGAAAACGATCGCGAGGACGCGGTTATCGAGCGCGCCGATGCCGATATGTACGCCCGCAAGCGGGAATGGCACGTGCGCACCGGCCACGCGCCGGATCAGCGCTCCGACAGATAATAGCGATCGACGGCGTTGAGGTCGTCGTCGAGCTGATAGACGATCGGCTGGCCCGTGGGGATTTCCAGCGCGGTGATGTCGGCATCGGGGATGTTGGAGAGGTGCTTGACCAGTGCACGCAGCGAATTGCCGTGCGCGGAAATCACCACCCGCTTGCCCGCCTTCAGCTCCGGCACAATGCGGCTGTTCCAGTAAGGGAGGACGCGGGCGATCGTGTCCTTCAGGCTCTCGGTAGCGGGAATGGCGATCCCGGCGTAGCGGCGGTCCGTCGACAGATCGAACGGGCTGCCCGCTTCCAGCGGCGGCGGCGGGATATCGAAGCTGCGCCGCCAGATGTGGACCTGCTCGTCGCCATGCTTGGCGGCCGTTTCCGCCTTGTTGAGGCCGGTCAGCCCGCCATAATGCCGTTCGTTGAGGCGCCAGTCCTTCTCCACCGGCAGCCACAGGCGGCCCATTTCCTCCAGCGCAAGGTTCAGCGTCTTGATCGCGCGGGTCTGGACCGAGGTGAAGCAGCAGTCAAAATCCAGCCCCTTCTCCTTCATCAGGCGCCCCGCCGCGCGCGCTTCCTCCGCACCTTTTTCCGTGACGTCGACATCCCACCAGCCGGTGAAGCGGTTTTCGAGATTCCACGCCGACTGGCCGTGGCGGATCAGGACGAGTGTGGGCATGAAAAGCTCCTGAGAAGGATGACCGGAAAACGCGCACTCCATAGCGGGAAATTTGCGCAACGCAACGTGGGCGCGGGGAAAAGGCTTCGTTCATACCCGGTTAGGGCGGGATCGGGCACACAGCGCGGATGACGGGGCGGACGGAAGGGGCTATAGATACTGCAATGACCCGCCTTTCCGCCCTATCCGCTGCCCGCCTGCTGGCGATCATGACACCCGTGCTGCTGCTCGGCGGGGCGATTGGCTCGCAATATATCGGCGGACTGTTTCCCTGCGAAATGTGCATGTGGCAGCGCTGGCCCCACCTCATCGCCATTGCCTTTGCCCTTTGCGCGATCGGCGTGCGGGGCCGCCCGAGCGAAAGCGCGCTGTTCACGGCCCTTGCCGCGCTGGCTATGGGTGCGAGCGGCGGGATCGGGGCGTTTCACGCCGGGGTCGAATATGGCTGGTGGCAGGGTCTGACCGCCTGCTCGACCACGCTCGGCGGGACCAGCACGCAGGACGTGCTCGACAGCATTATGGCCGCGCCGGTCACCCGCTGCGACGTCGCGCCGTGGACGCTGGCGGGAATTTCACTGGCCGGGTTCAACGCGCTGATCTCGCTGGGTTCGTTCATTCTTATCATGCTGCTGCTGAACCGCAGCCGGAGACCGGCTTATGACTGACCGTTCGCCCGATTTTCCGCGTCCCTCGGCGCGCGCCGTCGATAGCGCATCCATGCTCCGCGTCGACCAGGCGGGCGAATATGGTGCGGTGCGCATCTACGCCGGACAGCTCGCGGTCATGGGCGACCGGCATCCGCTGTCGCGCTCGATCGCCGCCATGGCGCAGCAGGAAGAGCGCCATCGGCTGCATTTCGACGCGATGCTGAAGGCGCGCGGTGTACGGCCGACGCTGCTGCAACCCTTGTGGCATGTCGCGGGATTTGCGCTGGGCGCGGTGACCGCCGCGATCGGGCCGGAAGCGGCAATGGCCTGCACCGCCGCCATCGAGACCGAGATCGACCGCCATTATGCGGAGCAGCGCGAGGAGCTGGGCAACGACGATCCGGAACTCAGCGCGGCCATCGCGGATTTTCAGGCGGAGGAAGTCGAGCATCGTGATACGGCCCTGGCCAAGGGCGCGGAAAATGCCCCGGCCTATCCCTTGCTGGCCGGGGCGATCCGGCTGGGCTGCCGCGCCGCGATTGCGCTATCGAAAAGGATATGAGGATCATGACCAGTCGCCTGTTTTCCCTTGGCATCGCTCTCACGGGGCTTGTCGCGATGGCGTCTCCCGCCCGGGCGCAGGATGCGGAATCGGCCGAGCGCCCCGCGCCCGGGCAGGAACGTGTGGTGCAGGTGATTGTCTATGGCGACGATCCCTGCAAGGCAGGCAGCGACGACGAAATCGTCGTGTGCGTGCGACAGGCGGAATCGGAGCGGTATCGCATTCCGGAAAATCTGCGTGGCACCGACCCCAATCTCTCCACCAACCAGGCGTGGACCAACCGGGTCAAGTCGATCGAATATGTCGGACGCAACGGTACGCAGAGCTGTTCCCCGGTGGGCGGTGGCGGCTTTACCGGATGCTTCTCGCAGATCGCGGCGCAGGCCAAGGCCGAGCGGCAGCAGCAGGATAATGTGAGCTGGGCCGATCTTGTCGCGGCGGAACGCGCCAAGCGCCTGTCGGTGATCGACAGCGACTCGAAAGCCATCGAGGAACGGGTGAAAGCCGAGGAAGCCGCCAAGGCGAAGGCCGACGCGCAAGCCGGAACAAGCACCAAACCCTGACCGTTCCATACATACCCCGTTCAGGGCGCACGGCGGAGAAGAGTGTCATGCAGCGTTGCTCCGTCCCTTTTTTGCCGCTTCTGACCGCAGGTCTGCTGGTTGCGCCGGGTGTGGCGCTGAGCCAGCCTGCGCCGCCGCCCCAGCGCATCGCCGCGCTGGTGGTCTATGGGGATGATCCCTGTCCCAAGAGCGAGGGCGACGAGATCGTCGTGTGCGCCCGCAAGCCCGAATCCGAGCGCTACCGTATCCCGAAGCCGTTGCGCGACAAGCCGGCGCCGTCCGGCGGTCCGGGCTGGGCAGGGCAGGTCGCATTGATGGAGGACGCCGGGCGCGCCGTGCAGCCGGGCAGCTGCTCGGTCAACGGCAGTTACGGCTTTACCGGCTGCACGGCCGCGATGCTGCGGCAATGGTTTGCCGAGAAGCGGATGCGGCAATCGGTCGGCGCACCCTGAAAAACCGATAAAACGGCTTGATTCCTGCGCCATGAGGAAGGATGATCGCGGTTAGAGAGCGATCCCCTGGAAGTCTGTTGTTGCGCCGTTTTTTCTCCTCATCCTCATCCAGGGTCCGTGACCCTGCCTTGCGCGCGGTGAGCAATCATCTTGCGGCTGCCTTGCTGGTGTTCACCCTGCTCCAGATGGTGATCATCAACGCGACGGGCGGGGGCTTGCCCTGCCATATGGGTGCCTTGGTGATGACCGGCCTGTTCGCGATGGGGGTGCGACAGGTCGAGCATGTCTGGCTTACCAACCGCCCGCGCTCTGTTACCAGCCTGCGCGGACGTTTCTATTTTCGCCGCGACATGGGATTGCTGTGGACGACCGGCGTGGCCCTGCCGTTTCTCTGGGCGCCGGTGGGCTGGACCCTGACAGCCGGTTAGACCAGCCCCAGCCGGCTCAGCTCGCCGATCAAGGCGGCGGGCATCGCTTCGGTGCCGCTCGCTTCGCCCTCGCCCAGGTCGCGCGGCGCATCGGCATGGGCGAGATAACGCCAGCCCTGATGCGCACGGCGCGGCACTGGCTGCACGGCGATAAGCCGGGGTTCGAGCCGGATCCAGTGGCGGCCCGCACCATTGTCCATAAAGCCGATGATCGGGCTTCGACCCACGAGCATATGGCCGTGGATCCAGTAGAGCGAACCGCCCGCCATCTCGCTGACCCGCTTGGGCAGATAGCGGGTCGTCAGGCGCGCCTCGCCTGCGTCGGCATGCCCTTCGAGCCAAGCCCGGAGCGAATCGGGACCGGCGCTGGCAAAGGCGACCTTTGTGATGTGCAGCGGCTCGTCCATCGGCTTTACAGCCCCCACACGGTCGCCAGCCCGAGGAACGAGAAAAAGCCCATCACGTCGGTCAGGGTCGTGACGAACACCGCCGACGACACTGCCGGATCGACTCCCGCCTTTTCGAGCGCCACGGGCACCAGGATGCCGCCCAGCCCGGCCGTCAGATTGTTGATGAGCATGGCAAGCGCAATGACGATGCCCAGATCGGGATTGCCGTAGATCAGTCCCGTCGCCACGCCGATGAGAACGCCCAGCACCAGCCCGTTGGCCAGCGCGATGCGCAATTCGCGCACGATGTTGCGCCGCGTGTTGGAACTGGTGAGCTGGTTGGTGGCAAGTGCGCGCACCGCAACCGCCATCGTCTGCGTGCCCGCATTGCCGCCCATGCCCGACACGATCGGCATCAGCACGGCGAGCACGACATATTTCGCGATCGTTTCCTGAAACAGTCCGACGACCGAGGCGGCGAAGATGGCAGTGCCCAGATTGACGACCAGCCAGGACAGGCGCGTGCGCACCGTCAGCAGGATCGGCTGGTTGATGTCGCCATCGCCAGCACCCGACAGGCGGAGGATATCCTCACCCGCTTCCTGCTGGACGATGTGCAGAATGTCATCGACCGTGATCATGCCGACCAGCCGCCCGCTTGCATCGACGACGGCGGCGGAGATCAACGCGTATTTCTGGAAGCGCAGCGCGACTTCCTCCTGATCCATGTCGACCGGGATCAATGTCTGCTCCCGCTTCATGACGTCACCGATGCTCACGCCGCGTGGGCAGGTAAGGATCCAGCTCAACTGGCACGTACCGATCGGGTGGTGGCTTTCGTCCACCACGAAGATTTCCCAGAAATCGGTGGTCAGATTGTCGGAGTCGCGCAGATAGTCGATCACCTGCCCCACGGTCATATGCTGGGGCACAGCGACCAGATCGCGCTGCATCAGGCGACCGGCGGATTCTTCCGGATAGGCGAGTGCGCTTTCGATCGCGGCGCGATCTTCCGGCCCCATCGCATCGAGAACAGCCTGCTGATCGGCGTCCTCCATGTCCTCGATGATCGCGACCGCATCGTCGGTATCGAGCGTCGCGGCCAGCTCCGCGACCTGCTCGGGTTCCAGCGCGTCGATCAGGTCGTCGCGGACATAGTCGTTGAGCTCGGACAGCACTTCGGCGCTGACCATGTCTCCCAGCGCAGCGGCCAAAGCGGCGCGCCGGTCCGACGGCGTGAGTTCGAGAAGGTCGGCGACGTCCGCCGGGTGGAGGGGCGCGACCAGATCACGCGCGCGCTCGCTGTCGCCGTCCTCGACCGCGTCCAGCACGGACGACACGAATTCAGGAGTCAGGCGGTCGTCCTCGTCCAGCTGCGAGCGGGGCGCGGCCAGCACGGAACCTTCAATTTCGGGCGGATCGCCTTCCGGCCCCACAGGCGGGGCGGTCGCAGGGGTGGATGCGCCAACTTCGCTCATCGCCGCCTCCTTCGCCCGTGTTGTGACCGTCGTCCTGATCGTGCATGCGCCCCCTTTCGCTCATGCGGTAGGCAATTGCAATGGCGCAGTTTGTCGAAATCGGCGGTCTGCCCGGCCTTTGGGGCTTCCCATGACCGGGATAGTCTTATAGGGCGCGCGCAACGCATAGTTCCGTATGGAGTCTCCTGACCAATGGCCGAAACGCTTACCCTGACCCTGGACACCGGCGACGTTGTCATCAAGCTGCGCCCCGACCTGGCCCCCGGCCATGTGGAGCGCATCGCAACGCTGGCCAGCGAGGGCTTTTACGACGGTGTCGTGTTCCACCGCGTAATCCCCGGCTTCATGGCGCAGGGCGGCGATCCGACAGGATCGGGCATGGGCGGATCGAAGCTCCCCGACCTCAAGGCCGAGTTCAACCGCGAGCCGCACGTCCGCGGCGTCTGCTCGATGGCACGGTCGTCCAACCCGAACAGCGCGAACAGCCAGTTCTTCATCTGCTTCGACGACGCGACCTTCCTCGACGGGCAATATACCGTGTGGGGAGAAGTGACCGAGGGCATGGAGCACGTCGACGCGCTGCCAAAGGGCGAGCCGCCGGCCAAGCCGGGCAAGATCGTCAAGGCGAGTGTTTCCTGAATATCGGTTAACACATTACAGTAATGATTCTGAATGGCGGGCCGGAGTGGAACATCACTCCGGCCCTGCTTGTGTATAGCGTAAGAATAAAGTCGCGGCTCCGTACATCTACGGTTCACAAACCGTTGCATTATTGTCGCAGGAGCGTGTTTTAGCCACGGGGCTTCAAAAAATACGCAACCAAGCCGCGCTTCGACCATTGGACGACATGACTGATGCATCGCGCATTCCGAAGGGGGAGGCGACATCAGCACGCGGGTCCAAACCGCGCGAATTCATCGAACCATGAAGAGGTCGAAAGACATGAAGAAACTGCTTTTCGCGGCGGCCGCCGCCGTTGCCTTCGTTCCCGCTGCTTATGCGCAGGATACGGGCCCCGCTGGTCCGGAAACGCCGACCAATTCCCGCATCGAACCCTATGTGGGCGTGCTGGGCGGTATCCATAATTTCGACAACGAGCCTAACCGTGCGGGCGTTCCTGCCGGTTTCCATGGCCGGATTGTCGAAGGTGTCGCGGGCGTCAATTTCAATGCCGGGCCGCTCATGCTGGGTGTTGAAGGCAATGCCACCAAGGGCGTCGATGGCGCGATCGATTGGGAATATGGCGCAGCGGGTCGCGTTGGCGTCCGCGCCGGCAAGGACAGCCTGATCTTCGCGAAGGTTGGCTACCAGTGGGTCAACTTCGATGCGCTTGGCCAGAACAGCCGGGATTATGACGACTGGACCTATGGCGCCGGTGCGGAACTCTCCCTCGCCGACATGGGCCTGAAAACCGACCGCAGCAATCTGCGTCTGCGCGTGCAGGCCGACACCTATGGCAACTTCCACTCGATCCGCCCGATGGCCGGTCTGGTGCTCAAATACTGAGACTGTCTCCGGACAGGTTCAGCAGACAGGGGAAGGCCGGGGCAATGCTCCGGCCTTTTTTTTGAACAGAAGACATCCGTTCGGTTCGAGCGGTATAGGAAAAAGGGTTTACCCACTGTTCCGCAGCGCGGTCGCGATCGCGTTGATCGAGAGCTCGATCCCTTCCTTGATCCGTTCGTCGGTGTCCCCCGCACGGTGCCGCTTGAGCAGTTCGACCTGCAGCAGGTTCAGCGGCTCGATATAGGGCAGGCGCAGGCGGATCGAGCGGTCGAGCGGTTCGTTGCGTTCCAGCAGGCGCGACTGGCTGGTGATACCCAAGAGCCCGTCACGGCTCTTCATCCAGCCGTCGCGAATCCGTCCGAAGATGGCCTGACCGGCGTCCTGATCCTTCACCAGCGGCAGATAGCGCTCGGCGATGGCGAGATCCGACTTGGCGAGCACCATTTCCATGTTGGCGAGCGCGGAATGAAAAAACGGCCAGGCCTGCGCCATGTCCGCGAGCAGCGCCTTGTCCCCAAAGGCATCAAGCGCGTGGCCCACACCATACCAGCCGGGCAGCATCACGCGTGCTTGCGCCCAGCTGAACACCCACGGGATGGCGCGCAGATCTTCGATCCGTGTGCTCTTGGTCCGGCTTGCGGGGCGCGACCCGATCTTGAGGCCGGAGATTTCTTGGATCGGGGTGAGTTCGCGGAAGAACTCGCGGAACCCAGCCGTGTCGTACACCAGACTGCGATAGGCGGCAAAGGCATCGCGTGAAAGCTGGTCCATCACCGTTGTAAAGCGCGCATGGTCGGTCACGCTCAGCGCTTCGGGCTCGAGCGTTGCAAGCAGCGTCGCGCTCGTCATCGATTCGAGGTTGGCGGCCGCGACATCGCGCGTCCCATACTTTGCCGCGATCACCTCGCCCTGTTCGGTGATGCGGATGCGGCCCTGTACCGAGCCCGAGGGTTGCGCGCGGATCGCGGCGAAGGCGGAACCCCCGCCGCGGCCCACCGCACCGCCGCGCCCATGGAACAACTGCATCTTCGTCCCTGCCTGCGCGAACACCGGTTCCAGCGCGCTGCTCGCCTTGTAGAGGCCCCAGGTCGAGGTGATGTAGCCGCCGTCCTTGTTGCTATCGGAATAGCCGATCATCACTTCCTGATGGCCACGCGCACGGACCAGCGCACCGATTTCCGGCAGGCCGAAATAGGCGGACATGATCGCAGGCGCAGCTTCAAGGTCGGCGATGGTTTCGAACAGCGGCACCGGCATGATCGGGCAGACCGGCGCGGCTTCGCTGGTCGCCGCACGCCAAAGCCCCGCCTCCTTCAAAAGCAGCGCGACCTCCAGCAGGTCCGACACGCTTTCTGCCTTGCTGATGATATAGACCGCGATGCACTGCGGCCCATAGAGCCGGTGCGCGTCGGCAGCGGCCTGCACGATGGCGAGCTCGGACGTGGTTTCTTCGCTATAGACCGCACCGCGCGCGCCCAACGGGCGGTTATTGGCGAGTTCGGCGCGCAGCAGCGCAACACGGGCCATTTCGTCGAGCCCGGCATAATCGGTCGCGACCCCCGCTTCCTTCAGCAGTTCCGCGACCACCCGTTCGTGCACCGCGCTGTTCTGGCGCATGTCGAGCGTGGCAAGGTGAAAGCCGAACGTCTCGACCGCGCGGATCAGCCGACCGAGCGCGCCGCCGGTCGCAAGCGCGCCATTGCCCTCGCTCGCCAGCCCCTGCGCGACAAGCACCAGATCGCGGCGAAATGCCCCCGGCTCGTCATAGGGCGCGCCCGGAAGGGCCGAGGGGCGAGGCGGCGTTTTCCCAGTCCGCTGCCGGTAGGTCGCGGCAAGGCGAGCATAGATGCCGGAAATCGCACGGCGATAGGGTTCGTCCACGCGGCTGGGTGAGGTGTCGCCGCTGGCCTCCGCCAGGTCGAGCACCGCCTGCGGCACATGGGCCAGTTCGGTCGAGATCGAAAGCTCCGCGCCCAGCTCGTGCAGCCGGTCCATATAATAAGCCAGCGCTTCCTGGCACCCGCGCGACAGCGCCGAGCGCAATTGGTCGGCCTGGACATAGGGGTTGCCGTCGCGGTCGCCGCCGATCCAGTTGCCGACGCGCAGGAAGCTCGACGGGCGACTGCCCAGCACCCGTTCCCACTGCGCATATAGCGCGGGCAATACGGGCAGGAACACGTCGCGGAAATAGGCGAGGACGTTCTCGATCTCGTCCTGCACATAGAGGCGTTCACGCCGCAACGGGCGGGTCTGCCACAAAAGGGCGATCTGGCGGAAAATGGCCTCGTCGACCGTTTCCCCTGCTTCCGTCGTGTCCTGCCCCACGTCCTTGAGGCGCATCAGGTCGGCGATGCGGTTCTTGTGGTCGATCATGCTCTTGCGCCGCACTTCGGTCGGGTGCGCGGTCATGACCGGCGCGATCAGCGCCCCGTCCAGCATCTCCACGATCTTGGCGCGGTCGATGCCATGCTGCTCCAGTTGCGCCACGGCGGTCGCGAGGTCCGCCCCGAAATCGCTGCCCGTGCCCTGCCGGTCTTCGGCCAGATTGGCGAGCATCGAAAAGAGCATGAACCCGCGCACGAAGCTCAGCGTGTCGTCAAGACTCAGCGCGTCGAGGCCAGTGTCGGCAAGGTGCGCGCCCTCTACGCCCCGCGCGCGATCGACCGAAGCGGAGCGGATATATTCGGTCTGGCGATACAGCTTGTCTCCGCCATAGGCCCGGATGACATCGCCCAGCAGCTTGCCGAGAAAGCGGATGTCGGGATTTTGCGACAGGGATGAGTCGGTTTTATGGGGGCTGTTCATGTCGCTATTGCTGCACCGCAGCGCGAAACCCGTCAAGTCAAACTCCGCGTCGCCTCATGGTCCTACCACGCACTTCCCCCTTGCCCGCGTCTCACCGCTGCGCCAAGGACAGCAGCGTGAGCGCAACCATAGACATCGGCACCGACGCGCAGGGAGCGCCGGTCCGCATCGACATCGAGGAATTGCTGGCCACCCGCCTGCTCGTGCAGGGCAATAGCGGGTCAGGAAAGTCGCATCTGCTGCGCCGTTTGCTGGAGGAAAGCGCCAAGCTGGTGCAGCAGGTGGTGATTGATCCGGAAGGCGACTTCGTGTCGCTGGCCGAACCCTTCGGCCATGTCGTCATCGATGCCGCCGCACATGACGGGCGCGAGATCATCCGCATGGCCGCGCGCATCCGCGAGCATCGCGCCTCGGTCGTTTTGGCGCTCGATGGGCTGGAGTTGGAGGCGCAGATGAAATGCGCGGCATCCTTCCTCGCCACCCTGTTCGACGCGCCGCGCGACCATTGGTACCCCGCACTCGTCGTAGTGGACGAAGCGCAGATGTTCGCGCCCGTCGCCGCCGGGGATGTCAGCGACGAGGTGCGCCGCCTGTCGCTCGCGGCGATGACCAACCTGATGTGCCGCGGGCGCAAGCGCGGGCTGGCGGGCGTCATCGCAACCCAGCGGCTGGCGAAGCTCGCGAAGAATGTTGCGGCGGAAGCCTCTAACTTCCTGATGGGGCGCACCTTCCTTGACATCGACATGGCGCGCGCCGCTGATCTGCTCGGCATGGAACGGCGGCAGGCGGAACAGATCCGCGATCTGGAGCGCGGGCGCTTTCTGGCGCTCGGGCCCGCAATCTGCCGCCGTCCGGTGTCGGTGCGTATCGGCGCGGTGGCGACCAGCGCCGCAACCGGCACGCACAGCCTGCTCCCGCTGCCCAATGCGGAGCCTGAGAATTTCCAGGCGATGCTGTTCGCGGATCTGGAAGAGGCTCCGCTGTCCCGCCCCGCCGCCCCGCCGCCTCCGGCCGTCGACAGCGCCGCGCTGCTCGACCAGATCGCCCAGGCCGCCCATCCCCTCGAACAGGCAGCATCGGAGGCGACAGCGCCCGATTCCGACAGCGCGGAGACCGTCAACGCGATCCTCGCCGCGATGGTCGCCGACCCGGACTGCGCGTTCCAGCCGATGGCGGCCTTATATCAGGATTTCTCCGTGCGCTGCCGGATGGAGCGGCTGCTCAAGGCACCGCTCGACCTGCCCGCTTTCCGCAAGCGCTTCGCTATGGCGCAGGCGGGCATATTGGACGACACCGATGCCCGCTGGCGCGATGCGCTCCAGCTTGCCGCACGCGTCCCGGACGATATGCTCGCGCCGTTTCTGATGATCGCCCATGCAGCGCTGACCGGCGGCGCGTGTCCGGACGACGATAGTCTCGCGCGCGCCTATGGCACCCGGTCTCCGGGGCGTGTGCGCCGCCTGATCGAGCATATGGAAAAGAACGGCTGGATCGTCCTGCGCACCGATTTCGGCGGGCGAAGGTCGATCGGCGTGCCGGAACTGGGTCTCAGCACTGCGGCGGGGGAGTAAAATCCCCGTCATGCCAGCGCAGGCTGGCATCTTTCGACTGCTATTTCATCCACTACGGCCTGGGATCCCGGCCTTCGCCGGGATGAGGCGCCTCGCCCTACTCGTCCCGCCCCTTCAGTTCGTCCCCCCGAATCGTCGCGACATGCAGCACATTGGTTGATCCAGGCGTGCCGAAGGGGACACCGGCGAGCACGATGATCTTGTCGCCCGCGACCGCCGCCTTGTGGCGCAGGGCCATGCGGCGCGCCTTGCCGATCATTTCCTCGAAGCTGCCGATGTCCTTGGTGCGCACGGCATGCACGCCCCAGAGCAGGCCCATTTTGCGCGCGGTGTCGGCGCGTGGGGTCAGCGCGAGGATCGGCGCGGTAGGACGCTCGCGCGCCACACGGCGTACCGTGCTGCCCGACGAGGTGAAACACACGATCGCACTGGCGTTGGCGGTGCGGGTGATGCTGTTGCTTGCTTCGGCCAGCGCGTCAGCAGTCGTCGCGTCCGGCTTGGTTTCGGTAAAATGCAACCGGTCGAGATAGCCGGGGTCGCCCTCGACGCTCCGCGCGATGCTGTCCATCATCGCCACCGCCTCACGCGGCCAGTCGCCCGCCGCCGTTTCCGCCGACAGCATGATCGCATCCGCCCCGTCATAGACGGCGGTGGCGACATCCGACACTTCGGCCCGGGTCGGGGTCGGCGCCTTGATCATCGATTCGAGCATCTGGGTTGCCACGACGACCGGGCGGCCCAGCTTGCGCGCGGATGCGACGATATGCTTTTGCAGCGGCGGCACAGCCTCGGGCGGCAGCTCGACCCCCAGATCGCCACGCGCCACCATGACGCCATCGGCGACCTCCAGTATCTCCTCAAGGCGCTGCACGGCCGACGGCTTCTCGATCTTGGCCATCAGCGCTCCATAGCCGCCCATCAGCCGCCGCGCCTCCGCCAGATCTTCGGGCCGCTGCACGAAGGAGAGCGCCACCCAGTCCACGCCGAGCGTAAGCGCAAAGCCCAGATCCCGCCGGTCTTTCTCGGTGAGCGCAGCCATCGGCACGACGACGTCGGGGACGTTGACACCCTTGCGGTTCGACAGGGTTCCGCCGACCTCCACCCGTGTCTCGATCCGCCCGTCGCCGCAGGATTTGACCCGCAAAACGATCTTGCCGTCGTCGAGCAGCAGCCGTGTCTCGGGCAGCAGCGCGGCGTGAATTTCGGGATGCGGTAGGGCTACGCGGTGAACGTCGCCCGGTGTATCGTCGCGATCGAGCACGAAGGTCGCTCCGACCTTAAGCTCCACCGATCCGTCGCGGAACGTGCCGACGCGCAGCTTGGGGCCCTGAAGATCTGCGAGGATCGTCGTGGGCCGCCCATATTCCTTTTCCAGCGCGCGGATATGCGCGACATTCGCGGCATGATCCTCGTGCGACCCGTGGCTCATATTGAGGCGGAAGGCGTCGGCGCCCGCCAGATACAGGTCGCGGATCATGTCGGCATTGCTGCTGGCGGGACCAAGGGTCGCGAGGATGCGGACCTTGCGGAGCCGGGGACGAATAGCTTTCACGAAATCTCCTCGCCGTCGCTCCGGTCTGTTCCCGAAGGCGTTTTTGTCCTATCCCCGACCTGTGACGGAAACGTGAAGGAGACGTATCAATGGCCGGTCCGTTAATCAATGATGCTGCGGCGGCGACCGCGTTTCGGCGGCTGGTCGCGCATTTGCAGCACCGCACGGACGCGCAGAATGTCGACCTGATGGGCCTGGCGGGCTTTTGCCGCAACTGCCTCGCCGACTGGCTGGCGGAAGCCGATCAGGCGCAGGGCGGCGCGATGGACCGCGAAACCGCGCGCGAAGCGATCTACGGCATGCCCTATTCGCAGTGGAAATCCGCGCATCAGGCCGAAGCGACCCCGGAACAGTTGCAGCGCATGCAGGAAAGCGTGGCGAAGAACAAGGAGACGCACTAGAGCCTCCTCTCCGATTCACCAGTTCGCATTCAGCGGGGAGCATATCATGAGCGAAGGCAATGTCGCGGCCGACCAGTTACGTCTATTCATCGAACGGATCGAGCGCCTGGAAGAAGAGAAAAAGGGCATCGCCGACGACATCAAGGACGTCTATTCCGAAGCCAAGTCGACCGGCTACGACGTCAAGACGATGCGGGCGATCGTCCGCCTGCGCAAGCTGGAAAGCCATGTGCGGCAGGAAGCCGAAGCCCTGCTGGAAACCTACAAGGCTGCGCTGGGTTTAGAGTGACACGCGGATAAGGAGGACGGGATGGTTCAATCACCCTGGGGATCGAATACAGGATCGGGCGAGGCAGGATCGTCCGATATGATCGTGACGACCACCAACGGCGTCGATGGCCGGCCCGTCCAGCAGTATCGCGGTATCGTCACCGGCGAAGTGATCGTCGGCGCGAACATGTTCCGTGACCTGTTCGCCAGTATCCGCGACATCGTCGGCGGGCGTTCCGGCGCCTATGAAGACGTTCTCGCCCGCGCGCGCGAACAGGCGCTGGGCGAAATGCGCATGCGCGCGGCCGAGCTGGGCGCGAACGCCGTGATCGGCGTCGATCTCGATTACGAGGTGCTCGGCTCCAACGGATCGATGCTGATGGTGTCCGCAACCGGGACCGCCGTGGTAATCTAGGCACCTCTCGCCTCATCGCCCAAATTGCGCTATGCCCCTCTTCCAGAGGGAGGCGGCTATGGCGACAATCGTACAGTCTGATGCTCCGGCCCCAAGCGAGGCCGATCCATCCGGGACACTGGTGAAGCGCCACCGTCTCTCGACGCGCCTGTGGCACTGGATCAACGTCTTCGCCCTCGCCACGCTGTTCATGAGCGGGCTGGGCATCTTCAACGCTCATCCGCGCCTCTACTGGGGGCACTATGGCGCCAACTTCGATCATGCCTGGCTGGTGCTGGAGCGGTTTCCCGGCTGGCTTACCCTGCCCGGTCATTACAACCTTGCCATGTCGCGCCACTGGCATTTTTTCGCCGCGCCGTTCTTTGCGTTCGGGCTGCTGGTCTACATGATCTGGAGCCTGATCAACGGGCATTTCCGGCGCGATCTCGCCTTTCGCAAGGGGGAACTGGCGCCGGGACATATCGCGCAGGACATTGCCGATCATGCGCGGCTGCGCTTCCCGACCGGGGCGGAGGCGCTGCGTTACAATGTGCTGCAGAAGGGCGCGTATAACAAAACGCTGTTTCTGCTGCTCCCTGTGCTCATCCTCACGGGCATGACCATGTCGCCGGGCATGAACGCGGCGTTCCCTTGGCTGGTCGAGATCTTCGGCGGGCGACAATCGGCGCGGTCGATCCATTTCATCGCCGCCTGGGCGGTAGTCGCGTTCTTCATCGTCCATATCGCGATGGTGCTGCTGGCTGGCCCCTTCAATGAACTGCGATCGATGCTGAGCGGCTGGTATCGCGTGCCGGGAAAACCCACCGCGCGGGAGGAACGCCCATGACCCTGATCCTGTCCCGCCGGGCGCTGGTGACCGGCGCAGGCGCGGCCGCCACCGCCCTGCTCACCGGATGCGACAGGCTCGCCGAGCATGAAAGCGTGCGTAAGGCGCTTTTCACGGCGGATAACTTCCATCTGTGGATGCAACGCGCGATCACCGACCGGAACGCGCTGGCCCAGGAATTTTCGCCCGACCAGATGTCGCCGGTGTTCCGTGCCAACGGCACGTTCAACCCGAATACCGAGGATTACAAGGCGCTGTGGCGCAACGGCTTTGCCGACTGGCGGCTGAAAATCGACGGGCTGGTCGATCGCCCCCTGTCGCTTTCCCTCGCGCAGCTGCATGCGATGCCGCACCGCGAGCAGATCACCCGCCATGATTGCGTCGAAGGATGGAGCGCGATCGGAAAATGGCGGGGCGTGCCGCTGGCGGTCCTGCTCCACGCCGCGCGGATGCGCACGACGGCGCGCTATCTGGTGTTTCACTGCGCCGACTTCGGTGGCGGCACCGACCCCTATTATGAAAGCATCGATTTGGTCGACGCGTTTCACCCACAGACGATTCTCGCTTACGCGCTCAACGACAGGGCACTGCCCGTCCAGAACGGCGCGCCGCTGCGTTTGCGCGTGGAACGGCAATTGGGTTACAAGCAGGCGAAATATCTTATGCGCATCGAAGCGGTGTCGGATCTCGCCTCGATTTTTGGAGGCAAGGGCGGATATTGGGAAGATGTCGCCGGATATCAGTGGTATGCGGGCATCTGAACATTTCGCCGCAACACGGATTATGCTTCGATGACTCTTCTAGACCGGATCCTGCCCCGCCTGGTGAAGCGCGGCACGCTCACACTCGATACGCCGGGAACAGCCCCGCGCCGTTACGGCCAGCCTGATCCCGCCTTCCCCGACCTCACGCTCAAACTTCATGACGGAAAAGTGGCGCGCCAGATCGTCCTCGACCCGCGCCTGGGCTTTGCCGAAGCCTATATGGACGGCCGCGCGACGATCGAGGGCGGCGACATCATGGATTTTATCGCGCTCATCCGTGGCAATAACCCGTGGGAAAGCGGGCGCGACATCGAACCCCGCAGCACGTTTCGAAAGGTCACGAAGGGTCTATCCCGTACCCTCAACCAGTGGAACGCCCGCGCCGCGTCGAAGCGCAACGTCGCCCATCATTATGATCTGTCGGCGGCTCTCTACGATCTCTTCCTCGACCGCGACCGGCAATATAGCTGTGCTTACTGGTCCGATCCGTC
Organism: Sphingobium subterraneum; assembly: GCF_014199435.1. Classification (GTDB taxonomy): domain Bacteria; phylum Pseudomonadota; class Alphaproteobacteria; order Sphingomonadales; family Sphingomonadaceae; genus Sphingobium; species Sphingobium subterraneum. The sequence goes on along the minus strand of NZ_JACIJP010000002.1, from coordinate 589,743 downwards.
CATCGGCCTCGAACAGGCGCAGGCGGACAAGAAGGCGCATATCGCCGCCAAGCTGCACCTGTTGCCGGGGCAGAAAGTGCTCGATATCGGCTGCGGGTGGGGCGGGATGGCCCTCTATCTGCATCGGACGTGCGGGGTCGACGTCACCGGCATCACCTTGTCGGAAGAGCAGCTCAAGATTGCGCGCGAGCGTGCACAGGCGGCCGGCGTCGCTGACCATGTCCGGTTCGAACTGTGCGATTATCGTGACGTCAAGGGACCGTTCGACCGGATCGTGTCGGTCGGCATGTTCGAGCACGTCGGCGTGCCCAACTACCGCGAGTTTTTTCGCGTTTGCCACAACCTGCTGACCCGGGACGGCGTGATGCTGCTCCACACCATCGGGCGCATGGGCGGGCCAGGCACGACCGACGCCTTTACGCGCAAGTATATTTTTCCGGGCGGGTATATCCCGGCGTTGAGCGAAATCCTCAAGGGTAGCGAACCCAACCGCCTGATCACCACCGATGTCGAGGCGCTGCGCCTGCATTATGGCCTGACGACACGCGCCTGGTACGACCGGGTGCAGGCCCATCGTGCAGAGATCGAGGAGATGTACGACGCGCGCTTTTTCCGCATGTGGAGCTTCTACCTCGCCGGGGCGACGGCGGCGTTTGAGCATGGCGGCATGCTGATCTACCAGCTCCAATATGCGCGGAACCGCCATACGCTGCCGATCACGCGCGATTACATGACCGAAACCGAGGCGAAGCTGAGGGCGCCGGTGTGACGCCCGGCCCCACGGCGATTACCCGCCGCGCTTGCCCTTCCATTGCGCGCGCATCTGGTCACGGAACCCGCGCCGTTCATCCGGCGTCACCGATCCATCCTTGTTGGTATCGACCATATCGAACAGGCGCAGTGCACCTGCCGTCGCTTCGGCAAGCGTGACCTTGCCATCCTTGTTGGCATCGGCCTGCTGGAACATCATCATGCCGCCCATGCCGTGCATGCCGCCCATCGGGCCACCCGGACCGGGACCATGCCCCTCCCCGCCATGTGCCATCGGCGGCTCCACCATCGGGCCCATGGCGGCGTGCCCCGCGTTGAATTCGGCGCGGCTGATGCTGCCATTGCCGTCCGTGTCCAGCCGCTTGAAATGCGCATCCAGCGAATCGGCGCGCTTATGCTCGCGCATCGCACGCATTTCTTCCGGCGTGATCGCGCCGTCGTGATTGGCGTCGACCTCGGCGAAATGCTCCTTGACCTTGCCCTCCACTTCACTGCGGACAATCGTTTTGCCGGGGGCCATTTCCGCCGCGATAACCGGAACCGCGACCAACGCCGCCACACCACCAAGTAGCCAGATCTTGCGCATGGAAATCTCCTTTGAACCTGCGCGAACTCTACGCCTGACCACCTATCTGCATGATGAACGGGCGCGAGACCGGGCTAGCCCACCAAAATTGTAGCGCCCGTTAACCAATTCTGCGATAGCATGAACATGAGCGCGCCCGCCCCATCGATCGACCGTCCCCGGCGCGGTCGGCCACGCGCATTCGACATCGACCGGGCGCTGGACGCCGCCCGGACCATGTTCCTCACGCGTGGGTATGACCGCGTAACGCTTGCCGACCTGACCGGCGCGATGGGAATCAATCCGCCGAGTTTTTATGCAGCCTTCGGCAACAAGGCGATGCTGTTCGCACGGATTGCAGATGCCTATGCGCGGGACTGGACAGAGGAGGTCCGCGACGCCCTTTCGAGCGAATTACCGCTCGACGATCGGTTGGCCAATGTGTTGGCGTGCTCCGCCCGGCGTTTCGCGCCGCAGGGTGAGGCATCCTCCGGCGGGTGCATGCTCCTGGAAGCCGCCAACAATTGCAGCGACGCGGTCGTCAGCGCCTATGTCCGGAAATTGCGGCTGGGCATTGCCGCCGCCCTCTATCGCGGCGTATCCCGCAGCGCGCCGGAGCATGCCGTCATCGCCACGGACCAGATGATGACATTGCTGGCCGGACTCTCGGCCATGGCGCGGGAGGGGACGGACGCGGCACGGCTCGACGCGATCGCGCGTGGCCTGAGCCTGCGGCTGGGCACAGCGCCTTGACCCACGCACAGCGCCGGGCTATCGCCGGAGCGTCACCCGGGGAGTAGCCCCTCCGCCCTGTTGCGGACCGCATATCAACATATTTGGCAGAGATGCCATGGTGTGCGGGACCAGCGCGCAAGCGCCGGTTGGACGAGACCGATGACATCGGCTTTGGGCTCGGTCGGGCGGCAAGGCCGGTGGCATTGCGTCTGCACCGTCCGACCCGCAAAGGCTATCCATGGAAGCGTTCCTCACATCCACCGCCCTTGTTGCCGTGGCGGAAATTGGCGACAAGACTCAGCTTCTCGCCATCCTGCTCGCGACGCGGTTCCGGCGTCCTTTGCCCATCGTGGCGGGCATCTTCGCGGCGACCATCGCCAATCATTTTCTGGCGGCACTGCTCGGCCATACCCTCGCGGGAATGCTGGAAAGCCCGGCCTTTCGCATCGCCATCGCGCTGGGGTTCATCGGCATGGGACTGTGGACGCTCGTTCCGGATAAAATCGACGAAGAGATGAAAACGCCCCGCACTTCGGGCATATTCCTGACGACCCTGATCGCTTTCTTCCTGGTCGAAATGGGCGACAAGACCCAGATCGCGACGGTGGCGCTGGGCGCGCGCTTCGCCAATGTCTACGCCGTCACCGCCGGAACGACGTTCGGGATGATGATCGCCAATGTTCCTGCCGTCTATCTCGGGGAAGCATTGATCGCGCGCGTAAAGCTCGGCGTCGTGCGCGCGATCGCGGCCGCGCTGTTCATCGCGATCGGCCTTTGGCTGCTGGGTGCATCCCTGCACTGGTGGTGAGATGTTGCGAAACCGCGCGGCGGCGTGTACCGGCGCGATCAAATATCTTCAGGGAAAGCCCGTCGCCATGTCCAGCACGCCAGAAAAGATCAACCGTGTCGTCCTCGCCTTTTCGGGCGGCCTCGACACCAGCGTCATCCTGAAATGGCTGCAGCAGACCTACCAATGCGAGGTGGTGACCTTCACCGCCGACCTGGGGCAGGGCGAGGAACTGGAACCCGCGCGCGCCAAGGCTCGCCTGATGGGGGTGAAGGAAGAGCACATCTTCATCGACGACCTGCGCGAGGAATTCGTCGCGGATTATGTGTTCCCGATGATGCGCGCCAATGCGCTGTATGAGGGGCTTTATCTGCTCGGCACGTCGATCGCCCGCCCGCTCATCGCCAAGCGCCAGATCGAAATCGCCAAGCAACTGGGCGCCGACGCCGTGAGCCATGGCGCGACCGGCAAGGGCAATGATCAGGTGCGCTTCGAGCTGGGCTATTACGCGCTCCAGCCCGATATCAAGGTCATTGCCCCGTGGCGCGAATGGGATCTGACCAGCCGCACGGCCCTGATCGCGTTTGCCGAAAAGCACCAGATCCCCGTGCCCAAGGACAAGCGCGGCGAAAGCCCCTTTTCCACTGATGCGAACATGCTGCACACGTCATCTGAAGGGAAAGTGCTGGAAGATCCGTGGGAAGAAGTGCCGGACTATGTGTACAGCCGCACCGTCAATCCGGAAGACGCGCCGGACGCACCCGAGTTCATCACCATTGATTTCGAGCGCGGCGATGGGGTAGCGATCAACGGCGTCGGCATGTCCCAGGCCACCCTTCTCGAAACGCTCAACGAATACGGCCGCAAGCATGGTATCGGTCGACTCGATCTGGTCGAGAATCGCTTCGTGGGCATGAAGTCGCGTGGCATGTACGAGACGCCGGGCGGCACCATCTATCACCTCGCGCATCGCGGCATCGAGCAGATCACGCTCGATCGCGGCGCGGCGCATTTGAAAGATGAGCTCGCTCCGCGTTATGCCGAATTGATCTACAACGGTTTCTGGTTCTCACCCGAACGCGAGATGCTCCAGGCGGCCATTGACCATAGCCAGACCAAGGTCACGGGCACAGTCCGCCTGAAGCTCTACAAGGGCGGGGTCTATGTCGTCGGCCGCAAATCGCCGAACTCCCTCTACAGCGAAAAGGTCGTGACGTTCGAGGACGACGCGGGTGCCTATGACCAGCGCGACGCAGCGGGCTTTATCAAGCTGAACGCGCTGCGCCTGCGCCTGCTGGGGCGGCGGGACCGCTAAGGCCCGTCAGTCCACCTCGCCTTTCGAAATCGTCGTGCTGCCGGTTGCGTTGTCGGGTGCGCGGGCGTCGCCCCATAACAGGACGACTGCCATGCCGATCACGGCAAGCGCGACGGAAATCGCCAGCACATAGCGGACGATATGGTTGGTGCTTCCCGCCCTCGTATCTTCGGTGCCGCGGTGCATCGGTTCGTTCATGGCAAATTCCTTTCGCCGATTTAACGACTGGACGCGCGCAAGCGTTCCGGCCTTGCGTGCCAGGTCAAAATCAGCGCAGAGTTGGATAATGGTCGACACGTCCCCCGCGCAGCAGCCCGTTCCCCTGGAGCGTGGAGCAAAATCGCCCTTCCTGCCATGGCGTTATGGACTGTTTCTCGCACTCTGCCTGTCGGCGGTACCGATTGCCCTGGCGCTGCCATGGTCGCGCGCGGTCATGGGCGGATTCGATATCGCGGCTATGGTGTTCATCGCGACGCTCTGGCCCCTTTTTGGCCATGACCACAAACAGATCCGTGACGCCGCCCGCCGCAACAACGCCAATCGCGAGGTCATGCTGCTCGTCACGTTCATCGTGTCGTTCGTGCTGCTCGTGGCGGTCGGCGTAGAACTGTCGCAAAAGCAGAACCACTCGGCGTGGACGATCACGCTGGTCATCGCGACCCTGATGCTTGCCTGGCTGTTTTCGAATTTCATCTACGCTATGCATTACGCCTATCTCTGGTACAGTCCCGATACCGAAGGCGACGATTGCGGAGGGGTGGACTTTCCCGGAGACGGACCGCCGGAATTCTGGGACTTTACCTATTTTTCCTTCACACTCGGCATGACGTTCCAGACATCGGACATGGATATTACCAGTCGTTCAATCCGGAAAGTGGTGACGGCGCATTGCCTGGCCGCGTTTGTGTTCAATCTCGGCATCGTGGCGTTTACGATCAACGTGCTGGGCGGCTGAGAGCCGCTTTCACCGGATCCTTACCTTTTCCGTCTATCCGCACGGCATGAAGGACCGTTCCGCTCCCCATTCCGAAGGCGCTTCCGGGTGCCCGCGCTCGGCTGTCAGCCATGGCGTGGGTCTGGTGGGCCTCATCGGCTTGGTCGGGTGGACGCTGATCGCCTGGCATTTCGGCATGGATGGCCCGCACGCGGGCATCGCGGCTGTCGTGGCGTGCGGCGTCCCGATGATCGCATGGTCGCTGCTCGTCGACAAGGTGCACCGCAACCCGACAACCGGCATCAACTGGACGGGGTCGCCCCGCCCGCTGCGCGAAACAGTCGACATCAGCATCGTGAAGCTTGCCGGCCTGTGGGCGACATGGGGCGGGATAGCGCTCTTTTACGGACTGGCGCGCTGGTATTCGGACGGCGGCTATGTCTACGCCATGAAGCTGCTGACCGGGGCCGCGCCGGTGCTGTTCGTGCTGTCCGTCCCCTATATCGTGTGGATCGACCGTCGGCTGGTGGAGCCGCGCGACGACTGCTTTGCCTTCGGGCAATGGGTGATCGGCGGCGCAGCGGGCCAGCCCGAAGCCGGAAAGATCGCCGATCATTTGCGGAGCTGGGCGGTCAAGGCATTCTTCCTCGCCTTTATGCTCTCGGTCGTGCCGGACAACTTCGCAAGCGTGATCCGCTGGCAGCCCGCCGACATCCTCTCCGGTCCGGTGCCGCTCGCAAGTTTCCTGATTGCAAGCCTGTTCCTGATCGACGTCGCGTTCGCCACGGTCGGCTATATGCTGACCCTGCGCCCGCTCGACGCGCATATCCGCAGCGCCAATCCGCTGACGGCAGGCTGGGCGGCGGCGCTGATCTGCTACCCGCCGTTCGTGCTGATGGGGAGCGGCGGCCCACTCGATTATCATCGCGGCACGGCGGACTGGAGCGTGTGGCTGGCCGATCATCCGCTGCTGCTGGCGATCTGGGGCGGGCTGCTGGTGTTGCTGACCGGCATCTACGCGTGGGCGACGGTCGCGTTCGGCCTGCGCTTTTCGAACCTCACGCATCGTGGGATCATCACCCATGGACCCTATCGCTGGACCAGGCACCCGGCCTATCTCGCCAAGAACCTGTTCTGGTGGCTCTCGGTCATCCCGGTTCTGACCACCACAGGGCACTGGACCGACGCCGTGCGCAATTGCGCCCTGCTCGCCCTGACCAGCGCGGTGTATTATTGGCGCGCCCGTACCGAGGAGGCGCACCTCTCCGCCGATCCGGCCTATCGCGACTATAGCGCATGGATGGACCGTCATGCGCCCATTCCGCGCCTGATCGCGCGGATACGGGGTGCACGCGCGGCAGGATCCGTCCCCCTTTCCCCCCACGTTCCAACATCCGGCCGCTAAATCCGGCAATTTGCACTGGCACCCTCGGGTGAAGCTGGTAAAGTCCGCCCGGGGCTCGCAACCGCAATCAACACCGGCGATTGATCGCCAACCGTCTTCCGCAGAAATGGGGGTTCTGCCTTGAGTGACAGCGTCCGTATAGCCATCGTCGGCTCGGGTCCGGCTGGCTTGTCCGCCGCCGCGCGCGCCGCGCAGCTTGGGCTGTCGCACGTCCTGCTGGAAAAGACGGACCATCTGTCCGATACGATCTATAAATATCAGAAGGGCAAGCACGTCATGGCGACGCCCAGCCAGCTGATATTGCGATCCGATTGCGATTTCGATGCGGGCAAGCGCGAGGCCATTCTCGAAACCTGGAACCGGCAAGCAGCGGAACTGGGCGTCACCGTCGCCTATCAGGCCGAGGTGAAGGCGATTACGGGAAGCGCGGGCGCGTTTACGATTACCACCACCAAGGGCCAGACGTTCGTCGCCGAAGCCGTCATCATGGCCATCGGCACGCAGGGCAACCCCAATCTGCTGCGCTGCCCCGGCGGCGATCTGCCGCACATCCAGTACCAGCTCGACGATCCCGGCGAATATGTCGACGAGCACATCACTGTGATCGGGTCGGGCGATGCGGGGATCGAGAACGCGCTCGGCCTCGCCGCCGACGCAGCACAGGGCAATGTCGTCACGATCCTCAACCGCGGCGCGGACTTCGCGCGCGCCAAGAGCGCCAACGTCAAGCTGCTGATGGAGGCGGGCGAGCAGGGCCGCATTCGCATCATGACCGAGACGTCCCCGGCGGAAGTGCGCCCGGGCGAACTGGTGCTCGATACGCGCGACGGGCAGGAAACCATCCGCTGCGACCGGATCATCGCGCGCATGGGCTCCGCCGCGCCGCGCAAGTTCGTCGAAAGCTGCGGCATCGACTTCACCAGCGAAGACCGCGAGGCCTTCCCGAAACTGTCCCCGGTGTTCGAAACCACCAATCCCGGCATCTTCGTGATCGGCGCGCTGGCGGGCTATCCGCTCATCAAGCATTGCATGAACCAGGGCTACGACGTGGTCGAGTTTATCAACGGCAACCGCGACCTGAAGCCCGCCGACGAACCGATCCTGGAAGCGAAGTTCGCTGCCCTTCCCGGCACGCGCTCGGTGGACGAATGGCTGGAGCTGCTCCGGGCGCGCGTGACGATCCTTAACGACCTGTCCCCGCTGCAGATGCGCGAATTCATGCTCGACAGCGAAGTGCGCGCCTACAAGGCGGGAGACGTGGTGTTCGAACGGGCGGCACCCGGTTCGTCGCTGTTCGCTGTGGCGGAAGGATCGGCGCTGGTCGAGGTCAACCCCACCGATCCGTCTGTCACCGTGCCCATTGAGCAGGGGTCGATTTTCGGCGAGGTCGGCCTGATTTCCGGGCGGCGGCGTGGCGCTACGGTCCGCGCGGGCGCGGCATCGATCATGGTCGAAGTGTCCCGTACCGCCGCATTGAAGCTGATGGCGTCCGTCCCGGCGGCCAAGCGCGCGGTTACCCGGATCTCGATCGAGCGGCAGCTGCTGCAGATTTTCGGCCCCGGTCTTTCGACCGACGATGTCGCGCAACTCATGGAAAGCGCCGAGGTCCTGTCCGTCCGCGCGGGACAGCCGATCATCACCGAGGGCGAGGACGGCACCGACATCTATGTCATCCGCGTCGGATCGATGATCGTCGAAAAGATGGTCGCCGCGAAGCCGGTGTTCCTCTCCTACCTTCCCGCCGGGTCCTATGTCGGGGAAATGACACTGATCGGCGGCGGCAAGCGCACCGCGACGGTCAAGGCCGCGATCAAGTCCGAGGTCATCAAGCTCGACGGCGCGGCGATGCGCGCGCTGATGGACCGCAAGCCCGCGCTGCTCGAGCGCGCCCGCACGATGATGGCATCGCGGCAGGATGTGAACGCCTTTATTGAAAGCCGCAAGGACAGCTTTTCCGGCGCGGTCGACATGTATTCCGAAACCGCGCGTTTCCTGGTCGACAACGGCATTGGCGAGGCGACCGACGTGCTGCTGATCGACGAAAATCTGTGCGTCGGCTGCGACAATTGTGAAAAGGCCTGCGCAGACAGCCATGAAGGCCTGTCCCGGCTGGACCGGGAAGCGGGCAAGACCTACGCCCATCTCCACGTGCCGACATCCTGCCGCCATTGCGAGCATCCGCACTGCATGGCCGACTGTCCGCCCAACGCCATCCATCGCGGGCCAGACGGCGAAGTGTTCATCGACGATACCTGCATCGGCTGCGGCAACTGCCAGCGCAACTGCCCCTACGGCGTGATCCGCATGGACAGCGTGCCACCGCCCAAGCCATCGCTGCTGAGCTGGCTGTTCCTGGGCAAGGGACCGGGACCGGGCGAGCCGTCGAAAAAATGGCGGTATAAACATGCCGAACCGGGCGTCGAGAAACCGAAGAAGGCGATAAAGTGCGACATGTGCTCCGGCATTGACGGTGGCCCCGCCTGCGTCCGCGCCTGCCCTACCGGCGCCGCGATCCGCGTCGCGCCGGAGGATTTCCTGTCCGTCGCCCGGCTGGAACGGGAGAACGGATGATGGTTTCTGGTGATCGCTCCGTTCGCCCTGAGCTTGTCGAAGGGCCGTCCTGTTTTCTCAAGAAAGGTCAGGGCTTCGACAGGCTCAGCCCGAACGGAATGTCTGGGGGGGAGGCGCTCTAATGGCGACCCGCGCGTCTTCCACGCATACCCCACGCGCAAAAGGCGAGACCCTCCACGACGGCTTCCTGCGCCACGCCGGGTTTCGCTGGGCGAAGATCGCGGGCGGATTGAGCCTGCTGCTGGTCGTCAGCTACGCGCTGATCGACATCACGCCGCGCCACAATGGCGGAAGCTGGTACGGTTACACGCTTGGGACCATCGGCGTCGGGCTGATCCTCTGGCTGACCGCGCTCGGCCTGCGCAAGCGGGCGATGACGACGGGCCGCTGGTCATTGAAGGCGTGGACGTCCGCCCATGTCTATCTGGGCCTCAGCCTGATTGTCATCGGCACGCTGCACACCGGCTTCCAGTTCGGCTGGAATGTCCACACGCTCGCGTATGGGCTGATGATGCTCGTCATCCTCTCGGGCCTGTACGGCATCACTGTTTACACGGTGCTGCCCCGCGCATTGAGCAGCAACCGGAGCGAGATGACGCAGGGCCAGATGCTCGACGCCCTGCGCGCGATCGACCGGCAGTTGCACGACGCCGCGCAACCCCTCGCGCAGGAGGATGCGGCGCTGGTCCGGATGTCGCTCGATCAGGACCCCTTCGGAGGAGGTTTATGGCGCCGATTGACGGGAAACCACCGCGATTGCGTGACCACGCAGGCGCATCGCGAGTTGCGCCGCGCAACTTCCACACGGCCCAATCTCGGCAATGATCCCCTGGAAAAGGTGGATGCGCTGCTCGATCGCAAGGAAGCGATGCTGGCGCAACTGCGGCGTCACCTGCGGCTGCGCGCGCTCCTTGAAATCTGGCTTTACGTGCATGTGCCCGCAACCTTCGCTCTGCTCGCGGCGCTGACCGCGCATATCGTCAGCGTCTTCTTTTACTGGTAACGGGTATGAGCGCGGGGGACGAGAATACGGGGAACAGGGCGGGGGCCATGGCATTTCTGATCCGAACGACAAGCTTCACCGCCGACGGGCGCGAGCTTGTGCGCAGCGCGACCATCGCCAAGCCGCAGATCCGGGTCGGCCGGTCGGCGGAATGCGACATTCACCTGCCCGACCTGGCCGTCACGCCAGACCACGCCCGGATCGAACGGATCGATGCGCGCCGGATCGCGGTGCGCGCCACCGGCACGCTCGGCTTCGATGTCGATGGACGCCCGAGCCAATCCGCAGAGATCGACAGCGCGACCGGAGCGGAGCTGCGCTTCGGCGGCCACCGGATCACGGTGTCGCGATCCGACGCGGACGAAGTCGTGCTGTCCGTCCAGCGCACCGAGGCCGTATCCGACGCAGCAGAGGAACGCGACGAGCATCAGGTCTTCTCCCTAGCCGGTACGATGATCGGCAAGCGCCCGCTCGCCTGGGCCGCGGTCGTGCTGATCCTCCTCGCGTTCCTCGCCGTGCCGATCGCCAGCTATCTGTCCCGCCCACGCGAAGACACGCGCAACATCTACGCCGTGATGAAGCAGCGCGGTCCGGCGAAGGACGTCGTGCTGGGCGACAGCAGCTGGTCATCCGGTCCGCTGAGCAAGGCGCATCATGGACTGGAAGGAAAATGTGAGAGCTGCCACACTCAGGCGTTCGTGTCCGTCCGCGATAGCGCGTGCAAGACCTGCCACACCGACGTGCACGATCACGCCCGACCGGAGCGCATTGCGCAAGCGCGCGCCGAAGCGGGGCTGGGCGGCCGCCTCCTCGCGAGCGTCGCCCATGCGTTCGGCAAGCCCGGTCCGGGAGCCTGCGTCGATTGCCACCGCGAGCATGAGGGGGCGGGGCCGATGCAGCCCACGCCGCAGATTTTCTGCGCCGATTGCCACGCCACGCTCGACAGTCGGCTCACGGACACGAAAATCGGCAACGCCAGCGATTTCGGCACCGACCATCCGCAATTCCGCCCGCTTGTGATGGTGCAGCCGGGTAAGCATCCCCGTTTCGAGCGGATCGCGCTCGATCGCAAGCCGATGGACGACAGCGGTCTCAAATTCCCGCATGCCCTGCATCTCTCGCGTACGGGCGGGGTCGCGCGCATGGCGCAGCGGCTCGGTGCGGAACAAGGCTATGGCGATGCGCTGGCGTGCAAGAGCTGCCACACCCCCACCAGCGATGGGGTCCGCTTTAAACCGGTCGACATGGAAACCAACTGTCAGGCCTGCCACAGCCTCGGCTTCGAGACGATCGGCGGCGTGACGCGGACCTTGCGCCATGGCCAACCGGACCAGGTGATCGCCGATCTGCGGGCCTTCTACCGCTCGACCGGGCCGACCGTGCCGATCCAGCTGGGCGGAATGGCGCGGCGGAGGCCGGGTGACTACGCGCAGGGCAAGGTTTATCATGCCTATTTTGGCGCCGTGGCCGCGCGGCCCAACGGCGCGGATGCCGCCATCGCCGCGGTGTTTTCGAAGGGCGGCGCCTGCTATGACTGCCATACGGTCACGCCGCCGGGCGTGAACAGCGCGACCGGCTGGACGGTCCTGCCGGTGCACCAGACGATGCGCTATATGCAGAAGGGCTGGTTTGACCATGCCGCGCACAAGACCGAAAAATGCGAAAGCTGCCACGCGACCACCACGTCGACCAAGGCGACGGATCTGCTGCTGCCGGACCTCAAATCCTGCCGGGAATGCCACGGAGGCGAAAAATCCCGGTCGGATGTTCCCTCCGCCTGTGCTCTATGTCACAGCTATCATATGGATGAAGGCGCACCATGGGTCTCACACGTGGGGTCGTCGGCTGTGGGGCCAGAACAGAAACGCAAAAAACCAACGGCGGAACGGGCCGCTGATCTGCCATAAGCCGGTGTCGAGGCCGGTTCATAATCCCGGATGGAAGAAGGGACGTAACGGATGCTGATCGCGCAGATCACCGACATCCATCTGGGATTCGATCCGGGCAATCCGGCCGAGTTCAACCGCAAGCGGCTGGATCAGGTGATCCAGCGCCTGCTCACCGGTCCCAACCGGCCAGACCTGCTGCTCGCCACCGGTGATCTGGTCGACCGGGGGGATGAGGACAGCTACCGCCGCCTCGCCAACGCGCTGAGCGTCTGCCCATTTCCCGTCTATCTGTGTATGGGCAATCATGACGACCGGGCCAATTTCCGTTCGCAGTTTCCGCGGATCCCGGCGGAGGACGGGTTCGTTCAGTATGCGGTCGCGCTCGACGGGCTACGGCTGTTGATCATTGACACGCTGGATCCCGGGCGCCACGGGGGCGCGTTTTGCGAGGCGCGGGCGGCGTGGCTCTCAGCCCGGCTCGACGAGGACCAGGCAACGCCGGCGATCATTGTCATGCACCACCCGCCGGTCGAAGTCGGGATCGACTGGATGAACACCCATGCCGACGAACCATGGGTGCGCCGTTTTGCTCAGACCATTGCCGGACGACATCAGGTGCAAGCGCTGATCTGTGGCCATCTGCACCGTGCCATCGTCGCGCCGTGGCGCGGAACGACCGTCACCATCTGCCCATCGACCGCGCCGCAGGTGGCGCTCGACCTGTCGCCGATCGACCCGGACGTGCCCGACAACCGCCCGATGATCATTGCCGACGCGCCCGCTTATGCCCTCCACAGTTGGACGGAGAACGGCTTGGTCAGTTTCTTCGAGACGGCGGACGAACATGTGATGCTGGCGAAGTTCGATGCCACGATGCAGCCGCTGGTAAAAAGCCTGATCGCCGAGCGCCCGGCCTGAAGCAACACTCTACGGGGTGTTGTCCAGCACCTGGCGCACCTTCACGGCAAGCTGTTCGACCGTGAAGGGCTTGGCAAGGAAGTTGAGCCCGGGGTCCAGCATCCCGTTATGCACGATCGCGTTGCGCGTGTAGCCGGTGGTATACAGCACCTTGAGGCCAGGGCGCTGGGTCACCGCCTGCTCAGCCAGCCGTCGTCCGTTGATGTCCGGCATCACGATATCGGTGAACAGCAGGTCGATGTGCGGCTGGATGGCGAGCAGCGCCAGCGCCTGCGTCGCATCGCCTGCCTGCACGATGTGATAGCCAAGATCACGCAGCGCCTCGACCGCGACCTGGCGCACCCGTTCCTCGTCCTCGACGATCAGGATCGCCTCGTTCCCGCGCGCACGGGGCAGCAGGTCGGTGGAGAGCTGCGCATCAGGCGAACTCATGACCGGTTGCGAGCCATAATAGCGCGGCAGATAGATTTTGACGGTCGTGCCCTGCCCGACTTCCGAATAGATTTTCACATGGCCGTGCGACTGTTTGACGAAGCCAAACACCTGGCTGAGGCCAAGGCCCGTTCCCTTGCCCACGCCCTTTGTCGTGAAGAAGGGATCAAAAGCCCGGTCGATCACATCCGCGGGCATGCCCGCCCCGGTGTCGCTGACCGATATCATCACATATTGCCCCGGCCGCACCTCCGTGTGCGTGGCAGCGTAGCGGTCATCCAGCGCAGCGTTGGTCGTTTCGATTGTCATGCGTCCGCCATCGGGCATCGCGTCCCGCGCGTTGACGCACAGGTTCAGGACAGCATTCTCGAGCTGGCTGACATCGGCAAAGCACGTCCAGATGCCCGCACCCATCACCGTTTCCACCCGGATATGATCGCCGGTGGTCCGGTGGAGCAGATCGGACATGCCACTGACGAGGCGATTCGCATCAAGTGCCTTGGGCTCCAGCGGCTGCTGGCGGGAAAAGGCCAGCAAACGTGCGGTCAGCTGCGCGGCGCGCTGGGCGCCTTCCATCGCGTTGTCGAGCGAACGGAGCGCGCGCGGCTCCGCCTGCCCGGCGAGTCGCAGCCGGGCAATGTCGAGCGAACCGATCACCACGCCCAGCATATTGTTGAAATCATGCGCGATGCCTCCGGTAAGCTGGCCCAGAGCTTCTGTCTTCTGCATCTGCCGCATCTGTTCTTCGGCGGCGTGGCGCTGTTTGACTTCATCCACCAGCTGCTCGTGGGCCACGGCGTAAGCGTCGCGCGATGCCGTCGTCTCCGCCAGCAGAATCCGGGCATGGCGCAGCGCGAAAATTCCCAGCGCCAACAGGACGAGCGCGCTCACCACAAGGCCAGCAAGGCCAAGCTGCCACTGGCCATGCGCATAGGTGGTGCGTTCTTCGAGCAGCCTGCGCTCCTCCCCGCGCATCTCCTGGACGACCGCATCGACGCGGTCCATAAGCTGACGGCCACGGCGGATACGTTCGGCATCGGGGGGCTGCCCGGCGCGGTCCATCGCCAGCACCTGCAATAGAGAGGCCCGACGCAGACCGACGATTTCGCTGAGCTGGCCAAGCCGCTGGATTTGTCCGGGGTTGTCCGCCACCAGCCCGCGCAATTCCCGAAAATCCGCAGGGAGCGCTGCCAGAGCCTGCTGGAACATATCCAGATACCGCTCGTCATGGACCAGCAAATAGCCGCGCTGTGCGGATTCCGCCTGCTGGATATGGGTTTCCACCGATCCCAGCGTCATTTCTACGCGCATGGTATGTTCGACCATGTCGAACGCCTTGCGCTGCAGAACAGAAACCCAGATCGCCGCCGACACGGACAGGACCAGCAATCCGTAACCGATCGCAAGAGCACGAATGGAGCGGTCGTTCCGGACGGTCAGCATCGCACGTGCATGAACGAGAGTAGGGTGGGTGTTAAGTAATATGCGATGAACCGAGCGGACACGCGGAACAATTACGCACTACCGCATATGAGAAATTCTCGGACAGGACAGGAGAACTTCTATTGCGCGGGTAGCTTCATCGGCGCGCGCCATGCTGTCATGTCCGGCGTATCGCTGACTTTGTAAGGCACGCCCTTGCTGGTGAGGAACAGTTTTTCCATTTCCGGCCGGGTAAAGGGCCGAGAACCCAGTCGGCCAAAAACAGCGATCTGCCCGCCGGTTTCATCGACAGCCCGGTCCCTGTCCAGCCCCTTGGACAAGGCCAACGCCGGGGTCGGCGTCTTCGCCCAGGCGATCAATTCCGGCTTGGGCGGTGACGAAAAACCGTAAAAATTGGGCTGGCTGTCCGGCGAGGTCAGCTGAATGACTTTCAGCCCATTACGCCCGTCCGCCACATAGGCAAAGGCGCTTGCGTTGGTCGACCCGACGATCACATCCTCTGCATCGGTCATCTGTCCGCCGAAGGTTTCCTTGGCGTAGACGACGGGCTTGAGCGGATTGGTGACGTTGATGATGACGAGACCATCCTTCTTGGCCGCGACATAGGCGTAGGTGCGCGCAACATAGATGCGGCGCGCGTCGGCCAGCGGCACGGTCGCGCCCGGTACGGCGACCGGATCGGTCAGCTTCGTCACGTCGAACAGCTTCACCCCTTCCGCATCACTGACCCAGAGATAGCGGAACTGGATTGCGCTCGCCCGCGCGTCTTTCAACGGCCGCACGGCCGCGAGGCGCGGACGCAACGGATCGGCAAGATCGACCACGACCAAGCCAATATCGGCGGTGATGTAGGCGACCTGCCCGGCCAGCTGGATGTGCCGCGCACCGTCGAGCACATGATCCGGGTTCCACGTCACCGCGCGCTTCAGAAAATTGTTGCGGAACTCGCCATCGGCCATGGTGTCGATGTTCACGAGGATCAGCCCTTCGACGCTGTCCGTCACGGCGGCATAGCTGTAGATCGGCAGGAACGGCTGTTCCTGATTGGTGGCGCGCAGTTCCGGCGTGTTGCGCAGCGGATTGATCGGCTGGTCGGTGGGCAGCGCCATGCAGGTCGCATTGGGGCTGGCCACATGGGTGTCATACCCCAGCGAGGAGAACGGCCCGGAGAGGATCGGTTCCGACACGCCCTTGTTGGCGATCGACGCGACGTCGTAGACGCGGAAGCCGCCCGATCCTTCCGCAACATACATATATTCGCCGCGCAGTTGCAGGCACCCCACGCGGCCCTTCGTGCCCTTCACGACATTGCGGAATTCCTCGACCGCCTGCGTCTCCCCCGAGATCGCCTTGTCGAACATCTTGCCGCGCACCCAGTTTTTGAGTTCGCGCTTGTTGTCGTCCACATGCATTCGCCAATAATCGGGATAGGCGTATTTCTGGAGATAGGATCCAATCACCGCCTGCGGCTCGTCCCATTCGGTGACGCGGATTGCCTCGAACCCGCCGGCGAGGCCGGTCCAGGCGTTGAGCCCCACGAAATTCACATAGTTGGTGCCCAGCAACATCAGCTGCGCCATGATCGCGTTGTTGTCGTCCTTGTCCGACAGATGGCAATCGGAACAGGTCTTGGTCTCCGTCGTGCGCACGGTATGTGGGAAGTGCGGCGCGAATGCCTGGCTCGAAAAGCCGATGCCGGAGATCGGCGGCTGCTGGATATAGATGCGTTCGCGGTTGATGTTGGTCGATGACAGCACCAGCGCAGACGAGGAGCGGACCGGCGCGACCTGATTGCCCTTGGTCGTCATGTGCTTGCCGAGCTGGAACATCTCGTCGCGCGCCACCTGAGGGTTGTAGGTCGCGAAATTGCGCGTCTCCCGCCCTTCGAAATGGTGCATCTTGGTCTTCCAGTTCGCCTCGATCGGCAAATGACACCCGCCGCAGCTGGTCGTCCAACTGAGGTGGCAGGTGAAGCACGCCATGCTGTCGTCGCCATGCGCGCGGTCCGCCTTTGGCACGCCGGGGCCGAAGGCGAAGCTGCCGTCCTCCGCGCCCGACTTGCTCATCAGCTTGGCGCGCGCGGCGCGGGCGTTAAAATGCGGATTGGCGGGATCGACGCTGTTTTTAACGAGCGATACTTCCCATTCGAGCGACGGATCGACGATCGACCTTTGGATCAGTTTGCGGCGGCCGCCTGCATCATAAAACCACTCGAAGCGGCGCTTGCCGTCCGGGTTGCGCAGCAGCGCGAGGTTGTTGCCGCCCGGCGGTGCGGCGGGTCCGGATGTCAGCAGCGTCGGATAATCGTCCGCCGTGCCATGGCAGTCCTTGCATCCGATCTCGATCGCGTTCGCCACCTCGCCGTAGATGAAGCCGTTGCCGTGGCTGTCCTGCGCAAAATGGCAATCCGCGCACTGCAGACCCTTTTCGGCATGGATGTCCATCATGTGCACGGTCTTGCCAGGGTTGGTGCCGGGCGGAACGAACGTGCCTTCGCCCTTCTTGCGCCATTTTTCGGGGTCGTCGTTCTTCACGATCTTGCCCTCGGCGTCGAGGAGATTGCCCTCGCGGTCGCGCTTGAAGATAGCCCGGAAATTCCAGCCGTGGCTGTGATAGTCGGCGAACTGTGTGTCCTTCGCCTTGGGGTTCACCGTGTCATAGACGTTGCGCAGGAAATCAACGTCGCCCCACAGGCCGCGCGCCGCCGCGCCTTCCGGGTTGCGGTCGTTGATCGCGCGGACTTCGGCGGCTGTCGGATATTTCTGCTTCTGCGGCCACATCAAGGGCGCGTCGGACTCATAGTCCCACATGGTGTAGCCGAGATAGCTGTTCAGGAAGATGTTCGGCTGATGCATGTGGCAGCTCATGCACTGCGCGGTCGGGATGGCGCGGGTGAACGCGTGGCGGATCGGGTGGCCGCTTTCCTTCGTGGCGGGGTGCGCCGCCGCACCGGGCTGGATCAGACCACCATGGCCATCGCCATGGCTGTCATGCCCGTCCTTCCCGGCGCTCGCCATCTTGCCCGCAATGGTCGGGTCGACCGTCTGCGTCTGCCCGTCGCGCCCGGCCTGCGCGTAGATCAGGCTGTGGCGCGGTTCGCGGTCGTTGGCGTAGACGACATGACAGCCCGAACAGCCCGAATGGCGATAGTCGCCGGGCTGGTCGTTGGTCCCCATGAACCAGAGGAACGGGTCGTTGAGGCGGGTCTTGTGGATGTTGAGCACCGGGATCGCGACACGCAGGCCCGTCCCCGGTCCCCGGCTCGACTGCTTGAGATCGGGGCGGCCCGGCTCCTCCAGCCGCTGGATCGATCCGGTCGGATTCGGCAGGCCGATCTCCGGGAACTGCGTCTGAATGTTGCGCCCGCCACGCTCGAATACGCGAAAGATATCGCCGGGCGGAATGACCTGCCACTGGGGCAGCGGATAGAGCGCGCCCAATGCCCCGCGCGCCTTCTGTTCGGCGCTCAATGTTCCGGGCGGAGAACCGGGTGACACAATCTTCGCCGACTCACCCTCGCGGGTATAGGCCTCGCCGAAAATGTAGTTTTTGAACGGCACGATGCCGTTATTGTACGCCGCCCCGCCCCACAGCATTGCGCCCGACGCCATGATCGAGCGCTCGCCCGCCTCGATCGTGCGCATGTGGCAGGATCCGCAGGCTTCGCGCACCACACGATAGTCGCTGGGATTAATAAAGCGGATGAACTCGGGCGCCTCCCGGTTCAGCAGCGCATAGGTGCGCGACGGATTGGCCGACGAGGGATAATGCCAGCTGTTGGGATAGCGCGGCAGGACATGCGCCTTTTCCCGCGCGGCGACATAGGCGGGATCGGTAAAGCCCAGATCCGGATTGCCGCGCACCGCCGCATTGCCGCCATGGCAATCGGTGCAGCCCAGCTGGACGGCCGGAGTGGCGTGCATCGACGGCTCGTCGGTTTTGGTGTGGCAGCTGTTGCAGCCTTCGGACTTTGCGGCGACCTGCTCCTCCGTCTGGCTCATCGGCGCAGCGGGCGCGGTGACATAGGTCCGCGCGACCGGCGCTTCCTCTTCGCTCGCGCGCAGCATCGCCGCCGGGATCGCCAGCGCCGCGAGCATCAGCAGCAGCAGGGACAACAGCCGCCGCATCAGTAGCTCAAAATCAGGTTGGCGAGCACGGAGTAATAATTCCGGTTGCGGTCGCTGTTGGTGAAAAGATCACGAAACCCGTCGCCCGGCGCCAGCACCGCGCCCGACAGGCGGAACACGATGTTCTGCGTCGCCTTGGGCCGCCAGATGCCCGCCGCCGAGAGATCCCAGCCGATGCTCTTGGGGATCGACCCCTCATTGCGGAATTCGCGCAGCGTCGCCGTGTTCTGGAACCACAGATGGTTGATGTTGGTCGACAGCCGGACCTGCGGCGTCAGGTCAAAATCAGCGCCCGCGCCCAGCAGCATCGTGCCGGGATTGTTGAAATTGCTCTGCCCCTCCTCCTTCGAGGACCGCAGGGAATTGAGGATGCCGTTGCGCCCGTTGATGCTGACCGGTCCGGCTGCGCCGCCGATGAACGGAATTGACTGGCGGATCCAGTAGCTGGTGTCCGCCCCGGCAAACACCGGGTTCTCGAAGATCGCGTCGAAGCCGTTTTCCGTATTGTCATAAGGATCGCCGTCGCCGCTGGCGTAGAGGCCCGAGACGCGGAAGCGCATCCAGTCGACATCATAGCTCGCCTCCGCCGCCGCGAAGAAGGCGCGGATCTTGGCGGGCTTGCGCGTGAAAATGCTGTTCCGGTCCTTGCCCAGCGCGCCATAGAGCGAGGCGGTGAGGTTCATCCGCCCGATCCGGCCGTCCGCGTTATAGCCGAGATAGACGACATCATAGGCGCGGCGGTTATGGTTGCCGAGCACGGCGGGCCGCACGGGAAAGCCGTTGTCGTCGATATGGGTGTCGTCCTGCTCCCGATTGCGGTTGTAGACGGCGGTGATCTGGCTGGTGAGCGCCGGGATCAGAAAATCCTGGCGGTAGAGGTTGGCGACGAACACGAAATCGTCGCGCGGCGTCTGCACCACCGAATTGAGGCCGCTGTTGGTGTCCTTTTCCAGCCGCCAGAACGCCGCGAGGTTGAACTGGAAGCGGTTGTTGTCGCGGTTGCCGAAGAATCGAATGCCGAGCTGCTGGTCGTTGAACAGGAAACCGCGAAAATCGCTCTGGAACGGCTGAATGCCAACGCGGATCGATTCGAAATCATAGCGATCCGACGTGTTGCGCAGGTGATAGTCGATGAAGGCTTCCTGCACGCCCAGGAAGTGGTCCGTGCGGTGGCTCGGTTTGCTCGACTGGACGAACAGCACCTGCTTTTCCGGCACGTTCACATAGGATGCGTTGAGCGCGAGCGTCACCCGGTACTCGATGTGCGGCGGCATGAACGCCGTCGATCCTTTGATGAGCGAGGCACCGACGATGAAGGTCTGCGAGGCGACCACGCTTGCGTCCTTACCGAACGCATCGAGACCCCCCGGCCGCTCCGTCGTGGGCGTGCCGACCGGAATCGGGAAGGTGCGCGGTTCCAGCACGGTGTCGCTCACCGCGCTGGCGACAAAAAACCAGTCGTCGCCGTGGATGGGCAGCCACTTGACCTTTTCCGGGTTTATCGGCCGGTCGCCCTTGTAGGTGTTCTGGTGATAGGGATCGAACCAGCGTTCCTGGACCACGCCCAACGACTGGATGAGCCGCCAGCGGTCGGGGACCGGCACCTGATCGGTTGGGAACGCTTCGGGCGGCGGTGCGCCGATCGCGCCCGGATTATCCTGCGTCACCTTGTCCGGGAGCGAACGCTCGAAACCGGGGCGGCGGCGGCCATCGATCGACTGGTCGTCAGCATCGACCACCGGCACCGGCGCGGCGGGATCCGGGCTGTTGACGATGTCCTGCCAATTGGGCGGCGGCGGTGGAGGGGGTGGCAACGGGGCCTCTCCGCTCACCGCAGCCAACAAGGGCAGGAAGAGGGTCGAATGCAGCATCTGCTAGAACGTCGTACAGTTGAGCTGGTCGGTGGTGTCGAGAAACGGTGCGATCGGGCACTGGACATAGCGCAGCCGCACGCCCTGCGGGGTCAGCGTATCCGCGCGGATCGCCCCAGGCGCGTTACGCACATCGGTCGTGCGCAGTCCGCCATAATGCGCGCCCAGGAAGCTGATCATGTCGTCCTGATCCACACCATCGCCCGACACGCCGATCGCGCCGATGAGCGTATTGCCGCGATAGATCGGCACACTGCCGGGGAAAATCTGGATGCCGTTGGCGAGGCGCGATGACGATGTGCAGCTTTGCGGCGTATCGGCCTGCGCTCCGCCGCTGACGACAAAACCGAGATGCGCGCCAAGATTGGCGAGCACCAGCGCCGACTGGAGCCCGGTGGAGAAGGGATTGAACTGCGCGATCGGGCGGGAGAAGGGACCGTTCGCCGTGTTGAGCTGCCCATCGGGATAATAAGGCCGCGCGAGATTGCCGATCGCCCGGTCGGTCAGCGCATTCTGTCCCGTGAGTGCGGTCGATCCCAGGAAAGCCTGCGCCGCCGCGACAAAACTGCGCACATCGGCGCTCGGATCGGCCAGCAGGGTACTGCCCGCCCGCGTGTTGGAAAAGAACGCCGCCGTGCGCGCTTTCTGCAGGCTGACGTCCGTGCCGAAGATCGGCGCGTCGGGCGAGCGGACGATGCCCAGCGGCGCACCACGCGAATCGACCACGCTGATCGTCACCTGCGCCCGACTGTCGAGCGGCTTGCGGATCTGCGCGCGGGCGCGCGTCATGATCTTGAAGGCCTCCTCCAGCAGGGCCGTAACTTCCGTGGCGGTGAGCGGGGTCGGGACATCGCCCGCGTCCGTCCCCGCGCGGATCGGGAACCGGTTGGCGCCATTGCCGTCCGTCAGGACAAAGGCATCGCCGTTGGAGAATTCCCCCGTAGTGGCGCGGCGAAATCCTGAGCCCTGCGCGCCATAGGCGACGCCCGCGCGCGCCGGACCGGCGGTGTAGCCGGGGATCGCGACGAACGCCGATGGGTCAAGCGCGGCCGCGCTGCTCGTCATCAGTTGCGCTGTGTCGATATCGGAATAGACGAGTTGCACCCCGGCAGTGATGCGGTCAGCGCGGATCGACACGTCCGCCTCGAACCCGCGCGTCGCGGCCAGTCCGATGGCTTCCTCGGGATCATTGTCGCGCGTGTCGCTGTCGGCATCGAGGCCATAGACCCCGTCGGCCATGACGCCAACGCCGCCCACCATGACGCCATTTTTGTAGAGGGGAAATCCGCCCGGATCGGCGGCGAGTCCTAAAGGCGACCGCTTGGGACCGATGAAATCATTCGCTGCACCGGGGTAGCGGGGATCGTTGAGCCGTGTGTTGAGGTCCGAACAGGGCAACTGACTGAACTGGACGCCGAACAGCGGACCGCTCGGTAATCCGCGATAGGCCGGGCCGGGCGGATAATGCTCCTGGACGATATAGCTTGCCGTCCGGGTCGAAAAGGCATTGCCGCTCGATGACAGATAAGCGCCGGTAATCGCCTTGGCGATGGCCCCCGCTGCCGCCGGGACAGTGAGGTTCTGCGCGTCGATATTCTGCCCGTTGGGCGCCGCTGCGGTCGTCGCGGTCGCGCGCGCGCCGGGCATGGAATAGACGGCAAGGACATTGCCGACCCGGTCGGTCACGGCAATCACCGCGGGCAAGCTGCGCGCCTGCGCTTCGGCGACAGCATGGCCGACGACGGCCTGCACGTCGCTGATGCTCAGCGCTTCCTGCGCGGGGTCACTATAGGAACGGGTGGGTGCCGGCGTGGGTGTCACCGGTGCCGGAGAGGAGGAACTTCCTCCACCCCCGCCACAGGACGCGAGCAGCAGGGCGAGCGCCGCAACCGGGGCGGCCAGACGATCCCGAAGCCGCATTAGCGCAGCGCCCCGATCGCGCGCGTGGCACTGCCCAGTGCAGAACGGAAGTCCGCCGGGCGATAGCTGTTGGCGTCCTTGACCGCCGCATAGGCGCGGTTGATATCCGCGCGAATGCCCGCCGCCGCGCCGACCGTCACCCGGCCGGACTTCACCATCGCATTGAGCAGCGTGTCGATCGCCATCACCGCCTGCGCCGACCCGGCGTAGTCGGTGAAACGCGGCGCGATAACGCTGCTGTCGATCTGGGCGACAATCGCAAAACCCAGGTCGGCCGATGAGGCGCCGGATGCGAAAGCGCCCGCTAGCGCGCCCGATGTCTGCGCCAGACGGCTGGCGGCGGCGATCGCACTGGCGCGATCCTTGGCCAGCGCCCCATGAAACGCCCGGCTGTCGGCGTCAAAACGGGCCGCAAGCGCGGGAGCGGCGACCTTCGCGGCGGCGGACAGCATGATCATGTTCTCGTCGTTGAAGGGGGGCATGCCCGCAGGGATCGGCCGGCCGGGATTGGCCTCCCACGTCTTCACCCGGCTTTCCTGATCGGTAATCCGGCGGTGGCAGCTGTGGCAGTCGAAAAAGGTGAATTCCGGGAACACGCCTTCGGTGGCGCGGGGGGTCTGGTAGAAGGAAAGCGCGCGCTCCAGCGCCATCGCCTGCCCCACCGCCCACATGCGGACGCTGTCCGTGCGCCCCTTGCGCGCGGCATAGTCGGCATCTTCGTCATGATGGGCCTGCATGGACGAAAACAGATCGAGCTCGAAGCTGATGCGGGGATGCCCGGCGGCCATGATGCGGTGCGTGACGAACTGGCCGGGCCGCGCACTGCCGAAGTGGCAATCGAGGCAAACCGCCGCCCGCGCCGTCGGTTTTTCCAGGGGCACCATGCCGCGCGCCACATTGCCCGCATGGGTCGCGCCGACCGCATAATGGGAGGAGATCCATCCCGCCGCTCCGCCATGGCACGCCTCGCAGCCCACCCCGTCGTTCGTCAGGAACCGCGCGCCGCGTTCGCCGGTCGCGGGTGTCGCGTGGCAGCCGAGGCACTCGCCCGCGCTCGCCGCGTTGCCGATGCCCAGCGTCGCCGCGATCTGCTGGCTGCGCTGTCCGGACAATATGTTGAACGCCCGGCTGTGCGCGCCGCCCGGTGTGGATGGCTCTTGCCACCGGGCGAGTTCGTCCTGCCGAACGATCTTGCCGTCGGCCACCATGCGGCCGTGGCAGGTCGATCCGGCACAGGAAGCGACGCCGGTAAAGCCGCGCCCGCTGGCGTTCGATGCCGTCGCACCGGTGGCGCGGGTTTCACCGAACCCGCCCAGCAACGCCAGACAGAGGGCCGCAACACAGGCGAGCGTGAAGAGCGCCACGGCGATCCCCGTGGCTCTACGCACCCGTTGCTTGTTGGCTTCCCCCGCCGTCATTCTGCACGCCCCCATATCGCCGTACCGAACCCCTGTGCCCGATACGGCCCACTCTTCTGTGCGACTCTGCTGTCGTTACGCTGGTCCCTGACGCTGCCCTTTAACCAAGGTTGGGACGCTGTTTCAACCCCAACCCCGCCGACTTACAGGCAGGTTTTTTCGGTCGTTCCGCCGCAATCCCTTTCCCACAGATCTTCGTTGCCAGCGCCCGTCACGGGCTCGTCGATGAGCGGCGGAAAGCCGATCTCGTCGCTTTCGCCCAATTCGAGGATGAAGGTGGGAAGCAATTTGTCGGGCAATGGTGGATCGACCGGCAGCAGAATGCGCTCGAACGTGTCGGGTGTCTCGACGGGCGGTTCGTCGACAACAATGCCACAGGCCGTTCCGGGGAGGATACAGCCGTTGATCGTCGATCCCGGCGTGTAGCCACTGGCCTGCGTCCCCGACGAATCGTTGATATCCGTCTGTGCAATAACCGGAATGCCCACGATGAACGCACCCGTGCTGTCAAGCAGCCGCCCGTTGATGATGATTTCGCCGCCGGTGTTGATGGTCAGGCTGTTGGTGGTGAAGCCGCGCCGCAGATCGAAGCCGGTCCCTTCGCCACTGTTCTGGATATAGACGCCTTCGCTGCCGTTGAGGGTAATCCTGCCTGCGCGCAGGAATCCCTCCTCGTTGACGAGGCCGTCATTCTGGCCGAGCCGTGCGTCGCGCTGGGCCGTCGATATATTAATGCCGGTGATCCCGTCGATTGCCGACTGAGTGCCCACCTCGATCGCTGCGCCCGTGAGCGTGAGAAAGCCACCCAGCGCATTGCCCGTGCCGCGCAGATCGATCGATCCGCCGTTTGCGCTCGCTGTTACGACTTCGATGCCGTTGCCCGCCAATAGGCTTAAGCCGCCCGTACTGGCGAGGCCCGTGAACTGCACTGCGCCCTCAACCCGCATCCGCCCTGCGGAATTGATCGTGAACTGGCCGTTGCTGGCCAAATTGCCGTTCGTCCCGGCGTTGACGGTGAAACTGCCGATAACTGACTGGGTGTTCGGGTTGATGGTGATGTCGTGCGCGAACAGACGCCCGATCTCCGCGCCGGACAGGCTGTAGCCCGTCGTCCGGTCCGCGCCGCCGATATAATTGAAGGCAGCGTTCCCACGCGCGGTGAGCTGCAATCCGTTCGTGGCCGTCAACGAGGCGTTCGCCCCGATGTTGATATCGCTCGACGTGATACCGATCGACCCCGCCGTGCCCGCGCCCACGAAACGCGCCGTGCCCGCCGCGTTCAACGTAAAGTCGTTGGTCGCGGTAAAGCTGTTGAAGCCGATATCGCCCAGAGCGTTGATCCCGATGGTCCGGCCGTTTGCATTCACCAGCCCCGGCGTCGCCAGGTCGGTGCGCACCTGCACCGTACCCGCGAAGGAAGCGAGGTCCACCGTGCCCGTCCCCGTAATCCGATCGACATCCAGACCGGCATCGCCGCTGAGCGTGATGGCATTGCCGCCAATGACACGGTCGAGCGTGACGCGGTCCGGTGTCTGGATCACTGTGAAATCCGTTGCGCGCAGAATGGTGCCCGCTCCGGCGGTAATCGGTCCGAGCGAACTGATGTTGATCGACCCGGCGGCCAGCGTGTCGCCCGGCGTGGTGGTCTGGCTGCTATGGGTGATATCGACGCCCTGCGATCCATAGGCGACCAGATCGTCGATGACATTGAGCGCGCCCGTCCCGCTCACCGCCAGCGTCAGGCGCGTGTCGGTATAAAGCTGCGCGTTCCCCACGGTGAGCGGCCCGGAGAGGTTGGTGATGAACAGACCGGTATCCGCTCCGCCGCCGTTGAACCCGGACGTGTGCATGCCAAGCTGACCAGAAATGTCCAGCGTCCCGCCGTCCTTGAACAGATCGGCCTTGCCGACAAAATAACCGCCCGACGATCCGAAGAAGCCGGGGGGCAATCCGCCGGTCGTTCCGCCGGAGCCATTGGGAACGCCGGGAACGCCGGGGCCGCCCTGCGCCCCATCGCCGCCGATGCCGTCCGCTGTCAGGCCTAAATCGGCGAACGACGCCGACGCCCCATCGACACGGAGCGCCGCCACGCCGCCCGTGCCGGTGCCGCCCGAACCGCCATTGCCCGCGCCCTTACCCGCGGTGCCATTGCCGCCACTTCCATTGGCATTGAGGATGGCGAGGCCTGCGGTCCCATCCACCGCGCCCAAATTGGTGACATTAAGACGGGCTAAGCCGCCCTGCCCCGATCCACCATTGGCGCCATTGAAATTGCCGCTCGCCTGCGTGCCGCTTGCTCCGCCCAGGGCACCGAACCCGTTGGCATGGATGTCGAGCGCGTTCGTCGTCAGGACCGTGCCGTCACCATCGACATTGATCACCGCGTCTCCGCCCGTGCCCGATCCGCCATCGCCGCCGCTGCCGGTAAAGCCCGCGCCGCCGACGCCGCCCGTACCGTCTGATCCGGCTTCGAGGATACCCGTGACGGTCAGCGTCGTGTTGGCGAGGTTCATGATCGCGCCGCTCGTTCCGGTGCCGCCAAAGCCATCGCCGCCCGCGCCGCCGGTCGCGCCATTACCGCCCGCGCCGCCAATGCCATGCGCTAGGATGAAGAGGTTATCCATGGTCGGGTCGGTCACGACCGTGACATTGGCCAATCCACCGGTGCCCGATCCGCCGTCGCCGCCCGCTCCCTGTCCGGGCACGAACACGACCTGTCCATTCACCAGGATGTTGCGGCCCGCAAGACCGCCCGCGCCGCCCTGCCCGAGACTGTCGAGCGTGATGCTTGTCAGCACCGGAGAGCCGAACTGATCGATGATGAGTCCCGACGAGCCGCCCGTGCCACCCCCGCCTGCACCGCCGTTGCCGGTTGACTCATTCTGGCCGCCGATTCCACCGATGCCCGCCGCGCCAACCGTGATGCCGCCGACATTATAGGCGATGGCCGCCGCGTCCACACCCGCCGAACCGCCAAAGCCGTCGCCGCCCGCCCCGGCTGCCAGACCCAGGCTGGGCGTGCTCGCCAGTTCGGCCACGCTGCCACCCTCGCCACCCACGCCGCGCGTATCCATGACGACCGTGTCGCCGTTCAACGTCCCGAAGCTGCCCCCGATGAACGCGCCACCGCCCGTGCCGGTGCCGCCGTCCGGAGCATTGCTGTCGCGGCTGATCTGCGGCGTCGTGCCGGTACCGACCGCGCTCATGCGGATCGTCGTGCTGTTGAGCGTGCCGCCGGTAAACTGGAGCGATGTCCCGCCGCCAAAGCCGTTGCCTCCTATGCCGACGAGGCTCGACGCTGCTCCGCCCGGGCGTGTATCTCCGCCCAAGCCGTTCGCCGTAAGCGTCAGGGATGAGAGGGTGGCGACACCGGGATTTGCGCCGCTGCTGACGAGTAAACCTGCGCTGCCGCCCGTTCCGTCGCCTGCGATATAGCGCGTGCCATTCGTGCTGCTCCCTACGGCACCGCCATAGCCATTGGCGATGAATTCGACACTGTCCGCAACAAAGGTGCCGGTAGAGACACCGATGAACAGGTCGCCGCCCTGGCCGCTGCCACCATTGCCATTATTGTAGACGATGCCTTCATCGATGAGGGTGCCGAAGCCATCGGCGTTCGCCGCTAGCGTGCCGAACGTCATGCTGGCGTCGTTCGTGCCATTGCTTGTACGGTTTTCGAAGATGACCAGCCCGCCCTGGCCGTTGCCCCCCTGACCACCCGTGGGGCTGACCGACGCGCCGCCGGTGCCGTTCGCCCGAATATTGACAAAACCGTTGCCGGTGATGTCGCTGTCGATGGCGAAAATGGTGACGCTGCCGCCCCGGCCATTGGCTCCCACGGCCCCTGACCCGCCGAAACCGTCGGCCACGATCGCGCTGCTGTTGCCGAAGCCAGTGCTGTCACCGAATGTTAACGCGCCGCGCGCGCCGTTCTGGCTGGTCGCGGACAGGGTAATCGTGCCGCCGAAACCGTTCCCGGCGACCGTCGTTGCCTCGCTCGCCGTGCCGTTGGCTGACAGGAACAGGCTGTCGGCGCTCAACGTGCCGCCCGCTGCCAACAGGGTGATGACACCTCCCTGTGCATCGCTGGACGATCCGGGGAACGCCAGACTGCCGGGCGTTTCGCTGGCCGAGGCGCTCGCGCTGAGCCCACCGTTGAACGCCAGCACTCCGCCATCCTGCGCGGTCACCGCAATCGTGCCCGCCTGCAACGTGCCGCCGCTGATCCCGATATCGTTTTCCGCATTGGCGTTAAGCGATGCGAAATTGGCGATGGTCAGCGACGTGGGCGTAGTGGGACCGGCAAGGCCGCTCACCGTCATGGTGATGCCGCCGCCCGGCGTTGCCGCCCCATAGGTTCCGGCGTTGCTTCCGCCCGCCGACGCCTTGGTCAGCGCAAAGAACGAGTCCCAGTCGTGTACACCGCCGCTGAGGGCTATGTTCACCGTGCCGCCGATCGCATCCCCTGCCGGACCGCTGAGCGACGTGCCGCCCTGGGCGCTGGCATCCGCGCTCACCGCTCCGAAATGATAGGCACCGCCGGTCGCGCCGATGGTGATCGTGCCCCCCGCGGCATCTCCGCCGGTCTGGGGATTGACGCCGACGGGGTCCGCATTGGCGCTGGCATCGAAATTCACGGTGTTGGCGGTGATGCTGGACGTGCCGGATGCAGCAAGTGTGACCGTGCCGCCCGTCGCATTGCCCGAGGACACGGTCCCCTTGCCGCCCTGCGCCGACGCATCAAGAATGAACCCGTCCGTGGTCACGACCGCGTCGCCCGAAGCGCTGAGTGACACGGTGCCCCCCACGGCATTGGGACCATTGGCAGGCGTCGGTCCCGATCCCAGGCCGAAGTCCCCATCTCCGGTCGCCAATAAGGAGAGATCGCCGCTGACAGTCAGCGAGCCCGCAAATTGTTGGGCGGCCGCCGCAGTGGTGCCCGATGTCGTCACGCTGACCGTGCCGCCGTTCAAACCGGTCCCGCCGCGCAGCGTCAGGTCAACCGGCGCGTTGATGGTGCTGTTGGCGCTCGCCTGCGCGGTGATCGCCGCGTTCTGTCCGACGAAGACGAGCACGCTGTTCTGCGCGGAAATATCCGCATCCGCCTCGAACGTGAGTGTGCCGGTCGGCTGCAACACGACGTTGCGCTGGGCGGCCGCCTGCAATTTCGACGAGAAGCGGGTTGTGGCCATGTTGATATTGGTCGCGCCGGTGCCCGATGTCGTGCTCAGCGCGCCGATCGCCCCCGCCGCGACATCATACCCGCCCGAAAGCACGATCCCGCTGCTTTCCGCCTGCGCCGAAACCGCCTCGCCATAACCGACCGTACCAGACAACAGCATCGTCATGACCTGGTTCTTGGGAACGGCGACCATGTAGACGCGCTGGTCGTCGGTGATGCTGTTGACCGGATTGCTCTGTGACGCGGGCCCGGTGGTGGTGCCAGTGTGCACCACGCCGTTGGCGTCGCCCGATCCGGTCGTGACGGCAATGTCGAACAGCCCGGCGTTGACGCTGATGCTCGCCTGCTCCGCCGCGACATAGGCGGTCGATCCGTTGACGTTGACCGTACCACCCTGCACGATGCGCGGCGCAACCATCGCGACATAGCTGCCGGTATTGGATGCGGTGATGCTCGCACCGTTGTTAATGGTGATCGACGATGCGCTGTTCGCCGTTCCGGTAAAGTTGATCGTGCCCGCGCCGACGCTGGCGTCGGGGATCGCGCTGGACGAAAGCACCAGACCGCCGACATTGATCGTCGCGGTGCTGCCCACCAGAAATCCGCCCGGCGTGTAGAACCACACCTTGCCGCCTGTTGCGCCCGATACGGTGCTGCTGATCGCGCCGTTGAGCTGGATGATCTGGTTGATGAGCGGGTTGCTGTTGCCATCGGTCGGGCGAATATTGTTGAGGACCGTGAAGTCGCCCGCCGTGCCAATGAACTGCACGGCATTGCCGTTGGGCAGGAAGTTGATCGATCCGCTCGCGCTCGTGTCGGTCGGCGTCCAGTCGATCACCGCGACCGACACGCCGTTGAACAGCGTGACGGTGTCCGCGCCCGAACTGATCTGAACGTCCGCGCCGCCGACGCTGACCGTACCAGTACCCGCGAAGCCGTTTGCCGAAGCGCGTTCCCCTGACGTCAAGGTGCCAAGGGCGACCGCAACGCCGACGACGCAGACGCCGGACATCAGGCGGTTCATCCACTGCCGCCGACGGGCAGGCATGCGAGGGGAAACGGGCGAAAGGGTGCCGGTCATGGTCACGGTCTCCACGGCCAAAGCTGGGTGGTCAAAGAAAGCAGTGCACGAACATTGCCGCGCTGGCTGAGGCCGCCGACATCGCGCAACGGCACGGCAAGATTGAAATCGATCCGCCCGCGATTGCCCCAGGCCAGCCGTACGCCGCCGCCCGCCGACGAGAGCTTTTGCGGATCAAGGCCATTGAAGCCGCTGTCCTTGTTCCACATCCACATGGCGTCGAAAAAGGCATAGGGCTGAATCGCAAGATCCTTGACCGAAACGGGCACGGCGCGGCCCAGCCGGACCTCGGACGCAAAGCCCAGACCGCTGTCGCCGGTGAGCGTGCCGGGATCATAGCCCCGGCCGATGGTGTAGTTGCCCGCGCTCATTTCCTCAAAGGCAAGCAATGGGCGATGGCTATACTGTCCGCGCGGCGACAGCGCGAAAGTGACCATCGGCACGGGCCGCCATTCGCCCGCCACCGAAGCGCGCAGCACAAACGCGCTCGCGTCGCCCTCGGGACGGCTGGGGCACACGGCCGCGCCGACGCACGGGTCGCTCGCGCCTAGACCGGACAGGCCATGCCGCAGCTCGACCGATCCGCCCAGCCGCCAGCGCGGTTCGTTGGCGGTAAAACCAGTCGTGCTGTTGAGGCTGGCGGAGTCGATCCACTGCCCATCGAGGCGCGCGAACAGCACGCGGAGCCGATCGCGCGAAAGTTCTGCGGGACCAAAATCTACATGCTGGTTGACGATGTCCAGGCCGCCGCTCGCGACCAGCGTCCGGGCCTGCTGCCGGATCAGCGGGTAGCTCAGATGCGCCGAGGCGATCAGCGTGCGCGACTTGACCGGCGCGCCGATATCCGGCTTGCTCCACGCATAGGTGAACTCGCCGCCCAACCGCAGCCCGTCGGCGTTGAGGGCCATGCTGTGCTCGATCTGGAGCACGGTCTGCTCGCGCGTCTGCAGCGTGTTGAACAGGCTGATCGCGGTCATGTCACCCATGCCGGTGATGTCGTTGAGCTGGACCCGCGCCAGCGCGCCCCAGCGGCCGACCGGATGCGATCCCCAGCTCTGAATGTTGACGTCAAGACGCACCTGCTCCCGCGTGACCGTCACGTCGCCGATCACTTCGCCGGGCGCCGTCCCGGCCGGGCGCAAACTCAGGCGCACGTCATAACCGGGCAGGTCGCGGGCGAGCAGCAACGACCGCTCGGCTTCGTGCACGTTGAACACGGGCTGCGCCTTCAGCTGGTCGAGCGTCGCGGCAATCAGTTTCTCGCTGTTGCCCGCGTCACCACGGACTTGCACGCCGACGAGCTTCGCCATCAGTACGTCGAAGGTCACCTTGCCGTCGGTACCGATCCGCTGCGGCGGCACCTGAACGGCGGCGAGATAGCCCATCTGCCGCAGCGCCGTTGCGGCGCGATCGCGGATTTCGCACAGGCTCGCGATCGGCATTTCGCGGTCGGCAAGATCGCGCCAGCTGTCCGCCAGCATATCGGGGGTCACGACCTTCAGTCCGCGAAAATCGACCTGGGTGATGCGAACCTTCAGCGCGGCATATTGCGGGTCGGCGAGCGCGCAGGGCGCGCGTTCCACCCCTCCCTCCACGGTCAGGCGACTGGGCCCGCGCACGTCCGGCGCGACCTGGCCCGCCCGGTCCAGTTCCTCACGCGTCGGCGGATTGCCCGGCGCAGCCTGCGCCCATGCGATCGCGGGGGCCGCGGCGCTGGACAGCGCCAGCAAAGCGGTGCTCCATCCCCCGAAAATCTGTCCGCGAAAACTCCCCTTGCGCCGCAACGCCATAAGCCCCCCAATTGTGCGCGCGGTCCCTGCCGTCGGGTCCGCGCCTGTCACTTCCATTCTGCTTCCTCCCCGCCGGATGACGGGGACGAACACTGTCCGTTGCGACACGAAAGATCGCGCCTGCCTCTGAGCCTGTTGGCTTCTTATCCGGCGCGTTCCGCGGCGGGGACGCTATCAGCCGGGTCCGCTTTATACAAGGCGATAGTCCTTCCGATTGCGGTGGATCGCGCCGCCGCGACCGGTCACAATTCGCTGTCGGGCGCCGGATCGGGCAGCGCCACTGTCTCCACCAGCAGATTGAGCTGCGCGTCGCATTTACGCGAAATCAGCGTGGATGCCATGCTTTCCAGTCCCTCCGTCCCCGGCGCCATCACCGACAGGGCAATGTCGATCGGTTTGGCGAGGCCGGGCCAACTGAGGCTGTACACCGCGCCATCGGTCACCGAGAGAGTGGCGGGCCACAGCGCCACCGCCTCGCCCGCGCCGAAGATAACGGGCGCACTCGCGCCGCCGCTCTTCGCGGTGATCGTGACGGTTGCGCCATCGGCACTGGACGGACGCCACAGCCGGACATTGGCGGGATCGGGCACGCACGCGACCGAGGTCTGGCTGATATCGACATACCAGAGGTTCGGGCTGCGCGGCGCGCTCGCCTCCGCCCCGACTCCGCCGCGCACCGCCCCGGTCCGCGCGCGCATCACGCGCTTGGTTTCGAGCAGCGCGGCAAGGCTGGTGCGTGTATCGCTGCCCGCCGCACTCGCCGTCGCGCCAAAGGTGCCCGGCCCCCGCAAGGTGCGCGTGCCCCGTCCATCAAGCAGTGTCACCACATCGCCCGCTTTCAGTGTGACCGAACTGTTATCGGCCAGCTTTTTGCCCGGCGTATAGGTCTTGGCCGAAGGACCGCTGGCGCGCACCACGATGGTTTCGGCCTGCGCCGCAAGGGGGGCAAGCGCCGCAAGGGCCATCATCGCCGCGCCGCATTTTGCCCAATGGCTAGTCCAGAACATAGGCTTCTCCACTCGGGGTGTGCTCCACCCGCATATACAGATTTTGCAGCGCGGCGTCATCGGGATAGCGCGCCACCAGCGCGGCGAGATCCGACAACCCTTGCTGTCGATTGGTCAATAGCCCGTTCAGGATATCCTGTAAGTGATGCACGTCACTGGCGGGAAAATCGGGGGCTGGCTCGAAGATCTCGACCGGCGTGGCGCGACCGCGCAGCACCACCCGTCCCATCGGCCGCCACCAGTCGAGGCCGGATCGCTCCATCGCCTCCCGGCTCGCCATGACGCTGGAATCAAGACTCTTGTTGGCGCTCTCGAGGCGCGCGGCGGTGTTCATGCTGTCGCCGAGCGCGGTATACTGGATGCGGCCCTCGCCCCCGAAATTGCCGACAATCGCTTCGCCCCAGTGCAGGCCGACGCGCGTCTTGCCAATGCTCGCTACGCCCTCGGGCAGATGGCGGCGGAAGGCCTCGCCCGCCTGCCACATGGCGTAGGCCGCCTTCGCGGCGTTGGTGCCGTCGTCCGGACGGGCAATCGGCGCGCCCCAGAAGGCGACCACCGCGTCGCCGACGAATTTGTCGATCGTGCCTCCGTGCGCCAGCACCACGTCGCTCAGCGCATCGAGATAGCGGTTGAGTAGACTGGCGACCAGTTCCGGCGAAATGGAGTGCGAGAGCTTTGTGAAGCCTTCAAGGTCGGTGAACACGACGAAGATCTCCCGCTTCTCACCGTGCAACGCGAGCTTTTCCGGTTCCTGCACGATCTGCGTGGCGATGTCGCGGGGCAGATATTTCCCCAGTGCGGACTGCGCGAAGCGGCGTTGCTGCGCACCCACCGCCCGTGCCGCCGAACCGAGCGCAAGGAACGCGATGACCCACCCCAGCCCCCAACCCACTGCGGGAAGATTCTGGGTGTCGACGCCCCGCCAGGCGAGCCAGACCGGCAAGCCGCCGAACAGCAGCAGCTGCGCACCGAGATAGGGAAGCAGCTGGAACCAGCGCAACTCGGTAAGGCTGGTCAGGCCTGCCGCCAGCACGACGAGCGCCGCCACCGCCCACAGCGCCCCGTTCGGCAGGCGTTTCCACGGCGGCCCGTCGAGCATCTGCGCAAGCATCTGTGCATGCACCTCCAGCCCGACCATCGTCCGCGCCGTCGTCGCCGTCATCGGCGTTTCGAACTGGTCGATATCGACAATATCGCCGCCGATCAGCACATGGCGGCCGCGGACCTGATCGGCGAGCGCCTGCGCCATCGCCGGATCGCGAAACAGGTCGATGGGAAGGGATGCAAAGGCCGGCCGGTCCTCGCTCGCGGCCATGCGGTAGCGGACGCTACCCTGATAGCGCGCGTAGCCGGGGACCGGCTCCATCGCGCGGGTCAGCAGCTCCGGCAGGCCGGGCGCGGGTTCCGGCCAGCTGCGTGCCACGCCATCGGCATCGACCTGCAGGCGGATACTGGCGGGGCGCACGGCGGTCCCCCCTAGCGATCGCACGAAGCCGTCGAGGAACTGCTGCTGGTCGTAGATGATCTGGTCGTCGTTGGTCGCGACATTGGCATAGGCGATCCAGGTCGGCGTCTTCATCGCCCGGAACGCCGCGAGCAGCTCTGCATCCTCGTCCTGCGGCTGGTCGAACAAAATATCGATGCCGATCGACTTGGCCCCCATGGCGTCAATAGTGCGCAGCGCCTGTGCGAGGGTCCTCCGGTCGAGCGGCGAGCGCTTGCGGGTGTCGATCAGCGTCTGGTCGTTGTACACGATCATGACGATGCGCGGATCCTGATCGACCCGTGGCGCGAACAGGGTTGTGCGCACATCGTAGGAACCCCGCTCCGCCGCGACGATCAGCGGCAGGTTCCAGCTGTAACGGGCCACCAAAAGCGCGATCGCCAGCAACAACAGGGTGAAACCCAGCCGCAACGGCCCGGTGTCCGCCCAGATCCGTTTCGCCTTGCGTGACCAGCGGTCCCAGCGCGGCATGCGTCCGCCGCCGCTCAGCGCTGCGCCACCACCGGACGCGCCCCGTCTCCGACGATCGCGAAGCCCGCCCAGTAGAAGGGGTGCGATGTCTGCGCGTCATCCATCAGCTTCACCTGCGCCTGACGCAGCGCCTGCGCCACTGAGGCATCGCTCCCGGCGGTAAAGAGGCCGGTGATCAGCCGCTCGGTCGCCTTATATTCTTCCGGCGCGGGCCAGTGGCTGGCGATGACGGACCGGCCACCGGCGCCGATGAAGGCGCGCACCAGCCCGTCGAGCGCCGATCCCCCGCCTACGCCCAGACCCGCCGCGCGCGTCGCTTCCCGGGTTGCGGTCCCCGCCGTGTCGCAGGCCGACAGGATGACGAGATCGGCATCGAGTTTCAGGTCGAAGATTTCCCCGAACTGGAGCAGACCGTCGGACCGGCCGCTGCTGCCGAAGGAGGTCAGCAGCGCCGGGCGCGCGGGACATTCGCGGCGCGGCGCAGTGACGAGACCATGGGTGGCGAAGTGCAGGACGCGATAATCGGCCAGATCACTGCGCGCCATCAGCCCGTCATCGGTAAAGGCCGCGCCCGTCACCACCTGCGCGCCCGATCCGCCGAGCAAGGCAGCGGCGCTGCGC
The DNA here is from genome assembly GCF_014199435.1 of Sphingobium subterraneum. GTDB lineage: Bacteria > Pseudomonadota > Alphaproteobacteria > Sphingomonadales > Sphingomonadaceae > Sphingobium > Sphingobium subterraneum. The sequence continues at coordinate 553,983 of NZ_JACIJP010000002.1, read as the reverse complement.
AACTCGGTGGCCGGAATGGGCTTGCTCCATTCGCCCACGGGCCAGGAACAATCGATGTTCTGCGCACCGCTGGCCGATCGGGTCAGCGCGGCCTGCCGCACGGCGGTGACCGGGGCATTTTCCCCGAAGCCGATATAACTGTTGCTGGCCGACGAGACGGGCGCGAGACGCGCGTCACGGAACGCTTTCGCCGACAGGGCGGTGCTGACCGCATGGTCCCGGCCCAGCCAGGCGATGCCACGAAAATCGAACTCGTCGGCCTTGGGATTGGCAATCCGCTTCTGATAGGCGTCAACCCCGTCCTGCCGCGCGATCAGCAGGTTGATCGGCAGCTGCAGCATGGCCCCATCGGGCTCGAAAATCAGGTGCTGCACGGATGCCAGCCGGGCATTGACCGGGCTCAGCAGATCGACATACAGGCTGCGGGCAATACCGACATCGAGCGGGAAGGTCGATTGCGTGCCGTTGACCGTCGTGGAAATCGTCGCCCGCAGCGCCGTAACACGGCTCGCCAGCTCCGTCGCGCTGATCCCGACGCGATAGCCGGTCGCCCCCGCCCCGTCGACATAGACCGCGTAGAGGGCATCGCCGATCTGCGCGAGCTTGAAATAGGCTTCACCCGGCTTCAGCACCGCCTGCATGTCGGCGAGCGTCAGCGCGTCCTTCGACACCGCGCGATATTGCGGATAAGCGGACAGCGCGGCGAGCGTGCCGGTCTGCTGCGCCGACAGGTCGGCGATCATCTGTTGCCGCTCGGCAATCTGCCCGGCCAGCGATCCGTCGCGTGCGTTCGCCTGCACCAGTTGGGCCAGCTCGATCCGCGACCGCTCGATGTCGCGCGACAGCGACACCGACTGGCGGAACAGCCGCGCGGCCTCACCCGATCCGGCCGAAAGCTCGCGGGTCAGAACCTCCATCGTGTCCGCCGCGCCGGGCCGGACGAGAGTTTGGGACACGGTAAACAGATCGGCCGCCAGCTCCGGCCGCGCCGGGATCTGGTCGGCGAGCAGCGCGAAATAGGGCGCGAGCTGATTGTTCAGCCCGGTCAGTGCGTTGCGATTGCCCACGGTCGACGCGACCACCGCGCGGTACAGCCCCAGTGCATCGTCGGTTCGGCCGTGCCGCGCGTAGAAGGACGCAAGACGCGCCCGCGCGCCGTTCATCGCCACCGTTTCGGGATATTGCGCGGCAAGCAGCGCCACGCCCTGCTGCAACAGCGCTTCGGCTTCGCCCATCTGGCCCTGCGCTTCGTGGGTTAGCGCCATTTCGCCGAGCAACTGCGCGCGCAGCCGCGTGATCGACACCACGCGCCCGTCGCGGATGGCGGTGGCATCGGCCAGCGCCTTGGCCAGGATCGCACGCGCTTCGGCGGGCTTGCCCGACAGGCGCAGGGCCGTGCCGCGCAACTGTTGCGCCTGCGCATCGATGATGGCGAGCCGCTCCTGCGGCGTGAGCTTCACATCCTGTCGTACGCCCATCGCGCCGCTGATCGACTGGCCGGCGTTGATTTCCGCGACGGTCATCGGGTCCAGTTCGATCGTCCCTGCCTCACCCGCGACGGAGAGATCGCGCGCCGCGAGCGGCGCATCCAGCACGGCTGTCGCGCCGGGATAATCCTGCTGGTTGAGAAGGTTCATCGCCTCGAAATTGCGACGCAGGTGGATTTGCACCGGATCGGCGACGGGCATGCGACGGGCGATCCGGAACAGGCGGGCGGCCGCGTCGAACTCCCCCAGATTGGAAAGCTGCAACGCGCGGTTGATGGTGTATTCATGCGCCCGGCTCGCGCGTTCGGCGGGCGACAGCGCCTGCCGGTCGTCGCGCTCGCCCAGCCGGTCGCTCAGGCTGTCGAAGAATTCGGCCGCTTCCGCATAATTGCCGGAATTGTTGCGGCGATAGCCCTCCGCCAGCACGGTTTCGGGATCAAGCGTGCGGGCCTGCAGACGGGCGAAGGCGGCGGCATCGGCCGTGCCCAGCGTCGCGACATCGACCGATCCCTTGACGATCCGGTCGGTCACGATCGTCCGCAGTCCCAGGTCGAGCACGCTCGCATAAGCGGAATAGCCCTGCGCAATATAGGCAAAGCGCCCCTTGCGCACGGCCGTTACGCGATAGGGGATGCCCGACGCGCTCATGCAATTGCGCATTTCGACCGCGCCAATGTCCGCGAGGGTGGTTCCGCCCGACGTTGAGCAGTGTGCCGCCTCCGTGCGGGACACCGCAACGCGTTCGACCAGCGCCGCGAGCGGCACGTCCGTTCCCGCGCGCAGGGCGTAGATCTGCCCAATCGGGACCGCCGAATCGCGACACGCCAGCGCCCAGGAGCGATCGAACATCGTTTCCTTTGCGGCGCGGTCGGTGCTGACATTTTGCGCGCGGCACACCGCATTGCCCCCGGTGCCGATTGGGAAGGCATCCATGACGCTCGGTTGACGCTCCGTCGCGACGGCCGGACCCGCTGCCGAAAGCAAAGCCGCGCCCGCCAGCATGTATCGCGCCCATATCGAATGGCTGTTCACGCAAATCCCCCAAAATTCGACGCCAGACATCAAGCGCTTGCCCGACCTGGTCGTCGTGCCACTCCCTTACGGCCCGATTAGTCTTATCGCGCGGTGATACCGCTGCCGCGCCCCATCCCGCAAGGGGTAATCCCCCATGGCCTGACACGATGCGTCCCGCTGTGCCGTTGATCACAAGGACCTGCGTGGTTCCGACCTAGCCCAGCAGGACCGCCGTCACCATCGCCAGATCGGCGGGTGCCACCGCATCGAGCACCAGCGCCTTCTCGGGATTCAGGCTGTGGCCCAGCAGATGGCCGTCGCGGTCGGTCGTCACCACCAGCACGCGCACGCCCTCCGGCTCGGTGAGCACCGCCAGCCCGCCGTGAAACGGAAAGCGATCCGGGTCGACGATCAAAATTGCGTGGCCCGGCACGGTGGCGCCCAGAGTCGGGCGGCACATGCGCAGGGCAAAGCTGCGCGGCCCGCTTCCCGCCGGCAAAGTGACCCGCTGCTCCGACTCTGCGCGCGCAATGCGACCATCGGGCAGGGGAGCACCCTCTACCGCAACAGTCCTGTCCGCGGGCGCCGCTCCTTGGGCCGGGACGGGATCTCGCAGGACAGGTTCCGGCGCGGGAAGCCGATCCAGCTCTGCCCGCAAGGCGGCGATCCGGCTGCGCGTGCGCGCTTCCCGCTCGGCCGCGCCGGGGATCTGTGCAAGCCAAGGGGCGAGCGATCCGCTGGCATGAGCCGCACGCAGCCAACCACCCAAGTACGGCGCATCGGCCACGCCCAGCACGGCGCAGATCGCCTGCACCGTCGCGGCATTCCAGCGATCCGGCGCTTTTACCGCATTCTCGATCCGCGATATGATGACGGCGGGCAGCGCATATCGGGATTGCAGCACCGCCAGTGTCAGTGCGGGGTCACCCGCCCGCCGCGCCCGGAATGCCGCTGCAAGAAGCAGCGCCAACTCCTCCTTTTCGCGGTTCGCGCGCGTGGATTCTCCCCGCAGTCCCGCCCACAGGGCGATAGAAAAGTCCGGAGCATCGACATCCACCAGCAACGCCTGCGCCTCGACGCCCAGGGCCGCCGCAATCTGCTGGAGCTCCGGAGCCTTGGCGAACACCTCACCCCGCTCAATCTTCGAGAGGCGAATATAGGGAATGTTCGGGATCTGCATCGCCAGCATCAGCAGCGATTCATGGCCTTTGCGCCGCCGTTGTTCGCGAATGGCGTTGGGAAAGACAATCTGACGGTAGAAATCGATGCGGATCGTGCCTCCGGAATGGCTTTCCCCTTCGCGCAGGGCCGCGCGGCTGTACACATCGCTTTCCAGCATCCGTGTCCGTGGCATTCCCGATCCGTTCCTGTCTCCGCTGGGGCATCCCCGTGAAAGGCAGGACGTCGTTATCGGATAAGCAGGACCGCGCAAAGATATTTTGCCCGCATTCGCGCGGTATTCCGGGAAAATTGATCGACAATGGTGTAATTATAGGAGGAACAGTTGCGGGGTTTACGGTGGGAAAGGGGACAGATCGCCCCCGCCCCGGTTAGTGACGAAGCCGTGACGAGGGCCGGGTCGGGGTGGCCAGCATCGGACTGACTATATTCTCGTCTTCTGCCGCGTCGGGCGCGGTAACCGTCACCCTCTGTTGGAACGGCAGACCACCGGCAGGAAGGATTCCCGGCCCCGACACGCTGTCAATCGGATGGGACGGTGCGCTATCGACGCTCGGCGCCTCCTGCGGCACAGCGGGATCATGGATGCCCGCAAAGCGCGGATTCCGGGCGACAAGCTCCGTCATCACCCGCGCCGCGCGCCGCGTGATCTGGCGAATGCGTTCTTTGGTGAGCACGGGGTCGTTCTCGACGATCTCCGCACTTGGATGCGCGAACAGGTGACGCGCAACGATTTCCCGATCCCGCCGGATCCGGTCTTCCAGCTTCTCCAGCTCGACGGGATCGATGCTGCTGCCACGGACATGCACATATTTGGGCAGATGCGCGGGACCATCGGTACGGGTTGTGACGGTGCGGCCCGTATTGGCCTTGCGCTTCAGTTGACTGGTGCCGACGGCGCGCAGATGCCGCACATATTCGTCCATCAGCGTTTCGGCGGCGATCTGCGCAAGATGATCGGCCGCGGCGGACTCGGTCCGTGCGATCGCGCCTTCGTCTTCCAGCATGGCTTCGAGGGAGAGCTCCTCTCCATCCGGGCCTCTCTCGCTGTTGTTCAGGGAGATGGTGACGGCCTCGACCTTGCGCGCCGACGGGCGCTGGTCTTCCATCAGGCGGAAACGCAACCCCTGCAGCTCACCCCGGATCTGCCAGTTGATGAAGGTCGTGAACATCGCCTTTTCGGGATCATAGGCCTCGATCGCGCGATGGACGGCAATGGCACAGACCTGCTCGGCATCGTCCCAGTGCGCGGTCAGCCCATATTGCTTGATGAAGTGACGGATGCGCGGCGCGATGATCTTCAGCACGCGCGCAAACGCGCGGTCGACGGCGGCACGCTGGCGGGCGGAGGGGCGTTCCCCTTCCGCTGGGCGGTTGGCGATGACTTCGGCGACGGCGGCTTCGAGCAATTCGGTGGTTTTCGACATTGGTGGTCCCCATACAATCCAGCGTGATGCTGTTGGGGACGGAGTAACCCGATGTGCTGATTCTATCCTAAATCATCCCATAAGTAGGAATACTTATCCTACAATTGCTGATAACGGTCGGGGCGGACACTGCGGGCCACATAGGCGGTGAGCCAGGTCCTATGGGCCAGCGCCGCATCACCCGCTCCGGCAATCAGCCGTCGCGCCTGCACATCGCCGACTTGTGCGCTGAGCAGTCGTTCTGCCCGCCCGGCATCGATCGTGCCGCGCAGGAACTTCACCGCATCGCCCAGCCCCAGGTGATGACCCAGATAGGCGGCCTGCGCGGTCGCGCCGACCCCGGAGCCGATGGGCACGCCCGCGTGGCGCAGCCGGGCGATATTGACGCGCGCATAATCCGCGACCGTCTCGATCGACGCCGCTGCGTCGTCGCGCAGCGCCAGCAGCGCCGAGCGCGCTTCGCCTCTCACCCGGCCTTGCGCATCGAGCCATCCCCGCTGCCGCGCAGCATCGTGCAAGAACGTGTCTGGTTGCTGCGCCATGCCGATCCATGTGCCGCTGAGGAATTGTCCCAGACCCGCTGCACTGGAGCGCGGGTTGCGCGACAGCGGATTCCATGCGCCGTCCGGCCCGCGCGACGCCTCCGCATCGACGATCGCGGCCAGCGCCGCCTGCGGAATGCCCGTCCGCGCGCTCGCGGTCGCAAGCGCTGGGCGAAAGGCTTCGTTCGCGCCCAGTCCGGCGCCGGCGGGAGAGGGCGAACGTGCCATGCTCTTCGTCTGGGGAGGCGTAGGGATATCAACCGGAGCGGGGGAGCCCACCGATGGTGTTATGTTGTCCGCGATCCCGAGCGTCGCCAGCACCGCGTCCAGCGTCAACGGCGCATCGCCCTGTGCCCTGACACCCGCCACCGCCGGTTCGTCATCGTCAGCTCCGCCAATCGCTACCTGCCACAGGCGTTGCGCCATGTCGGCCCGTGCAGCGGAAAGAATGACATCGGCCTTCTGGCGCGGCGAGAGCCGGGCGGCCTGCCCCTCTGTTATCGGCGATGCCATGTTCATGCCGGACCGCCCCACCGCGCGGTCATCGCCGCGCGGCGTTCACGCAGCAGACGGCGCGCCTGGGAAAGATCGTCGGCCTCGGCCTGCTCGAAACGGGAGCGCTGGCGGGCGATATGCTCGCGATGTCGGCGCGCAGCCTCCTGCGCGACGCGCAGCGCGCCATAGGCATTGCTCGCCTTGTCGCGCAACTGGGCGAGCGCCGTCTCGCTTGCAGACCGATGCCGTGCGGCGGTCGCTGCATCGGCCATGCGGGCACGAAGCCATGCGTGGGTGGAGAGCATCGGATCGCTCGCCGCGCTCTCGCATTCCGCACGCATGGCATGAGCAACAGCCTGCTCCGCCTCCGCCCACTGCCGGACCTGCGCCATCTCGCCGTGCACGGCGAGGCGAATTTCCTCCACACGGCGCGTTTCGATGCGCACGATCGTGTCGAACGGCGTTTTCAAGGCTGCACCGGTGCCAGAATATCCGCCAAATCCGCGAACGCGCCATCGCTAAGCCCCCGGTCATCCTTCCCCTGACTGATCAACGCTTCGATCTGCGGCGCAATCCGCATCGCCCGGTCGACATCCGCATTGCTGCCCGCGCGATACGCGCCCAGACGGGCCATTTCCTCCATGTCCCCAAATAGGGACAATATGCTCCGCGCTTCCATGCGCAGCGCGTTCTGCGCGCCCGACAGGCAGTGCGGCAGGGTGCGGGAGACGGATTTCAGGATGTCGATGGCGGGATAGCGCCCTTGTTCGGCGATGGCGCGCGACAGCACCACATGCCCGTCCAATATGCCGCGCACCGCGTCCGCCACCGGCTCGTCATGGTCGCCACCGTCGACGAGCACGGTGAACAGTCCGGTGATACTCCCGGCCCCCTGCGCGCCCGGCCCGGCGCGTTCGAGCAGGCGGGGCAACTCGGCAAAGACCGAAGGTGTGAACCCGCGCGAGGCGGGCGGTTCCCCATTGGCCAGGCCGATTTCCCGCTGCGCCATGGCAAAGCGGGTGACTGAATCCATAAGGCACAGCACATGCAGCCCCTGATCCCGGAAATGCTCGGCCACAGCGAGCGTCGTCCATGCCGCCTGCCGCCGCATCAGCGCGGGCGCATCCGACGTCGCGACAACGAGCACCGAGCGCGCCAGACCCTGCGGCCCGAGATCGTCCTCGACAAATTCCTGCACTTCGCGCCCGCGCTCGCCGATCAGGCCGATGACGGCGACATCGCACTGCGTCCAGCGCGCCAGCATGGAGAGCAGCACTGATTTTCCCACGCCCGATCCGGCGAACAGGCCCAGCCGCTGGCCGATGCACAGCGGCGCAAAGAGATCGAGCGCACGCACGCCCGTATCGATGCGCGACCCGACGCGTGCCCGCTCGGCCGCCGGGGGTGGATCGGCGCGCATCGGGCGACGCTGGTCGCCCGGCGCCAGAGGCCCCCTGCCATCAATCGGCCGTCCCAGCCCGTCGACCATCCGCCCAAGCCAGCCGGGGCCGGGGCGGATGCAATCCTGCCCGATGGACAGGGTAGCGCGCATCCCGGTGGCGATGCCGCGCGGCTCGCTGAACGGCAAGCAATGGGCAATGCCGCGGTCCAACCCGGTGATCTCCGCATCGACCGCGCCGTCATCGCTGTCCAGCCGCACATGCGCACCGATGCTGGCCGCGCCGTGCAGTCCTTCCACCTCGATCAGCGCGCCCTGCACCGCGACGACCCGGCCATAAAGCGTATCGGGCGGCAGATGACGGATCGCGCGGGCGACCTGACTTAGGCCGGTGTGCATCGCGGCTCTCAGTGCGCCTGCGCCGCCGGAGCGCCATCACCCCCCAGCAATTTCGCTTCATGGTCGATGAGCGTGCGGCATTCGGCCAGCGCGCGGTAATAGTCATGTTCCGCCACCAGCCGCGCGAAGGTCGCGCAGGCCATGCGGGCATGAAGCGCCCGCACGGCGTTGATCAGGTCACCCAGCAGGATCAGGATGGCTTCCTGATGGCTGTCCCGCCCAGCCGGATCGAGATAGGCCATCATGCACGCAAAATAGAGGCGACGGGCGGGAGTGTTGGCTTCTTCCGGCTTCATCACCTCCCGCCCGCGCAGCACGGCGGCCTCGTTTTCGAGCCACAGCGCGGTCCGTCCGCAGGCGCGCAGCACCGCGCCGTTGACCACCACCTGTTCGCCGTCGCGCAGATTGATCCTGAGCATCCTCATCCCCTCTTCTGCTTCATTATAGGATGATAGGCGCCTTTCCGGATCCGCCGTGCCGGATGGGGTCGGGACCGTCCTATAATATCCTGAGGATCGCGCGGGCCGCCGCGCCGCATTTCGGGAGGATTTTCCGGTGAGCCTTTATTCCGCACTGTATGCCGGCGTATCCGGGCTGGGCGCGCAATCGAGCGCGATGGCCACGGTTGCCGACAACATCACCAACATCAACACCATCGGTTACAAGGGCATCGAAACCCAGTTCAAGTCGCTGGTAACCGATGGCCGCACATCGAGCGCCTTTTCGGCGGGCGGTGTCGCCGCCGCGCCCCACGCGCTCATTTCGAAACAGGGACTGTTGCAGGCATCGAGCAGCACCACCGATCTCGGCATCGACGGGGCAGGGTTCTTCGTCACGCGCACCGGCACGGGGACCAGCGACGCGGTCGCCTATACCCGCGCCGGATCGTTCCGCCCGGACGAACAGGGCTATCTGCGCAACAGTTCAGGCTATTATCTGCAAGGGTGGCGGCTCGATTCGGTCGGCAACTACACCAACACCGGGACGCTTGCCGCGCTGGAGCCGGTGCGCGTCGCAGAGCTGACCGGTACGGCGACGCCGACCACCCGCGTGCAGATGCGCGCGAACCTGCAATCGACCACCCCGGTCTTTGCCGGAATCTATGCGGCGGGCAACATGGCGGCGGGGACAGCCACGCCCCAGTTCAGCCGCTCGCTCGAAGTCTATGACGCGCAGGGCGGCGCGCACCGCATCAACCTCTCCTTCGTCAAGACCGCGCCCAATGTGTGGCAGGCGGAGATTGTTGCCAACCCGGCAAGCGACGTGACCGCGACTAACGGCCTGCTCGCCAGCGGGACGATCGCGTTCAACCCGGATGGCAGCCTGGATGTCGCGGGATCGTCCCCCGCCTTGTTCGGCACGCTCACCCCAGCCTGGACCAACAGCGCGGGATCGGTGCCGATCGCCCTCAATCTCGGCAGCCAGAATGGCCTCGACGGGCTCACCCAGTTCGGCAGCGAGAGCGCGATGATCTCCTCGAACGTCAATGGCGGACTGCTTGGCAATGTCGCCTCTGTCGAAGTCAGCAAGACCGGCCGGGTCAGCGCGATCTTCGAGGATGGCACGGCGCGCGCGCTCTACCAGCTCCCCATCGCTACCTTCCCCAACCCCGATGGCCTGACCCGCACGCCGGGCAACGGCTTCGCCATCGCGCAGGACAGCGGATCGGCCGCGCTCAACGAGCCCGGCGTGCTGGGCGCGGGGTCGATCAGCTCCGGGACGCTCGAAGGGTCGAATGTCGATCTGGCGCAGGAGTTTACCAACATGATCCGCTTCCAACGGGCCTACAGCGCGTCGTCCAAGATCATCACCACGGTGGACGATATGCTGCAGGAAGTCAGCAATCTGAAGCGGTGATGATGAGGACTCGGGCCGACTTCGGGAACAGCCTTACGGTCGCCGTCACCGAACCCCTCAGGGTTCGCAAGGCCGAACGGCCGCCCGAGCTTATGCGAGGAAAGCCAAGGCGACGGATGTCGCCGCCGGCGCTTGAGGCCCAACGATAATGTCCCTCAACGACATCCTCTCTTCCGCCCGGTCGGGGCTGAACGCAGCGCAGTCGGCGCTCAGGACTGTGTCCAACAATGTCGCGAATGTCGGCACGGCGGGTTACGCGCGGGAAAAGGTGACGCTGACCACCGGTGTGGTGCAGGGGCGCGTTAACGGCGTGGTGGTGGGCGAGCCGACACGCGTCGCCGACACGTTCCTGGAGGACACGGTCTATCGTCGCGCGGGCGATATGGGCCGCTACGATGCGGAAGCCAATTATCTCGACCGGCTGCAGGCGCTGCTCGGCGCGCCAGGATCGGAAGCCGGACTGCCCGCCCGCATCGACAGCCTGTCGGCCGCCGCCATCGCGATGACGGGCCTCGCCAATTCTCCGCAAACCGTCGCCGCGTTTACCAGCAGCGTGCAGGACACCATCAATTCCATGCAGCAACTCTCGCAGGATAGCGACCAATTGAAGGGCGATGTCGAGACCGAGGTGAGCTTCACCGTCGATCGCATTAACGGGCTGCTCGCGCGCATCCACGATCTCAACGGCACGCTGACCCGGTTGAACGGGCTGGGGCAGAGTTCATCGGGCGCGGCCGACCAGCGGATGATGGCGGTGGAGGAACTGTCCGGCCTCATCAAGATTGCGGTGCGGCATCAGCCGGACGGGCGCATTTCCATCGACAGCGCGGACGGTGCGGTGCTGCTTGATCGGCAGTTGCGGGCGCTCGACTATCCGATGCCGGGTGATGGCACAGCGCAGGCCAGCTATCCCGCCATCAGCGTCCATTTTGCCGACGACAATGGCCTTGCGGGCGCCGACACGGGCGAAAAGCTGAGCGGTGCGGCCTCGGGGGGTGCGCTGGATGGCCTCATCAACCTGCGCGACAATGTGCTGCCCGCCTTTACCGACACGCTCGGCCTCTTTTTCGGCGGGCTCGCGCAAACGCTGAACGCGGCGTCCAATGGCGCAAGTGCCGTGCCGCCACCCACCGCGCTCGCCGGACGCCCCACCGGGCTGATCGGCAACGATCGGCTCGGCTTTACCGGCTCGGCGCAGTTCGCTGTCACCAGCAAGGCGGGCAATCTCGTTGCCACCACCACGGTCGATTTCGACTCCCTCGGCCCCACCGCGACGGTCAACGACATGATCGCGGCGGTGAACGCGGGTCTTGGCGGCGCGGCCACGATGAGCGTCGATACATCGGGCACGCTGTCCTTTACCGCCACTTCTGCACTCAATGGCGTCGTCATCGGCCAGGGCAGTCCCAATCCGAGCGCACGGGCGGGCGTCGGCGTATCGCAGTTCTTCGGCCTCAACGACATGGTGGTGAGCAGCAGCAGCGCGCTCACCCCCGCCGGTTTTCGGCCAAGCGATCCGCACGGCTTCGGCGCGGCGGAAACCGCGCAGATCGTGCTGCGCGGCGTCGACGGGCGGGTCCTCGCCAGCCATGGCCTCTCCCCTGCCCCCGGTGGCACGTTTGGCGATCTCGTCACCCAGCTGAACGCCAGCCCGCTTGGCCAGTTCGGTTCCTTTGCGCTGGACGGAAACGGACGTTTCGCGTTTACGCCACTCGCCAGCGTGTCCGGCGCCACCCTCTCCAGTCCGTCCGACTCGACCAACCGTGCGGGCACCGGCCGGTCGTTCACGATGCTTTCGGGCCTGACCGGCGGATGGTCCGGCCTTGCTAACGCCGAAATGCGGCGCGAGTTGTCCGGCGATCCGCAACGCCTGCCGCTCGCCACGCTGCAAACCGGAGTCGCCATGGGCGCACGCGCGCTGGGCAGCGGCGACGTCAGCGGTGCGGTACGGCTCGTCGACGCCCTTTCTGCCGCGCAGGATTTTGCGGGCAAGGGCAGGAGCAGCATCGACCGCTTCGCCAGCACGCTGATGGGCGGCATCGGCACCGCCGCCGCGCAGGCGACCGACCGCCTGACCGACGCCACCGCACGCAAGGCCGATGCCGTCAATCGTCGCGACAGCTTCTCCGGCGTCAATCTGGACGAGGAACTCGCGCAGATGGTGGTCTTGCAGAACAGCTATTCCGCCGCGGCGCGCGTCATGACGACTGCCAGCCAGATGTATGACACCCTGATCGAAATGGTCGGATAGGAGAGCATTCGATGGCCCGTGTCGCGACCATACCCTTGCAGGCCACCATGGCGAGCGCCATCCAGCGATCGCAGGCTGCCCTTGCCGTCACGCAGCAACAGATTGCGACCGGAAAAAAGGCGCAGGATTATGCGTCGCTTGGCACACAGTCCGCGCGTATCCTTTCTGCCCGGTCGATGATCGCGCGGCAGGAGGCGCATGCCGCCGTCGCCGATCAGGTCGGCACCACCCTGTCGATCTACGACGCCAGCATGAGTACGATTGACAGCGCGGTCAGCGATTTGCGCCAGAATATGCTGCAGGCGATCGGCACCGGCCAGACCACGGGTTTGCAGGCTCTGATTGACGGAGCGTTCCACCAGTTTCGCGTCAGCCTCAACAGCACCGAGCGCGGCGTGGCGCTCTACGGCGGCGCGCAGACGCTCGACACGCCGTTCCAGGTCGACACGCTGGCGGGGCTGGTCGGCACCACCGACGCGGACGTATTCGCCAACGACGCCGTGCGCGCATCGGCCGAGGTCTCCGAAGGGTTGACCGTGCAATATGGGCTGGTCGCGAGCGAGGTGGGAAGCGGCCTTTACCAGGCGTTCCGCACGCTCGCCGAAGCAGGCACGCTGGGCACCACGCCCACGGCGGCGCAGAGCGCGAAGCTCAACGAGGCCTTGGGCCAGATCGACAATGGCCTTGCCCAATTGCGCGTCGCCAATGCGGATAATGGGCGGATGCAGGGTGAGGTGGAAACCCTCGCCAAACGGGCCGAGCAACGCAGCCTGCTGTGGCAGGACATCGTATCAAAGAATGAGGACGCCGATCTGTCTTCCGTCGCGATCGATCTTGCGCGGCAGAAGATGGTGCTGGAGGCGAGCTATTCGGTCTTTGCCCAACTTTCGAAGCTCAGTCTGGTCGGCTATTTGTGAACCCTCCCGGAACGCGAGCCTGACCGCCTGCCGCATTGACATGGCACCGCAACCTGCGATCGTGTTCGGTGGGAGAAAAGCATGAGCGAATCAGCCGTCTGGAGCGTGGACCGGGTCGCAGCCGAAGGGCTTCTTCGCCATCTCAAGCTCGATGTCAGCGAGGCGAACGTCGCGCTGGTCGCCACCCATTTTGCCGAACATCGGCACGCCGCCCACAGCTGGGCAGCCGAGCGGGTGTGCTCGGGAATGTTTCAGAGCATGGAGTCGTATTCCGTCACTACTTTCGGCCACCATGGTCCAGAATGGTCGGATGGTTTTCGCGCCGCCGAGCAATATGTCCTGTCGCTGCACCCGCGGGAGCTTCTGGATACGGAGCCGCCACCACCGCGCACCAAAGGGCAAATCCTGCGCGGGATGGTGCGGCAGGCCCGGCGCGATGCGGCGAGGCCTTAAAAGGCGCGTTTACCCCCGCCCGCGATAGCCCGGCACGCCCTGATCCGGCACCCACACATCCGCAGGCGCCGCGCCGGATTGCCAGAACACATCGATGGGGATGCCCCCGCGCGGATACCAGTAGCCGCCGATGCGCAGCCATAGCGGCTTCATCTCATCGAACAGGCGCTGACCGATGCCGACCGTGCAATCCTCATGAAAGGCGGCGTGGTTTCGGAAGCTTCCCAGAAACAGCTTGAGCGACTTGGATTCCACTATTGTAGCATCAGGTACATAATCAATCACCAGATGCGCGAAGTCCGGCTGGCCCGTCACCGGGCAAAGCGACGTGAATTCCGGCGCGGCGAAGCGCACCATATAACGCGCTTCCGGGCGCGGATTGGCGACATAATCGAGCACCGCCTCTTCCGGGGATGCGGGGAGCGGACTGGTCTGGCCAAGATGGATCGGGTTCATGGCGGCGCTATAGGGACTTTTGCATTTCGGGGAAAGGCCGCAAGGGGATGCCGCCCGTCGGTACTTTGCTACATGGAAAGGGCGATGTTGGCACTGGAAAGGTCTGTATCTCTCCGGTAACGACAGGGCGTCAAGGAAAGGGCGAAGATGATGGACATTCTGGTGAGCACGGACTGGCTGGCTTCGGAAATGGGGGCGTCAGACCTGCGCATCGTCGATGCGACGCAGTTTTTGCCCAACAGCGGGCGCGATCCGGCAGCGGAATATGATGCCGCGCATATCCCCGGCGCGTTTTTCCTCAATCTGGACGAACTGGCCGATGCCAACGATCCGCGCCCCAACATGCTGCCCCCCGCCGAAAAATTCGCCAGCCGGATGCAGGCGCTGGGTCTGGGCGATGGCAGCCGCATCGTCGTCTATGACAATAGCCCGCTGCACAGCTCGGCGCGCGCATGGTGGATGTTCCAGGTGTTCGGGGCGCACAATGTCGCGATCCTCGACGGTGGGCTGCCCAAATGGATTGCGGAAAAGCGTGAGACGGAAAGTGGCAAGCCCAAGACCCGTCACCGGCACTTCACCGTGTGGCGCGATGACGCCATGGTGCGCACGCGGGAGGACATGATCGCGAATCTCAAGACCAAGGCGGCGCAGGTCGTCGATGCCCGGTCGATGAGCCGCTTTACCGGCGAGGATCCCGAACCGCGCGCGGGCATGGCGTCCGGCCATATCCCCGGATCGGTATGCCTGCCCTATTCGCGGCTGTTTAATGCTGACGGCACATGGAAGCGCGGGCATGAATTGCGCGGCCTCTTCACCGAAGCAGGCATCGATCTTTCCCGCCCGCTTATCACGACCTGCGGCAGCGGGGTGACGGCAGCGGACGTGTTGTTTGCCGCGCGGCTGATCGATAAGACCGACGTGACGCTCTATGACGGAAGCTGGAGCGAATGGGGTCTGGACCCGAGCACGCCCAAGGCCACCGGCCCGGCATGAGCAATCCCGACGACGAAACGTCCGACCCGCGTGGCCCCGCCACGCGCGCGGTGCAGGGCGGTCGGCAACCGGAATGGACGCGCATGCCTGGTCAGCCGGGCGCCATCGTCAATCCTCCGGTCTGGCGGGCGTCGACCATACTCTATGACGACGTCGCCCATCTGCGCGCCGCGCTGACGGACCAGCATCAACGGCTGTTCTACGGGCGCAAGGGTACGCCAACAAGCTGGGCGCTCGCCGATGCGCTGACGGAGATGGAACCAGGCGCTGCGGGAACGATGCTGTTTCCCTCCGGGGTGGCCGCAATTTCCTGTGCGCTGATGGCGGTGCTCAAGCCCGGCGATCAGTTGCTGATGGTCGATAGCGCCTACGACCCCACCCGCACCTTCTGCGAAAAGATATTGCGGCCGATGGGCATCGACACGCTCTATTATGACCCGACCGTTGGCGAAGGCATCGCCGCCATAATTACCGATCGCACGCGCGCGATCTTTCTCGAAAGCCCCGGCAGCCTGACGTTCGAGGTGCAGGACGTGCCCGCCATCACCGCTATCGCGAAAGCGCGCGGCATCGTCACGCTGATCGACAATACCTGGGCGACGCCCTTATTCTTCCCCGCGCTGGCGCACGGCGTCGACATCTCGATCCTCGCCTGCACCAAATACATCGTCGGGCACAGCGATTCGATGGCAGGATCAGTGACCGCCAATGCGGAGATGTGGAAGGCAATCCAGTCCACCGCCTATCTGTTTGGCCAGATGCTGGGACCGGACGATGCATGGCTCGCCCTGCGCGGGTTGCGTACGCTCCCGTCGCGCCTGACCCAGCATCAGAAAAGTGCGCTGGCTGTCGCGCAGTGGCTCGATGAGCAACCAGCGGTTGCGCGCGTCCTGCATCCCGCCCTTCCCGGCTCCCCCGGCCATGCACTGTGGCAACGCGATTTCACCGGATCGACCGGACTCTTTACCTTCGTACTCAACGGCGGGGACGACAAAGCCCGGGCCGCGCTTATCGACGGGCTGGCGCATTTCGGCATCGGTTACAGTTGGGGCGGCTTCGAAAGTCTTGCTCTTCCCGTCGATCCGCAACGATTCCGCAGTGCAACGCAATGGATTGCAGAAGGTCCGGCGATTCGGCTGCACATCGGGTTGGAAGACACGCAAGACCTGATCGATGATCTGGCGGCAGGGTTGGCGCGCTTCCAGGAAAACCAGAAATAATTCGCCTAATCGGCGGATTAAGGCACCCCTTAACCGTCTGTTAAGGATGTTTCGCCAGATACCCCCTCACCGGTGATTTCGTTGCAAACGGGCAACATCTGTGACCGAATTTGAAAAGGTCTCTGCTGTTTTGTCTTGTGCGCCGCGGAATCTCGGGTCATCAGAAGCCTGTTTCCGGGCCATTCGATCCCCTGCCGTGGGCATAGAGAGGTCGAAACCGGTAACGCAGGTGGGACGATCGAATTCACGATCGACGAAGGGAAATATAATTATGCGTAAGATCATTCTGGGTCTGTCAGCCGTTGCGCTGACGGCTGTAGCCGCTCCTGCATTCGCTCAGGAAGAGCCCGCTCCTGCCGTAACCGTTTCGGGCGGCGCCACGGTCGTTTCCGACTACCGCTTCCGCGGCATTTCGCAGACCGACAAGCGTTTCGCGGTTCAGGGTTCGCTGACCGCCACGCATGAGTCGGGCTTTTATGTCTCGGCTTGGGGTTCGTCGGTTGACGATTATGTTGCTGCCGGCTCGGATCAGGAAATCGACCTGATCGCTGGTTATAGCAAGACGTTTGGCCCAGCCACGGTCGATGTCGGCGTGCTCTATTACTACTATCCCGGTTCCGGCGGTGCCAACACTGACTTTGTTGAGCCCTATGCGAGCGTCAAGGGCGCCGTTGGCCCGGTTACCGCGAAGGTCGGCATTGCCTATGCTCCCAAG
Source organism: Sphingobium subterraneum (assembly GCF_014199435.1). GTDB lineage: Bacteria > Pseudomonadota > Alphaproteobacteria > Sphingomonadales > Sphingomonadaceae > Sphingobium > Sphingobium subterraneum. The sequence goes on along the minus strand of NZ_JACIJP010000002.1, from coordinate 537,179 downwards.
CAGCATGCGATTGCCGCTGGTGGCGCCAACCGCAGCGACAACACCTATGTCTATGGTGACCTGTCCGGATCGATCCCGAACACGCCGGTGTCGATCACCGCACATGTGGGTGAGAGCTTCGGCCGCAGCTTCCTGACCAATGGCCTGAAGAACTACACCGACTGGAGCCTGGGTGCGACCTACACCTGGAACCATATCACGTTCGGCGTCTCCTATGTCGACACCGACTTCAAGAAGTCCGAAGACATTTCGCCGTCGGGCCGTCATATCGGCAAAGCGGGCGTCGTCGGTTCGATCGGCGTATCGTTCTGATCGCCTGACCAAAGCAAATCAGAAGGCCGCGATCCGTAAGGGTCGCGGCCTTTTTCGTTTCCGCCGATCGTTCGTGTCGAGCGCCGTCGAGACACCAACAGTGATGACGGGAATTTATTCCACCGGTCGCCGACGAAAGAGCATTCGATCTTCCGGGCCGAAGCCGTAGCGCCAGATCACTACCGCATAGGCGGCAAGGATGGTCGGCGCGCCGAACACCAGCTCAACCCATTCCAGCCGGTGCGGCAGCGCGACAAATGCACAGCCGACGATGATGGCCACGGCGCAGGCGACAATCAGCGGCGGACGCCAGGTGACGACCCGCTGGCGCAACAGGCGCGAGAGCAACGCCGACTTCACCAGTGAACTTGCCCCCAGCGCCACCGCCAGCGCCAGCGCGGGCGCGGCGGCGACCACCGGCGTGGGATAACCCGCCCGCTGCACCAGCAGCAACAGCGCAAAGCTCAGTCCCGCCTGAAGGACAATCATACCGAGCGAAATCAGGATGTTGCGCCACCGCGCCATATAGACGAGCGCCGATTCGCTGACCACCGCCGTTGCCGCTGCCGCTTCGGCCGCAAGCAGGAAACCGAGCGCGAGTGCGCCCGCGACAAATTGCGGTCCTACCAGACCCATGACCGCTTCGCCGGGTATGCCCAACGCGAGCGCGATCCCCACCTGCGCGGCGATGATCCAGAAGCCAACCTGGCTCACCTGCCGCGCGATGGCCGCGTGATTGTGATCGGCCAGGTTGCGCGTGATGACCGGACCGAGGATCGGCTCGAAACTGGTTTTCAGCTTCTGGGGCAGCGATGCAACCTGCTGCGCGACATAATAAATGCCGACAACGGCCGGGCTGACAAACAGGCCGAGCACAGCGAGATCGAGGCGCCGCGATCCCCATTCGACCGCATCGGCCGCCGCCAGCGGCAGGTTGCGCCGCGCCATTCGGCCCAGTCGGCGCGGAGAGGGAAACCAGCCCTGCGCCCAGCCGAAATGCCGCCACATGGGCCAGAGCGATGCGAGCAGCGCCGCAACCATTGACAGCACATAAGAGAGGATCAGCCCGTCGCGGAGGGAATAGAAAGAAAAAACATACGCGCCGATGCTGATCGTCCATGGTTCGACGATAGAGCGGGCGCGCACTGATGCCCCGACGTCATAACGCCAGGCGCACGCAGCAAGCGCCACATCCGATCCGGCTACCGCGATGACGATCAGCGGCAGCAGCCGGTCCAGCCCATGCAGGTTGCTGTTGGGGAACATCGCCTGCGGGAACAGGAACAACAATCCAGCCGTGAAGACGGATCCCAGCAACGTCACAGTCATGGCATCGGCCACGACATGATTTTCCGGACGGCCGGTCTGCGCCATCGCCCCTGCCAGTCCGCGCTTCAGCCCCATGGTAGCGATCTGCGCGGCAAACTCCACCACCAGCACGGCATAAGCGAAGCGACCGAGAACCTCCGGCCCGTAGATGCGTCCGGCGATGAACAGGAACGGCAGACGCGCGGCAAGGCGCAGCAAAAAGCCGAACACATTGGTCCGCCCGCCCTTCGCGAGCGCGGCGATATCGCTCTGTTCGCGCGCCTCGGCGGGCATGTCGGCGGCGGACGGCTGTGCTCCTCCCAAAACAGGCTTCCCCTCGCTCATCAGTCCCGACCATAAGCGAGGGCGGCGAGCAAGTATATCGTCATCGCACAGTCAGCGACGGAGCCGCGCGGCGCGACCGTCATTCGGGTCGCAAGGGCCGGGCGAGCAAGGCGTCGATCATTTCGGACACGCTGACTTTCCCCTCGAGCAGGGCACACACACCCTCGACGATCGGCATTTCGACACCCGCGTCCCGTGCAACGTCGCGCAGGACCGGCGCGGTGAACGCGCCTTCGGCAACGGTACGCCGGTGGGCCAGCAGTGCCGAGGCCGACATGCCTTCGCCCAACCCCTTGCCCAGCGTAAAGTTGCGCGAACTCGTGGACGAACAGGTGAGCACAAGATCTCCAAGGCCCGACAAACCGGCGAGCGTTTCGATCCGCGCGCCACGCGCCAAGCCAAAACGCGTCATTTCTGCAAAACCTCGGCTGATAAGCGCAGCGCGCGCGTTCTGGCCCAGCCCCGCCCCCTCCGCGACGCCGCACGCAATCGCCAGCACATTCTTGACCGCGCCCCCGATTTCGGCGCCGATCAGGTCATCCGACAGATAAGGGCGAAAGCCCGGACGGGCGATCCGCTCGGCGATCCGCTGGCCCAGCACGGCATCGGCGCAGGCGAGGGTGATCGCGGTCGGTAGCCCGGCGGCGACTTCATGCGCGAAGGTTGGGCCAGACAGCACCGCGATCGGCGCATCGGGCTTTGCCTCGGCCGCGACCTGGGTCATCAGCAGGCCCGTGCCCGCCTCGATCCCTTTGGCGCACAGGATCAGCGGCGTGTTGAAGATAGGCAGACCGGCCAGAACGCTGCGCAGATGCTGCGCAGGCGTGACCACCAGCAGTGCGTCGCACGTCGCGAGGTCGGCCAGCTCCCGCGTTGCCCGGATCGCGGGCGAAAGCGAAATGCCGTTGAGATAGAGTGCGTTGACGTGATCGGCGTTGATCGAGGTCGCAACCTCGTCTTCGAGCACCCAGAGCGTAACGGATTCTCCGCCGCCCGCCGCGACCTGCGCGAGGGCGGTGCCCCACGCTCCTCCGCCGACGACACCGAGCTTCATCATCCCTTCGCTCCCCATGCCCGCATATGTCGCGTCATCCCTTGATCCCCGCCCCGCGCGCCTTTTCCGCATGCGGATCGAGCGGCCAGCGGGGACGCGCGGGCACATCCATGCCATCAATGAGCCCGAGCGCATAGCGCTCCGCCCCCGCCCAGCCGATCATCGCGGCGTTGTCGGTGCACAGCCACAAAGGGGGCGCCACGAACGGCAGATCGTGGCGCGCTGCCAATTGCTCCAGCGCGGACCGGATGGCGCGGTTCGCCGCCACGCCCCCGGCGACAACCAGCGCGCTGACCCCGCCGCTCTCGCGCAGCGCCCGGTCCGTCCGGTCGACCAGGCAGTCGATCACCGCAGCGGTGAAGCTCGCCGCGATGTCGTCCGTCGTATATTTCCCGGATTGCGCGGCGCGCATCACCGCACTTTTAAGGCCCGCGAAGGAAAAATGAGGATCGCTCGTCCCAACCAGAGGCCGGGGCAGCGGCACGCCTTTGGCATCGCCGCGCAGCGCGGCCTTCTCGACCTCCGGCCCTCCCGGATAACCCAGACCCAGCAACTTGGCCGTCTTGTCAAACGCCTCGCCCGCCGCATCGTCGATGGTGGTGGCGAGGCGGCGATACTGGCCCACGCCCTCCACACGCAACAGCTGGCAATGCCCGCCCGACACCAGCAGCAGCAGATAGGGAAAGGCGAGATCCCGGTCCGCCAGCCGGGGCGAGAGCGCATGGCCTTCCAGATGATTGACCGCGATCAGCGGCTTGCACGCCGCATGGGCGAGCGCCTTGCCGGTAACCAGCCCTACCATCACCCCACCGATCAGCCCCGGCCCCGCCGTCGCCGCAATCGCGTCGACATCGGCGAGCGTTAGCTGCGCGTCGGCAAAAGCGGCCTCCACCAGCGGCATCAGCGCATCGACATGCGCACGCGCCGCAATCTCCGGCACGACCCCGCCATAGGGGCGATGCTGCGCCTCCTGCGTTGCGAGCTTGTGGGACAGAACCACGCCTTCGCCCGTCACCAAAGCGGCGGCGGTTTCATCGCAACTCGATTCCAGGCCCAAGATGATGCTCATTCCGCCCTTTCCTCTACTGTCCGGGGCGATTAGAGCAAGCCGGATATGACGGACGCTCCTGCCACCCATTCGCCCGCCCGCCCGCTGCGCTTGGGCACACGCGCATCGCCGCTGGCAATGGTGCAGGCGCATCTCGTCGCGGATGCCCTGCGCGCGGCCCATGGATGGGACGAGGACGCGATCCTGATCCGCCCGGTCGTCGCGAGCGGCGACAAGGTGCTCGACAGGCCGCTCGCCGACATCGGCGGCAAGGCGCTGTGGACCAAGGAACTGGACCGGTCGCTGGCGCTGGGAGAGATCGACTTTGCCGTTCATTCGATGAAGGATGTCGAAACGATCCGTCCCGACGCCTTCCTCATCGCCGCCGTGCTGCCCCGCGCCGACGTGCGCGACCGGCTGGTGGGGGCGGAAAGCCTCGGCGCCATTCCCGCAGGTGGGCGGCTCGGCACCAGTTCGCCACGCCGTGCCGCGCAGATCCGTCGGCTGCGCCCGGATGTCGAGATCGTGCTGTTTCGCGGCAATGTGGCGACGCGGTTAGCGCGGCTCGAAGCAGGGGAAGCCGACGCCACGCTGCTGGCGGCCGCGGGGCTCGACCGGCTGGGACAGAGCGATGTCGGCCATGCCGTTCCGGTCGACATAATGTTGCCCGCCCCGGCACAGGGGACGATCGGGGTGGAGGCGCTGGCGAACAATATGCCGGTCCGGGCGCTGCTCGACGCGATCGATCACCGGGATACCCATGCCTGCGTGGCGGCTGAACGGGCTGTGCTGCGCGCTCTCGGCGGGACATGCCATTCGCCCATCGCCGCGCTGGCGGTGCCGGAGGGCGACCGCGTCTGGCTGCGCACGCAGATCCTCTCGAATGATGGCAAGGAAAGCGTGGCGACAGAGGCGCGATTGGACCCTGGCGACGAAGCAGCGGCGATGGCGCTGGGTGTGGACATGCTCGAACGCGCGAGCCAGGGTCTGCGCGCACTGTTCGCGCCGTGAAGCCGCTGCTCATCCTGCGGCCGCAACCGGGTGCCGACGCCACAGCAGCGCGCGCGCGGCAACGGGGGCTGGAGACGCTGGTCTGCCCGCTGTTTCGGGTAGCGCCGCTCGACTGGACCCCGCCCGATCCCGCCCAGTTCGACGCGGTGATGCTGACCAGCGCCAACGCCGCTCGCCATGCCGGGCCGGATTTGCACAACTTTACCCACCTGCCCTGCTTTACTGTTGGGCGCGCTACCGCCGCCGGTGCCCGCGAGGCCGGATTTACCGACATCCATACGGGCGAAGCGGACATTGCCGCGCTCATCCCGACCGTGGCGCACAGCGGGCGCCAGCGCATCCTCCATTTCCAGGGTCGCGACGTGCGCCCTTATGATTCCGGATCGCTGACCATTACGTCGGTGCCGGTCTATGAAAGCCGGGAGGATATCGACGCGCCCGCCCTTTCGCGCGCCTTAGCGGAACAGCCGGTCATCCTGCTGCATTCCCCACGGGCTGCAGCCTGCCTCGCCGGTCTCGTTCCCGCGACCCAACGCTCTGCCTGTACGCTTGTCGCCATATCACCCGCGACGCTTGCCGCCGCCGGGACCGGATGGGGCCGCAGCGGGACCGCGCCCGCGCCGAGCGATGCCGCAATGCTGGCCATCGCACTTCAAATGTGCCAGTAATCCTCCTTCCGGCAGCGATGCGAAAACAGACTGGAGCCGCGATCATGAGCGAGGAACCCCTGACGCAGGCCGAAACGCCGCCTCCTTCCCCGGCCCCGTTCACGCCTGCACCCGTTCCTACGCACCGCCGGTCCAACACGGGATTGTGGCTGGCCGTCATTCTGATCGCCTTCATCGGCGGAATCGGTGCGACCTTGTGGGGAACCGGCGCGCTGCAGAACTGGTGGAACGGCGGAAGCGCTGCACCGCTGGCCGCCACCGGACCGGCCGTCCCCGCCGCTTCGCCCGCCATGACCGGCACAGTGACGCAGGCCAATGTTTCCGCCCTCGACGCGAAAGTGGCCACCCTGTCCGCCCGGCTCGACAATCTTTCGACCCAGGCGATGCTCGCAGGGGACAAGGCGGGGAAGGCGGAGGCCATGCTGATCGCCTTTGCCGCGCGCCGCGCGCTCGATAATGGCGCGCCGCTCGGCTATCTCGAGACCGAGTTGCGCGCCCGCTTCGGCGAGGCGCAGCCCAAGGCGGTGGCGACGATCATCACCGCAGCGGACGAGCCGGTAACGCTGATCGACCTGCAGGGCGCGTTCGATGAACTGACGCCTGCATTGATGGGTCGCCGGGACGAGGGCGACTGGTGGACCGCCACGAAGCGCGAGCTGGCCAATCTGGTGATCATCCGGAAGGCCACTTCCCCCTCCCCACTGCCCGAAAAGGCGTTGCAGCGCGCGCGCAGCCTGCTTGCCGCCGCCCGCGTGGAAGCGGCGATTGCGGAGGTTGAGGGCCTGCCCGGGCGCGCCAATGCCGACAGCTGGCTGCAAATGGCCCGTCGCTACAACGAAGCGCGCCGGGCGCTCGACGTGATCGAATCCGCCGCGATTTTGGCCGGACGGGCAACCCCGCCACCTCCGGTCGTCCCCACGCAGCCTGCAGTGGCTCCGTCTCAACCGTCGATGACGCCCGAGGCTACCCCCGCACCCGCCGCCGCGCCGTAATCAATTCTCGTTCGCGGCGCCCATCTGCCACAGGATGAAGGCAAATTCCTCGGCCGTTTCGCGCAGGGAGTCGAAGCGGCCGGACTTACCGCCATGGCCCGCGCCCATATTGGTCTTGAGCAACAGCGGCGCGGCGCCGGTCGCGGTGGCGCGCAACTTGGCCACCCATTTTGCCGGTTCCCAATAGGTGACGCGCGGATCGTTGAGCCCCGCCGTCACCATGATCGGGGGATAGGATTGCGCCCGCACATTCTGGTACGGACAATAGGACGCAATCGTGTCGAACGCTGCGGCATCCTCGATCGGATTGCCCCATTCGGGCCACTCGCCCGGCGTCAGCGGCAGCGTGTCATCGAGCATGGTGTTGAGCACATCGACGAACGGCACATGCGCGACCACCGCGCCCCACAGATCAGGGTCCGAATTGACGACCGCACCCATCAGCTCGCCGCCCGCCGATCCGCCGGAAATGCTGATCCGCCCCGGCGCGGTAAAGCCGCGCTCGATAAGGCCTTTGGCGACATCCACGAAATCGGTGAACGTGTTGGTGCGCTTGTCGAGCTTGCCATCGAGATACCAGGCCTGCCCCAGATCGTCCCCGCCGCGAATATGCGCAATGGCATAGGCAAAGCCCCGATCCAGCAGCGACAGGCGCCCGGTCGAAAAACCCGGCTCCATCGCCAACCCATAGGCGCCATAGCCATAGAGATGCAGCCTGCCCGACCCATCCATCGGAAAGTCCGCAGGGTACACGATCGACACCGGAACTTGCGTGCCGTCCCGCGCGGTGACCATCAGGCGCTGGGTGGCGTAGCGGGACGCGTCGTAGCCTGAGGGGATCTCCTGCACCTTCAGCAGTTCCATCCGCCCGTCGGCGAGGTGATAATCACTGATCGTGTCCGGCGTGACCATCGATTCATAGCCGATGCGGATCTTCGTCACGTCATATTCGGGATTGTCGTCGAGCGAGGCGGAATAGCTCGCCTCCGGAAAGGACAGGCGCTTGGGCGTGTGGCTCTCGTAATCGCGCAGCTCGATCTGATCGAGCCCGTCGAGCCGACCTTCGGTGACGTAGAAGCTTTTGAACAGCGTGAAATCGGTCAGGTAAAAATGCGGGTCCGGCGCAATGATCTCTTCCCACATATCGGGCGTGTCGATCGCGGCCTTCACCAGCCGGAAATTGGGATCGGTGTCGTTGGTGCGGATGTAGAGTTCGCCTTCGCGCTCGTCGACATCATATTCCCGGCCGGGCTTGCGCGCGGAAACGAGGCGCAGGGCGGCAAGCGGATCGTCGGCGGGAACAAGCCACGCCTCGCTTGTCACATGATCACCGGTGCCGATGACGATCCACTTCTCGCTGGAGGTCAGCCCGATGCTGACGCGGAAGCCCTCGTCATCCTCGTGAAAGATCTCGACATCCTCGCTTGCCGGGGTGCCGAGCCGGTGGACGCGGGCGTTGTCCGTCCGCCAGTTCTCGTTGGCGAGGCTGTAGAGAAACGCGCGGCTGTCGCTCGTCCAGACCAGCGAGGACAGCGTACCGGGGATGACGTCGGCGAGCATGTCGCCCGTTGACAGATCGCGCACCCGCGCCTCGAACCGTTCGCCGCCATCGGTATCCACCGCGAAGGCGAGATAACGTCCGTCCGGGCTGACCGAAGCCGCACCCAGACGGAAATAGTCGTGCCCCGCGGCGAGCGCCGGTTCGTCAAGGATCAGCTGATCGGCGCTTCCGTCTTCGGCCGACCCGACCGGGCGGCGATACCATTTGCGATATTGCGCGCCGACCTCGAACGCGCGCCAGTAGATATAGTCGCCGTCCTTTTGGGGGACGGAGCGATCGTCCTCCTTGATCCGCCCTTTCATCTCGGCAAACAGCGTATCGATCAGCGGCGCATGAGGGGCTATCGCCTGCTCGAACCAGGCATTTTCTTCTTCCAGATAGGACAGCACGTCCTTGTCCTGCACATCCGGGTAGCCCGGATCCCGCAACCACGCCCAGTCGTCCGAAATCGTGCGGCCATGGTGCGTGATGCTATGGGCGCGGCGCTGCGCGACGGGAGGGCAGGTGAGGGGAGGCTGGGATGTCATGGATGTTCCCGTAGAAAAAGGCAGGGCCGGGGACGTGGCGCGGAGCCGCGCAATCCCCTATGTTGGGTGCATAGCCGATTAAACAAGGAAGTCACATTGTCCACTGCCGATGAAAGGCTCGCCGCGTTGCGGGCGCAGCTGGCGCGTCAGACGCTCGACGGGTTCGTCGTCCCGCTGACCGACGAACATATGAGCGAATATGTCGGCAGCTATGCGCAGCGGCTGGCGTGGCTGACCGGCTTCGGCGGATCGGCGGGAAGCGCGGCGGTGCTGGCCGACCGCGCCGTAATCTTCACCGACGGGCGCTATACGCTCCAGGTGCGCGATCAGGTCGATGGCACGCTGTACGAATATTGCGACCTTCCGCAGACATCCCCGGCGCGATGGCTGGCGGAGCATGTCGGCACAGGTGCGCGCATCGGCTACGACCCGTGGCTGCACACCCGGGCATGGGTGGGGGACACGCAGGCGGCGCTGGTGAAGAAGGGCGCGGAACTGGTCGCGACGCCGGACAATCCTATCGACGCCGTGTGGACCGACCGGCCCGCTCCCAGCCTCGCCCCGCTGGTCGTGCATAACATGGCCCATGCGGGCAAAACCAGCGCCGACAAGATCGCCGACATTGCCGCCTGGCTGAGCGAGCGCGGCGACGATGCCGTCGTGCTGAGCGCGCTCGATTCGATTGCCTGGGCGTTCAACATCCGGGGTAGTGACGTGGCGCGCACGCCGGTCGCGTTGAGCTATGCCGTGGTGCGCAGCGATGGCAGCGCGGAGCTGTTCGTCGCGCCCGAAAAGGTGACGGACGCGGTGCGCGCGCATCTGGGCAACCGTGTCATGCTCCGCCCGCGCGCTGATTTCGCAGCGGCTTTGGCGCAGGACTATGCGGGGAAAACGGTCGCAGTCGACCCCGAACGCGCGGTCGCGGCGATCTTCGCGGCGCTGGACGATGGCGGTGCATCCATCGATACGGTGCGCGATCCGGTGGTATTGGCGAAAGCGATCAAGAATCCGGCCGAGATCGGCGGCCACAAGGCGGCGCAGGCGCGCGATGGCGCAGCGCTCAGCCGCTTTCTCCACTGGATGTCGATCGAGGGGCCGAAGGGCAGCCAGACCGAACTCTCCGCCGCCGACCGGCTGCGCGCGTTTCGCGAGGAGGGCGGCCTGCTGGTCGACCTGTCGTTCGACACGATCAGCGGGGCCGGTCCGAACGGTGCGATTGTCCATTACCGGGTTGAGCCGGAGACAGACCGCCGCATCGCGCCGGACATGCTGTATCTGGTCGATTCGGGCGGGCAATATCGCGACGGCACGACCGACGTGACCCGCACCATAGCGATCGGTACCCCGAGCGCGGACATGCGCCGCCATTTCACGTTGGTCCTCAAAGGGCATATCGCGCTCGCTCGCGCTGTTTTCCCCCAGGGGACACGCGGTGGCCAGCTCGATACGCTCGCACGGCGGGCGCTCTGGGAACAGGGGCTAGATTATGCGCACGGCACCGGTCATGGCGTGGGCAGCTTCCTCTCCGTCCACGAAGGGCCGCAGCGGATTGCGACTTTTGGCGGCGGTGACGAGCCGCTGCGCGCGGGTATGATCATTTCCAACGAGCCCGGCTATTACAAGACGGGCGCCTATGGCATCCGCATCGAGAATCTGGTGCTGGTCGTCGAAAAGGCGGTCGATGGAGCGGAAAAGCCCATGCTCGGGTTCGAGACGCTGACTTTTGCACCGATCGACCGGGCATTGATCGACACGGCGTTTCTGGATCCGGCCGAGCGCGCGTGGATCGATGCCTATCACGCGCGGGTCTTGGCTGTTATCGGGCCGCAGCTCGACGGCGAGGCAAAGGCCTGGCTGGATCGGGCGTGCGCGCCGCTTTAATCAGGCTCGGCCGGAACAGGCTGCGCATCCCCCTCACCCGCGCGGGATTGCGCCTTGCGGCGACGCAGGTTGGTGCGCAGGGCTTCGGCCAGCCGTCTCTTCTTTTCCGCGTCACTCTCTCGCATCGGGCCATGTAGCGAAAAACAGCGGCGGACGGCAAGCGCGCCTTGACAATCCGCCCTGTGCAAGGCCATAGCCCCGCATCCCGCCGCTCGACGCCTGTCGATGTGGCCGTGGACGCGGAATGGTCATGCTGCCGTAGCTCAGTGGTAGAGCGCATCCTTGGTAAGGCTGAGGTCGTGAGTTCAATCCTCACCGGCAGCACCATTTCCTTCCCCGTCCGGCTCCTCAGGATATGCCGCTGAGATCCATCATCTTGCCATTGGTGACGATCACCACGTCACTGAGCCTGGCCTGCGCGAACAGTTTGCGCGCGAAGGGTGTCGGAACGCCGATGCACCCGTGCGTTCCCGCGTTGAGCTGGACATCGCTGCCGTGGATCGAGATCCCGTCGTTCGTCAGGCGCAGCATATAGGGCATCGGCGCGTGATAGAGGTTCGAGACGTGGTCAGCGTCTTTCTCGGTGATGCGATAGGTGCCCACCGGCGTCGGCATGTCGTTCGCCCCGTAGAGGATGACCGCGGCGCCGATTTCATAGCCGCCGCGAAAAACCGACAGCGTCTGCGCCGCGAGATCGACGGTGATGACGATCGGGCCGGGTGGCACTCCGGCATCGTCCCATACATAGTCGCCATGATCGAAGGGCTGGTCGATCTTCAGGATCCGCTTTACGACGAAGCTGTTGGCGGGAGGTTGCATAGAAGGCGTGGTGGCCGCGGCGGTTTGCGATGGCTTGGGCGCGGGCGCAGCAGGAGTTGTTGGCGCGGCGGGCCGAACATATGTGGGCCCGGAGGACGCCGCTTGATGGGGCTTTGCCAAATAATGCGACAGCGATACGCCCCAGATCACGACAGCGATCAGTCCCAGGACCGCGCACAATCCGGCAGCAATTTTTTCGGGGCGGGAATAAGGGCGGCGTGTCATCAATTGTCCTCGTTTTGGCATTCATGCCGCAAAAGAACGGGGATGACGAGGGGGTGCAACTGCCCGTCTTGCGATGGCACAGAGCAGACCCAAAGGATTAACAGGGACGAAGATCGCGCCGGAATCAGCCTTTTTGGATCAAGGATTTAGCAAAACCGGCTCCGACCGCCGGGGACTATGCATCCGTCGTGCGCCCGACTCGACAGCCTATCGGAACCGCGTGCGAAAACGCCGCAGGGTGTTCACACCATCAAAAGCGAATCAGAATTTGAAGACCGTGCCGAGATAGACGGCCTGGTTGTCCTGCCGCTGGTCAGTGATCGGCGCGAGGCGGTTGTCCGGCCCCGAATAACGCACCCCGGCGGTAACGTTCAGGTTGCGGGTCAGCGAATAGCTGCTCGCGACATTCACGCTATATTTGCGCTCGCCCGCCAGAGTCTGTTCGGCGGTGCCGACGTCACGCTTGGCGTCGAGCAGCACGTCGGTGCTGATGCGCGAACGGGTCTTGTCGATGCTGAAACCGCGTGCGGAGGGCAGGTCGAACATGACCGGATCAAGCGGCTTGTGGCCGACCGATTCGGGCAGGGCGAACTTGCGCCAGCCATGCGAAGCGTCGAGGTTGAAGGCGACCGGCGCAATACCGACCGACGGAGCCGCGCGCTCACCGCCGCTGCCGAGCGAGCCGACCGCGCGCACCAGCACGGTGATCGAGCGGCGCCCGCTCATCGATCCGCTAGTGGGGGTGAAACGAAATCCCTTGGCCGAGCTGCTCAGCGCCGCCTTGGCATAGGCCGACGACAGGCGCGGATCATGGATCGACGGAGTGAAGGAGGAAATGCTGCCCAGTTCGCCCAGCGAAACCGGCGTGGAAGCGCGGAACCGAAGCAAGTCGCTCGCTGCGCCAAAGGCTGGCGAAATGGCAAGCGCCAGCGCAGCGCATGCGCCGCCGGTCATCCACCATTTTCCCCTTAAGCCGATCATACCCTTAAACCTGCGAGTCGCGATAATTGTCTTATATGAGTGTCCTACACCGCAATTCCAGCGATGGCCAGCCGCCTTAACGCTTTTCCCTCCGGCTGTGCTCCAAATCCCACAACGGACCACCATGCAAGCCAGCACTTGCCGATTGCACCGCGCGGGCTATAGATGCGCGAGTATCGTGTCGTGTGTCCGCCCGTCCGGACCCCGCCAGTTTTAACGTGAGGAAGTACGTCATGTCTCGCCGGTCCGTCTCTCTGCCTGCCGCCGCCGTTTCGGCCCTCGCGCTTGTCGCCACGCTGGGCGCCTGTTCGTCCGGGGGCAAGGACCGGCCAAAGGCGGATATCGCCGCGTCGAAGGTGACGACTATCGGCATCAACAGCTATCTGTGGCGCGCCACGCTCGACACGCTGTCGTTCATGCCGCTGGTGCAGACCGATTCCAACGGCGGCGTGATCGTCACCGACTGGTACGCCAACCCCAATGCCGCGGGCGAGCGGATGAAGCTGACCGTGTCGATCCTCGATCAGGATCTGCGTGCGGACGCGCTGCGCGTCGCGGCGAGCCGTCAGGTCCTGCAGGGCAGCCAGTGGGTTGATGCGCCGGTCCAGGCGGCAACCGTGCAGAAGCTGGAAGAAATCATCCTGACCAAAGCGCGCGACCTGCGCCGCATGGCAATCAACCAGGGCTGATTTCCGCCCTTATTCATATGATATCCGGGTCACGCAGGGACGTGACACCCAAGGGAGCATAGCATGCAGAGGCGCTTCAACCCGCTTGAGGCGGATGCCAAGTGGCAAAAGCTGTGGGACGAGAAGCAGAGCTTCCGCGCATCCGACAGCAGCGACAAGCCGCGGTCCTATGTGCTGGAAATGTTTCCCTATCCATCCGGCCGCATCCACATCGGCCATGTGCGCAATTACACGATGGGCGATGTGCTGGCGCGCTTCCGCCGCATGACCGGCCACGAAGTACTGCATCCGATGGGGTGGGATGCGTTCGGCATGCCCGCCGAAAACGCGGCGATGGAAAAGAAGGTGCATCCCGGCGACTGGACGCGCTCCAACATCGCCAACATGAAAGCGCAGCTGAAGCGGTTGGGCTTCGCGCTCGACTGGAGCCGGGAACTCGCAACCTGCGAGCCGGACTATTACGGGCATGAACAGGCGCTGTTCCTCGACCTTTATGAGGCGGGGCTGGTGTATCGCAAGGAAAGCGCGGTCAACTGGGACCCGGTCGACATGACCGTGCTCGCCAACGAACAGGTGATCGACGGAAAAGGCTGGCGATCGGGCGCGCCGGTCGAGAAGCGCAAGCTTTCCCAATGGTTCCTGAAAATCACCCAGTTCGCTGACGATCTGCTCGCGGGGCTGGACAGCCTCGACCAGTGGCCGGACAAGGTGAAGCTGATGCAGGCGAACTGGATCGGCAAGTCGGTCGGGTTGCAGTTCCGCTTTGCGCTGGATCAGACCGTCGGCGACATCGACAGCCTGGAGGTCTTCTCCACACGGCCGGACACGATCTTCGGCGCGAGCTTTGCCGCGATCGCCGCCGACCACCCCATCGCGCTGGCATTGGCAGAGGGCGACGCGAATCTTGCCGCCTTCGCCGAGGAGTGCCGCCGCTCCGGCACCGCCGCCGCCGAGATCGAGACGCAGGAGAAGAAGGGCTATGACACCGGCCTGTCGGTGATCCACCCCTTCACGCAGGCGAAACTACCCCTGTTCGTCGCCAATTTCGTGCTGATGGAGTACGGCACCGGCGCGGTGATGGCCGTGCCCGCGCACGACCAGCGCGATCTGGATTTCGCGCGCAAATATATGCTGCCCGTGCCGCGCGTCGTCGCTGCGGCGGGGGATGAGGCCAAGCCCATCCACGACGAAGCCTATGCCGGACCGGGGAAGCTGGTGAACAGCGACTTTCTCGACGGGATGGACGTGGAAGCCGCGAAGGCCGCCGTCATCGCGCGGGCCGAGGCGGAAGGCTGGGGGCAGGGCACGACAATCTGGCGGCTGCGCGACTGGGGCGTGTCGCGGCAACGCTATTGGGGCACCCCGATCCCGTTCATCCACTGCGCGGATTGCGGCGTCGTGCCGGTGCCGCGCGACCAGTTGCCGGTCGTGCTTCCGCAAGATGTGAGCTTCGAAATTCCGGGCAATCCGCTCGACCGGCATACGGAATGGCACACGGTCGACTGCCCCACATGCGGAAAAACCGCACGGCGCGAGACCGACACGCTCGATACCTTCGTCGATTCGAGCTGGTATTTTATCCGTTTTGCCAGCCAGCCCCAGGACAAGCCCTTCGACAAGGCCGAAGCCGAGCGCTGGTTGCCGGTTGGGCAGTATATCGGTGGAGTCGAACACGCGATCCTCCACCTCCTCTACGCCCGTTTCTGGACCCGCGCGCTGCAATATGCGGGGAAGATCGACGTGGCGGAACCCTTCGCCGGGCTGTTCACGCAGGGGATGGTGACGCACGAAACGTACCGGGCGGAGGATGGCCGTTGGCTTGCACCCTCCGAAGTGGAAAAGCGCGGCGACGCCTATATCGAAACCGCGACGAACGCGGCGATCCAGCTTGGCCGGGTCGAGAAGATGTCGAAGTCGAAGAAGAATGTCGTCGATCCCGATGACATCATCGACCAATATGGCGCGGACGCGGTGCGCTGGTTCATGCTCAGCGACTCGCCGCCCGAGCGCGACCTGCCGTGGACCGCGAGCGGGATCGAGGGGAGCTGGCGCTTCGTCAACCGCCTGTGGCGGCTGTTCGGCGAGGCAGGCGACACTGGCACGGGCAGTGAGGGCGCAGACAGTCAAGATAGGGCGCTCGACCGCAAGCTGCACCAGACCGTCGATGGCGTCGCAAAAGATATCGAGAGCCTGTCGTTCAACAAGGCAGTAGCGAAAATCTACGAGCTGACGAACGCGGTGGAAAAGGCCGCGCCGTCTGCCTCGCGCGCTGCCGCGATCCGCGCCCTTGCACTGCTGGTTGCGCCCATGACGCCACATCTCGCCGAGGAAGCCTGGGCGGAAATGGGCGAGGAGAGCCTGATCGCCGACGCTCCATGGCCCGACGTCGACCCCAAGTTGCTGGTCGAGGACGAAGTGACCATCGCTGTCCAGGTCATGGGCAAATTGCGCGACACGATTACGGTCGCCAAAGGCACCGACAAGACCACGCTGGAGGCGCTGGCGCTCGCCGCGCCGAACGTCGCGCGCACCTTGAATGGCGCCGCGCCGAAGAAAGTGATTGTCGTTCCCGATCGTTTGGTCAATCTGGTCGTCTGATGCGCGCTCTTATCCTCCTCTTCGCCACGATCGCCCTGCCGCTCACGCTATCCGGTTGCGGACTGCGCCCGCTTTATGGCGGTGGCACGCATGGCGCGGTGGCACAGGGACTGGGGCGGATCGACGTCTCCCCGATCGAGGGCAAGGGTGGCTGGCTGGTGCGAAACGCGCTTAACGACCGTTTCGCGCCGATCACGTCCGCCAGTCAGGGGCCGACCTATCGGCTCGACGTCGTGCTGAGCGACCAGATTACCGGATCGGGCGTACGGCAGGACGATTCGGTCACGCGCGAGCGGCGTATCCTGCGCGCGCGCTATCAGCTTTTCGACGGCGCGACCGGCGTCCGACTGCTTGACGCCACCGCTGGGTCAGACGCGGGTATCGACGTCACCAGCAGCGAATACGCGACCATCGCGGCCGAAGATACCGCACTGGAACGGCTGGCGCAGACCATCGCCGATCAGATCGTCACCCGCCTGGCCCAGCGCACCGCGAGCGAACAGGCGGCGGCCCGGAAGCCGTGAAGGCCACCCGGCCGCAGATCGAACGCGCGCTCGATGCGCCACCGGCCGACATCCGCCTGTTCTTCCTCTACGGCCCGGACGAGGCGGGCAGTCATGCGCTCGCCAAGCGGCTGGAAAAGGCTATGGGCGATCAGGCCGAACGGATCGACCTCGACGGACCGGGCCTGAAGAATGATCCCGCACGGCTAGCGGACGAGGCGGCGTCCATGTCGATGTTCGGCGACAAACGCTGGATCCGCATTGCCAATATCGGTGAAGAATCGCTTCCCGCCATCGACGCACTGCTCGAATCGCCCCCAGGCGGCAACCCGGTGATCGCCGTAGCGGGCGCGCTCAAGAATACGGCGAAGATCGTCAAGCGCTGCCTCGATCACCCGCAGGTGATGGCGCTCGCCAGCTATGTGCCCGATGAACGGGAAGCGGCGCAGATTGCGATCGCTATCGCCAAGGATCTGGGCCTGCGCCTCTCCAACCCGCTCGCGCGTCGCATCTGCGACCTGACGGGCGGCGACCGCGCACTGATGGCGGGAGAAATCGAGAAGATCGCGCTCTATCTCGACGCGAGCCCGGAGCATATGCTTGATGCCACGGATGAGGCGCTCGATGCGTTGTCGGCCGAAGCCGTGGAAGCGGACATCGGTCCGTTGGTCAATGCGGTGCTGGGTGGCGACATCGATACCGTGAACCATGAGCTTGCCATGCTCGGCGTGCGCGGCGCCTCGCTCGCCGGGCTGTTTCGTCCGTTGCTGACCCGCGCGATGCTGATCGCCTCGATCCGCGCCGAACTCGACCGCGACGGGCGGATCGACGCGGCGATGGAAAAAGCGGGCAAGGCCGTGTTCTGGAAGGACAAGCCGCTAGTGCAGCGGCAGGTGAAACGCTGGGACGCACCCGCGATCGCCCGCGCGATCCACCGCCTCTCTCTCGCCGAGCGCGCCACCCGCGACAGCCGTGGACCCGGCGAACTGGCGGCGCGGCAGGAACTGCTGACCATTGCCCGGCAGGCGGCGCGGGAACGATCGTAACAAGGCCGTTGGCGCACCCGCGATTCGGTTCAGCCTACCGCAACCATATCGGCACAATAACCGTTGGTGTTGTATATGGATCGGTCGTAGCATCGCCGCTCCGTCGCAACGGAGACGCTATGACCGAGACGGCGAGAACCGCGATGCCTCCGCATGTCACACCCTGTATCAACGCCATCGGCACCGCCGTGCCGCGCAACGATGTACACGCGAGCTTTATCGCCTGGGCGCAGAACCAGATCCCGGAGGAGCGGGATCGGCGGCTGTTCACGCGCATGGTGGCGCGGAGCGGGATTGGCCATCGCTGGTCGGTGCTGCCTGCCGATGCCCTGAGCGCGGAGAGCGGATTTTACGCGGGACGCTGGCCCTCAACCGGCGAACGCATGGAAATATACGCGCGCGAGGCGCCCGAATTGGCGCTCTCAGCCATCCGCGCACTGGCGGAAAAGACTGCGCTCGGCGGCATCACCCATCTGGTGGTGGCGAGTTGCACCGGCTTCGTTGCGCCGGGGATCGACCAGATCATTGCCGCACGCCTCAACCTTTCCCCAGGCGTCGAGCGGCTGCTGGTCGGCTATATGGGATGCTATGCCGCGATCGCGGCGTTGCGATCGGCGCGGCATATCGTGCGGTCGGAGCCGGACGCACGAGTGCTGGTCGTCTGCGTCGAGCTGTCCAGCCTGCATCTGCAGCGCGACATGATGCTGGAGCCCTTGCTTGCCATGCTGCAATTTGGCGATGGCGCGGCGGCGGCGCTCGTTACGGGCGAGCGGCGGGGTCTGGCAATCGGCGCGCCCTTCGCCACGACACTGGCGGGGAGCAGCGACCTTATCCGCTGGACGATCGGCGACGAGGGTTTTGCCATGCATTTGTCTGGCGAAGTGCCCGGCGCAATCCTGTCTGCCCTGGGCGATCCGGCGCGGCGCGGCGCGCTGTTGCCCGTGCCGGTCGATGCGATCGATGGCTGGGCGGTTCACGCCGGGGGCCGGTCGATCCTCAACGCGGTGGAGCAGGGGCTGGGGCTGGACGACGACGCGCTCGACAACAGCCGCCGCGTGCTGGCCGAGAACGGCAATATGTCGTCGGCGACACTGATGTTCGTGCTCGAACATGTGCTGGCTGGGCCGCCGGTGCGCGAAGGCGTGGCGCTTGCCTTTGGGCCGGGCGTGGCGATGGAGGGCTTCAGCTACGCCACGGTCAGCGGCTCGGTTCTGTCATCCCATGATCTGTGGGTACAGGAAGAACTCGCCTGATGGACCTGTCCACCCGCGCCACCGCGCAGGAGCAGATGGACGCGGAAGATCTGTCCCCCGCCATTTACGCGCGGGTGCTCGCGGGGCTGGCGCGGGTGAATGTCGCAACGCTGGCGGCGCGACCCACGGTGGGGTTTCTGGCCCGTGCCATGCAAGGGCGGAACGCCTTCCGGCTGCTCGATGTCGGCTATGGCGACGGAGACATGCTGCGGACCCTCGCACGCTGGGCACAGCGGCATGGCAAGGCATGCGAACTGGTCGGCATCGATCTCAACCCGCGCAGCGAGGATATCGCACGGGCACGGCATCCGGCGGGCGCGCCGATCGCCTACCGCACGGGCGATTATGCGGATCTCGTCAATGAACCGTGGGATATCATCGTCTCCAGCCTCGTTACCCATCATATGAGCGACGAGCAGCGCCTTTCCTTCCTGACCTTCATGGAAACTCACGCGCGGATGGGCTGGTTCGTCAATGACCTGCACCGCCATGCGTTCGCTTATTACGGCTTCCCGCTGCTGGCGCGCCTGCTCGCCGTCCACCGCATCGTGCGGGAAGACGGGCAACTGTCGATCGCCCGCTCGTTCCGCCCGGCCGAATGGCAAGCGATGCTGGTGCAGGCAGGTCTTGATGGCGTGGCGCATGTCCGCCGCCTCTTTCCGTTTCGATTATGCGTCGAACGCATCCGCTGATCATCGGCGGCGGCCCCGCCGGAGCGGCGGCGGCGATTCACCTTGCGCGGGCGGGCGCGCAACCGCTGTTGCTGGAAAAGACACGCGAAACAGGCGACGCGCTGTGCGGAGGCTTCCTGAGCTGGGCGACGCTCGCGCAGATCGCGGCGCTTGGTGTTGACCCGGCGCAGCTCGGCGGGCAGCGAGTTGCGCACCTGGGGCTGTTCACCCCACATCGCTCGGTGCGCGTACCGCTGCCCGCGCCAGCCATGGGGGTGTCGCGACAACGGCTCGATACGCATCTCCTCGACGCAGCGGAACAAGCGGGCGCGCAGGTGCGGCGCGGGACGGTCGTTCGCCTGATCGATGACGATCGCACGGTAATCCTGGCCGATGGCGAGATAATGTCAGCCGACAGCATCTTCCTCGCGACCGGCAAGCAGGAGTTGCGCGGCGCAACTCGCGATACCGGGCCGATCGGAAACCCGGCGCTGGGCCTGCGCGTCCGGCTCGCCCCCCATCCCGCGCTTCAGGCCATGATCGGCGACGCCATTGAACTGCACCTCTTCCGGGGCGGTTATCTGGGTATCGTTTTGCAGGAAGACGGGTCGG
The DNA here is from genome assembly GCF_014199435.1 of Sphingobium subterraneum. Taxonomy (GTDB): domain Bacteria; phylum Pseudomonadota; class Alphaproteobacteria; order Sphingomonadales; family Sphingomonadaceae; genus Sphingobium; species Sphingobium subterraneum. Next base: position 517,075 of record NZ_JACIJP010000002.1, on the reverse strand, counting down.
CCAACGCCTGCCTCGCGATAACCAAAAGCCGGTTCGCGGCGGCGCGAGGGCGGCCGACGCGCTTGCTTGAACAATTGGCCGACGCGTCTCCAGCCCTCGCCGACCGGTTCGCCTATCTCCCCACCGGCGCGCAGATCGATGCGGTCGGGCATATCCCCTACGGGTGGCGGTCGACCGATACGCGCGAGGGTCTGTTCCGGCTGGGCGATCAGGCGGCGGTCATTCCATCGCTGGCCGGGGAAGGGATCGGCATCGCGCTTGCCAGTGCGACGCGGGCGGCAGAGGCTTGGCAAAAGCGGGGGGCGCAGGGTGCGCGCGGCTATCAGGTCGAGTTTGCCCGCGCGGCCCGTGCGCCGATCCGGTGGGCGGGCCTGATGCGCGACATCCTGACCCAGCCGCCTTTTGGAGCGATCGCCCTCTCACTCGCGGGGCGTGCGCCGTCGCTGGTCGCCGCCGTCGCACAATATACGCGGATTATCGAAACCCGGCCTTGATCAAGGTCGGCCCGCGCCACATATTCACGCCATGGAAAAACTGAACTTGACCGATGAGCAATGGCGCGAGAAACTCGGCGCCGAACGTTACCACATCCTGCGCGAAGCGGGGACCGAACGGGCGTTCACCGGCGCTTACGAGAAACTGAAAGCCGACGGCATCTTCCTGTGCGGCGGATGTGGCGCAGAGCTGTTCGACGCGGGCACAAAATATGACAGCGGGTCAGGCTGGCCCAGCTTTACGGCCCCTGTCGAAGGCGAGGCGGTCGATGAGCATCGCGACACGGCCTATGGCATGGTCCGCACGGAGGTGCGCTGCGCGCGCTGCGACGGACATCTCGGCCATGTGTTCCCCGATGGACCGGGCGAGAATGGCCTGCGTTACTGCATCAACAGCGCATCGCTGGATTTCAAACCGCGCTGATCGCCGACCTGGTTCACGGTCCGTTCAAGCAGGATCGGCTTGTAGCTGTTGGGTAATGCGCGTATCCGGGGCCGTCGGCTCTGGCGCGGGCGGACGATGACGGCGATTTCGGAGCGGGCAAAACGGGCATGGCGACGCCAGGTAAGGCAAAAATCTGGCTTGCGCGGATCCTGAAGACGGGCCTGTTCGTCGGTTTTTCCGGCCTGATCGCGCTGGTGGTCGCTGTCGTCGTGGCGATGCAGTCACTGCCCAGCTATGAATCCCTGAAATCCTCCCCCAATGGCCAGATGATCCGCGTGCACGCCGCCGACGGGTCCGTCATCGTATCGCTCGGCCCCAGCTTCGGCCGCTGGCTCGGCTTTGACCAGATTCCGCAGGTGATGGTCGACGCGATGGTCTCGGTCGAGGACAAGCGCTTTTACCACCACCCGGGCGTCGACCCGATCGGTCTGACCCGCGCCACATGGATTGCGATCCAAAACCGGGGCACCGGCAAGCGTCTGCAGGGCGCATCCACGATCACCCAGCAGGTGACGCGCAACATCTTTCTCAACAACAGCTATTCGGTGGGGCGCAAGGTGCGCGAGATCGTGCTGGCGCTGGCGATGGAACGGAAATTCTCCAAGCAGCAGATTCTCGAACTGTACCTCAACAAGGTCTATTTCGGGGGCGGCGCCTATGGCATCGATGCAGCGAGCCGCAAGTTTTTCGGCCATCCGGCAACAACGCTGAGCCTGCCCGAAGCGGCGATCATCGCCGGGCTGGTGAAGGCGCCGTCCAGCTACAGCCCAACCGCCGACGCGCAGGCCGCCATTGGTCGCGCGGGTGTGGTTCTTGACGTCATGGAGGAAAATGGCGTCATTTCCTCGGCGCAGCATGACGCTGCCAAGATAGCCGACGTGAAGCTCGCGCCCGAACCGCCGCAGAACAGCGTGCGCTATTTCACCGACTGGGCGTTGCCGCAGCTCGACGTGCTGGTCGACGAACCCAATGAGCCGCTGGAAGTCTACACGACAATCGACCTCAACATGCAACGCGCGGCGACAGCGGCAATCCAAAGCAATGCCCCCCGGGGGACGCAGGGCGCGCTGGTTGCGATAGACCGCGACGGAGCCGTGCGCGCGATGGTCGGCGGACTCGATTATGTGACGTCCAACTATAACCGCGCCACCAAGGCCGTGCGTCAGCCCGGATCGGCGTTCAAGCTGTTCGTCTATATGGCGGCGCTGGAGGGCGGCTATACGCCCGAGACCGCCGTGGTCGACGAGCCTGTCGAGATCGACGGATGGAGCCCGCGCAACAGCTCTGGCCGCTATTCAGGCCAGATCGACATCCGTACGGCGTTCGCCTATTCGATCAACACCGTCGCGGCCAAGCTGGGGCAGGAGGTCGGCTTTGCCTCGATCGCCGATATGGGCCGCCGCTTTGGCATCACCACGCCGATCAACACCCATCCCTCCATGGTGCTGGGCACGTCCGACGTGCGGTTGCTGGACATGACGCGCGCCTTTGCCTCGGTCGCGCGCAAGGGCATCGCGGTGACGCCCTATGGCATCACGCGGGTCACGACCGCCGACGGACGACTGCTCTATACGCATGAGGACGACACGAGCCGTGTGCTGATTGCGCCGTGGGTGGCGGCGGGGATCACCGACCTCCTCCAGACAGCCGTCAACACCGGAACCGGCCACGCCGCGCAGATCGGCCGCCCGGTCGCGGGCAAGACCGGCACGACGAGCAGCAACAAGGATGGCTGGTTCCTCGGTTTTTCGAGCGGCATCACCACCGGCGTGTGGATGGGGAGGGACGACGCGCGCGCGGTCGGCGGCCTGCAGGGCGGTCGTGCTCCGGCGCAGGCGTTTGCGAGCTTCATGCGCGTCGCGGTTGCCAAGCGCCCGGTCGAACAGTTCGAAACGCAGGTGACGCTGCCCGAATGGCAGCTTGAGCCGGACAACGAGGCCTATTTCGGCGGACCCGATGATGGCCCGCAGGTCGACGAGGACGGTAACCCCCTGGACGGCGCGGTTCCGCTACCCGAAGCCGATGGCGCGGGCGACCAGGGCGAACCGGAGCCATCCGGCAGGATCGACCAGCAGTGGATCGACAATGTGCTGGGCCGCGACCGGCAACGCCGCCCACCGCCGTAACGGGTGAAGACCGACGCCAAGCCAACGCCGGTCGCTTGGTTTATGTTTGATCCGTTATCCCGTGCAGCGCCGCCCCATGACGACGCAGCCATTCGCGCGCTGGGCCAGGATCTTCGCCGAACAGCCGGGCATGGGCGGCATGGAAATCCGGGCTATGGTCCATATGCAGCAGATGCGCGACTTCGTGCGCGACCGTTGCGCGCCGCACATGCACCGGCGCGAGAATAAGCCGCCAGCTGTAGCGGATCGCGCCGTCACTCGTGCAACTTCCCCAGCGGCTGCGCGGATCGCCAATGGCGACGCTGGTGACATCCAGCCCGTGCTGCCCCGCAAGCGCCAGGGTTTCCCGTGTTAGCACGTCGCGTGCATGGGCTTTGAGCCAGCGCACGGCGCGCCGACCGATCGATTCCTGCGGCCCGCCAACAATCAGCCGGCCGCCTTCCAGACGGGGCGCACGCGGCGCTCCAGCCAGCCAGCACAACGCCACCTCGTGCCCCTCGACCGGAAAGCGCGCGCCATCGACCAGCGGCACCCGGTTGTCGGTCCGCTCGCACTGCCGCCGCAGCCAGTCTTGCTGGTCTCGCGCCCAGGCGAGGGCGCGCTCAACATTCCCCCGCTGGGGAATCGACAGCCGCAGCATATGACGCGCACTGTCCATGCGCAGACGGTACCCGCGCGATGCGGCGTAACGGCGGACCTCCACCGGAAACTCGATGCCATCGACAGCGATAACGTCCGCAAACGCGCCGGATGGCAGTGTTTCGGGCCGAAGTGCAACCCCCTGCGACCGGAGCGGCCTAGACCGGCCGGTCGACAAGATGGTCCTCCAGATCCTGCCCCTCTTCTTCATCAACGGTCCATCCCCGCACCGACTGCCCAGCCCGATGCACCGCTTCCCGGTCACCGCTGCGCAGATAGTGCCATTCCGGCAGCTCTTTGTCTTCCCCCCGCAGACGGTAGGCGCAGGTCAGGGGCAGCCATGCTATCTCCGCAACGTCGCCGGGCGTCAGTCGCACACAATCCGGCACGAACCGCCGCCGCTGCGCGTAATTGGTGCAACACCCCTTATCCTTATCGAGCAGGCGGCAGACGACATTGGTGACATAGATGCGCCCGGTGTCGACATCCTCCACCTTGTGCAGGCAGCATTTTCCGCACCCGTCGCACAGGGCCTCCCATTCCCGTTCGTTGAGTTCGGCAAGCGGCAGGTCCCAGAAATCGGGCCGCAGCGCGTCGTCCATCACTGGACCCAGCGGTCAAGCGTGTCGGCGATATCCTGGGGGCTGCCTTCCGGCTTGTCCGCCGTCGTGGGATCGTCGACAGGCAGCAGCGCGATGGGGTCGCCCGCTGGACCGAAAAGATAGGGCGTGCGCGTATGGCTGACGAGATAATCCTTGCCGGTGCCTTCCTTGCCATAGACCACGACAAAGGTTTTGGCGGCCGCCGCGATCTGCTCGCTGGTGCCGGTCAGGCCGATCAGGCGCGGATCAAAGGCAGACACATAGGTCTTGAGCACCGCAGGTGTATCGCGCTCCGGATCGACGCTGATAAAGATCGGGACGATCTTCGCCACCTTGGCCGGCGCCTTTTTCTCCAGCAGGCGATAGCCCTGCATGATGCGTTGCAGATCGACCGGGCACACATCCGGGCAATAGCTGTAGCCGAAATAGACGATCCGGTACTTGCCCTTGAAATCATCCCAGCGAACGGACTTTCCGTCCTGATCGGTGAGGGTGAAGGCGCCGCCGATGCGCGCGCCGGCAAGCGGGGGCTGCTCGGAAGCGGCCGTATTGCCCTGCTGAGCGGGTCCGCAGCCTGCCAGCACAGCACATCCTGCGAGAAGTGTTGCCGATATCCACTGTCTGTTCATGATGCGCCTGCCATGCCCTTATCCACGTGCTTTGACAATTGCCAAAGCCGATCAACCCGGCGCATATATGCGGTGCAGAAGGAGACGTACAGGGTGACACGGCGCATGGCCCGCTACTGCGGGATTAAACTGATAGTGGCGGCTACGATGTTGCCGGGCGTTGTGGGGTTTGCGCCGGTGGCGCAGGCGCAATTTTCCGAAGGCTATAACTTCCTGAAGGCCGTGCGCGATGCGGATGGCGCCAAGGTGATGGAACTGGTCGACAGGCCGGGATCGACCTTGATCGACAGCCGGGACATCAGCACCGGAGAGACGGCGCTGATGATCGTCGTTGCGCGGCGCGACCTGTCCTGGCTCAACTTTCTGCTCAGTAAGGGCGCGAAGCCCGATCTGGGTGACCGGGCGGGCAACACGCCGCTGATCGCCGCGACGCAATTGCGCTTTGCTGATGGCGTGCGCGCGCTGCTGACGAAAGGCGCCAGCGTCGACAAGCCCAATGGCAGCGGCGAGACCGCGCTGATTCGCGCGGTGCAGCTGCGTGACGTCTCCCTGATCCGTATCCTGGTGGACGCGGGGGCCAATCCGGACAAGCGCGACACACTCGCAGGCCTGTCCGCGCGCGATTACGCCCAGCGCGACGGACGCGCAGGACCGATCATGGATGCACTGGCGAAGGCTAAACCCGGCAGCGCCACCAAGGCGCCCGTGCAGGGGCCGGTGTTCTAGGCACTAAGGCGCAGACGCGCGCCATCGAACAGCGGATACTGTCGCTCAACGGTAAAAGATGTGATTGTCGATCGCGGCGACGCGCTGGCGGCCCCAATTGGGGGATACCCGGCGGGCGTGGAAATACAGCGCGCCTTCGGCCGGATTTTCCCATTTGTTGTCGAGCGCGATCTCGGCAATGGCGGCGGCTTCCTGCCAGTCGCGGCTGCCCTGATTGATCGACGGCATGCTACGGCCGCGCACGAAGCTGAACTGGCCGGGCTGATACACAACGCCGCACAGGCTGCTGGCGAAACGGCCGGACCGTGCGCGGTTGATGACGACACGGGCTACGGCGAGCTGACCGATCAGGCTCTCGCTCTTGGCTTCGAAATAGATGGCGCCGGCAAGGCAGCGGCCCTCATCGTCGAGGCTGGGCGCAGTATCATACGCGGCAACCATCGCATCGAGCGAACGGGCGGATCCGGGAAAGGAGGAGAGGCCAGGTTTCGCGCCGATGGCAGCAAAGGGCTGGACGATCTCGCGGGTCGGGCCAAACGCCACATTGCGCGACGGGGTGGCTGGGACCGAAGCCGCCGAAACGGCGGAGGAAATAAGAACGGGTGTGCTACCCGAAGCAGCGGCCGGGCTTTCGCCGGCCAAGGTCGCGTCGCTCGCCATGATTGCAGCGAACGCGGACACAGTCATGGCCACCAGCGTGGCGGCCCGTAAACGGAAACTCATATTCGTCCAAAACAGTGCGGTTGGTCGGCCGCAGACGTCGCTTACTCACTTTATTCTCGGACGTCGGACCGCCACCCGTCTGCGTGTTTACCGAACGTCCCCCTGTGGACAGCACGGCAACCTGCGCATGGTTGGTGCGGCGCTAATGACGACAGGAACGCCGCCTGTCAACTTTCAGGCCAATGTTTCTCCGGCGAAGCGTTCTGCTTCCGGGATATCCAGCTCGACGATCCAGATATCGGGGTCCGATCGGACCCGACGCGCTATATATTGGGCCATCTCGTCCTTGTTGCCCCAATGGGCCTTACCCGCAGGCACCAGTTCTGCCTTGTTATCGAGCCCGCCAATGCGTTCAAAGAGGCCCGTTTCCTCTCCCTTTTCAAGAGCTTGGATAAGGATCATCCCGCTGATCGGATCGCCCTTGCGCAGCACTGTGGCAAACCCTCCGGCGGCCTGCACGCGGCGGATCAACTGGCTGACGAGCATGTGACTGGCCAGGCGATCGGTCATGGGTGTTTCACCAATATCCCGGCCCTCAGCGCCCGTAGCCGGGAAGCGAGGAGAGCGGGAATTTCGAGCGCATGAACGTCCCGGTGCCGCGCCCCACTTCTTCCCCGTCCGCGTCAATCAGCACCGATTCGGCGATGAACACCCGCCGCTTGCCACTGACCCAGCGCCCTTCGGCGCGCACCGGACCGGACTTGATCGGCTTGGTGAAAAGCAGATTGAACCCGGTTGTCAGCAGGAAACGATCGCTGACCAGACTGTTGGCCGCGTAAAACGCCGCATCGTCGAGCATCTTAAAATAGACCGTGCCATGCACTGCGCCCGCCGCGTGATAGACGCTTTCGTCCACAGCGAAGCGGATGATCGCTTCTCCCGGTGCGGTGATCGACAACTGGGAGGGAAAAAGGCGGTTGATCGGCGCGGAGGCGTAGAGCCGCTCGAGCGCGCGAAAGTGCGCCTGTTCGCCCTGCGGGGGCACGTCGGCCTTGCCGTCAGGCCGCGTCACGCGCCTCGTCGCCGGTCAGCAGTGCAAACATCGCTTCGTCCGACCCTGCCCCGCGCAACCGTGCGGTGTTTACGGCGTTGCGCAAGTAACGGGAGACGCGGGCGAGTGTCTTGAGATGCTCGGCCCCGCTGTCCATCGGCGAAAGCAGCGAAAAGATAATATCCACCGGCGCATCGTCGACCGCATCGAACGCCAGCGGCGTTTCGAGCCGCAGCACAAGGCCATAGACGCGGGTCAGGCCGTCGATCTTGGCATGGGGAATGGCGATACCGCCGCCGAAGCCGGTCGAACCCAGTCGCTCGCGCTCCATCAGCCGATCATAGACCGCCCCGGCATCCAGACCATAGGCGTTGTGCGCCATATCGCCGAGCTTCTGGAACAGCTGCTTCTTGCTGCCGAGGGTCGCACCACTGGAGAGCGCCTGAGGAACTATCAAATCCTGAAAATTCATTTTGAACATCTCGGAGCGGGCAATGGCCGACAATGGCTTCGCATCGGACCCAACACCCATGGCCCTGTTCGATGGATCACCAAAGCACGGCGCAATAGGCGCATGGATCGTCAAGGTCAACCGCTCGCGACCTCTGCCACGCGCCTATAGCCCGGCGGGGGTTAAAAAGGCGTCAAGCGCGCGGTTCAACCCACCCGATCGACCCGTCATGACGGCGATAGACCATGTTGTAAGCGGACGTGCCCGCATTGACGAACAGCAGCGCATTCGTGTTGCGCAGATCGAGCATCATCACGGCGTCGGATACGCTGGCTTCGGGAATGTCGACGCGCGTTTCGGCGATGATGACCGGGGCATCGCCCGGCTCTTCTTCCTCCGGCGATCCTGCAAAGACAGTGTAGGCCGCGCCATCAAGATCGAAACCGTTGCCATTTTCGGGGTCGCGCGCCGCTTCGGCGGCGGCGGCCTGCGCATGCCGGTCCTTCAGGCGACGCATATAACGGCGCAGCTGCGTCTCGATGCGGTCAGCCGCCTGGTCGAAGCAGATATGCGCGTCCTGCGCTTCGCCGGCACCTTTGAGGATCAGCCCGGCCATCACGTGGCAAACGATATCGCAATGAAAAGCGCCATGGGGCGCGCGCCGGAACGTGACGTGAGAGGAAATGGTGCGGGAGAAATATTTCTCGGCGATGGCTTCCAACCGGGTTGCGACATGTTGCTTGAGAGCGTCGCCCGTATCGACCTGATGTCCGGAAACACGAATGTCCATCTGTGGTTCTCCTTCGTTTTTGCGCAGGGTCGGACGATGAAAGCCGCCCTGCGGTCGTAGAGGCTGGTCGCGATGGGGGTCAGTCCCCCGGCGCGGCCGACCCCGTAAGCCAGAGTGGATCGGTCAGCTTGGCAATAAACGCCCGATGCCTCTCCAGTTCCTGGCTGCTTGCCGCAAATGTCCGCGCGGGGCGGGTAACCCGAACCGTTTGAACGGCGACAAGAAGTTGCGTAGTGCGTTCGTCCTCCCTTTGGTCTTCCTCGCTCGCCAGGGTCAGGCCGATCTGCCTGCCGCCGGTCAGTTCGATGTACAGCTGCGCCAGCAGTTCCGCATCCAGCAGTGCGCCATGCTTGACGCGATGGCTGCGGTCGATGCCATAACGGGTGCACAGCGCATCGAGGCTGTGTTTGGCACCCGGGTGCAGGGTGCGCGCCATCGCCACGGTGTCGATCATCCGGCCGAGGCTGATTTCCGGACGGTTGCACAGCGACAGCTCATGGTTGAGAAAACCAAAGTCGAAGCGCGCATTGTGCGCGACCAGCGGGCTGTCTTCCAGAAAGTCGAGCAGCTCCTGCGCGCCATCACGAAACAACGGCTTGTCGGCAAGGAACGAGTCAGACAGGCCGTGCACCGCAAAGGCGGCCGCCGGCATCGCGCGCTGCGGATTATAATAGCGGTGGAAGGTGGTGCCGGTCGGCACGCGGTTAAACAGTTCGATGCAACCAATTTCCACCAGGCGGTCCCCGGTGAGCGGGTCGAAACCGGTCGTTTCGGTATCGAAGATAATTTCGCGCATCGACTCTGTTGTTCTCCGCTTCCCTTATCCGCCTGCTTTGCGTCGAAGGCAAGCGACCAACCGCCGAACCTGCCCCTGGGTACGATGAAAAGTGGTGCCGGTATCGATAATATAGTCCGCGCGGCGACGTTTTTCCGCGTCGGGCATCTGAAGCGCACGAATAGCGCGAAATTTTGCCGGGGTCATGTTGCCGCGCGCCAGCACCCGGGCGCGCTGTTTCCAGCCCGGCGCGCTGACGACGATGACGCCGTCGATGCCCTTTTGCCCATGGGTTTCAAACAGCAGGGGAATATCGAGCACCACCAGGGGGCGAGACCGGAAGCGCCGCAGAAACGCCTCCCTCCCGGCGCGCACCATCGGGTGGATGATCGATTCGAGCACCCTGCGCTGATGCGGGTGAGCCAGCACGACGGCCCCAAGCTTGGCGCGATCGACGCCGTTCGGACCGGTGGTGCCGGGGAAATGCCGCTCGATTGCGGTAACCGCGCCACCGCCCGGTCCCTGCAAGCGATGCACTTCCGCATCGGCATCGAACACGGGCACGTCGAGCTTGCGCAACATGCCGACGACCGCCGATTTCCCCATGCCGATCGACCCGGTAAGGGCGTAGACTCGCGCGACCATGCTCAGCCCGCCAGCAACCGCGCGCGCAGTTCCGCATCATGCTCGCGCGGCGGCAACGCATCGAAAAAGATGTCGAAGGCGAGGGCGGCCTGCCCGATCAGCATCGCAAGACCGTCAATAACATGCAATCCGCGCGCCTTTGCTTGCGCGAGCAGTGGCGTTTCAAGCGGGGCATAGACGATGTCGTAGACGAAGGCGCTGTCAGGCAAAGGTGCGAGGTCTATGGTCAACGGCGGCTTGCCCGTCATCCCCAGCGGGCTGGCGTTGACAAGCAGGCTGGCCGGAGGAAGCGGCGCATCCATGCCGATCACGTCGCCGTGCGCGCCGGTGCGGGCGAGCAGAGCCTGGGCCTCGGCGGTGTTCCGCGCCATGATCGTCACCGGCACCTCGGTCTGCGCCAGCGCATAGACGATGGCGCGCGCCGCGCCGCCGCTGCCGATCACCACCGCATGTCCGCCGCGCCAGCCTTCCTCGCGCAACGGAGCGAGGAAGCCGCCCGCGTCGGTGTTGGTGCCGATCAACGGTCCGCCGGTCTCGCAGGCGATGGTGTTCATCGCGCCGATGCTTGTTTCTACACCGCCCGGATCATCGACATAGTCCATCACGGCGATCTTATGCGGAATGGTGACATTGCAGCCGAGCCAGTCGGGATCGGCACGGCGGGAGAGGAAATAGCGTGCAAGGTCACCCGAAAGGACGTGGGTCTTGCGGTATTCTGCTTCAATTCCGAGCTTTTCGAGCCAGAAATTGTGGATCAAGGGCGATTTGCTGTGCGCGATCGGATCACCGATCACTTCGGCATAGGGAAGTTTGGGTGTGGAGTCAGTCATGACGTCAAAACGCCGCGCACGCGCAGAAAGTCAAGCAACCCCAGTAAGGGTAGCCCCTGAATGGCAAATTGTGTGCCGTCGATCCGCGTGAACAGCTGTACCCCCGGCCCCTCGATCCGGTAGCAGCCGACGCACCAGCGCACATGGTCCCATTCCTGATCGCAATAGTCGGCGATAAACCGGTCGGACAGCTCCCGCATCGTCAGCTTGACCCGTTCGATCGTCCGCCACACCGGCTGACCGCCTTGCGCGATGACGGCGGCGCTATGCAGGCTATGTGTCCGCCCGGAGAGGCGGCGCAGGATGTGTGCGGCATCGGCTTGGTCCACCGCCTTGTCGATCATGCTGCCGTCGTCCAGTTCGAGCGTCTGGTCACATCCCAGTACGAGATCGCCGGGCATTTTGCGCGACAGTTTCAGCGCCTTCAGTTCCGCGAGCGCGTCGGCGAGTTGGCGCGCGTTGTGCCCTTCGGCACGCAGGGCCAGCTTGGCGCTTTCTTCGTCCACCTGCGGGTTCATCGCCGCGAAAGGGACACCGGCGGCCTGCAACAGCGTGCGGCGGCTGGCGCTTTGCGATGCAAGGATGAGGGTCATGCGGGGAGGCGCTCGCCCGTGCTGTCGTCCGCCTCGCCATCGTCCATACCCCGTTCGTTGAACAGGTTGATGATGGCGGCCGCGGCTTCCTCGATCGAGCGGCGCGTCATGTCGATGGTCGGCCAATCATTGTCGGCGATCATACGGCGGGCAAATGCGACCTCCGCCTGAATCCGGTCGAGATCGACATAGGCGGTCTCGGGCGCCTGGTTGAGCGAGAGCAGCCGGTTACGGCGGATCAGCACCAGCCGGTCCGGGCTGATCGTAAGACCCACGACCAGCGGATGCTTCAATCGGTAGAGTGCATCAGGCGGCGGCGATTCCGGGACAAGCGGGATGTTGGCCGTCTTGTACCCGCGATTGGCGAGATAGATGGACGTGGGCGTCTTGGACGTACGCGACACACCGACGAGGACGATGTCCGCCTCTTCCCAATTTTCATGGCCCACGCCGTCATCATGGGCGATCGTGTACTGGATCGCCTCGATCCGCGCAAAATAGGCAGCGTCGAGAATATGTTTCCGGCCCGGCCGGTTACGCGTTTCCTGACCCAGGATGTTCGACATCGCGTCCGTCACCGTGTCGAGCGGCGCGACATGCGGCAAGCCAAGACCCCGGCACTGCATTTCCAGTTTGCGGCGGAGCAGCGGGTTGGCCAGCGTAAAGAGGACCAGCCCCGGATTGACCGCGATTTCCTGCAGGATGCGGGTGAGATGCACTTCCGAGCGCACCATCGGCCAGAAATGGCGGATGGCCTCGACATTTTCGAACTGGCCGATCGCGGCCTTGGCGACGTTTTCCAGCGTCTCGCCGGTGCTGTCGGACAGCAAATGAAGGTGCAAACGGCTCATGCGGATGACATTGTGGGCAGGCTGTGGATAAAGCAAGGGACAGAATGGTGGATAAAAGCGCTCCGCCCGCTTGTTCCCGCTGTTCCGGGATCTATCCACAGACGTCCCACAGGGCGTGATTTTCATCCACAGGCTGTGGATAGCGGGGAGCGTTTTCGGGAATCGTTGAAAACAGGGGAATGTCTCGCCGCCTCGCTGTTGGCAATTGCGGGCATAATGAAGTAACCCCGTTGTCCACCGCCCATCATTCTTCAACAACAGAATCTTAAAATTAAGAGGATATTAAGGACTCATGTCTTCGGCGCTCGTCCGTGAAAGTGCGGCCTCCGTGAAGAAGCCCTTGCTCGCCGTGTTGCACGGGGAACGGCAGGACGTGCCCCCCGTCTGGCTGATGCGCCAGGCTGGACGCTATCTGCCGGAATACCGCGCGCTGCGTGCGGAAAAAGGCGGATTTCTGGCACTGGTCTATGACAGCACGGCTGCGGCGGACATCACGCTCCAGCCGCTCGACCGGTTCGGCACCGGCCCGGGAGGATTGGGGGCAGCCATTCTCTTTTCCGATATCCTGATCGTTCCCTATGCCATGGGACAGGATTTGTGGTTCGAGGCAGGCGAGGGTCCCCGCCTTGCCCCCACGCTCGACAGCCACAACCTCGCGGCCCTGCAACCCGATTGGGGGCGGTACGAGGCCATCTACAGCACGATCCGGCAGGTCGCGGCCCGCTTACCCCAGAATGCGACCTTCCTGGGCTTTGCGGGCAGCCCCTGGACGATTGCGACCTACATGGTGGCCGGACAGGGAAGCAAGGATCAGGGGCCGGCGCGCCGGATGGCCTATGGAGAGCCGGAGCGGTTCGGTGCGCTGATCGACGCGATTGTCGATGCCACCGTTACCTATCTGTCCGGGCAAATAGAGGCGGGCGTGGAAGCGGTGCAGTTGTTCGACAGCTGGGCAGGCAGCCTGGCGCCGCTGGAGTTCGATCGGTGGGTGATCGCGCCCAATGCGCAGATAGTGCAGCGGCTGAAGGCGCTCCATCCGCATACGCCGATCATCGGTTTTCCCAAGGGCGCGGGCGCGAAGTTATTGGATTATGCGGTGAAAACCGGCGTTGATGCGGTCGGGCTCGATGAAACGGTCGATCCGCACTGGGCCAACGCGGTGCTGCCCAAGGGCTTGCCGGTCCAGGGCAATCTTGATCCGCTGGCGTTGATTACCGGGGGGGATGCCATGGCGCGCAGCGTCGACAATATCCTTGCCGCTTTCGTCGACCGTCCCCATATTTTCAATCTGGGCCATGGCATACTGCCCGACGCGCCCATCGCGCATGTCGAGCAATTGCTGGCGCGGATCGGTCAGTAAGCGACGGGTTTTGGAGGGTATGATGGGCTTTCTGGGTAACGCCTATCTGTGGGTCAAGGCGGCGCATATCATTTTCGTCATCTTCCTGATGGCCGGGCTGTTCATGATGCCGCGCTTCTTCGTCTATCATCAGGAATGCGCCGTCGGGTCGGACGAAGACCGCAAATGGATTGATCGCGAGGCCAAGCTGCGCCGCATCATCCTCAACCCGTCGCTGGTGATCGTGTGGATCTTTGGTTTGATGCTGATGGTGAACATCGGCGCGTGGACGATGGGCTGGTTTCACGCCAAGCTGTTGTTTGTGCTTGCTCTTTCCGGCTATCATGGCTGGGTCGTGGGCTATGCGAAGAAGCTGGCGCGGGGCGAGCGGACGCTGTCCGACAAGCAGCTCCGCCTGATGAACGAGGTGCCAGGGATTGCGGCCGCGATCATCGTGGTCCTCGCGATCGTCAAGCCTTTCTGATCGCATGAGACGGGCGGTGCGGCCGCCGACTTGACTTGGCGGTGGGGGCGGATTAACTCTGCGTCCAGAACGGCGCGTCCTGCGCGTTCTCTTTCCCTTTTTCCCGCATGATCCGCCTTTTCCTGGCCCATCATCTCACTTCGGACCGACCGGATGCACCTCAAAGACCTTAAAAAACACTCGCCCGCCGATCTGGTGACGATGGCGGAAGAACTCGGCGTGGAGGGCGCATCGACGCTGCGCAAGCAGGATCTGATGTTCGCGATCCTGAAAGCCGAAGCCGAAAATGGCGAGCAGATCATGGGTGTCGGCACGATCGAGGTGCTGCCCGACGGGTTCGGTTTTCTACGGTCGCCCGAAGCGAACTATCTCGCTGGGCCGGACGACATCTATGTGTCGCCCAACCAGGTGCGCAAATATGGTCTGCGCACCGGTGACACTGTGGAAGGCGAGATCCGCGCGCCCAAGGATGGCGAGCGCTATTTCGCCCTCACCAAGATCATCTCGGTCAATTTCGATGATCCCGATGCGGTGCGCCACCGCGTCAATTTCGACAACCTCACGCCGCTGTACCCGGACGAGAAGCTGCGCCTCGATACGCTGGATCCGACCGTCAAGGACAAGTCGGCGCGCGTGATCGATATCGTTGCGCCGCAGGGCAAGGGCCAGCGCGCGCTGATCGTTGCGCCGCCGCGCGTCGGCAAGACCGTTTTGTTGCAGAACATCGCCAAGGCGATCACCGACAACCACCCCGAAGTGTTCCTGATCGTGCTGCTCATCGACGAGCGGCCCGAAGAAGTCACCGACATGCAGCGCAGTGTGAAGGGTGAGGTCGTATCCTCCACCTTCGACGAACCCGCTACGCGCCATGTTGCGGTTGCCGAAATGGTGATTGAGAAGGCCAAGCGTCTGGTCGAGCACAAGAAGGATGTCGTCATCCTGCTCGATTCCATCACGCGTCTGGGTCGTGCTTATAACACGGTCGTCCCCAGCTCCGGCAAGGTGCTGACCGGCGGTGTGGATGCCAACGCGCTCCAGCGGCCCAAGCGCTTCTTCGGTGCGGCACGCAATATCGAGGAAGGCGGCTCGCTCTCGATCATCGCGACCGCGCTGATCGACACCGGCAGCCGCATGGACGAAGTGATCTTCGAGGAGTTCAAGGGCACCGGTAACAGCGAAATCGTGCTCGATCGAAAGGTGTCCGACAAGCGCATCTTCCCGTCGCTCGACGTCGGCAAGTCCGGTACCCGCAAGGAAGAATTGCTGGTCGAGAAGGGCAAGCTCAGCAAGATGTGGGTGCTGCGCCGCATTCTCATGCAGATGGGCACGGTCGACGCCATGGAATTCCTGCTCGACAAGATGAAGGATTCCAAGAGCAACGAGGATTTCTTCGACTCGATGAATCAGTAATCGGGGACGAGCGCTATGATCGACCTGCTGATTTCCGCCGCCGCTGCCGCGCCCTCGCTTGGGTCTCCGGCGGATATCTGGGGGCATATCGTCAACGATTTCTCCAACATCGGCTCGCCGAGTGCGTTGGCGGCGTTCGGACAGGTGTTGATGATCGACATCCTGCTGGCGGGAGATAATGCCATTGTAGTGGGCGCGCTCGCCGCGGGATTGCCGCTGGCGCAGCGCAAGAAGGTCATCCTGATCGGCATTATTGCCGCGCTGGTGCTGCGTATCGGCTTTGCGTTGGTCGTCAGCCAGTTGATGCAGGTGGTGGGACTGATCCTCGCGGGCGGCCTGCTGCTGCTGTGGGTCAGCTGGAAAATGTACCGCGAGCTTCATCCCGCCGGTGCCGGAGATAGTGCGGGATCGCCCGAGGTCGAGGGCGACGAGCATAGCGGTTTGCGTCCGGCGAAAAGCTTCGCCGCCGCCGCTTGGGCCGTTGCCGTCGCGGATGTCAGCATGAGTCTGGACAATGTGCTGGCGGTCGCCGGTGCGGCGCGTGAGCACCCCGGCATCTTGATTATCGGCCTTATTCTTTCGGTCGCTTTGATGGGCATCGCTGCGAATGTGATCGCGAAATATATCGAGCGCTATCGCTGGATCGCCTATGTCGGCCTGGCAGTGATCCTCTACGTTGCGGCCAAGATGATCTACGAGGGGTTTGTCGATCATAATGTTGGGCTGTTGACCCTGTTCTGATCGCCGCCGCGGCGGAGACCCGCTCGTATCAATTGGCTGGTAAAGACCCGTGCTTTGCGGCACAATCGCGCCAGCTGGGCGAAAGGATGTGCGATGAAGTTTACCGTCAACTGTGACTGCACGCCGGAAGAAGCCCGCTCCTTTTTAGGGCTTCCCGATCTTTCTCCGCTGCATGACAAATATATCGATACGCTGATGAGCGCGATGGACGGGGCAGGAAGCCTCGATCAGATGAGCAAGCTCATCAATGCGTTTTCGCCGATGGGAGATGCCGGGATGAAACTGTTCGGCCAGATGATGGATATCGGCCTGGGCGGAGCGGGCAGCGTGACGGGAACGGGCGGCAAGACCGGCAAGGGCTGATTTTCTGTAGTGGCTGATACGATTTTCGCCCTCTCGAGCGGGCGGCCTCCGGCCGGCATCGCCGTCCTTCGTATCAGTGGCCCAAAAGCCTTTGAAATTCATCAACGATTTACCGGTCGATCATTGGGCAAGGCACGCTTTGCGCGGCTGGTGGCGCTTCGCGATCCCGCAGATGGAACCCTGCTCGACCGCGCTTTGGCTCTCCCTTTCGTGGGTCCACACAGTGTGACCGGCGAGGATCTGGTGGAATGGCACTGTCATGGCGGGCAGGCGGTGGTCCACGTTGTGTTGACGGCTTTGGCGCGCGAGGCGGACGCCCGTGAGGCCAAGCCGGGGGAGTTTACCCGACGCGCGTTCGAAAATGGCCGGATCGACCTGAACGAAGCGGAAGGGCTCGCCGATCTGCTCGCTGCCGAGACGGAGGCACAGCGCCGCGCCGCCCTCTCGATGGCCGAGGGGATCCTGTCCCGTCTGCTGGAAACGTGGCGCGCGGAGCTGCTGCGGATTGCGGCGATGATCGAAGCAGACCTCGATTTTTCTGACGAAGAGGATGTGGGTGACGCGTCCACCGTTGCCATCCGGGCGCTTGTTTCGACGCTGCACGTGGAGATGGAGACCGCACTCACCGCCCCATCCGCCGAACGTCTGCGCGACGGAATCCGGGTCGTTCTCGCTGGGCCACCCAATGCAGGAAAGTCCACGCTTCTCAATGCATTGGTTGGTCGTGAGGCGGCGATCGTATCCGACATTGCCGGCACGACCCGTGACAGCATCGAAGCGGTTGTTGGGATCGGCGGCATCCCTTTCGTGTTCACGGATACGGCAGGGCTGCGCGATGAAACCAGCGACGTGATCGAGCGCATGGGAATGGAGCGGGCGCGGGCCGCTGTGGACGATGCGGATATCGTACTGTGGCTGGGGCCAGAAGGGAACAGGCCGGATGGGGCTATCCTCATCGCGGCACAGTGCGACCGCCCAGGATGGCAACCGCTCGCCTCCACTGCCATTGCGGTTTCCGCTATCACGGGTGCCGGGATGGATGCGTTGGTCGCTGCGTTGCTCGACCGCGCAAAAGCGTGGGTTCCGCGCGAGGGAGCATTTTCGCTGCATCGCCGCCAGCGTCAAGCTATTGAAGCAATGACCCGCGCTCTGAAACACTGTGCCGTTCAGGACGACCTCCTGCTCATGGCGGAAGAAATCCGCGTTGCCGTAAAGGCGCTGGACGCATTGGTGGGAAGGGCCGGAGTAGAAGACATGCTCGATACGCTTTTTTCCCGTTTCTGCGTCGGCAAGTGATGTTTCACGTGAAACAAGGTCCCCGTCTTTGACGTAGACACCGCCTTCCCGTAAGGGGACGGCATGAGTTCCTATGATGTTATCGTAGTGGGTGGCGGCCATGCGGGGTGCGAAGCTGCGGCTGCGTCAGCGCGCCGCGGCGCCCGGACGGCGCTGGTCACCTTCGCCAAGTCCGGCATTGGAGCGATGTCGTGCAATCCGGCGATCGGCGGCTTGGGGAAGGGGCATCTCGTCCGCGAGGTCGACGCACTCGATGGGTTGCTCGCACGCGGCGCGGACGCTGGTGCGATCCACCACCGCATGCTCAACAGCAGCAAGGGCAAGGCTGTCCAAGGCCCGCGCGTACAGGCGGATCGCAAACGCTTCCGTTCCGCAATCGCCGCGATGGTTGCGGCCTACCCCAACATCGATGTGATCGAGGGGGAAGTTGTCGACCTCCTCGTGAACAACAACCAGGTCGTCGGGGTGAAACTCGGCGATGATAGCGCCGTCGACGGCAGGGCGATCGTTCTCGCGACCGGCACGTTTCTGGGTGGGCGGCTGTTCCGGGGGGAGGAACTTCTCACCGGCGGGCGGATCGACGAACTGTCCGCGATAGCTCTCGGGCATCGGCTGCGTGCGCTAAATTTGCCGATCGAACGGCTGAAAACCGGAACGCCGCCGCGCTTGGACGGGCGAACGATCGATTGGGCGGCCTTGCCGGAGCAGCCGTCAGACTCATCGGGTTGGACGATGTCACCCATGACGGCCGGACGGCAGCTTCCCCAGATCTTCTGCGCCATCACCCGCACCAATGCGCGGACGCATGATCTCATCCGGGCGGGTCTTGACCGTTCCCCTTTATTCAGTGGCGCAATCGAGGGGCGGGGGCCGCGTTATTGTCCCTCTATCGAAGACAAGATTCACCGCTTTGGCGACCGCGACGGACATCAGGTCTTTCTCGAGCCGGAAGGGCTGGACACGCATCTTGTCTACCCCAACGGCATCAGCACTTCCCTTCCTACCGATGTTCAGCTCGCCATGGTGCGGTCCATGGAGGGGTTGGCCGACGTCGAGATGGTCGTTCCCGGCTATGCAGTGGAATATGATTATGTCGATCCGCGCGCGCTTGACCGCCGGCTGGCATTATCGGCGTTGCCGGGCCTGTTCTGCGCCGGGCAGATCAATGGCACGACGGGCTATGAGGAAGCGGCAGCACAGGGACTTGTAGCGGGAGCCAACGCAGCGGCTCATGCGATCGATCTTGCCCCGGTAACCCTGGATCGCGCCTCTAGCTATATTGGGGTGATGATCGACGACCTTGTGCTGCAGGGTGTGACGGAACCGTACCGGATGCTGACGGCGCGCGCAGAATACCGCTTGCACCTTAGGGCGGATAATGCGGCGACGCGGCTTGGGCCATTGGGACTGGAGTGGGGCTTGATCGGTGCCGAGCGCAGAGCATTCGATGCGGCTCGCGCTGACGATCGGGCTGGTATCGAAAGAGACATGGCGGCCACCTACAGCGCAAGTGAGATGGCGCGCTCGGGTGCCCCGGTCCGCCAGGATGGATCGCGTCGCTCGCTGTTCGAGTGGGCGCGTTTTGCCGAGGTGGGTCCAGATGTCATCGAGCAGCTGGTGCCTTCGATCACAACGGTGCATCCCGACCTCCGCGAGGAGATCCTGGAAGATGCACGCTATGCACCGTATCTGGAACGGCAGGCGGCGGAGATCGCGGATCTCCGGCAGAATGAGAACATTCCCGTGCCAGGGGACTTCGACTATGAGTCCCTTGGTGGATTGTCTCTGGAGATGAGAGAGAAGCTCATGCTGGCGCGTCCCCAAACGCTTGCCGAAGCGGGGAGGGTGAGGGGCATCACTCCGGCGGCACTAGCGGCAATCCTTGTGGCCGTGCGGCGGAAAGCCGCGTGAGTGAGGAAGAAGCGCGGGCGTGGTTGCAGAGCCACTTCGATGTTTCACGTGAAACATGGGACGCCTTGGAGCGATATGTCGCTCTCCTGCTTGCGGAAACGGCCAAGCAAAACCTCATTGCCGCATCGACGCACGATCATATATGGGCGCGGCACATCGTGGACAGCGCACAATTGTTGCTCAGCCGACCACAAACTAAGGCTCCATGGGTCGACGTCGGATCGGGAGCGGGGCTGCCCGCTATTGTCCTGGCCCTTCTCCAGCCATCGCCGGTCATTATGATCGAGTCGCGTCGACTGCGGGTGGAATTTCTGCGGTCTGTTATCGACGTCCTTTCCCTTACCAACGCGTCCGTGCATCTGGCAAAGGTCGAAAGCTGGAACGCACCGCAACGGGCAGCAACGATTACCGCGCGGGCCTACGCGCCACTGGCCAAATTGCTCGAAACGACGCTGCACATGGCAGGGAAAAAGACGGTGTGGGTCCTTCCAAAAGGCCGACAGTGGCAGAATGAAGTGGCGGCGGCGCGAGCAATGTGGCAGTTTGTGTTTCACGTGGAACAGAGCGTCACCGATAGCGAAAGCGCAATCCTGACGATCAGCGATGTCAAAGCAAAGGGCGGCCGAAAAGCATGATCCGCATAGCGATTGCCAATCAGAAAGGCGGCGTGGGCAAAACTACCACGGCCATCAATCTTGCCACCGCACTCGCGGCTACCGGGCATCGCACGTTGCTGATTGATCTGGATCCCCAGGGCAATGCGTCAACCGGGTTGGGTATCAATCCCTCTTCCCGCCTGCGCTCCAGCTACGACGTTCTTACCAACGAATGCGCGCTGAGCGATGCGGTCATGCCGACCCGCGTGCCAAAGCTCGATATCATCGCCGCCACGCAAGATCTGTCCGGTGCAGAAATCGAGCTGATCGATGTGCCCGACCGTACGCATCTTCTGGGCAAGGCGCTGGACGAAGGCCGCGACCAGTGGGACATTTGCTTGATCGATTGCCCGCCTTCGCTGGGGTTGTTGACGGTCAACGCCATGGTCGCCGCGCAATCCTTGCTGGTGCCACTCCAGTGCGAGTTTTTCGCACTGGAGGGTTTGTCGCAACTTCTCACCACGGTCGAGCGGATTCGGGGCCGGTTCAATCCACGTCTTTCGATCATGGGCGTGGCGCTTACCATGTACGACCGGCGCAACCGCTTGACCGATCAGGTGGCGGATGACGTGCGTGCTTGTCTGGGCAATGTGGTTTTCGATACGGTCATCCCGCGCAATGTGCGCCTTTCGGAAGCGCCGAGCCACGGTATGCCGGCATTGATCTATGATTATCGCTGCTCGGGATCGGAGGCCTATATGCAGTTGGCGCGCGAACTGATCGGTCGCCTGCCGCAACCGGAGATGGCGGCATGAGCGACCCCGTGCAGGAAGGATCCACCAAGCCGAGCCGCGTCACCCGCCGACCGCACGGGCTGGGGCGGGGATTGTCCGCGTTGCTGGGTGAAGTCGCGCAGGAGGAATCGATTGCCGCGACGCCTCAAGAGGGAGCAAGCAACAAATCAGTGCAAGCCATTGATATAAGTCGCATTTCTGGTCATCCAGACCAGCCGCGGCGGCAGTTCGACGAACAGGCGTTGCAGGAGCTGGCGGACAGCATCGCGCGGCGCGGCGTGATCCAGCCCATCGTCGTTCGGCCCCTTGCGGGAGGCGGTTATCAGATCGTAGCGGGTGAACGACGCTGGCGGGCTGCGCAGCGTGCGCAGCTGCACCGCATTCCCGCCATCGTTCGTGAGTTCGACGATGCCGAGACGCTCGAAGTCGCTCTGGTCGAAAATATCCAGCGGCAAGACCTCAATCCGATGGAAGAGGCGCAGGCCTATGCGCGCCTGATTGCCGAATATGGGCACAGCCAGGAAGCCTTGGGCCGCCTCATGGGCAAGTCGCGCAGCCATGTCGCCAATCTGGTGCGGCTGCTCGATCTGCCCGTCGCGGTGCAGCAGGCGGTGCGCGACGGGCAGATGAGCATGGGCCATGCCCGCGCGCTGATCGGGCTCGACGACGCCGAGACCATCGCCCGGCAAATCATCGACAAGGGCCTTTCCGTCCGCGAGGTTGAGGCGCTGGTCCAGAGGGCGAAGAAGACTGCGTCGGGAAAATCGGGATCCGGGTCGGCCGCGGGCAACGGCGTCTCCCGCGACGCCGACATCGCGGCGATCGAACGTCATCTGGCGGATATTCTCGGGCTCAAGGTCCAGATCGGATTCACCAAAGCGGGCGCGGGAACGGTGACGCTGCATTATTCCACGCTCGATCAGCTGGATATGCTGTGCCAGCGTCTGTCGGGCGAGCCTATTTAGCGTCGTTGCCCGCTTTCCTGTGCGGCGATAATCCGGCACGCAACTTTCATGCTCATCACGGGTTCAGCATGGGCCTCCTACCCGGTTGACCATGACACTTGCATTAACCCGCTCCCTTCTGCTCACCACTGTTCTGACGCCATTCCTTGTGGCGCCTGCCCTTGCGCAGATCACAACGGAACCACGTCCTGATCAGGCCACGACCGCACCAGCGGGCGGCGGAGGGGGTGGCGGAGCAGACCCGGCCCTCAATGAAGGAGACGAAGCCGATGAAGACATCGTCGTCACGGGGACAAAGCTCCCCGGCTCCGTTGTCGGTAATATTCCCGCCGAAGTGACCTTCACCGGTCGCGACGTGCGGGGGCTGGGGGTCAGCAATATTACCGAATTGCTCGATGCCTTGGCGCCGCAAACCGCCAGCAGCCGGGGTCGCGGCAATGGCCGCCCGGTCGTCCTTATCAATGGGCTACGGACCACCGGATTTGCCGAAGTGCGCGACCTTCCCACCGAAGCGATTGCGCGGGTGGAGATCTATCCGGAGGAATTGGCGCTGCGCTACGGCTATCGCGCGGATCAGCGTGTCGTCAACATCGTGCTGCGCGCGCGGTTTCGCGCGGTAACGGCCGAACTGGGTCCCAGCATCACAACAGATGGCGGCGGCGTGGGGGGCAAGGCGGACGTGACGCTGTTGCGCATCGACAAGGCGGGCCGCTGGTCGCTCAACACGCAATATCAGCATGTTTCGCCACTGTACGAGAATGACCGCGACATCGCTCCGCCTGTCACTCCCGGGGCGCTCGACGAACGCGCGTTCCGCACCTTGGTGGGGCGGACCGACACCGCTTCGGTCAACGGGACGCTTAACCGGAACTTGGGGAATGGCCTCGCGGGGACGCTCAACATCCGGGGGGAAACGAGCACGAGCGAGAATGGCTTGGGCGGCTTTCTTCCCGTTGGGACCGTCGTGGCGCAAGGCCTGCGGCGTCATGTGGAAACGCAAACGGGCCATGCGGGCGCGATGATCAGCGGAGCTATCGCGCCCTGGCAATTTTCGGTGACGGCGAACTATGACATCACCCACACGCGTTCGCGGTCAGATCGTGCTCTCAGTCCCCGCGATACGGCGTTGTCCACCGATCAGGTGGCGACGCTGGAACTGGTGACGAGCGGCCCCCTGCTGAAGCTTCCGGCGGGGAACGCCAATGTGACGGTCAAGGCGGGAGGCGATCTGGATGATTTCGAAGGACGGTCGCTGCGCTCGGGCATCGAACGCCGTACCGATGTCGAACGGGCGACCGCGAGTGGGCAGGCAAGCTTCGATATTCCGATCGCCAGCGCGCGGCGCGATGTGCTGGCGCCGCTCGGAACGCTCAACGCGAATTTCAACATCGCCTACGACCGGCTGTCGGATTTCGGAACCTTGCGCACGCTCGGCTATGGCATCAGCTGGTCACCGGTCCCGGTGATCGATCTGGTCGCCTCCGTAACGCATGAGGATGGAGCGCCGACGGTGCAACAGCTTGGCGGCCCCACCGAGTCCATCGCAAATGTACGCGTCTTCGATTATGTGCGGCAGGAAAC
The DNA here is from genome assembly GCF_014199435.1 of Sphingobium subterraneum. Taxonomy (GTDB): domain Bacteria; phylum Pseudomonadota; class Alphaproteobacteria; order Sphingomonadales; family Sphingomonadaceae; genus Sphingobium; species Sphingobium subterraneum. Next base: position 493,285 of record NZ_JACIJP010000002.1, on the reverse strand, counting down.
CGTCAATATCACGCAAATCAGCGGCGGGAACCCGTTCCTGACCGGTGACAATCGCCGTGTGCTGAAGTTGGGCGCAACAGTCCGTCCCTTCGGCGACCGCAATATTTCGTTTAGTGCGAACTACACAAAGAGTCGCATTCGCAACGTCATCGCCTCTCTCCCCGCGCCGACTGCCACGATCGAGGCGGCCTTTCCGGACCGGTTCGTACGCGACGCCAACGGACAGCTCATAAGCATTGATACGCGCCCGGTGAATTTCGCGCGGTCCGATCAGGAAGAACTGCGCTGGGGCGTCAATCTGACGAAGACCTTTGGGCAAGCGCGCAGGCCGGATTTCGCGGGAGGCGGTGGCCGCTCGCGCGCCGGAGGCGGGGAAAGCCGAGCGCCGGGCGGTGCCGAACCGCCTCCGCCCGGTACGGAAGCGGCCGGAGCGCCTCCACCGCCCGAGGGAGGCCCGGGCGGGCGAGGGGGCTTCCCGGGCGGTGGCCGCGGCTTCGGCGGCGGGGGCGGAGGAGGATTCGGCCAAACCCGCCTGCAGTTCTCGTTCTATCACACATGGCACCTGCGCGAAGACATTCTCATTGCCCCGGGCGTGCCGCTGCTGGATCTGCTGGACGGCGCGACTACCGGTAATAGCGGCGGCCAGCCCCGGCATGAGCTGGAAGGGCGGCTGGGGGTGAACCGCAACGGTCTGGGCGCACGGGTCGACGTCAACTGGCAAAGCGCGACTTCGGTGACCGGGGGCTCGGCGGCGAACGCGAGCAGCCTGCGTTTTTCGCCGCTGGCGACCGTCGATCTTCGTCTGTTCGCGTCGCTCGGCGCCAACCGTGATTTGGTAAAGCGCATGCCTTGGCTGCGCGGTACCCGGGTTACGTTCAGCGTCGATAACCTGTTCAACCAACGCCAGAATGTCCGCAACGCCAACGGTCTGGTACCGGTGAACTACCAGCCGGATTATCTCGATCCTTCCGGGCGGACGATCCGTCTCACCATTCGGAAGCTTTTCTTTTAGCGCAGCGCCCGGTAGTCACGTCTGTACGGTGTCGCCTGCGTGGAGGCATCCTCTCACTTGGCGTTTATCGCCCCTACAAGGACATTCTATGACGGACAGACAAGCCGAGCATGACATCGAACCCCTGATCCTGCATCGCTGGTCCCCACGCGCTTTCGATGCGAGCGCACTGGATGAGGCAACCCTGATGCGCCTGTTCGAGGCTGCGCGCTGGGCGCCGTCGTCGTTCAACTATCAGCCGTGGACGTTCCTGTATGCGCAGCGCGACGACGCCAATTGGGACAGCTTCCTGAGCGCGCTGATCCCGTTCAACCAGAGCTGGGCGAAGAACGCGTCCGTTCTGATCTACATCCTGTCCGACACCATGTCGCAAAAAGCGCCGCAGGATACGCCTACACCTTCGCACAGCCACAGTTTTGATGCCGGAGCGGCGTGGATGGCGCTCGCCTTGCAGGCGCAGCGTTTGGGCCTCCATGCGCACGGAATGACGGGCGTGGACATGGATGCGGCGCGCCGCATTCTGAATGTTCCGGACCGGTTGCGGATCGAAGCCGCAGTGGCGGTGGGACGGCGGGCCGACCCGTCGGTGCTGCCCGAGCAGATGCACGGCGGCGAGAAGGCCAGCAGTCGCAAGCCACTGGCCGACATTGTGCGCGCCGGACCGCTTCCGGCCTGAGCAAAAGCGGGAAGGCGGGGACAATGCCCCGCCTTTTCTTCAATCCAGCCGGAAACGCACGGTCATCACGCGTTCTGACTCGATCGCAACGCCATCGCGTGTGGCGGGCCGGAACCGCCAGCGCGACAGCGCCTGTTCCCGGGTCGCGCTCCAGAACGCGTCGCTGGTCGCCTCGATCCGTTCTATCGCGTCCACGCGGCCCTGCGCGGTGATATGGACACGCACGGTGGCAAAGCCTTCGATCTGCGCACGGATCATGGACGCCGGATAGGGCGGTTGAAAATCCTTCATACGGGCCGGGTCGGGACGGGCCTCCGTTATTACGGGCGGCGGCGGCGGATCGGCGGGCATGATCCCGCCGCCATCGCCGGATCCACCCGTGGGCCAGGTAAGGACGTCACCGCCGCTATTGCCGCTCGGGACGATAGGATCCTGTGCCCTCGGTTGCGGATCGGGGTTCGGTGTTGTCCGTGCTTTTTGAACTTTTTGGCGCGGCTCCGGCTGGGACGTCGGGGGCGGAGGCGGGGTGGGGTCCGGTTCGACCCAATGGACCTTGATAAAGGGATCCTTGATCGCCTTCACGATCTGCGGCGGCATCAGGATGATGGCACCGGCGACGACGGCATGAACGGCGATAGCGGCCGTGATAGCGGTGGGGGACGTACGTTGGCCGGTATAACCGGTCGTGGCGGGTTGAGCGTGGTCGGGAAAACGGATCATCGGCATCCTCCTTCTCCTGTGCAGTCCTTATAATGGCTGCTTTAGAAATGTTATACCGTATCATTTAAGATGTATAGGGGGTGCATGCACAAAATGCGCGCACCGGCAAAGCGCGCCTGGCTCGTTGCCGAGGCGGGCACCATCATGTTGATTTAACGAGATAATGTGAAGATAATTAAACTGCCGAGGCGCTTGCCAGTCGCTCTAGGGCGCGGTCGCGGCCGATCAGGGGCAGCAGCGCGCTCATATCCGGTCCATGCTCTTCCCCGGTAAGGGCAATGCGCAGCGGCAGGAACAGGGCCTTGCCCTTGCGCCCCGTTTCCGCCTTGAGCGCGTCGGTCAGCGTGCGCCAGATGGTCGCGTCAAACGGCAGATCGGCAAGGACGGTGCGCGCTTGCGCGACGAATTTGCGGTCGTCGACGTCCAGCGCTGGCGTGGAAATTGAGCCTTGCATGATATTCCACCAGAACGCCGCGCCCGCCACCGTCTCGATATTGCCGCGCACCGCGATCCATGCGGCCTCTTCCATGCCTTCCGGCAGGCGTTCACGCACCGCGTCAAATTCGAGATGATGGATGATCTTCTGGTTGAGCTGCGCGAGTTCCTGCTCGTCGAATCGTGCGGGTGCTCGGCCGAATCGGCTGAAGTCGAAGTGCTCGACCAAAGGCGCGACGTCGGTCACCGGCTCGACCGGATCGCTGGTGCCGATCCGCGCCAGCAGCGCGATCAGGGTGATGGGTTCGATCCCGGCATCCCGAAACGCGGAAATGCCCACGGATCCCAGTCGCTTGCTCAATTTTCCCTCGGTACCCGTCAGCAGCGCCGCATGGGCAAAGGACGGGCAGGGGGCACCCAGAGCGGCGAACATCTGGATCTGGGTGGCTGTGTTCGAGACATGGTCCTCCCCCCGCACCACATCGGTCACGCCCATTTCTATATCGTCTATTACAGAAGGGAGCATATAGAGCCAGCTTCCGTCCGCCCGGCGGATCACCGGATCGGACAAAAGATGCGCCTCGAAATGCTGCGGACCCCGGATGCGATCGTCCCAGGCAATGGGCTGATCATGATCGAGCCGGAAGCGCCAGTGCGGCGTGCGGCCTTCCGCTTCAAACGCCTGAATTTCTGCGGATGTGAGCGCAAGAGCGGCGCGGTCGTAGACCGGCGGCAGTCCACGCCCGAGCGCGATCTTGCGCTTGATATCCAGTTCCTGTGCGCTCTCATAACAGGGATAGACATGGCCGCTGGCGCTTAATTCTGTAAAGCGTGCTTCATAAATCGCGAACCGGTCGGACTGACGCACTTCCCCGTCCGGCCGCATTCCTAACCACGCCAGATCGGCGCGGATGCCTTGCGCATAATCCTCGTGTGAGCGCTCGGCGTCGGTATCGTCCATGCGCAGCCAAAATTGGCCCCCGTTCCGGCGCGCCCACAGCCAGTTATGGATGGCGGTCCGCAGATTTCCGACGTGCAGATGGCCGGTGGGCGAAGGGGCAAAGCGGGTAAGCGTCATGGATCAGGACCGATCAGGATGTGCGGAATGCGTTGGTAATAGGGTAGCGGCGATCGCGGCCGAAATTCCGGCTACCCAGTTTTACGCCGGGAGGCGCCTGCCGCCTTTTGTATTCCGCGATATATAATAGCTGCTCGATCCGGGCGACGGTCTCGCGTTCGAACCCGCGTGCGACTAGCGCATCGACCGACAGTTCCTGCTCCACCAGCCCGTAGAGGATGGGATCGAGCACCTCATAAGGCGGCAGGCTGTCCTCGTCCTTCTGGTTCTCGCGCAGTTCGGCGGTCGGCGGCTTGGTGATGACCCGCTCCGGCATGACCGGCCCGGCCGTGCCCAGCCCTATGGAGGAGACATGCTCATTACGCCAGCGGGAGAGGTCGAACACGGTCGTCTTGTAGGCGTCCTTCAGCACCGAATAGCCGCCCGCCATGTCGCCATAGATGGTGGCATAGCCCACCGACATTTCGCTCTTGTTGCCGGTAGTGAGGAGCATGTGGCCATATTTGTTGCTGATCGCCATCAGCGTCACGCCGCGGATGCGCGACTGGATATTCTCTTCGGTAAGATCCGGACTCCGCCCTGTGAAGACGTCCGCCAACATCCCGTCAAGCGCCTCCATCGCGGGTGCAATGACAATCGTGTCGAGTTTTACTCCCAGCATGCGCGCGCATTCCGCCGCGTCCTCCAGGCTCTCGCTACCGGTAAAGCGCGACGGCATCATCACGCACCATACCCGGTCGGCCCCGAGCGCATCGACCGCGATCGCGGCGGACAATGCGCTGTCGATCCCGCCCGACAGGCCCAGCACCACGCCGGGGAAGCGGTTGCGATTCACATAGTCACGCAGCCCTACGACCATCGCGTTGTAACTATCTTCCGGATGGGGATCGAGCGTGTGCCGCTCCCCCTCTACGCAGTGCCAGCCGCCTTCGTCCGCGCGTTCCCACTGGGTGAGCACCAGAGCTTCATCCCAATCGGCCATCTGCCACGCAACCGACCCGTCGGCGTTCATCACAAAGGACGCGCCGTCGAACACCAGTTCGTCCTGCCCGCCGACGCGGTTGAGATAGGCGATCGGCAGACCGGTTTCCCGCACCCGCGCGGCGCAGACCTGGCTCATGCGGCGCTCGTCCTTGCCGATTTCATAGGGGCTGCCATTGGGCGTGATCAGGATTTCCGCGCCTCGCTCGCGCAGATGCGCGCAAACGAACGGATACCACACGTCCTCGCAGATCGGCAGGCCGAGCTTCACGCCGCGAAAATCGACCGGATCGGCGAGTGGGCCGGGGGCGAACAGGCGCTTTTCGTCGAATGTCCCATAATTGGGCAGTTCTCGCTTCTGCCGCACTGCCTTGATCTCTCCACCATCGAGCAAAGCGACGCAGTTGAACAGCAGGCCCTGCGCGGCGATCACCGTGCCCACGAGCATAGCCGGGCCGCCATCGGCGGTCGCCTTGGCAAGACGCAGCAATTGTTCCCCCGCCCGCTCGATCAACGCGGGTTTCAACACCAGATCCTCCGGCGGATAGCCGATCAGCTGCAATTCGGGGAACACGATCAGGTCCGCACCCGCAGCCTTTTCGCGCCACGCCAGCATCGCGTCGGCATTGCCCGCAAGGTCGCCCATCGTCTGCGACAGCTGGGCGAGGGCGATTGTCAGTCTCTCTGTCATAGCGGCGCACCTAGAGCATTTTCTCGTCCCGCGCAAAAGCGCCTTTCCACGCGGGACCGGGGCGGCTAAAGGATCGCCGGTCGCACCGTCATGTCCGTGTCACAGAAGCACAGCGGGGAGGCGGCGGCGGTTTCAATCGAGTCGATCACGGGGGCGCGACCATGAAGTTGATGACGGGCAATTCCAACCTCCCACTGGCGCGCGCCATTGCCGCCTATCTCGAAATGCCGCTCACCAACGCCAGCGTCCGGCGCTTCGCCGATGAGGAAGTGTTCGTCGAGGTGCATGAGAATGTGCGTGGCGAGGATGTGTTCCTGATCCAGTCGACCAGCTACCCGACCAACGACAATCTGATGGAGCTGCTGATCTGCATTGATGCGCTCAAGCGTGCGTCGGCCAAGCGCATCACGGCGGTGGTCCCCTATTTCGGCTATGCGCGGCAGGACCGGAAGCCCGGCCCGCGCACGCCGATTTCCGCCAAGCTGGTCGCCAACATCATCACCACGGCTGGGGCCGACCGGGTGCTGTCGGTTGATCTCCACGCCGGGCAGATTCAGGGCTTCTTCGATATTCCCACCGACAACCTGTTCGCCGCGCCCGTGATGTCGGCGGATATTCAGGCGCGCTTCGGCGACAAGAACATCATGGTCGTGTCGCCCGACGTCGGCGGCGTGGTGCGTGCCCGTGCGCTCGCCAAGCGGCTCGATAACGCGCCGCTCGCCATCGTCGACAAGCGCCGTGAGCGGGCAGGCGAGTCGGAAGTGATGAACATCATTGGCGACGTGAAGGGCCGGTTCTGCGTGCTGATCGACGATATCGTCGATTCGGCGGGGACGCTGTGTAACGCGGCCGCCGCGCTGAAGAATGCGGGGGCAGAAGGGGTCGCGGCCTATGTCACCCACGGCGTGCTGTCGGGTGGGGCAGTGGCGCGCGTCGATGCGTCGCAGCTGACCGAGCTGGTCATCACCGATTCGATCCTCGGCACCGATGCCGTGCATAACTCGACGCGCATCCGCCACCTGCCGATCGCGCCGTTGCTCGGCGAAGCAATCAAGCGGATCGCGGACGAGAGCTCCGTCTCCAGCCTGTTCGATTAAAAAGCCGAGTTGCGCGGCGCAACTAGCTCAGCAGGATCACCGGGACGAACACGACCAGCGCGATGCACGCCATGAGGCGCTGCTTGCCGGGCAGCAGCGCGCGCGCCATCCAGTTGTCCCACAATAGCGGGCAAGCGAACACGCTGATCGCCAGCAACACATTGCCGACATCATGCGCATGGGCAAAGGGCAGGTCGGCCTTCACCGCCAGTCCGCCCATGAACGCGCAGATACTGATAAGCCAGGCAATCGTCGCCATGGTCCCGCCTCCCGGCTTCTCATAACGGCAGGACAGGGCAGAGCTTAAGGGCGACGGTTCAGCGATACGGCCCCTCGGCCAGCCGCTGGGAAATCCACCAGATATTGCCCCACGGATCGCGCACGCCGCTCTGCCGGTCGCCATAGGGGCGATCGGCCACTGGCATGATTTTCACTGCACCCGCCGAAAGCGCCCGGCCATGGGCCCCGTCGGCATCGGCGACATACAGATAATAGCTCGCGGGCATGGGGGGCAGGGCGTCGCTCGCCTCGCTTACCATCACCGTGCCGGTGCCGATCCGGACCTGCGCGTTGACGATCCGCTCGCCATCCAGCGTCCGGTCGATCTCTTCCCCGCCCAGCCCGTCGACCAGAAAGCGGCAGAAGCCGTCCGCATCCGCCACCAGAAAATAGGGAAAGACCGTCGAATAACCGGGAGGAATGAACATCGTCGGGCCTTTGTCCGTTTGCCCTTGCCTTATAACGGCAAAAGCGGAAGGAAGCGAGGATGACCAGCCGAGACGACCTTGCCCTCGCCAACCGCCTCGCCGATGCAGCGGGCAACGCCATCCGCCCCTTCTTCCGCGCCCGTTACGACACGGATTACAAGTCCGATGCCTCCCCCGTCACCGAAGCCGACCGGGCGGCCGAGGCGGCGATCCGTGCGATTCTGGAAAAGGAACGCCCCGGAGACGGGATCATCGGTGAGGAATATGGCGCGGTGCGGGAAGATGCCGAGCGCGTCTGGATCCTTGACCCGATCGATGGCACGCGCAGCTTCATCGCGGGGCGGCCGATCTTCGGTACGTTGATCGCGCTGACGCAGGCGGGGTGGCCGACGGTGGGCATCATCGATCAGCCGATCGCGGCCGAGCGCTGGGCCGGAATGGTCGGCCGACCCACGACGCTCAACGGTCTGCCCGCCAAGACCCGAGCCTGCCGTCAGCTCTCCGATGCGATTCTTGCCAGCACCGCACCGCAATTGTTCGCGGGCTGCACGGGCGAGCATTTTTCCGTTCTGGCGCGCGATTGCCGGGACACGGTCTGGGGCGGGGACTGCTACAATTACGCCCTGCTCGCCTCCGGCCATGTCGATATCGTGGTGGAATCGGGCCTGAAACTGCATGACCTCGCGGCGCTGGTGCCGGTGGTGGAGGGGGCAGGCGGGCGCATGTGCGACTGGTCGGGTGATCCCCTCTCGGCCGATAGCGATGGTAATGTCATCGCGGTGGGCGATCCCGCGCGGGTGGACGACATATTGGAAGCGCTCAACGCAGGACACGCGGCCCACGAATAAGGCACGCGCCGGTACGCAAAGGCCAAAAGGCTAGGCGCTCCGGCCCTTGAACCCTTGCGCGACGACATACCATTCGCTCGATCCCTTGCGGCTGGCGGGCGGCTTGGCGTGCTTGACGGTCGTGAAGTTCTTCTTGAGCAGGACCAGCAAGTCCTTGTCCGTGCCTCCTGCAAACACCTTGGCGACGAACGCGCCGCCGGTTTCCAACGTTTCAACGGCGAACCAAGCCGCCGCCTCGACCAGCCCCATGGTGCGCAGATGGTCGGTCTGTGCGTGGCCTACGGTGTTCGCCGCCATGTCGGAGAGAATGAGGTCGGGCGCGCCGCCCAGCGCGTCGGTCAGCTTCGCGGGGGCGTCGTCGTCCATGAAATCCATCTGGAAGAGCGTCACGCCCTCGATCGGGTCGACCGGCAGCAGGTCGATTCCCACAATCTGCGCCTTGGGCGCCAGCTTGCGGACCACCTGCGTCCAGCCGCCCGGCGCCGCGCCCAGATCAACGACGTGCCGAGCCTTGCGCACCAGCGCGAATTTCTCGTCCAGCTCAATCAGTTTAAACGCGGCACGGCTGCGCCAGCCCTGCTGCTTGGCGAGGCGGACATAGGGGTCGTTCAGATGCCGTTCGAGCCAGCGGACCGACTGCGCGGTGCGGCCTTTCGCCGTCTTCACGCGCACGCGCCCCGCGCCGGTGCCGCGCGTCATCCGCCGCGTTCCATCAGGCCGCGCAAAATCCCTTCGCGGATGCCACGGTCGGCGATCCCCAGCCGTTCGGCAGGCCAGATATCAAGAATCGCCTCCAGGATCGCGCAGCCCGCGACGACCAGGTCCGCGCGCTCTGTCCCGATGCTCGGCAGCGCCTGCCGCTCGGCCAGCGCCATGCCCGCAAGGCGCTGCGCAATGCCGCGCATTGACGCGCTCGGCACGATCAGTCCGTCGATCATCTGCCGGTTGTAGCGGGGCAGCTCCAGATGCACGCTGGCAAGCGTGGTGACGGTGCCGGATGTGCCCAGCAACCGCTCCGCCCCGCAGCGATCGGGCAGGCGCACGGCGAAGGGGGCAAAGGCGTCGGCCACCCGCTCGCGCATCCGCCCATAGGCGGCCCGGCGCTCCTCCGGGCTTGCAAGGTCTGCCGGTTCGCTCTCGGTCAGGGATACCACGCCCCACGGCGCGCTCAGCCAGTCGACGATGCGCGGTGCGGGGCCGTGGGTGTCGACCAGCACGAGCTCGGTCGATCCGCCGCCGATGTCGAAGATGACCGCCGGTCCATCGCCAGGCTCCAGCAGCGCGTGGCAGCCGAGCACGGCCAGCCGCGCCTCTTCCTCCGCCGAGATGATGTCGAGCGCGATGCCGGTCTCGCGGTACACCCGTTCGATGAAGGCGGGGCCGTTCGAGGCACGGCGGCAGGCCTCGGTCGCAACCGAGCGGGCGAGCGTCACATGGCGGCGGCGCAATTTGTCCGCGCAGACGGAAAGGGCCGCGATGGCGCGGTCGATCGCCGCGTCGCTCAGCTTGCCGTTGACCGCCAGCCCCTCACCCAGCCGCACGATGCGCGAAAAGGCGTCCACCACGATAAACCCGTCCGCCGACGGCTTGGCGATCAGCAGGCGGCAATTGTTGGTGCCCAGATCGATGGCGGCGAAACTCTTGCGGTTGGGCCAGCGCCCGGTGCCCCCGGCCAGTGGGGCGGGCGATCCGCGCGGTCGCGACGGCCCGGCAGCGGGCGGCGACGAAACAGGCGGCGATGGGCGGGATTGCTGCGCCATGCCTAAACTCACTCTTATGCTTTCCGGCCGCGAGTGCGCCGCCGGTACTTGACGGCGAGATTAGGCGTTCTTGGCCAAAATCGCAAGGGAGCGCCCCACCACCGCTTTCGCGCCCGCCTGCGTCCCGTGAACCCTTGACAGGGTTCCACCCCAGGCATACAGCCCGCCCCATATTGCCCGATCGTCTAATGGTAAGACAGCGGACTCTGACTCCGTCAATCGAGGTTCGAATCCTCGTCGGGCATCCAGCCTTCCGGCATTATGTAGCAACTGCACCAACGCAGTGCTGTCCTACAGGGTAGCCGATTTGCTATGGCCTGAGAATGGGCCTCACCAATTTTCAGCATGCGCTCAGGAAGAAATATTCTGCCCTGACTGGCGAGCTTGCGGACATTCAGGCGCAGATCGGCCGCATCCAGCAGGAGCAAGCCAGACTGCCAAAGCTGGAGGCACGCGCTCAGAAACTTGGTGCTCTCATTGGAAGCGCCGCGCTGCTTCTCAGGGAAGTTTCTTCGGATTGGGAACCGGAGCAAACGCCACCGATAAGACCATGGACGCATACTATTCCTATCCCCTTTGGCTCATGTGGGCGTCGTGGCTTGGATGTGTTGCGTAAGGCAACAACGGCTATGACGGTCCGCCAGATCGCGACCGAGGTTCTGAAACAAGCCGGGATCGACAAGCCAGACAGCGCAACACTCCAAAAGACGCAGAACGCTATTGATTCAACGCTGCGTCATAATCGTGGGAGGGCGGTAGAGGCGTCTGATACGTATCCCGCGCAGTGGCGGAGTAAGGGTAAGCCTGGGATTGCATTTGATCTCTGAATCAGTGGGTGGAACGGCGCAAAAGGTCGCCTTGCCAAATTGACTCGCAGACTCATTTATGATTCAAACGGTGTAAAGGGGTGGTTCATGACGGTTTGCGTATCCGTAAAGGTGCACGATTGCCTTGTATTCGCGGCTGATAGCGCTTCTTCTTTGGTCGGCACCGATGCAGCCGGGCAGCCTAAGGTCTATAATGTCTATGACCATGGCAACAAAGTTTTCAATCTTTACAAAGGTAAGCCAATTGCGGCGATGACATGCGGCATGGGCCATATCGGCTCAGCCTCTATCGGCAACCTTGCTAAAGATTTTCGCAGGATCATCACAACCGGGATCGGCGGCAATGCCATTGACCCCGATAATTACACGATCGAAGAGCTAGCCATACGCGCCAAAGAATTTTTCGGTCAGCGTTTCACCGCAATTCAGCCTCCGCCTGCTAACCCCAATCTATTGGAATTTTGGGTGGGTGGATACGGCTCTAATTGTGACAACGCCGAACTTTGGAAACTCACCCTACAAAACAGCGTGATGCTTGATCCGGAACTCGTGGCCGACAAAGACCAGGACGGACACATCGCTTGGGGAGGACAACCTCAAGCAATCGACCGCTTGATTCTTGGCTACGACCGCGCCATGGGCGATGCGCTCATTGCCGCTGGCCTTCCGCAGGCCACGGTCGAGCCTTTATTGGATCAAGTTAGGCAACGTCTTCAAACACCGCTTGTTCACTCTGCGATGCCTGTTCAGGACGCAATTAATCTGGCTGATTTTATGGTAGACTTGACCAAACGGTACTTTCGTTTCTTACCTGAGGCAGACATCGTCGGCGGTGCGACCGATATTGCGACCGTAACGAAACATGAAGGATTTAAGTGGATACGTAGGAAACACTACTATCCAGTGGAATTGAACCCAACGGAGACAGATCATGTCTGACCAAAATAATGCCAGTGGTGGTGTGCGGGTTGTTCCGGGAAGGCCATCCCCGGCCCCTGAATATCGCTATCAGTCTTACGATGGCCGCAGTGGTTCAGCCTCTTCCAACCACAAGAAGGTGCCAGAACGGCAGTTCGCGGAACTGCAAAGCCTGAATTTGGGCGTTTAAGCGCTACGCTGCCAATAACCCTTCCAACTCCGGCTGATAGTTGACCCCATAGCGGCCCTTGCGACCATAGCCGCCTGAGTACCGTTCGGACGGCGACGGTTATCCTCACGCCATGAAGCCTCGCGCGCATACTGGTGCAAGTACGGTCCAGCGATATGATGGTGCGTCCCGACTTCCATACGGCGCAGGCGTGAGAAGTAACTTTCTGCCTGATTGGTGCACACGCCTTCATCCATGAACGCGACAGAGTGATTGACACGCTTCGTGTCCCAACCGGCATGGAGAGCATCCCAACCCGAACCTTCGTCGGCGTAGATCGTCGCCAGCGTTCCAACATGATCGCGCACATAAGGGACCGCGTCGCCTTCGTTGCGGACGATGAACGGTAGGGACTTGCCCTTGCGCTCGCGCATGATGACAACGCACTGGCGCTTGCCGGACGTGTTGGCCTTCAAACGGCGGTCCTTGCGGTCCTCTTTCCGGTTTTCCGGCTTCACATGACCGCCAAAATAGCCGCCGTCGATTTCCACGATACCGTTAAGAACGCGGCCTTCCTGCTCACGTGCCATCGCCTCGCGCAGCTTGTGAGCCAGCACGAACGCCGTCTTGTATTGGCAATCAAGATCGCGGCTCATCTGGAGCGCAGAAACGCCCTTCGCACCGTTCACGAAAATGACGATGGCGGCGAGCAAATCGGTGTAGCTCATCTTGCGGGCGGCAAAGATCGTGCCCGAAGTCACCGAAAACTGGTGATGACAAGCAACGCACTTGAACCGCTTGCGCGTCTTGATGTCGTATGTTTCGAGACAGCCGCAACGCGGGCAAACAGCTTCCCCGTCCGTCTCCGGCCAGCGCATCTGGCGGAACGTCTCGTAGGCCTTTTCTTCGCCCATGCTGAAAACAGCCTTGAGGCTGATCGAGCGGGCTTGGGCCGAAAGGAGAAAGTGCTGTGTCATCGTTTGTAGTGCCTATACACTGCATATAATGACAAAGACGCACTGTTGTCAATGGCAAACGTATCGTATATGATGATTTTGTAATCATAGGAGATACGTTATGAACCGACCAGCTACCAAAGAGGATTTAAGGGAGGCGCTTAAGCAGTCCACCCGCCGGATAACGATCACGTTCTCAATCATGATGGCGTGCCTTGTCGTCGTCATCTCGGCAATTTGGACAGCTAGCCATGGCGGATAATGCGGAATGGGAAGGCCGCGTCAAAGGCCTGCTAAAAGCCGAATTGAAGCGCCGGAATGTGAGCTACGCGCAGCTGGTCGATAAGCTAGCGGCAATTGGTGTGCACGAGAGCGAGCCGAATATCCGTAACAAGCTATCTCGTGGAAAGTTTACTGCGGTATTTCTTATCCAATGCCTTCAAGCTATTGGCGCTGTCACCCTTCAACTCGCTCCGTAACGCAGCAGCGATTTCTGGCTCGTAAAGCCGATCTCCGATCTCTTTGAACATATCTTTCAATTCAGATATCAATGTGTCCGCCTTCTGCACGGACTCCGATGCGCTCTTGGAGTTCAACGACTTTCCTAATTTTTCTAACAGTATCTCCAACTCAATTAGCGAGACCATTTCGTTAATGTGATGCTCGCCGTGGATAATGCGAAAAGTTAGCTTCCGGTGCTCCCACAGCAAGCTGTAGAAATCCTTCGACCTTTCCTTATCAGTTAGGATGTCAAAACAGTGGTCACGCAGTTGGATGGCGGCAACGCGTGTTGGCGTTTCGTAAGATAGCTGTGACGCCAACGCCGTGACGGAGATGTCCAGCTCCATAAACTCATCCATCGCCTCGTCAAGCTTCCCACCAAAGGGCAACTTGGCTCTCGACATGTGAGTCATTGCAACAAGTCGGCCGAGTTGATTGCTTAGCTGTTTTCGGAGATCGACAGAAAACGCCTTCATAACGGCCTCCGATTCTCGCTCGGGTCTTTCGAGTTCGCTATTCAGGCGTTTCTTATCGCTCTGATCATCGCACCAAATCCAAAATGGCGCGGCTAAAAGCCGCAGGACGACAACCGTCATGACGGTGATCGCGACGCCAAGCGCCAGTGTTTCTTGAATAGTGTCAGTCATTTCCGCGCCCGTCCCCCAAAGGACTAGCGTCGAAAACGGCACGATCAGGATTGAGAGCCTGTCCGTAAGAACCACACTCTTGTCTGAAGCGCGCTTCAGACACAGCCAGAGATACTTGAATATCATCGGAGCACCTTGCCTCGAACTCCATCATTTGTGGAGTCCCGTATAGCTTGGTGCAATTGCTACATAATACCGCAGCCTTCCCACAGAACAACGACACGCGGGTGCGAACAGGCGCCTGCGTCAAGGGCTTGCGTGATTCACTCGAGCGCGTTGGCGAGAAAGCGCACCCGACTGTGCGGCGGGGCATAATCAAAAATCTGGGAACATTACATTCCCCATTGATTTGATCTATGGCTGGCGCATGATGGGCGCGCCGGAAGCAGGACCATGGGACGTTGAGTGATCGCACGCCACTGATCGACAAGAAATTCGCCAATCGGGTCGATTGGAACCTGATGCGCACCTTTGTCGATATCGTGCGCGCGGGGGGTATCGGGGCGGCCGCGCGTCAGCTCAACCGGCAACAGCCCAGCATCAGCGCTGCGCTCAAGCGCCTCGAAGACCATGTCGGCGCCACGCTTCTGCTCCGCACGGCGACGGGCGTGGAAATGACGGCGGCGGGCAAGGCGATGATGACGCTGTGTGAAGATATGCTCGAATCGGCGCGGATGATGCCGCACCACATCGCGCAGGCCACCAAGCAGGTCGAAGGCATTGTCCGCATCCAGATCATATCGGGCCTGATATCGGCCGAATTCGATGAGGCGATCGCCAGCTTCCACCGCCGCAATCCCGCCATTCACATCGAGATTCGCGTTTCTCCCTGGCGTCAGGTGCTCGATGCGCTGGAACAGGGTGAGGTCGAGATTGGCGTCGGATACGATCATAGCGTTCGCGGGAGCTTGATGTACGAGCCGCTGCTGGTCGAGCGTCAGCAGCTCTACTGCTCGCGGAGCAATCCCTATTTCGGCTACCGCGTCAGCCGGATCGGGGAGTTAAAGGACCAGGGCTTTGTCCTGACAGGCGACGACGAGATCGAACTGATCACCCATTTGCGGCGGCGGTATCGGCTGGGAACAAAGGTGAGCGGGCTGGCCGAGGACATCAATGAGGCACGGCGTCTGATAGTCAACGGCGTCGGCATCGGATTCCTGCCGGTCCTAGCCGCCGAAAGTGAAGTGGCTAAGGGCAGGCTCTGGCCCATGCTGCATGCGGATACCGAGCCTGCCTATGATATATTCCTGCTGGCGCGCATGGGATCGGCGCGCGATACCGCCACGCAGCTCTTCTGGGACGAGGTCATCCGCAGGGTGAGGGCGCAGCGCAGGGCATAGTTCCAATCTATGCCTTTCATCATGAAAAACCCCCTCCTTTTATGACGCAGTGCAGCGCAGTCTGATCGCGCTGAAGGAGTTGCGGTATGGAAGCGAGCCTCAAGAACCGGATCTTCAATGTCATTCCACCGGCGATGATCGGGATGGTGTGGCTGTTCTGGTATTATGGCCCGCAGGCGCTTCTGAAAAATCCGTGGACGCTGGTGGTCACATCGCCGCTGATCGTGATCGCGGTCCTGCTGCTCGAGATGGTTCATGAGCGGCACAGCAGCTGGCGCATGAACAAGCAGGAATTCGTCACCGACCTCTATTATTCGGTGCTCAGTGCAACGGTGATAAGCTGGATCACGATCCGTATGGCCGAAGATCCGCTGAAAGCGATGAAGGCCTCGCTCGGCATCACGACGGAATGGGCGATGTCCCTGCCATGGCTGGTGCAGGTCCTGCTGGTGGTGTTCCTGATCGAATTCGGTCAGTACTGGATGCACCGGCTGATGCACAACTGGACGCCGTTCTGGCTGACCCATGCTCCGCACCACCATATCACTCAGCTCAATGCGGCCAAGGGCGCGGTCGGCAATCCGATCGAGCTCTTCCTGATCAGCCTGAGCGTTGTCGCGCTGTTCGACCTCGACGAGACCGCCATATTCGCGGCGATCAACACCACCGGGGTGATTTCGACGTTCGCCCACGCCAATGTGCGCTCGGATCCGCCGATCTGGTATTCCTTCTTCTTCACCACCATCCGTCACCATAGCCTGCATCACTCGACAGATTATGAAAACACCCGCTGCAACTACGGCAACTCGCTCATCCTGCTCGACCGCATCTTTGGGACGTATCGGGAAGGCGAGGGTGTTCTGGTCGGCCAGGACGACCGGCGGCGGTTGTCGATCTGGGAGCAGACGCTGTTCCCGTTCCAGCCACTGATCGACCGTTACAAGGCCCGCAAAAATGGGTCGGATCGCTCCGGCGATGACCGAAGCGGACCGGCGGCTACGGCATGAAGGGAGCAAGCGCCGCACGGGTCGATCCCGACGGACGCGGTTCTTCCGGCATCGTCATCCCACGGTCCTTTGCCCCCTCATCTATGACGGAAAAAGCAGCCAGCGCGCGGCGCCTCTTTCTGCGCGGCATGGAAGAAGCGAAGGCAGGGCGTGTCCATGGCGGGATTGCGTATCTGCGCGATGCCGTGGCGGCGGACCCGCAGGGCGAATACCGGGCACAGCTCGCGCGGATGTTGACCTTGGTCCGGCAGGACGGAGATGCGGCGGCGGTCCTTCAGGATGCGGAGCGGGCGCTCCCCACTGACGCGCTGAGCCGCGATACGATGGGCTGCGTCTATGCACGGCTGGGCGATCACGCCGCGGCGCTCGGTCATTTCATGCAAGCCGTCCGGATGCAGCCCCACAACAGCGAATTCCGCTATAACCTTGCTGTTACCCTCAACTTTCTGGGTCGGGCGGATGAGGCCGACGCCGCCTTGGAAACGCTGATTTCCCAGGCGCCGGGGCATGCACGCGCGCACCACCTCCTTGCCAGTCTGCGGAAACAGGACGCTGCGCGCAATCATGTCGATCGGCTAGCCCGGCTGTATCCCACCGCCCGCGATCCGCGGGACCGGTTGCTGCTGGGCTATGCGCTGGCGAAGGAACTGGAGGACATCGACCGTCCGACCGAGGCGCTCGACACGCTCTGCGCAGCGAATGCCGAGCACCGCCAGCGTCTCGACTACAGCTTCACGCGTGACGCGGCCATCTTCGATCAGATCGAAGGCGCATGGCCGTTGCCGGTCTCCGACGCCGATGCGCCCGCCGACGACCCGATCTTCATCATCGGCATGCCGCGCACCGGAACCACTCTGGTCGATCGCATTCTCTCCTCGCACCCCGCTGTGGAAAGTGCGGGCGAGTTGCAGGCCATGCCCCTCGCCGTGAAGCGCGCGGCCGGGACACGCACGCCGACGGTTTTGGACCCGGCGACCATCGCTGCGGCGGCGGGGGCCAGCATGGCGGACATCGGCGTCGATTATCTGCGGCGCGCCAGCGACCATCGGCGCAATTCCGCGGCACGATTCACGGACAAGTTTCCGGGGAATTTCCTGTACGCCGGATTTATCGCCCGGGCGCTGCCCGCTGCGAAAATCGTCTGCCTGCGCCGCCATCCGATGGACACGGTCCTCAGCAATTTCCGCAACCTGTTCGCGGTTGGGTCGCGCTATTATGATTACAGCTACGACCTTCTCGACATCGCCGCCTATTATGCGCGGTTCGACCGGATGATCGCCTTCTGGCGCGAAGCCCTGCCCGGTCGTGTGCTTGAGCTGCACTATGAAGAGCTGATCGCCGATCAGGAGGGGCAGACGCGCAGGCTTCTGGACCATTGCGGTCTTCCTTGGTCGGACGCGTGCCTTGATTTCCATGCAAACGCCGCACCGGTCTCGACGCCGAGCGCCGCCCAGGTGCGGCGACCGATTTATCGCGATTCGGTCGCGCGGTGGAAACGCCATGCCCAGGTTCTGGAACCTGTGCGGCGATTTTTTGAGGAGGCGGGTGTTGCCCTGGATTGATGTGTCACGACCCATGCGCCGCGCGGTCTGGAAGGCTGCCACGCTGATCGCCTGCCTTTCCACCCCGGCGATCGCCGCGCAGGATCCTGCTACACGTCTGGTGTCCTGTGGGACCGAAAGCTGCCTGCTCGTCTCGGGGCGCCGGTCGGACGCCAGGGTTCCGGTCGCCCTCAACGGTCATGTTGTCGCCGTCGAGGGTGCAAGGAAATGGCGCGTTCGCGTGCCGATCGCGCATCTTCGCGCGATCTCGGAGCCGTTTGCCCGCACGGTCACCGTTTCGGTGGGCGCCTTGTCGGCCAAGGCCGCCCTGCCGATCGGACTGCTGACCCGCAATGAGAACCTCGCCATGCTGATAGTCAGCGTCAAGTAATAACGGGAGATCGCCTTAGTAATAATCTTCTAAATTACCCTTCGATATTGTTATTTTAATCTTCTGGCATTATGTGGATGTCAGTTACCGCAGAGTGACGCCCCATTCACATGCAGGAGATTAAGATGAAGATTGGCCTCTTGGCGCTTGCCGCCCTTGCCGTGGCAACCTCGGCTTCCGCCGCCCCCTCCGACAACCCTTTCGCGCAAGACAAGGCGGTCCTTGACCTCAAGGGACTGGACCTCGCGACGGCCGACGGCCAGCAGCGCCTTGCGATCCGTATTGATCAGGCCGCGCGTGCCGTGTGTGGCGATCATGTTTCCAGCGTCCATCTCGCTCTGGAAGCCAAGGCGCAGGCTTGCCGCGCTGCTGTGGTCGCCGATGTGCGCGCGCAGATCGAAACGCGCGTCGCTGCGGCCAAGGCGCCCACGCAGCTCGCGTCTCTTCGCTGATCGAACTCTGTTTATGAAGCAGGACGTGGAGCCCGGCCTCGGGCTTCACGTCCTGCGCACATCAGCGTGCTAATTTGGCGGGATTCGGCCACCAGGTGAGCGTGTGGACATCATGCGCCGAGGTCCATAGACCCTTCCGCGCGTAGCGCAGCGCGCCGCTGCCTTCCGCCTTGCCCACACGTTTGCGAATGGTCATCGATTGCGGATCGAGGATCACGAAGGTCTGATCTTCGGTCGTGCGCAGCCACACATGCCCGCCTCCCGTGTCGATGTCCCCATATTTCAGCACGGCGCCGACCTTGACCCGGCCGGATACTTCGCCGCTGGTGGGGTCAACGCGCGCCACTGTGCCGTCGCCCTGCTCCTGAACGAAGACCGCGCCCTCGCCGGCGGCGAGAAAGCCGGGTTCCTTGCCGAGCGCGGTCGTTTTCGTAACCGTGTTGGTGGACGGGTCGACGCGCTGAATGGTCGCGCTCTCACTGCTCACCACCCAGAGGGCGCCCTGTCCGAAAGCGAGATAGTAGCTGCCGGGACTGACCGGTATCGACGCCGTTACCCGGTTCGTCGCGGGGTCGACCCGGGAAACGACGCCCTTCTGGTCGCTGGCCACCCAGATCGATCCCGCCCCCGCCACCACATTGAGTTCGCCCTTGGGGTTGGCAATGCCGGTCGGAATCGTCGCGACCTTCGTCGCACTGCGCGTGTCAATGCGGACAAGCGCGTTCTCCTGGCAATCGGCGACCCACAGGTCACGGCCCGATAGCGCCATCGCCCCGCATGGTTTCGTCATGGCGACGGAGGCGCGCTTGCCTTTGCGTGTCCATTGTTCGACCCGCCCTTCGTTGGTCGCCCACACGCTGTTACCGTCGACCGCGAGAAAGTCGGCG
Organism: Sphingobium subterraneum; assembly: GCF_014199435.1. Lineage (GTDB taxonomy): Bacteria > Pseudomonadota > Alphaproteobacteria > Sphingomonadales > Sphingomonadaceae > Sphingobium > Sphingobium subterraneum. The sequence goes on along the minus strand of NZ_JACIJP010000002.1, from coordinate 473,644 downwards.
AAGCCCGCGACTTCGATAACCTGTTCGTCCTGTGCCTGGGCGGCCACAACCGATCCGCACCATGCGGCCGTCGCAAGGGCCATCGCTCCAAATGTCCGCATGATCACGCCTTTCTGTTGATGAACGCCCGCCAGCCGCCCAGATGGGTAATATCTTCCGCGCCGTCGACCGCCCGTGGTTCGGCGACGAATCCCTTGACGCTGCTGCCATCGGCGAGGGTAACGGTACCGATCGCCAGCGGTGCGGGCACGTCGGCAACGAAGCTGCCAAATTCCGCGACGCCCAGCTCATAGACTTCGAGCGCGATGGCTCCCCCGTCCGCACTATGGACCAGCGCGGGCTTGGGCGGCACGCTGTCCGCCATGGCATAAAGCCGGTAGGTTGGCGCCGTTTCGAAAGCCCCAACGAACGTCGCATTCCGCGATGTAAGTTGCCAGTGAAGGGGCATGTCCTTGAGATGCGCGCCGACGACGGCGAGTTTAACGGTCTGCATTCTGCCCTCCAGATCAAGGGGTGGGAGAGGTGGGAAATCCGCTGCCGCGCGATAGGCGTCCGCCGCGTCGAGCAGGGCACGGTCCGTGTCCGCCGGGCCGATCAGCGTGATGCCGAAGCCCGTGCCGTTCTCGCGAACGCCGGCCGGGACCGCGACGGCGGCCATGTCGAGCAGGTTCACAAAATTGGTGTAGAAACCCAAATTGCTGTTGAGCGCGATCGGCGCGGCGAGCATTTCCGCCACGCGATAGGTCGTTCCGGTGGTGGGAAAGGCGAGCAGGTCGATCCCTTCCCACATCTGGTCGGCCTGCCGCTTGAGTTCGGCCAGCCGGTAGATGCCCTGGAACAGTTCGACCGCCGGTATCGCAAATCCCGGTTCGACCACAGCGCGCACGGTGGGGTCGAGCGCGTCGGGATCGCGCGCAAGGATGGACACGAGGGCCGCCGTGCGTTCCGCCACCCACGGACCGCCATAGAGCAGGGTCGCCGCTTCCTGCAAAAAACCTATGTCGATCTCGACCACATCCGCCTGCCCGGCAAGGACATCCAGCGCCGTGTCGTAGAGGAATTCCGCCTCGCTGTCGCCGAACCACGCCCGTTGTGCGCGACGCGGGACGCCGATCGTCTGGACCGCGCGCGCGCGGTCCGCTTGAGCTTTCGAATAGGGATCCTCGGCGTCCCATCCCGCGATCACCTGGTCGATCAGGCGGGCGTCGGCGCTATCGTGCGTGAATACCGAAATGCAGTCGAGCGTGCGACAGGCGGGCACCAGACCACGGTTGCTCCATCGGCCCTTGCTGGGTTTAAAGCCGATGAGATGCTGAAACGCGGCGGGAACCCGGCCCGAACCGGCGGTATCGGTGCCCAGCGCGAAATCGACGAGCCCGGCCGCCACCGCGACCGAGGATCCGGAGCTCGACCCACCGCTGACATAGGCGAGGTTATAGGCGTTGCGCGGCGCTCCGTAGGGGCTGCGCGTCCCGTTGAGCCCCGTTGCGAACTGATCGAGATTGGTCTTGCCGACGCAAAGGGCCCCCGCCTCCGCCAGCCGCTCGATCACGGTCGCGCTTCGGTCGGGGCTGTAGGTGAATGCCGGGCAGGCGGCCGTCGTTTCCAGCCCCGCCACGTCGATATTGTCCTTCGCCGCATAGGGGACGCCCGCCAGCGGCAGCTTTTCCCCCGCTGCAATCCGCGCGTCGATGGCGCGCGCTGCCGCGCGAAAGTCCTCATCGCTTATCCGGCTGATCCAGATCTGCGGCTGGATCGCGTCGTAGGCGGCAATGCGGGCCAGCGTGTCCTCTGCGACCGAGAGGGCGCTGATCCGCCCTGCGTTGACCGCATCGGCTATCGCACTCGCGCTTCGGGCGTGGGGCGCCGTCATGCGTCCGCGATCAACGCCAGCATGGGCGTTCCCGGTTGAAGCGCCTGTCGCTCCTGCACGTAAATGGACGCAATGGTTCCCGATCCCGGACTTTGCACGGCGCATTCCATCTTCATGGCCTCGATGATGGCGATCGTGTCACCCGCCTTGACCGCGTCGCCAGTTGCCACCAGCAGCTTCCACACGCTGCCACCAAACGGCGCCTCGACCAGATTGGCACCCTCCGGCACGTCAATGGTTTCCGCCGGCGCGGCCGCGCTGTCCCCCGGATCGGCGAGGCGATCGAATTCGCCGCTGCGCTGCCATTCGGCGCGTTCTTCCTCGAAAGCCGTTTGCCGCTGTGCTTCGAACGCGCTGATGGACGCGGCGTTGTCCGCCAGAAAGGCGCGATAGCGACCGAGGTCGAACTCCGATGGCTCGATCCGGATCGACCGCCGCCCGGTGGGAAAGTCCCGCCGCCACTCGGTCAGTTCTTCGGCACTTACCGGGTAGAAACGGATCTGGTCGAAGAAGCGGAGGAGCCACGGCTTGCCCTCGATGAAGGCGTCCGTCTGGCGATGCGTGTTCCAGACCTGCAACGTGCGGCCGAACAGCTGGTATCCGCCCGGACCTTCCATACCGTAAATGCACATATAGGCGCCGCCGATGCCGACGACATTGGGCGGGGTCCAGGTGCGGGCGGGATTATACTTGGTGGTGACGAGGCGATGGCGCGGATCCACCGGGGTGGCCACCGGCGCGCCGAGATACACATCACCCAGACCCAGGACGAGATAGTTGGCTTCGAAAATCAGGTTCTCGACCGCCGCCGCATCGGGCAACCCGTTCACCCTGCGGATGAACTCGATATTGTCGGGGCACCAAGGCGCGTCGTCGCGGACCGTGCCCATATATTTTTCGATGGTCTCGATCGTCGCCGGGTCACGCCAGCTCAACGGCAAATGGACGATACGCGACGGGATCGTGAAACTGGCGAGGTCACCCAGCCGCTCTTCCGCAGCGATCAACGCGGCCAGCGCCGCGCTCTGGTCAAGCTGCACGCCGTCGAAATGAAGCTGGAGCGAGCGGATGCCGGGGACCACGTCGACCACGCCAGGCAGGGCCATGCGGTCGAGTTCGGTCATCAATGCGTGGACACGGATGCGCAACTCGATGTCGAGCACGATGGGCCCATATTCCACCAGGATGTTGCGGTCGCCCTGCTGGCGATAGACCGTGCGGGGGCGGCCCGTATCCCCCGCGATCTCGGCGAGGATGGGAGACAATGCCGTGATCGGCAACGCGGGGCGGAGGCTCTCCGGCGTGCCGACCGCGATCAGCTGGCGTTGTTCCGCGTCGGCGGCGGATGCCTGTACGATATCGACCGGCGCGAAGCGCACCGTATCGCCCGGAGCGAGCTGGCCGATCTTCCAGCGGTCGGCCGCGATAATGACGAACGGACAGACGAACCCGCCGAGCGAGGGGCCATCCGGTCCCAGGATAATCGGCATATCGCCGGTAAAGTCCACAGCGCCAATCGCATAGGGGTTGTCATGGATGTTGGACGGATGAAGCCCCGCTTCGCCCCCGTCCGCGCGCGCCCACACCGGCTTGGGGCCGACCAGCCGGACCCCGGTACGGTTGGAATTATAGTGGACCTGCCAGCTCGCCTCGACAATTGCGCGGATGTCGTCATCGGTAAAGAAATCCGGTGCGCCGTGCGGGCCGTAGAGCACCCGCACGGACCATTCCGTCGGGAGATCCGGGAGCGCGACGGAGGGCAGAGGAGTGGTGGTCGCCTCGTCGCCGAGATGCAGCGTATCGCCCGCAAGCAGCCGCCGCGCGGCATGTCCGCCGAACTGGCCCAGCTCGAACGTGCTGCGGCTGCCGAGATAGGGCGCGATATCGAGCCCGCCCGCAAACAGCAGATATCCGCGGAGGCCTCCGCCCGTCGCGCGGCCCGTCGCCAGCGTCTGGCCCTCCTCGACGCGGATCGCCTGACCGCGCGGAACCGGGACGCCATCCAGCGTCGCGCCGAAATCGGCTCCGGTCAGGCAGATGTGCGCGGGCGCGGTGAAGGTCAGCGTCGGCCCGGTAATGGTCATTTCCAGACCCGCCGTGCCTTCCGGATTGCCCAGTAGGCGGTTACCCAGACGGAACGACTGGTCGTCCATCGGACCAGAGGGCGGAACGCCGACCGACCAGAGGCCCAGACGACCGGGCCAGTCCTGCACGGTGGTTGCGGTCCCTCCACTGACGACCCGCACGCTGCGCGGATGGGATGTAATTCCGTCGAGCACGCGGGTCGAGACATCACCCGTGACGAAGGGCTCGCAGCGGACGACATCCCGCAGCCAGCGCAGATTGGTCTCCATCCCGTCGAGCCGGGTCCTGTCCAGCGCGGCCTGCATGGCGGTGACGGCCTCCGCCCGCGTGGGGGCGTGAACGATCAGCTTGGCCAGCATGGGATCGTACCAGATGGACACACTGCTGCCCGCAACGACCCAGGTCTCCACCCGAATATCCTCGGGAAACTGGACGGTCGTCAGCGTGCCGGAGGTCGGTCGGTAGTCGAGAGCGGGATCTTCGGCATAGAGGCGGACCTGGATCGAATGGCCGTTCGGGCGGGTTGGCTCGGCGTCGAGAAACGCGAAGTCTCCGGCACCGCCCCGGATCATCCACGCGACCAGATCGATGCCCATCACTTCCTCGGTCACGCCATGCTCAACCTGCAGGCGCGTGTTCATTTCGAGAAAGAAGAACTCTTCCCGCAGCGCGTCGTAAAGGAACTCGACGGTTCCGGCCGATCGGTAGTTCGCGGCCTGCCCCAGGCGCGTCGCGGCAGCGATCAGGCTGGCGCGCACGGCGTCCGGCAACAGGGGTGCGGGCGCTTCCTCGACGACCTTCTGATTGCGGCGCTGGAGCGAACAGTCGCGCTCGCCCAAGGCGACGATCCGGCCTTCGCCATCGCCGAAAATCTGCACCTCGATATGGCGCGCGCGCGGGATATAGCGTTCCAGGAAGATCCCCGCGTCGCCGAAATTGCTGTGCCCCAGTCGCGATACGGCGGAAAATCCGTCGCGCACGGCGGCCTCGTCCTCGCACACGCGCATGCCGATGCCACCGCCACCGGCCGTCGCCTTGAGGATCACCGGAAAACCGATCACGCGGGCCGCCTCGACGGCTTCGTCCTCGTCGGTGAGCAGGTCGGTGCCCGGAGCAAGCGGTACATCATGGGCGGCAGCGAGCGCACGGGCGCTGTGCTTCAGGCCGAAGGTCCGGATATTTTCGACCGTCGGGCCAATAAACACGATCCCCGCCGCCGCGCAGGCTTCCGCAAATTCGACATTTTCGGCAAGGAATCCGTAGCCGGGATGGATAGCACCGGCGCCCGTCTTGCGCGCGGCTTCCAATATGGCCTCGATGTTGAGATAGCTCTCCGACGCGCGCGCTCCGCCGATGCACACGGCCTCGTCGGCTTCGGACACGTGGAGCGAACATTCGTCGGCTTCCGAATAGACCGCGACCGAGCGCAGCCCCATCGTGCGCAGCGTGCGGATGATGCGCATCGCGATTGCGCCGCGATTGGCGATAAGGACCGTGTCGAAACTCATGCGGTGACGATCATGCGCACGGGGGTCGGGTTGAATCCGTTGCAGGGATTGTTGATCTGCGGACAGTTGGAAACGACGACGATGACATCCATTTCGGCTTTCAGGTCGACCGTCAGTCCCGCTGCGGAAATGCCGTCGACGATGCCCAGGGCGCCGTCTTCCTCGACCGGCACGTTCATGAAGAAGTTGATGTTGGACACGATGTCGCGCTTGCCCCGACCCTCCCGCAGATTGGCTTCCAGGAAGTTTTCGACGCAGGCATGTTCGGCCTTGGTGTGGTGGCCATAGCGCAGGGTGTTGGACTCGCAGGAGCACGCCCCGCCGATGGTGTCGTGATAGTCGACCGCCGACGCGGAGATGGTCATCATCGGGCGGCCCTCGTTCGAGCGCAGCACGGTGCCCTGGCGGAGGAAGAGGTTGCCCTGCGCCGCCACCGTATCCTGCGCGCTGTATCGTTCGGCGTCGTCTTCGGCCGCGTAGAGAAGAAAATCGACGGCCTGATTGCCTTCCAGATCGACAATGCGAAGCGTCTGCCCTGCGCCGACATGATAGAGCCAGGGCGCACGGGCGGGCACGATTTCGTCGTGAATCACGGGGCCGGACAGACCGGACATATGGGGATCAACGCTCATGCAGGTCTGTCCTTTTACCGGCGGTAATAATCTTCGACGTTCTCGAAAGCGCGCAGCCCCTCGGGCGTCGCGTTGCGGATCGGGTCGTTTGCGGGCGTGACCGCGCCCCGCCACGCCGTCGCGCGCAGCGGCGTGACGGTCCATGTCTCGCGCGGATCCAGCACATGCGGGCAATTGGCGATGACGACGACCAGGTCCATTTCCGCGCGCAGCACGACCCTTCGGCCCGGTGTGAACGGGCCAATGTGCGGCGTGATCGTGCCGTCCTGCTCGATTGTCGTGCCCTTGAACAGCGTCACGCTGGGATGGACGTCGCGGCGCTGCAACCCGTGTTTGGCCGCGCCCAGCAGGAAGCGGTCGCGGGCGTTGGGAAAGGGACCACTGTTCGCGCCATTGCCATAGCGCGCGGCGTTGGTGGCGGCATTGGATGGTCCGCAGAATGCATCATGCGTCTGCGCGTCGTCGGTCAGGATGCTCATCAGCACGCGGCCCATGTCCGACAGCAGCAGCTTGCCCGCGCCCAGATAGGCGTTCCACTGTACCTTGACCGTATCCGCGACATTGAGCCGTTCGGTCGGCATCTCCGCATTGAACAGCAGGATCGAGGCGCAGGCATCCCCCTTGACGTCGATCAGCCGAAGCCGCGTGCCGCGTGTCAGCCGCCGCGTGGCATAGCCGCCCGCTGCGATCGTCTCCTCCCAGACCAGATCGTCGTTCCCGACGTCGTCCGGCAGGTCGTCGGCAACCGGCGGTAGCACGGGCATGGCCTCGACGACCGTCCCGGCCATCGCCCGGGCATGGTCGCGAGCGGCGTGCGGGTTGGCGAGCGTCTGGGTCATGCCACCGCCCTCTTGTCGTCTTCCTGTTCGTAGAGCGGAGGCAGCAGCGTTGTGGTGGTGATAAGGTGAAGCTGATGCACCCCACGGACGCGGCGCAGCGCATCGCACAGATCTTTCAGCCGCAACGCGGGGCCCTGCACCAGCAGAACCTCCAGCGACTGGTCGTCCTCCAGAAACACATGCTGCGAGGAGATCACTTCGCGCAGATAATGCGCCTGCGTCTGGGCAAGCTGATGCCGCACGCGCCCGCGATCGCCCCGGTAAACCATGGTGATTGTACCGGCGAGCATCTCGTCGGGGCGGGTGAACGCCTCATGCTCGGCAAGGGCGTGGCGGATCAGTTCGGCGATAAGCTGCGAGCGCGAAGGCAGCTCACGTTCCTCTACCATGATGTCGAGCTGTCGCGACAGATCGCCGGGAAGGCTGATGCTGAGCCTCGCCAGACTGGCGATTTCGCTATTCATGTCCGATCGTCTCCTTGGTCTGTTGGCCGGTTTCGGCTTGTTGATTGCTGGCTTTGTCGTCGGCCGGATCGTCCGATGGCGGGTCGGCGCGGTGAAGCGGAAGGTCGTAGATCGCGGTCGCGCCGTAACGGTTGGGCGCGTGCGGATCATGGCGGCGCTTGTCGAGCGCAAGGACGCGCGTACCCAGCGTAAAGGCTTCGCGAATGTCGTGCGTGACCATGATGATGGTCAGGGAATAATCGCGCCACAGACGCGTGATCAGCCGATGCATATCGACCCGGATACCGGGATCGAGCGCCCCGAACGGTTCGTCGAGAAGCAGGATGCGCGGACGCTTAATCAGCGCCTGCGCGATCGCGAGCCGCTGAAGCATGCCGCCGGACATCTGCGCGGGGTAGAGGTGCAGGGAATCGCCCAGACCGACCGCGGTCAGCATTTCGACCGCTTCGGTTCGGGCGGCAGTGCGCGCGCTGCCAAACAGCCGTGCGGACAAGGGTGCCTTCTCGCATTCCAGCCCGAACACCGTGTTGCGCAACGCCGAGAGATGCGGAAACACCGAATAGCGCTGGAACACCACGCCGCGGTCCGGCCCGCATTCGGCGGCCAGTGGCTTACCCTCCAGCAGCATGCGTCCGCGTGTCGGCACTTCCTGCCCCAGGATGACGCGCAGCAGGCTGCTCTTCCCTGCTCCGGACGGTCCGATAATCGACACGAAGGATCCCGTCTCGATATCGAGGGTCACATTCTCAAGGACGATCTTCTCGCCATATTCGACCCAAATATTGCTGAGGCTGAGGAGCGCGTTCAATGACCCGCTCCATGCGCCCAGGGAAACATCCGTCGACTGAGGACAACCAGCACGACATCCATCACGATCGCCAGCAGCGCAATCCAGGCGACATAGGGAATGATGACGTCCATCGCCAGGTAACGCCGGACGAGGAAGATGCGGTAGCCAAGGCCCACATCCGACGCGATGGCCTCCGCGGAGATCAGGAACACCCACGCGGGGCCGAGCGACAGGCGCATGGCATGCAGCAGGCGCGGCATGGCCTGCGGCAGGGCGACGCGGATGATGATCTGCCACGAACTCGCACCCAGGGTTTGCGCCTTGATGATCTGTTCGCGTGGCAATTGCGCGACATAGGCCGCGATGTCGCGCACCATGACGGGCGCGATCCCTATGACGATGAGAGCGACCTTGGCCGTTTCTCCAAGGCCCAGCGCGATGAACAGGATCGGCAGCAGGGCAATCGGCGGGATGACGGCGATGGCTGTCACCAGCGGACCGAAGGTGGCGCGCACGGGCGGCAGCACCCCCAGCAGCAGGCCGATCAGCAGGGCGGAGAGCGTGGCGATGCCAAGGCCCAGTCCCAGCCGCTGGAGGCTGGCGACCGTATCCGCCCAAAAGACGATCTGCCCGGTGAGCTGATCCGTCGTGAACAGCAGGTTGGCCATGGCCGCCGCCATCATGTCGGGCAGGGGCAGAACCTTGTCCATCGGATTGGCGGCGTGGCGCTGCGCCGCCAAGAACAGATAGCACAGGATCAGCAGCAGGATCGGAAGCGCACCCAGGACAACGGACGGGCTCCGGGGAATCTGGCGGTTCACCCAACGCATGGTGTCACCTCATCTTTGACAGGAGCGCACAGCGCGGTTTCAGAGTTTTCCGTCGGCGGCCATCTTCATGAAGCTTTCATCGAAGCGCAGTGTCACCCGCGCCGGATCGCCGAGCGTCTTTCCGCCCGGGAAGGCAATACCCACCGCGTCGGGCGACGAGGCGCCCTTGAAAAGGCCGTGGCTGAAGCTGAAATCCCGCACCAGCGTCATGGTCTTGACCAGCGCCGGGGCCGTCGTCGCGGCAACGGCAGCCTTCGGATCGGTATAGAGGAACGTGGTCGAAAGCTGGCTGTCGAAGCTCTCGGGCGTGGATCCGGCGAGCTTGGCCATTTCCGCGCGGGCGGCCTTTCCGGTTGCATCGTTGCGCTTCATCAGCGCAACGGTTTCATACCAGATGCCGGTCAGCGCCTTGCCAAGGTTGGGGTTGGCCTTCAGCGTCGCGGTATCGACCACCATGAGATCGAGGATCTCGCCGGGAATGTTCGACGAATTGAACACGTCCTTTGCGCCAGCCTGACCCTTCATCACCGAGAGCTGCGGGTTCCATGTCACCGCCGCCTGCGCATCGGGACTGCTGAATGCGCCGACGATATCGGCATCGGACGTGTTGACCGTCTTGACGTCGGTGGCCTTCAGCCCGGCGCTCTGCAACGCGCGGGCGAGGAGATAATGCGACACCGACAGCTCGACCAGATAGATCTGCCGACCCTTGATGGCGGCCAGCGTGTCGGCGCCCTTGAGCAAAATTCCATCGTTGCCGTTGGAATAGTCCCCCACGACGATGGCGCTGGTGTCCTTGCCGCTCGCCGCAGGGATGGTGAGCGCGTCCATGTTGGTTACGGTCACACCGTCAAATTTGCCGGCGGTGTATTGGTTGATCGATTCCACATAGTCGTTCACCTGAACGACATTGATCGTGATCCCGTATTTGTCGGCCCATTTTTTGACAATGCCGGCTTTCTGGGCGTAGGGCCATGGCATCCAGCCCGCATAGATCGACCAGCCGATGCTGAAGTCCTTGCGCGGCTCCGCCTGGGGGTCTGGCGACTGGGAACAGGAAGCGAGGATGAGCGCCCCGGCGAGCATTACGGCTTTTCCTGCCTTGCCAATGATCCCGAACATGATTCGATCCCCTTTCGCACTGCAGCATCTCTCCAGCCCACGCGCTTGTCCACCAAAAAATGTTACGATTTTTAAAGAATGTAATAATTGCCGGTTTTCCGCCCATGGCTCGCAGCCCTGTTATTCAACTGACGCCCTGACCCCATGGGTAGGCTTCCGCTCGTCCTGCGCTGGCAGAAACCTTGGTCGATCGGACGCTGCCGCTAAAAACCCGGCTGAAGCAGCAAGTGATTCGCGCGCTGATTCGTTTTCGGCCGACGCGATTCGCCGTCTATCTCAAGCGATCAAGTTTGGTGAAGATAGACGCGCGCCGCCAAGATCCAGCATATCCGCCATTTTGTGCGGTACAGCATGCCATATGTTCATACTGAGCAACTGCAAAATTATTACGCTTGACGCATTCCGTAATATCCATACCGTATTGGTCACGGCTCATCGAGGGGTCGAGCCGGATAACAACAATGCTGGCGTTGCCAGCGAAGCGAAGGGACGGACGATCGGGAACTGGCCAACAGGCTTGCGGAGCGCAATGGGCTTACCGGCATTCGCCTTGCCTACCGGGCAAGGGGGGTCCCCTTCGATCACTTTTCTTTGCCTTATTACCGGATTGCCCGGCGCAGTTTCGCCGCGCCGTGGCGCCAACGAACCAAAGGGACGGGGCCATCATCGGCCGAAAATTCGAACGATAAGGCGCTGGACCAGGGAAAGCGCCATTGGGAGGGATGTCACTTAAGGCTCAACAGAAGGGGTCGGAGTGACTATGAAACTATTTCGCAACACGCTGCTTGGCGCGACCATTTTGATGGGCGCCGGGACACCTTCGGCTCTCGCACAGACGGCTGCGCCTGATCAGGGTAGCTCGGCAGGAGACCCGAGCGAGATCGTCGTCACGGCCACGCGCCGGGCAACGTCCATTCAGGACGTACCGATCAATATCAGTGCGGTCGGGCAGGAACAGATTGCCCGCCAGCGCATCGACGACGTGCGCGATCTGGCCGATTTCACGCCCGGCATGACCATTTCCGACACGGGGCCGGGGTCGACGGGCACAATCGTACTGCGTGGACTCAATGCTTCAGATACCGACACCACCGGCAACTCCTATGACAACGCGTTGGGCGTCTATCTGGGCGAAGTGCCGCTTTACTATGATTTCAAGCTGCTCGACATCGCACGGGTGGAAACCCTTCTGGGGCCGCAAGGCACACTTTACGGTCTTGGGACCCTCGCTGGCGCGATCCGCAACATTCCGAACCGGCCCAATCTGGGGCGGTTCGAAGGTGCAGCGCATGGTCGCCTTTACGGGAAAAATCATGGCAGCAAGGCTGGCTATCAGCTGGATGGGGTGATCAACATTCCCATCATCACGGACCATGTCGCCTTCCGGTCGGCTACCGGCTACTACTATGATCCGGGCTTTATCGATTATCCGCTGCTCCTCCAGACGCCGGGTGTGTCCCTGCCGCAGCCCGACGGGCCGGATTTCGTGACACCTGCGGGCTATGCAGCGAACCTCCGCAAAGAGAAGGACCTCAACTTCGAGAAGACCTTCACGACGCGCAACCAGCTGCTCGTTCAGTTCAGTGAAGATCTCAAGGTCGACTTCACTTACGCCTATCAACAGACAAGGACCGATGGCGGTCAATACAACAGTGCAGGCGTTCTGGGGACGGGCAAATATGAGAGCGCAGGTCGCTATACCGAACCTTCCAAGCGCCGCGCGCACTTGGGCAGTATGGAAATCAACGCAAACATTGCCAGCATCGCCGACCTCGTGGCGACGACTGCCTATACCAATGTCAAAAACAGGAATCGCACAGACAACACCGACCTGTTGCTTGATCTGGACTATGGGTATGAGTCGTTTCCTGCCTTCTCCAGCTGGAACGAAAGCGAGAATACCCGCAAGCAGTTCAACCAGGAGGTGCGCTTCGTTTCGCGCCATGGCGGCCCGTTCAATTGGGTGATCGGGGGCTTCTACAACCGGCAGAAGCTACAGCGAGATTATGTCGAGCATGTACCCAACCATCCGTGGGTGGCCTTTGGAACATTGCCGAACCCTGACGAAGTCGAATATGCGTCTTACACACGGTCGACCGTTACGGAAAAAGCCATTTTCGGAGAAGGTACGTTCAAGGTGACACCGAAATGGCAGGTGACTGCAGGTGCGCGCTATTTTGGATACAAGTCCAAAATCGCTGGAGCGCTCGTCGTACCCCTGATTGGTGATCCGGTCAGCCCCTACGATCTTCCACCGGCGGGTGGGACGGCGAAGAAAACGGGCTGGGTCTGGAAACTGAACAGTTCCTACAATTTTACGCCCGGCATCATGCTGTATGCGACGTACAGCAAGGGCTACCGTATTGGCGGCCCAAATAGTGTCGCTCCTTGCCCGGACCCACTGCCGAATGATCCGGATGGCGACCACATCAATAACACGCAGTTACCATGCGGCCTACCGAATGAAATTCAGTTTGGACCCGACACAACGAAAAATGCCGAAATCGGCATTCGAACTCAATTGTTTGATCATAAATTAACGTTTAATTTCAATGTCTTTCAGATTAAGTGGAATGGCATTCAGGTATCTTCTGCGACCTTGAACGGCATTGTCGGTATCACCGTGAATGGCGGCAAGGCCAAATCAGAAGGCTTCGAAACCTCGTTCCAGCTGCGGCCGGTGCCCAGAGTGTCGCTTCAGGGGACCTATTCCTATGTCAACGCCAGGTTGACGGAGAATGTCCCCAACAACATTCCGGTCAATGACCCTGCAGGAACCTATCCTAGCGTACCGATCAAGCTGGATGCCCTCTCCGGCGACCGTCTACCCGGATCGGCGAAGAACAGCGGTAGCCTAGGCGTTGCCTATACCATGCCTTTCAAGGACGGGAATCTTATCGCGGATTGGGCCGCTACCTATCGCGGAAGCGTCGTGACGCGGCTCGGTTGGGATCGCGCTTTCGGTGACAAGCTTCCTGGCTATGTGCTGCATCGCGCATCGCTGACATATGAAACTGACCGCTACAGCCTTGGTATATTCGCCAACAACATATTCGACAAATATGCGGTGAACGCAGTTAATCAGGATCGATCGCGCACGGGCCTGAACGACGGCGTGGTTCTGCGCTATTACAAGCGGTCGGTTATCAATCCGCGCACCTTTGGTATTGAAGTGCGGGCCAAATACTGACGGTCTGGTGCGGGGCGCCATCTTTCGGGAACGGCGCCCTGTTCCGATACACGGAGGATCGTTTCTTTCCGCTGGAGATGCACGAGAGGACTAAGGGATGACGGCTCAGACAGGTGCGCGTTGGGCACGGACAGCCCGATGGGGGACAGCTCTCCTGTTCGTCCTCGGTGCCGTCGCACCGGCGGCCCCTGCGAAAATGCCGCTGCCAAGCCTCTTCCCGGAAAAGTGGATCGACGGGACGCTGGCGGTCGAACCCACGACCCAGGTGCAGGCGCTGGACGGTGACAGCTTCGTCATCCGGCAATCGGTCAAGACCAATTTCGAAGCGCCGTTCCTTTACCTTCTGTTCGGCCGCGACAAGGCGTTGCTGATTGATACCGGCGCGGAAAACGGCGTGATCCGACCGGCCATCGACCATATCATCGACGGCTGGCTGAAGGCGCATGGCCGCACATCCATTCCGCTCGTCGTCGCCCACAGTCACAGCCACGGAGACCATGTCGCGGGCGACAGCGCGTTTCGCGACCGGCCCGATACGACCGTGGTGGGCCTTACGTCTGCCGACGTGGCTGCCTTTTTCGGCATCACGCGCTGGCCGGATCAGATTGTCCGGTTCGATCTGGGCGGACGGCCGCTCAGCATCATTCCGACACCCGGACATCAGAAAGCGGCGATCATGATCTACGATCCCCGGCTAAAGATCCTGCTGTCGGGTGACACGCTCTATCCCGGTCGCCTGTACGTGCCGGTCAACTTTCTGGCGGACGAGCGCGCCAGCGTCGATCGTCTCGCCGCTTTTGCCGCACGCCACCCCATCCGCGCGGCACTGGGGGCGCATATCGAGATGACGCGCACGGCAAGGCAGGACTATGCGCACGAGGCCGCGGCCCATCCCGACGAGCATCCGCTCGAACTGCCGGCCGCCAGTATCGGCGAGCTGCGGGCCGGTCTCAAGGCGCCGCTCGACACGCCTGACCAGCCGCAGGTCCACGATCATTTCATCATCTATCCGGTAGCAGCCCGGACCGACTGATGCGGTCGCGGCCGCGCGGTCGCCGTTATGCCTCGCTCAGGCTTTTGCGAAACAGCCGCTTCGCCAGCCAATCCTCCAGCAGACGACCGGCAACATAGAGCGCGGCAAAGAGCGCTGCGAACACATAGCTGGCGGTGGGCGACGGTTTCTTGTCCTCATCATCGCCCTTTTTCTTCTTGGGCTTTTCCGGAGCGGGCGCGCCCAGAAACCGGTCGATCGGATTTTGGGGAAGTACAACGTCCTTCTCCTTTGGCTTCTCGGCGGCGGCATCTTTTGAGGCGCCTTCGAGCTTGCCGATCGCCACCGTGACCTGCGCGAACGCCAGGAACATCAAGGGCGCCAGAAAGCAGTACAGCAGCGCCCGGCTCACGAGACGGTAGCGCAGCACCGGTCCGTCCTGAGCATTCTCGATCCGCAGCACGCCCGAGTTGAAAACCGACATCTTGTCCTGCGACGCTGGATCCTTTTTGTGAAAAGTCAGTGTATCGCCCGACGTTTCATGGCTGGTACCGGGTTGATGGAACAGGGGCGCCAGTCGGTCGAAGGCCTTGCTGGCCTGCTCCGGAGTCAACGCGAGACTGCCCGTGATGTGCCAGATCCACTCTATGAAACGTGTATGCACAGCTTTCCCATCCGGTGTGGCGTTCGGGTGAGAGGAAAACGCGGGTGAGAAGGGGCCAGGGCGCATCAACCCGGTCATTCGGCGGGCACCACGAGCGGTTCGCTCGACCCCGCCTTGCCCCAGCGCGCCTTGATCGCTTTCCACCCTTCGGTGAAGGGATAGGTCATCTGCTCGCGGATCGACATGCGACGTCCGCCCTCCAGGCCGAGCAATTCCGCTTCCCCATCGACGCAGGTGCCGAACATCCGGTCGATGAAAATATAGGTACCGGCAAAGTTGCTGCGGCTCGCCTCAAAATCCTGGGAGTGATGGACGCTGTGATGTTCGGTGGTGTTGAACAGGAAGCGCCACCAGCGGGGCGAATTGAACCGCACATTGATATGCTGGTAGGTGCCGACCGCCAGACCCATCGCTCCGGCGAGCAGTGCGGCGCGCGGCAGAAAGTCGAAAAAGCCGCCAATGCCGATGCCGATCAGGAACAGCTCGACTGGGTTGCCGACCGCACCCTTGTTGATGTTGAACTGGGTGATGTAGTGGTGCACCGAATGCGGCAGCCACAGCGGGTACCAGTTATGCATCCCGCGATGCATCCAATATTGCCCGAAATCGAAAATGAACGAGATGAGAAACGCCTGCAGCAGCAGCGGGAGGCCGATGAACCACGCCAGCTTGCTCCAGTCGAAACTGTGCTGGACCGCCTCAATCACGGCATCGCTGCCGATATACCGCTCAATCATGGCGAGGACGGTGTAGCCCAGTGACACATAGAACAGGTCGGTGACCAGTTCCTTCCAGGTCAGGCTCCAGCTTTCATAGCGGGGGTTGACCCACTCCAGCGCCAGCAGCATGACCTTGAAGCCGATGCCAATGCCGATGGCCGTCGATGTTTTGGCGATCGAATTGGGCGCGTAATACCAGAAGGCGATCAGCGCGAACAGCATCGTCGGCTGAAACCAGCGAAACACGAACTGCTTGATCGGGCCTCCTTCGACCGTCCCGATATTATCCCACCCCACGATGACGGGCGCTGTGGTCCCGATCATCCGATTGCCTACGCGTACTCCGTCCATGTCGCCCTCGTATCGCCTGCTGCCCGCGGCATCGGCCGGACATCAATCGGAGCAGCATCGCGAAGGTGGACCCATCACGCCAGACGCCGTTGGGCTATATCTCCCATAAATCCAGTCTATGCCGCGCGTGGTGCCGGTGCATGGGCCGAGGCAATAGGTACGTTCACCCGCGCGACCTGCGCTGGCACGGCTTCCGGCTTGATATAGCGCCGTTCAGGGGAAGGACTTTGGCGAAGCCGTCGTTTCTTCCGGCTCTGCGTCCGGCTGGTCTATTCCGCCTTGGTTGCGCATTTCCGCATAGGCCGCGTCGCGCGCTTCGCGAGGCAAGGAGAGGAGATAGTGCCGTGCATCCTTATACGTCAGGAAGGTCTTTCCGTCTGCAAGGATGGGGACAGAACGGCCGTTGTAGATCCGGCGGAGGGATCGGCTTTGCGCCCTGCTCAACGCGTGGTCGTCTTCGTCCTTCATAGCTTTTTCCTCATGGGGACCGCGCGATCGCAACGCCTCAGGGCTGAGGAAAGATGATGGGCGGATCGCCCGGCGACCACGGCGCGCTGTGCATCATGATCCGCTGGAAAAGCGCCGACGTCAGATGGCCCGACAGCCAAGCCTTGAGATGCGGCAATGACTGAGCAGCGAACCATTCCCGGTCGACGGCCGCGAACTGTCGCACGAAAGGCAGGATGGCGGCGTCCGCCAGCCCGCGCGCAGACCCGCAAAGCTGCCCCGTGCCTGCCAGGCGCTCATCGATCGCGCGGAGGAAATCCAGACCTTTCTCACGATGGACAAGGCCATCACTGCCGTAACGACCGGGATATTTATAGCGGTCGAGGTTGTGCTTGAACGGACCGTCGTTCCGAGCGATCCATTGCGGGTCGTCGCGCTCCAGCCACCCTTCCGGGTCGCGATTCCGCAGAGCCCAGCGCATGATGTCGAGGCTCTCGTCGATGACCGTATCGTCCGGCAGGACGAGCACAGGGACGGTCCCTTTGGGCGAGGCGGCCAGCATCGTTGGGGGTTTCGCGGACAGTTTCACTTCGCGGAGCACGCATGCCACGCCACTGATCGCCAGCGCCAGCCTCGCCCGCATCGCATAGGGGCAGCGCCGAAAGCTGTAGAGCACGGGATGGGTCTGTGTGCCGGGACGCTCCTGCGACTCGCTTGGGAAATGGCGCATATGAGCGTCCATAACCTGAGGCCAAAGGCGCGTCAGCAGGCGGGTTGCAATTTACGGACGAACGCCGCCAAAACCCATCGGGCGCGATGTCCGACTTCGCCAACATGGTTCTGACCGCTAAGGCTCGCATAAAGCGGACTGGTGCCAATATCGCCATAAACGACGCCAATGGCGCCCAGCGTCAGCGCGGTAACATTATTATGAAAGGCAGATTTACGATCGGACATGACGCAGCCTTGGTGATTACATTGCGTCGATTGTCGCGATTCCGGCCGTTCCATCCCTCTCTAAAGTAGCCCGGCAATGGGAGTCCTCGACTGTGGGGCCATTCCGGCCGCCCGGGCGTTGCGCACATGACAGGCCTTCAAAAGGAAACATCATGAAGATACCCAAAAGCGCAATTGTCGCTGTCGCTGACGGCGAAATACTGAACCTCTATCGCAACGAGGGCGACGAATCCGCCCCGAAGCTCACAGCGATGCCTGATGCCGCGATCTCGACGGAGAACAAGGGGTCGGGCGGCCGACACCAGAGCAGTTCGGCCAACCCTTCGGACAGCCAGCAGGATGAAGACAGCTTCGCGGCTGGAACCGCCGCCATGCTCAACAAGCGCGTTCTCGATGGGAAGATCGATGCTCTCATCATCGTTGCTGCCCCCCGCACGCTCGGTGAGCTGCGCAAGCATTATCACAAGGCCCTTTCGGCCGTGCTTGTCGGAGAGATTTCGAAGGACCTGACCGGCCATTCGGTCGGCGATGTGGAAAACACGATCGCGGCGGCCTGACGTTCGCCGGAGAAGGCCGCAAGCGGCGCGAAGCTCTCCAGTATTGAGGAACCGCCTGCGCGATCCGCGCCGTTGGACGTCAAAATATTCCTCACCCTAGTCGGATGTGCAGGCTAGGGTGAGGAATAGCGTTGGGGCCGTTCACGAGGTGCGGGGACGATGAAGCGTACACGGTTGAGCATTTGCACGAAGAAGGCCCGCTTTGCGACCGAGCATGACGCGCTCGTGATAGCCGCTCGTGCCGACATCCCGTTGCGCGCGTATCGCTGCGACCGGTGTCGACAGTTCCATCTCAGCAGCCGTACCAAGGGCAAGCGCGTTCCCCGGCCGCAGGACATCGCGGTCATCCCTGCGTCGCGCGTATAGCCAGCACTTCAATCGCATCCGGCACGCCAGCAAATTCCACGACGTCACCGACTTCGGCGTCCATCATCGCTCGGCAAAGTGGTGCGGAGAAGGAGATGATTCCGGATGCAGGATCGGCCTCGTCGTCGCCAACGATGGTGATGGTCTGGTCCCGCCCCTTGAGCCGGAATTCGACCGTGCACCCGAAGGCAACATGGGTGCCATCGGGCAGGGGCACCAATTGCGCAGTCGCCTGCCGTGTTCGCCAATAACGCAACTGGCGACGAGTGGCCGTGATGTCCGTTTCCTCTGTAAGCTGAGGCAGCAACGTCTCCAATTCGGTGACCTTGAGGCGGGTCTGGGCGAGGCCGTTGGCTGTCACAAAATTGGGTCCCGGCGGGATCGGCAGCTCGAACTTTGGCTCCAGATGCTCCTCATCGCTCTCACGGCGGAACGCAACGCTCATGACGGGTCTCCAACGGCTAAATCTTCGGGCACGAGCCACTCGTGCAGATCCGGGTCTTGCCCAATCAGGGCCAGGCCATGCGCGATGGAGGTTAACTCGTTGCCGCTGGCGATACGATTTGCGCCGAAGCGCTCTTCGAACAGACGGCGCACCGCCGGGATCAGCGACGAGCCTCCCGTCAGGAACACATGGTCGATCTGATCCGGGCACAGCTGCGCATTGCTCAATGCGCCGTCCACCGTTTCGGCGATGCGCTGCAGATCGGGGCCGATCCAGCGCTCGAAATCCTCGCGACTGACGTCGGCATCGATCGTCAAACCCGGACCGTCGAAGTGGAAGTGGGCCGTGCGATCGCTCGACAGCGCGCGCTTGAGGCCGCCCACCGCCTCGTAAAGGGCATAACCCAACTCATGTTCCACCACCGCGATCATGCGGGCGATGGCAGCTGGATCGGTCGCGTCGCGATGCAGCCGCGCCAGCTGCTCCAGCGTGCGGCGGTTGCGCATCAACGCAAGCCGTGACCAGTCTCCGAAATCGGAAAAGTGCCCGGCGGGAATCTCCAATATCTTTTCGAACGAACGATAGGTGCCGCCTTTGCCCAGCAGGGGCAGCACAAGATGGTCCATGATGCGATAATCGAATCTGTCGCCTGCAATTCCGATACCTGCCGTACCCAACGGAACACAGCGCCGCATGGCGCCCGGCGCTTCTACCCGCACGATCGAAAAATCGCTGGTGCCGCCACCGAAATCGGCCACTAGCAGCGTCGCCGGTTCGGTAAGGCGTGATGCAAAACTGTACGCCGCGCCCAGCGGCTCGTAGACATAGTGAATGGGGCGACCCAGCACGCTGAACATCGCATCATAACGCGCTCGCGCCAGCATCGGGTCCGGGCGTGCGCCGACATAGCGCACGGGTCGGCCAACCACGATCCGCTCGGGCAAATCGGCCAGCGCGTCGCCTGCATGCGCCAGCAGATGCGTCAGGAAGATCTGACCCAGCTCCTCAAAACGCAGGCGCCTGTCGAACAGGCTGGCATGCTCGAACGTCGGGTTGGCGGCCACCGACTTGAACGATTGCAGAAAGCGGGAGCCTTGCGGAAAATCCAGAAATTCGGCGATCGCCCAAGGGCCCGCCTCATGGGCCAGCCCGCCACGCACCCGTTCCTCTGGCCAGAAGCACAGGGCGGAGCGGAAAACGGCGCCGACGCCTCCGGGAGCGGCCACGGAAACCAGTTCTGCCTGCCCACTGCCATCGGTTCGGGCAATGACGGAGTTGGTCGTGCCAAAATCGATCCCGACAGCACGCGCTGCCGGAACGCTGTACGCCATGTTGGAAACCCTTGCTTCTACCCGGACTGTTGCCGCCTATGACAGTGCAGCGCGGGTCCCACAACCGACATATCAGCCCTTCGCAGCACGCGCTTCGCTGTCAATGCTGGGCATATAGATCTGTAGAGATGGTCCGTGGCGGTGCTGTCAGTCCCACGCGAATTTTTCTCGACCCTGCGAATGTGCGCTGGGAGCGAGGTGTTTTAGGCGGCAGGGCTCTTCCGCTCGGCGATCGCCGCTGCACATTCGTGGCAAATACCGGATGGAAACCGTTCTCTCAGTCCTCCACGTCCGGTGACGGCAAGAGAAAGCGAACATACATCATGACCACCAGTTAGATGATCTCAGAGGCTGAGTTGGTGATAACGGTGAGCTTGCGCTCCTGACATGTTGGTTCCTAGGCCCACCCCTTACCGAAGCTATATGAGTGCCAATCCAGTTCGTTAACTTCGTCAAGATCGCTGTCAGGGTCGGCCGCTGCCACCGGACACACTCAGACCGTGCTGAGCAGGAGGCTGGTCTCGCTGTTTGCCACGCCGTCGATCATTCGTATCTCACGCAGGACGCGGTCGAAGTCCGATAGACTTGTTGTTACGATGTCAGCGACCAAATCCCAGGCGCCGTTCGTCGTATGGAGCGTCCGGATTTCGGCGATGCCTCGGAGCCGCTGGATCACCTGAGTGGTCGACTTGCCCATCACCTCGATCATCATCACCGCCCGCACGGTGATGTCGTCATAGTCGTCGCGGACGCGGACCGTGAATCCAAGCAGGGCTCCGGTTTCAAGAAGACGATCCAGCCTGTTCTGAACGGTACCGCGCGCGACGCCAAGCGCATCGGCAAGCTTTGTAAGCGGAGCCCGTCCATCGACGCGGAGATGGGCAAGGATGCCCCGATCAAGGTCGTCAGGGATATATTTCGCGGCTGTCACTCAAAATTCCCTCGGGTCATGGTTTTACCAATTTGTACAAACTCGCTGTAATATTTTATCACTTTCTGCCGATTTTTAGAGCCGTATTGCGATTTCGCAAGGCGTAACAATAAAGTAGGTTTGAGTGGTTCACAAAAATCGCAAAGGACCCCTTATGCCGTCTGCGCCCTCACAACTCGCGTATATTCCCTTCGTCAGCGTCGAAAATATGATGCGCCTCGTGCATAATTTCGGCATTGAGACGGTGCTTCTGGAACTCACGGACGCTGTGGAAGCGGACTATCGCCGTTGGGACCTTTTCGAGAAATCGCCTCGTTTGGCGTCTCATTCGAAGGAAGGCGTGATCGAACTGATGCCCACGTCAGACGGTGAGGCGTTCAGCTTCAAATATGTGAATGGGCATCCAAGCAATACAGCCAAGGGGTTTCAAACCGTCGCGGCGTTTGGGCTGTTGGCAAGGGTCGATACCGGGTATCCGCTTATGCTGACCGAAATGACGCTGCTGACGGCGCTTCGCACGGCAGCCACTTCGGCAATGGCCGCCCGCTATCTGGCACCCGAACACTCCCGGGTGATGGCGATGATCGGAAACGGAGCGCAGGCCGAGTTTCAGGCGCTCGCGATGAAGGCCGTGATCGGTGTCGAGGAAGTCCGGCTCTACGACATCGATCGGAGCGCGACCGAAAAAACGGCCCGCAATCTTGCCGACAGCGGTTTGCGTATCGTCTCCTGCTCCAGCGCGCAGGATGCGATCGAAGGCGCGCAAATCATCACTACCTGCACGGCCGACAAAGCCTATGCGACGATCCTGACCGACAACATGGTCGGTCCCGGCATTCACATCAACGCGATTGGTGGCGATTGTCCCGGCAAAACGGAACTGCACAAGGACATCCTGGCGCGGGCGGAAACATTTGTCGAGTTCGAGCCGCAGACGCGGATCGAAGGCGAGATCCAGCAAATGGATGCGAGCTATCCGGTGACGGAGTTCTGGAAGGTACTCAGCGGCGATGCGGAAGGGCGGACAAACGCACGCCAGATTACCCTGTTCGACAGCGTCGGTTTTGCGACCGAAGATTTCTCTGCGCTTCGCTACGTCTACTCCAAGCTGCCCGGCACAGACTATTTCCAGCATATTGACATTCTGGCGGATCCTGATGATCCGCGTGACCTGTTCGGCATGCTTCAGCGGGCGGCGTGATTGGCAGGCTTTCAACGGCAGAACCGTTGTTCAAAACTGGAACGACAATTCTGTCCGGATTCCGGGGACAATCGCTGTGCGCAGGCCGGGATCGGCCCCGGGATTGAATACGACCTGCAGGCTCGGCTGCACGGACAGGAACGACAGCACTTCACGGCGATAGCTGAGTTCGACCACTGTCTCGGTCTTGTCCGCAAACGTCGTGTCGCGATAGTGTCGTGATGTCCGGGCTGATGCAATAGCAACTCCCGCCTCGTCAGACGGGCTGTCGAAAACGCCTGTGACCTTCAGTCCTGCGCTTACGAAGCGATCGAACATGTTGAACTTACCGGGAGCGGTGCCGAGCCGCGCGAAGGCATCGACACGCGTGTCCTGCCATTTCGATATCCGCTTTTCGCCGCGCAGATAGGTGCCCGCGTTTCCCCGTGCCATGCCGCCGGAGAAGCGATCGAACCTGCCGGTATAGCGCCAGTGTCCGAGCAGCACGCGTCCTTCCTCTAGGGGGAGTTCGACCTCACCGATCGTCAACAGCCCGTCGCCCCTGTTGAACCGGATGGTCGTGCGACCGGGGCGGTCCGGATTGCCGGGCACGCCGTCCAGCACAGCCGCGCGCAGTTTCACGCCGGATGTAAGCTGCTTCTCCACCCGAACCGCAAGCGAGGTAACGGGGAAGATCGACGGGCCGTTCTGTCCCGTCTGGCTGATGTCGACGCCGATCCCGTGCGCGCTGCCGACGAACAATCCTGATGTTTCCAGCGCGTCAAATTCGGAATTGAGATCATATAGCCCCGCTTTCAGGGATAGGGAGGGGGTGATCTGGTGCTGAACCCATGCTTCGTAGAGGCGAAACCGGTGCCGACTGTCGGCTTCTATATTCGATGTAGCGAAACTGTCACCGACATGAGCGCTGATCGATGCGCCGTTGTTGTAGAGGCCGTAAACATGCAGTTGTGTGGCGGGCAGGCCGATAAGTCGTTCCATGTCCGCTTCCAGCACCACATCCAGATTGTCGAGATATTCGGTGCCGCGCGATGCCCCGCCCGAAACATTGGCCATCGCCTCGCCCGTGTAGGCGACTTCCACAAGAAGGGGAGGGTCCTTTTCGTCGATCTCGTTCGAAATGTGGGGAAGCGATCCATGGTGAAGATGCGCTGTCGTATTGGCGGTCGCTTCACCGGCAAGGGCGGTGGCAAGAGCCGTCACACCGAACAGGAGGGTCTTTCCAGACATCAGGCGGCCTGCCGTTGTGTCGGCGCGGATGCCCGTGCGCCGCGACGCGGCCGCCTGCGCAGCCAGAGCGTCAATCCCAGCACCGTCACAGTCGTGAGCCAGATGCCGATCAGCATCGCGAGGAAGCGGCCGAGGGTTCCACCCGCTTCGCCCGTGTGGAGAGGGTAGAAGGATGTGACGAACGCTTGCCGGGCCTCGGCTTTGGTGGAGTCGAACACGCCTCTCACTCCGCCCGTATTGCCATCCACGACCACCAGGCTGGAGCCGTATCCACCACGATACAGTTCCCCCGGCGCCCGGAGCCAGACATAATAGCTTGCGTCTTCGCGCGAGGGCATGAAGCCGCCGACGAACCGGCTGCCGGGAATGGCGGCAACGGCTGTGGCAGCGGCCGTTCCCCACCCGATGAGACGCTCCGCCCGTAGCGGATTGGGCGGCAATTCGGTTTCGGGTGCACCGATTATGTCACGAACACCATGCTCGAACAAAATCAGGGTACCGGTCCCTGCGATAAGCAATGCCGGAACAACCGCCCACAGCCCCACAGCACGGTGCCAGGAATAGGTGCGCGCTGTTTTCCCACCGGTTCGCGCCGGTTTCAACGCCTGCATCCAGTGCCCCTTTCGCGGCCAGGCGATCACCAGGCCCACGATCAGATTAGTGACGAGGAATGTACCGGTGATCGCCATGATCCACTGGCCGGTGTTGCCGGACAGGAGGTCAATATGAATTTCGCGAATGAAGGCTAGGAAGCTGTAATCCGTTGCGCCGCTGCTATCGAGAACGGCGCCGGAACCGTCGATCCAGGTCCGCCTGTCCGCCCCCTGGGCGTCGGTGTGGGAAATGACATAGCGGTCGGGCAGTCCTGCGGTGGCCCAGATCCAGACGATATCCGCCTTTGGCCCGCTGTGATCGATGGCTGTGATGCGCTGCTCGATCGCCTGATAGTTGGTGGGCACATGCCGGGTCGAGCGCAGCGCGTCATCGATTTCAAAGTGAAAGCTCAGGAGAGTGCCGGTAAGTGCCTGGATCAGCCAGAACACTGCCGCTCCGATGCCGAGCCACTTGTGGCCCTTGACGAGGATACGCCGCACCGGGCCGCGAGGCGGCGTTTTCTGGCTGGACATCATCGCACTGCGACTCCCTACACACTGATCAGTCCATCGGCATTTTGCTGGTGGATCGACAGGTTCGCAGTTAAGTGCAGGAGAACTGGCTCTTTCAACATCCAGTTTTATGGGGATAGAGGGGTCCAATCATTCTCCCCAGGCGAGCGCCAGTTCGGCGATCGCCGACTGTGCTTCTTCTTCCCTCAGGCTGGCAAAGCCCAATCGCAGGCCGCGCGGAGCATCGGCGTGGGTCATGAAAGAGCGTGAAGGCGCCAGTCGCAACCCGCGTGCGGCGGCCCGTTTCTCCATTCGATCCATATCCGCCTGAAAGCGAACCCAGAAGGCCAGCCCGCCGTCGGGGATGCTGAATGCGGCCGCTGTACCGAATGTGTCGGCCAGCAGTTGGGCAAAGGCGGTCCGTCGGCGCGCATAGATCTGCTTCGCTTTACGGGCATGCCGCCGCAGTTCGCCGTTTTCGATAATCGCGAGGGCCGTTTCTTCGGTGATGCTGTTCCCCATACCGTCGGTCATGGAAACAAGATGCGCGATCGCCTCCACCACCGGGGGTGGAGCTGCGACATAGCCCAGGCGCAAACTGGGAAGGAGCAACTTGGAAAGCGAGCCGACATAGACGACCTCTGACGGAGCATAAGCGGCGATCGGCAGCAGAGGCTGCGACTGGAAATGAAATTCGTGGTCGTAATCGTCCTCAATGATGGCAAAGCCATATTTGCGGGCCAGTTCGACCAGCCTGACCCGCCTGTCGGGGCGCAAGGCGACGGTCGTCGGAAATTGATGATGCGGGGTGGTAAACACCGCGCGGACGTCGTGCTGTTCGCAGATGGCGGGGATGTCGTCCACGATCATGCCGTGCTGGTCCACTCCGACGGAATGAACCCTGGCCCCTAGCCGTTCGAACGCGGCTACCGCTGGCTCATAAGTCAGTTGCTCGAAGACCACACCGTCACCGGGGCGAGTAAGAGCCAGTGCAGCAAGGAAAATGCCGTTCTGGCTGCCGCGCGTGATGCAGATGTTCTCGTCCGTTACCGGCAACCCCCGTTCCGCCGCGAGCATGGCGGCAATAGCGCGCCGCAGCCCGCTGGAGCCGCGCGGATCGCGATACTGCATGTCGTTGGTGCGGGATAGCCGATGGGTTGCGGCCCGATAGGCGCGGGCAAGCAGTTCTGGCGGAAACAAACGACCATCTGGCGTGCCCTCATCGATCTTCAGGCCGGTTCCGCTCGGCAGCGCCAGCGAGCGGCCGGGCGGTGGCGGGACGGCGTAGCTGTGGGTCATCATCCGCATTTCGGCAGGATGCCGTTGTTCCATGGCCGCTTCCCCATCGGGCATGCTGCTGCTGACCATGGTTCCGCGCGTCGAGGTTGTTGCCAGCCATCCCTGCGCCACCAGATCGTCATAGGCGAGGACGACGGTCTTGCGATTGATGCCGAGCATCGTTGCAAGTTCGCGGGTGCTGGGCAGATAGGTGCCCGGCGGCAGCCGCCCACTCTGAATGTCGCGGATCACCGCCTGGATGAGCTGCATGTACAGCGGCGCTGTCGCAGACTTGTCGATCCGGCTTCCCAGGATGATTTTCCAGTTGCGCCGCATTGGACCCCTCAAATTTGCTATTTTGGGTGTTGTATAGAGGCCAGATCGTTTGAACAACTGCACCCATGACAACAGATGGGAAAGAGGGCGGCGAGCGTTCGGTAACAGCCGCAGGGGCAAGCGCGCCAACGCCGCGCTCCCCGTTCGAGCGCTACGGCGATGCTGATGTGCGCAGGGTGATCGACCACGCGCCACTGGCGTGGGTGATGGCCTCGGACGGCTTCACGGCGAGTCAGCTGCCGCTGGTCGGGGTCTATTCCGAGACCGGGACGCTTACGGATATTGTGGGGCATTTTGCGCTAAACAATCCCTTGCGGGCAGCCTTTGCCGTGAACCCGATGGCCACCATCCTGTTCAACGGGCCGGAGGGATATGTCTCTCCTTCCCATGCGGGTAACCGGCAATGGGGTCCGACCTGGAACCATGCGCATGTGCGCCTTCGTGTCGAGATGACCGTCGATGCGCGCACCACCGACGAGGCGCTGGCGCTGTTGATCGATCATGTGGAGCGGACGATGGATCGTCCGTGGACGGCGGATGAACTGGGTTCCCGCTATGAGGGCATGGCGCAGCGGATCATCGGCTTTCGTGGCAGGGTGCTGGACTGCGTCGCCCGCTTCAAGCTGGGGCAGGATGAGCATCCCGATGTGCTGGCCTCCATCCTGGCGACCCATGAAAACGCCGAACTGGTCGAGTGGATGCGGGCCTTCAACGCCCCGACCCTCAAGCCAAAGGATGGCACGGATGGCTGAACAGGAGGGGCGCGGCATAACAGGCGCCGGTGCCAAACGCCCTGGCCATCGCGGGGGAGGGTGCAGCCGTGTATGACCTCCTGAAGGGCGTGCGGATCGTCGATCTGAGCTCTGTCGTGCTTGGCCCTTATGCGACGCTGCTGCTGGCGGACATGGGGGCGGAAGTCATCAAGGTCGAGCCTCTGGAGGGCGATATCTTCCGTGCCGCCCGACCTGGAAAACCGGGTGGCGACGGCGCCGGGTTCCTGAACATCAACCGGAACAAGAAATCGATCGCTCTCGACCTGCGCCAGCCGGATGATCGCGCACTGCTCGATCGCCTGATCACCACCGCGGATGTGTTCGTGCATAATATGCGACACGCGCCGTGTTCATCATCGCGTGCAGATTGTCAGCGTGCCGACTCTCGCACGGTCTCCATCGCAACAAATGTCGAAGTACTGGCAACATGCGGTAAGCTCGATATTTTCTCACCCAGCACCCAGCGATAGCGACGGATGTCTGCCGTCCTTACCTTCAACAAATAATCGAAGCTGCTGGCTATCATGTGACACTCCTCGACCTCCGGAATCTGGCGAACAGCGGCGTTGAACTCATTGAGCGCGCCTTCCCGCGTGTCGGACAGCTTGACCTCGGTGAAAGCGACGTGGTCGAGCCCGATTTTGCTGGGATTTACGATCGCACGAAAGCCGATAATGACCCCGCTTTCGACGAGGCGGCGAACGCGCTGCTGGCACGGCGATTTCGACAATCCGATTTTCTCGGCAAGGTCCGTAAAGGTGATCCGTCCATCTTGCCGCAGAACATGGAGTATTTTTCGATCAAAATCGTCCAGATCGGCTGCTGTTTCCACCATATTCATATGATTGGACTCCATTTTCTTAACAAGGAAGCCAATCTACACCAAAAATCACCTGACCAAAGGAAATTCATGAACGCGGAGAACCTGCCCCGTTGGAGGGTGACCGCCCGATTATGTGAGCGTCATAAGGCTCGCATTGCCGCCCGCTGCGGTGGTGTTGATGGAGGTCGAAACTTCCTCAAGTAACCAGTCGAGCAGAATGGTCTGTGCTTGCTCTTCATAGGTCGTGGGCATGGCATGGACGAGAACGATCGCCCCGGGCCGGTCAGCCATGGCTTGGACCATGGACAGAATATCCTTTTCTTCACCCTCGACAAGGGCACCGGCCAATACGTCGTCCATCTGCTCGGAAAGTCTGGCCTGAACGCGTGGGGGAAGGTTTGCAGGAATTCGTCCTCCGTCGATCACACCCTCGCACCCCGTGGCCAGCACCGCGGCAATCTGCGTCAGTAGGCCCGCTTCCGTTTCCGCCCGGAGTAAGATGCGGCCCCGCCCATGAAGGGCGTAGAGATTACGTTCCCCAACCGGTCCCGGCAGTTCGATGCTCTGCCCGTGCTTTGAGGAAGCGCCAAAGGCGCGCGCCTGTTCGGCTAACGCTGGGTCGCCGCGTGCTTCCAGCCAGTCTATGAAATCGGCGAGGGCGCTATCGATCGGACCCGTTGTCGCAGCGTCTACCACCGGTGCATCCTGCACGAGCCGCCTGAGATAAAGCGGACCGCCCGCCTTGGGGCCCGTGCCGGAAAGCCCCCGCCCGCCGAACGGCTGGACGCCGACAATCGCGCCGATCACATTGCGGTTGATATAGAGATTTCCCGCTCTGATACGACTGGTGACATGCGCGATCGTCTCATCGAGCCGCGTGTGCAAACCGAAGGTGAGGCCGTAGCCGGTGGCGTTGATCGCATCGATCAGCGCGTCAAGAGTGTCGCGCCGATAACGGATGACATGGAGCACCGGCCCGAACACTTCGCGGGTCAGATCGGCGATGCTGTCGAGTTCGATGATCGTGGGAGCAACGAACGTGCCGCGGTCGGTTTCGGCGGGCAGTTCCCATTGTTCTACGGGCCTGCCCTTGGCGCGCATGGCTTCGATATGCGCCTCGATAGTGGCCTTGGCGTCCGCTGTGATGACTGGGCCGATATCGACGGAGAGGCGCTGGGTATTTCCGACGCGCAGTTCCTTCAGTGCGCCATTCAGCATCACGAGCGTGCGGTCGGCAATCTCCTCCTGCAAACACAATATCCGCAGGGCCGAGCAACGCTGCCCGGCACTGTCGAAAGCGGAAGCAATCACATCCGCGACCACCTGCTCCGCAAGGGCGGAGCTGTCGACGATCATCGCATTTTGCCCGCCGGTTTCGGCGATGAACGGGATGGGTCTGCCCTGGGCAGAGAGACGGGTTGCCAGCTGTTTCTGGATGAGGCGCGCAACCTCGGTAGAGCCGGTGAACATAACGCCCGCAACCTCCGGCGCCGCGACCAGCACCGCGCCGATGCCGCCATCGCCACAGATCAGCTGGAGGGCGTCATTCGGCACCCCCGCCTCGTGCAGCAGGCGCACCGCCTGCGCGGCGATGAGCGGCGTTTCCTCCGCCGGCTTGGCGAGGACCGGATTGCCAGCAACCAGCGCCGCGGCAAGCTGCCCGGTGAATATGGCGAGCGGGAAATTCCACGGACTGATGCACACGACCGGGCCGATCGGCTTCGCGCACGCCAAAGTCTCGCGCGCCTGACCGGCGTAATAGCGCAGAAAGTCGATCGCCTCGCGCACCTCGGCGATGGCGTTGGCGGCCGACTTGCCAGCCTCGCGTATAGCCAGGCCCATGAGCATCGGCACGCTCATTTGCATCGCGTCGGCGGCACGGTCGAGCATGGCCGCACGTTCGGCCACCGGCACGGCGCCCCAGTCCGAGCGGGCGGCCGTTACCACCGCGTTGCGCGCCGTCTCGAGAGAAGCCTCATTGACCTCTCCCACCACCTCGCGATTATCGGCGGGGTTCAGCACGGGTCGCGACACTCCCCCGTCACCAGCCGTCCATTCCCGCGCCGCACTTTGTCGCAGCGTATCGCCAAGCGCCGCCAGCGCCGCTTCGTCGCTGAGATCGATCCCTTCCGAGTTGCGCCGGTCGGGATAGAGTTCCCCGGGCAACGCGATCTGGTCGTGCCGGGCTCCCGGCTGCGCCATGGCGCGGACCTGTTCTACCGGGTCAACAACCAACGCGTCGATGGAAACGGCCGGGTCGCTGATCCGGTTGACGAAGGAGGAATTGGCGCCATTTTCCAGCAAGCGGCGTACAAGATAGGCAAGCAACGTCTCATGCGTGCCGACCGGTGCGTAAATGCGGCAGGGGCGATCCAGATGCGCTTTTCCGACCACCTCTTCATATAATGGCTCACCCATGCCGTGCAGGCACTGGAATTCATAATTGCCTATCGCAAAATTCGGCCCTGCCAGATGATAGAGGGTGCTCAATGTCTGTGCGTTATGTGTCGCGAACTGTGGGAAGACGACGTCACGTGCAGCCAGCAGCTTCTTTGCGCAGGCGATGTAGGCGACGTCGGTGTGGACCTTGCGGGTATAGACCGGAAAGTCTGCCAGCCCATCGACCTGCGCCCGCTTGATCTCCGCATCCCAATAGGCGCCCTTGACGAGACGAACCATGATGCGTCGCCCGGCGCGGCGCGCCAGATCGACGATCCAGTCAATCACAAAGGGGCAACGCTTGCCGTAGGCTTGCACAACGAAACCAAGACCGTCCCACCCGGCCAGCTCAGGATCCAACGCGAGGCTTTCCAGCAGATCGAGCGACAATTCCAGCCGGTCCGCTTCCTCCGCGTCGATGTTGAAGCCGATGTCGTAGCCCTTGGCGAAAACGGCAAGCGCCTTCACGCGCGGCAGCAGTTCGCCCATTACGCGGTCCACTTGACTCCGCGAATAGCGGGGGTGCAGCGCCGACAGCTTGATCGAGATGCCCGGCCCGGCATGAATGCCCCGTCCAGCCGAGGCCTTGCCAATCGCGTGGATCGCGTCCTCATAGTCGCGGTAATAGCGCGCCGCGTCCGCCGCTGTCGTCGCCGCCTCGCCCAGCATGTCGTAGCTGTAGGTGAAGCCCTTGGCCTCTTCGGCGCGCGCGCGCTTCAAAGCTTCCTCGATTGTCTCGCCGGTGACGAACTGCTCGCCCATCATCCGCATCGCGATGTCGACGCCGCGCCGGATTACCGGCTCGCCCGCCCGTGCGATCAGCCGCGTGAGCGCCGCGGCAAGGCCGCGATCATCGGTGCTTTCGACGAGTTTTCCCGTTACCACCAGCCCCCAGCTGGCGGCGTTGACGAACAGCGACCGCCCGCTGCCCACATGGCTCCGCCAGTCCCCTCCCGCAATCTTGTCGCGGATCAGCGCATCGCGCGTGGTGTCGTCCGGAATTCGCAACAGCGCTTCGGCAAGGCACATCAGCGCCACGCCTTCCTGACTGGAAAGGGCGAACTCCTTGACCAGTCCCTCGACGCCGCGCCCGTTAGGCTTCGCGCGCAAGGCCGTGATCAGCGTCCGGGCGGTTTGCCGGATTTGCGCGCGCATGTCGGCAGGCGGGCTGGCCTCGTCCAGCAGTGCGCGTACGCACTCCGGTTCGGCACGACGATAAGCAGCGGTAATTTCACGCCGGATGGCGGATTGCTCGCGGATCGGCGGAGCGAAAGTCGCAAAGGGAAGTGCTTCGTTCATGGTGCGATAATAGACCAGGCCGGGCCAAAGTTCTGACTTTTCGAAACCCATTGTGTGTACAAATCGATTTATGTCTGCTGTTCTCACAGAACAAATGGGTGAAAAAGGATCCTGTCGCAGCCATTTTTTCTTCTCTGTTCCTCCGTCTGAAGCTTTACCTCAACCCTTGTGGAGCCAATCCGGCGCAATCTTGGGGAGTATCGAATATCCGCATGTGAGGTTCCATCATGGCCCGCCTGATCTGCAAAGGGCGATTGCGTTTCTGGTGACTGTGACGACCGGGGTGCCTGGCTCACCCCGGTGCATGCGCGGGGCAAGACCGGACAACCCTACCGGTATTATGTCCAGCCCGCCCTGCACAGATCGAGGAGATGTGCCGCAGTGAAACTGTGTGTGGCCACTGACCGGCAGAGAGGGGGGCTCAACAGGCGGGTATCATGCTCCGGAAATCCGCCCCTGATCGCACTATGCAACACTCTTTGATCAGCGCAAACGCCGCGGATCTGCGCCGTTCTCGGCAGCTGCCCGGCGGGAGGGAGACCAGTAGCGGGATTGAATGGCGGAGCTGTCAGTCAGATACTACCACGTCTCCAACTGCCCGTGTGACCCGGCACCGCCCAACCTCGGTAAACGTCACCTGTCGCAAGGGACAGTTCCCCAAAAGCGCGCCGGAGTAGAATATGTCATCAACGTACACTGCCGACGAGGCTGAACTTCGGACACCGAGATTTGAGCAGGGATGACGTCAACGATACAGAGCGCGAAAGCGTGAAGCTGTCCCGTCCGCGGGGCACCGTGGGAGAGAGACCATGCTGAACCGGCGAATTGTTTTGAATTCGCGCCCCGTGGGCGTTCCCGTGCACGACAATTTTCGCGTCGAGGAAGCCACCGTTCCCGATCTGGCGGAGGGACAGGTCCTCCTTGAAAATCGCGTGTTCGCGATCGATCCGGCCGTCCGTGGCATGCTGGACGACGTTAAAAGCTATCTGCCCGCCGTGCCCCTTGGCGGATTGATTCCGACCATGGTGCTGGGGCGCGTGGTCCAGTCGCGCAATCCCGCTTTTCGCGAAGGCGATTATGGTCGTGCCTTTATCGGCTGGGAAACGCATTCTGTCATCGCGCCCGGTGCGGTCGGCTTCGAGAATGTGAATGTGGCCTCCGACCTCCCCCTGACCGCCTATATGGGCGCATGCGGCTGGTCAGGAATAACCGCCTATGTCGGCCTGAAGCGCTATGGGGAAATACGCAGCGGCGACGAGGTGCTAATGAGCGCGGCTGCCGGCGCGGTTGGATCGGTCGGCGGACAGATCGCCCGACTGTCCGGGTGCCGCGTAGTCGGTACAGTCAGCTCCGAAGAGAAAGCGCGCATCGTCACGGATGTGCTGGGCTTCGACGCAGCGATCAACTATCGCGATTGCGACAGCCTCGATTCCGAAATAGAGCGGCATTTCCCTGATGGCATCGACCTTTATTTCGACAATGTGGGCGGAGCGACGCTGGACGCCGTGCTCCCGCGGATGAAGGCATTCGGGCGGATACCCGTTTGCGGGATGGTCGCCAATTATAACAATCAGAGCAATCCTTACCCCCTGCGCAACATCTGGCAGGTGCTCGTCAACCGCATCACGATGCGGGGGTTTCTCGCCTATGAAGCGGTGGATATGCTGCACGAAGCAGAGACAGCGCTGGCTGACTGGGTGCGCACTGGGCAGCTCGTGGCAACCGAGAATGTCGCAACCGGACTTGATGCCGCGCCTGACGCCTTTATCCGTCTGATGACCGGACAGACGATCGGCAAGACGCTGGTGCGGCTGGACGACAACGTTTCGACTCTCGCCGACTGGACGCCTGTCCGTAATGGATGATGCGGCACCCGACCATTGAGAAGGTTGCCCCCATCGATCGAGACCCACTCCACTGCGATCAGGTTCGAGGTTCGCCGTTATGCCGCCCGTTGCTTGGCCCCGCAGGCGGCGATGAAGGGTGCAGGATCGAAATAATAGGGCTTGATCTCGCAGCACTGGTTTCCCCGGAACCGCAGCATTTCGCACAGCTCGGCTGGCTTCAGCGCGGGGTCGGCAAAACGCATCGTC
Source organism: Sphingobium subterraneum (assembly GCF_014199435.1). Lineage (GTDB taxonomy): Bacteria > Pseudomonadota > Alphaproteobacteria > Sphingomonadales > Sphingomonadaceae > Sphingobium > Sphingobium subterraneum. The sequence continues at coordinate 439,974 of NZ_JACIJP010000002.1, read as the reverse complement.
AACACGGCGATGGCGCAGTCCGTGCCGATTGGTAACGCACTGCGGTCCAGTGCAACGACGTCGACCATCGCCATGACCTTTTCGAATAGTTCCCGCAGGCCGTTTTTGCCCCGGTATGCACCTGCCATGGGAAGACTATCGGCTTCGTAGGCGACAAAGTCGTCCGTGAGCATGTCCGAAACGGCTGCCCAGTCACCGGCCGCTGATGCGCCATAGATCCGTTCAACGAAATCGACAGTTTCCTCGTGCGACATGCCCATAGCGATTATGTCTCCTCTCAACTGGTTCCAGTGTGACGATGGACTTGGCGCGGGGAACCTAGCGAATTGCATAGCCCGTTGCCTTTTTCCCTGAGACGCGATTGCGTTCGCACCGTTACTGCGCAAACGTCCATCAGACGGGTGAGCACCTGCTGCGCGATATGGGCAAAAGATTGTGAGATTATGACGGACACCGAGCAGAACTGGCACGCCATTGGCTCCGAGGCCGATTTTCCCGAGGATAACAAATGGACCGCTATTCTTGGCGGGTGGAGCGTTCTCGTGGTGCGTACGGAAGAGGGCCTTAACGCAGTCAATGATCGCTGCACGCACCTTGCGGCCCTGTTATCGCCCGGCAGAATTCGGCGCGGGGCGATCATATGCCCGCTTCACGGGGCGCGGTTCGAGGCTGATACCGGACGCTGCATTGGAGGGCTTTACGCCGATTTGCGGCGCTTCGAAGTCAGGATCGTTGATGGTGTGATCGAAGTGGCGGTGCCGTCTTCCCCACCCGGCCCCGGCGAGCGGCCCGTGGCGCAAGCGTAAAGCCTGGTCACCCGCCTCTCACCTGTCACAGGTTCCCGACGGCGCCGTACCGGGTAACCTGTCTGCCACAACGAATGGGAGAGTCCTGTCATGGCCTATATCGGCGCCTTCGAAGATCGTCTTGCCATCCGCGAGCTGCTGGAGGCCTATGCCGAGGCGGTGACCCGACTCGATGCTGATGCATGGGGAGCGACATGGGCGGAGGATGGCGAATGGTCGCTGCCCGATTATCCCGAGATCGGCACGACACGGGGGCGCGAAGCCATCGTCGCCATGTGGGGCGAGGCGATGAAGGCCTATCCGGGTATCATGTTCGAGGCATGGCCCGGATCAATCGAAATCGACGGCGATGTCGCCCAGGTCCGCTGCTACACATCGGAAGTCTACGACCGGGACGGCGTTACGCACCGCGATCGGGGACTTTATGAAGATATTTGCCGGAAAATTGACGGGCGCTGGTATTTTGCGTCGCGATCCTTCCGCAACATTCACCGGCAGCAATCGCCCAAGGGGTGTTGAGGCCAGCACTGCTATCCGCCGCGCACTGACCTCACCGTTTTACATCGCGGTGACACCACCATCGACGGTAAATTCGCAACCGGTGATGTACGCTGCCTCGTCGCTGGCGAGGAAAAGGTTCATATTGGCGATGTCGAGGGGAGCGCCCATGCGTCGCATCGGAATAGCGGCGACGATCTGGTCAAAGACATCGGGGTTGTCCCTGCGCGCGACGTCCTGCATTGCCGTCTCGATCATGCCGGGGTGTACCGTGTTGCAGCGTATGTTCTGTGGTGCGCATTCGAGTGCGACCGACTTGCTGAACAGGCGGACCCCTCCCTTTGCGGCGCCATAGGCGGCACAGCCCGCCACACCCACAAGCCCCACAATCGACGAGAGGTTGATGATCGAGCCACCCTGACCAACCTTGCGCATGAGCGCCACGGCGCGCTGCGTGCCGTAAAACACGCTGTCGAGATTGACCCTGTTCTGCCGTTCCCAGTCGGCCGTGGCGAGCTGCTCGATCGGCTTAAGGATCGCGATGCCCGCATTGTTGACCAACACATCCAGGCGCCCATGGCCTGCGCCGATGGTGTCGAAGATCCCGTCCCAGCTAGCCTCATCGGTCACGTCATGGGCCAGTGCGGTACACTGGCAGCCCGCAGCGCGGATGCTCGCTGCAACCGTTTCAACGCCGTCCCCGTCAAGGTCCGTGAGATAGACGAAGGCTCCTTCTTCTGCGAAACGGCGTGCGGTTGCCGCCCCCAGCCCGCGTTCATTCCCTGCGCCGGTGACCAGCGCAATTTTTCCGTCGAGACGTGCCATTTTCCGCTCCTTGTAAAAAGGGGGCGTCCAGCCGATTGTGCCGAACGCCCCATTGCGACCCCGAAGGACGGGTCGGTTTAGAACTTCACGCCAATGGTCGCGCCATAGGTGCGGGGTTCCAGCGCCATGCCGAAGGACCAGAGTCCGGCCACCGTGAACGCGTGGGTCGTGGTCTTCTCATTGGCGAGGTTGCGACCGAATACCCGGACATAGGCTTCGTTGTCGCCAAGGTCGAACTTTACCGTCAGGCTGGCGTCGACCAGATCCTGTGTCGTGGTGCGGACGCGGGGATCGTTCCCGTTAACGATGACACCCGCCCTGCCGCCGATATTGGCCGGAGTGGTAGAGGCAACCGAGAGCTGCTCGTCATAGGGGCTGATATGGCGCCAGCCGATGGACGTCTGAACCGAACCAAAGCTGGTCGGAACTTCATATTCCGCCGCCAGCGATGTGGTGAACTTCGGCGCGTAGATCAGGTTGTTGGCCGAATAGTTGTACGGTCCAAGCCCGCTCGCTGGAGGCACTACCCCGCCCGGATAGACGAGGCCAGCAGGGAGCACGCCGTCCGCGATGAAGTTGCGGAAGTGCGACTTCATATAGGCGCCCGAAGCGGTGATGCGGAGCTGCCGGGTGACCCGCAGGCTGCCATCGATTTCGATGCCCTTGATGCTCGCGCCGCCCGGAACGTTGCCGGTGACCGTCTGGTTGCCGGTCGGGCCGCCCGGAACGGTCAGGTTCTGCTGCATGTTCTTGTAATCAGACACATAGCCCGCGATGTTGATTTCAAGTTTGCGATCCAGAAGGGCGAGCTTCGCACCGATTTCGTAGGAATCGACGGTTTCCGGACGAAACGGTGTGCTGGCCGTGGCGGCCGTGGCGGCGCGGGGGCTGAAACCGCCGGACCGGTATCCGCGCGACCAGGATGCATAAAGCATGGTATCGCTGTTCGGGCGATAATCTATGCCAACCTTGGGCGTGAACTTCGTGAAATTCGCGTCGCCCGCGCCAACCAGTGCAAACGTGCCGGGTGCGCAGACCGGTGTCCCCGGAGCTGTTGGCGCGCCTATGCCGGTGCAAGATCCCGGTGCGACGTATGTGAGCTGTTGCAGGTCGCCCGGGGCGATCAGCATATTCGGAGCAAAGCCGTTCACCAGCTTCTTGTTGTCATGGCTCCAGCGGCCACCGAAGGACAGGCGCCAATTGTCGGCAAAGGCCCAGTTAAAGTCGCCGAAGACCGCGTAGCTCTTGGTCTTGCCTTCAACATGCTGCGAAGCCCGGTCGAACAGGGTCGGCGGCGTGTTCGGATCAAAGCCGAATACGCGCGACCATTGTGTCAGATCGTACTTGGAGGAGAAGAAATAGCCGCCGACGACATAATCGAAACCATCGAACAGATTGCCAGAAGCGCGCAATTCCTGGCTCCACTGGGTATAATGCTGGCGACGATCGACATAATAGAGGTCGGTCGAAGAACCGTCAAAATCCTGTGTTTGCCCTTCTTTGCTATGACGCCAGCCGGTGATCGACGTCAGCTTCACCGCGCCCGCGTCATAATTCATTTCCAGTGTGGCATTTGGGGCGCGATATTTGCTTTTCGCCGCTGCGCCGAAGGTGGTGTAAAGGTCTGTTGTCGTGTTGCGATTGCATTCCTGCGCGGGTTCAAACGCACAGAATACCTCACCCGTCTTGGCGATGTTGCTCACCACCGGGTTGAACGACTGCACGACATTTTCGACGGTAAGCTGAGCATTGAAGCCCGACCCGGCAGGCTTGAACAGCAGGCTGGCGCCATAGCTGTCACCCTTGCTCCAGCCGTCGGACGTGTTGCGCGTCACGTTATGGTAGAAGCCATCCGTCTCATTATGGAAATACCAGCCCTTAATGCCCCATGTATCGCCATTGCCATAGTTGACGATCGCCTTGCCGGACCATGTATTCCAGCGGCCATAGGTGAATTCGGCCTTGCCGCCCGGTTCCATCGTCGGCTTGGTGCGGGTGATGTTGATGACGCCGCCGATCGTGTTCGCGCCGAACAGCGTGCCTTGCGGTCCGCGCAGAACTTCGATCTGGGCGATGTCGAACGCGTCCTGCAACTGCCCGGTGTTGGTGCCGATGGTGATACCGTCGACCACGACGCCCACGGTGGGGGTTTGCGATTTCTCGATATCGGCATATGTCAGACCGCGGATCGAAATATTGGCTGCCTGGGCACCCGAATTCTGCTGGGTAATCAGCAGGCCGGGCGCGGCGCCCTGAAGATCTCCGATATTCACGGCGGCCTTGTTTTCGAGCATCGCCGTATTGACCGCAGTGATCGCCACCGGCGTCTGTTGCAGCGTTTCCGAACGGCGGCGTGCCGTCACGATGATGGCGCCAGAATCGGCCGGTTCGGCGGCCTGCTCGTCGGCTGCTGACGGCGCGGCCTGTGCGAAAGCGGGTGTGGAAATGACAGTGAGAGCGGTGGTCGACAGTGCGACAGCCAACGCTCCGCGAAGGTATACGGATGCCATAAGATGATCCTCCCGAGCGGCCGGTTAATTGTGTAGCCGCCTTGAAATGATCTTATGCTCCGATTTTATCGAAAGCAGACCTGTCGAATTGCACAGGTGCTTGCTGTTGCACAAAAGACGACCAGTTTGCGGATGAAGGAGGCCCACCACATGTCTGAAAATCGACGCTTTTTGCTTGTTCGCAGGCCGCGGGGATACCCGGTCGAGGAGGATTTTTCGCTGATCGCGTCAGATATTCCCTCACCCCCGAAGGGCGGTTTTGTCGTGCGCAATCACTTTGCCTCGCTCGACCCGGCGCAGCGCGGCTGGATGGATGACGAGGAGAGTTACCTGCCTCCGATTGCGCTGGACGATCCGGTTCGGGCGACCACGATCGGCATGGTCCATGCGTCCGATCATCCATCGTTTCCGGTGGGGCAGTGGGTCATGGGCCTCAACGCGCTGGAAGATTTTTCGGTCGTCGTTCCGGGTGGTTTCACAATGCCCATCGATGCCGCCGCTGTTGCCTCCCCCTCCCATTATCTCTCCGCCCTCGGGGCTGTCGGCCTGACCGCCTATTTCGGACTGGTGGAAGCGGCCCGTCCCAAGGCAGGGGAGACGCTGCTGGTGTCCGGCGCCGCTGGAGCGGTCGGGTCTGCGGTGGGCCAGATCGGCAAAATCCTCGGTTGCCGGGTCATCGGCATTGCGGGAGGCGCCGAGAAATGCCGCCGCCTGCTGGACGATTACGGGTTCGACGCGGCGATAGACTATAAGGGCAAGGATCACGCCGCGCTGGTCGAAGCTATTGCTCAGGCAGCCCCCGAGGGAGCCGACATCGTGTTTGAGAATGTCGGAGGGCATGTGCTGGAAGCCGAAGTGTTCAACCTCGCCCGTCACGCGCGGATCATCCTTTGCGGCCTGATCAGCGAGTATAATGCGGCATCCAGGGAAGGGCTGCGCAACCTGTGGCAGATCCTCGCCCGTTGCGCGACGATTCATGGGTTCCTGATCTCTGACTATGTCGATCGATTCCCGGAAGGTGCGACGCAAATGGCGCAGTGGCTGGCGGACGGGCGTTTGCGTGTCGACGAGGACATCCAGTACGGTCTGGAAAACGCCTATAGCGCGTTTATGCGCCTGTTTACCGGGGAGAACACTGGCAAACTGATCCTGCGGATCGTCTGAACGGACGATCCGCAGGGCGCGCTGCTTGGCCTGTCAACGTGGCGCGTTTTCGTCCCTGTCGGGTCGTGGCGCGGGCGCCGCATACGTTCGTCGATCGCGATCAGAACTGCACGCGCTTGGTATAGCCGCCATCCACCACAACATTGGTGCCGGTCGTGTAGGACGATGCCGGACTCGCGAGGAAGACAATCGTCCGCGCCACTTCCTCCGGCCCACCCCAGCGGCCAAGTGCGAAGGTCGCTTCGGTCGCCTGATAAAGCTCGGGCGCCATGTCCCTGATCGCTTCCCAGTTTCCTCCGGGGAACTTGATCGGCCCTGGCGAGACGCAATTCACGCGGATACCTTGTGGCCCCCACGCCTGCCCCAGCTGCCCCGAATAGGCGATCAGGGCGGCCTTGAGGGCATTGAAGGCCTGGGGAACGATGAAGGTTTCCGTGCCTGCCGTCGATGCCATGATCACGATCGCGCCCGCATCCGACTTTTCCAGCCAGGGCTGCAGGGTTTCACAGCCCAGCACCGTCCCCTTGATATCGGCGGCGAAGCAGGCTTCCCAGTCGCCCGTTGCGCCGGACCCGGAAGCGCTGGCGCCCGGTACAAAGATGTCGCAGCCGCCGAGCCTGTCGGCCGCCTCCGCGAGCCATTTCACGTAGGCGTCATGGTCGGTGATATCGAGCGCGTCGCCAAAGACCTTGCCACCGTGCCGGGACAGGGACTGGACAGCCTCGGTAACCTGCTCCGCGTTGCGCGAGAAGAAAGCGATAGCGCAACCTTCCTCCGCGAAAATTTCCAGGGCCGCGCGACCAATGCCCCGACTTCCGCCGGTGAGGATGACTTTCTTGCCCTTCAGTCGGAGATCCATCTCATCTGTCCTTTTCTTGCGTTTTACGGCGCCTTGCTCCTCGGTACGCCGTCCTGGGCGATAAGGCGCGGACCTTGGCGACGGGATCAGGGGCGATTGTGCGACTTTGCCCGTCGACCCTCGTCATTCCACTGCCTTTTTGAACAGGAAGAGCGAAATGCCCCCTGTGCTAAAAGATAAGAATTGCTGGGAAGGCAGAGCGATGGAGAGATTGGCAGGAAAAAACGCGGTTATCATCGGCGCAAGCAGCCCGGACAATATGGGCCAGCAAATCGCCCGACGGTTTCTGGAAGAGGGCGCGCAAGTCCTTGTTTCCGGACGGAAGGCCAGCGCACTCGCCGATTTTGCTCGCGCACATGGCTGCCTGTGGACACCCTGTGACATCACCGAAGCAGACAGTGTCGCGATGCTGGCCGACACCACTGCAGAAGCTCTGGGTGGCATCGACATCGCTATTAACGCGACCGGATGGGGACTGCTGAAACCCTTTCTCGACACAACCCACGATGAGCTGATGGCCATCACGATGCTGCAATATGTCGGACCGTTTCATTTCTATCAGGCCATGCTGCGCAAAATGATGCGATCGGCTGGCGGAAACGGCGGCTCCATCATTCAGATCAGCTCGGCCACCGCGACAATCATGCTTGAAGATCACGCCGCCTATATGGGTACCAAGGCCGGCACCGATCACGTCATTCGTTGCATCGCCAATGAATTTGGGTGCGAGGGGGTCCGCGCCAATTCGATTTCACCCGGGCTGACCGACACGCCGATGACGGCGGACGCCAAAACCGTCCCCGGATTGTTCGATGCGTTTCTGGCGGGTTATCCGCTCGGCCGGATCGGTACAAGCGCCGACATCGCCGCCGCAGCGGTGTTCCTCGCCAGCGACGAATGCTTCATGACAGGCGAGAATCTGCAGGTAAACGGGGGCCTCACCTTGCGCCGAAATCCGACGAAGGCGGAAATAGAAACGGCGGTAGCGCAGGTTACGTTGCCCCCCGCGATACGCCGATAGTGGGAAGGTCCCAGCGTTCGTTCGGATCGGGCCATGACAAAGAGGCTGCGCCCCCGACGAACCCTATGACCCGGAGTCGCCTTTCAATCGCTCGATCACATCGGCGCGCAACTGGTCCTTGCGAATCTTGCCCGCCGGGGTGCGGGGAAAATCCGCACGAAATTCCCAGCGTTCGGGCGTCTTTTGGCGGGCGAGTCCACTCGCTGCGATATGGTCGACAAGCGACTGCACGCTGGGCTGCGCATCCCGCGCGATGATATAGGCGCACACCCCTTCGCCCAATCGGTCGTGGGGCATGGCAACCACGGCGGCCTCCCGCACCGCCGAATGGGTGTGCAGCACATCCTCGATTTCCTTGGCGGAGATGTTCTCGCCGCCGCGAATGATCAGGTCCTTCTTGCGCCCCGTGATGGTCAGTGCTGCGTTGCGGGTGCGAATGCCCAGATCGCCCGTGCGGAAAAACCCGTCCGGGGTTAGCGCTTCACGCGTCTGCGCTTCGTCGGCATAGCCCAGCATCATGCCAGGTCCGCGCACAAGGATTTCACCCTCCTGTCCGTCGGGCAGGTCGTTGTCCGCGCCATCGACGATCCGGACCTCGTAATCGATGATCGCGCCGTCGGTCGTCGCGGCGAGTGCCGGATCGTCCGGCCAGCCGAACGTTACGAGCGGCACCTCCGATGCGCCGAAAACGCGAAAGGCGCGGCATTGGGCGAAGGCAGCGTTGGCGGCGGGGATCAGGTCATTGGGCACGGCCGCCCCGCCACACGCGAAATAACGGAAGCTCGGCAGCGTCTGTCCGCTCTGCCGGGCCGTTTGCGCCAGTTCGACGAGGAAGGGGGTCGCCGCGACCGTACCCACCAGCTGATGCCGGTCGATCAGCCTCAGCGCCTCTTCGGCATTCCAGCTTTCCATCAGGACGGTCCGTGTGCCGCAGACAAAGGGCGCCTCCAGACCATTCGCATAGCCGGAGACATGGGTGACCGGTGAGGGCATCAGCGTCGCTTCGCCGTGCCGCAAGTGCCAATATTCCGCGCTTTTCCGCAAAATGTGGGCAAGGGAGACGTGGCTGTGCAGCACGCCCTTGGCGCGACCGGTCGTACCGGATGTGTACAGGACCATTTTCACGCCCAGAGGATCGACCTTCGGTGGGGCGTAGGCTTGGTCCTGACCTGCTGCGACCAGCGCCGCATAGTCATCAGCCCCCTGCCCCCGCACGGTGAAAACGAAGTCGAGGTCCGGCAAATGGGAACAAATCCGGCTGGCCATCGCCTCCAGTTCCCCGTTTCGGAAACCCGATGCGACGAAGAACGCCCGCGCGCGGCAGTCCGCCAGCATCTGTTTCACTTCATGATCGCGGTAGATCGGCACGATCGGATTGATGATCAGCCCTGAGAGGGCCGCCGCAAGATTGATGACCATGGCTTCATGCCAGTTGGGCACCTGAAACGCGATGACATCGCCCGGACGCAGGCCGCGCTCGTACAGTGCCGCCGACAGGGCTCGGGCGAAAACCAGAACCTCGCCCCGGGTCAGCGTTACAGCGCCGTCGATCATGGCGACGAAATCCGGGTCGGCATCGGCCAGCGATGCAGCCTGATCCGCGATCGTGCGTTCGTCCCACAACCCCGCACCGGCATATTCCGCCAGATGCGCCGGTGGGACCTTCAGCCACGCCCAGGGGGGCATTTTCCTCTCCATCATGTCTGCTGACTGCCCGCGCCGCGCCGCGGGGCCAACTGTCAAAAGTGCCAAGAAGGTCAGCGCGGCGGGCACACAGGCTTGCCCGAGCCTAGCACCTTGCGCAGCTTGCGGAAATATTCCGGAACGCTCACCTTCCCGGTCAGAACAGCGAATGGAGATGCCAGTGGATCGGGTGCAGCAAGTCGGCGACGTCGCCGAGATCATGCTCGGCTATGTCGAGAAGCGGAAGACTCACCAGGGTGAGCGGCCGCGCACCGTTCCCACCAGCACCTATTTGGACAAGGACCAGTTCAACGCCGAAATAGAACTGATTTTCAAGCGTGCGCCGCTCATGCTGGCGTTTACGGCCGAACTCCCCAATCCCGGAGACTATAAGGCGATGGAGGCCGTCGGCCTGCCGGTGCTGATCAATCGCGACAAGGCGGGCAAAGTCCGCGCTTTTCTCAATGTCTGTCCTCATCGGGGCGCACCCGTGGCAGAGGGTAAGGGCAATTGCCCCCGGTTCACGTGCAAATACCATGCATGGACATTTGGCGCGGACGGCAAGCTGATCGGCATCGCAGAACCCTCCACCTTCGGCGATGTCGACAAGTCCGAGCTGGGGCTGCGGGAATTGCCATGCGAGGAACGCGCCGGGATGATTTTCGTGTGCCTCGCGCCCAACGGGCCAATGAACCTCGACCGCCATTTCCGGGGCTTTCTCGACGATTTCGACGCCCTTGATTTTGCGCACTGGACCTATTTGGGGAGCCGGACGATCGAGGGCGCGAACTGGAAGATCGCGTTCGATGGCTATCTCGAAGGCTATCACTTCAAGTCATTGCACCCGGAAACGATTTTTCCGCGCACCCCGTCCAACACGATGCATTATGAAGGCTTCGGCCCCAACATCCGGATCGGTTTCCCCCAGCATTCGATCGCCGAGCAGCTTAGGGATGTGCCCCGCGACCAGTGGGGCACGCGCGAAAATTACGGCTATGATTTCGTGCGCATTTTCTTTCCCAATGTCTCCATCTTCATCGCACCCGAAATCACGCAGGTCGCCCAATTGTTTCCCGGACCGACGCCCGACAGGAACCGTACGGTGCTGAATTATCTGCGCCGTGATCCGATCCGCGACGAGGCCGACCGCGAGGCGGTCGAAACGGCGATGAATTTCTTCCGGGACGTCACCTATCAGGAAGATTATGTCATCGGGCTGGAGATCCAGAAAGGTCTGGAGTCCGGCGCGCATGACAATCTCGTATTCGGCCGGAACGAGCGGGGAAACCAGTTCTTCCACGAATGGCTCAACTGGTATCTGGAAGATGATCCTTCCCGCCCCGAACCGGTAATGTGATCCGCCGGTGTCGAAAAACGGTGCGGAAGGCTGTCCGATGAATCCGCTTTCTCTTGCATCCGGGGTGCTGCCCGAATTTGGCGCTTCCGTCGTGATCGAAGCGGCGCGGTCGGCGGGTTTCGATGCGGCAGGCATCTGGGTGGATCCCGCCGAGTGGACCACGGCACAGAGCCAGGCGGCGAGGGACGCTCTGACCGCTACCGGGCTGCCGCTGCTCGATGTCGAGGTGGTGTGGATCAAGCCGGGAGAAGGGCTGGACGCCCATCGCAGGATCATTGATATTGGCGCCGATCTGGGCGCGGCCGATGTCCTGTGTGTTTCGTCCCACCCCGATCCTGCCGCCACAGCGGCCGCGCTCGAAGCTCTCTGCCATCATGCGGAGGGGAGCGGCATGCGCGTCGCGCTGGAATTTGGCGTATTCACGCAGGTCAAAAACCTGACGCAGGCGCGCGCCATCATCGAGATGGTCGGACACCCGCTCGGTGCGATTCTCGTGGATCCGATTCATGTCGACCGGTCCGGGACGTCCATTGAGCAGATCGCGCAGCTCGACCCGGCGCTCGTCCCCTATGCGCAGTTTTGCGACGCGTCTGCGCGGCGTCCCGACCCCGACGATTTCGATGCTGTCATTCTCGACGCGGTCGATCTGCGCGAACAATGCGGGCAGGGAGCATTGCCTCTTGAAGCAATGCTAGCTGCGCTGCCGGTCGATATACCCCTTTCGGTCGAGTTGCGCAGCTTGGCACTGCGCACCGCCTACCCAGATCCGATGGCACGAGCCTGCGCAGTCGCACAGGCAACGCGCGACTGGTTCGGCCGCAGACGCGATCTCGCTGCGGGGGAAAACCGGTAGTGTCAGGCTTGGTAGCGGTCCGCACTCTCACCAGGCGTGCGGTTCGCCATTCCATTTGTAGAACTCGCCCGACTGTTCGAGCGTCCAGCCCTCCGCCAGAGCCTTAATGCTCGCGGCGCTCTCTGCCGGGCTGATGTCCGCGCCCGGCCCGCCCATATCCGTTTGCACATAGCCAGGGTGGATAAGGCCGACGATGATACCGCGCTCTTTAAGGTCCATTGCGACCGAACGCATCATGCGGTTCATACCCGCCTTGGCGGCGCCATAGGGGTAGAATCCACCATAGGGCCAGGTCGACGCCGCAAGCTGACTCGAAAAGTTCATGATCTTGCCGCCAGCGGACATGCGCGGAAGAAAAGCCAGAACGACACGCATCGGACCCTTCAGCATCACTTCGATGGTGTCGTCGAAATCTTTCCAGTCCAAATCCTCCAGTTGCGCGGACGGATTTCCCAACGTGCCAGCGACATTGTAAATCAGGTCGATGCCGTCCGACCCGGTCGATGCCGCGCCCGCCCGCACGCTGTCATCGCGTGATACATCCATCGTGTGAACGGTGAGCCGCCCGCCGGATCCGGCGGCCAGACTGGCGAGTTCGCCTGCGCTTTCGGGACTGCGCGCCAGAGCAAAGACCCAGTCGCCAGCTTCGACATGCTGACGCACCAGCTCCAGCGCAATGCCGCGACCCGCTCCTGTGATTACGACGTTCGCCATGACACTCTCCACGTGAATTCAGTTGCCCTAGTCTGGGGTAGCCGTGTCGGCGAAACACCTGACACATGTGCGAGATCAGTACGCGGTACCCCTAACGACTGTCATACATCTGCTGCACTGTCCGCGCGACAAAGTGCTGCAGCCGTTCCATACGCCCTTCGCTCCCGAAGACCGGGGCGTGCAGCAGCATGCCGCTGTGGACGGCGCTGGTAAAATCATGTGCGAGCTTCAGCAGATCCCAATGGTCCTTCCACTGGGGGAAAGCCTCGATCATCTCGCTGGTCCACACCGTGTCGTATCGCCGAGCAACAGGATCGAAAATGGCCGCAAGTTCGGTATCGGTGCGAGCCGCGCTCGCCAGTTCGAGCCAGGCGGCATAGTCGGGGGTCTGAACGGAACGCCAATGCGCCTCGCACGCCAGTTCGATGAGCGGCTCGTCCTTGCGGCGCGCGATGCCGCCGAAATAGTCGGCGAGATAACCGCGCATGCGGTGGTAGACCACATGATCGACGACCGCGCCGACCAGTTCCAGTCGCGTCGGGAAATGGTGGTGCATGGCCCCCCGCGACACGCCGCACCGGGTCGCCACGGCCGCCGTGGTCAGGCCCGCATAGCCCCCTTCCACCAGGCAGTCGACGGCGGTTTGGACGATCCGTTCGCGCATCTGGGCGCTCTTGCGCTGCTGCCACTTGGTGGGCGCGGCGACGTCCCGGTCGGGCGACAGGGCGGCGAGAACGCGGTCCTGAAGCGTGTTGGTCTTGGTCGTCATGGCTTTTTCCTACACTGCCTCATCCTGTGTGCCTGATCACGCCCGGTTCCGCTTTCTCCACCTAGTCAAATGAGGAGGTGGGACAATGTGCGGGGAATAGCATAAAACCGGCAGGTGAGTCGGTTTAATCCGCCGACTGGTAATAATGAACAACCGGACCGGATGAGGATGCATCGATGAACGTTCAAACCGCGGTATCGCGCTATTCAGCGGAATTCGACCTGCCCGTGCGGGGCGATCCCATCACCGCAGACCGCTACATCTCCAAGCATTGGATGGATCTGGAGATAAAAAATCTCTGGCCCAAGGTCTGGCATCTGGGCGGTGTGCTTGCCGAGTTCGAGGAGGCGGGCGACATTGTCCGGCACAATTTCGCCAAGGAATCGGTGATCATGGTGCGGCAGGAGGACGGCTCCATCCGGGCATTCTACAACAGCTGCCCGCACCGGGGAAACCGCCTGATTCTTGATGAAGTGACGAGTGTTCCCCGCATTGCCTGCGGGTATCACAACTGGAAATTCGATCTGGATGGCACCTTGGCGCAGGTGCAGGATCCCGACGATTTCGCGAACGGCAACCCCTGCGGCAAGGTCCATCTGTCCGAATTGCGCTGCGACACATGGGGACCGTTCGTCTTCTGGTGCATGGACGACGATGTGGCTCCGCTCGCGGAATGGCTGACGCCTTTTCCGGAAAGACTGAAGGGCTACGGTATCGAAAACTGGGTGCGCGTCCTCAAATTGTCCGCGGATTGCGAGTTCAACTGGAAAATCATCCGCGACAATTTCAACGAAAGCTATCATCTGCCGACCATTCACCCCGAACTGGCGACCTTCATCAACGACGGCCTGCCGGATACCGTGTTCGAAATGTATCCATCCGGCCACAATGCGATGTGGATGAAGGGGCATCAGGCAACCACGCGCGTCGATTACCACACGACCGAAGTTCCCGCGCCGCTTGATGATGTCGCCCGCGCGTGGGACATCGATCCGGCGGACTTCAGCGGCCGCACGGGCGATCTGCGGCAGGCGATCATCGATGCCAAGCGTCGCCTCGGTCCGGGCAGGGGTTTCACCAATTACGACAGCATGTCTGACCAGCAATTGGTCGACTATTTCCACTGTACCCTGTTCCCCAACCTCACGCTGACGATGAGCCCCGAACAGCTGCAAGTCCTGCGCACCGAGCCACACCCGACCGACCCGGAAAAGTGTGTGTTCCAGCACTGGTGCTTCTATCCTCCGGTCGCGGGCATGAAAACTGTCGCCACACCGATCGGCGATGTTCCGCTGCGCCATGATGCGGTTCAACGCCATTCCGTTTATGGCGATGGGGTAAGCGTCGGCTATGTTGCCGACCAGGATCTCTCCATCGGCACGTCGCAGCAGCAAGGTCTGAACTCGCGGGGGTTCAAGGGCTGTATCTTGCCGCTCCAGGAAAAGCGCGTTCAGCGTTTCCACGAGCTGCTCAACGATTATGTCAGGGGACCGGGCGACGCCTAGTCAGCGCTGCGGATTGCGCAGCGTCCTGTCGGAAGGAAGTGACGATGGCAGTTTGCCCGTGGGAAGATCGTGTTGCGCTGGAGGATCTGCTGGTCGCCTTTGCGCATGCGGTCGACAGCCTTCACGATCTCGATGGCATCGGTACCATTTTCACCGACGCCGCCGTGTTCGATCTGTCCGGAGTAGGTTTCCCGAGCCTGACGGGGCGGGCCGCGATCCGCCAGTTTTATGCCAACACGTTCGACGTCATGGCGGCGCACGCGCACTATCTGAGCAACTTTGCCGTCACGTCCTATGCGGGCGATAAGGCCTCTGTGCGGACCTATGTCGTAGGCATGGGCCGGTACAAGGCGGGCGGAGGGATCACCATGCGCGGGCGTTATTATTTCGATGTCGTACGTACACCGGCAGGGTGGAAAGCCGCGCTATTCTCCATGGACATGCTGATCCCGCCCGAGGTCGAGAGCGGAGGCGGCGCCTAAGGCAGGCTGACGTCGAATAGCGCGCTGCGCGGCTGGCCCGCCTCATCATACACCGGTTCCACCCGGCCGGCGGAATAGAGCTGAACGTGAAAACCGATGAGGTCGTAACGTTCCAGATGGCTGCGCATCGCACGGTAGGAACTGTGCTGAAAGTGACGAAGCAGGGCTTTTTCGTCGTCCCATTCCTCGAACACGTGGATTGTCGCCGGATCGAGCGGATCGACGGCCCAGTTATAGGCGACGCATCCCTCTTCGCGGCGACTGTCCGCGATGTGGGCCACACCGGCGCGGATGATGGACGCGCAGGTCTCGCTGTCTCCGGCAAAAGTGAGCGTTCCCGCAACGATGACCGGCATGGCGTGTTCCTTTTTGAGCGCTTTCTGGTGGGAGGACGCTAGGAACAACCCTGTGCTGCCGCTTCTGGTACTTTGGTCAGGTGCGACGGATGGCGGGGCTGTGCTGACTGGTCGCGGAACAGGAGATGCTCATGGCAGGCAGGATTGCCGGTAAGGTTGCTCTGGTGACGGGCGCTGCGTCCGGTCTGGGGGACGCCATCGTCCGGCGATTTCATGAGGAGGGCGCTACTGTCGTGCTCACCGACATCGACGAGGCGAATGGCACGGCGCTGGCAAACGAACTGGGTGCGCGCACGGACTTTCTCCAGCTCGACGTGACGAGTGAAGAGAACTGGATCGCCGTTTTCGCCGCCATCGCGTCGCGACACGGCCGCCTCGATGTGCTGGTCAATTGCGCGGGCATTACCACCTATGGATCGGTCGAGGAGGTCACACTCGACGCGTTCCGGCACGAAATGGATGTCGACCTGGTCGGCCCGTTTCTGGGGTGCAAGCATGTCGTGCCGCTGATGCGAAAGACAGGCGGGTCGGTCATCAACATTTCGTCCATGGCGAGCATCCGCGCGGAACATTATCTCGTCGCCTACAATGCGGCAAAGGCCGGGGTAACGCACATGACCAAATCGGTTGCACTGCATTATGCGCGGGCGGGATATGGCATGCGCTGCAATTCGGTGCATCCCGGCGTCATCCACACGCCGATCCTCGACAAAGTTCTGGCCCAGGCCGAGGATCCCGATGCGCTCTATGCCGAATGGCTGGCGCTGCATCCCATCGGCCGAATCGGAAAGCCGGAAGAGGTCGCAGCGCTGTGCCTTTACCTCGCCAGCGACGAGAGCGCTTTCGCGACGGGGGCCGAGTTCGTTCTGGACGGTGGGTCCTCGCTGTAGCGGCCCACGGGAGAACATCGCCTACAGGGGCCGGATGTCCCGACTTTCGTGAACTTCCAGGATCTCGAACACGTTGCCGAAATAGTCGCGGCAATAGCTTCCGGCATAGCCGTGCTTCACGCCATCGGCATCGGTCGTAATACCATCGAGCGCCGGGGGCGTGTGCACTGGCAGGCCGGCATCCAGTACGCGTGCGTGAACCGCCGCCACATCCTCGACCTGCAGCGCGATATGGGTATAGCCATATTCGTTGACGCCCCGGTGCGGGTCGAGCGGCGCCTGCTTCGGCGCCGAATATTCGAACACCTCGATTTGCACATTGCCCAGCCGACAGAAGAACTGGCGGGCGGCGCTGCCCTCCAGTCCGACAACCGCGTCGATGAAGGGGTTGTCCGACCAGCCCATGGGTTCGACTTCTTCCACCGCGCCAAGCAGATCGATGTAGAAGCGCCGTGCCAGATCGAGATCGGGAACCGAAACGCCGATATGGTGCACGCCCAGAACGCCGGGTAGGGGCGGGGACATCGCTCTCTCCCCGCTCAAACCTGCGAAAAGCCGCCATCCATAACCAGCTCGTCGCAGGTCATGAAACTGGCGGCCTCGCTGGCGAGAAATACGACGCCCCCGGCCATTTCCTCTGGGCGGCCCAGACGGCCGATCGGGTGGGACTGCACGACCCCGGCCTTGGCCGCCTCGCGCGATGGCGCAGCGCCCAGCTCAACATAACGGTCAATGATGGAATTGAGCATCGGAGTATCGATGCCCCCCGGATGGACGGAGTTCACACGAATGTTGTAGCCGAGCGCGGCAAACTCCGCGCCCAGACATTTGGACAGCATCCGGATCGCAGCCTTGCTGACGCAATAGGCCGCATTGAACGCGGCGCCCTGCAGCCCACCCACGCTCGAAAAATTGATGATCGACGCGCCGCCCTTGCGCGCCTTGCCCCCCGCCTTCAGCAGATCGAGCAGGATCTGGGTACCGATGATCGCGCTGTCGACATTGATGGCGTTCACCCGATGGAAATCGGACAGCGCCGTGTCTTCAAAGCGGGTGACGATCGAGTAACCCGCGTTGTTCACAAGCACGTCGAGCCGACCATAGGTTTCCCGCACATAATGCTCGACGGCGCGCCAGTCGGCTTCGCTGGCGACATCATGCTTGAGATAATGGTCCGCGTCGGCGACGTCGGCATCATCCCGCAAGTCGGTCGCCACCACTGTGGCACCGGCGGCCTTCAAGGCCTTGACGATTTCGCGCCCGATGCCCCCCGCGGCGCCTGTTACAACGGCAATGACATCTGGCAGGGCAATGGTCATGGGAAAGCCTTTCTGCGGAATCAGAGACGAAGAAAGCGGTGGGACGCTATTGCGCCGTCCAGCCGCCATCGATGACCAGCTCGGCCCCGGTCATGTAGGAACTGTCGCTGGACGCGAGGAAAAAGGCGGCGCTGGCCAGTTCCTTTGGATCAGCAAGCCGACCGAGCGGGGTTTTCGCCGCAACCATGTCGATCAGGTCCTGCGCCTTTTCGGCGACGCCCTTGTCGACCCAGCGCTGGAAACCCTCGTTGAGGAGCGGCGTGACGACGAAACCGGGGTGGAGAGAATTGGCGCGGATCGGCATGCGCTTCTCCGCAAATTCGAGGGCAATGGATTTGGTGAACAGGCGGACCGCGCCCTTGCTCGCGTTGTAGGCGGAAACTTCGCTCATTCCGACAAGGCCCATGATCGAGCTGACATTGATGATCGAAGCCCCACCCGTGACGTCCACGCCGCTCTTTTCCAGCAGGGGCACGAGTGTCCGCACGCCAAGAAACACCCCGTCGACGTTGATGCCCATGATGCGACGCCAGCCTTCCAGACTGGTGGATGCAACAGGGCCGGTCAGGTCGATCCCGGCATTGTTGACCAGAATGTGCAGCGTGCCATGCCGTTGCTCGACCGCGGCCAGCACGCTCGCCCAATCCACCTCGCTCGTGACATTGGCCTGAACATAGCTGGCGGCCTGCCCCAGTCGCGACAGGGTGCTGACCGCCAGTTCGCTGTCGGCCGTATCGAGATCGGTCAGGATGACTTCGGCGCCTTCGACGAGGAAGCGCTCCACGCACGCCAGACCGATACCCCGCAAGCCGCCGGTCACCAGCGCCACGCGGCCGCTCAGGCGAAAGGAACCCAGATTGTCCATAGCCCTCAAACCCCGTTCATGCCGGCGGTGCTTGCGCCGTCCATTGTAAATTCGCTGCCTGAGCAGAAGCGGGCCTCGTCCGATGCCAGCCACGCCACCATGCCCGCGACTTCCTCGACCGCGGCCATGCGCCCCATGGGGGAGAGCCCCTCATAAGCCGCGCGGGCCGCGGCGGGGTTGTCCGCTTTCTCGATCAGGTTGACGATCATGGCGGTTTCGACCACGCCCGGCAGAATGGCGTTGACCCGGATCTTGTATTTTCGGTTGCCCGCATGGACCGCGGCGGATTTAACCAGCGCCACGACGGCGGCCTTGGACACCGAATAAGCGAGAAAATTTCCCATGGCCCGGTGGGCGTTCATCGACGAATTGACGATGATCGATCCGGCCGGGCCGTCCGGGTTGCGGGCCATCATGCGCATGGCGTGCTGCACAGTCAGCATGGCGCCGGTCAGGTTGACGCCGATCACGTTGTTCCAGCCTTCGATCGTGATGTCCTCGACCGAACTGTCGCCGTTCTCCGTCCCGGCATTGGCGAAGGCGATATCGAGGCGGCCGTGCCGCGTCAGGATCTCTTCCGCCAATCCGTCCCATGCGGCCGATGCCGTGACATCGTGACGGATGAATTCCGCGCCGGTCGCAGCGCAAACGCGGTCCGCCGCTTCCTGATTCGATCCGGTGAAGACCACCGTTGCGCCTTCCCGGCGCAACCGGTCGACCGTTCCCGCGCCGATTCCGGACGTTCCGCCGGTCACCATTGCAACCTTGCCATTCAGGCGCTTGTCCACGCCACTCTCCTATTTTGCCATCTGCTCCTTACATGACCTATCCTGCTGTTTCGGCAACCTATGACTTACGCAAGGTGACTCCGGCCCAAGCCTTTGCCAGTAAGGGGCAAAGCGGGAAAAGATGCCCGCACGAGAGGAACCGAGACGATGGCCGACCGGCAACCCGAAATTGCTCCGCAACTGGGGGAAGATCGCAGCGAAGGCATCAGCTGGGCAGAGCTGATGGCGCGGGACTCCCGGACGCCGCCAAGGATCCTTACCGAAGAGAGCTACACCTACCGGGGTTCGGACCCCATTCCCGCCGACCGCTACACCAGCGAAGCGTTCGCCGCGCTGGAACGCGAGAAAATGTGGCCCTATGTCTGGCAGTTTGCGGCGCGCGAGGAGGATCTGCCCGAGGCGGGTGATTTCGTCGTCTACGAGAATGCGGGCCGGTCCTATCTCGTCACGCGGCAGGATGACGGCTCGGTTCGCGCGATGCACAATGTTTGCCTCCATCGCGGACGAAAATTGCGGATCGAGGACGGATCGGCCGACACATTTACCTGCCCGTTCCACGGATTTTCGTGGAAGAAGGACGGGTCGTTCAATGCGATGCCCTGCCAATGGGACTTCCCGCATCTCAAGGAGCAGACGCTCCATCTTCCCGAAGCGGAAGTCGGCCGCTGGGGCGGCTATATCTTCCTTCGCGAGGAAAAGGGCGGGCCGAGCCTGGAAGAGTTTCTCGCGCCGCTGCCCGAGCATTTCCGGCGCTGGCGGCACGAGGAATGCGCGACGGTGATGCGTGTGGCCAAGGAGGTTCCGGCCAACTGGAAGGTGACCATGGAAGCCTTCATGGAGGCTTGGCACACCATCGTCACCCATCCGCAGCTTCTGCCGTTCACCGGCGATTCCAACGCGGCCTACTGGACGTGGGGCGACCATGTAAACGTCAACCTCGTGCCCTTCGGCGTGATGAGCCCGCATATCACGGACGGGCAGGGCGAGCAGTGGATCATCGACGAATTCATCAAATATAACGGCCGGTCCGGCGACAATTACGAAGACCCGGCCCAAGCGAATCCGATGGCGATCACGGTGCCCGATGGCGTCACCGCGCGGGCTGCCCTGGGCGCTGCGATGCGCAAGGCGTACAGCGAAAGCACCGGCTACGATCACGAGGACGCCACCGATGCCGAATTGCTCGATGCGTTGGTCTATAACGTCTTCCCGAATTTTGCGCCCTGGGGCGGGTTCATGCCCAACATTGTCTACAACTGGAAACCCGGCAAGACGCCGGACACCTGCATCATGGAGGTGCGCATCCTCGCCCGGATCCCCAAGGGTCAGCCGATTCCGCGCGGTGCTCCGCTCAAATTCCTGACCCTGGATCAGAAGTGGACGGAAGCCGCCGAACTCGGGATACTCGGCGATGTGTTCGAACAGGACATGGATAATCTGCCCTATGTCCAGCAAGGGTTGCACGCGTCCAAAAATGGCCAGGTCCAACTGGGGAATTATCAGGAAATCCGGATCCGCCAGTTTCAGGATACGATGATGAAATATCTCGATGGCACGCTCGGCGGATCGCGGGGCTGAGGCATGAATGAGAGTGAAGCCGTCCGGCCGCCCCGCATCAACTGCGTCCTGATCTGCGGGGGGGTCTGGCACGATATGGACTTCGCTCGACTCGAACTGCTCAAGCTGCTGGCCGATGACCCGGCCGTCCGCACCCGCGTGTTCGAAAACTATGAAGCGCTGGATGCGCTCCGCGACGCCGATATCCTGATCACCTATACCTGTGACGTAACCCCGTCGCTGGCTGCGCAGGAGGTGTTAAGGGACTGGGTCGCAGCCGGGGGGCGCTGGTACGCGCTCCACGGAACGAATTCGGTGCTGCGGCTTCTCAGCACCGGGTTGTGGGATGCGCCACGCTGGGCGCCGCTGTTCATGGACCTTTTGGGCAGCCAGTTCCTGTCGCATCCGCCGATCGCGCCCTATACGGTGACCGTCGCCGACCCCGATCATCCGCTGGTCAGCGGGATTACGCCCTTCGAAACGACGGACGAGCTCTATCATCTGGAACGTCATGGCGATCTTCATGTGCTGCTAGAGACCGAATGCACGGAAGAAGGAACCGGCTTTGTCGAGGCGGCGAACGCGCCCGGAACCCACCCCGTTATGTATATCAAGAGCCACGGCCACGGAGCGGTGCTGTACAACACGCTGGGTCACTGCCGCGGCCATTATGATCTGCAGCCGATGCTCGACTGGTGGCCCACGGTCGACCGCTGCGCCTGGGATCTGCCGGTCTTTTACGACCTGCTGAAGCGGGGCATCGACTGGACGAAGCAGCGGGTGCCCGGGCAAGGCTAGACCCCGCGATCATCCGCCCGCTGGAGCATCCCTAAGAGAGCGGAGGGGCGACGAAGTCTGCCCCCTCCCGCATTCAGGTCAGGGACTCGGCAAACCGATCCAGCGTCGCATCCGGCGCTTCGGGCCAGCGCGATAACATCAGCAGCCTTTTGTGCCCGGCCCCGATGGCCAGCTCCTCGGTCACGCCCATGCCACCATGGAACTGGATCATTTCATGACCCAGCTCGACCGAGCGCTCGGCGAGGAAGGCACGGGCGCCGAGCACCGCGCGCGCGAAGTCCTCCGGTCCGGACGATACCAGCGCCAGATTGATCAGCGCCCGGCTTTGTTCGATCACCGCATATTGGGCGACCATGCGATGCTGGATCGCCTGAAACGAACCGATCGGAGCGCCAAACTGCTCCCGCGTGCACAGATAGTCGCGCGTGTCGGCAAACAGCCTTTGCATGACACCCAGCGCCTCGGCCGATCGTGCCAGCATGGCCAAAAGATCGGCCTCCGCCAGTTGCGCAAGGCCGCCGTTGAGACGGAACAGCGCGGGGATCCGAACCTCATCCAGTTTGAGACAAGCGGCATAGGTGCCATCGACCATCGGCCATGGGGTCACCGCAAGGCCTGGCGTGTCCGTCGGCACCATGAACAGTTCGACGCCTTCCGCTTCGCCGGGATCGCCGCCGGTTCGGGCGGACACGATATAAGCGTCTGCGCCGCTTCCGGTAACGCAGAACGGCTTCGTGCCATTCAGGACGAAACCGTCCCCGTCCGACTGCGCGGTGGTGTGAACCCAGACGTGTCCGTCGCGATGGCCATATTCGGCGTGCGCCACGGCAAAGCGCCGGGTTCCCGATATTAGCGCGTCGGACCATTGTTCGCGCAGCTCCGGCGGGGCAGCCACAGCAAATAGGCGGGCGGCAAGAACCATGGACTCCGCGACGGGTTCGACCACGATACCATGGCCGAGCGCTTCGAACAGCGTGGCGATGCCGGTGGCGTCGAGGCCCAGACCACCGCACTCCACCGGCAATGGCGCGCCCAAAAGCCCGAGTTCGCCCAAGGTCAGCCAGTTGTCACGAGAAAAGCCGGGAGCCGCCGCCTGAAAGGTTCGGCGACTGTCATGGTCATAATGGTCGAGGACGAAGCGTTCGGCCAAGGCCTTGAGCATTTCCTCGTCCTCGGTCAGGTCAAACGTCACATACTGCTCCCATTTCCGACCAATCTCTATCACCATGTCGGGTGGACACTCCGCTGGGCAAAGTGCTAGGGTGGCGCAGGGATTTAGGGGACTGTTATCATTGCTCCTTTAGAGCAATATTCCAGGCGGTTCAGAAAGGTGCACATGCAACTGCTATCCCAGGAAAACATCGATGCGGTGCGGGTCACATCGCCGGGGCAGATCAAGCCAGCGGCGGAGGCTTTGCATCGTATAGCCATGCACTATGGCATGCGGGTCGCACCGGCCCACGACCTCGCCGACAAGCGCACCCCTGTGGATGCGGACGGCAATATGCTCGCCACCACGGTCTTCGGCTGGACGAACGACGACCGGGTGTGGTGGCGCAATTCCCGGATTGCGCTCGATTCTCCGCTGACGGCGGCGTGCCGGTTCGAAAGCCAGCCTTTCTGGGCCAATGCGGAGGGGTTCAGAACCCGCGAGGATAATCCCTATCTGCATTCGGTTGATTTCAGCAATTTTGAGCAACGGGCGATGACCCGCGCCGCCATTGCGATCCCCGTGCATCTGCCTTTCGGCCAGATCGGCGCCGTGACGTTCAACCCGCTGGATCGCGACAAGACGGATCTGACACAAGAGTTCGAGGAACTTTCCGATGCCTTCGGGCTCTACGCCCGCACGTTTATCGTGACCTATGTGCAGGTGATGGGCGCCACGCAGGCTTTGCCTCCGGAATCCCGCCTGTCGAAGCGCGAGGTCGAGTGCCTGCGGTGGGCGGCCATCGGCAAAACCGATATCGAGATCAGCATGATCATGGCGCGGAGCCGGGCGACGGTGCGGTTCCATATCCACAATGCCGCCACCAAGCTGAACGCCGTCAATCGCAGTCAAACGGTCTTCAAGGCGGCGCAGCTGGGCTATATCTCGCTTCATAACTGAAGTACGGACAGCGGCCCCGGCTTGGTCAAATGCCTTAGGGCCTGTCCTCCAAAATCATGGCGGCCCCGCGCAACCCGATTGCCATCGCCGGGGCATTGGTATTGCCCGTCACATGCCCGGGAATCACGGAGCAGTCGGCGACGCGCAGCCCCTGAACGCCGTTGACGCGCAGGCGCGGGTCGACCACGGCGCGCGCATCACCGCCCATCCGACAGGACCGGATCGCGTGGAGCCCGCAGCTCGACATTTTACGGAAGAAGGCGAGGATATCCTCGTCGCTTTCCACCCCCGGTCCCGGTAGCAGTTCGGGCCCGAGCATGTCGCCGAGCGGCGCGGCCGCCATGAAGGCGCGCATGGTGCGAACGAGCGCAATGGCCGACCGGCGGTCATGTTCGGTCGTCAGGAAATTGTGGAAAATCTCCGCAGCATCCTGTGTGGTCGGCCCCGATGCGTGGACCGCGCTCTCGCTCGTCAGCCGCAAGAGCTGCCCATATATGGTGACGCCCGGCTTGGGGTCGATCTTGTCGAGGGGAACCGGGTTGTTGTCGTCGCCGACCTTGAACGTATAGCCACCCAGATAGAATTGCGCATCGGTTCGTCCGTCCGGGTGGGCCACGTTGCAGAAGGCCCCTACTTCGAATGGGCCTGTCGCCAGCACGCCGTCACGCCGCAACAGATAGCGCGCCATGGCCAGTGCTGCCCCGACGCCGAAGAAGCTGCGGTGGGTGCCACGCCCTTTTGCAAGGCGATAGGGAAGGGAGATCGACAGATGCTCGATCATCCGCTCGCCCACATCGGGCGCGTCAACCAGCGGCGCGATCCCCGCGCTCTGCAACCGTGCGGCGTCGCCGATACCCGAACGCTGCAGCAGCAATGGGCTCTCCATCGCCCCCGCGCTCACGATAATTTCTCCTGCGTAGGGGAAGGTCTGCGCTACGCCGTTGACCAAGGCCGCGACGCCCGAGGCGCGTGTTCCGGAAAACAGGATCCGTTCCGCCACGGCGTCGGTCAGGACCGTGAGATTGGGCCGCCCGCGCGCCCGTGCGAGGTAGGTCCGGGCGGAGGACTCCCGTTTGCCGTTGCGGATGTTATGGCTGTAAAGGCCAACCCGGGGGCCAGTCGCGCCGTTGAGGTCATCCACATGCGTTAGGCCCAGCGCCTCCCCGCTCTCGATCATCCGGTCGGCCAGCGGATAGGTGTAGCAGGCGGGGTCCACCCGCACCGGCCCGCCGACGCCCCGCAGGGCAGACTTCCCCGCCGCATGATCCTCCATTTCCAGAAAGGCGGCAGTCATGCTGGCCCCGTTCCAGCCGGTAGCGCCGAAATCCTGCTCCCACGCGTCATAGTCGGCTGGCTCGCCCCGGCTCCAGATCATGCCATTGATCGAGGAAGAGCCACCCAGTCCCTTGCCGCGAATCCAGACCTCGCCGCCTGTTGCCGCTCCCTCCTCCCGGGGCTGACCAACCGGATAGACCCACATATGGGCGGGCTTCTGAACGAGTTTGGCCACGCCCTTCGGCAAGGTGACCCAAAAACTTTCGTTACGCCCACCCGCTTCCAGCAACAGGACCTGCGACCGGCCGTCGGCGCTCAACCGTTCGGCCAGCACGCATCCGGCCGAACCGGCACCCACGATGATGTAATCCCAGACCTTCGGCATCCTGTCTCTCCTCGGGTCATGGGTCGCACGAACTGACAGTTTGGATACCCTAGCGTTTTGGTGAGTCACATTCCCGGCGCAGGCAGGCCTAAACCGGTGGAAAGAGAATCTCGAAAACCCGTGTCCGGGATGGGAGTGTGATGCGCGCGATTGCCGAAGGCCTGTTTACGCACGAGTGGCCGCCTCGCCTGATCGGCGGTCGCGAGCGGCTGACCGGCCGGATGGTGTTCCCATGCCCAGCGGGGGACGGTTATGAACCTGTCGCGCTGACATCCGAGGGGACCGTGTGGTCGTGGACCGTCCAGCGGTTCCGGCCGAAATCCCCGCCTTATGGTGGACCGGACAGTTTCGCGCCGTGGATCGTGGCCTATGTCGAGCTGGCCGGGCAAGTGATCGTCGAAGCGCGGCTGGTCCATGTCGATCCGGACGCCGTGCGAATCGACATGCCTGTGCGCCTCGCGCCGGTGCCTCTTGATCCCGCGGCGGACGATCCCGTCATGATCCCGGCGTTCGAACCTTTGGGAGACGAGGTATGAGCGACGTGTGCATCGTCGGGGTGGGCATTCATCCGTTCGGGCGGACCGACAGCCTGTCTGGTCTGGACCAGGGGGTGTTCGCCGTCCGCGAAGCGCTGGGCGACGCGGGCGTCGACTGGAAAGACATCCAGTTCGCCTATGGCAGCTCGGATGCGGCGGGTAACCCGGACACGATGGTCGAGCGGCTGGGGCTGACGGGTGTCCAGTTCATCAATGTGCGCAACGGCTGCGCGGCGGGGGGATCGGCGCTCTTCAGCGCGCAGATGGCGATCAAGTCGGGCGAATTCGACCTGGGCCTGGCGGTCGGCTTCGACAAGCATCCGCGCGGGGCGTTCAATGCGCTTCCGGCCGAATATAACCTGCCGGACTGGTATGGCGAAGCGGGCTATATGGTCACGACCCAGTTCTTCGCGGCCAAGATCATGCGCTATATGCACATGTTCGGCATTTCCCGCGAGGCGTTGGGCCGAGTGGCGGAGAAAGCCTTCCGCAACGGCGCCCACGCGCCCCATGCGTGGCGGCGCGTGCCGGTGGGGATCGACGAGATCCTGAACGCCCCCATGGTTTCGGACCCTTATTCCAAATTTATGTTCTGCTCTCCGGCGGAAGGAGGGGTCGCGCTGATCCTCGCCAGCGAGAAGAAGGCACACGCGCTGGGCAAGCCGCTGATCCGGCTGAAGGCGGCAACGATGCGCACCCGTCCGCCGCACAGCTTCGAGGTGTTTTCGCCGTCGATCGACGTGGTTGCGGACGACCGCGCCCCGCGTGGCACCGCAACCCGGATCGCATCGGCCGATGCGTTCAGGGCGGCGGGCATTGGCCCCGCGGATATTCATATCGCCCAGCTCCAGGACACCGAAGCCGGAGCCGAGATCATGCATATGGCGGAAAACGGCTTCTGTGCGGACGGCGAGCAGGAACGATGGCTTGCCGAGGGGCAGACCGAAATCGGCGGGCGTCTGCCGGTCAACACCGACGGCGGCTGTCTCGCCTGTGGCGAGCCGATCGGGGCGTCCGGTTTGCGGCAGGTCTACGAAAATGTCGTGCAGTTGCGGGGCGATGGCGGCGGGCGGCAAGTGCCGGGCAATCCCAAGACGGCCTATAGTCACGTCTATGGCGCGCCGGGCGTTTCAGCCGTGACCATCCTGGAACGATAAGGCAAATGGATATCCAGCTTTCCCCGGAGGACGCAGCCTTTCGTCAGGAAGTGCGCCAGTTTCTGCGCGACCATCTTCCCGAGGAGATCAAGGCACGGGCCGCCCTTACTCCGTCGGTCTTTGTCGAGCCGGAGGTCGGGCAGGCTTGGAACGCCGTTTTGCACCAGAAGGGATGGCTGGGCTACCAGTGGCCGGTCGAATATGGCGGCACGGGCTGGACCCCGTTCCAGCGCTATCTCTTCGAAAAGGAATGCGCCTCTGCGGGTGCGCCCAACCTGACGGTTCTGGGCCTGAAATTGCTGGCGCCGGTCCTCTGGACCTTTGGGACGGAAGCGCAGAAACGCCATTATCTGCCCCGGATCCTTTCGGGTGAGGACTATTGGTGTCAGGGCTTTTCCGAACCGGGGTCCGGATCGGATCTCGCCAGCCTCAAGACCCGTGCGATCCGCCAGGGCGACCATTATGTGGTGACCGGGTCGAAGATCTGGACCACCCATGCGCATCACGCCAACGGCATGTTCACGCTTGTGCGGACCAACCCGGATGTGAAAAAGCAGGCGGGCATTTCCTTTCTGCTGATCGACCTTGACAGTCCGGGTGTGTCGGTCCGGCCGATCCTGACCAATGCGGGCGACCATGAAGTCAACCAGCTCTTTCTGGAGGACGTGATCGTTCCGGCCGAGAATCTGGTGGGCGGCGAGGGGCAGGGCTGGACGATCGCCAAATTCCTGCTGGAGAACGAGCGCGGCGGTTCCTGCCATGCACCCAAGTTGATCTATGATCTCGACCAGATCGTGGCGGCGTCGCGCGATCAGGGTGATGGCCGGGGTGGCCGACTCCTCGACTCGGTGGACTGGAAGCGGCGTCTGGCGCGCGCCAGACTGGGCGCCCACGCGCTCGACATGATCGAGCTCAAGATCGTCGCCGAGATCGCCAAGGGCGCCCCGCCGGGGCCGCAGACGTCGCTGACCAAGCTGCTGGCGTCCAACCTGAGGCAGGAGATCGACCTGCTCGCGGTGGACCTGTATGGGCTGGCTGGCCTGCAGCTCGAGAAGGCGCGTCCCCTCTATGATGAGAATGCCCCTGAAACCATCCTGTCCCCTGCCTCCATGGTCGCTTCGGCACGGTACCTCAACAGCCGGGCATGGACGATTTTCGGCGGCACCAACGAAGTGCAAAATACCATAATCGCAAAGTCTGTGCTGGGCCTATGATCCCGTCCATGACCATGCAGGAGAGGAAATGTCCATGCAGCTGAACCGTGAGGCGCTGACCCGCGCCTATCGACAGATGAAGCTGATCCGCGAATTCGAGGAGCGGCTTCACGAGGAAATCCAGACCGGCGAGATCGCGGGCTTCACCCATCTCTATTGCGGACAGGAGGCCGTCGCGGTGGGTGTGTGCGAGCACCTGACCCCGCGGGACAAGATCGTCTCCACGCATCGCGGGCATGGCCACTGCCTCGCCAAGGGATGCGATGTCGAGGGGATGATGAAGGAGATCTGGGGCAGCCAGGACGGCCTGTGCAACGGCAAGGGGGGGTCGATGCACATCGCCGACGTGGAAAAGGGGATGCTGGGCGCCAACGGCATCGTCGGGGCAGGCGCGCCCATCGCGGTCGGTGCAGCGCTTTCGGCCAAGATTGATGGTCCGGATGCTGAGGGGAAGCTGGGCGTCGCGATTACCTTTTCCGGTGACGGTGCCTGCAATCAGGGCACTACGTTTGAAGCGATGAACCTGGCAGTCGTGACCAAGGCTCCGGCGATCTTCGTGTTCGAGAACAACCATTATTCCGAACATACCGGAAATGCTTATGCGGTGGGGACGCGCGATGACATTGCGAGCCGGGCCGAAGCATTCGGTATGAAGGTCTGGCGGGCGGACGGCACGGACTTCTTCGCTGTCCATGACTGCATGCGCGAAGTGCTCGAATATGTGCGCGTTCCCGGCAACGGCCCGGCCGCTGTCGAGTTCGACACCGAGCGGTTTTTCGGCCATTTCGAGGGCGATCCGCAACGCTATCGCGGAGAGGGCGAGATCGAGCGAATCCGCACGACCCGCGACTGCATCCGCAAATTCCGTGGCAGCGTGACCGAGGCGGGGCTGCTGTCCGATGCCGATCTGGACGATATCGACACGGCGACGCTCGACACAATCGAGGCTGCGGTCAAGGCATCGCGCGCGGCGCCGCGCCCGGGTGCGGCGAACGTGCTCGAAAACGTCTACATAAATTACTGACCGGCGGGAGCGGACACATGGCAAAATTGATGTATCGCGACGCCATTCGCAACACGATCTTCCAGGAGATGCAGCGCGATCCACGCGTCGTTGTCCTCGGCGAAGACGTGGTGGGCGGCATGGGCACGGCGGGCGGACCGGAGGCCATTGGCGGGATCTGGTCGACATCCACGGGCCTTTATGATGCGTTCGGACCGGATCGCGTGATCGACACGCCGATCAGCGAGAGCGCGATTGTCGGCGCGGCGGGCGGCCTTGCTCTGGCGGGCAAGCGACCGGTCGCGGAAATCATGTTCGCCGACTTCATCGGCGTGTGCATGGACCAGCTCTGGAACCAGATCGCGAAGTTCCGGTACATGTTCGGCGGAAAATCCATCTGCCCGGCGGTCATCCGCATGCCGTGCGGGGCGGGCTACAACGCTGCCGCCCAGCACAGCCAGGTCATCCATCAGTTCGTCACCAACATGCCCGGTCTGAAAGTCGTCATGCCCTCGACGCCCGAGGACGCTTGCGGTCTGTTGCGGCAGGCAATCCGCGACGATGATCCGGTCATCTTTCTGGAACACAAGTTCCTCTATGGCATGAGCGGCGAGGTTTCGGACGACCCGGAATTCTGCATCCCATTCGGGCACGCCCGATTGGCGCGCGCGGGGCTGGACGCCACCATCGTCGCCGCAGGGATGATGGTGGGGTACGCGGAAGCCGCCGCCGATGAACTGGCCCGGGACGGCATAGGCTGCGATGTAATCGATCTGCGCACCACGTCTCCCCTTGATGAGGAAGCGATCCTGGATTCGGTCGAAGTGACCGGCCGTCTGGTGGTTGTGGATGAAGCGCCGCCGCGCTGTTCGCTCGCGACCGATATCGCCGCCCTGGTCGCCAGCAAGGCATTCGCCAGCCTGAAGGCACCCACCGAGATGGTGACCGCGCCCCACACACCCGTGCCGTTCGCCCGGGAGCTGGAGAGCGCCTATCTGCCGAGCCCCGCGAAGATCGTGGCCGCGGTCCGCCAAACACTCTCGTACCGCTGAGGAGGGCCAGATGAGCCGCATCCGCGCCTTTACGATGCCGAAATGGGGCATTGAGATGACCGAAGGCACGATTGCCGAATGGATGGTCCATGAAGGGGACACATTCAAGCGCGGCGATACCCTGTGCCTCATCGAAACCGCCAAGATCACCAACGAAGTCGAGGCGGAATATGACGCCACCGTGCGTCGCATCCTTGCCCCTTCGGGTGCGGAGGCCGAGCCGGTCGGTGCGTTGCTCGCCATCTTCGACGAAGGTGCGCATTCCGACGCGGAGATTGATGCCTTTCTCGCCGAATTTCGGCCGGCCGAGGGTGGCTTGGCGATCGGCGCGGGCCGTGCTGCCGCGCCAGCAGAACCGGCTGTGCCGTCTGCCGAGGCCCGCCCCGCCCGGACCAAAATCGAAACCAACCGTCCCATCAGCCCGGAAGCACTGCGCCTGGCCGAGGAAGAAGGGGTGGATCTGTCAGGGATAGAAGGGTCCGGCCGCGGCGGTCGCATCACGCATCAGGATGTGGTGCGCGCGGTACGCGGCCCCGCTCCCCTCGCGACGAAAGGGCTTGCCGCGCTGGTCGCTGACGACGGCGCGGTGTTCGCCTCTCCCCTCGCCCGGCGCATCGCGGCGCTCCATGGGCTGTCGTTGGCGGGCGTGAAGGGCACGGGAGCGCGGGGGCGCATTTCCAAGGCCGACGTGCTGGCGCTTGTCCCACCTTCGGATGCCATCGGTGGGATCGGGGCGCCTGCCTTCATGGCCGGAGCAAACCGTCCGGAGATCGTGCCGTTCGACCGGATCCGCAAGGTTGTTGCCCAGCGGCTGACGCAGGCCAAGCAGGACATCCCGCATTTCTATCTCCGCATATCGGCCAGCGCCGACGCTCTGTTGGACATGCGCAAGTCGGCCAATCTGGTGCTGGGATGCAAGGCATCGCTCAACGACTGGATCGTGAAGGCGAGCGCCGTCGCACTGGTCCGCCATCCCGATGTCAACGTGCAAGTCCATGGCAACGAGATCCACCGCTTTCCCCATGCGGACATCGCCATCGCGGTGGCCAGCCCGAAAGGGCTGGTGACGCCCGTGATCCGACAGGCGGACCGGATGCGGATCGACCAGTTGGCGGCGGAGAGCCGTCGCCTGATCGAAAAGGCGCAGGGCAAGGGGCTGTCGATGGACGATATGGAGGGGGGCACTTTCTCCGTGTCGAACCTCGGCATGTTCGGCATCGAAAATTTCGACGCGATCATCAACCCGCCGCAGGGAGCCATCCTCGCCGTGGGCGCGGCCCAACGCCAGCCGGTGGAAAGTCCCAGCGGCGGTGCGACGTTCGAAACACGCATCTCCTTCACCCTGTCGGTCGATCACCGCGCCATTGACGGCGCGGCGGGCGCGCAGTTCCTCCAGACCCTCAAGTTCCTGATTGAACAGCCGGAAGGACTTTTCGCATGAAGCCCGGTCCCCTCAAGGCGCTGGGTGACATCATCCAGCTGGCCTATTTCCCGACGGATTTCGATGCCGCCCTTTCCTACTGGATCGAAACCATGGGGGTGGGACCGTTCTTCATCCTCAACGATGTCCGGTTGGGCGACATGAAATATCGTGGCCAGCCCACGGATGCGGTGTTTTCCATGGCGATCGGTTATTGGGGCGATATCCAGATCGAACTGATCAAGACCGACAGCGACGCGCCGTCGCTCTATTCCGGTGACTATGCGGTGCGCGACCGTCTGCATCACGTCTGTATTTTCGTCGATGACATACAGGCCGCCCGCGCCGCCTGCGCGCAGGCCGGTGCGGAAGTCATCGTCGAGGGCAAGGTTGGCGATGACGGCGAAGTCATCTATGTCGATCCGGGGCAGGGGCCGGGTCATGTCATCGAATTTCTCCAGCCCGTGTCGGGCAGTGAGGGATTGTTCGCCATGATGAGGGAAGCGGCCCGGAACTGGGATGGAACCGATCCGGTGAGAGTGCTGCAATAATGTCCGTGTTCCAGACCCATCCGGAAGCGATTTCGCCCTATGCCCGCGCTATGGCGGACAAGGTCGAGGCGTTCGTCCGCACCGTCGTCGCGCCCTATGAGAAGGACACGCGCCGCGACCATCATGGCGGGCCGACCGATGATCTGGTGATGGACATGCGGGAAAAGGCCCGGGCGGCGGGCGTGCTGACGCCCCATATCCGGCCAGACGGTACCCATCTGACCCAGCGGGAGACCGCTGTGGTCCTCATTCGTTCCGGCCTGTCCCCGCTTGGGCCGCTCGCCTGCAACACCTTCGCGCCGGACGAAGGCAATATGTACCTGATCGGCCATGTCGGATCGCCCGAACTCAAGGAGCGCTTTCTCAAGCCCTTGCACGCGGGAACCGCCCGGTCGGCTTTCTTCATGACCGAACCGGCCGACTGGCAGGGGGCGGGTTCCGATCCGTCGATGATGAAGACGACCTGCCGCAAGGACGGGAACCACTGGATCGTCAATGGCCGCAAGACCTTCATCACCGGTGCGCTGGGAGCAAAGGTGGGAATTATCATGGCGGCGTCGGCAGAAGAGGAGACCAAGGGCGGCGCGTGCATGTTCCTCATCGATCTGCCCGACGAGGCCATACGCATCGACGCGATTCCCAACACGATCGACAGCTCGATGCCCGGCGGTCATGCGACGCTGACCATCGACAATCTGCGCATTCCCGCCGACCAGATGCTCGGGCAACCCGGTGAGGGCTTCAAATATGCGCAGGTGCGCCTGTCACCCGCGCGGCTGTCGCATTGCATGCGCTGGCTGGGGGCGTGTATCCGCGCGCACGAAATCGCCACGGATTATGCCTGCCGCCGCATGGCCTTCGGCAAGGTACTGATCGATCATGAAGGGGTTGGCTTCATGCTGGCCGAAAACCGGATCCTGATCCAGCAATGCGAACTGATGATCGACTGGTGCGCGAGCGTGCTGGATACCGGCTCGCTCGGCACGGTCGAAAGCTCCATGGCGAAGGTTTCGGTAAGCGAGGCGATGATGAAAATCGCTGACAACTGCGTTCAGGTCATGGGTGGCACCGGCGTCACTGATCGAACAATAGTCGAGCAGGTGTTCCGCGAAGTGCGCGCGTTCCGCATCTATGACGGCCCGACCGAGGTCCATAAATGGAGCCTTGCCAAAACCATCAAACGTGAATGGAAGCAGGCCCATCCTGAGGCCACCGGCTAGTTCGATGAGCAGCGATCTCGCCGCCGCCAATGCCGGTACCGTGGCGGTACGCCCCGGCTATGGCTTTGACGAGGGTGCCCTCGCGCGATGGATGGCCACGCATGTCGAGGATTACAAAGGGCCACTGAGGGTCGAACAGTTTCGCGGCGGACAATCGAACCCGACCTACAAGCTGATTACGCCGGAGCGGACCTATGTCCTGCGCCGCAAGCCGCCCGGTGACCTGCTGCCCGGCGCGCATGCGGTGGACCGCGAAGCTCGGGTGCAGACTGCGCTCGCTCGTGCGGGGTTCCCGGTGGCGAAGATCCACGGCCTCTGCACCGACGATGCTGTCATCGGTACCTGGTTCTATGTGATGGACATGGTGGAGGGGCGGATCTTCTGGGACGCCACGTTCCCGGAGGTATCCCGCGCGGACCGGCCCGCCTATTTCGATGCAATGAACGCCACGATGGCGGCGCTGCATCAGGTCGATTATCGCGCCGTGGGCCTTGAGGACTATGGCCGACCCGGCAATTATTTCGCGCGGCAGATCGGCCGGTGGACCAAGCAATATCAGGCCGATGATCTTGCCGGTCGCAACCCCGATATGGACTTTCTGGTCGATACGCTGCCCACGCTGATCCCGGATGGAGACGAGACCACGCTGGTTCATGGCGATTGTCGCTGTGACAATATGATCTTTCATCCCACCGAGCCGCGCGTGCTGGCTGTGCTTGACTGGGAGTTGTCCACGCTCGGCCATCCTTTGGCGGATTTTGCCTACCACACGCTGATGTACCGGCTGACCCCGGACATTGTTCCCTCTCTGGGTGCGGCGGACCTGACGAGCCTCGGAATTCCTTCGGAGCGAGATTATATCGCTGACTATTGCGCGCGGACAGGGCGCGATGCCATCCCGGATTATGCGTTCTACGTCGGCTTCAACCTGTTCCGGCTGGCGGCCATTTTCCACGGAATCAAGGGCCGGGTGTTACGCGGGACTGCCAGCAACGCAGAGGCAGCAAACCGCGCGAAGAGCTTTCCCATTCTGGCACGCGTGGCGGTCGATGCGCTCTCTGCGCTGACGTGACGGTCTCGCCCGGCCGGTTGCCTACCCGGTTCAGTGGTTGGAGATATGGGTGCCGAGATGCCGACCGGCGATGTAGCCGAAGGTCATACCCGGCCCGAGCGTGCCTCCTGCGCCGCCATAGGCTTCCCCCAGCACAGCAGCCATTGCATTACCTGCGGCGTAGAGACCAGGGATGGGATTGCCACTCCAGTCGAGCACCTGTGCGTTGCCATTGGTTTTCGGACCACCAGCCGTACCGAGAGCGCCGGATTCCATCTTTACGGCATAATAGGGTCCCTGATCCATCACGCCCAAGTGCGATACGTGGCCGGGTGTGGTGGCTCAGGCATTCAGCTGCACCCTTATGTCCATGGTCCGGACGTGGAAGAGCCGCTGTCCTGGTGAATGCGCTACCCTTGCCACCCGCCGCCTTCTGCGCGGATCACCTCTCTCGCCCCATCACGCAATCAGCCTTGTCTATTAATTTCTTCTAGGTCTGCATCGATCGGTGACGTGGATCGGCCAGATGTCTCGATGCGGGCGGCACGTGCGGAAGCGATTGGCGGCAATCTACGGCATAAAGGCTAGGCTGTTTGGTCTGACACACCGAAACGGCAGCTTTTCAACGCTAACCAGGGCCAAGCCGCCCTTCGTTAATGAATCAAGAGCGGCCCCACCATCGGTTCGCGCCTCGACAAAGCATTGCAAGCTACCTTGCAATACACAATAGCATGCAATATACACTTTCTCGAAGCGATGAGGTGATTCGTGCCGGAAGTGATTGAAATCCAACTCAAGAAGGGTGTCCTGGGGCTCTGCGTTCTGGCGCTGCTCGCGCGCGGCGACAGTTACGCTTATGAGATTGCGTCCCGGTTGGCCGACGCAGTCGATATGGGGGAGGGAACCATCTACCCGCTCATGCGACGGATGCAGGGCGATGGACTGGTCGCGACTTACCATGTCGAATCGTCCTCGGGCCCGTCGCGAAAATATTATCGGCTGACCGATGCGGGTCAGGCGAGCCTGGCGACCCAGCTTGCCGACTGGCGCAGCTTCACGAACGCCGTGAACGGGTTGCTCGACCAACCCGACCCCCAAACCCCCGACCCCCAAACCGCAGCGCAGCCGGAGGATCAGGCATGACACGCGACGAATTTCTCAAACGGCTGCGGCGCGGGCTGGAAGGCATGCCCGCCGCCTCGATCGACGATATCATGAACGACTATGAGGTTCATTTCGAAGCCGCGCGCGAAGAAGGTCGCTCGGACGCCGAAGTGGTAGAGGCGCTGGGCGATCCCGGCCGTCTTGCCCGCGAGTTGAGGCTTGAGGCGGGCATCAAGCGGTGGGAGGAGGTGCGCACGCCCTCGTCCGCAGTGGGTGCGGTGGTCGCCTTTCTGGGGCTGGGAGCGCTCGATATCCTCGTACTGATCCCGATATTGCTGCCGGTGATCGGCGTGGTGATCGGCCTCTATGTTGCGATGTTCGGCCTGTTCGTGGCGGGCGGCGGCATATTGATCATCGGCCCGTTCAGCGGGTTTCCGGGGGGACCGGTTGCCGCGCTTCTCTGTGGGCTTGGCCTGATGGCGGCGGCGACGGGCATAACCGCCCTCCTGACCATCGGCTCGATCGGTTTGGTGAACGCGATCCTGTGGTTCGGCCGATTGCACTATCGGGTGCTCAAGCCCGCCATCGATCCCGAAGCATGAGGGCCGGAAGATGAAGGATACACGGACCATGATCAGGAAACTCCTTATCGTCAGCGCCAGTGGAATCGGCCTGGCCATTGTCGCCCTCGGGGGTGCGTGGGCCATCGGCGGAGACGATGTGGCAAAGCGCATAGGAAGCAGAAGCCATATCGACTGGATGATGGATTGGCGCGATGATGATGACTATGGCCCGCAGACGAGTAGGACCGTCTCTTTCGATGGGGCCACCCCTTTAACCATCGACGTGCCGGTAACGCTCGATTATCGGCGCGGCATGGAAAGCCGCATGGTGATTTCCGGTTCGGACCGCGCGTTGAAGGCTCTGCGCTGGGCCGATGGCAGGCTGTCTCTGGACAAAATGGAGCGGCATCATTCAGGGATCAGGGTGACGATCGTCGCACCGCGGCTCACCGGTTTGAGCCTGCAAGCACCAGGCGCCGTCCGTCTGCGCGATATGCAGCAGCCGGAATTCCGCCTGAATGTCGATGGCCCGACAGATGTTGAGGCCGCTGGCACGGTCGGCAAGTTGGAAGTCATCGCTAATGGCGTCGGCAACATCGACCTTGAGGATGTGCAGGCGAAGGACGCGACCGTGAAGATCAATGGCGTCGGCAATGTCGAGATCAGCGCCGCAGGAACGGTGGATGCGGATATGGCCGGCATCGGCAACCTGTCGCTTCATCAGAAGCCGGGGAAACTGAACAGCCGTGCGGTGGGCATCGGGTCTATCGATCATGATTACTAGGGCATCAATCCCTGCGCGTCTTTAGCTCGGGCCGAATAGACGCTGACAGTGCGCTTCCCACTTATTTTGACCTTCCATTGAGGGCGCTCAACGTCCTTGACCCGGTCGGCGTGTCAGCCTGAACCAATGGCGGCTAGCTAGACGGAATTCGACCGCATGAGCCGTACTCTGCTGATTGGCGCATCCCATGTAGATCTGGGTTGGACCGGCTCAACGGCTATCCAAACGTCCAGCAAACTACGGAATCCACCCGCCAGCCCGAAGTTGCTCGAACAGCGTGTAGAATGCATCATCAGTTGCTTGGTAATCCCTGAACCCCATTCTCCGGCTCTTGGACATGTCGGTAACTACCTCTATGGGGCGACCGAGATCGGCATCGGTGTGCCAAGGGGATGCCAGACGCTGGAGGTCGGGCTCCAGAAGGCCTTCCCGTATGGCAATGGCGTGCCACGTGGCGGCATCTGCCGCCATTTGCTGCTCCAGAGGACGGACGGCGCCGTCGAACGGGACAGGTTCGATGCCAAACCATGCCGCGATGCGGCCCCACATCCAGCTCCATCGGAAAACATCGCCGTTGACGATGTTGAAGTCCTCATTCGCGGCAGCCGGTGTCGTCGTCGCCCAGAGCAGATGCCGGGCCAATTGACGAGCATCGGTCATGTCGGTCAGGCCATTCCATTGCGCGGCCGAGCCAGGGAAGATGAAGGGTCGTCCGGTCTCCCTGCAAATCGTGGCGTAGACAGCCAATGTCGTGCCCATATTCATGGCATTGCCGACGGCCACGCCAATCACGGTGTGAGGCCGATGGACGCTCCAAGTGAAGCCGTCGCGTGCCGCCGCAGCGAATAGCTCGTCTTCCTGTGCGTAATAGAAGTTCTCGATCTCGAGCCGACCTTGCTCCTCCCGAAACGGGGTTTGCGGCAAACTGCCTTGACCATAGGCCCCGAAGGGGCCGAGATAATGTTTGAGACCGGTAACCAGTGCGACATGGCGCGGCCCTTCCATTTCCCGCAGAGCCTTAAGAAGGTTACGGACCATGGACGCGTTGACCCGGATGTTCTCCGCTTCGCTGTTCTGGCGTAGCCACGTTGTGATAAACACCGCATCGGGGCGGCAATCGGCAAGGGCCATGGCGGTTGCGTCGGCGTCTTGAAGGTCTGCAAGAATAGGCTGAACGCCCGCTTGATCCGTCGCGCGCCGCGCTAAGCCATCCACCTCCCAACCATGCTCCAAGAGCAATTGTGCTGTCGCGCTTCCGACGATGCCGCTAACGCCCGCAATCAGTGCCTTCTTCGCCATCGTCATGCTCCCATTCTGGGTCCGGACGGCAGCGTGGCTGACGGCAAATCCATGTTGCGTGTATTCCTGAACGGCTCTCGCTAAGCGACGTTCCACAAATGCCCGGTGAATTGAGCGCGCCGGGTCCGTTTATCTGGTGACCACCTCCCTGCGAGAATTTCCGGCAGTGACCCCAAGATCCGGCGACAGTGAAACGGATTTCGGCGAAAGGCGGGTGGAGAAAGCTGGCTGTGGCCCATCATCGGATCTTGTTCGTCGGCGCTTCTAATAATGAGAAAGACGCAAGATGCATCACGTTCAGCGCGGCGCGTGCCATAACCGCTTTTTCCCTGGGCAGATCTGTATTCGTTTGCGCCTAGTGGACACTTCCCCGCATGGGACCAACCCGACAAGACAGTCTCGGTTATTCTGGCCGCGACCCGGTGACCCTCGAATATCGGACGTGCTCAATCATCCCGCCTCATCCGCGGCATGCGGGATTCCTATCGGCGGAGTTTCAACGACCAGGCTATATTGACGCGCCAGCTGCCATCGGGGCCGGCGAACGGCCACTTGATCGCTCGGGCTCCTTCGAGCGACAGCGAAGCACGCGGCGTGTAGGCCATCCGCAATCCACCTCCGGCCGAAGCGAACGAGTAATCGGCCGTTGGCTGGGCAAGGCGCTCCAGCACGCGGATGCGCGCACCGTCAATGAACGCATAGACTTCTGTTCCCTTGAAGCGTTCTGGTAAAGACGGGCGAAGCGCCATTTCGAACGAGCCTGCCGCTCCCCGATCGCCACTCAGCAAGGCGGTATCAAACGCCCTGCCAAAGTCCGCACCGCCGATAACGATCCGCTCGTTCCCGCCCAGCCGATCGTCGCTGTACTGGCCCGTCAGGCGCAACCGGCCCACCAGGCGTTTGCCCAGTGCGCGGTCAACCTGGGCGTTGGCGACGATCTTCGTGAACCGTATGTCTGTAAAGCCCGGCAGTCCGCGAGCGCCCCATATGTCGAGCCCTTGGGTGACCGTCGCAGCGAGGCTAAGCGCACTTCTCGGACCTGCTTCCGCAAAGCCGATCGCAGCGCGCACCGCCCGAATGCGGTCCGATGAAACCACCGCACCCAGATAGGCAGCATTACTGTTCAACCCATCGATGCCGGCGCTTACCGTCAGATTGCGCTTGTAGCCCCGGATAATAGGATAGGAGAGTGAAAGGCCGAGTGTCTGTGCCTCGCCCGTAATCGGCTGCCCCTTCAGCCGGGTGTCCAGCCAAGAACCAGAGAGTCCCAGAACCAAGCCCTGGGCGCCGATCGGCATCTGGTGGCCCAGCCCCGCATAGCGATAGTGCTTGAGGTCACCGGCGGTGAGCACGGCAAGTTCGGTCCGGTCGCCGTCCTGAAACAGGCTGTAAAGCTTCGCTGAGGCGCGTAATTGTCCGTCGCCCAGACCGCTCTGGCTGCGATTATCATATCCGAACGCAAGATCGCTGTGCTTGCGCTCTTGCGTGACAGAAAGGCGGACGCCTCCGGGTTCATCCCCGCGTAGCAGAGTAGCATCGACCTGCGCCCCGGGTATGTCGCGCATCAGCGACAGCGAGCGCTCCAAGGTACGGCGACGCAGGGGCCGCTCGGCCCGAAGAGGCGCGGCGTAAGCCTCAACAAGCGAAGAAGCGCCCTTGGGAAAGGCGATATCCTCGACGAACCCTTCGGCCAGCAGCACGCGGACATGGCCGGAGCCGAAATCCTGCCGGGGAATAGCCACTGTATACAGGGCGATCCCGGTGCGGGAATAAGCGCGAGAAATGGCATGTGCCAGCTCCGCCAGCGTTTGCCGTGTCGCTTTTCGCCCGACATAGGGCCGCGCGGCGTCCGCTACAGCCAAAGGCGCATCCATACCGGAAAAGCCGATGCTGCGGATCGGGACAGCTCCGTCCGCTGCCTCCACGGCGACCGACTGGCTTGTATGGGTCGTCGGCGATGCGTCATCGCCGGGCTGGACAGGGGCCTGTTGATCGCCCGAGCGGATCATCGGCGGGGAAAGAACAGCGGTGCTCGGCTGAGCGAGCGCAAGCAGGGTTGTGGCTGCTGACAGGAGCGTGACCATAAGAACCTTCCGCAAACAGGAGCAAGGGTGGCGGCGGGCGATCGGCAACGCCCGCCGCACACAGGAAGGCTTGCGTCAGCGATGCAGCCCCAACGTGTTGCCGATACCACTCAGCGTGCCGGTCACCGGAGCTAGCACACTGCCGCCCGCTGCGGCTCCCGCGGCTCCCACTGCACCGACTGATGCGCCGCCGCTTCCGACATTTGCCGTGGCCGCTCCGCCCGCGCCCAACGTCGCACCGACCGAGCCGGCGACGGAACCTACGGAGCCCACACCCGAGGAAACGGTCGATCCCACCGAACCCAGCACGCTGCCGGTCCCGCCCGCACCCACGATGGGCGTGGTGGACGGGAGCACAGAGGCGTTGATCAGCGCCGGGTTACCGCTCCCAAGCAGCTGGTTGCCGCCGAGTGCGACATTGAGCAGATCGCCCGCGACGCCTCCGCTCGACGCGGTTACGTTGGTTACGCGCACGTCAGCCAGTCCGTTGACCGACGCAAGTGCAGTATTACCAGCGTTCAACACGCCCAGCGATGCGACAGTCCCGACAGGTTGGGTGTTGCCCAGGGCCCCTACGCCGATTGCCCCGGTCGTCCCGTCCAATCCTGTAATGACCGTCTGGCCTGCCAGGTTAATGGAGACAACGTCGCCTACCACGCCGCGCGCTCCTTCGAGCAACAGCGTCCGCCCTTCGCCCGCATCAACGAGCACGGTGCCGGTGTCGGTCAAGACACGTGTGATCGTTCCCGTAACAGGTTGGGTCACCGGCAGGGCTGTAGCTATGGGCGTCGTGATGTTGCCTTGGCCGTCCGCTACTCCCAGCACCGCATTGCCAGCCGCGACCAACACGGGCGTCACCGGCTGGGCGATGGCGGGCAGGGAGCCTCCGCCGCCGCTCTGTCCAGACCCGCCCCCTGCGGTTCCACCGCCTGTCGAGCCTCCGCTGCCGCCCGAACCACCGCCGGAACTGGCTCCGTCGCCATTTCCGGTACCTGTGCCACCACCTCCACCGGACCCGCTGCCGCTTTCGTTATCAGCGGTTCCACCGCCACTGCCCGAACCGGGCGGCGGGGTGCCGACGCTTGCGATGCGACCGCTGCCGCTCGTTTCGCACGCACTCAGCAGCAATGCCAGTGCCGAACACGCAGCCATAATCGGCAGGGGACCCTGCCCTATTGTCTTTGCAGATGTTGAATGTGCCATGTCCATCGTCTCCTGTGATGCCTCCTGTCGGGATAGGCAGCCAGGGTTCGCACGAAGTTCTTCGTTCATCGGACTGTGCGGGCAGACGCCGGCTCGTGGCCATGTTATCGGCCATCAGCCGACCACTCGCACCCCGAGCCGCGTTAGTTTCGGCAACCCCGCTACCTTGTGTCCAAGGCCGGAAGCTTTGCGTCCCGGCGTCGCCACCGGTTTGCCTTTGTCGGGATCAATGTGATCCACATCTATCAAATCCTAGCTATTGAAATAGTTCAGGAAAATGAAGGTGAATGCGCCGCTAGCTACTTTTTCCGACGGTAACGGCAGGGCAGGATAGCTGTTGAGCGATTTCAGTCACAGTGCCGTTTCATCGTCGCGAGGCAATAGAGCTGACCCCGGCAACGTCCGGCACCTAATAAGAAATACCGAAGTTGGTGTATAAATGGTGGATTGATGAATAGTCGGCGGCGTCGATCAAACCACGACGAGCTTGCGCATTCGAATGACGCCTTTCGACAATCCTAGCATGGCGCGATAATGACCGCTATGTCACAGTCTTTCAGCTACGGACTCCCGGGTCCGATACAACGCTGTCAGCCCAGATAAAATGCAAAAAGCAGAGCGGGCGCGTTGACGGACCTGTGTAGAACCGGTTGTCGATGATGAAGCGTCAATATCCGTCCGAGCCGCGGCGGACGATGCCGTTCGACGTCGCGACCGCATGAAACTCTGCCCTCTTGTTGTCTCGCCGACGATGTTCCAATCGAACACGATCGATGCAATCATGTGGGCCAAGAAGACATACCGTGCGACGATCACCTGTCGAATGGGGCTGGTAAAGTCTCGTTTCGCTTCCAGTCCGCTTCTTTCGACGAAATCCAGTTCCGACCGCACCAGATCGGGATCCCAGCCTGCGAGGAGTGCGATCCTGTTATCGGCAAGGCGAATTCTGCGCTCCTGCGCTTCGGACAAACCCGTGATCGTGATCACGGGCACTTCCTTCAGCCCGAGCTGTGATATGCGAGCCAGTATCGGCCGGAGATTGGATAGGGGCAGACTGAATGGCGGAGCGGGAGGGATTCGAACCCTCGATACGCTTTTGACGTATACTCACTTTCCAGGCGAGCGCCTTCGACCACTCGGCCACCGCTCCGCATGCTCTGGAACGCGGCGTCTAGCCGCTCGGATCGGGGCTGGCAAGCGGCTTGATGGGGGTGCGGCGCGCGATGCAGCCTGGCCCGCGCCCGCTTCCCTGCGTCCGGGGGCGGGGGCAGCGCAGCGTGGATCCGAAGCAAGCCGTCGGATCACTCCGCCGCGACGCTTTCCCCCGCCAGCATCCCGGCAAGATAGCCGCCGGTAAAGCTGCGCTTGTTCTTCGCGACGGTTTCCGGCGTGCCTTCCGCGACGACTTCCCCGCCCTTGACGCCGCCTTCCGGCCCCATGTCGATGATCCAGTCAGCGGTTTTGATAACGTCAAGATTATGCTCGATCACCACCACGCTGTTGCCCTGGTCGACCAGCGCATGCAGCACTTCGAGCAGCTTGCGCACATCCTCGAAATGCAGGCCGGTGGTCGGTTCGTCGAGAATGTAGAGTGTGTTGCCGGTGGCGCGGCGGCTCAGCTCCTTGGCAAGCTTCACCCGCTGCGCCTCGCCGCCTGACAGGGTGGTGGCCTGTTGCCCGACCTTCACATAGCCCAGGCCCACTTCGGCGAGCATCGCCATCTTGTCGCGGATCGGCGGCACGGCCTTGAAGAACTCCACCGCATCCTCGACCGTCATGTCGAGCACGTCGGCGATGCTCATGCCCTTGAACTTCACCTCCAGCGTCTCGCGGTTGTAGCGTTTGCCGCGGCATTCCTCGCAGGTGACGTAGACGTCGGGGAGGAAGTGCATCTCGATCTTGATAAGGCCGTCACCCGAGCACACCTCGCACCGCCCGCCCTTGACGTTGAAGCTGAACCGGCCCGGCTTGTACCCGCGCGCCTGCGCTTCGGGCAGGCCCGCAAACCAGTCGCGGATGTTGGTGAACGCGCCGGTGTAGGTCGCCGGGTTGGAGCGCGGGGTGCGCCCGATCGGCGACTGGTCGATGTCGATCACCTTGTCGCAATGCTCAAGCCCGGTGATTTTGTCGTGCGCGCCCGCGATGATGCGCGCGCCGTTCAAGGCCCGCGCGCTCGCGGCGTAGAGCGTGTCGATCGTGAAGCTCGACTTGCCCGATCCGGACACGCCGGTGATGCAGGTGAAGGTGCCGAGCGGAATGCTCGCCGTCACGCCGCGCAGATTGTTGGCGCGCGCGTTGTGCACCGTAATCTTCTTGCCCGTTCCCTTGCGGCGCTTGACCGGCACCTCGATCCGGCGCGTGCCGTTGAGATAGTCGGCGGTCAGGCTGCCCTTGTTCGCGAGAACCTGCGCCAATGTCCCTTCTGCGACGATCGCGCCGCCATGCACGCCCGCGCCCGGCCCCATGTCCACGATATAGTCGGCGCTGCGGATCGCGTCCTCGTCATGCTCGACCACGATGACCGTGTTGCCAAGATCGCGCAGCCGCTTCAGCGTGATGAGCAGCCGGTCGTTGTCGCGCTGGTGCAGGCCGATCGACGGCTCGTCCAGCACGTACAGGACACCCGACAGGCCCGATCCGATCTGGCTAGCG
This sequence comes from Sphingobium subterraneum, assembly GCF_014199435.1. Taxonomy (GTDB): domain Bacteria; phylum Pseudomonadota; class Alphaproteobacteria; order Sphingomonadales; family Sphingomonadaceae; genus Sphingobium; species Sphingobium subterraneum. Next base: position 395,692 of record NZ_JACIJP010000002.1, on the reverse strand, counting down.
AGGCGGATGCGCTGGCTCTCCCCGCCCGACAGCGTGCCGGACGTCCGGTCAAGGTTGAGATAATCGAGGCCGACATTGTTGAGGAAGCCCAGCCGCTCGATGATTTCCTTGAGGATCGCCTTGGCGATCTGGTTCTGCTGGCCGTTGAGCTGGTCGGGCAGGGCGGTGAAGAAGGCGAGCGCGTCCACGACGGAACGGCGCGTGGAAATGGAAATGTCCTCGCCCGCGATCTTGACGCTCAGCGCTTCCGGTTTCAGCCGCGCCCCGCCACAGGTTTCGCACGGCTGCGCCGTCTGGTACTTGCCCAGTTCCTCGCGCATCCACGCGCTTTCCGTCTGGAGCATGCGCCGGTTGAGGTTGCCGATCACGCCCTCGAACGGCTTTTTCACCTCATAGGATTTGCGCCCGTCCTGAAAGCGCAGCGTCACCGGCTTGCCGCCCGTGCCGTGCAGGATGATGAGCTTCACTTCGCCGGGCAATTCTGCCCACGGCGTGTCGAGCGAGAAACCAAACTCACGCGCCAGGCTGGAAAGCACCTGCATGTAATAGGGGGAGGGCGGGTTGGATTTCGCCCAGGGCACGACCGCGCCCTTCTTGATGGACAGCGCTTCGTTCGGCACCACCAGTTGTTCGTCGAACAACAGCTTTTCGCCCAGCCCGTCACACGCCGGGCAGGCGCCCTGCGGCGCGTTGAACGAGAACAGCCGCGGTTCGATCTCCGATATGGTGAAACCGGAAACCGGGCAGGCGAATTTTTCGGAAAAGACAATGCGGTTGGCGGGGATGCCCGCACCTTTCATCTTCCCCTGATCCGTCATCCCGGCGAAGGCCGGGATCTCGGGCATGGTCGCGCTGTCGTCGCCTGAGACCCCGGCCTTCGCTGGCGTGACGAGAGATTGTGCGAGTTCCGCCACCGCCCCATCGGCCAGATCGACATAGGCCAGCCCCTCGGCCAGCTTCAGCGCGGTCTCGAAGCTATCGGCGAGCCGTGTCTGAATGTCGTCGCGCACTGCGATGCGGTCGACGACCACCTCAATGTCGTGCTTGAACTTCTTGTCGAGCGCCGGGGCATCCTGAATTTCGTAAAATTCGCCATCGATGCGCACGCGGGTGAAACCCGCCTTCTGCCACTCGGCCAGTTCCTTGCGATATTCGCCCTTGCGTCCCCGCACCACCGGCGCGAGCAGGTAGAGCCGCGTTCCCTCGGGCAGCTGCATCACCCGGTCGACCATCTGGCTCACCGTCTGCGCGCTGATGGGAAGCCCGGTGGCGGGCGAATAGGGAATGCCGACACGCGCCCACAGCAGGCGCATATAATCGTAAATCTCTGTCACCGTGGCGACAGTCGATCGCGGATTGCGGCTGGTGGTCTTCTGCTCGATCGAGATCGCCGGAGACAGGCCATCGATATGCTCGACATCCGGCTTCTGCATCATTTCCAGAAACTGGCGCGCATAAGCGGACAGCGACTCGACATAGCGGCGCTGCCCCTCGGCATAGATGGTGTCGAACGCCAGCGAACTCTTACCAGATCCGGACAGGCCGGTAATGACGATCAGGCTGTCACGCGGCAGGTCGACATCGATGCCCTTCAGATTGTGTTCGCGTGCTCCACGGACGCTGATATGGGTCAGCATTAGGCGGTCGCTCTCAAGAGAAAGGGAGTCTTCATAGCGGCAGTTGTTCCAGATTTGTTCTGCGCGGGCAAGGGCCTCATGCAATAACAATCAGATAGGCGCGCGCACCCAGAATGGAAGGTCTACGGCAAAAAAGGCGGATTGCCGTTACGGCATCCTGCCCGATGTCCGTTTTATACATTTCCATTGAAACCAAGCCCCGTATTACGCTACGTAAGTGATCGATTCGCGGGGGCGGTGGGGCGCTCAAGGGGTGACATGCAGAGCGACAGCGCACAGGATGCGCTGCGTGGTGGTGCCTGTAAACCTTTCCGCACAACAGATTGAGAGATCCTGCAATGCCCGACAGCATCAGGATACGCCTCCGGCCATCCCTTGCGCCGGAGGCGTTTTTCGTTTGGCCAAAGCCTGCCCTGTGAGCCCGCCCCGCCATTCAATCCATGGCGGATGAGGGACTCTCACCCTCAATCCGTCGCAAGCACGCATATTTTATGTTGCGCTGCACAATAAATTCTGATCGATAATGAACAGGGGCAATACAAGTGCTTAAGCCTTTGCTAACCGAAGTGGGCGCATGATGCATTGTCCAGACGAGAAGGGTCGGAGGCACATATGGGTTTCAGTAAGTCGGCAGACGGTTCTATCACCCTGGCAGAGATGCGCGAATTCGCCAGTTTTCCTTCTTCCACGCAGCGCTACATCCGGCGGTCGCTCGATATTGCGCTCAACCGCCGCGATGCCATGGAACTGTGGTCGCGTGACGTCGTGGAAGCCGCGAGCATCCGGGCGCAGGCGCGGGTCTACGGGCGGATCAACGAAATTCGTGCCATGGTCCCCGACGACAGCGGTCTGGAACAGGTGGAGCCGTTCATGGCGCCCTTGGTCACGGTATCCGCGTTCGATCTGGGGCAGGACCGGCTGATCAGCTTCGCCGCCTACCGCTTTCTGTATGAACGGCTGATCGGCGCGGGTGCGCGGCCGTGGCTGCCGGGCGCGTTTTGCGCCGCGGCGAGTCTGCCGCACCTTCATCCGGACAAGCGGCGCGTGCTGCTCCAGTCGATCAGCGAGGCCGCGGCGACCGCCATCGGATGGTCGAACCGGGAACCCAGCTTCTACCCGGAATGGGTGGAAAAGGTCGATATCAGCAAAGCCGCCAACTGAGGCAAACACGCCGGATGCCGGAGCGCTTGCTCCGGCGCCGGAAGTTCGACTTATTTCGCGTTCAGGCGATCGCGGATTTCCTTGCCGGGTTTGAAGAACGGCACTTTCTTTGCGTCAATCGAAACCGACTGTCCGGTGCGCGGGTTGCGGCCGGTGCGTGCCTCCCGCGCGCGGGTGGTGAACGCGCCAAAGCCGCGCAGTTCCACACGCCCGTCAGACGCCAGTTGCTCGCTGATTTCGTTAAAGAAAAGATCCACTATGCGCTCGACTTCGATCAAGGTGAGATCGGAATATTGCTGCGCTAGTTTTTGAACAAGCTCCGAACGGATCATTTGCCCTCCCAGTGCCGGGCGACCCCACGCGCACGACGGGAGTGTCATACCCAAAGCAGAAGAAAATGACAATCAGCAGGATTATTATAAAATCGTGCCGTTTCAATACACTAAATTGTGGAATTGGATAATTTGATTGTTCGAGGATGGAGAGGGGATAAAAAAATCCCCCGCCGGGCATCCAGCAGGGGATCATGGTCTTTATACCGGAAAGCGGCGGTCCACCCAGGCGGACCGCCCCGTCCCTGCGGATCAGCCTTCGCTCTTCGCCTTCAGCGCTTCGCCCAGGATGTCGCCCAGCGATGCGCCGCTGTCGGACGAACCATATTGCGCCACAGCCTGCTTCTCTTCGGCGATCTGCATCGCCTTGACCGAGAAGTTGGGCTTCTTGCTGCGGTCGAAGCCAATGACCATCGCATCGAACTTCTGACCGGGCTGGAAGCGCTCGGAGCGCTGCTCGTCGCGGTCGCGACCCAGATCGCCCCGCTTGATGAAGCCGGTGACGCCGTCTTCGCCCGCCTGCACTTCCAGGCCGCCGTCGCGCACTTCGAGCACGGTGACGGTGACGATGGCGTTCTTCTGCAGGCCGCCTGTGCCGCCGCTCGTGGCCGCGCCGACGCCCGGCGCACCCTTTTCAAGCTGCTTCATGCCGAGGCTGATGCGCTCCTTCTCGACATCGATGTCGAGCACGATGGCCTTCACCATCTCGCCCTTGCGATGCAGGTTGAGCGCGTCTTCGCCGGAAATGCCCCAGGCGATATCGGACATGTGAACCATGCCGTCGACGTCGCCTTCCAGGCCGATGAACAGACCGAACTCGGTGGCGTTCTTGACTTCGCCCTCGACCACGCTGCCGATCGGGTTGCGCTCCGCGAAATTATCCCACGGATTGTTCTGCGCCTGCTTGAGGCCGAGCGAGATGCGGCGCTTGTCGCTGTCGACTTCGAGCACGATAACGTCGACTTCCTGGCTGGTCGAAACGATCTTGCCGGGGTGGACGTTCTTCTTGGTCCAGCTCATTTCGCTGACATGGACCAGGCCTTCGATGCCCGGCTCCAGTTCGACGAACGCACCATATTCGGTGATGTTGGTGACGCGGCCCGAAAGCTTCGCACCCACCGGATACTTGGCCGATGCGCCTTCCCACGGATCGCTTTCCAGCTGCTTCATGCCCAGCGAGATGCGCTGCGTGTCGCGGTTGATGCGGATGATCTGCACGCGGACGGTATCGCCGATGTTGATCATCTCGTTCGGGTGGTTGATGCGCTTGTAGGAAAGGTCGGTGACGTGCAGCAGGCCATCGATGCCGCCCAGATCGACGAACGCACCATAATCGGTGATGTTCTTGACCACACCTTCGATGATCTGGCCCTCGGCCAGCGTCTGGATGAGGCCGCTGCGCTGTTCGGCGCGGGTTTCTTCCAGAATGGCGCGGCGCGACACGACGATGTTGCCGCGGCGGCGATCCATCTTGAGGATCTGGAACGGCTGCGGAATGTCCATCAGCGGGGTGACGTCGCGCACGGGGCGGATGTCGACCTGGCTGCCGGGCAGGAACGCGACGGCGCCGTCGAGATCGACGGTGAAGCCACCCTTGACGCGGCCGAAGATGACGCCTTCGACGCGGGCATTTTCCGTGAACTCGGATTCCAGCTTGTCCCATGCGGCTTCGCGGCGCGCGCGGTCGCGCGACAGCATCGCTTCGCCATGGGCGTTTTCGACGCGATCGACATAGACTTCGACTTCATCGCCGACCTTGATGTCGGCTTTCTGGCCAGGCATCGCGAATTCGCGCAGCGAAACGCGGCCTTCGCTCTTCAGTCCGACGTCGATGATCGCCATGTCGTTCTCGATGGCGGTAACGGTGCCTTTTACGACGCGGCCTTCAAAGCCGCCGTCTTCGCCACCCAGTGATTCGTTGAGAAGTGCCGCGAAATCATCCCGCGACGGAAATGCCGTAGAGGCCATAAGTTCAGTCCTTGTACGTCGTTGCTGGCCATCCGGTTGTGTCCGGAGGTCTTTGGCCAAACCACCCGCGCCGCCCCATGCGAACGCGCGTATCCCCCAGAAAACAGCCGGAAAACGCGTGAGTGGGAGAAATGACAAAAAGGGCGCCCGAAGATCTGGCCGTGCCAGGTGCTTCGCCGCCTTGCCCTTGCAGTTCAGCGTTGCCGCCGACGTTCCACCTGCGCGTCCACCAGGGCAATCGCCTGTCGGACGGCCGCGTCTATAGCCATTTCGCTGGTGTCGAGCAAGTCCGCGTCATCCGCGCAGCGCAAGGGCGCGTTGGCGCGGTTGCGGTCTCGCTCGTCCCGCGCGGCGATTTCGGCCGTCAGGGTGGCACGGTCGCCGGTCAGGCCATGCGCTCTCATCTCCGCCAGCCGTCGCTGCGCCCGCACTTCCGGACTGGCGGTAACGAACAATTTGGCGTCGGCCTGCGGCACGATCACCGTGCCGATATCGCGCCCGTCGAGCACCGCGCCACCGGGCTGCGCGGCAAAGGCCCGCTGCCGCGCCATCAGGGCCGCGCGCACCTCGGCATGGGCCGAGACGATCGACGCCAGCGCAGCCGTCGCCTCGTCACGCAGCCGCGGATCGGCGAGCAGCGCATCGTCGAACCCGCACGCCGCCAGCGCATCGCCTGCATCGCGCGCATTCCCCCCGGCCTGCGCCACGCTGAGCCCCACCGCGCGATACAGCAGCCCGGTGTCGAGATGCGGCAAGCCATAATGCTTGGCCAGCGCCCGCGCGATCGTCCCCTTGCCCGACGCGGCCGGCCCATCAACGGCGATGATCAACGTACCCTCACACCTGGGGCCGCTGCATCAGCAGCCCGAACGAGTCGTATTTTTCGTCTGGGGAGCGCCAAAAAGAACGGAGGAGAAGCAGCACGGACGAAAAGAAACTATGGCGCCGGGGTTTCTGACTAGGATCGTGTGAAGCTAACCGGTCCGCGATTGTGGTTTCCCAGCCACGCCAGCTTTGATCGAACTGCCGTACATAGCCATCATAGAGCATATCTATTGGCACAAAACCGATGTTTCTCATCAATTGCTTCAGGTTTGTCGGTGAAAAGAAATACATATGACGAGGAGCGTCGAACATCGTCGAACAAACGGTAAATGTCTTGAAATGCTCCGCCGTGCAGTTCGGGACTTCGATGTAACAGAGACCGCCGGGTTTTGTGAGGCGAAAGACATTCTCCAGCGCTTTGCGAGGATTACGACAATGCTCGAGTGAATGGGTCATCAGGACCAGATCAAAGCTGCCCTCGGACAACGTATCGGGTACATCTTCGCCCGTTCCGGCCTCGACAGTGATCCCCGCCAATGCGGCAAATTCTCGTGCTGCGGCATCAGGGTCAACGCCAGTCACCTCGAACCCGAGGTCGAGGAATCTTTTCAGATGGTGTGCGTGCCCGCAACCCAGATCGCACACTTTTCCGCCTTTTGGCAGGCGCTCCGCGATTTGTGCTGGTTCGAAAGGACGTCGTCTGTCCATCAGCCACGCCAATTTCGTCAATATCTTGTCGGCGATTGTGGGGGGGCGTTTTACAACATGTCCATCGCCATGGGTATAATAGCTGTCAAGCACATAGAATGAGGGGATAGCGTCCGCCGGGGGTAAGGGATCGAGCATTCCCAGCCCGCATGCCGAGCATTTTTTAACCGCCGAATAAGGGGTGGGCTGATTTTTAATCGCGTCGATGGACATAGAGAGCCACGGGCCCAGGGGTGCTTCGCACGCATTGCAGTTCAGATGCTCAGACACCAACAAATTCCCCCCTGTTTCACCCCGCAATCGTTGGCATCTTACATCACGACCAAAAGTGCAAGAACGGTCAACGCCCCCGCCACGCCTTGATCAGCCCGAACAGCGCGACCCCGCCCCATACGAACTCCAGCGCCATCGACGCCATGTTGTAATGCACGGTGAGCGATGCGCCGAGCAGGATCGCCCCGACGAGATTGAGGGCATTGAACAGCACGAAGTTCATCTGCTTCGTCACATTGCTGTACGCATAGGCGATCACCATCAGTGCGCTGCCCAGCAAGCCGACGATATTGGCTGTGAGCGAGCTCACACGCCCGCGCCCAGAGCGCGCAGCAGGTCGACAAAGCCCGGAAAGCTGGTCGCGACCGGGCGCATGTCGTCGATGGTCACGCCCTTGCGGGACGCCAGCCCCGCGACGGCGAAGCTCATCGCGATGCGATGGTCGAGGTGCGTGGCAATCGTCGCGCCTCCCTCCAGCGCCTCGCCGCCCGTGCCGTCGATGACAAGGCCATCCTCGATCTCCTCGACCCGCGCCCCGATGCTGCGCAGTCCGTCCGCCATGACGGTGATGCGGTCGCTTTCCTTGACGCGCAGTTCGTGCAGGCCGCGAAACACGCTGCGGCCCTGCGCCAGCGCGGCGGCGACGAAGGCGACCGGGAATTCGTCGACCATGCTCGGCACGGCAGCCGGATCGGGTTCGATTGCCGTAAGGACCGAATGCATAACCTGAAGATCGTATACGATCTCACCACTCTCACCACCTAAAAAGCGAGGGTTTTTCCTAATAATTTTCCCGCCCATGTTTTCCAGGAGAGTTACCAAGCCTGCACGAGTAGGGTTCATTGTCACATTTCTAACTGTAATTATTGAATTTGGGACTATTAATGCAGCAACCAATAAAAACGCTGCTGAAGACGGATCGCCAGGAACTTTGATGTTCATTGACCTCAATTCAACTTCACCTTCGACTTCGATAACCCGCTCGTCGTCAGCGTTATTAGAAATGTTAATATGCGCCCCAAAACCGGTCAGCATCCGTTCGCTATGGTCGCGCGTCGGGATCGGCTCGATCACACGCGTAATGCCGGGTGTATTCAGCCCTGCGAGCAGGATCGCGCTTTTGACCTGCGCGCTCGCGACCGGCAGGCGATATGTGATCGGCACGGCGGGCACGGTCCCGCGCATCGTCAGCGGCAACCGCCCGCCCGGACTCGCCGTGAACTCCGCGCCCATCTGGCTCAGGGGATCGATCACCCGGCCCATCGGCCGCTTGCTGAGCGAGGCGTCGCCCACGAAGGTCGCGGTCAGGTCGTGGCTGGCGAGCAGACCCATCAGCAACCGGGTCGACGTCCCGCTGTTGCCCATGTCGAGCGCGGTCTGCGGTTGCAGCAGGCCGCCGACGCCCACGCCATCAATATGCCAGATGCCGTCCGCTTCGCGCTCGATCCGTGCCCCCATCGCCCGCATCGCCGCCGCGGTGGCAAGCACATCCTCCCCCTCCAGCAGCCCCTCGACGCGGCTCCGGCCCACCGCCAGCGCGGACAGCATCAGCGCGCGGTGCGATATGCTCTTGTCGCCCGGCACCTCGACCGTCCCCGACAGAGCGCCCGGCGCGGCATCGAAGCGCATGGAAACGGCAGCGGATACGGAATCGGAAGACGACATTGCGGGACGGACGCTTTCTTTGCACAAAAATCGACCCGGCTTTTGACAGCGCCGTCCGGCTATGGCAAGGCGCGCCTCACTTCGCGCGGAGGAACTGTCCTTCGGGCGGCTTTGGCGATTTTGCATTATATCTGAAGGATGGACGGCGGCACATGGTGAAGCCTGAATGGGGCACGAAACGGACCTGCCCGAAATGCGCGACGCGCTTTTACGATCTGGGCAAGGATTCGCCCGTCACCTGCATCAACTGCGGCGGCGCGTGGGATCCTGAACCGATCCTCAAGTCCAAGCAGCCGCTTCCCTATGAGGAAGCGCCCAAGAAGGTCGTGGAAGTGGTCGATGCCGATCTCGCCGTGGTCGACGAGGATCTGGACATCGATATCGACGTGGATGAGGACGGCGACTCGCCGGACAATGACGTCGATCTGGGTGGTGACGACGATCTCGGCCTTGATGCCGGGACCGACGACGACAGCGACGACAATTAAGCACTTGCAAAAAGGGGCGCTGCTCGCCTAAAGGCAGCGCCTCACCGGATCGGGGGATGTTTCAGGACGCTCCCGGCCCGAAAAACCCTTGGGAACCGGGCGCCTTGTTGCTAAAGGCATGGTCCCCGCATCGGCCCGCTTCCCGGCCGCCGCTGCGCAAATGGATATGGGGCCTTAGCTCAGCTGGGAGAGCGCCTGCATGGCATGCAGGAGGTCAGCGGTTCGATCCCGCTAGGCTCCACCATTTCCCTTTCGCCACCGATCATGCACAGGCGCGTTGCGCGCGCAGGCGGCTTTGTGGAGCGCTACTCGCCGAATACGCGCGCGAAGATCGTGTCGACCTGCTTGAAATGATAGCCGAGGTCGAATTTCTCCTCGATCGCCTCCGGTGAAAGCGCTGCGGTGACATCGGTGTCGCCTTTCAGCAGCTCCATAAGCGAAAGCGCCCCATCGGATTCCCACACCTTCATCGCGTTGCGCTGAACGAGGCGGTACGCGTCCTCGCGGCTGACGCCCGCCTGCGTGAGGGCGAGCAGCACGCGCTGCGAGTGGACAAGGCCGCCCATCTTGTCGAGATTCTTCATCATCCGCTCGGGGTAGATCAGCAGCTTGTCGATCACGCCTGTCAGCCGCCCCAGCGCGAAGTCGAGCGTGATGGTCGCGTCCGGGCCGATGAACCGCTCGACCGAACTGTGGGAAATATCCCGCTCATGCCAGAGCGCGACATTTTCCATCGCGGGCAGGGCGGCGCTGCGCACCATGCGGGCGAGGCCGGTCAGGTTCTCGGTCAGCACCGGGTTGCGCTTGTGCGGCATCGCGCTCGATCCCTTTTGGCCGGGCGAGAAATATTCCTCCGCCTCCAGCACTTCGGTGCGCTGCAGATGGCGCACCTCAGTCGCGAGCCGTTCGATCGAGCTGGCGATGACGCCCAGCGTCGCGAAGAACATCGCATGCCGGTCGCGCGGGATCACCTGGGTGGAAACGGGTTCGACGGTCAGGCCGAGTTTGGCAGCGACATGGTCCTCCACGCGCGGATCGATGTTCGCGAAGGTGCCGACTGCGCCGGAAATCGCGCAGGTCGCGACGTCCGCACGCGCGGCGATCAGGCGCTGCTTCGCACGGGAAAATTCGGCATAGGCTTCCGCCATCTTGAGGCCGAAGGTGACCGGCTCGGCGTGGATGCCGTGGCTGCGGCCGATTGTCGGGGTCAGCTTATGCTCGAACGCCCGGCGCTTGATCGCGGCGAGCAGAGCGTCGAGATCGGCGATCAGGATGTCCGATGCCTTCGCCAACTGCACCGCAAGGCAGGTGTCGAGCACGTCGGAACTGGTCATGCCCTGATGCATGAAACGGGCTTCCTCGCCCACATTGTCCGCAACCCAGGTCAGGAACGCGATCACGTCATGCTTGGTGACAGCCTCGATCGCGTCGATGGCGGCCACGTCGATTGCGGGGTTGGTCGCCCACCAGTCCCACAGCGCCTTGGCTGCCGCTTTCGGGACCACGCCGAGTTCCGCGAGCGCGTCGGTCGCGTGCGCCTCGATCTCAAACCAGATGCGAAAGCGCGCTTCCGGCTCCCAGATCGCGGACATTTCGGGGCGGGAATAGCGCGGAACCATAAGGCGACTCTTGTTGCAAAAGGAAGGATCACCGGCCGCCTAGCAGTATGACAGGGCAGGGGCAATGGCGCGAAGGCCGCCTTTTTCGTCAACATCTCGCCGCACTTTTCGCACGGCGGTGGGATGGGCGGTACGCAGACGCGGACGGATGGGAACGGGAGGGTTGCCCGGCGAAACCACGTCCTTAACTGGGCGTTGGGGGTGAACAGCTTTCGTGCCTCACGGCATTTTCACCAAGTGGAGGAATGTTATGATCCGTACTCTTTTGACCAGTGCTGCCCTGCTGGCGGCGGCCCCCGCCTTTGCGCAAAGCGTGACACCAGCGACCCCGGCTGCTCCGGCCGCCCCGGCAACGGGCGCAGTGCAGGATAGCGCGACGGGCGCCACCGCCGCGACCCCGGCAACACCCGCAACTCCGGCTTCGCCCGCAACAGCGGACACGGCTACGACGGCGGCCGCGCAGCCTGCGGGCGCTTCGGACATCGCCAAGATTGTCGATTCAGAGTTCCCGACTTATGACGCCGACAAGTCCGGTCAGCTTTCCAAACCGGAATTTTCCAAGTGGCTTGTCGCTCTGAAGGAGCAGGAAATGAAGGCGACCGGCAAGCAGATGCCGGCTGCTGAAGTGACCGCTTGGGCGGACGGCGCCTTTACGACGGCCGACGCCGACAAAAATGCAACTATCACCAAGGCTGAACTGACCACCTATCTGGGCGGTTAATCCGTCCACATGATAACCCGTACAATCGGGTCGCACCGGGAGCAGCATGGATCAACCATGCTGCTCCTTTTTTGCTTCCGTTCGACCAGACGCGCTAAAGCAGCCCCATCGCCCGCATGCTGGAATATCCTTCGGCGCCGATAATGATGTGATCATGGACCGATATGCCGAACGGCTTGCCCGCCTCGACGATCTGGCGGGTGATGTCGATGTCCTGACGGCTGGGCTGGGGCGACCCGCTCGGATGGTTGTGGACGAGAATGAGCGAGCTGGATCCCAGATCAATCGCACGGCGGATGACCTCGCGCGTGTAGATCGCGGCCTGGTCGACCGATCCGTCACCCATATGCTCGTCACGGATCAGCATGTTGCGCGCGTTGAGGTGCAGCACGCGCACCCGCTCGATCGTCATGTGCGCCATGTCCGCGCGCAGATAATCGAGCAGCGCCTGCCAGCTCGCCAGCACCGGCTGGTCTTTCACCTGCGCGCGCAGCATGCGCAGCGCCGCCGCCTGCACGATCTTGACCGCGGCGATGCTGGTGTCGCCCATCCCGGTGATTCGCGACAAGGCCTGCCAGTCCGCATTGAGGAGACCGCCGATGCCGCCGAACTCGGCGATCAACCGCTTGGCGAGCGGCTTCGTGTCCCGGCGGGGAATGGCCAGCGCGAGCAGATATTCGACCAGCTCATGATCCATCAGGGCGTCCGGCCCGCCCTCCGCGAGCCGCTGGCGCAGCCGGGCACGATGCCCGAACCCGTCATGGCTGGCCCCATCGCGCACGCTCTGTTGCGGTTGCGCGGCCCCGTCGTCGAACAATCCCCCGTTCATCGTGCCCCCACTCATCGTGCAAGGGCTAAGCACTGGCCGCGCACCCGGCAAGGATATTCGCCGTTCAGTTTGCGTTTGGGCAGCAATGGGCACAAGGATACCGGGACAGGAGTGTGTGAGCGCGCGTGACAGGCGGAACGAAATGACGGAAGCGGCGGCATCGGAAGGCGACGACCTCTCGCCCGCCGCGCGGCGTCGCGGCCTCCGCTGGACGCTCGTCGCGCTGGGCCTTGTGGTGTTGGTGCTCGGCGTGCTGTGGATCCAGCGCAAGCCGATTGCCGATGATTTCATCGCCCGCTCGCTTGCCGCGCGCGATGTCCGCGCCCGCTATGATCTCGTGCAGGTGGGCGTGCGCACCCAGCGGATCGAAAATCTGGTGCTGGGCGATCCGGTGCGGCCTGAACTGTTCGCAAAGGCCGTCGAGATCGATCTGGGCTATGGCGCGGTGCAACCGCGTGTCGTGGCCGTGCGTGTCACAGGCGCGCGGCTTTATGGCGATGCCCGGGGCGGCACGCTGCGGCTGGGCGAACTGGATAAATTTCGCGATTCGTCCTCGACCGCGCCGTTCAGCCTGCCCGACATCGATCTGCGCCTCAGCGATTCGCGGATCCGGCTGGAAACCGATGCCGGACCGATGGGCATGACGATCGCGGGCAGCGGCAATCTGCAATCCGGTTTCGCCGGGCAACTCGCCGCCCTGATGAACAATGCGGCGATGGCCGGGTGCGTGGCGCCCCGCCTGACCGCCTATCTCGCCATCCGGCTGCGCGAGGGCAGCCCCCATGTGACCGGACCCGTGCGTGCGCCCGCCCTGCGCTGTGCGGATGGAGGAGTGACGCTCGCAGCCCTCGCCGCGCAGATCGACCTGCGTCTTTCCCCGCAACTCGACCACTGGACGGGCAGCGTCAAAGGGGCGGCCAGCGCGGCGCGGGCGCAGGGCGTAACGCTTGCAGGCCCGACGCTCGCCGGCCGTTTCGACGGCATGGCAAAAGCGACGAGGGGCGAGGCCACGCTGGGGCTGGCGGCGCTTCGGGCGGGCACGCTGCACACCGGCACAGGGAGCATCCGCGCTGCCGGGTCCTTCGGTGGTGGACGGATGCAGGCGAAAGGGCAGGGGGACGTCGCCGATCTGTCCGGGTTGAGCGCATCGGGCCTCGCCAGCCTGCGCACGGCCGGGTCGGGCACGCCGGTTGCTCCCCTCGTTCGGCGCCTCGCCGATGCGCTGGCCGCCGCGCAGCGCGACAACCGCACCCGTTTCCGCTTTGCCGCCAGCAGTGCAGGCAATGCGGGAGAGGCCACGCTCTCCGCGCTCGATTTCACAAGCGGCAGCGGCGCCCATATCCGTTTGAGCGAGGGCGGGCGGTTCGATACGCGCTGGCCCGCCCAAAAGGACATGAGCGCCTGGACCCTGACCGGTAGTCTGGCGAGCGAGGGAGGTGGACTGCCGGTGGCCGCCTTGCGTCTGCGCGCCGCGCCGGACGGGGGCGTATCCGGGCAACTCTTCGCGGAGCCCTATGTCGCGTCGGGCGCGCGGCTCGCGCTGGAGCCAGTCCGCTTCGTTGCTTCCGCGGGCGGCGTCACGCGGATCTTTACCGCGCTGACCCTTGACGGACCGCTCGCGGGGGGCAGCGTGCGCGGCCTGTCCCTGCCCGTCGAGGCGACCCTGCGCCGCAATGGCGCGCTTAGCGTCAATCCCGCCTGCGCGCCGCTGCGTTTCACCAGCCTGCGCACGGGATCGCTGGTCATCGGCCGCACGAACCTGCGTTTGTGCCCCACCACTTCCGCTGGCTTGCTGGCGGTCAACAACGGCCGCGTGGCGGGCGGCGGGACGATTCGCGCGCTGCGGATAAACGGTGCGCTGGGCGACAATCCGATGCTCCTGACCGCGGACATGGCGCGGGCGACGCTGGCCGACGGGCGCTTCACTCTCGCCCATGCAAAGCTGCTGATCGGGCGTTCCGACACGCCGATCCGTCTCTCCGCTGCGACGCTGGCCGGCGGGTCGCTGCGCGGTGGGCTGGGTGGCACCGCGGGCGGGATCGAGGGGCAGATCGGCGCCGTTCCCCTGTTGGTGCGCGACGGCAATGCGCGCTGGAGTTTCGTCAACAGCGCCCTCGCCCTCAACGGCGCGATCACCGTGATCGACGCCGCAAATCCCGACCGTTTCAATCCGCTCGTGTCGCGCGATTTCCGCCTGACCCTCGCCAACAGCCGCATTGATGCGCAGGGGCTGTTCGTCGTGCCACGCACCGACGCGCCGGTCGGCCGGGTGGTGGTAACGCATGATCTCGGTTCCGGCACGGGACAGGCGGACATGGTGGTGGATGCGCTGCGCTTTGATGCCGCGACCCAGCCAGAGGATGTGACGCGCCTCGCGCTCGGCGTGGTCGCCAACGCGCGCGGCACGGTCACCGGGCGCGGGCAGGTGCGCTGGACGTCGCGCGGCGTAACGAGCACGGGTGAATTTTCCACGCAGGGCATGAACCTCGCCGCCGCCTTCGGTCCGGTCGAGGGGCTGTCGACGACCTTGCGCTTCACCGACCTCATCGGCCTCGTCACCGCACCGGGGCAGGTCGCTACCGTGCGCAGCATCAACCCGGGCATCGAAGTCGTCGACGGCGTGATCCGTTACCAGCTCCTCCCGAACCAGCAGGTCGGTGTCGAGGGCGGGCGCTGGCCCTTCTCCGGCGGCGAACTGACATTGCTCCCCAGCGTCATGGATTTCGGGGCGGAACGCGCCCGCAACCTCACCTTCCGGGTGCTCGGCATGGATGCGGGCGCGTTCATCAATACGATGGAGCTCGACAATATCTCGGCCACCGGCACGTTCGATGGCTTGCTGCCGATGGTGTTCGACGCGCAGGGCGGCCGCATCGTGGGCGGCATATTGGTGGCCCGGCAACAGGGAATGCCGCCGCTGGTGATCCAGCATATCGAGGGGCTCGACGTCCCCTGCGATCGCAACCGGCAGGGCGGCACGCTCGCCTATGTCGGGCAGGTGTCGAACGAGAATCTGGGGCGATTCGGCCGACTTGCCTTCGACGCGCTCAAAAACCTGCAATATAAGTGCCTGACCATCCTTATGGATGGGGCGATCGACGGGGAAATCGTCACGCAGGTCGCCTTCAACGGCGTCAACCGGGGTGAGCTGAGCGCCGTGCCCAAGCCGATCGCGCGCCAGTTCATCGGCCTGCCGTTCATCTTCAACATCAAGATTAGCGCGCCGTTCCGGGGACTTATGAACACCGCCAAGTCGTTCGTCGACCCGAGCTACCTGATCCGCAGCCAGCTCGGCGACGGATTTCAGCCGGTCAAACAAAACCATCTTGCCGTTCAGCCGCGCGAAAGCGACACTGGCGTATCAGGGGAAAAGAAATGAGAGCATATGAGGATGATCGCGCATGGCGGATGAAGTCACCGGCCCCGCCCGTCTTGGGCGCGCTGCTGCTGCTCTCGCTCGGCGGGTGCATCACCGTGAAGGCTCCCGACAAGCCGATCGAAATCAATCTCAACGTCAAGGTGCAGCAGGAAGTGGTCGTGCGTCTGCAAAAGGACGCGCAAGAGCTGATCACCAACAATCCGGAGTTGTTCCCGCAATGACACGCAAAGCCTTTTTCATCGCCGCCGCGCTGGGCGTCGTCGCCACCGGTCTGGTCCTGTCCGCCCCCGCCCGCGCGCAATCCGGCGTGGTCGCGGCCGCCATGGCGAGCGGTGCCGTGGGCGAGCAATCCGACGGCTATCTCGGCATTGCCGGGTCGGTCGGCGCGGACGTGCGCGCCGAAGTCGAGGCGATCAACATCAAGCGCCGTGCCGCCTATACCGACCTTGCGAGTAAGCGCGGGGTGACCGTCGCGGATGTCGCCGCCGCCACCGGATGCCAGACTTTGTCCAACCGCGTGAAGACCGGCCAGGTCTACCGCATCGGCTCCGGCGCATGGCAGACCAAGGGCGCAGCGCCCATTGCGCTGCCGTCCTACTGCGCGACGGCGGGCTGATACCGGCTGTTTTCGCGTCTCGTTCGCGCATGCGAAAGAGTTTGGCCGCACCGGTGCGCTCTCCGGTTGACTTGTATCCCTCCCCTTTCTAAACGGGCCGCGCCTTGACGGGTGCAGTCTCTTGCGTTCATGGCCTTTCTCGATTGCGCGATACGCGCGGGAAAGGAGGCCGGAATGGCGGAGGATGGACCCGGGCAGGACCCGGCTGACGAAGACGCCCGCATCGCATCGCTGCAACAGCGAATCGCGCGGGCCGAGCGTCAGGAACAGGTCAGGACTGGTCAGACCGACCCGAAAGCGGATGAGAACACCCGCCTCGGCAACCGCGTACTGGCCGAACTGATCGGGGGGCTTGCCGGTGGTGCGTTGGTTGGATGGTTCCTGGACGAAATGTTCGGGAAATTCGGCCACCCAACCAGCCCATGGCTCCTGCTGGTTTTCCTCTTTATGGGGATCATCGTGGCCTTCAGGAACATCATCCGGATTTCGACGAAGCGTCCAAAGGAATGAGGGCGCTTTTGTCGCAGTAACAGAACGAGCGTTCAGGGGTCTTGCGTGGCAGAGTCTGGTAAAATCGATCCGATGCATCAGTTTTCGATCGAGCCGTTGTTCGGCACCGATCACTGGCAGCTCGCGGGTCACAATATCGCCTTCACGAACAGCGCACTGTGGATGGTCGCGACCACCATCGTGCTGTGGATCTTCGTTGCGGGCGGCATGAAGCGCGAACTGGTTCCCGGTCGCTGGCAGGCGGCGGTGGAATTCTTCACCGGCTTCATCGACAAGCTGTTGCTCGAAAATGCGGGCAGCGCGGGCAAGAAGTACATGCCCTATGTCTTCTCGCTCTTCATGTTCATCCTGCTGGCGAACCTGCTCGGCCTGTTGCCGCTCGGCCTTGTGGGCGTGCACCCCTTCACCTTCACCAGCCATTTCACCGTGACCGGTGCTCTGGCGGTGCTCAGCTTCTCGATCGTGCTGATCGTTGGCTTCTTCAAGCACAAGCTGCACTTCTTCTCGCTGTTCGTGCCGCACGGCACGCCGCTGCCGATGATCCCGGTGATCTTCCCGATCGAGCTGGTCTCGTTTATGGTGCGCCCCTTCTCGCTGGGTCTGCGGCTCTTCGTCGCGATGACGGCGGGGCACGTGCTGCTGAAGGTGCTGGCTGGCTTCGTCATCAACTCGACCAATGCGGGCGTCGGCTACGGCGCGCTCGTCGGCATCCCCAGCTTCGCGCTGATGATCGGCATCAGCGCGCTGGAAATGCTGGTCGCCTGCATTCAGGCCTATGTGTTTGCACTGCTCACGTCGCTTTACATCAACGACGCTGAGCATCTGCACTGAGAATTTCGTCAACATTTTATACAGGTTTAGAAAAGGAGTTATCGTTATGGACGCAGAAGCCGCAAAGCTGATCGGTGCCGGTCTGGCTGCAATCGGTGCCGGTATGGCCGCTCTGGGCGTGGGCAACGTCTTCGGCTCGTTCCTCGAAAGCGCGCTGCGCAACCCGTCGGCCGCTGATGGCCAGCAGGGCCGTCTGTTCATCGGCTTCGCGGCCGCCGAACTTCTCGGTCTGCTCGCGTTCGTTGTGTCGATGATCCTGATCTTCGTCGCCTAAACACCGACGTTTTTCTTGTGTGACGGGCGGACGATGATCGCCGCCCGCGCACGCTCATTCTTGGGACGGGTGCAATGCCTCAGATAGCGCAACTCGCCGCAACCTATTCCAGCCAGATCTTCTGGCTGCTGATTACGTTCGGTCTGGTTTTCTTCGTCATCGGTCTGGGCATGGTGCCCAAGATCCAGTCGACGGTGGAAGCGCGCGACAGCAAGATCGCTGGCGATCTGGCCGAAGCCAAGGCGGCATTTGCCCGTGCCGACGAAATCGAGGCGCAACAGCGCGCCAAGGATGCCGACAACCGCGCGGCAGCGCAGGCTATGGTGGCCGAAGCAAAAGCCAAGGCCGCCAAGGCTTCGGAAAAGCAGATCGCTACCGCCGACGCCAAGATCGCCGAAAAGATCAGCGCGGCGGAAGCCTCGATCCGCGCCGCATCGGTGTCGGCTCTTCAGGAGATCGAAGCGGTGTCGGCCGATGCCGCCCGTGACATGGTCGCCAAGATTTCCGGTGCGCAGGCAACACCGGAAGCCGCCGCGGCAGCCGTAAAGGCGGCTCTGGCCCATGGCTGAGGAAATGAACATGACCAACCCGTCGCACGCGGTTGCCCACAATCTCGATCAGGCGGACAAGACGCAGGATCTGCAGGGTGACGTTCACGCCATGACGGAAGCGCATGGCGGTCCCGAAGCGCATGCGCCCGATCCCGCGATCGGCGGAGCCGGCGGCTTTATGAACGCGACCGCCATCGTCAGCCTCGCGATGCTGATCTTCATCGGCGTGCTGATCTGGAAGAAGGTTCCTGCGCTCATCACGCGTGGCCTCGACAGCCGCATCGCGACGATCCGTGCCCAGCTCGACGAAGCCGCCAAGCTGCGCGCCGAAGCCGAAGCGCTGAAGGCCGAGTATCAGGCCAAGCTCGCCTCGGCTGAAAACGACGCCGCCGCCTTGCGCGCTCGTGCCGAGGAAGAAGCCGCCCTGCTGCTGGCCGACGCGAAGACGAGCACCGCTGCGCTGGTCAAGCGCCGTCAGAAGATGGCCGAAGACAAGATCGGTGCCGCCGAACGCGCCGCCATCGCCGACATCCGCAGCCGCGCCGTGTCCGCCGCGACATCGGCCGCCGCCGCGCTCATCGCGCAGAACCACGATGCCAAGGCCGACAAGGCGATGGTCGACAGCACCATCAAGGCGCTGGGTACCATCAACTAACCACGAGCCGTTCGTCCTGAGTAGTCCTTGAGCGAAGTCGAAATGGCGTATCGAAGGGCTGTCTTTCGATACGGACCTTCGTCAAGCTCAGTCCCGACTCAGGACGAACGGTTGTCATGAGCATATCGCCCGGCCGATAGAACGCTACTCGCGCGAATATTCTTATTGACCGGGCTGGGCAATCCAGTCCGGTCTTTCTACATCGGCATGATGGCGCTTCCCCCCGTTCCCGACCGTTTCAGCGAAGAGAATTCCGCTTATGCCGTGCGCGGCCTGGGCCAGCCGGATATCGACGCGGGCGTCGCCGCGATCCGCAACGTGCTCGCCACGCTGCCCGCCCGGCCGGGCGTTTATCGCATGGTCGATGCGCGGGGTGATGTGCTCTATGTCGGCAAGGCGAAGGCACTCAAGAACCGCGTGAGCAACTATGTGCAGATCACGCGCCTGCCCAAACGGTTGCAGCGCATGGTCGCGCAGACCCGCTCGATGACCATCGTCACCACCAACAGCGAGGCGGAAGCCTTGCTGCTCGAAGCGCAGCTCATCAAGCGCTACCGACCGCCCTATAATGTGCTGCTGCGCGACGACAAAAGCTTCCCGTTCATCCTCGTTCGCCACGACCATCCCTTCCCGCGTATTCAGAAGCATCGCGGCGCGCGCAAGGCAAAGGGCCGCTATTTCGGCCCCTATGCCAGCGGCGGCGCGGTCAACCGCACGCTGAACGCCATGCAGAAGCTGTTCCTGCTGCGCAGCTGCACCGACAGCTTCTTCGCCAACCGATCCCGCCCCTGCCTGCTCTACCAGATCAAGCGTTGTTCGGCCCCCTGTGTGGAGCGGATCGACGCGGCGGGCTATGCCGAACTGGTGGCGGATGCCGAGGATTTCCTCTCCGGCAAGGCGACCGGCGTGCAGGCCAAGCTCGCCGATGCGATGCAGCGTGCGGCGGAGAATATGGACTTCGAACTCGCCGCCGTGTTCCGCGACCGATTGAAGGCGCTCACCTTCATCCAGACCGCACAGGCGATCAACGGCGAGGGGCTGGAAGATGCGGACATCTTCGCGCTCGCCGCCCACGGCGGAGCGATGTGCATTCAGGCCTTCTTCGTGCGCGGCGGCCAGAATTGCGGCAGCCATTCCATCTTCCCCGTTCACACCAGCGAAGTCAGCGAGGACGAGGTGCTGAGCGCCTTCCTCCTCCAGTTCTACGAGGACGTGCCCCCGCCGCGCCAGATCCTCACCGACCGGCTGCTGGAGGAGTGCGAGCTGATCGCGGAGGCGTTGTGCGTCAAGGCCGGGCACAAGGTCCGCATCGATACGCCCAAGCGCGGTCCGCGCACCAAGCTGATCGAGCAGGCGCGCCGCAACGCCGCCGAAGCGCTCGAACGGCGGCAGGCGGAAAGTACAACGCAGGGCAAACTTCTCCGCTCGCTCGCCGACCTGTTCGACCTGGGCGAGTCGCCCGAACGCATCGAAATTTACGACAACAGCCATATTCAGGGCAGCCACGCGCTCGGCGCGATGGTCGTCGCCGGGCCGGAGGGGTTCCGCAAGAACGCCTATCGCAAGTTCAACATCAAGAACCCGGAGACCGCGCCCGGCGACGATTTCGCGATGATGCGTGAGATGTTCCAGCGCCGCTTCGGCGCGCTGCTGAAGGAGGAAGCGGGGAGCGATTCGCCCGGCGAGGTGCCACCGAGCGCGCCCGATGCCGACGATCACCGTACCGACTGGCCCGACCTCGTCCTGATCGACGGCGGCAAGGGGCAACTGAATGCGGCACGGCAGATCCTGGCCGACCTAGGCGTGGAGGATGTCCCCCTTGTCGGCGTCGCCAAGGGGCCGCACCACGGCCGCGACGGGCGCGAGGTGTTTCACCTGCCTGATGGGCGGGAAATCAGCCTGCCGGTCAACGACCCGGTGCTCTTCTACGTCCAGCGCCTGCGCGACGAGGCGCACCGCTTCGCCATCGGCGCGCACCGGCAGAAACGCAGCAAGGCGATCACCGTCTCCTCGCTGGACGAAGTTCCAGGCATCGGTCCCGCGCGCAAGAAGGCGCTGCTGATGCACTTCGGCACAGCCAAGGCCGTCCGCGAAGCCCGCCTCGACGACCTCCAACGCGCGCCCGGTGTGTCAAAGGCGGTCGCGCAGACGGTGTATGACTATTTTCACGGGTGAGGGGGAGCGATCGAGTTCGGTTGGATTGCACCTTTAACCCCATGCGCCGAATTGCTATCTGACGTCCGGCATCGGCGTTCGTCGGGTGCCGACGGGAAGGAACGGAAATTTGTGCTGAACACGGCTGCCCTTTCCGCAGAGACCTTGGCGGCTGTGTTTGATCAGAGCGTAGATTGCGTCAAATTGCTGGGGTTGGATGGCTCCGTTCAGTGGATGAACGGCAACGGCCTGTGCGCCATGGAGATCGACAATTTTGATCATCTGCGGGGACGGCCTTGGGCGTCCTTCTGGCCGCAGGAGAGCCAACAGACCATTCTGGCGGCGATGCCCGATGCGCTGTCCGGCAGGACCGTTCGATTCGAGGCCTTTTGCCCCACCGCAAAAGGGAATCCACGCTGGTGGCATGTCACCGTGTCGCGCGTCACCGATACGCGTGGGCAGGACACGGGCTTTCTGGCGGTGTCTCGCGACGTGACGGAGACCGAACTGGCGCGTCAGGCGCTGGTGGTGTCGGCGGCGGAACTTCGGCATCGGCTCAAGAACACCTACACGATGATCGCGAGCCTGCTGTTCGGCTTCGCGCGCGGCAATCCGGAGCATGAAAAATTTGCCGATGATATGCAGAGTCGGCTCGTTTCGCTGAGTGCGGCGCAGGCCTTGTTTTCGACGCAGGACGTGCCGTGTGACCTCGCGACGCTCATTCCCGCGTTGATTTCGCCATTCCAGTCGCCCCACTGCGCCATTGCCATCGCGCCCCTGCCCGCCGCGCTGATCGAACAGGGGCAGGCCGATGCGATTGCGCTGGTGCTGGGCGAACTCGCGGTCAACTCTGCCAAGCATGGTGCGCTTGCCCATGGCGGGACGATCGACGTCACGGCCCACGCCGAACCCGCCGCACTCAGCCTCATCTGGACCGAACAGTCGACGAAAGCCGTGGAGGCGCAGGACCGCGCCGGCGGACAGGGCCTCAAGCTGATCGACCGCATCGTTCGCGCCCGCAAGGGTGAGCTGACGATCGACTGGCAGGCCAGCGGCCTCACCGTCACCTTGCGGTTCCGCAACGGGTGATGCCCGCCGCTCCCCTGTCGGGGTCGGTCATCGACCGGCATGGCGGTAGGGGGTAGCAGAACCACACATGCCCTCCCTGACCACCCCCGCCATTCTCTGCGCGGTTCGCCATCATGGCGAGCATGGTGCGATCGTGCGGGCGTTGACGCCGCGCGACGGGCTGGCGAGCGGCTATGTGCGGGGCGGGCGGTCGCGGGCGATGCGGGCGGTGCTGGTTCCGGGTAACCGGGTGCAGGCGGACTTTCGCGCGCGCACCAGTGAACAGCTCGCGGGCCTGACGGTCGAACTCGCGCACAGCATCGCGCCCCTGCTGGCGGAGCCGCTCGCCGCCGCCGCGATCGACTGGGCCTGCGCGCTCACCGCCACTGCCCTGCCGGAGGACAATGCCTATCCGGCGCTCTACGCTGCGCTCGACGGCGTGCTGAACGCGGTGGAGGCGGCTCCTGCGGCGCGGGGATGGGCGGTGGCGCTGGTGCGCTACGAGCTTCTGCTCCTCGCCGAGCTGGGCTTCGGGCTGGACCTGTCCGGCTGCACCGTCACCGGATCGGACGAGGCCAGCGTTCGGTTCGTCAGCCCACGATCCGGAGCAGGGGTCAGCGATGCCGGGGCAGTCGGCTATGAAGCGAAGCTCCTGCCGCTGCCCGCCTTCCTGCGGCCGGAGGGGAGCGCGGTGGCCGAGTGGGCCGACATTCTCGACGGGCTGGCGCTCACCGGCCACTTCCTCACCCGCTCGATTCTCATCGAACGGCGCGCGGATGTGCTCGCCGCGCGCGAACGCCTGGTCGAGCGCCTCAAAAGAGCGGTTGCGTAAGCCCGCTCCTGTTCATATGCGGGCGGCAGCATTTTTGAGGGAGAATGACATGCGGATTGCGCTGCTGGCGGGGGACGGGATCGGGCCGGAGGTCATCGCGCAGGCGCGTCGCGTGCTCGATGCGCTCGGGCTGGACCTGACCTATGAGGAAGCGCTGGTGGGCGGCGCGGCGTACAAGGCGGTCGGCCATCCGCTGCCGCCCGAGACGCTCGACGTGGCGCGGCGCGCCGACGCCATCCTGTTTGGCGCGGTCGGCGATTTCGACTGCGACCATCTGGAGCGGCATCTGCGCCCGGAACAGGCGATCCTCGGCCTGCGCAAGGAACTGGTGCTGTTCTCCAACCTGCGCCCGGCGAAGATGTTCGCGGAACTCGCCGATGCCTCCGCCCTGCGCCCCGAAGTCGCGAGCGCGATCGACCTCGTCATCGTGCGCGAGCTGAACGGCGACGTCTATTTCGGCGAGAAGGGTATGCGCAAGACCGCCGATGGCCTGCGCGAAGGCTATGACATCATGTCGTACAACGAGGCCGAAGTGCGCCGCATCGCGCACAGCGCCTTTCGCGCTGCCCGCGCCCGCCGGGGCAAGCTCTGCTCGGTGGACAAGGCGAACGTGCTTGAAACCTCGCAGCTCTGGCGCGACGTGGTGATCGAGGTATCGGCGGACTATCCCGACGTCGAACTCAGCCATATGTATGTCGACAACGCCGCGATGCAGCTGGTGCGCAATCCCGGCCAGTTCGACGTGATCGTCACCGGCAACCTGTTCGGCGACATCCTCTCGGATCAGGCGAGCATGTGCGTCGGGTCGATCGGCATGCTGGCGTCCGCCTCGCTCGATGCGAACGGCAAGGGCCTGTACGAACCGATCCACGGCAGCGCGCCGGACATCGCGGGGCAGGGCAAGGCCAATCCGCTTGCGACTATTCTTTCCGCTGCGATGATGCTGCGCTATTCGCTGGACCAGGGTGCCGCCGCCGATCGCATCGAAGCGGCCGTCGCCAAGGCGCTGGCGGGCGGCGCACGCTCGCCGGATCTCGGCGGCACGATGACGACGAGTGAAATGGGCGACGCGGTGCTCGCGGCGCTGTAAGGAACCAAGCATGAAACGCACCACCGGACGAAATCGCGCGATCACTTCCCAATGGCGTCCTGCAACGCAGGCCGTGCGCGGCGGCACATGGCGCAGCGAGCAGGGCGAGACGTCGGAAGCGCTCTTCCTGACGTCGGGCTATTGCTATGACGACGCGCAGACCGCCGCCGCGCGTTTTGCGGGGGACGATGACGGGATGACCTATTCCCGGCTGCAGAACCCGACCGTGCAGATGCTCGAAGAGCGTATCGCCCTGATGGAGGGCGCGGCCGCGTGCCGTGCGCAGGCGAGCGGGATGGCGGCGATGACGGCGGCGTTGCTGTGCCAGCTCAGCGCGGGCGACCATGTGGTTGCGGCGCGCGCGGCGTTCGGATCGTGCCGCTGGCTGACGGACAGCCTCTTCCCCCGGTTCGGGATCGAGACGACCACGATCGATTCGCGCGACAACGCCGCGTGGGAGCAGGCAATCCGTCCCAATACGAAGGTGTTTTTCTTCGAGACGCCCGCCAATCCGACGATGGACATCGTTGATCTGGCCACTGTCTGCGGCCTCGCCAAGGCGCATGGCATCACGACGGTGGTCGACAACGCCTTCTGCACCCCCGCGCTCCAGCGGCCGATGGATTTCGGTGCGGATGTCGTTGCCTATAGCGCAACCAAGCTGATGGACGGGCAGGGCCGCGTGCTCGCTGGGGCCGTGTGCGGCAGCGAGGCTTTCATCAACGATGTGCTGCTTCCCTTCCAGCGCAACACCGGCCCGACGCTCGCGCCGTTCAACGCCTGGGTGGTGTTGAAGGGTCTGGAAACGCTCGACATGCGCGCCCGCCGTCAGTCGGAAAACGCGCTGGCGGTCGGCAAATTTGTCGAGACGCGTGTGCCGAAGATCCTGCATCCCGGGCTTGCCAGCCATCCGCAGCACAATCTCGCCATGGCACAGATGAAGGCGTGCGGGCCGATCTTCTCGTTCATCCTCGATGGCGGGCGGGAACAGGCGCACACGCTGCTCAATGCGCTCGAGCTGGCGGACATTTCCAACAACATCGGCGATTCGCGCACGCTGCTGACGCATCCGGCGTCGACCACGCATCACGGCGTCGGTGCCGAAGGGCGCGAGGCGATGGGCGTGGTCGAGGGGATGATTCGCATCAATGTCGGGCTGGAAGATCCCGAGGATATCATCGCAGACCTGGATCAAGCATTGACTGCCGCCGGACTATAGGGGATTCTGTCGCGATGAAGGCGCTTTTCCCCTTTTTCGCGGAAACCGATGACATCATCGTGCGCGTCGCCGTCAGCTTCCTGCCGGAGCAGTCGGAGCCGGATCGCGGGCGCTGGTTCTGGGCCTATCATGTGCGGATCGAGAATGAAGGCGATGCGCCGGTCCAGCTTCTCACCCGCAAGTGGCAGATTACCGACGGACGCGGCGCAGTCCATCATGTCGAGGGCGAAGGCGTCGTCGGCGAGCAGCCGGTGGTGAAGCCGGGTGCATCCTATGACTATGTCTCGGGCTGCCCGCTCGCCACGCCGACCGGCGTGATGGAGGGCTATTACACGATGATCGCGGCGGACGGGCGGGCGCTGCGTGTCGCCATTCCCCGCTTCGCCCTCGTCGCGCCCGCGGTGGCCGAATGAAGCGCACCCATTTGCCGCTCAACGGCCTGCGCGTGCTGGACGCCGCGGCCCGTCATCTGAGCTTTACCCGCGCGGCCGACGAGCTGGCGGTAACCCCCGCTGCCGTCGGCCAGCAGATCCGCGCGCTGGAGGACATGCTGGGCGTCGTGCTGTTTCGCCGCACGCCCAAGGGGCTGGAACTGACGCCCGAGACCGAAGGCGCGCTCGAAGCACTGCGGGGTGGTTTCCTGATGTTCGAGGAAGCCGTGCGGGCGATGCAGGCCGGGCAATCGAGCATGGCGCTCACCATCGCCGCGCCGCGCGACATCACCGAATGCTGGCTGCAGGCGCGCCTTGCCGATTATGCCGCGCGCCAGCCCGGGCTGCATTTCACCCTGATCGCGGTGGACGAGACGCTCGATTTCACCGAAGCGAACCTCGATCTCGCCGTGCGGTTGACCGATGGTGAGGGCGAGCATGAGGGCGTGGCGATCGGTGACGCGCTGAGCGTCACGGTCGAGGCGCCCGGCGGCGGAGCGGATGCACGGATCGACTGGCCGGGTTCGCCATCGGGCGATGAACCGGCGGTCATGCGCGTGGCGGACGGAGGTCTTGCCATCGCGGCGGCGGCGCATGGCTTCGGCCGCGCGACCGTCCCCTTGCTGCTCGCCGAACGCGCGCTTGCGGAGGGACGCGTCCGCCCGGTCGGCGAACCGCAGGCCGCTCGCCTCGGCTACTGGCTGATCGCGCCGCTGCCGCAATGGCGACAGAAAAAGGTCAAGGCGCTGGTCGAGGCGCTGACGACCTGAGAGCACGCGCAAGTACCGAGCCAGCACAGAGTTCGGATCACCGGCAGACGCGCCAGCGCATGCTCCCTCGCTCCGCCTGATCGAGGTGAAAATGGTCCCGGTGCGCCGCGTTATAGTCCGGCGACAGCACCGTCGCGAACAGCCCGCATGCTCCATCCCGCGCGATACGCAGGAACGTCCCCTTGTCTCCGGTATCCGACCAGTCGCGCACGACCGAGATGCGCCGGCCATCGGCGAGCACGAAGCCGCTCACGTCAAGCGCGTCCGCTGTGGCGTGCTCGCTCCATGTGCCGGTTTCACGGCCGTAGATGCGGCGACAGGAAAAGCTGCCGAGATGCTCGATTTCGCGGAGCGATGTGCCGAAGATCCGCTGGGCTGCGGGCTGGAGCACCTGCCAGTGCCAGACGGCCGTCGCCGCCACTACGGGGCAGGAAGGTGCAACCGATGTCGGGCTGAGCACCAGCATTGCCTGCCCCGGTGCCAGCCTGACTCGATCAGGCGCGGCGCATTGCTCGGACAAGCGCAACGGCGGCAATGCTTCAACCACGAGCCCGGCATTGCGCAACAGGCCGATGCACTGCTCCCGTTGCGCCGTCAGCGCGGCGATCTTGCGTCCGGTGAATATCCCGACCGGGTCACCGAGGCGCAGCGCCGTCCATGGCACATCCTGCGGGCCGGGCTTCAGGAACGCAAAGGCAATCAGCCCGCCCAGCAGCAGGAGGACGATCACCGCCGCCATTTTGATGATACCAAAGACAGAAGACAGGCGCATAGCGGCTGAACGCCAATGTGGCGCAGCCGTATCCGTTCCCTGCCCTTACGGGCGTTATTCCTACCGCTTGTGCAATGCTTCGGCCTTGTGCGCGGCGCGCTTGCCATCGTCCGTCTCAACGATGAACTGCGGGTTGTCCTTGCTGGCGGCAACCTTATGGCCCTTGATCTGCGTGGGGCTGGTCTGCTTGCGCACAACGGTGCCTTCCGCTTCGCCGCCATGGCTGTTCCAGGTGACGTGATCGCCTTTCTTGGGTTCGCGCTCGTGTGACTTTGTCATGATGGTCTCCTGATTTCCCGCCAACGCGGGGGTAGTCAGGAGGTTGCCGCCGTTGCGCCGGACAGAGCCGATCAGGCGTCGATCATGTCTTCGTCCACCGCCGCCGCATTCTCCTGAATGAAGGCAAAGCGGTGCGCCGGATTGGTGCCCATCAGCCGGTCGACCAGATCGCGCACCACCGCCTGTTCCTCATATTCCTGGGGCAAGGTGATGCGGATCATGCCGCGTGTCTTGGGGTCCATGGTCGTCTCGCGCAACTGCAAAGGGTTCATCTCACCCAGCCCCTTGAAGCGGCTGACCTCGACCTTCTTGCCCTTGAACTCTTTTTCCAGAAGCTCGACCCGATGGGCGTCGTCGCGCGCATAGAGGCTCTTGCCGCCCGACACGAGCCGGTAGAGCGGCGGCTGCGCGAGGTAGAGGTGCCCGCGCTTCACCAGCTCCGGCATTTCCTGAAAGAAAAACGTCATCAGCAGCGTCGCGATATGCGCACCGTCGACATCGGCGTCGGTCATGATGACAATGCGTTCGTAGCGCAGATTGTCCGGGTTGCAGTCCTTGCGGGTACCGCAGCCGATCGCCTGAATGAGGTCGGCGATTTCCGTATTGGCAAGGATCTTGGCGCTGGTCGCCGACGCGACGTTCAGGATCTTGCCGCGAATGGGCAGGATCGCCTGCGTCTTGCGGTCGCGCGCCTGCTTGGCCGATCCACCCGCGCTGTCGCCCTCGACAATAAAGATTTCCGTGCCTTCCGGCGCGTTCGACGAACAATCGGTCAGCTTGCCGGGCAGGCGGAGCTTGCGGCCGGACGTCGCCGTCTTGCGCTTCAGCTCCTTGTCGGCCTTGCGCGACAGCCGCTCGTCCATCCGGTCGATGACATAGGCGAGCAGCGCCTTGCCGCGCTCCATATTGTCGGTGAGAAAATGGTCGAAATGGTCGCGCACCGCACCCTCGACCATGCGCGCGGCCTCTGGGCTGGTGAGGCGGTCCTTGGTCTGGCTCTGGAACTGCGGATCGCGGATGAAGATCGACAGCATCACCTCACAGCAGGACATGATGTCCTCCGCCTGGATGTCCTTTGCTTTCTTGACGCCAGCCAGTTCGCCGAATGCGCGGATGCCCTTTACCAGCGCCGCGCGCAGCCCCGCTTCATGCGTGCCGCCATCGGGTGTCGGGATGGTGTTGCAATACCAGCTGTAGCTGCCGTCCGACCAGAGCGGCCAGGCGATCGCCCATTCGGAGCGGCCGACCGATCCGGTGAAATCCTGC
The DNA here is from genome assembly GCF_014199435.1 of Sphingobium subterraneum. Classification (GTDB taxonomy): domain Bacteria; phylum Pseudomonadota; class Alphaproteobacteria; order Sphingomonadales; family Sphingomonadaceae; genus Sphingobium; species Sphingobium subterraneum. The sequence continues at coordinate 366,769 of NZ_JACIJP010000002.1, read as the reverse complement.
GTGCCGGAAAAAAAGTCCTTGGTCGCGCACTCGCGGCTGCCGACCTGCTCGCGCAGATGGTCGGCCAGGCCGCCGGGGAACTGGAACACCGCTTCCGCCGGTGTCTCGTCGCTGATCAGCTCGGGCGCGCATTTCCAGCGGATCTCGACCCCGGCGAACAGATAGGCCTTCGACCGCGCTAGCCGGTGCAGCCGCGCGGGCTTGAACTTCATCTCGCCGAAGATCTCGCTGTCCGGCACGAAGCTCACGCTCGTTCCGCGCCGGTTGGGCGCCGCGCCGACCTTTTCCAGACCGCCTACCGGATGACCCTGGCTGAACCGCTGGCGGAACAGCTCCTTGTTGCGCGCGACCTCGACCAGCGTGTCGACCGACAGCGCGTTGACGACACTGACGCCGACGCCGTGCAGCCCGCCTGACGTGGCATAGGCCTTGTCGGAAAATTTGCCGCCCGAATGCAGGGTTGTCAAAATCACTTCCAGCGCCGACTTGTCGGGGAACTTCGGATGCGGATCGACCGGAATGCCGCGTCCGTTGTCGGTGATCGTCAGCCGGTTGCCCGGCTCCAGCGTCACTTCGATCCGCGTGGCGTGCCCCGCCACCGCCTCGTCCATTGCATTGTCGAGCACTTCGGAGGCGAGATGATGAAGCGCGCGCTCGTCCGTCCCGCCGATATACATGCCCGGACGGCGGCGCACCGGCTCCAGTCCTTCGAGCACCTCGATCGAGGAAGCGTCGTAATTCTGCGTGGTGGACGGGGAGGCTGCGGCGAAGAGATCGTCGGACATGGCACTGCTATAGGGGGCGGGCCTGCCCTCATGCAAGCGGCATGGATGGGGCAGGCCAGCGCCGTTCACCACCCTAATCGACGCAGCTCACCGCAAAGTTGGCAACCTTCTATGCTGCACCTGCGTTAGCGGGCCGCTCATTTGGGAGGATTATCATGAAGTTTGCACGTTCTTTGGCCATCGGCGTTGTCTCGGCGCTGGCACTTTCGGCCCCCGCCATGGCGCAGGACGACGCGTCCAGCAGCGGTCCGACAACCAACTGGACTGGCCCCTATATCGGTGGGTCTCTCGGCTACACCTGGCAGCCCAACACCGATCGCGAGAAGAACGAGCGGATCGGGTTCGACACCAACAACGACGGCAATTTCGGTGACACGGTTTCGACCATTGGCGGCGCAAACGCCTTCTCGCCCGGTTTCTGCCGCGGCTTTGCCAAGGGTGGCAGCGCAGCGGACGGTTGCCGTGGCGACCGTGACGGCAAGGTCGGCTGGGCAGTCCACGCCGGTTACGATATGCAGATGGGCAGCCTCGTTGTGGGTGGCGTGATCGAGGGCGGGCGCTCGCTCGTCAGCAACAGCGTTTCCGGCTTCAGCACCACCCCGGCCGCCTATGTCATGACCCGCAAGCTTGACTGGAACGCCGCTGCCCGCCTGCGCGCCGGTTTTGCCGTGCCGACCGGCACATTGATCTATGCAACCGGCGGTGTCGCATACGGCAAGTTCGAAAACGCGTTCAACACGACCAACACGTTCAACACGTTCACCGAGTCCAACCGCAAGGAGCATGATTGGGGCTGGGTCGCCGGTGGCGGTGTGGAGCAGAAAGTCTCCGACAATTTCTCGATCGGCGTCCTCTACAAATACACCCGCTTCAATCCGAACGACTATCGCGTGACGGCGGGTCAGGGTACGCCTCCCTCGCTCACCAACCCGTTCGTGATCACCCCGTCGGGCAGCACAACCTTTGCGCGCACGAACGATCGCTTCGTGACGCAGGACGTTCGGGTCACGGCGAGCTTCCGCTTCTAAACGGACATCCGATCCAACAGAAAAGGCCGCCTCGTCACCGGGGCGGCCTTTCTTATGTCAGCGTGCGGGCCGTTAGCGGACGCGGGGTCCGCCAAAGGGCAGGGGCGGCGGCGGACGGCGCGTCCCGCGCGGCAGCTGCGCCTGATAGGCGCGTCCGCAATGCTCGACGCAATAGGGGAAACCAGGGTTCACCTTTTCGCCGCAGAAATGGAAGTCCGGCTCGCCAGGATGGCCCATCGGCCATTTGCAGATCTTCTCCGTGAGATCGAGCAGGCTGGTCTTGTCGGCAATCTCCGGGCTGGGCTTGGCGGGAACCAGGCGGCGCGGCGGCGCCGGGGGAATCGGCGCCTGCTGGTCGCCCGGACCCTGACGCAGGAAGCCACCGGGTCCGACCGAAACGATTCGGGGCGCGGGGGGCGCAGTCGGCGCGGGTGCGTCGAGGGCAGGTGCAGGCTCGGCAGGCGCGGCGTGCGCCGGTTCCGGCGCGCTGGGCGCAACCGGGGCCGCTGCCGCGGGTTCCGGGGTCGTGTCCGACTCCGCCTCGGGACGCGCCGTCACGGGCTTTTTGCGCGGCACGTCCGTGGCTTTCACGGGCGAAGGGCGGGACTGCAGGCCGAGCCGATGCGCCTTCCCGATGACTGCGTTGCGGCTGACGCCGCCCAGTTCGTCCGCGATCTGGCTCGCGGTCATGCCTTTTTCCCACATGCCCTTGAGCTGTTCAATGCGTTCATCGGTCCAGGACAATGGACGATACTCCTTGGTTCTGCGTCGCCTTCCGGCGCGAAATGATGTCGGGCAAGCCCGTGAAATTCATATGGTCCCCGGCGTCCGCCGCTTCAATGGCGGCGCCTGTGCGATGCACTGCATTTGCACTTGCCGGGGGCAACAGCACCCGATAGTCGATCAATCGATGAACAGCCAGCCCGAAAATCGTCTCTCCGGCTCACCCATATTGGCCGAGCCGGGCGTCCAGCGAATCCGCAACATCAACTGGGCCGGGACGCGCGCGCTCTACCGCAAGGAAGTGCGCCGCTTCATGAAGGTGCAGCTGCAGACGATCTGGGCGCCCGCCGTCACGACGCTCCTGTTTCTCGTGATCTTCTCGGTCGCGCTCGGTGGTCAGCGGCGCGTGGTGCTTGGCGTGCCGTTCCCGGATTTCATCGCGCCAGGCCTCATCATGATGGGCATGGTGCAGAACAGTTTCGCGAACAGCAGCTTTTCTCTGCTGGTCGGCAAGATTCAAGGCACGCTGGTCGATTATCTGATGCCGCCGATTTCGACCGGCGAGCTGATGCTCGCGCTGGTCGGGGCCTCCGTTACCCGCGCGCTCATGGTCGGGGCCGCCATCTGGCTGGCGATGCTCGCCTGGCCGGGGGTTCATGTACTGCCCGTACATCTGTGGGCGGTGGTCGCCTTTGCCCTGCTCGGCTCGACCTTTGTGGCGTTCATGGGGTTGTTGACGTCGCTGTGGGCGGAAAAATTCGATCACGCCGCGGCCGTCACCAATTTCGTGATTGCGCCGCTCTCGCTGCTGTCGGGCACCTTTTACGCGGTCGACCGGCTCTCTCCGCTGTTCCGGGGGATCAGCCACGCCAATCCGTTCTTCTACGCGATTTCCGGCTTCCGCTATGGGTTCCTGTCGGCAGCGGACAGCGACGTCGGTATCGGATTCGCGGTGCTGGTCGTGCTCAACGTGGCGCTCTGCGCGCTCACTTATGCGCTGCTCCGCCGGGGCTGGAAGATCAAACCCTGAGCAAGCGGGCACAAAAAAGTGCGCCAGTTCCCGGCGCACTCTATCGTTTCCAGACTGCCAGCCGATCAGCCCGCTTTCTTGGCGTCCTCGTAGCGTTCGATCGCTTCGCGCGTGATCTGCCGGGCTTCCTCGGCGCCGCCCCAGGTGCCGACGCGCACCCACTTCTCGGCTTCCAGATCCTTGTAGTGTGTGAAGAAATGCTCGATCTGCTTGAATACGATGTCGGGCAGGTCGGCCTTTTCGCTGACGTCGCTGTAATAGGGGAAGGTCGCGTCGTCGGGTACGCAGATCAGCTTCTCGTCGCCGCCATGCTCGTCTTCCAGGTTCAGCACCGCGATCGGGCGGCACCGCACGACGCAGCCGGGAATGAACGGCGAGCGCGCGACGACCAGCGCATCGAGCGGATCGCCGTCGGGCGAAAGCGTGTGCGGCACGAAGCCGTAATTGGCCGGATAGCGCATCGGCGTGTGGAGGATGCGGTCGACGAACAGCGCGCCCGATTTCTTGTCGAACTCATATTTGACGGGTTCGCCGCCGGTCGGCACCTCAATGACCACATTGAGGCTGTGCGGCGGATCTTCACCCACCGCGATCATGTCGATATTCATGAAAAAAAAGGCCTGTTACTTCGGGTTGCTACTCGGGGCGGTTGTTGTTTTTGGCTGGAGCAGCCGATCAAGACTGCCCTCACCCTCTCCAGTTTTGGCGAGGCGCGGATAGCGCAAGCCGAGCGAATAATCGAGCTTTATCGTAGTAAATGCCTTTTCCCGCCGCACGAGAAGCTCGACTGGCCGCTTGGGATCCTTGGCCGCGATCAGCGCGCCCTTGAGCAGATCGGGCGTATATTCGGTGCCGTTGACGGCGATGACCTTCTGCCCGACCGTCAATCCCGCGCGAAAGGCGGGGCTGTCCCAGATCACGGCGGTAATTTCCCCGTCGCCCTTCACCATCAACCCGACGCCATAGGACTGATCGACGCCCTTGAGGGCCTTTTCGATCTCGCGCGTCGTGCTGTTGGGCGTATCGGTATATTCCAGCCGGTATCCACCGAGCGTGAAGCCGTTCTTGGGCGCTTCGCTCGTCGGCCGGTCCACCCGAGTCGCAAGGAAGCCCGCCCAGTCATAGGGCTGCACCGCGTTCAGCGTGTCGATCACGTCCTGCCGGGTGTAGGTGACCTGCCCCCAGTCCCCATCCTTGATGCCGAAAAAGGCGCGCGCGAAATCGTCGAGGCCTTTTGCGCCCTTGCTCTCGCGCCGGATGATGCCGTCCGCCTCCAGCCAGATCAGCAGGCCCTCGTTGTAATAATCCTCGGCGCGCTGATAGTTCGTCCACCCCTTCGGGCGACGGGCGGAGATGATCGGGTCATTGGCCGTGTCACCCATCGGCCGCCAGCTGCGCCCCTTGGCGGTATCGAGACGTGCGGCGATCGACGCATAGGCGTCGAGCGTCTGCTCCTTGCTGTAGAGACCCGATCGCGCACCGAGCACATAGCCCCAGAACTGCGTCTGGCCTTCATAGACCCACAGCAGGCTGCCCTGCATCGGCGTCCGGTAATCGGGCGTCCACAGCAGTTCGGGGCGACGGAACTTGCCATCCCAGCTGTGCACATATTCATGCGGCAGCAGGTTGCGGTCGCCCGGTCCGTCATCCCACTTGGTGAAATAGCCGGTATCGACGCCATTCTCGCTGCTGCGATGATGTTCGAGGCCAATGCCGCCCATCTCGTCGGTGATCGCGAACAGGAAATCATAATGGTCGAAATGGCGCGCACCGAACAGCGCGTCGGCCTCGTCCACCAGCTTGGCGTGCTTGGCGATCTGATCAGGCTTGGCCTCCAGCTCCGCGGGACTGTCCGCCACGACGTTGAGCTTCACGTTTGTGCCGATGTCGAACGCTTTGAAATAGCGTCCGGCGAACACGGGCGAATCGACCAGCGTCTCATAGTCGACCGTGTCGTAACGGGTGGTCGCGCCGCTGGTCTTGCCGCGCAGCGCGGTCGCCGCCTGCCATCCCTCGGGCCAGGTCACGCTCGCCTGCACCGGGATCTGTCGCACATAATAGCCCGCCGGGTAGAGTGAGACAGCCTCCCATTGCAGGTTCATCATGCTCTGGGTGACGATGATCCGCCCCTGATTGGGCGCGGTGGCGGAGAGATACTGGAACTCCGCGACGATCGAGCGCGCATTGGCGGGGATGCTGATGTGAAAGGCGTAGACGTCCACCGGATCGCGCGTCCATGGCACTTCCGCGCCATTGGCGGTGATGCGCAGCCCGGCGAGCTTGTCGATCTGGCCGCGCGGCCCGTGATTACCCGGCAGCCATTCCGGGAACAGCAACGTCATCGGTCCGGAGGACGCGACCGGGATCGTCTGTTTCACGCGGAAGATGCGCCGCGCGGTGTCGGTCGCGTCGACCTCCAGCAGCATCGTGCCCGGATAGGCGATGTCGCGCGCTTCCGGGATGGTGTTGACGACCGGCTGCGCGATGGGCGCGGATCGGTTCGCGGGCGGCGGGGCGGCGGGCGCCGTCGCAGGCCCCTGGGCCAGCGCGGACGCGCTTGCCAGCAGCAGCGGAAGGGTGAGGAGAAAACGCATGCACACTCTTTCTGATCTCGTATGTTCTGGAATGCCCGACAGAGCGGATGCAGAATGACGTGCCTTTGCCCGTCCGTCCACCCCGCTCAGGGCTTCGCCCCGTCGCAAACAGGCATGTTCCCTTGGACGGAAAATCCCGCTAGACGCGCTGCCTATGGCTCAGGACAAGACGAAACGCCCCGAAACCCCCCGCCCGATCCGCGGCACGCAGGATATGCTGGGCGACAGCGCCGACCGCTTCGCCCATGTGGTCGACACGTTTGAGCGCGTCCGCAAGCTTTACGGTTTCCGCCGGATCGAGGTGCCGGTGTTCGAAGCGACAGCCGTGTTCGCCCGCTCGCTGGGCGAAAGCACCGACGTCGTCGCCAAGGAAATGTACAGCTTCGAGGATCGCGGCGGTGACAGCCTGACGCTGCGCCCGGAGTTCACCGCCGGCATCGCGCGCGCGTACATTACCGAAGGCTGGCAGCAATATGCGCCGTTGAAGGTGGCCACCCACGGCCCGCTGTTCCGCTACGAGCGCCCGCAAAAGGGCCGCTACCGCCAGTTCCACCAGATCGACGCGGAAATCATCGGCGCGGCCGAACCGCTCGCCGATGTCGAACTTCTGTGCTTCGCCGACCAGCTGCTCAAGGAACTGGGCATCAATGACGGCGTGACGCTCACGCTCAACACGCTGGGCGACGCGCAAAGCCGCGACGCATGGCGCGCTGCGCTCGTGGCGCATTTCGAAGGACACCGCGACGCGTTGAGCGAGGACAGCGTCGACCGCCTCGCCCGCAACCCGCTGCGCATCCTGGACAGCAAGGATCCGCGCGACAAGGCGGTGGTCGACGCCGCGCCGGGCATCGACGCGTATCTGAGCGACGAAGCCGCCGCCTTCTTCGACAAGGTGACGAGCGGCCTCGATGCCGCCGGGGTGGCGTGGGAACGCAACGCCCGGCTGGTGCGCGGCCTCGATTACTACCGCCACACCGCCTTCGAATTCGTCACCGACCGCCTCGGCGCACAGGGCACCGTGCTCGGCGGCGGGCGCTATGACGGGTTGATCGAGAATATGGGCGGGCCGGTGACTCCGGCTGTCGGATGGGCTGCGGGGATCGAGCGGCTGGGGATGTTGCTTGATCACATCCAAAGCGATGCTTTGGATGTTGCTTTTATCCCCATGGGCGAAGCAGCAGAAAAGGTTGCTGTTCGTATTCTATCCGAATTGCGTCGCAGCGGCCTTGTTTGCGAAATGGGATATCGCGGTAATATCAAAAAGCGGATGCAACGGGCGAACGATGCCCGCGCCAAGTTCGCAGTTATAATTGGTGACGACGAACTGGCGGAAGATGTTGCTATTGTACGTAACTTGCAAACGGGTGTGCAGACCAAGCAGCCCATTGAGCATTTAGGTCAGATACCTTTTTCGTTGCTTGACGGTATGTCGCTCGGACGTGCCGTGGACGCTACCGGCAGCATTGTTGATCTGCTGACAGGTGATCAGGCACCACAATGATCGCACCCCTCTCCGTTCGGGCTGAGCTTGTCGAAGCCTTGTCCTTCTCTAAGAATAGTACTGCCCTTCGACAGGCTCAGGGCGAACGGAGGGTGGTGTAATGACCATCTCCCCCGCCCGCATCGCGCAGATCGAGGCGCGGTTTGAGGAGGTGCAGGCGAGCATGGCCCGGCCCGACCTCGATCCGCAGGAATTCGTGCGCCTCTCCAAGGAATATGCCGAGCTGGAGCCGGTGGTGAAGGCCGCGCGGGCGCTCGCCGCGCTCCACACCGAAATCGCCAATCTCGAAACCCTCGCCAGTGGGGCGGAGGCCGATGCCGAGATGCGCGCGATGGCGCAGGAGGAAATGCAGTCCCTGCGCGTCGAGCTGCCGCAGGCGGAACGCGCGCTGGCGCTGCAACTTCTTCCCCGCGACGCCGCCGACGACAAGCCCGCCATGCTCGAAATCCGCGCCGGGACCGGCGGCGACGAGGCGGCGCTGTTCGCGGGCGATCTTTTCCGCATGTACCAGCGCTATGCCGACGAACGCGGCTGGAAGATGGAACTGATCTCCGCCAGCCCGTCCGAAGTCGGCGGGTTCAAGGAAGTCGTCGCCTCCGTCACGGGTGTCGGCGTGTTCGCGCGGCTGAAGTTCGAAAGCGGCGTCCACCGCGTCCAGCGCGTGCCGACGACCGAAAGCGGCGGGCGCATCCACACATCGGCCGCCACCGTCGCCGTCCTGCCCGAGCCGGAGGACGTCGACGTGCAGATCAACGACGCCGACCTCAAGATCGACATCTACCGCGCGTCCGGAGCGGGCGGGCAGCACGTCAACACCACCGATTCGGCGGTGCGCCTGACCCATCTTCCCACCGGCCTCGTCGTCATCCAGCAGGACCAGCGCAGCCAGCACAAGAACAAGGACAAGGCGATGAAGGTGCTGCGCACCCGCCTTTACGAGCTGGAGCGCGAGCGGGCGCACAGCGAGCAGGCGGGCGCGCGCAAGGCGATGGTCGGATCGGGCGACCGGTCCGAGCGCATCCGCACCTATAATTTCCCGCAGGGGCGCGTCACCGACCACCGCATCAACCTGACCCTCCACCGCCTGCCGGAAATATTGGAAGGGCCGGGGCTGGACGAGGTCATCTCCGCGCTGATCGCCGAAGACGAAGCCGCCCGCCTTGCGCAGCTGGACGGGGTGGGGTGAATTCAGGTGCTGTACACTCTCCGTCCGCATCGCGCGGTGTCGAGATGCCACGCGTGATGTCTCTTTACTGCGCTCGAGACGAACGGAGGGGGCAGTGACAGGAGAAGCCGCCCAATCCCTCCGCGACGCCGCCACCCGCATCGCGACCGTCAGTGATACGCCCCGGCTGGACGCCGAACTGTTGATGGCGCACGCCGCCGGGATCACGCGCGAAGAGCTGATCCTCCATCTCCACCGCATGGACGTGCCGCCCGGCTTCGCGGCGCTGGTCGAACGCCGCATGGATGCAGAGCCGGTCTCGCACATCACCGGCACGCGCGATTTCTGGACGCTGACCCTGCGCGTGTCCGCCGATGTGCTCACCCCCCGGCCGGACAGCGAGACGCTGGTCGAGGTGGCGGTCGCGCATTTCGCGGGGCGCACGCCGCCGCAGCGCATTCTCGATCTTGGCACCGGTTCGGGCGCCCTGCTGCTCGCCGCGCTCGACGAATGGCGGGACGCGACTGGCCTGGGGGTCGACCTCTCGCAAGCTGCGCTGGACATTGCGGGCGATAATGCCCGGCGCACCGGCATGGCCGATCGCGCGAGCTTCGCACAGGGAAATTGGGGGGAGGGGCTGGATACGCGCTTCGACCTGATTCTCGCCAACCCGCCCTATATTTCCACGCACGCTCTCTTGCCGCGCGATGTGGCCGACCATGAACCGCATCTGGCGCTGTTCGCGGGGGCCGACGGGCTGGATGCCTACCGCGTCATCGCCCCGCAAGTGCCGGGCCTGCTCGCGCCCGCAGGGATCGCCGTCATTGAGATCGGTTTTGATCAGGGTGAGAGTGCTGCCGCGCTGTTTGCCGCCGAAGGGCTGGCGGTTGCCCTCCACCGCGATCTGGGTGGTCGCGCCCGTTGCCTGTCTGTGCAAATGCGGAACAGATAAAAGCAGAACCATCCTGGCTGCGAAGCGAATTTTTCTTGGTTTTTTCCTCCGGAGCGGTTAGAGGGGGCGCAGGAATGGTCTCTGTTCAGAGGGAACGGGATCCTTCCACTCCCCAAGTCATGACGGTGCGGCCCACCTCTGGCAGACTGGAGGTCCGGGCGGATGATCGGCCCGAACCCGCAAGGTGCGATTGGCGTCTTCCGGGGACAGTGCAACAGGGATGGCATTGAAGCAAGGACCCAGATTTGATCAATAATCGTCAGGCCGGCCGCCGCAATCGCGGCCGGAACAATGGCCGCCCCAATGGTGGAAACCGGGGTGGCGACAACGGCAACCGGATCGACAACCGCGCGCGTGGCAATGCTCCCCAGCTTCTGGAGAAGTACCGCAACATGGCGCGCGACGCCCAGTTGGCGGGGGATCGGGTCAACGCGGAATATTATCTCCAGTTTGCCGACCATTATTTCCGAGTGCTGGCGGACAACCGCTCGCGTCAGGAAGAACAGGGTCAGGGCCAGGGCCAGCAGGCACGCTTCCGTCGCAACGACGAGGGCTTCGACGATTTCGGCGAGGACAGCGAAGGCAGTTCGTTCGAGGATGGCGCGCAGGATTACACCAGCGCGGACAGCGACGGCGGCCGTGGTGACGGTGGCCGCGGGCAGCAGCCCCAGCAGATGCGCGAGCAGCCGCGCCGCGACACCCGCGATCAGGGGCGTGAGCCGCGCGACCAGAATCGCGACGGTAACCGGGACCGCAACCGCGACGGCAATCGCGATGGAAATCGGGACGTAGCCCGCGATCAGGCCGGACGGGATCAGGGCCGTGACCAGCCCCGCGAATATGGGCGCGACCCGGGACGCGAAGACAGCCGTGACGCGGCGGACGACCGTGAGCCGGTCCGCAACACCCGCAATCGGACGCCGCGCTCAGACGACCGCGCGCCCCGCCGCCGGGATGCGGCCGAGGATGCGGTTCCTGTCGCCAACGGCAGTGCCGGACATGCGGTGATCGAAACGACGCCGGAAGCGTCCGCCCCCGAAGCGCCTGCACCCCGTCCCCGTCGCGGCCGTCCGCCGCGTGTCGCGAAGGACGAAGCGCCGCAGGAGAGCCTGGGTCTCGACCTTGCTGCCCTGCCGCCCGCCATCCCGCGCCCGGACATATCCGAAACCGCCGAAGAGCCCGCGCCTGCGCCGCGCAAACGGGGTCGCCCCCGCCGCGTAGACGTGGAAGCTGCGCAATAAGCAGATACGGCGAACCGTTCATCGCAGGATCATCCTGTGTCAGCGATCAAGAGGCGGTGCAGCAATGCATCGCCTTTTTGTTTGTGCGCGTGGTCCGCGCCGGGCACATGGGCAGGAAAGACGCAGGAGAATGCCGATGATCGCCCCGAAATATGCCGCCTTCACGCTCGCCCTTCTGCTGGCCAGCGCATCCGCTGCGCCGCTGATCGCGCAGGACGATAATGGCGCCGCCGCGCAGAACCCGACCGGGCCGAGCGCGCAGGGCGATATGTCCGTCACCATCTATAACGACAATCTTGCTTTGGTGCAGGACGTGCGGCAACTCAACATCGGCAGCGGCACCAGCCGGATCGAATTTCCCGATGTATCGGCGCAGATCCGCCCGGAAACCCTGTCCTTCGCCGCGGCGGGAACGTCGATCATCGAACAGAATTTCGATTTCGATCTGCTGTCCCCCGACAAGCTGATGGAAAAGGCGGTCGGCCAAACGGTGACGATCGTGCGCACCAACCCCGGCACCGGCGCGGAAACCCGCGAGCAGGCGAAGGTGCTGGCCGTCAATGGCGGCGTCGTGCTGCAGATCGGCAACCGGATCGAGGTGCTGCGCGACGACGGCCTGCCCGTGCGGGTGATCTTCGACAAGGTCCCGCCCAACCTGCGCGCGCGCCCGACGCTCTCGGTCCGCGTGAACAGCGATCGGGCGGGGACGCGGCCTGCCTCGCTGCGCTATCTGACGCCAGGTCTGGGCTGGAGCGCCGATTATGTCGCGCTCTTCGATGCGAAGGCAGGCCGGATCGACGTGCAGGGCTGGGTCACGCTCACCAACAACAGCGGCACCACTTATAATAATGCCAACACCCTGCTGGTTGCGGGGAGCGTCAACCAGCAGGACCGGCCGCAGGTCTACAACCGCAGCATCTACCGCCCGCAGCCGCCTTCGGGCATCCGCACTGCCGGCACCGAAACGCCGGGGCGCGAACGGCTGGGCGACTTCTATCTTTACCCCATCGGCGCGCGCACCACGATCGCCAACGCACAGACCAAGCAGGTGAGCTTCCTCGACGTGCAGGGCGTCCCCGCCAAGGCGACGTGGGAATATACGAACCCCTGGCTGGGCACTCAAAGCGAGCCCGTCAGCTTCAACAGCACGGTCAAATTCTCGACCTCCGCCAAAGGCGGGCTGGGCGACGCTCTTCCGGCCGGGACGGTGCGCTTCTATATGAAGGACGCCGCCGGTGCGCCGCAATTCATCGGCGAGAACGGCATCGGCCACACGCCGATGGGCAGCGAGCTGGCGCTCGTCACCGGCCAGGCGTTCGACGTGAAGGTGCAGCCGGTGGTCGAAACCCGCACGCGCATCACCGATACCAAGTGGCGGACGACCATGCGCTACGACATCACCAACGCCAAACCGGACGCGATCAGCGTCGATCTGGTGCAAGCGGGCCTCGACTTTTACTGGGCCGACACCCGTGTCCTTTCCGAATCAACGCCGAGCAAGCGCCGCAATGCCGATTCGGTCGTCTGGACCGTGGCCGTCCCCGCCAATGGCAAGACCAGTGTGACCGCGACGTTCGAGACCCGGTATTAATAACGTGGGTCCAATCGCCAAAACTCCGTTCGCATCGAGCGTAGTCGAGATGCATCGCGTGACGTTTCTCGACTGCGCCTGTCCTGAGCGCCTGCCGCAAGCAGGCAGTCGAAGGGCTCAGACCGAACGGGGGTGGGTGAAAGTAGCCGTGGGGATGCTGTTGGCCGTACTAGCCCTCTCCCCTGCACTCGCCCAGCCGGTGGTCACCTCCGCCGCGCCGCTCGCCACTTCGGTCACCGTCTATCGCGATCCGAACCGCGGCGAGGGGCGGATCGATCCGCGCTGGCCCAACGGCTATGCGCTGGTATCGGAAAAGCGCCGCATCACCCTTCCCGCCGGGGAAAGCACGATCCGTTTCGAGGGCGTGGCCGACGGGATGCTCGCGGTGAGCGCGGTCGTCACGGGCCTTCCCGGCGGCGTATCGGAAAAGAATCGCGACGCGCGTCTGCTCTCGCCCGCCTCGCTGCTCGACGGGTGGCTCGGCAATCGCGTTCATCTGCGCCGCACGAATCGCCAGACCGGCAAGGTCAGCGAAAGCGACGCGATCATCCGCTCCGGCCCCAACAACGCGGTCGTTCTGCAAACGGCGGAGGGGGTGGAGGCGCTGCGCTGCTCGGGCCTGCCCGAAACGATCGTCTATGACGGCGTGCCGGAAGGCCTTTCGGCCAAGCCCACGTTCACGGTCAACACCGCCAGCCCCGGCGCCACCACGGTCGACGTGACCCTCACCTATCTGGCCACCGGCTTCGATTGGGGCGCAAGCTATGTCGCGCGCGTGGCGGAGGACGGCAAAACGCTCGACCTGTTCGCCTGGCTGACGCTCGCCAATGGCAACAGCGCCGGTTTCGACGGCGCGCAGCTGCTCGCGGTCGCGGGCGCGCCCAACCGCACCAGCGATTTCGGCACGCTCGTCGCCCAGCCGCCTTCGCCGGTGCTCAACCTGCAATGCTGGCCAATGGACAGCACCAGCACGCATGATGCGTGGGGCCTGCCGGTCCCTCCGCCACCGGCGCCGCCCATGCCGATGATGTATGAAATGGCGGTCGCGGCAGCGCCCCAGGCGATGCGCATGGCCAAAGGCAATATCGCCGCCGATTCGATCGCGCGGCAGGAAGAACTGGGCGACCTCAAACTCTACCGCGTGCCCATGCCGGTGGACATTTCTTCCAACGGCCAGAAACAGGTCGCCCTGCTGCAAAAGGCAAAGGTGCCCTTCACGCTTTTCTACCGCGCCACCCTCTCACCCTTTCAGAGCGACACTGCGAGTCGCCCGATCGGCATCGCGCTGCGCATGCAGAATAAGGACAAGGACGGCCTCGGCATCCCGCTGCCCTCGGGCGGCCTTGTGGTGATGCAGGAACGCGCCGACGACGAGCTGCTGCTCGCCGATGCGCAGATGCGCGACCGCGCCGTGGGAGAGAAAGTCGAAATCGACGCTGGATCGAACGATCAGCTCCGCATCCAGCAGGAAACCCTCTCGACCGATGATGACGGCACGCTGCGCCGCGTGCGCGTCACCCTCACCAGCGCGCTCGATCGTCCCGCTCCCGTCGAAATCCTCATCGACCGCACGGACGGCTATGACCTGGTCGCGTCGGGCAGGACGCTGACCCCCAAGGATGGCGGGCGGCTCTGGGCGCTAACCCTGCCCGCCAACGGTAAGGCGGTGCTGGACTACAGCCTGCGCCGTCAGGATTGATCGGTTTCCGGCGGCAGCGGCCGGGGCCGGGCATTCTCGTCCAGCGCGACGAAGGTGAACAGACCGCTCGTCACGGGAACATCGACACCCGTCCGCGTCGCCGCGACATCGATGCGGATGGCGAGCGACGTCCGCCCGCGCCGCTCCACCGCAGCATAGACGGAAATCAGGTCGTGCAACAGGATGGGCGTGATGAACTCCATCGCCTCGATCGCGACCGTGGCGACCGCGCCCTTGGCGGCCCGTGTGGCGATGATACCACCCGCGATGTCCATCTGGCTCAGCACCCATCCGCCGAAGATATGGCCATTGGCGTTGATGTCCGCCGGGCTCGGCATCGTGCGCAGCACCGGGTCACGTTTCGTCATAGCCTGCTTCCTTTTTCAGCCGATCGTCGATCTGCTCGTCATGCCCGGTGCCGCTGGACAGGAAAGCGAGCGACATCAGCGCCGTGCCCAGCATGAACGTGCACCATACCCCCGCCGTTGTCGCGATGATCATGTGAATCGGCATCGGTGTGCCGATCCAATAGAGAAAGCCAAGCACGGCGAGCACGCACAGTGCGCCCGACAACGCCATCCAGCGCATCAACCCACGGAAACGGGCCCAGGCGGTGGCGGCAATTTCGGGATCGTCTAGCGCTTTTGGAGACATGCGACATTCCTTTGGACTTCCCTTTGGCCGACGAAAATGGGATCATCAAGGGGCGGACTGAGAACCGACGATGAAACAGGAGAGATCGATGACGATATCGGCGATTTTGCAGGGCAAGGGCCATGAAGTGGTGCAGCTTGGCCGCGATTCAAGCGTGCAGGATGCAATCACGCTCCTGGCCGAGCGTCGAATCGGCTGCGTGCCGGTGGTGGATGGGGGCGAAGTCATCGGCATTTTCTCGGAACGCGATGTCGTGCGCTCGCTCGGACGCAGCGGCCCGGCGATCCTGTCGGAACCCGTTACGTCCGTGATGACGAGCCCGGCGGTCACCGTTACATCTGACCTGCCGGTCATGACCGCCCTGTCGATGATGACCCAGCGGCGCATCCGCCATTTGCCCGTGGTCGAATCGCACGGGCTGGTGGGCTTCATCTCGATCGGCGATCTCGTGAAATACCGCATCGACAAGATCGAGGCGGAAGCCGCCGCGCTGCGCGACTATATCCAGAGCGCCTGATACGGGTCAGGCGTCCGCCGCAGCCGGTTGCCGCCGGGCGAGTGCGAACAGCTCGCCCAGCATCGGGCGCGCGAAAATCCAGAGCGGGAGAAGGTAGCTTACCCCGCCAACCGCCACCAGCACGGCCAGCCTGAGCGGCGCGGGCAGGGCGGCGGGCAGCAGCAGGACCTCCACCGCCGTCACGATCAGCGCCATCACGGCGGACGCGCAGACCGCGGGCGCGCTTTCCCGCACCATATCGGCAACGCCGATGCCGGCGGGCTTGCCTGCAATGCGAATCGTCGCAAAGGTGAGGAGGGGGAAGCCCGCGAGCCACGCCAGCGCCAGCCCGGTTGCGCCCCAGCGGATACCGATCAGAAACGCCACGGGCATGATGATCGCCCCCACGCCATAAATGCGGGCGGTCGTGCCCGGTCGTCCCAGCGCGTTGCTCAGCGGCGCGAACATTACCTGCACCGTCATGAACGGCATGGCGAGCGCAAGAATGCGGACATAATCCGCCATGGGCAGCCACTTCGCGCCCAGCAATGTCTCGACGATCGGCCCCGCAGCCGCCGCCATGCCGAAATAGAGCGGGCAACTGATCAGCATCAATATGCGCACGCCGCGCCGGAAAGAGGCCGCGAGCCGGGTCGGGTCCTTCTGCATCCGCGCATAGGCGGGGAAGGCGACATCGTTCAGCGGCGGAATGAACTTGCTGACGAAAATCTGCGTCAGGAACAGCGCTTCGGAATAAAGGCCCAGCTCATGCGCGGGCAACACGCGTCCGCCGATAAAGATGTCGGCCTGATTCTGGATGATCCACAGCAATTGCCCGCCGAGCAGCGATACGCCGAAGGTAACCATCCACCCTGCTCCCCGGAAATCGAAGCTGGGGAACGGCACGAACCCCGTCGCGAACGCATAGCCGATCCCGCGCACGTAAAAACCGACGATCGGCGCGAACACCAGGGTCCACACGCCCCAGCCCAATATGGCGCCCGCCACCGCGACGCCCGCCGCCGCCAGCGCGGCGATCAGGCCGACGATCGCCGGACGCCGGAAATCGAGGCTGCGCCCCATCAGCACTTCCGGGATCGCGGTGAACGGCGTCGACAGATAGATGAGCGCCTGCACGCGCAGCAGGTCGGCCACCATCGGCTGATGATAATAGTCGGCGGCGAGCGGGGCGGCCGCCAGCTGGACGGCGGCAAGCACGGCGTTGAGCAGAAGCATGATCCCCAGCGCTTGCCGCACCTGATGGGTGGAGAGCGATTCGGCCTGCACCAGCGCGCTGACCAGACCATAAC